>NZ_VCED01000003.1 GCF_006384255.1 Haemophilus seminalis
GACCGGAGTGGACGCACCACTGGTGTTCCGGTTGTGTCGCCAGACGCATTGCCGGGTAGCTAAGTGCGGAAGAGATAAGTGCTGAAAGCATCTAAGCACGAAACTTGCCAAGAGATGAGTTCTCCCACACATCAAGTGTGTAAGGGTTGTTTAAGACTAAGACGTAGATAGGCAGGGTGTGTAAGTGATGTGAGTCATTGAGCTAACCTGTACTAATTGCCCGAGAGGCTTAACTATACAACGCTCAAGTGTTTTTGGAAAACAGAGTGAAAGAAAAAGAAATTAACTAAACATTCAGCTTGTGGCCAATAAGAACGAGTGAAAGGTCGAGTAAGAGCTGAGTAGCGAAAGATAAAAGAGAAAGACAAGTTATCAAAGAATTATCCTGGCGGCGATAGTGCGGTGGAACCACCTGACACCATACCGAACTCAGAAGTGAAACGCTGTAATGCCGATGGTAGTGTGGGGCATCCCCATGTGAGAGTAGGGCACCGCCAGGTTACCAAATACTTATCTAAGTTAAATCCAAATAAAAACAGAAGAACCCCGTGTCGAAAGATATGGGGTTTTTGTTATAGCCAGACGAAAGTCTGGCTATAACAAAAACCATACGCTATGCGTATGGAGCCAAATAGCTTAAGCGATGAACAGAAAAAATTCTCGCTATATAATGAACAAGGCTGACAACCAAAATTCAACATATAGGAGGATTATCATAGTAAGTAAAGTTAATGACGACTGAAGTCTATAATTTACAAAATGGAATGGTAAGTATTATATTGTTTTTATTCCGAAGTGCATAAGAAAAGTAAACAGGATAAAACCAATTTATGGAAGGTGAAGAGTAGATATAGGGTAAATATTGAGACGGTTATATGGTTATAAAAATATAAGATAATTGAAGTATGTATAATGCCAGACCATATTCATATGTTCTTTGCTCTCTTTAAGGGAAGGTAAGAAAATAATTAGATAGATTGTCAATTCTCACAAGCCCTTTTAAGGGCTTGTGAAGTATAGGGCGTTATAAGAGTGCCTAAAAACTGACGTTTTGTGCGGATTGTTATTGGCTACTGGAAAAGTATTATGATATATAAAAATAAAGAAAAGAGTAGATTAATACTTAATTTCTCAGCTACCTAATGCAAACTACTACCTTTTATTTTCTGCATTTTCTGGCTCTAAATCTAATTTTGCCATTAATAACTGATCGCCATCTTCTTCTGGGTTACCTGTGACAAGTAATTTATCGCCATAGAAAATCGAATTTGCACCCGCCATAAAACACATCGCTTGCATTTCTTCACTCATACCACTACGGCCTGCAGAAAGGCGAACATAGCTTTTTGGCATAGTAATACGCGCGACAGCAATCGTTCGCACAAACTCTGTCCAATCTAATTCTTCCGCATCGGCTAATGGTGTACCTTCAACCTTAACGAGTTGATTAATCGGCACCGATTCAGGTTGAGGATCAAGATTTGCAAGGCTCGCGATTAATCCAGCCCGTTCTTTGCGAGTTTCATTCATCCCCACAATACCGCCACAACACACTTTTAACCCAGCTTTGCGCACTTTTCCTAACGTGCTAAGGCGATCATCAAAACGGCGAGTACCAATCACTTCTGCATAATGTTCTGGCGCGGTATCAAGATTATGATTGTAATAATCTAATCCCGCTTCTTTTAAATCTTCTGCCATACCGTCTTGCAATAAACCAAAAGTACCGCAAGTTTCTAAACCGAGCGATTTCACTGCTTTAATAATTTCTGTGACTTTCTCAATATCTTTTGGCTTAGGACCTCGCCAAGCTGCGCCCATACAAAAACGCCCTGCTCCACGCGCTTTCGCAATTTTTGCTTTCGCGACGATCTCATCAACATCTAATAACTGCTGATTTTGTACGCCAGTATGATAACGGGCTGATTGAGGACAATAACCACAATCTTCTGGGCATCCTCCCGTTTTGATAGACATTAACGTGGATAACTGAATCGCTCTAGGATTAAAATGCTTGCGATGAACTTGCGCGGCGCGGTAAACCAATTCCAAAAATGGCGTTTCAAATAACGCCTCAACTTTGCAAACAGACCAATATTCAACGCTTGGATGTGGTGTAATGGAGTTAATTTGTAGTTTTTCAGTTAACATATTTTTCCTTTGAAAGTACGGTAAATAATAACCGCATTTTTGTATCTTATATTCATTTAGTTTATAGGCTGATATCGATAGCCATGAATAGATTCATCGGTTATAAAATCTATATAATTTTACGTCTCTTTTTGCAATTGACTTATCTGACCATTTTCCACCAATAATACTCGATCTATCGTACCAACTAATTCCGATGGTTGATGGGTAACAAGTAACAACGTCAGATGTTTCTCATCACAAAGTTTAGCGATCAAAGCGAGCATTTCTACACGAAGTTTCTGATCTAATGCGGAAAAAGGCTCATCTAATAATAAGATAGGTTTATCTCGCAACAAACAACGCGCCAATGCCACTCGCTGTTTTTGCCCCCCAGAAAGAGAATTCGGTAAACGTTGCAAATAATCGCCCAATCCTACAGAACAAGCGACCTGTTCAATTTTTTCCTGCTCAAGTGCGGTTAATTTTAAAGAGGTTTTTAACCCCAAAGCAAGATTTTGCTGTACGGTTAAATGAGGAAATAAATTATTTTCTTGAAATAGCATGGAAACTGGACGCTCGTAAGGTGCACTACGCGTATGATTTTTATCGTTTAACCAAATTTCTCCTTGATGAGGAAATTCAAATCCAGCGATTAAATTCAATAACGTACTTTTCCCCGCCCCACTTTCGCCAATAATTGCGACACGCTCGCCAGAATTTACGCTCAAATTAAAGCACATCGGTAAGGTTTTATCGTTCAAAATCACATTATTTAGATAAATCATCGGCATCCCTATGCGTGTGAATAAAGGCAAACAATATGCCACAAAGCAATAATAAAATCCCTGCGGTTACAGCTGCATCTTGATTACGATAATTCCCTAGCTGCTGATATAACAAGTGCGGTAGAGAAGTAAACTCTTGATTGCCGAACAACGCAATAGCCGTAAAATCCCCTAAAGATAGTGCCAAGGCTAAAGCAAAAGCGTAGCGCAATGGCGCACGTAAAGTTTGCCACTCAATCAGAGAAAAACGTTTCCACCCCACAATTCCCAGACTATTACATAGATTTTCGTAATAACGCATATTGTTATGAAAAGGTGCACTCAAAATACGTATAACAAAAGGCATTGCACTTAACGCATTGCAAAATACAACGATAATAAACAAATCAATATTTGAAAAATCACGATCTTGTAATAATAAAAATAATCCCATCGCAAGCACTAAAATCGGGATTGCCAAAATCACCATTCCTGCATTAATAATAAATTGAGCGATTTTCTGATAATGCAACCATTCTAAACGGCGTGATAAAAGCAATAAGGCAATCGCCATTATTAATGCAAGTAATGCGGACAGGGGCGCAATAGAAAGCGAATAACCTAACGCACGCCAGAGCTGAGAATTATGCCAAACCGAGAGTAAACTTGGTGAATTCAATGCGCTGATAAGAATGTTCAACACTGGCGAAAAAAGGAAAAATATAAAAATAAGTAAGACAAAAACATGGAAAATTTTGACCGCACTTTTAGGTTTCTCAAACCAAGGATTACTATTGCTCAAGCCATTTTGATTAGAGGGAGAAAAACGCGATGTTAAGCTAAATAAAACCAAGCAAAATACAAATTGTAACATGGCAAAAAGTGCTGCTTTTGGCAGATCAAATTCAAATAAAATCGCTTGGTAAATTGCGGTTTCTAATGTTGTATATTGAGGCCCACCGCCTAGTGTAAGAACAACTGTAAAACTGGTGAAGCAAAGCATAAAAATCAAGCTGAATGTGGGCAAACATTGCTGACGAAAAACGGGCCATTCCACCAATTTAACGAATTGCCAACCTTGTAAATTGAGTTGCGCCGCAAGCTGACGTTGCTGATAAGGGATACTTTGCAAGCTTTGTAAGAAAAGTTGCGCTGCCAGTGGGATATTGAAAAAAAGATGAGCAATTAAAATACCCGAGAGCCCGTAAATATGTCCCTGCCACGGCATTCCAAAAAGGTTAGCAAACTTAGCTAACCAACCACTTGAACCATAAATGCCGATCAAACCAAAAATTGCCACTAAAACAGGTAAGACAAAAGTTAGCGACATTAATTTTAATAGCCACTTTTTTCCTGATAATGATTGATAAAACAATGCTCGAGCGAGGAGCAGACCAAAAAAAATAGACAAAACAGTAGAAAGTAAGGCTTGTCCAAAACTGAAAAGAATCAGATGCTGTAGATAATCATCCGTGAACCAAGATCGCCATTGCAATTCATCGCCCAATGCAAAGATCGAACTTAAGGCGCTACCATAAAAAAGAGTAATAAAGCTAATAACAACAACGCCGCCCACATAATGACGAGGGCGGAGTTGTGGATGATGAAATAATGACAACATCAAACTATTTTGTTAATGTAGTTTGCCAAGTGCTAATCCAATTTTTTAAGTGTTCCGCATTCACCATTGGATTAATTGGAGTTTGAATTTTTTGTTGAGCTTTAAGAGCATCAAAGTGCGGTTCAATTTCACCTTGAATGACTGGCAACATAATATTGGCTGTCACAATATGTTTTTGTGCCGTAGGTGAAATTAAAAATGCCATAAAATCATCCGCACATTGATTTGGATGGTTGGCGACTCGAGCCGCTAATTCCACTTGAGTAATATGCCCTTCCGCAAAATCTGTCGCTGCATAATTATCTTTTTTCTCAAAAAGTTGGTGATAAAGTGGTGATGTACTGTAACTTAACACTAAATCAGCCTCGCCTTTTAAGAATGCACCGTAAGTATCCGACCAGCCTTTACCCACTGTCACCGTATGTTTATCCAACTCTTTCCAAGCAGATTGAATTTTGTCCGCAGGATAAATTGCATTCATCCAAACCAATAAACCACGACCCACACTGCTGGTGCGAGGATCTTGATAAATTACACGGATATCTTGGCGTTCAACCAATTCTTTCAAACTTTTCGGAGGATTTTGTAATTTAGTTTTGTCATACACAAAAGCATAGTTACCGAAATCGAAAGGCAAGAATGTTTTATTCGTCCATTTTGTTGGCAGATCAAGTTGAGTTAAATCTACTTTATTTGGCGTGAAAATACCTGTTTTTTCAGCTTGTTCTAAAACAAAGTTATCTAAACCTAACACAATATCCGCTTTGGTTTTCTTTCCTTCCAAACGAACACGGTTGAGTAACACACCGCCACTTTCAAAAGGCGTAAAATTAATAGAGCATTGTGGGTGCGCTTTTTCAAAATCTTGTTTTACTTTTGGACCCGCTCCCCACTCAGAAGTAAAAGAATCATAGCTATATACATTCACACTTTGTTGTGATTGGGCTAATGCCGTGGTGGAAAAAAGTGCGGTAGAAATTAAGGTTAATTTAAGAAGTTTCATTATTACATCCTTATTTATATCAAAAGGCAGCAACAATGACGGGAAGGAGATAAGGTTGTATTCCTAGTTTCCTACGTCAGTATTAACTGTTTCAGGTTCACGGGTATGATCTCAGCGTATTGCACCCCGACTAGGCTTTTTAGTGTATTAAAATTTATTAGGCTTGCCAACGGATTTTTAAAAAGAAATAAACTTTCTACATTTTCTGAAAAAAATAAAAAAGCCCTGTAAAACAGGGCATCCATAAGCTGTTTTAAAATTAAAAGGTGATTCGATTGGGCTTTCAATGCCTAAATCTGTCTGAGCAATGACTTCAAAACCAAAATCAGCTAATACATCTGCAATTTCTTTTACTTTGCCTTTATTGCCCGTGGCAAGTACAAATCTTTGCTTCGTAATTCTGTCCCTCATATCAAACATTGTCTTATTTTAATATCTCACCAAAAATTTTCGGAATAAATATTGACTTTAACCTTAGGTCAAGGTTTATGATTCGTGCTCATTCAGTTATCACATAGGAGAAAAACATGAAAAAACTTATGACTTTTATCACACTTAGCGCTGCTGCAGTTTCAATTTGTGCCCAAGCTAATGAACAACCGCATCAAGCACACATGAATATGCCAATGCCGACAGGTTCTGCAATGCAACAAGAATTAATGCAAGGTATGAATCAAATGCATCAAGACATGATGGCAGCCATGCAATATAAAGATCCTGATGTTGCTTTTGCAGCAGGTATGTTGCCACACCATATTGGCGCAGTAAAAATGGCGGAAGTTGAATTAAAATACGGAAAAGATCCTGAGATGCGTAAGCTTGCTGAGAATATTATTAACGCACAACAAGCGGAAATTGAACAAATGCAAAAATGGCTTAAAGTGCACAATAAAAAAGCCCTGTAAAACAGGGCATCCATAAGCGGTTTTAAAATTAAAAAGTGATTCGATCACGGTTTCTTTCAAGTGTTGCTTTACCAATCCCTTGCACTTCTAATAGTTGTTCAGCACTCGTGAAATTACCGTGTTTTTCACGATATTGCACTATCGCTTCTGCTTTTTTTGCACCGATTCCTGTTAAGGCTTTTTGAATTTCACTAACGGTTGCCGTATTGATATTCAATTTATCACTCACAGTAGCTGGTGCAACTTGAGCTTCAGTTTGAGTTGCCACAACAGGTTGAGCAGTTTGTTCTGTTGCTTTTTCCTCAGCAAAAGACGAAGAAGCAACAAGCGCACCACACAATACCATCGAAGTAAATAATGTTTTCATTAATTTCATAGAGGTTTCCTTGTAATATGAACATGTTGACGAGCATATCAACACAGCCATTTTTTATGCTTTCAAAAAAACGCTCAAGATTCTTACCGCACTTTTGAGATTCAGATCGCAAAAATTCTTGATTTTAATGAAAAAACAAAGGGCTTATCATTTACGACAAGCCCTTAAGATTAGTTAACTTCTTTTATTCTCAGCTCTTTTGGAACTTCAAAGAACATATTTTCTTCTAACCCTTGTAGTTCTTCTATGGTATTCGCACCAAACTCTTTTAAGCGGGAAATAATCGATTGGACTAATTCTTCTGGTGCAGACGCGCCAGCTGTAATCCCAATGGTTTTCACATCATTAAACCAATCCGCTTGAATATCGGAAGGATCATCAAGAAGCTGCGATTTAACACCCATTCGAGACGCCAGTTCAGCTAAACGATTTGAATTTGATGAATTTTTAGAACCCACCACTAATACCAAATCAGATAATTTTGCCAATTCTCGCACCGCTTCTTGACGATTAGTTGTCGCATAACAAATATCGTTTTTATGTGGCCCTTGAATAGCGGGATATTTTTCCTTTAATGCAGCAATGGTTTCAGCTGTATCATCTAGCGACAAAGTGGTTTGCGTCATAAAGGTTAAATCATCATTTTCTTGCATTGGCAAACGTGCAATATCTTCTACTTTTTCAATCAAGAAAATACCGCCATCTTCGTTGCTATACTGCCCCATTGTGCCTTCAACTTCAGGATGCCCTTTATGCCCAATCAAAATCGCTTTTGTTCCCTTTCGACTTGCGCGTGCAACCTGCATATGCACTTTAGTTACCAAAGGACAGGTTGCATCAAATACTTTGAGATTACGATCTTTCGCTTCTTGTCGAACCGCTTGAGATACGCCATGCGCAGAAAAAATAACGATAGCACCATCAGGCACCTCGCTTAATTCTTCCACAAAGATCGCGCCACGATCACGCAATCCGTTTACAACAAATCGGTTATGTACTACTTCGTGACGAACATAAATCGGTGCGCCATGAATTTCTAAGGCTAGTTCAACAATACTAATGGCACGATCTACACCGGCACAAAATCCTCGTGGGTTCGCTAAAATTATCTTCATTTCTGACCGTACTTTTCTGCTTGTTTATCTTGTACTTTTTTCTTTTCGCTCTTAAAAGCATCCAATGCTAATAACCCTGCACCAATACAAATGGCAATATCGGCGATATTAAACACTGGATAATGGTAAATATCCCAGTAGAAATCAAAAAAATCCACGACGAAACCATTATAAGCACGATCCACCATATTCGCTAACGCGCCACCAATAATGAGTGCATAAGCAGAATTTTGGATTTTTTGTTGAGCATTATTTTTTGCTAAAAAATAAACCAACATGCCAGAAATAGCCGATGCTAACAAAATAAAGAAATATTGTTGCCAACCACTATGATCCGCTAAGAAACTAAATGCCGCGCCATAATTGCGAACATAGGTAAGATTGAAAACAGGTAATACATTAACGCTTTCATACAAATCAAATTTTTGTACCACAATGTATTTAGTGAGTAAATCAACCACGAAAGCGACCGCACTTAACCATAAAAACGAAAGCCCTGATTTTTTGGACATACTATTTCCCTTTTAAAAAAATTGCGCTAATTCTAGCATAAGCCGATAAATGATAAAGCATGATCTCATTTACTGCACAGCTTCAGGTAATTTTGCTGGATCATCAGCCAACTCTTTGACATTCACCACTTTCTTCCAATCAAATACCTTAATTTCCTGTTTTTCAGGATGGAAGAAATCCACGCCTTGTAAATGTTTTTCCTTAATTCCCATCCAATCAACAAAACCATAAACAAAATTAAATGCAGATTGTGGCGTTTTTATTTTTTCTACCTTTTGGCTATCACTCGAAAACATAACGAAAGGAATTTCATAATCTTGTTTATAAAGATTATTTGGATGCAATGATAATCCTTTAGAATCCTCATAATGAGCAAGCCCGTGATCAGAAAAGTAAATCACCGAATAGGATTCATTTTGCGCTACTAATTGAGAATTTAATTTCTCTAAAAACTGATCCGTATATTTAATCGATTCTAAATAACAAGACATAGATTGATTAATAAAATAATTTTTAACCTCGTATGGAAGACGCTCACAAAAGGCAGGGTGAGAGCCCATTAAATGAATCACAATTAATTTTGGATTCGTAATATTTTCTTTTAAAGCTTTATCTAATACAGGCAACATTTCATCGTCATAAACTTTTTTAGAATTGTAACCTAACGGCTTCATAAAAATCGTTTCATCCGCACTTTGCCCAATACGAGAGGCCATCGTATCAAATTCCCCAATTTTGCCTTGATTAGAAATCCAATAGGTTTTCACGCCCGCTTTTTTGGCTAAAGAAATAATATTATCCGTATAAACCGTTTCCCCTTTATCTGCTCGATATAAGGTGCGTTGTAAAGACGGTTGCGTATTCGGTGCCGCAGAATAATAATTTTCAAAAACTGTGCCTTTCACACGCTCTAAAAATGGTGTTGTTTTCAATGGAAAGCCATATAACGACATATAATCTTTTCGCATGCTTTCACCAATAATTAAAATATAATTTTTATATTTTGGCGTAAAAGATTGAATATCCCATTGAGAAGGCGCATTAACTGATTGATTTAGAAAATCTCGTTGTTCTAAATACAGATCATTCATACGATCAAATTCTGAGTAAAACAGAACAGGATAAAAACGGAATTTATACGCATAGTTCCAATCAAAAAATTGATTGTAAGAAAAAACCAATAATATGCCGATAACACCCGTATTCAGCCATTTAAATGCTTGTTGTTTAGCATGAAAACTTAATTTCATTAAAGCAACAAACAGGATGAGATAAGTAGCTTGAAATAAGAATATCCAAAAAGGGATAGTCGTGTAATATTCCAAGGTTTCATTAATATTCGTTTCATAAACAGAAGCGATAATACCCAAAGATGGAATACCATAGAAAAAACCAGCAGAGCAATAAAATAGCGCGCTGAGGAATAATACAGTAATTAATATTCGCCCAACCCAAGGGGTAAAATAAAAAGAAATCGCCGTGATAACAAATAAAATTGCGTAATCTGAAACGGGAATATTCTCACTTAATACATTACCCAATCCCATATTTGTAAAAATGGAGAAAACAAGCAATAAGAGATAAAACCACATTGTTTTAGAGCGAATCATTTCTTTTCCTAACATAATCTCTACTTCCTTTTGTACAAAATTAAAAAAGTGCGGTTAAAATAAACCGCACTTTTCTGTTTTACAACGAATTTAATTATGCAAAATGGCGCACTTCACCATTACCCGCCACATTTTCCACACAACGTGGACAAAGTTTAGGGTGTTCAGGGTTCACGCCGATTTTGTCAGAATAATGCCAGCAACGCGGACATTTTTCACCGTTAGAACGAGCTACGCTTACCGCAATTCCCTCTAACTCACCCGCAGTCACATCCGCAGGTTTATCTGCTAATGCTTTCACTTCAGCTTTTGAGGTAATTAACACGAAACGTAATTCATTGCCTAATTGTTCTAACAATGCACGATATTCGTCATTAGCGTAAACGGTCACTTCAGCTTCTAAACCGCCACCAATCACTTTATCGTTACGCGCGACTTCTAATACGCGGTTCACTTCAGAACGAACTTTAATCAGTTGTTGCCAGTAAGCATCATCTAATTTTTCATTCTCGCCTAAACCGAACAAGCCTTGATAGAATTCTTCAGTAAATACGAATTCTGCACGACCACTTTCGGTTTGTGGTAAGTGTTGCCAAATTTCATCGGCAGTGAAAGATAAGATCGGTGCCATCCAACGAACTAATGCTTCAGCAATATGCCATAACGCAGTTTGACAACTACGACGAGCAAGGCTGTCTGCTTTCGTTGTATATTGACGATCTTTGATAATATCAAGGTAGAACGAACCCATTTCCACAGAACAGAAACGCATTAAACGTTGTACCACAGTGTGGAACTGATAGTTATCATACGCATCTTTGATTTCTTTTTGTGCATCTAACGCACAAGCCACCGCCCAACGATCTAGGCTAATCATTTCTTCTGGTTTGACCAAATCACGTTTTGGATCAAAACCATTCAAGTTTGCTAATAAGAAACGAGCGGTGTTACGAATACGACGATAGCTATCCGCTGCACGTTTTAAGATCTCATCAGAAACGGTCATTTCACCCGTATAATCAGTAGAAGCTACCCATAAACGTAAAATATCACCACCGAATTTATCCATGACTTCTTGTGGAGTCACAATGTTACCGATAGATTTTGACATCTTACGGCCTTGACCATCCACAGTGAAACCATGAGTTAAAACTTGTTTGTATGGCGCTTTGCTGTCTGTTGCCGTAGAAAGCATTAAAGAAGACATAAACCAACCACGATGTTGGTCAGAACCCTCTAAATACATATCGATATCTTGACCGTTAAATTCTGTGCGATTCGCAACAACAGAAGAATAGGTTGATCCTGAGTCAAACCATACATCAAGGGTATCTGGCACTTTGCGATAGGTTTCTGCGTCCGCACCTAATAATTCTTTTTCGTCTAAATCCCACCATGCTTGAATGCCGGCTTTCTCTACACGTTTAGCCACTTCTTCAAGTAACTCTAAAGTACGCGGATGAAGTTCTTCAGTTTCTTTGTGCACGAATAAGGTCATCGGCACGCCCCAAGTACGTTGACGGGAAATACACCAGTCTGGACGGTTTTCAACCATTTTCTCGATACGTGCTTGACCCCAATCAGGAATCCAGCGAACTTGTTTGATTTCGCCTAATGCTTGTTGGCGTAAACCCTGTGTTTCCATACCGATAAACCATTGAGGAGTCGCACGGAAAATAATCGGGGTTTTGTGACGCCAGCAGTGTGGGTAGCTGTGTTTGATTTTCTCAACTTTTAATAAGTTGCCCACTTCTTGCAATTTTTCAACAACCAATGGATTGGCTTCAAATACACCTTTGCCTGCAAAGAATTCAGTCGTTGAAATAAATTTACCGTCATTCGATACAAGACCCGCCATTGGTAAATTATATTTTTGCCCTACAATAAAGTCGTCCAAACCATGATCTGGCGCGGTATGTACTAAACCCGTACCACCATCAGTGGTCACGTGATCACCTAAAATTACTGGTACAGTGAAATTATAGAACGGATGGTTAAAGCGTACTAACTCAAGCGCCTGACCTTTTACTGAACCTAAAATTTCAACTTGTTCTACGCCCACCGCTTTCGCTACGGATTCAACTAATTCAGCAGCTAAAATCACACGCTCATCGCCAAGTTGGACTAGGTTGTATTCTAATTCTGCATTTACCGCGATTGCACGGTTAGATGGCATTGTCCAAGGTGTGGTTGTCCAAATCACCGCAGATAATTTGCCATGGCCTTTACCTACTGCGTTAAATTTCTCTTCAATTTCAACCGCACTTACTGTTGGGAAACGAACATAGATAGACGGAGAAACTTTGTCTTCGTATTCCACTTCTGCTTCTGCTAAAGAAGAGCCACAATCCAAACACCAGTGCACTGGTTTTGAACCTTTGTATAAATGGCCATTCGCAATCACTTTACCGAGTGTACGGATGATGTTTGCTTCGGTGTCGAAGTTCATCGTTAAATAAGGATTATTCCAATCTCCCAACACACCTAAACGGATAAAATCTTTTTTCTGACCTTCTACTTGTTCCGTGGCATATTCACGACATTTTTGACGGAATTCAGCCGCCGTAATTTTCTCGTTTGGTTTGCCTACTAAACCTTCTACTTTTAATTCAATTGGCAAACCATGACAGTCCCAGCCCGGGATATAAGGAGAATCAAAACCTAATGCTGTTTTGGATTTAATAATAATATCTTTTAGAATTTTGTTTACTGCGTGACCAATATGAATGTTACCATTCGCATAAGGAGGACCATCATGCAGAATAAAAGATTTTTTGCCTTTGCTCGCTTCACGAATTTTTTGGTAAAGATTTTTCTCGTACCAATTTTTCAACATATCAGGTTCGCGCTTAGCTAAATCACCGCGCATTGGAAAGCTGGTTTCTGGTAGGTTAAGAGTGTTTTTGTAATCGACTGTCATTTTATTTTCCAATTTTTAAATTAAATTTAAGCAACTTTTTGTGGTTTATGTGTGACATCTCCACGTCCCGCAAGTAAACCATCGATAGAGATATCTTCATCAAGACAATCCCAATGAATGCCTCTACGACTCAACTCATAGTTTTCTAATTCACTTTGGGTAGCATGTAATAATTTCGGAAACCACACTAAGGGTACACCCAAAATACGCGCATCATTTAACTCCACCCACATAGTGTTTTCATCAAAACGAATGCTTTTAGCTGAAATAGTCATACCACGCCTCCGTGAATTGCATTCTATGCGTTTCAACAATAACAAAAATTTCTTTTAATTCTTTTGAATTAAATCCATCGTTTCTTGCTAAAGAAATATCGGGTTCCAACCAAAATTTTGCTTCCGACTCCGCATTGCGCACATGAATATGCGCAGGTTCAAGAGGATTTCCTTCATTAGAGTAAAAGAAAAAAACATAGTCTCTAAAACGTAAAATAACTGGCATATCTACCCTTTAAAAAAGCCTTTCGCTGTGTTTATATCCCGTTCAATTTGAGTTTTTAAAGCGTCAAAAGACGGGAATTTAATCTCGTTTCTAATCTTATGGCAGAATTCGACTTCTACTATTTGGCCATAAATATTCTGAGAAAAATCAAATAAATGAACTTCTAATAATTGCATTAATCCATTTATAGTTGGGCGTCTTCCCATATTTGCCACGCCATTAAAAATCTCACCCGATTTTAACCGCACTTTTACGGCATAAACGCCTTTGATTGGATTTACTTGTCTATGCAAACGAATATTTGCCGTTGGAAATCCGATTGTTCTACCTAACTTATTACCATGGATCACACGCCCGAAAATACGATAAGGTTTACCGAGTAAATTTTCTGCAAGTTGTAAATCATCATTCGCTAACGCTTCGCGGATTGCAGTGCTACTAATTCGCTGTTCATCTAGACAAAAGCTACGGTTATCTTCAACAACAAAACCGAAACGCTTACCTGCTGCTTGCAACATTGCAAAATTGCCTTGGCGTTTTGAGCCGAACTTGAAATCATCACCAATACTTAAAAATTTCACATGCAGATGATTAACAAGCGTTTGTTCAATAAAAACATCAGCTGGTTGTTCGGCAAAAGTGCGGTCAAATTTCGCCACAATTACGACATCAACCTTAGCCTTTTCTAGATAATAAATTTTGTCTCGCAAACGCATTAAACGCGCTGGTGCATTTTCTCCCATAAAATATTCACGCGGCTGTGATTCAAATAACAATACCGCCATGGGTAAATTTAATTCGTCAGCTTTTTGGCGCAAATGACGGAGGACCGCTTGATGCCCTAAATGCACACCATCAAAATTGCCGATCGTTAGCGCACAACCTTGTAAAACACGATTTGCATTATGAAGCCCGCGAATTAATTGCATGTCCTTATCCATGAAAATAAGAGAATTTCGGCATTATAGCGAGAAGTTAGTTTTTTGTCAGCAAATGGTGCTTTCGAACGCCTAATAAAATCAATGTTGCGCCATAAACTATTGCGGCTAATACAATCAACCAAACAAGCCAATAAACACGTATGAAGAAATCCATTTTCGCCCATTGGTTGATTTCAGGCACGTAATACCAAACTGCTGCGCCCATTGCGATTGCTGCCAATAAAACTTTTCCAAAAAAGACCGCACTTTTACGTGAAAAATGATAGACATCCGCTTTGGCTAAGCCGCGATAGAGTAAATAGGCATTAAGGGTTGCCGACATTGCTGAAGCAATAGCTAAACCCACATAACTAAAAGGAATCGCCAATAAGTTAAACCCCATATTACTCACCATGGCAATAATGCCGATTTTTACTGGCGTTTTGGTATCTTGGCGGGCGTAATAGCCATTGGCGAGGATTTTAATCAACATAAAGCTAAGTAAACCCGTATTAAATGCCCATAAAGAATAAGAGGCGGCATGAACATCATTTAGCATGAAATTTCCACGCATAAAGAGCGTAAGTAACATCGGCTGAGCCAATACCGCAATACCAATGGCAGCGGGAACGCCAAGTAATAAAATCATTCTCACGCCCCAATCCATTGTATTACGAAAATCAACCGCACTTTTAGCTGAATCACCTTCACGATTAACATGGTGGCGAGCAAGTGTTGGCAAAATTACGGTAGAAATAGCAATACCAAATAAACCGAGAGGAAATTCCAGTAAGCGGTCGGAATAATATAACCAGCTAATTGAACCTGTCATTAAAAAGCTTGCAATCACTGTATCCAGCAAAAGATTAATTTGACTTACTGATACACCAAATAACGCAGGGATCATTAATTTGCGGATTTTAGTTACGCCTTCATCCCGCCACGCCCATTTGGGTTTCACCAGTAAACCAGCTTGTTTCATAAATGGAATTTGGAATAAGAACTGTAATAAGCCGCCTAGAAAAATACCTATAGCCAATGCAAGATCTGGATTATCCATTTGTGGCGCAAGGAAAAGTGCGGTGGCTATCATCGCTATATTTAATAACACCGGTGAAAAAGACATCACACCGAATTTTCCAATCGTGTTAAGCACCGCGCCAGAAAGCGCGACAAAAGTGACAAACCATAAATAAGGAAAAGTTATTTTAAGTAAAAGAGAAGCTTGTTCAAATTTATGTGCATCAGGGCCATCATTCATCCAATCGGTGAACCAGCCCATCCCAAATAAAGCGGCAACGATAGGTGAGCCAATCATCGCGAGGATCGTAACAATACTGACCAATCCCCCAAGGGTACCAGAAACTTTTCCAATAAATTCACGGGTTTTATTAATATCACCAGATTTTTGATATTCTGCGAGAACAGGGACAAAAGCCTGTGAAAAAGCCCCTTCAGCAAATAAACGGCGAAGAAAATTTGGGATACGATTAGCAAATAAAAAAACGTCCGCCGCAGCGCCAGCCCCAATGAGATGAGCGATAACTACATCGCGCACAAGGCCTAACACTCTAGACAATAAAGTCATAGAACTAACAACAATGCTAGATTTTAAAAGTCGTTTACTCAAAATATTCTTCTCTACCCTAAAATTTTTGCCTAATTGTATAGAAATTTTGTTTTTACGCTATATTCCGTGAAAAAAAACTGATAAAATCCGCCACACATCGTTTGTGTGAGCCCATATTGAAAGAGCTTGTGAAAATAACGATACTTACTTTCGGTTGTGTCTCACCGAAATCAACACAAATTTTCCATTGACAAAAGTATAAAAAATCGGCATATTGACGCCCTTTATTTTGTCTATCAATTAACAGAAATTTTAGGAGTTTGACCTTGGCTAATATCAAGTCAGCAAAAAAACGCGCGGTTCAATCTGAAAAACGCCGCCAACACAACGCAAGCCAACGCTCTATGATGCGTACTTACATCAAAAAAGTATATGCTCAAGTAGCAGCAGGTGAAAAAGCAGCAGCTGAAGCAGCATTCGTTGAAATGCAAAAAGTTGTTGACCGTATGGCTTCTAAAGGCTTAATCCACGCTAACAAAGCAGCAAACCACAAATCTAAATTAGCTGCACAAATCAAAAAATTAGCGTAATTTTTAGCTAGAAAAAATGAAAAATAAAACCGCACTTTAAAGTGCGGTTTTTCTTTATCTTGATATGATATTACTTATCGCCTGATAGATCTTTCTTGCATCATCCCCAGAAAGTGAATGCCCTTTTTCATCAGAGATAACCATTGAACTTTGTTTGCCATGGTCCGAGATTTGCATATTGTAAATACCGTTATCTATTTTTGGGGATTCGATACCTAAGCGTAGCCAGTCTTCTTTATTTAAAGAGGAATATTTCAATTCGCGATATCCTCTGCCAGAGGTTTCAGATTTAATCGCAAAACCCACTTTAGGTAAGGCATAGCCTAATTTTTCCCATGCTTGGTTAAATGTCGTATTCATTGCTAAAGCGATTTGACCATTTAGATCTTGGATAATGTGTGATGAAATAGCCCCGACAGAAGCGTTAGATAAATCTTGCTGTTGTTTTGTATAAGCTGACGTTAATGCATATATGAGACGATTCAGACGATCAGAGGTATAACGTTGTTTTTCAGATGCACTTGGTGTGAAGATGATACCATCACGACGTGTTTGTAACACCGATACGGCAAGTGCACTAGAGCTGCGATCGGTAACATGCTCTATTTGATATTTAATTTCGACATTTTTATCTCCAATACGATCAGTTGGTGACCAATCCGTCGTTAAAACATTCCCCTGAACAGTAGATGAAATATTTTCTTCTTTCAGTAGACGTTCAACTTGCTTTAAATTATAGATGCTTGTTTGTTCTTCTGGATATACTATAAGGGCTCGTTCACCGTCAAATTGTGTTAATGAATTTTGAATAATTGCTAATGGTGTTGATGGTGGACGAATATCGATATTTTCTCCTTTTTTGAAGGCAATATTAGGTAATGCATAAGTATTGTCTGCAATAGGTAAGTTAACGCCTCCTGTTGCTAATGGAGAGAAACCTGGAATACTGGCTTCTGATTTTTGGAATGTATCATTAGCGGTTTTTAGCTTTTCTGGATCAGATGAACAACCACTTAGCACAACAGTTGCAGCCAAACCTAATATTATTTTTTTCATGTTTAGAATCCTATAAAATAAACGAAAAATCAATAATACTTTTGCGATAATAAAAATATGGGGACAATGATTTGCCCCTTATTTTATTTATAATAATCCCGCAATTTTTAATGCTTCTTCTACTTTGGGTTGAACGTTTTCGCTTAATATGGTCAGCGGTAAACGTAAGTGAGGAGATTTAATTAAACCTAAACGATAAGCTGCCCATTTAACTGGTATTGGATTGGATTCAATAAATAAATCATTATGTAAGCGCATCAGGCGAGCATTAATTTCTTCGGCTTTAGTAAAATCACCTGAAAGTGCATAACGACACATATCAGCCATATCTTTTGGCGCTAAGTTATTCGTTACAGAAATCACGCCCTCTGCGCCGAGTTTCATTGCATCCAAACTCGTTGCATCATCACCACTTAAAACGATGAAATCCTTGCCTGCGAGCTCTTTAATTTTGGTGACACGACTGATATCTCCAGTTGCTTCTTTAATACCAACAATGTTGTTGATTTTTGCTAAACGAGCAACAGTTTCTGGCTTCATATCGCTACCGGTACGACCTGGTACGTTATAAAGAATTTGCGGTAAATCTGTACATTCAGCAATGGCTTTAAAATGCTGGAAGATTCCTTCTTGGGTTGGTTTATTGTAGTAAGGTACAACGGATAGACAACCCGCAACGCCACTATCGCGTAATAATTTTGTCATTGTAATTGCTTCGCTCGTCGCATTTGCGCCTGCGCCAGCAATCACAGGAATACGACCTTTGGCAAATTCAACCGTCTTCTCAATAACCTTTACATTTTCTTCAATACTTAATGTTGCTGATTCACCCGTTGTACCCACAGAAACAAGCGCGTTAGAGCCTGCCTCAATGTGATATTCCACCAATTTTTCTAAACAAGCGAAATCTACTTCGCCGTAATTATTCATAGGTGTAACAAGTGCAACAATACTGCCTGAAAATAAAGGATTTTGTGCTGACATAGAACCTCCGTTGGTTTTTTTAATTTTATTATTTGGTATAGCTCGTTATAGTCGCTAAAATGACTTGAATTTGCAAATATTTTTTCATCAAAGGAGCTTTTTATGAATCCATTATCCGTTGGTAGCCAAGCGCCCATTTTTACGTTATTAAATCAGCAAGAACAACCCGTTTCTTTAAATGATTTTCTCGGTAAAAAAGTGTTAGTCTATTTTTACCCGAAAGCACTCACGCCTGGCTGCACAACGCAAGCATGTGGATTGCGTGATAGTAAATCAGAATTAGATGAATTAGGTTTAGTTGTACTTGGCATTAGCCCTGACAAACCGAAAAAATTAGCTCAATTTATTGAGAAAAAAGCCCTTAATTTCACACTACTTTCCGATCCTGATCACAAAATTGCAGAACAATTTGGCGTATGGGGTGAGAAAAAATTCATGGGTAAAACTTACGATGGTATTCACCGAATTAGTTTTTTAATTGATGAAAACGGAAAAATTATTCACGTATTTGATAAATTCAAAACAACAGAACATCATCAAGTTATCGTTGATTATCTTCGAACCCTATAACCCTTCAAAAATTACCGCACTTTTCTATATAAAGTGCGGTAAAAATTCATTATTTTTTCAGTTCGATATTTACGCGTTATTCCGCCTTTGCTAGAATTTATCATTGATTGAAATTCATTCTCAATTATATCCCCAAGATATTTCTCAAATAATAAGGACAGAAAAAAATGATGCAGCTTTTTGATTTTTTACAACAGTACAGTGACTACTTTATCATCGGTTTATTATTACTGATGAGCATTATTATGCTAGCCATGGTAATTGAACGTTATCTTTTCTTAAGAAAGGTAAACGTCGCACACTATTCCACCATTCACGCATTAGATATCGATTTAAATCGCAATATGACCGTGATTTCTACTATCGGCGCAAACGCACCATATGTTGGTTTGCTTGGTACAGTTATCGGGATTTTATTAACGTTTTATCAAATCGGTCATGGCGGTGGCGAAATCGATGCTGGCGTGATTATGATGCACTTATCTTTAGCGTTAAAAGCGACAGCATTAGGTATTCTTGTGGCTATTCCATCGATGGTGTTTTATAACGGTTTAGGTCGTAAAGTTGAAGTTAATCGTTTGAAATGGAAAGTGTTAAACGAACAAAAAGATAAGGAATAGTCCGTGAAAAAATTCGATGAAATCAACATTATCCCTTTCATTGATATTATGTTGGTGTTGCTTGCTGTAGTACTTATCACTGCGTCTTTTATCTCTCAAGGTAAAATTCAAGTTAACGTACCTAAAGCCAGTACAGCCGTTGCATTTAAAGCTGATGAGCTTGCTAAATTATTGACTGTGACAGCGGATAAACAACTCTATTTCAATGATAGACCTATTACGCAAGAAGCCCTAGAAGCAGAAATTGCCCAATGGAATAAAGATCAGAAGGTCACATTAAAAATTGATGCTGAAGCCTCTTTCCAAGACTTTGTTACCATTACAGATATGCTCTCTAAAAATGAGATCAAAAATGTAGCTATTGTTTCTATGAAAGATAAGGGTAAAAGTGCGGGTAAAAATCCTCAAGAATCTGCACCTGCTCAATCTGTGCCAACTACGCCTTAAGGAATAATTATGCAGCAAACAAAACGTTCGCTATTAGGTTTGCTTATTTCTTTGATCGTGCACAGCATTGTTGTAGGATTAATCTTATGGAGTTGGAATAAGCCAAGTGATAGCGCCAATAGCGCACCAGGCGACATATCCACAAGTATTTCCATGGAAATGGTGCAAGGCATGGTGATGGAAGAACAAGCTCCTGAGCCAGAAAATGTACAAAAAGAGCCTGAACCAGAAAAACAAGAGGTTGTGGAAGATCCAACAGTGAAACCTGAACCACAAAAAATCAAAGAACCGGAAAAAGAAAAGCCAAAACCAAAAGAAAAACCTAAAGAAAAGCCAAAGGATAAACCAAAAAAAGACGTTAAACCACAAGAAAAACCAATCAATAAAGATCTACCAAAAGGTGATAAAAATATTGATTCAAGTGCAAACGTGAATGCTAAAGCGACTACAACTGGCGCCACCAATAGCAATGCACAAGTAGCCGGTAGTGGAACCGACACAAGCGAAATGGCAGCCTATCGCTCCGCAATTCGTCGTGAAATTGAACGTCATAAACGTTATCCTACACGCGCAAAAATGATGCGTAAGCAAGGTAAAGTCAGCGTATCCTTCAATGTAGGTCCTGATGGCTCACTAAGTGGTGCTCGCGTCACTCAATCATCAGGTGATGAAAGCCTAGATAATGCAGCATTAGAAGCAGTTAACAGTGCAAGACCTATCGGTGCAAGACCTTCAGGATTCCCTTCTGGGTTAAATGTGCCGATTAGTTTCACGCTTCAATAAAAAAGTGCGGTTAATTCTCTTTGAGTTTAACCGCACTTTTATTTGGCTAGATTTAATTAAGCTACTCGATTACCTAAGGTACCATCATCAATCGCTTCTTTCGGAGTACCTACCACTTCAGCAATTTTGTCCCCGTTCTTAAAAAATACAAATCCACCATTTTCCATTTTTGTCCAATTTTCATCTTTGGTTAATGGAAAGGTTGTAATGATATTCACTTTATCGCCTTCCTTTGCATAATCACTAAAATCAATGACTCCATCATCATCAATTCTGTGTGCTTTACCAAAAGGCGCTTGTCGCATGACATAATGTAAATTCGTTGAACAATGGGCTATCATCCACTCGCCATTAGACAGAATAAAATTGAATGTGCCGTGTTGAGCAAGCTCTTTTGTTACTTTTTGAATAGCCTCAAAAATTTCCATTTCACTCGGTTTTTTACGAAAAGTATTTTTAAGATATTCCGCCATATAACAAAAAGCAGCTTCAGAATCTGTAGAACCTATTGGCTGCAAAAAATGTTCTGTCATATCTGGTAGGTTTTTCAAATTACCATTATGCGCAAAAACCCAGTTCTGCCCCCAAATTTCACGAATGAAAGGATGGGTGTTTTCGATATTAACATCACCTTGAGTTGCTTTACGAATATGAGCAATAACGTTTAGTGATTTAATCTTGTATTGTTTGACGCAATCTGCAATAGGCGAGTTACTTGCAGGATGATTATCACGAAAAACACGTACGCCACGCCCTTCAAAAAAAGCGATACCAAAGCCATCAGAATGGCAATCTGTTAATCCTGCACGACGACGAAACCCTTCAAAAGAAAAAACGATATCCGTTGGTGTGTTGCAGTTCATTCCGAGTAATTGACACATAGTTTAGATATATAACCCCATAATATGTATTGATTTAACACCATTATAGGGGGGATTTCAAGAGAAGTGCGGTGAATTTTTATAATAAAACGTTACATTTTATTACTTATATAACTTATGGTACATTTGTCGTAATTCTGACATTTCATATAGCTTTATTTTAGCCGCATCAAGTTTGCCTTCTTTAGCTAAATTGGAGGCTTCTGTAGCTACATCAATCACTTTTTGAATACCTTGTTGATAACCAGGAAATTGAGATTGATCTCCGTTCCATTTTGTCGGCATGGTTACTTTTGAGTGTTCGGCAGCATTAATAAATGCACTTATGTTATTTTGGAATTCTTCTGATGAAGAGGCTTTTGATGCTAATACCAAACGTTGGGACATAATCATCATTTCGTCACGAAGATTAATGGGATTTGTTGCAAAAGTGGAAGAGGCAAATACAGCAAGGCCCATAAATACAAAAAATTTTTTCATTTGTATACCCTTAAAAAATAAAAGATAGCAAAAAGCCGCTAAATTTCTTTAGCGGCTTTTTAGAATTTGGCTCCTCCTGCGGGACTCGAACCTGCGACATATGGATTAACAGTCCACCGTTCTACCGACTGAACTAAGGAGGAAATGGTGCCTCGAGGCGGAATCGAACCACCGACACGGGGATTTTCAATCCCCTGCTCTACCGACTGAGCTATCGAGGCGTTATCATTATCGGCTGCTGCCTGACAACGGAGCGTATTAAACTATTTTTTCGGGAGTCGGTCAATAACTAAATTTAAAAAAAATGAAAAAACTGTTTTGTTTGGATAGTTAATCATCAAAGTGTTTATTAAAACAACTAAAATTCATAACTTGCCTATTCATTTTACAGTCATTTTTTTATAAAAAAATGCTCGTTGAAATGGTTCAACGAGCATTTAGTCATGATTAAAGGGCTGTATTATCGTCTTACACGGAATTTTTTCTGTGCTTGATCTACTTTTAATAGGTAATTTCGTGCTTGAGCAGATGGATGAGCTGTTGTCAGAATGCGGAAAACTTGTTCTGGATACATTTGATTGATTTTATAAATCGCTTCATCTTTATCATTATCAAATACACGCAACACCGCACCTGCACCACTATTATAAGCAGAAATCATAGCAAAGCGTTTTGATGTCGGATTGGTAATGCCATCTAAATATTGGTTTTGAAGAAGCCATAAATAAGAGACGCCCGAATCAATATTATTTGCTGGATCGTATAAATAACGCTCTGATGGCTGCCCACTTTTCCCTTTCATAGCAAATACATCACGACCCGCTGTGCGTGGAACAACTTGCATTAAACCAATAGCATTTGCATAGCTAATTGCATAAGGGTTAAAGCTTGATTCTGTTTGCATAATACCTAAGATCAGACTTTCATCAATGCCATAACGTTCAGATGCTTTACGAACCAATGGTAAATATTTCTGAGCGCGGACTTCCACGTGGTTTGCAATCATAGGAATTGAAACAAATTGCACGGTATGACCATTTTGTAGGCGGCGTGTTTGTAATTTATTTTGGATCAAATAAGTTGCAAAATTACTTGCAATAAATTGGTTTGCAATTTGCTGACCTTGGTGGTCTACCACCTGTCCTAAAAGAAACGGACGAGAGCTAATGGGAACGTCACCTGAGGCAAATAAATCAATTCCTTTTGCATCTGCTCCCATTAATAACGTATGAACAATTGCATTATGTAAACGATTAAGGTCTTGTTGTGTTTCAATGACAATATTACCTTCATCAAAACTTACGTGGCTACGTGTATAAAAAGAATCGGTATATTTTACGTAATCTTTACGGCTGGCCACTAATAATTCATTTACACCCCAAATACGATCAATATTATGAGAGAATTGTCCAGTAAGAATGTCTAAACCTTGTGTATCTTTTGCAAAGGCTTCATCGTAATTAATACTGCGGTTCGGAGAGTCGCTACAAGCATATAAAAAAGGCAGTAATGCTAATAATAAATACTTTTTCATTGTGTTACAGTCAATTAATTTGATGGTGGAACATAACCTTCAATATGCACATCTTTTCCTTCAAACAGAAAATTGATCATTTCTTGTTCTAATAATTTACGATGCTCGGTATTCATCATATTGAGTTTTTTTTCATTAACCAACATCGTTTGTTTTTTGATCCATTCTCCCCAAGCCTGTTTGCTGATTGAATCAAAAATACGTTTTCCGAGTTCACCAGGATAGAGCTGGAAATCTAAACCTTCTGCTTCTTTTTTAAGATATTCACAAAATACTGTTCTTGCCATAATGATTCCTTACAAATTGAATTAAAAGATTTTTTACCGGTTGAGCAAGCCCGATCTGTTCAGGATTTTGCGGATCATACCAATATTTGACCGCACTGGATAGATTTGATTGATATTCTTTTGGGTTTTCCGTGATTTTACGCCAATCATCGTTTTCTTGTTCAATATGTAAATTATCATTAACTTCTGCGTAAATTGGGTGAATATCTAAATGAAAATGACTAAAAGTATGTCGAAAACTTGGCCAGGATTGATAATGGGAAATACCTTCTTGTATGAGGTGGTTCAATAACGTTGATTTATCCTCAAATTGAGGAAAGCAAAATAATCCTCCCCATAACCCCGAATTTTCTCTTTGTTCTAACCAAACTTTTCCTTTGTTTGATAATATTAAAAAATAGGTCTCTTTTTCTGGTAGGGTTTTTTTAGGTTTTTTATTTGGAAATTGATCCCAACTTTCATGTTTATTCGCCAAACAATCCTCATTTAAAGGGCAAAGTTCACATTTTGGTTTTGTTCGTGTGCATACCATTGCACCAATATCCATCATCGCTTGGTTAAAGTCAGCAACGCGTGTTACAGGCGTGACTTGTTCAGTTAAATGCCACAGGTAATTTTCCACTTTTTTTTCACCCGTCCAGCCTTCCACCTCAAAGTATCGGGCAAGTACACGTTTTACATTACCATCTAAAATGGGGTAAGGTTGATTTAAAACGGAAGATAAAATAGCACCCGCTGTGGAGCGCCCTATACCAGGCAATGCCCATACTTGTTCAAAATTAGTTGGAAAATTCCCATTAAATTCATCCTGCACTTTTTGGGCTGCTTTATGTAAGTTACGTGCACGCGCATAATAGCCTAAGCCTGTCCATAAATGTAAGACTTCGTCTTGTGATGCATTAGCAAGTGCGGTAATAGAGGGGAATGTTTTTATAAATTGCTTAAAATAAGGTATAACAGTGGCTACTTGTGTTTGCTGTAGCATTACTTCAGAAAGCCATACGCCATAGAGCGTTTTATCTTGTTGCCAAGGCAAATTCTTACGCCCGAATTTGTCGTACCAAGCCAAAACAGATTTGGCAAAAGAAGTATGGATTGAAGATTGTGCTTGCATAAGGAAAAGCTTTGTTAAGAATGTTTTTGATTCTACACTAAAATGGGGCTTGTTTATCTATGTTTTTTCAGTATAATTCGCAGTCTATTTGGTGCCAAATATGGCGTATTATTCATTCACGCGGTGTAGGGAGAAAGTTCTTATAGCGGCGTGGCTTCATTTTGAGGTTTTCTATGAAACAAGGTATTCACCCAGAATATAAAGAAATCACGGCAACCTGCTCTTGCGGTAACGTGATCAAAACTCGTTCAACTTTAGGCAAAGATATCAACCTTGATGTGTGCGGTAACTGCCACCCATTCTACACAGGTAAACAACGTGTTGTAGATACTGGCGGTCGTGTTGAACGCTTTAACAGCCGTTTCAAAATTCCAAGCACAAAATAATTTGAACTTGCTTCGAAACCCTGCCAAATGGTGGGGTTTTGTTTTATCTGAAGAGCATGTAGAATAGAAACAGAAAAAATAAAGGTTTGAACATATGAAATATTCTCCATTGGTATCTATTATCGTCTGTGCTTACAATGTTGAAAAGTATATAGATGAGAGTATTACCTCTATTATTAATCAAACATATAAAAATCTAGAGATTATCATTATTAATGATGGTTCTACTGACTTAACTTTATCTCATTTAGAGAGACTTAATAAGTTAGATGGAAGGATTAAAATTATTAATAATAAACATAACTTGGGGTTTATAAATTCTTTAAATATAGGGCTTAGATATTTCTCTGGTAAGTATATTGCAAGAATGGATGCAGATGATATAGCTAAGCCATTTTGGATAGAGAAGTTGATTACATATTTAGAGAGTAACCTTAATATTATCGCTATAGGAACATATTTAGAAGTTATTGTAGAGAAAGAATGTGGGGTGATTGGAGCTCAATATAAAACAGGGGATATATGGAAAAATCCTCTACAGCATAATGAGATTTGTGAATCTATGCTTTTTAATAACGTGATGCATAATAATACTATGATTATGAGGGCTAGTGTATATAAAGAATATGGATTAATCTTTAATAAAGACTACCCTCATGCCGAAGATTATAAGTTTTGGTCGGAAGTTAGCAAGTTTGGTAATTTGGCTAATTATCCTGAAGCTCTAGTTAAGTATAGGTTACATAGTAATCAAACATCTTCTCTTCATAATGGTAAGCAAAATGAGATAGCAAAAAAAATAAAGAGAGAAAATATTACATATTATCTTAATAAAATTGGTATAAATATAGATATAAGAAATGAAGTTTCATTATTAACCTTATATAATCTGGATAAGGACAATAAGGTTTTAGTTAAAATATTATATGAAATGTACATGAGTTTAAATAAATATAATATTATTTCTTTTCATCATTTCATAAAGTATCATTCTAAATTATTTAATATAAGCCAAAAGATAAAGATAGTGAAAAAATTTTTAAGAAAGAATAAATACAAAAGTAACCTAGTATAAATGAACATTATATTTTCATCAGATGATAATTATTCTCCTTATCTAGCAATCAGTATACTTAGTATATTAAAGACTAATGGTAAGGTAAGTTTTTATGTTTTAGATTTAGGTATTAGTCAATTAAATAAAGATTGTATAGTAAGAATTGTAGATTGTTATGATGGAAAAATAAGTTTCATATCTATTGATGATAATGATTTTATTAATTTTCCAAAGACAATTGATTATATTTCATTTGCAACATATGCAAGATTAAATTTATCTGAGTATATTAAGGACATTGATAAAGCAATTTATATTGATGTTGATACTTTAACAAATGGTTCATTAGATGAACTTTGGAATACAAATATAGATGAGTATTATTTAGCTGCTTGTCAAGATACATTTATAGATATAGAAAAAGCAGAGTATAAAAATAAGATAGGATTAGATTGTTATACTTACTTTAATGCTGGTGTTTTATTGATAAATTTTAATAAATGGAGAGAGGATAGTATATTAAAAAATTCTATTGACTGGCTTCTAGAGTATAAAGATATTATTAAGTATCAAGATCAGGATATTCTAAATGGAATCTTAAAAGGTAAAGTGAAATTTATTAATAATAGATTCAACTTTACTCCATCAGAAAGACACCTTATAAAAAAAGGTTATAAATCTAAAACAGAAATGCCAATTGTTATATATCATTATTGTGGTGAAACCAAGTTTTGGCATAAAAGTTGTGATCATACTAATAGTCAGCTAGGGTATAGCTTATTAAAAGAAATTAATAATATAATAAATACACCGAATTCTTGGAAAAATAAGTTTGAAGATATCTCTTTATTTTCTAAACTAAATAAATTTAATAGAAAAATTAAAGATAAAATAAAATATGGCATCTATTAGGAATCTCATTTATGCACATAAATTATATAGTTAGTCTAATTTCTGCCAGTAAACGTAGAAAACATATAAGGCAGGAATTTGATTACCATAAAATTCCATTTGAATTTTATGATGCACTTATGCCATCAGAAAAGCTTACCCAACTTATTCAAACTCATTTACCAAATCTTACATATGCAAAATTAACTGAAGGTGAAAAAGCTTGTTTTATGAGTCATTGGATACTTTGGCAAAAGTGTATTGACGACAATTTTCCTTATATTTATATCTTTGAAGACGATATATTATTAGGTCAAAATGCTTATGATTTTTTAGCTGAAGACGAATGGCTCAAAGAGCGATTTAATTTTAGTGAGAATTTTATCTTGAGATTAGAGACATTTTTAAAACCATCTTTTTATGAAGATACTCTAATACCAGCTTATAAAAACCGGTTGTTTAAACAATTAAACGAAGTTCAATATGGTACAGCTGGATATGTAATCTCTCGTTCTATGATCATTTATCTTATGTCTTGGCTTAAGTCTTTAGATGCAGATGAGCTTGATGCTATTGATAGGATGATATTTGAAGAAAGTATTAAAAATCCTGAATTAAAAATTTACCAATTATTCCCAGGCATTTGCGTTCAAGAATTACAGTTAAATAAGTCAAAAAGTAAATTAGATAGTTCGTTACAAAGCGAGAGAATTGTTATTCAAAAAGCAAATGAAGTAAAAGAAAAAAGGACAGTATTAGAAAATATAATAAGATTATTTACTAAACATAAAAGGATTGCTGCTAAAAGAAATAAGCAGAAATTTATTATTCCATTTAAATAATATGGAGAAATTATGTCTCTCATACCAATTTATATCATCAATCTAGAAAAATCTACTGATCGTAAAGCTTATATGCAGGCTCAGTTTGATCGATTATTTTTGGATAACACAGAACAGGCTATTCATTTCTTTAAGGCAATTAATGGAAAAGAAAATCCGAATCACCCCTTATTCCAACGTTATAATGAGAAGAAGAGACTGAATGTGAAAGGGTATCCACTCACGCTCAATCAACTAGGGTGCTATGCTAGCCATTATTCAATGTGGGAAAAATGTGTTGAGTTAGATAGCCCTATTATTGTGTTGGAAGATGATGCTAAGTTTAAAGATAATTTTCTAGACGTGCTTGATTTTATTAATAGTGAGAAAAATACCTTTGAGTTTTTCTGGCTACAGCCTGATCGTTTAAAAAATAAAAGAAAATTAGTGGCGGATTTTGGGCATTTCTCTGTTTATCAATTTAGTAAAGGTTTTATTGGTGCGACAGGTTATTATTTAACACCTAAAGCGGCTAAGAAATTTTTAGCGCAAAGCCAAGAATGGTATTTAACTGTGGATGTTACAATGGACCGTTTTTTTGAAAATAAAGTCCCACCTTATGCAATTGTACCGTTTTGCTTAGAGGCTGATTACGAAATTGAATCAACTATTTTTGAAAAGCAGAAGAAAGTCAAGACATTAAAAACAGTGATAGCAAGAGAATTATTTAATATTAGTACAAGTATTAAAAGGAATATTTATAATTTGTTGCATCCATAAATGACAAAGTGCGGTAAAATTTTTACCGCACTTTTTTGTTATATTATTCTTGAAAATTGCTGACGTTTTGCTGCTTCACGTGAGTAAGTATCAAAACACAAACAGATGTTACGAATTAATAGCCTTCCTTTTGGCGAAACTTGGAGACCTGTATGCGTGATTTTGATGAGCTCATCATCGATTAATGGTTTTAATAGTGCTAAATCTTCGGCAAAGTGAGTGGTAAACTGAATGTTATATTGTGCCTCAATCAGTGAGAAATTGAGTTTAAAGTTACAAATTAATTGTTTAATAACATCACGGCGTAAGCAGTCTTCTTGTGTTAATGCTAATCCTTTATGTAGAGCATTGCCTTGTTCTTTAATGAGGGCATAATAGCGTTTTAAGTCTTTTTCATTCTGCGCGTAAGTATCACCCAATAAGCTAATAGAAGACACGCCAAGCCCTAATAAATCACATTCTTCTTGCGTTGTGTAGCCTTGAAAGTTTCGGTGCAATACGCCTTGGTCCTGAGCAATGGCAAGTTCAT
Source organism: Haemophilus seminalis (assembly GCF_006384255.1). Taxonomy (GTDB): domain Bacteria; phylum Pseudomonadota; class Gammaproteobacteria; order Enterobacterales; family Pasteurellaceae; genus Haemophilus; species Haemophilus seminalis. Next base: position 29,762 of record NZ_VCED01000003.1, read on the forward strand.
CATGGGGTTTAGCAAAGTGATCCATACCGATAAATTTATAACCTGCATTACCTAGTGTTTCGATCGTTTTTTGCAAAATGGTTAGTTTTGTTTCTGGCGCGGGCAGTTGATATTCTTTAATTTTTGCTTGTCCTGGTACGCGACTTGGTAAATGTGCATAATTAAAGACACTTAATCGATCTGGATTGAGTGCAATTACTTTTTCAAGAGTGAACATAAAACTTTCTACAGTTTGTAATGGCAAACCATAAATTAAATCAAGGTTAGTTGATTGAAAGCCTAATTCTCTAGCGTGATCTAACAATGCATGAATAAAATCTTCATCTTGTTCACGATTTACCGCTTTTTGCACATTTTTATTAAAGTCTTGTACACCCATGCTCATGCGGTTAAAACCAAGGTGACGTAGATGATCAAGCATAGAAAGTTCAATTCTACGAGGATCGATTTCAATTGAAATTTCAGCTGTCTCAGATATTGTAAAATGTTTTTTTAACATTGCCATTAAACGAGCTGATTGGATTTCACTCAGATAGGTGGGGGTACCGCCACCCCAGTGAATTTGGGTAACGAGACGATGTTTAAATAATGCTGAGCGCGCACTAATTTCTTTTTCAAGGTAATCTAAATAAATATCAGCCTTATGTTGATGGCGAGTGATTACTTTATTACAGGCACAGAAATAGCAGAGCTGGTGGCAAAAAGGAATGTGAACGTATAAAGAGAGCGGACGATTTGGGTAGCGTTTTACGGCAGCTTCAAAATCTTGCTCAGTATAATTTTCATTAAATTCTAGGGCTGTTGGATAGGAGGTATAACGCGGGCCTGATTGGTTGTATTTTTGAATAAGTGCGCTATCCCAAATAATTTCTGACATTAAATCACTCCAATCTGTTTAATATCGTCTAAAAACTGACGTAATTCTTCTTTAATTTCGTGTTCAAATTTGGCTTCGGCTCTTTCACGTGCTAAATCTAAACGCATTCTTTCTTTTTTTTCTAATTGTTTACGAGCATCATGAGTTGGCATGTTACGTACGATTTCATGTAATTGCGCCATACTGGGGTATGGAGTAAGCGTTTTACCAAAGGGCATTAATAACATGGTAAGGCGAATTACACCTTCTGAGTGATTACATTCGCCAGACTGCATTGCTCGAGCAATGATATCAATACTTTCCTTTAAGCGGGCTTCCCTTATCGCTTTGGATTTAGCTATCATAATGTTTTGTTGTTTTAGCTGTTTTAGTAAACGAATTGCATATCCACTTAACCCTAGAATAACAATAAGTGCAACAATACTTAAAATAATGATCCAAATCATAGATTATCTAAATTGATTAATATCAATACGTTCAAAAGTGCGGTATAAATCATCTTCGTTTTCGTCTTCCTCTTCGATGCCTAGTTCTTCCATTAATTCGGCAATTCTTTCGAGACATTCATCCACAAATTGTTGATCTGCTTTGGTAATTGCTTTACCTTCATCTAAGGCATCTAATAATTCATTCAGAATCTCATTATTTTCAAGCTTTTCAAGCTCTTGCATTGGATCTAACTTTTTCGCCTGTTTTACGATAGGAATCGTTTGTCCTTTTTCTGGTTTATTAACAAATTCCACAATTAATGGTACTTTTTTCTTGCTACCAATTTTAGGATCTTTAATTTCTTGTTGGATTTTGTTCGTTTTGTCTTCTATTGCGCTATGACGAGAACCTGATGCGAAACCTTTATGTTTTCGTTTTTTCTTATCTTCACGTGCTTTGGCATCTAATTCATAACGTGTGAGTTTTTTTCCTGGACGAGAGTTGGAGATTTCAGGTTTCTTATCCGCCTTACGGATTGGCATAACATCAGTGATGCGACGTGTTTTTTTCTTACGAGCCATTCGTAGTTCCTTTTTATAAAATTTTGCGGATTGTATCATTTTCATGTCTAAATTTATAGGCAAATAAAAAACGGAAGCACGTCACTCCCGTTTTTCTTTATCAGTAAAAACTGATTACAATTATAACAATCCACCTTGTCCTAATGCGGGATCAGTATCACGAGCTTTTAATGCATCTTCTACTGTTAATCCTAATGCTTTTGCAACACCAGCGCCGTATGCTGGATCACACCAGTGACAATTACGGATATGACGGTATTTGATGAAGTCAGGCGCATCCCCCATTGCCGCTGCAGTATTATTAAATAATGCTTGTTTTTGTTCAGCATTCATTAAGTTAAATAATGCACGTGGTTGGCTGAAGTAGTCATTATCATCTTGGCGATAATCCCAGAATGCAGCATCACCATTAATACGAAGAGGTGGTTCTGCAAAATCAGGTTGTTGTTGCCATTGGTTGAAGCTGTTTGGTTCATAGTGTGGTAAGCTCCCGTAGTTACCATCAACACGACCTTGACCATCGCGTTGGTTGCTATGAACTGGGCAACGTGGACGGTTAACCGGAATTTGACGATAGTTTACGCCTAAACGATAGCGTTGTGCGTCGGCATAGTTGAATAAGCGTGCTTGTAACATTCTGTCTGGGCTTGCACCGATACCTGGAACTAAGTTGCTTGGTGCAAAAGCGGATTGCTCTACATCAGCAAAGAAGTTTTCTGGGTTACGATTGAGTTCAAATTCACCTACTTCAATTAATGGATAATCTTTTTTCGGCCATACTTTTGTTAAGTCAAATGGGTGGTAAGGCACTTTTTCAGCATCAGCTTCAGGCATGATCTGTACAAATAGTTTCCATTTAGGGAAGTCACCGCGTTCAATTGCTTCATATAAATCACGTTGGTGGCTTTCACGATCATTGGCGATGATTGCAGCAGCTTCTGCATCGGTTAAATTTTTGATACCTTGTTGAGTATGGAAATGGAATTTAACCCAGAAGCGTTCGCCAGCTTCATTCCAGAAACTATAAGTGTGTGAACCATAACCATGCATATGACGATAACTTGCTGGAATGCCACGCTCGCTCATTACAATAGTAACTTGATGTAACGCTTCCGGTAATAATGTCCAGAAATCCCAGTTGTTTGTTGCTGAACGCATATTAGTGCGAGGATCGCGTTTTACAGCTTTGTTTAAGTCTGGGAATTTACGTGGATCACGTAAGAAGAATACCGGAGTGTTGTTACCCACCAAGTCCCAGTTACCTTCTTCAGTATAGAATTTTAATGCAAAACCACGAATATCACGTTCAGCATCTGCTGCACCACGTTCACCCGCAACAGTGGTAAAGCGCGCGAACATTTCTGTTTTTTTGCCAACTTCACTGAAAATTTTTGCACGAGTATATTTAGTAATGTCGTGTGTGACAGTAAAGGTACCAAAAGCACCAGAACCTTTCGCGTGCATACGGCGCTCAGGAATTACTTCACGCACAAAATCTGCTAGTTTTTCATTTAACCATAAATCTTGTGCAAGTAATGGGCCGCGAGGTCCTGCTGTTAAGCTGTTTTGGTTATCGGCAACAGGGGCACCGTTACCCATGGTAAGATTAGAGCCACTTAAATGTGAAAAAGGACATTGAGAACTCATAGAATACTCCTTGTAAAGTAAATAATCGTTTGGTTGAAATAAATTTCTTGAGTATCATACAAAAAGGTTTTGACGATTGAAATCTATTGAATCAATTAAAAAAAACTATTTTAAACTTTATTTATATTGAGTTCCTTTTTATAAAGTTTCATAATGAAGTATTTCGATCTTTGATAGTGTTTAAAGATTAGCTTTAAATTTTTTTAATGAGTTATTTTTGAGCGCTATTCCTAATTTAGGATTAATTTATGGCTGAAATTAAACAATCTGATATTCCTAATCAGGCAAAACGTAAAAAAAGTCTCGGTATTTTTATCGTTATTTTACTTATTTTAAGTATTGCTTGTGCTTTGTATTGGTTTTTCTTCTTGAAGGATTTTGAAGAAACAGAAGATGCTTATGTGGGTGGAAATCAAGTAATGGTGTCATCACAAGTTGCGGGTAATGTAGCGAAGATTAATGCTGACAATATGGATAAAGTCCATGCAGGTGATATTCTAGTTGAATTGGATGATACGAATGCAAAACTTAGTTTCGAACAGGCCAAAAGCAATCTCGCCAATGCTGTACGTCAGGTAGAACAGTTAGGTTTTACTGTGCAGCAATTACAATCAGCTGTGCACGCCAATGAAATTTCTTTAGCTCAAGCACAAGGCAATTTGGCACGCCGAGTTCAACTTGAAAAAATGGGCGCAATTGATAAAGAATCTTTCCAACATGCAAAAGAAGCCGTTGAGCTTTCCAAAGCAAATTTAAATTCCTCTAGAAACCAATTAGCTGCGAATCAGGCTTTATTGAGTAATGTTCCATTACGTGAACAACCGCAAATACAGAATGCAATTAGTTCGCTCAAACAGGCTTGGTTGAATTTACAACGTACAAAAATTAGAAGTCCAATTGACGGGTATGTGGCGCGTCGTAATGCTCAAGTTGGGCAAGCCGTTTCAGTGGGCGGCGCGTTAATGGCGGTGGTATCTAATGAGCAAATGTGGTTAGAAGCTAACTTCAAAGAAACCCAATTAACGAATATGCGCATCGGTCAGCCAGTGAAAATTCATTTTGATTTATACGGTAAAAATAAAGAATTTGATGGCGTGATAAATGGCATTGAAATGGGGACTGGCAATGCGTTTTCTCTTTTGCCTTCGCAAAATGCTACGGGTAACTGGATTAAAGTGGTGCAACGTGTACCTGTACGAATTAAATTAGATCCACAACAATTTGTTGAAACGCCATTACGAATTGGTCTTTCTGCAACGGCAAAAGTAAGAATTGTAGATTCATCTGGCCCAATGCTACGAGAAAAATCAGAACCGAAAACTTTATTTGCTACTGATACACTTAAATATGATGAAAGTGCGGTAGAAGATTTGATTGAATTTATTATTCAGCAAAACAGCCATTAAGGCGGCGTTATGGAAAATTCCGCAAAAAAATTCCCACCTATTCAAGGTGGCGCCCTAATTTTATTGACGCTGGCTTTATCTCTCGCCACCTTTATGCAGGTATTAGATTCTACCATTGCAAATGTGGCGATTCCTACTATTGCGGGAGATCTTGGCGCATCTTTTAGTCAAGGTACATGGGTAATTACTTCTTTTGGTGTGGCAAATGCGATTTCTATTCCAATAACAGGTTGGTTAGCAAAACGTTTTGGCGAAGTGCGGTTATTTTTAGTTTCAACTTTTTTATTCGTTGTCTCTTCTTGGCTCTGTGGGATTGCAGATAGTCTTGAGGCATTAATTATTTTTCGTGTCATTCAAGGTGCTGTCGCAGGCCCGGTGATCCCTCTTTCGCAAAGTTTATTATTAAATAATTATCCACCAGAAAAACGAGGAATGGCATTGGCATTTTGGTCAATGACTATTGTTGTTGCGCCTATTTTTGGCCCAATTTTAGGCGGATGGATTAGTGATAATATCCATTGGGGATGGATCTTCTTTATCAATGTTCCGATTGGTTTATTAGTTGTGCTAATCAGCTGGAAGATTTTAGGTAGCCGAGAAAGTGAAATTGTTCATCAACCTATTGATAAAGTCGGTTTAGTTTTACTTGTCTTAGGCGTGGGATGTTTGCAATTAATGCTTGATCAGGGGCGTGAGCAAGATTGGTTTAATTCTAATGAAATCATTATATTAGCCGTTGTTGCTGTCGTTTGTATGATTGCCTTGGTTATTTGGGAATTGACAGATGATAATCCTGTAGTAGATATTTCGCTTTTCCATTCTCGTAATTTTAGTGTAGGGTGTTTATGTACTAGTTTAGCCTTTTTGATTTATTTAGGTTCTGTGGTATTAATTCCGCTCTTGCTACAACAAGTCTTCCATTACACCGCGACGTGGGCTGGGCTTGCGGCTTCCCCAGTTGGATTATTCCCAATTTTGCTTTCACCGATTATTGGGCGTTTCGGTTATAAGATTGATATGCGAATTTTAGTGACGATAAGTTTTATTGTATATGCAATAACATTTTATTGGCGAGCGGTGACTTTCGAGCCATCAATGACTTTTGCTGATGTGGCTTTACCACAATTAGTGCAAGGTTTGGCTGTGGCCTGTTTCTTTATGCCACTTACCACAATAACCCTGTCTGGCTTACCTGCGGATAGAATGGCTTCTGCCTCTAGCTTATTTAACTTTTTGAGAACTTTAGCGGGTTCTGTAGGAACATCTTTAACCACATTTATGTGGTATAACCGTGAGGCTGTTCACCATACTCAATTAACAGAACACATTAATCCTTATAACCCAATTTCCCAAAGTTTTTACCATCAAATGAATCAATTTGGTTTAAGTGATACCCAAACTTCAGCTTACCTCGCTCAACAAATAACATCTCAAGGATTTATTATTGGCGCAAATGAAATATTTTGGCTATCAGCTATGGGATTCTTAGGATTGTTTATTGTGATTTGGTTTGCAAAACCACCATTTGGCGGGCGTCATTAGTATCATATTATTCAAAATTTGAATGATTTAACCTCAAAATTTATCAATGTAAACATTGTTGAATTAAAAGAGGATTAGGAGTAGATTAGGTCAAATAATAATCATAAATATAAAGGATTATTTTTATGCCTGCTAAGCTTCTGTACTACGCCCATTCTGCACAAGACGAACTCAGCAATCTTTTACCTTACGAACATTGGCAAACCTTACAAAGCCATTCGGTAAATGTTGGCGAAATGGCGTCGGAGTTTGCGCGAGTATTTGGTGCGCAGGAAATTGCTTGCCAGATGGGACAGCTTCATGACGTGGGGAAATATTCGGAACCCTTTAATCATCGATTGCATGGTGGTCCATCAGTCGATCATGCTACTGCGGGAGCCAAAATTGCCGTCGAGCGTTGGGTAAATGTTATTGGCAAACTAATGGCGTTTTGCATTGCGGGGCATCATGCTGGGTTGGCAAATGGAAACGGTGAAGGCGATAACCGCCGCACGTTAAAGGATCGTTTGGCATTGCAATTCGGCGCAGATATTCCCGCCCTCGATAACCTGTGGCAACAAGAAATCAAGCTCCCGGAAACTCTGTCTGTACCGCCACTCAAAGCTGACACGCATCATCCTTTTTTCTCCTACGCTTTTTTTACACGAATGCTTTATTCCTGCTTGGTGGATGCCGATTATCTCGACACCGAAGCCTTTTATTCAAACCTAGAAAACAAAGCCGTCGAGCGCGGCGGCTATCCCGATTTAAACGCCTTACAAGACAATTTCAATCAATTTATCAACAATTTCAGACGACGTATCGCCCAAGCTCCAGAGCAAACTGAAGCCGAAAAACGCAATGCCACCTTAAACCGCCTGCGCAGCGAAATTCTCGATTACGCCGTAGAACAAGCGGCACAACTGCAAGGGCTATTCACGCTCACCGTGCCGACCGGCGGCGGTAAAACCTTCACTTCCATGGCGTTCGCACTGGAACACGCCAAACAGCACGACATGCGGCGTGTGATTTACGTCATTCCGTTCACCAGCATCATCGAGCAAAATGCCGCCGAATTCCGCAAAGCCTTTGGTGAATTGGGCGAACAAGCCGTGCTGGAACACCACAGCACCTTCGACGACGGCAAACTACAAGACGAAGCCACTAAAGACAAATTACGTCTAGCCTCAGAAAACTGGGACGCGCCGATTGTTGTTACCACCGCCGTGCAATTCTTCGAATCCCTCTTTGCCGACCGCTCCTCGCGTTGCCGCAAGCTGCACAACATCGCAGGCTCCGTCATCATCCTCGACGAAGCGCAAATGCTGCCGCTCAATCTTTTGTTGCCCATCATGCAAGCCATCAAAGAATTGGCGCAAAACTACCACTGCAGCATCATCATGTGCACCGCCACCCAGCCAGCCGTGCAAGCTGAAAACGGCTTCTATCGCGGCTTTGAAAACGTGCGCGAAATCGCCCCGAAACCGACCGCACTTTTCGACAAACTGCGCCGAACCACCGTGCAACACATCGGCACACAAACCGACGCCGACTTGCTCACCAAACTTGGTGAACACCCGCAAATGCTCGTTATTGTCAATAACCGCCGCCACGCCCGCAGCCTGTACGACCAAGCCAAACACCTTGAGGGCACATTTCACCTTACTACCTTAATGTGCGCCAAACACCGCAGCCAAAAGCTCGATGAAATCCGAGGTCGTCTGAAAAACGGCGAACCCTGCCGCGTCATCGCCACCTCCTTAATTGAAGCCGGCGTTGATGTGGATTTTCCGCTGGTGATGCGCGCCGAAGCAGGTTTAGACAGCGTTGCGCAAGCCGCTGGACGCTGCAACCGCGAAGGTAAAAGGGCGTCTGAAAACAGCTTTGTCTGGATATTTACGCCAGAAGAACAATGGAAAGCCCCGCCTGAACTTGCCGCCCAAGCCGCCGTTATGCGCCTGACAGCTGACAGCTTTTCAGACGACCTCTTATCCACCCAGGCTATCGCCGCCTACTTCGCCGAGCTTTATCAATTAAAAGGCAGTGAACTGGACAATAAAAAAATTCTGAAAATGCACAACGATACAGGACAAAGCCTCGATTTCCCATTCCAAACCATAGCCGACAAGTTTCGCATGATCGAAAGCCACATGCAGCCGCTGATTATTCCCTTCGATGGTGAGGCTGAAAACCTCATTAGCAGCCTGCACCATGCCGACCACATCGGCGGACTCTTACGCAAACTGCAACCCTACACCGTCCAAATCCCCGAAAAAGCCCTCGTCGCTTTGTATAAAGCAGGGCGTATCGAACCGATTAACGAGAAAAACTTCGGCAAACAGTTTTATACGCTGATCGGGCTGGATTTATATGATGAGGTGGCAGGGCTTTCTTGGGAGGATACGGAGTTTTTGAAGGGAGAGAGTTTGGTTTTTTGATTAACTTAACACCTTTAGAAAAAAATATTGCATTCTCCTAAAAGTAGGGAGATAATTGACTCGTAATGAAAATTACGAGTGATTGGTGGAGATAAGATAATGACTGAGAAATTTGATTTAAGTGAAGCAAAAGTTGAAAAAGTAATTGTTCATAAAATAGGGAATCAGTTCAGAGATGAAGGTATGCAGTTATCAGATGCTGAACTAGAAAGCCACTCAGCGTTAGATGAACTTTTATTAAAACATTTTCTTCTTCCTGTTTTAAAGAGTGAAAATGAATATACTCTAACTCATGAATCTAATATCAATCTTAATTTAGTTAAGCATTATACATCACTGATATTTGAAGATAATGAAAATTTCTTTAATGCTTCTTTAGCTATAGCAAAACATTTATATATTTGCTCATCTCATCCAAATATTGGCGGAGGAGAATTTATTGAAATATTATTTACTGGAATAAAATATGCTGAACAATATATTCAGGCTATTGGCTTATTTAGAATTGAGACCAAAAACAGTTATTTAGATGTTGAAAATCACAATGGAATCATTGAGATTATTAAACGAGATGGTATTGCTATCGATTCTATTCAAAAAGGCGCTGTAATTTTATCTATTGAAGATATTACTTTTATTATTGATAGCTTAGGAAAAAAAACCAAATATTGGTTAGAGTCATTTATAAAAGCAACTCCTAAAAACACCCCTAAGAAATATACACAAATAATCGGTGGCATTAGTGCTGCAATTTCTAAGAAAATTACGAATCCAGAAAATATTTTGAAATTTTCAGAATTTTTAGCAAATGAAGATTCATTCTCAATTAATCAGTTAAAAAAAATATCTAGTAATTTTCTTCATGAAGAAGATATTAATTCTATTGTAGATGGATTTGGTATTAAACATGGGGCTGATTTAGATGTCGATTTTTCAGTTGATAAATCAAGACTATCAAAATATATCAAAGTAATATCAAAGAAAATTCCGTTATTAGATGGCATAGAAATTGTGATTTCAAATCCTAATACAAAAATTATGTCATTTGAAGTTCAAAAGACTGATTTTGGCTATAAAGCAATCGTTGATATTAAAGAAGGAAAATAATATGGCAGGTGAAATTTCAAAAAAATCTGGTGATATTGGTGAGAAGATTGCTAAAAAATTGTTAGAGAAAATAGGGTGGAAAGAACAAATTCATAATATTTCGATTGCATGCTCTGATGATAATCATGTAAATAGTTCAGGAAATCAAAAGAAAAGTCATGGAGAGGATATAATATATTTATATGATACTCCATTTCATGATGATACAACGGTTATAGCTCATATTTCTGTTAAACATAAAATGGAAGGATATGGAACTAGTGAGTTTGCTGTTACTAGCGAATTCAGAAGTCATATTAAAGGGCTTGAGGAAATTATTGCATGTGCAAAGTATGATGAAGAATTCAATTCATTGATTGGACTGACTACCATCAAAAAGAATCGAAAAGATATTGGGATACTGATTTGGTTACATAGTAATAAAAATGAAATTGATCGAAGCATTTTGCCTATTATTGCAAAGTCTAGACCAGATTTAAAGGGCGATACCCCCTATTATGTTATAGATAGTGCTAGAGCAAGCTTTCTTTTAAAAGTAATAAATGATCTAGAAAAACGATCTTGTAATGGAGAATATCAATTTTATTATCCTAAGATCGGAACTTCTATTTCAGTTGAATTAGATAGGAAAGGTCATTTTTTACCTATAGAGTTAATTGTTTCAGATATTATACCAGCTATTGTTTCAGTAGATAGTCAAAATCAATTTTACTTATATAGTAGAGAAATTTTTAGCGATATAGCATATAAAAACCTTATAGCCTATGCTTTAAATTTTTCTGCTGGCTTAGTTTCAAAAATTTATATTGGATTTCCTGATTACAATTCGGTCATTAATGAAGATATGGCTAAAATGATTCGTTCTTCATTTAAAGATAGAAGAGAAGAGATCATTCCTTTTTCTTACAATAGTTCAATTTTAGATTTGCTTCAGGAGTAAACAATGGAAAATAAATTAGATCTAAAAGGTTTGATTCCATCTGGAAATGAATTACGAGTTCTTCTCAATAGCAAGCATATTTCTGAAGGTGAAATAAATAATACCTTAAAAAATAAAGGTGTATTTTGTGGGGATGGCGATAAAACTTTTTCTGTTCCCCTTCTTGTCGCTACACTGTTAACACCAAATGAATACTCTAATATTATTGATAAATCCATTGCAAGAAATTTAAAGCCTAAAAGTAAAATTTCAAAATTAGAGTTGTCTAATGAAGGTATAAATTGGAAGGAACCTTTAAAAAACTTATTCTCTTCTGATTTTGATATTTTTCGAGATATCCCTAATATTGAAATAAATACTAAACCCAAACTTACATTTATTGGAAATAATAAAGCTAAAATTCAATACGAGATAAAGAGAAAAGATTTTAGTAAAGATTTTTTGAATAGGGAGCTTGATTTTTATGGAGAAATTATTATTGAAAAGCAAAATGATGGAATTAGCTTAGAATCTATTTATACTCATACATCTGGTGAGACCGAACTTATAAACCGTAGGCTTGGTGTTGCGATTGCGAAAGAACTAAAACAATCAGGTGTTACTAAGAGTGATGTAGAAGAGAGGATTACTTTTGCTAGTTTTAAAGATATAGAGAGAGTTAGGTTTTTCAAAAGATTAACAGGTGGACTAGGTGAATATTTAAAATTAGATAATGTGAATGAGATAGTTATTAGCAGGGAAGGTTCGAAAAATCCATTACCTAATGATCCTAAAGTCTCTTGGATGAATAATACGGTTACGTCAATGAAAATTGATGGAAATCGGTTGCATGATATTTTTTTAATGTCAGATGAAATATATTATGAGTATTACTATATTCATAATATGCTTGTAACTTATAAATACTCAGAGGGGGTAAAATCAGGAACTTTAAAGATTTGTTTTTTCTTTAGTTCTTCGTCAAGAAAAAGATCATCATTTGATAAAGATGCTGAGCTTACTTTTGTGATAACAGGATCTAACTATGACAATCAGCCAACTGCTTCGATCAGAAAGAATATTGAAAATGATATATCAGAGAAAATTAGAACAATGATTAAAACTGAATATCAGAAGATATTAAGTGAAAGATCGTAACTAAATTATAATCTTCTATTTTTTAGCATTTAAGAATGGTTTATCGAAAATAATTTATAGTATCGTATTCTTAAAATACGTGTATTGAAACTAAAGCTGATAGGTTATCAGTATTAAAAAAAATCAGCCGCCTTCGGGCGGCTGTGTGTTAAGGAGTTTGTATGGCAAACCAAATCCGCCTACACGTTTGGGGCGATTATGCCTGTTTTACCCGTCCGGAGATGAAGGTGGAGCGGGTGTCTTATGATGTCATCACGCCGTCGGCGGCGCGCGGGATTTTGGCGGCGGTGCATTGGAAGCCGGCGATTCGGTGGGTGATTGACCGGATTTATGTGTTGAAACCGATTCGGTTTGAGTCGGTGCGGCGCAATGAGTTGGGCGGCAAGATTTCGGCGGGTAAGGTTAGCGGTGCGATGAAGCGTAAAAGCGTTGCCGATTTATATACGCTGATTGAAGACGACCGCCAGCAGCGCGCGGCGACGGTGCTTAAAGACGTGGCTTATGTGATTGAAGCCCATGCGGTGCTGACGGCAAAAGCGGGCGTGGATGAGACCGTTACCAAGCATATCGAGATGTTCAAACGCCGTGCGAAAAAGGGGCAATGTTTTCAGCAGCCTTGTTTGGGCGTGCGTGAATTTTCTGCCGATTTTGCCTTAATTGACGAAGGCGAGCCGCTGCCGCTGTCGGCGTTATCAGAAAACGATGCAAACCGTGATTTGGGCTGGATGCTGCACGATATTGATTTTGACCACGGCAACACGCCGCATTTTTTCCGTGCACAAATGAAAGAAGGCGTAATTGATGTGCCGCCGTTTTACGCCGAGGAGGTGAAAGCATGATTCTTGCCTCCCTTGCCCGCTATTACCGCCGTTTGGCAGCGGAAAACGATGAAATGGGCAACCCGAAAGTGCCGCCTTATGGCTTTAGCGAGGAAAAAATCGGCTTGATTTTGGTGTTGGACAAAGAAGGTCGTCTGAAAACCGTTGTGCCGAATCTGACCGCCGATAAAAAGCCGCAGCCGAAGCTGATGAGCGTGCCGCGCCCTGAAAAACGCACGTCGGGCATCAAACCGAATTTTTTGTGGGACAAAACCGCCTACGCGCTTGGCGTGGAAGCCAATAAAAACAAAGCCGAGGCGAAAGAAAAACCGTTTACGCCGTCTGAAAAAACTTTTGATGCCTTCAAGCAATACCATCTCGATTTACTGCAAAACAGCGACGATGAAGGCCTGCAAGCCTTGTGCCGTTTTCTGCAAAACTGGCAGCCTGCACATTTCGCCGCCGAAAATCTGCCTGCCGAAATGCTCGATGCCAACATCGCATTTTCTCTTGAAAAACCGACCGCACTTATCCATAAACGCGAAGCCGCGCAGAGCTTGTGGGCAGGCTGCCTGAAAAGCGACGAAGCGCTCGAGGGCTTGTGCCTGATTAGCGGCGATAACGCCCCGATTGCACGGCTGCATCCGGCGATTAAAGGCGTGTTTGGCGGGCAAAGCTCCGGCGGTTCGATTATTTCGTTCAACAAAGAAGCCTTTGCCTCGTTTGGCAAGGAGCAAGGCGCAAATGCCCCTGTTTCCGAACAATCCGCATTTGCCTACACCACTGCGCTGAACTATCTGTTACGCCGCGAAAATAATCATTGTTTGACCATCGGCGACGCCAGCACGGTCTTTTGGGCGGAAGCGGACGATAACGCGACGGAGCAGGCTGCCGAAGGTTTCTTCGCGCACGTATTTACGCCTCCGGATGACGAACAAGAAAGTGCCAAAGTTTTCAACGTATTGAAACAAATAAGTAACAAAGGTCGCCCGCTGCAAGAAATTGCACCCGAACTCTCTCCCAATACCCGTTTTTATATCTTAGGGCTTGCCCCCAATGCCGCGCGGATTTCTGTTCGGTTTTGGCTGGATACCACCTTTGGGCAGTTGGCGGAAAATTTGGCGCAGCATTGGCAAGATTTAGCTATTGAACCTTGCGCATGGAAAACGCCGCCGTCTATTTGGCGACTCTTATTGCAAACTGCCGTATTGGGCAAAAGCGAAAATATCTCGCCCGTGTTGGCAGGCGAAATGACCCGCGCCGTGATTTGCGGCACGCCGTACCCCTTAAGTTTGCTGTCGCAACTGATTACCCGAATCCGCGCCGACGGCGACGTGAACGGTCTGCGCGTGGCAATGATGAAAGCCGTATTAGAGCGGCGTTTTAGAAAAGGTTTTATCGAAGAAGGAGTTCCTATGAGTTTGAACAATGAAAGCCCGAATCGCGCCTATCTTTTAGGGCGGCTGTTTGCCGTGTTGGAGCGCATCCAATATCAGGCGCTGGGCGAATTAAACGCAGGCATTGCCGACCGCTATTACGGTTCTGCATCCGCCGTGCCGTTTTCCGTTTTTCCGCGCCTTTTGTCGGGCGCAAAACACCATTTATCGCGCCTGCGTAAAGACAAAGCCGGCATGGCGGTGAATTTGGATAAAGATTTGGGCGAAATCATTGCCAAACTGCCCGAAACCTTTCCGCGCCATTTGAGCATTGATGAGCAAGGCCGCTTCGCCATCGGCTATTACCATCAAAAACAAAGTTATTTTTCTAAAAAAGAAACCGCTGAAACCATTGAAAACTAAGGAGCCAGAAAATGTCTGCTATTCAAAACCGCTATGAATTTGTTTACTTTTTTGACGTAACCAACGGCAACCCCAACGGCGATCCCGATGCGGGCAATATGCCACGCCTTGACCCCGAATCCAGCAAAGGCTTGGTAACCGATGTCTGCCTGAAACGCAAAATCCGTAATTTTGTAGAAATCAGCAGCGAAAACAAAGCCGGTTATGAAATCTACGTCAAAGAAAAAAGCGTGTTAAACCTGCAAAACAAACGCGCCTATGAAGCGCTCGGTATAGAATTTGAAGCCAAAAAACTGCCTAAAGACGAAGCCAAAGCCCGCGACATTACCGCTTGGATGTGTAAAAACTTCTTTGATATCCGCACCTTCGGCGCCGTGATGACCACCGAAGTCAACAGCGGACAAGTGCGCGGCCCGGTGCAGCTGGCGTTTGCCCAATCCATCGACCCGATTGTGCCACTGGAAGTTTCTATCACCCGCATGGCGGTCACCAACGAAAAAGACTTGGAAAAAGAACGCACTATGGGGCGCAAATACATTGTCCCTTACGCGCTCTACCGCGTGCACGGCTTTATCTCCGCCAACCTTGCCGCCAAAACCGGTTTTTCAGACGACGACTTAGCCAAACTCTGGCAAGCCCTGACGCTGATGTTTGAGCATGACCGCTCCGCCGCCCGTGGCGAAATGGCGGCACGCAAACTGATTGTTTTCAAACACGATAGCGCACTCGGCAGCCAGCCTGCACATAAACTGTTTGACGCCGTAAAAGTCGAACGCGTAAACGGCGAATCAGGTACGCCCGCAAGCGGTTTTGGTGATTACAACATCAGCGTAGTTTCAGATGGCTTAAATGGCGTGAGTGTGGAAGAACTGCTTTAAAAACACTTAAAAAGATGACCGCACTTTCAGCCAAAGCCAAAGGGGAAACTCAGGACACGCGCCTGATTCCCCTTTCCGCCCTGCAACACTACGCCTTCTGCTCGCGCCAATGCGCCCTGATTCACAACGAGAAGGCGTGGGCGGAGAACTATTTGACTGCGCAGGGCAAGGCGCTGCATGAGCGGGTAGATTCGGGCGAGCTGGAAACGCGCAAGGGCGTGCGCTTTGAGCGGGCAGTGCATGTGTCGGCGGAAAAACTGGGCATCAGCGGCGTGCTGGATTTGGTGGAGGTGGAAACGAAAACAGGCCGTCTGAAACCCGTGGAATACAAACGCGGCAAGCCCAAACCCGACCCGATGGATGAAATTCAGCTTTGCGCCCAAGGCTTGTGCTTGGAAGAAATGACGGGGCAAACCGTCTCTGAGGGCGCGCTGTGGTATATGCAAACCCGCCACCGCGTTCCCGTCGTATTTTCAGACGACCTGCGCGCCCAAACACTCGTCACCATCGCTGCCGTGCGCGAACTTCTAAACAGCGGCAAAACACCGCCACCCGACTACGGCAAACGCTGCAAAGCCTGCTCTCTGGTGGAGATTTGTCAGCCTGAGTTGCTGGGGAAACGGGATAGAAGTGTGGGGTATGTAGAGGAGTTGTTTGAGTTAGAGAATAACTGAATTTATTTTATTTTATTTTTGAGGTAATTAATATGGCAAATTGGAAAACATACCGTATTTCTGATGTGATTAATGAAATTGATGAAGGTAAATATGTTTTACCTGTGATTCAAAGGTCTTTGGTGTGGACAGAAGAAAAAATGGAATTATTATTTGACACCTTATTAAAAGGAGATAGTTTCAGTGGTGTGATAGCCATAAAAGAAGAAAAAGGTAAGATGCCTTTATTCAATTATCGTCGATTCAGCAAAACTGGCGAACTGGTTAATAGTAAAGAAATTGATAAATTAGAACAAACTCAATTTTTTATCATTGATGGACAACAGCGGTTACAAACTTTTTATATGGGATTAATGGGCAGTTTAAATGGAAAATATTTATATTTTGATTTATATAGTAACTATTTATCTCAATACGAGTTCAAATTTGAAAAAGACAAAAGTTCATTACCGTCATCATCTAAAGATGATGGCAGGAGCCTATCAAGACACTTATGGTATGAGGCTGGTACATTATTAAACAAATTAAAAGATACCAATGATGAAGAACAAGTTGCAGATGAATTAATTGATGATTTTGATATTAAAGATGAATTAGAAAGAGATCATATCAAAAAGAATATTAAAGCGTTTTATAAAAATATTATTTCATCGGATAGCCTTGGTGTTTCTATTGTAAATATCAATAAAACCAGACCGGATCTTGAAAACAGACAGCGTATTGTGGAATTGTTTAGAAGACTGAATGATGGTGGTACAAAATTATCTTCATTTGATTTGGTTGCCTCTATTTTAAAAGGGTTTGATTGGAGGATGGAGGGCTTTCTAAGAGAGATTTTATCTCAATATGATGATATTGGTCTTACACAAGATAATTTAATTAAACTTATATTTATTCTGCAGGATAATCATAATAAAGAAATGGCTAATATAGAAGATAGTGATGCCAATTTTGCAATTCTTAATAAAGAAAAAATTGAATCTTCTTTATATGCAACAAAACAATTTTTAAAACATTCAAAATTGTATGATTATTATAAAGATGGCAGTCGTTCGTTTATACCGCTATTTTTTATTGCATATCATTTATTTCATAAAAAATTAGAGTTAGATGAAATAAAATCATATTTCAATAATTTTGAAACTGGTAATTTTGATTATATCCCAATGAAAAGCTGGTTATATCATTCTTTATTAAATGGTGTGTTTCGTAGCCGAGGAGCTGGCTGGGTATCTTATAAAACAGGGATTAGGAAATTACTCAGCGTGATTAAAGATTTTAAAAATGAGGAATTTCCAGTAAAAGATTTATTCGATGTTTATATTCAACATCCCTTAAACTTTGATCTAAATTACTCTAAAGAATCTTTAAATAACTTAGATTCTTCTTTTGTTTATTATTTAATGTATGATCGTAAAGAGAGCTTGAGAGTTAATGATGTTGATCACATCATGCCAAAATTTATTTTGCAAAGTTATAACTATTCTTGGGATAAGATTAATAGTATTTCAAATTATCAACTATTAGATTATTCAACAAATAGAGGTAATAAAAATTCAAGTTCATTTAATGATTGGATTAATAATAAAGATAATGTTAAAGATAAAAAGCAGTATGTGAAAATTCATCTTATACCAGATGACGAAAGCTTATGGTTAGAGAAAGAGTTTGAGAAATTTATTGATAAGAGGGCAGAGTTAATCATTGAAAAAATATCGTCTTATTTGTAGGGATTCTATGCTGAGTTATCGTGTTCACCCTAATCCAATCTGCCAATAATTTTCAGGTGACCCAACCAGCACCCCAAAAGTGCGGTCAAAATCCAAGGAGTTCCCCATGCGTAAACTACAAAACACGCTCTATATCACCACCCAAGGCAGCTATCTGCATAAGGAGAGGGAAACGCTGGTTGTGGAGCAGGAGCGTAAGAAGGTAGCACAGTTGCCGGTACATTCCATCGGGCATATTTTCTGTTTTGGGAATGTGCTGGTGTCGCCGTTTTTGCTGGGGTTTTGCGGTGAAAATAATGTGAATTTGGCGTTTTTTACCGAAAACGGTCATTTCTTGGGACGGCTTCAGGGGCGGCAGAGCGGCAATGTGCTGTTGCGTCGGGCGCAGTATCGGGTGTCGGAGCAAAATCCTGTGCCGATTGCGCGTAGTATCATCGCTGCGAAGATTCAGGCGAGTAAGCGGGGGCTTCAGCGGCAGATTCGCAATTACGGCGAGAATTCGGCGATTCAAAGTGCGGTCGATTCTTTGAACATTTCGCTGCGGCAGTTGAAGAGCGCAGCGGAGCTGGACATGGTGCGCGGGATTGAGGGCGATGCGGCGGCGAGTTATTTCGGCGTGTTCGGGCAGCTTTTGAGCGAAAAAAGCGGCTTTTCTTTTGATGGGCGCAACCGCCGTCCGCCCAGAGACGGGGTGAATGCGCTGTTGTCGTTTGTGTACAGTTTGTTGGGCAAGGACATCAGCGGCGCGCTGCAAGGCGTGGGGCTGGATCCGCAGGTAGGCTTTCTGCATGCCGACCGGTCGGGGCGCGACAGTTTGGCGCAGGATATTTTGGAAGAATTCCGCGCGTGGTGGGCAGACAGGTTGGTGCTGTCGCTGATTAACCGCGGGCAAATCAAACCGCAGGATTTTGTTACCGAAGCAAGCGGCGCGGTAAGTTTGAAAGCCGATGCGCGTAAGCTGTTGTTCCAAGCTTTGCAGGCGAAAAAGCAGGAGAAAATCGTTCATCCGTTTTTGGGCGAAGAAGTAGAAATCGGGCTGCTGCCGTATATTCAGGCGATGCTTTTGGCGCGTCATCTGCGCGGGGATTTGGCGGAATACCCGCCGTTTTTGATGAGATAAACTATGTTAATGCTGATTACTTACGACATTTCTTTTGATGATCCAAATGGGCAAGCGCGATTGCGCCGCATTGCAAAACATTGCTTAGATTACGGCGTGCGGGCGCAATATTCGGTATTTGAATGTGATGTCACGCCTGACCAGTGGGTCATATTGAAAAACAAACTGTTGGAAACCTACGACCCTACATGTGACAGTCTGCGTTTTTATCATTTAGGCAGTAAGTGGCGTAATAAAGTGGAACATCATGGGGCAAAACCAGCAATAGATGTATTTAAAGACGTGCTTGTCATTTAGTTCGCTAACCTGTTGTTCTCATTAAAACCCTGATGGGATAGCGATCCTTATTTTCTTTAACAATTTGAATAAGTTAATCTATTTGTATAACGGCGGTATGACCGTTATACTTATTAAACTCCTTATCATAAAATCAGTTAGCGAAATACAGTGTTTAATACGCTGATTTTTCTTGCTTTTTTATGTAGAGAGCAGCCGCCTCCGCGCGGCTGTGTGTTGAAACAACTATGATCGTCATGATCATAGTAGCCGAAGAGCAGCCGCCTCCGCGCGGCTGTGTGTTGAAACTAGCTTATGAAGGCATAAAACAACAATTAATAGAGGCAGCCGCCTCCGCGCGGCTGTGTGTTGAAACTTGGTAACAATGGCCTCAGAGTAAGGATTATCGCAGCAGCCGCCTCCGCGCGGCTGTGTGTTGAAACCGTAAGTGATGGTTGAGCAAAGCGTAAGAAAAAGCAGCCGCCTCCGCGCGGCTGTGTGTTGAAACACTACCCTGCTCAAGGTGTAAAAGATATAAATTGCAGCCGCCTCCGCGCGGCTGTGTGTTGAAACAGGGTCCGCAAAAGTTGCTGAAACCAAATCACTGAGCAGCCGCCTCCGCGCGGCTGTGTGTTGAAACTCTACCTCGATTTTCTTGACTGGCGATATTCAAACGCAGCCGCCTCCGCGCGGCTGTGTGTTGAAACAAAGATATGTTAGTTTTGGAAGCCAATTACCCAAGCAGCCGCCTCCGCGCGGCTGTGTGTTGAAACAGTACGGTTTAATTTATCCTTTAGCTCAAAATCAAGCAGCCGCCTCCGCGCGGCTGTGTGTTGAAACAATCTTTCAAAAATATTGATTTTATGGAAAACAGGCAGCCGCCTCCGCGCGGCTGTGTGTTGAAACTCTTAATTCCTCATTTTCAGTTTTTAACATAGCTGCAGCCGCCTCCGCGCGGCTGTGTGTTGAAACCTTTTATTTATATCTTGTTTTATTTATTTAGGGGGCAGCCGCCTCCGCGCGGCTGTGTGTTGAAACTATTTTAACTTTCATCAAACCCGTTTAGGGCGTAAGCAGCCGCCTCCGCGCGGCTGTGTGTTGAAACCATTTAATGAATACGATATTTACGGCTTCGACGGGCAGCCGCCTCCGCGCGGCTGTGTGTTGAAACAAGTAGCACATACGAAGGGTCAAAAATTATTTGGGCAGCCGCCTCCGCGCGGCTGTGTGTTGAAACCCCCATTCAAACCCATAAAACCTAAAATCAACATTAAGCAGCCGCCTCCGCGCGGCTGTGTGTTGAAACCCGCCAGTAACTCATTTAGCATTTGTTGATAGCGGCAGCCGCCTCCGCGCGGCTGTGTGTTGAAACCACTCAACGATGTCACTGAGGAGCAAATTAAAGCGCAGCCGCCTCCGCGCGGCTGTGTGTTGAAACTCGCAGTAGGTACTCAAAATTTGCTTTCCAGTGGCAGCCGCCTCCGCGCGGCTGCGTGTTGAAACATTCAGCAAGGATTGTTTACCGTACGAGTAGGGCGAGGTAGCCGCCTCCGTGCAACTGTGTATTTAAGTGAGGATGAAAGAAGATAAATGACTATGTCAGTAAATAGATAAATTAATATTTAAATACAAAAGAGCGGTCAAAAATATGATAATTTTTGGCCGCTTTTGTTTATACGATTTTAATTTAACTAATTTAAAATATTAACCTGCTCTAAAAATTCTTCTTCTGTTAATACTGCAATATTTAGTTCCTGCGCTTTGGCTAGTTTAGAGCCAGCAGCGTCGCCTGCGATGACAAAGTCCGTTTTACTGGAAACAGAACCACTTACTTTTGCGCCTAGCTGCTGTAGTAATACTTTTGCTTCGTTGCGACCCATTTGAGTGAGGGTGCCAGTGAGGACGACGGTTTTATCTTTGAATAAGTTTTCACTGGCTTCTTTTACTTCCACTGTTTCCCAATGTACACCTTGTGCGATTAAATCATCAACAACGGCAACATTATGTGCTTCACGCCAGAATACAAAAATTCTGTTTGCTACAACTTCACCCACATCAGGCACTTGTTGAAGCTGCTCAAGATCAGCGGCTTTAAGCGCATCTAAGGTTTTGAAGTGATTCGCAAGATTTAATGCAGTGGCTTCGCCTACTTCACGTATGCCTAAAGCAAAAATAAAGCGAGCAAGGGTCGTGCTTTTGGCTTTTTCAAGACTATTGAGAGCGTTTTCTGCAGATTTTGCGCCCATTCTTTCTAAGCGTGTGAGCGTAGTTAAATCAAGTTTAAATAAGTCCGCTGGTGTATGAACCAGTTCGCGATCGACTAATTGCTCTATTAATTTTCCACCCACACCATCAATATCCATTGCTTTACGAGAGACGAAATGTTTTAACGCTTCTTTGCGTTGTGCAGCACAGAATAATCCTCCCGTACAGCGAGCCACCGCTTCGCCTTCAATACGAATAATTTGAGAGTCGCACACAGGGCAATTTATTGGGAAAATAATTGGTTTAGCATTATCAGGGCGACGTTCATGTAATACTCCGATAATTTGTGGAATCACATCCCCCGCTCGACGAATGACAACAGTATCGCCAATAGCAATGTTTAAGCGTTCAATTTCATCACCATTGTGTAAGGTGGCATTGCTTACTGTGACACCTGCAACAAATACTGGTTCTAATTTAGCGACTGGTGTGATTGCACCCGTTCGGCCAACTTGGAATTCAACATCATTCAGCACCGTTAATTCTTCTTGGGCTGGGAACTTATAAGCAATCGCCCAACGAGGTGCTTTGGAAATAAATCCTAGTTCATTTTGTAAGGCTATATCATTGATTTTTAATACAGTTCCGTCAATGTCATAACCTAGTGAGCTTCGTTTATTTTGAATATCCCGGTAAAAATCTAAAACTTCATTTGTGCCATTACATAAACGAATTTCTGGATTCACTGGAATACCGATAGATTTTAGCCATTGCAAACGAGCATAATGAGTGTTTGGTAGTTCAACGCCTTCAGCAATCCCAATGCCATAAGCATTTAATACCAATGGGCGTTTACTTGTAATATTAGGATCAAGTTGACGCAAAGAGCCTGCTGCCGCATTACGAGGGTTAGCAAAGGTCTTTTCACCATGTTCTAGTGCATATTCATTTAAACGCTCAAATCCTGCGTGTGGCATAAAAACTTCGCCTCGCACTTCTAAGCGTGTGGGAGGATTGTCCGTTAGAAGTTGTAATGGGATATTACGAATAGTGCGGATATTGGCTGTAATATCTTCGCCTGTGGTGCCATCACCACGAGTGGCTGCTTGGGTGAGCACGCCATTTACATACAAAATACTCACTGCTAAACCATCAAGTTTAGGTTCGCAACAGAAGGTAAGCGGTTTAGGTAATATGATTAAACGATCTTCAATGCGTTTTACAAAGGCATTGAATTCTTCATCGGAAAAAGCATTATCTAAAGAGAGCATGGGAATTTCATGACGAATTTGGCTAAACCCAGAAAGTGGTTTTGCACCAACACGTTGAGTTGGGGAGTCTGAAGTAAGAAATTCTGGATGTTCTAGTTCTAACGCTTTTAGCTGATGAAATAGACGATCATATTCGCTATCAGGCACGGTTGGATTATCTAGAACGTGATATTCATATTCATATTGGCGCAAGGTTTTGCGTAGATTGTCTATTTGAGTTTGAATATTTGTCATAAAATTCTCGAGGAAAAATGACCGCACTTTTTGTTTGTTTATAGTGAAAATAGACAGGCATAAAGCCTGTCTCAATAAAGATAAAAGTGCGGTAAATTTAAGGTATGAATTTACACGCGAGCAAGATATGTTTGCTCTGCATTTTCATCAAAGATTTCTTGTTCTTCAGTAAGCACTATGCCTTGTAAATCTTCGGCTAATGTATGAGCAGCGCGGATCATCATTCGTAAATTAGCGAGATTATTACCTGGTGATGGTAGTTGCATAAAGAATACAATTCCCATTGTGCTGAAATCTACTAAGTTGTAAGAATCAAATGTTCCAGGCTGTTCTAAATTTGCCACGCTAAAGAGAACTGGACTTGCCACACTTAAATCTAAGTGGCGGTGATACATTTCATCCTCACCCAAGATAAACCCTAAGTTTTCAAGTGCTTGTACTAATTTCGCACCGTTAAATTGGTCGCTAGATTTTGGAATAAGATAAAGTTGAATATATCCAGTTGTTTGTTTCGGTTTAGCTGTTGTTTCTTTTGGTTCATTAAAAGATACGTTGTAGTCCACTTGACGTTCTTCGTGAGCTAATTCTGCAAGTTGCGCTCTTAATTCTGGTGATGATGAATTAATTCCATCGAAACTAGTATTTTTGCTTTGTTCTTCAATTTGTTCCAATGTCATATTCGCAACGCTATTTGATGTTGGCATATCATATTGTGGTTGAGTCGGCTTTAACGGCTCAGAACGATGATTTCCCATATCATAAACAGGTTGAACATTTGGAATTGAAATCTTAATGTCATCGACACTTTTTTCACTTTGTCTATAATCAACAGGTTCTTGATTTACTGCTGCATTAGGCATTACTTGATGACGAATTGGTGCATTTGCTTGCGCTGTAGTGACGTGAGACAAATTAGCATTTGTTGGTTGCGTTTCTTCTTGCGTATGGGATCTTTGCACATGAGAAGTGCGGTCAAATTTATTAGCTTTATCAAAATATTTTGATTTCTCACGACGATTTGACCATAATCCGTGCACGATTAAGGCAACAAGTGCCAAAATGCCCACAATAATCAAAATTGTATTTAAATCCATCTTTATTCCTTACGCGTGCTAGTCCTGCGAGAATGCTATTAATGGCGCTAATCCTACCATATTTCAGTAGGTGAAAAAATACTTCAATGCGTGGAATTTTAAGGGAAAAGAGCGGTCTGTTTTAGGCGTATTTTTATTGAAAGGAAAGAAAAATGTTGAATCCTAATGAATTAAAATCTGGTTTCCATTATTTTGTAATGGGGTGGCATTACATTACACAAAAAGGTTTGCGTCGGTTTGTTATTATTCCAATTTTGCTCAATACCGTTTTGCTTTGTGGTTTATTTTGGCTTTTTATTAGCCAAATCACGAGTGCGATTGATTGGGTGATGAATTTTATTCCAGACTGGCTTAGTTTTCTCAGTGTAATTTTGTTAACCCTGTCCATTTTAACAATTTTATTGCTCTTTTATTTTACTTTCACCACACTTTCTGGCTTTATCGCCGCACCTTTTAATGGCTTGTTAGCGGAAAAAGTAGAAAAAATGCTGACAGGTGAAAATATTAATGATGATAGTCTTGTGGATGTAATGAGAGATGTGCCTCGTATGCTTGCTCGAGAGTGGCAAAAATTACGTTATAGTCTACCCAAAATTATCGCCTTGTTTTTACTGAGTTTTATTCCTTTGGTTGGGCAAACCATCGTGCCTGTACTTACTTTCTTGTTCACTTGTTGGATGATGGCAATTCAATATTGTGATTATCCTTTTGATAATCACAAAGTCTCTTTTGATATCATGAAAAATGTGCTTGGCTATCAACGAACTCAAAGTTTAACTTTTGGTGGATTGGTAACTTGTTGTACATTTGTGCCTGTGATTAATTTATTAATTATGCCCGTTGCAGTATGTGGTGCGACCGTAATGTGGGTGGAAAATTATCGTAATGACTTACGTTTTAATATGAATAGTGATTCTTCATCTCAAGCGGGGCTTGAGGTTCGTTCAGAAAATACAGGGATTGTTAAATAGCTTACGGTTATAAAATAGATCAAATAACTATTTTTTTAATCAAAAGTGCGGTGTTATAAATAAACCAACATTAACAAAGCCTAACGAAAGGGAAATATTATGACAATTTATGCAGACAATTCTTATTCTATCGGAAATACGCCACTTGTGCGTTTAAAACACTTTGGTCACAATGGCAATGTGGTGGTGAAAATTGAGGGGCGTAATCCAAGCTACAGCGTAAAATGCCGTATTGGGGCGAATATGGTGTGGCAAGCTGAAAAAGATGGTACGCTCACGAAAGGAAAAGAAATTGTAGATGCAACGAGCGGTAATACTGGTATCGCTTTGGCTTATGTTGCAGCTGCTAGAGGTTATAAAATCACGCTCACTATGCCAGAAACTATGAGTCTTGAAAGAAAACGCTTATTGCGCGGATTGGGTGTGAATTTAGTGCTTACCGAAGGCGCAAAAGGAATGAAAGGCGCGATTGCGAAAGCAGAAGAAATTGTTGCTTCGGATCCAAACCGCTATGTCATGCTTAAACAATTTGAGAATCCAGCCAACCCACAAATTCATCAAGAAACAACAGGCCCTGAAATTTGGAAAGATACGGATGGTAAAGTCGATGTTGTTGTTGCTGGCGTAGGGACAGGTGGTACGATTACGGGGATTTCTCGCGCGATTAAATTAGATTTTGGTAAACAAATCACTTCTGTTGCGGTTGAGCCAGTGGAATCTCCCGTCATTACTCAAACTTTAGCGGGTGAAGAAGCAAAACCAGGCCCACACAAAATTCAAGGCATCGGAGCAGGTTTTATTCCTAAAAATTTAGATTTATCTATTATTGATCGCGTAGAAACTGTTGATAGCGATACCGCACTTGCCACAGCTCGTCGCTTAATGGCGGAAGAAGGCATTCTTGCAGGGATTTCATCTGGTGCAGCTGTCGCAGCTGCAGATCGTTTAGCTAAATTGCCAGAATTTAAAGATAAATTAGTTGTGGCTATTTTACCTTCGGCATCAGAACGTTATTTAAGTACCGCATTATTTGAGGGCATTGAGGGATAGGTTATATTACGGGTAACGTGCGGTAAAATTTTGCTGCACTTTTAATGTTCTTCTTATAACTAAAAAATCTAACTCATTACATAATCGTCTTGTTTTTCTATTAATTAGACTTTTATAATCAAGCTAATTCAAACACTATATAAGGAATACAATTATGAAAAAACTATTTTTTGCAACCGCACTTTTGGCTGCGGGTTTAACATTTTCCACACTTTCAAACGCAGGTGAAATTTCAGAACGCGTTGAGAAAACAAAGACATTGCTCGTAGGGACAGAAGGGACTTATGCGCCATTTACTTTCCATGATAAAAGTGGAAAATTAACAGGCTTTGATGTAGAGGTTATTCGTAAAGTGGCTGAAAAGCTCGGTTTGAAAGTAGAATTTAAAGAAACGCAATGGGATGCAATGTATGCGGGGTTAAATGCAAAACGTTTTGATGTGATTGCAAACCAAACTAACCCAAGCCCAGAGCGTTTAAAAAAATACAGTTTCACAACGCCTTATAATTATTCTGGTGGGGTGATTGTAACAAAATCATCGGATAACAGTATTAAATCATTTGAAGATTTGAAAGGGCGTAAATCTGCGCAATCCGCAACAAGTAACTGGGGGAAAGATGCAAAAGCTGCAGGCGCACAGATTCTTGTAGTAGATGGTTTAGCACAGAGCTTAGAGCTTATTAAACAGGGCCGTGCAGAAGCAACAATTAATGATAAATTGGCGGTATTAGATTATTTTAAACAACACCCAAATGCCGGTTTAAAAATTGCTTATGATCGTGGGGATAAAATTCCAACAGCCTTTGCTTTTTTACAAGGTGAAGATGCATTGATTACAAAATTTAATCAAGCACTTGAAGCACTTCGCCAAGATGGTACATTAAAACAGATTTCAATTGAATGGTTTGGTGATGATATTACTCAATAATTGGTTGGCGAGTCTTCCATTTATGAGTGCAGAACGAGCTGATTATGTAATCAGCTCGTTTTGGCCTATGTTGGAAGCAGCAATTTTATACACATTGCCATTGGCAGTCATTTCCTTCTTCTGTGGTTTGCTTATTGCAGTGATTGTTGCAGTTATTCGTACTTTACCTAGCCCTAATTTACCCTTAAAATTGTTACAGGCTTTATGTCGAGTGTATATCTCTATAATTCGAGGTACACCGATGTTAGTACAAATTTTTATTATTTTTTATGGATTACCTGAAGTTGGTATTACTTTAGAGCCCTTCCCAACAGCGATTATTGCATTTTCTATTAATATTGGTGCTTATGCAGCAGAGACAGTTCGAGCTTCAATTATTGCTATACCTAAAGGGCAGTGGGAAGCCTCTTATGCGATAGGTATGAATTATCGACAAGCATTTATTCGTACAATTATGCCACAGGCTTTACGTATTTCAGTACCATCGCTTTCTAATACTTTTATTAGTACAGTGAAAGATACTTCATTAGCTTCTCTTGTTTTAGTGACAGAATTATTCCGTGTCGCACAGAATATTACGGCAGCAAACTATGAATTTATTTTAATTTATAGTGAGGCTGCTTTGATTTATTGGATTTTCTGTTTTGTTTTATCTTTCTTACAAGATCGTCTTGAAATTCGCTTATCTCGCCATTTATAAGGAATGTTTATGTTAAAAGTAACCAATATTCAAAAAAACTTTAATGGCAATCATGTATTAAAAGGCATTGATTTTGAGATAAATAAAGGTGAAGTTGTCGCTATTTTAGGTCCCTCAGGCTCAGGAAAAACGACATTTTTGCGTTGCCTAAATTTGTTAGAGCGCCCAGAGCAAGGTAAGTTAGTTTTTACGGATGGTGATTTGAAAATTGATTTTAGTCGAAAAATTACGAAATCGGATGAATTAAGTTTACGCCGTCGTTCATCAATGGTATTTCAACAATATAATTTATTTCCTCATCGTACAGCACTTGAGAATGTAATGGAAGGGATGCTGGTGGTTCAAAAACAACCGAAAGAGCAGGCTCGAAAAAAAGCATTAATGTTGTTAGAGAAGGTTGGGTTAAGAGCTAAAGCAGATTTATTTCCATCACAACTTTCTGGTGGGCAGCAACAACGAGTTGGTATTGCTCGTGCCTTGGCGGTACAACCAGATTTAATTTTATTAGATGAACCTACATCTGCGTTGGATCCTGAATTAGTAGGCGAGGTATTGCAAACCCTTAAAATGCTTGCACAGGAAGGATGGACTATGATTATTGTTACTCATGAAATGCAGTTTGCGAAAGATGTTGCAGATCGTGTGATTTTGATGGAGGATGGGCATATTGTAGAACAAAATACAGCAGATAAATTCTTTGCTTGTCCAAAACAAGAACGCACTCGACAATTCTTAATGCAAGCTAAAATGCCTTTAGACTTAGATTACTGTATTTAACTTTCTTATTACTTTGAAAAGAGAGTGACTACTCGTTTTTATTGGATAAAATTTGGTGTACAAATAACATTTAGAATAATCTGATAGGATGTTTTACATAAAAAAATAATTGTGTAAAAATACCGACCTGAAAACCTAAAAGGAGTAAAAATGACTTTAATTGAACGTCTTAAGCAAGAGTTTATTACTGGCTGGAAGCCTTTTGAAGTAATATGGCTTGCACTTTTTATCGTTGCACAGATTTGGGCTTATGTGCAAGCGCCAGATTCTTGGTTAGCAATGATTTCTGGTATTTCTGGTATTTTGTGTGTGGTATTGGTAAGTAAAGGTAAAATTAGTAATTATTTCTTTGGATTAATTTTTGCTTACACTTATTTTTATGTCGCTTGGGGATCAAATTTCTTAGGGGAAATGAATACCGTACTCTATGTATATTTGCCATCTCAATTTATTGGTTACTTCATGTGGAAAGCCAATATGCAAAATAGTGATGGTGGAGAAAGTGTGATTGCCAAAGCTTTAACTGTTAAAGGATGGATGACATTAATTGTTGTGACTACGGTTGGTACTTTGCTTTTTGTTCAAGCATTACAAGCGGCTGGCGGCAGTTCAACAGGTTTAGATGGTCTAACCACAATTATTACGGTTGCTGCACAGATTTTAATGATTTTGCGCTATCGTGAACAGTGGTTGTTATGGATTGCTTTAAATATCCTTTCTATCTTCTTATGGGCAGAAACACCAGCTATGTACTTAATGTATTCAGCCTACTTACTTAACTCGTTGTACGGTTATTATAACTGGACGAAATTGGTTAAACGTAGCTAAACATACTTAAGCAAAATTAGAAACAGAAAAGAGCGGTAATTTTACCGCTCTTTTTTCTTTGCTTTGAAGATTAACGCATGGTCACGAATTCTTCTGAACCCGTTGGGTGAATAGCCACTGTGTTATCAAAATCAGCTTTTGTTACGCCCATTTTAATTGCTACGGCAAATCCTTGAATCATTTCATCTACACCGAAACCAATACCATGTAAACCCACAACTTTTTCATCTTTACCCACACAAACCAATTTCATTTTGCACGGTTGGCGATGTTGAGTGACCGCAGTGTACATTGCTGTGAAAGAAGATTTATATACCTTAACATTTTCAGCTCCATATTGTTCAATAGCTTGAGGTTCAGTTAAACCTACAGTGCCGATTGGTGGATGGCTGAATACAACAGTTGGAACCAAATTGTAATCTAAATGTTCAGTCGGTTTATTATTGAATAAACGCTCAGAAAGGCGACGACCTGCTGCAACTGCAACTGGTGTTAATTCAATGCCGTTTTCGATAATATCGCCTACCGCATAAATGCCTTTCACATTAGTATTTTGATATTTATCTACTTTGACATAGCCACGTTCATTCGTTTCTACGCCAGCATTTTCTAAGCCAATTTTATCTGTCGCGGGAATACGACCCGCAGCCCAAATAACACAGTCCACCGTAACATCAGATTGACCATCACATTTTACTGTAAGTGAACCATCTGCATTTTTAACAATCTCAGATGGTGTGGAATTGGTATGTAATTGAATTCCATCTTGCGCAAGTACTTCCACTAGTGTTTCTACGATTAATGGATCTTGATTACGCATTGGCGCATGGCGACGCACTAATAAATGGGTTTCCACGCCTAGGCTGTTTAATACACCAGAAAGTTCAACGGCAATATAGCCTGCACCGATAACAGCTGCTCGTTTTGGTAATTCTGTTAATGCGAAGAAACCATCTGAATCAATGCCGTATTCTTGTCCTTTAATGTTTGGACGATATGGGCGGCCACCTGTTGCGATTAAAATATGATCTGCGGTTACTTGCTCTTTTGTACCATCGGTAAGTGTTACTTCAATAGTATGCGCATCGACAAATTTTCCGAAACCGTTAATTACATCAATATTATTTTTCGTTAATACATTGTTATAAGATGTATGAATACGACCAATATAGGCTTGGCGACTTTCAATCAGTTTTGAAAAATCGAATTTTTTCACTTCAACATCAAAACCATAATCTGGTGCATAATTGTTAATTGCTTCTGCAATGTGTGCACCATAAAACATTACTTTTTTAGGTACGCAACCTACATTTACACAAGTACCGCCAAGATGTTTTGCTTCAATGATTGCGCATTTTTTTCCATAGCTTGCAGCACGATTTAGAGAAGCAATACCGCCACTGCCACCGCCAATAGCGATGTAATCATAATGTTTAGTCATAGTTTGATCCTTTTTTGAACTCAAAAATTTTCCGTATTTTGCCTAATTTTTATGAAGAATGCTATAAATTGATGTAATTGGTCTTTTTAAATGTCTATCAATCTTAATTTTAAAAGAAAATAAGGCTGAAAATATCAGCCTTATTAAAGAGAGAGTTCAATCTGGCGTATAATAAAGTTTACCAATTTCAATTTTTTGACGCCCCGTCTCTTCACGCCATTTATTACTATCACGTAAAGAATACACACAACCGCAATATTCCTGTTGATAAAACCGCTCCCGTTTACTAATCTCAATCATGCGTTGCGAGCCACCTTCTTTTCGCCAGTTGTAATCCCAATAAATAACATCATCATATTTTTCCGCCGCGCGATGCCCACAGTCATTTATTTGATTCATATCCTTCCAACGAGAAATACCCAAGCAACTAGTAAATACAGGGAAACCATGTTCATGAGCATATTCAGCAGCTTTTTCAAAGCGCATATCAAAACACATAGTACAACGAATTCCCCTCTCAGGCTCCCACTCCATTCCTTTGGCACGATCAAACCAATTTTGACGATCGTAATCTGCATCAATAAATGGAATGCCAAATTTTTTAGCAAAACGAATATTTTCTTCTTTACGAATTAAATATTCTTTGAGTGGATGAATGTTTGGATTGTAAAAATAAATCGTAAATTCGATGCCAGATGCAAGGATTGCTTCCATCACTTCACCCGAGCAAGGCGCACAGCATGAATGTAAAAGGAGTTTATTATGTCCATCTGGCAACTCAAGTTTTTCACGAATAAAAGGTGCATTAGGATCTTTGTGCACCTTTTGTTTACGAGTTTTACCTTGAAAATTAATCGCACTTTGCTCAGGTTTAGATTGAAGTTCTGTATTCATAAAGTTTAATTAAAATTAATTGGTATTAAGTATATAAGCTAAATTAAGGGCTAATAATTTCTATCCACAGACAAATATGCTAAAGAAATTAACGCCTTCTTATAATCACTGTCTGGCAACATTGCAATTGCATTTACTGCTTTTTGAGCTTCTTCTTTTGCACGATTCATCGCATAATCTAAAGACTTATGCTCAGCCATAATAGCTAATACTTCATCAATAGCTTCACGTTTACCACCTTGCTCAATCGCTTCACGAATTAAAGCTGCCTGTTGAGCATTACCATGACGCATAGCGTGTAGCAGAGGAAGAGTCGGTTTGCCTTCAGCTAAATCATCACCTACATTTTTACCTAGAGCTTGTGCATTTGCACTATAATCCAATACATCATCCACGAGCTGAAATGCAGTTCCAAGATAACGCCCATAATCTTGTAAAGCCTTTTCTTGAGCTTCTGTTCCGCCTGCAACAATTGCCGCAGCCTGACCAGCCACCTCAAACAAACGAGCAGTTTTGCTATAAATTACACGCATATAATTAGCTTCGCTCGTTTCGGGATCATTAACATTCATTAACTGCTGAACTTCGCCTTCCGCTAAAACGTTAGTCGCATCGGCCATAATGCCCAAAATCTTCAATGACTCTAATTGTGCAACTAATTGAAATGCACGCGTATAAATAAAGTCTCCTACAAGTACACTTGCAGCATTCCCAAATTCTGAGTTCGCCGTAGCACGCCCACGACGCATATCGGACTCATCCACCACATCATCATGTAATAAAGAGGCCGTATGAATAAATTCAACAAACGTAGCACAAGTAATTGAATTAGATCCTCCAAATCCTAAAGATCGAGCTGCGAGAACTGCGATCAATGGACGGATCCGCTTACCACCGCCTTGAACAATATAAAAACCTAACTGTCCTATTAATGGAACATCTGAATTAAGCTGAGCAAGAATATTTTGATTAACTTTTTGCATATCGGGATCTACTAGTTTCTGGATCGCGTCTATGCTCATAAGATCTTGTTTCTTCATTTTTTCATCAATTATTAGTCGAAAGTGCGGTGCATTTTACCCGAATTTTCAGACTTTCTGAAATCAATCCGCAAATGAAGGGAATTTTTTTATTTTATTGTAAATAAATTCTTGCCATAGGTAGGATTTTTCCGTAGAATTTGCGACCTATTTATATAAATTTTTAAGTGTGGACTGCTAAAGAGCAGGGAAACACAATTAAGCGGAGTATTTATGTACGCAGTTTTCCAAAGTGGCGGTAAACAACACCGTGTGAGCGAAGGTCAAGTTGTTCGTTTAGAAAAACTTGAACTTTCAACTGGCGCAACAGTTGAGTTCGATTCTGTGTTGATGGTCGTTAATGGTGAAGATGTTAAAATCGGTGCACCAGTAGTTGCTGGCGCAAAAGTAGTGGCTGAAGTAGTTGCACAAGGTCGTGGCGAGAAAGTTAAAATCGTTAAATTCCGTCGTCGCAAACACAGCCGTAAACAACAAGGTCATCGTCAGTGGTTCACAGAAGTGAAAATCACTGGGATTCAAGCATAATTTCAGAGGAGATCAAGTAGATGGCAACTAAAAAAGCTGGTGGTTCAACTCGTAACGGTCGCGATTCTGAAGCTAAACGCCTTGGTGTTAAACGTTTCGGTGGCGAATCTGTATTAGCAGGTAGCATCATTGTTCGTCAACGTGGTACTAAGTTCCACGCGGGTAGCAACGTAGGTATGGGCAAAGACCACACCTTATTCGCAACTGCAGATGGTAAAGTTAAATTTGAAGTAAAAGGCGAGAAAAGCCGTAAATACGTAAGTATTGTTACTGAATAATTTAAAGTCTATTCGATTGAAACGCCCTACAATTTTGTGGGGCGTTTTGTCTTTTTTAATTTCACATAAGCGAGCAAGCAATGAAACAACAACCTTTATTAGGCTTTACCTTTGCGCTTATTACCGCTATGGCTTGGGGATCCTTACCGATCGCTCTCAAACAAGTTTTATCTGTAATGAATGCGCAAACTATCGTATGGTATCGTTTTATTGTAGCCGCAATCTCATTATTAGTCCTACTTGCTTATAAAAAGAAATTACCAGAGCTAATAAAAGTCGGCCAATATACTTGGCTTGCTCTTATTGGGGTAATTGGTCTTACCGGCAATTTTCTATTATTTAGTAGTTCGCTGAATTATATTGAACCTTCAGTTGCACAAATTTTTATTCATTTATCCTCTTTTGGAATGCTCATCTGTGGTGTACTGATCTTCAAAGAAAAATTGGGACTGCACCAAAAGATTGGACTTTTCTTATTGTTAATTGGTCTAGGTTTATTTTTTAATGATCATTTTGATGTATTTACCGGACTCAATCAGTATTCAACAGGTGTCATCTTAAGCGTAGCAGGATCCCTTATTTGGGTCGCTTATGGAATGGCGCAAAAATTAATGTTGCGTAAATTTAATTCACAACAAATCTTGCTAATGATGTATTTAGGTTGTGCCATAGCCTTTATGCCGATGGCTGAATTCTCGCAAGTACAAGAACTCACACCTTTAGCTCTGATTTGTTTTATTTACTGCTGTTTAAATACCTTAATTGGATATGGCTCTTATGCGGAAGCACTTAATCGTTGGGATGTATCAAAAGTCAGTGTTGTCATCACACTTGTACCGCTTTTCACGATTCTATTTTCTCATATTGCGCATTATTTTAGCCCATCCGATTTTGCCGCACCAGAGTTGAATAATATTAGCTATATTGGCGCATTTGTTGTAGTATGCGGGGCAATTTTATCTGCGATTGGACATAAATTATTACCGCATAAAACTCATTAAAGTGCGGTTTATTTTGGAGAAGTTTTAATGAAATTTATTGATGAATCCCTTATCCGAATTGAGGCTGGGGATGGTGGCAACGGCTGCGTAAGTTTCCGCCGAGAGAAATTTATTCCGAAAGGTGGCCCCGATGGTGGCGACGGTGGCGACGGTGGCGATGTATATTTACAAGCCAATGAAAACCTCAATACCTTAATCGACTACCGCTTTAATAAACGCTTTGCCGCAGAGCGAGGAGAAAATGGACGGAGTTCAGATTGTACAGGACGTCGCGGTAAAGATATTATTTTACCTGTTCCCGTAGGAACTCGCGCTATTGATAACGACACTAAAGAAACCTTGGGAGATTTAACCCAACACGGTCAAAAAATGTTGGTCGCCAAAGGTGGTTATCACGGTTTAGGGAATACTCGTTTCAAATCATCGGTAAACCGTGCGCCGCGTCAAAAAACAATGGGTACGCCGGGCGAAAAACGCGATTTATTATTGGAATTAATGCTACTTGCTGATGTGGGAATGCTGGGTTTACCTAATGCAGGTAAATCCACTTTTATTCGTGCCGTTTCAGCAGCCAAACCAAAAGTTGCAGACTATCCATTTACTACCTTAGTGCCAAGTCTTGGTGTTGTGAAAGTGGACGACTCACACAGTTTCGTAGTGGCAGATATTCCTGGATTAATTGAGGGCGCAGCAGATGGTGCAGGGCTAGGAATTCGCTTTTTAAAACATCTAGAACGTTGTAGAGTGCTTATTCATTTAGTTGATATTGCTCCAATTGATGGCTCTAATCCAGCAGATAATGTCGCTATTATTGAATCTGAACTTTTCCAATACAGTGAAAAATTATCAGAAAAACCACGTTGGTTAGTATTCAATAAAATTGATACGATGAGCGATGAAGAAGCTGAAGAGCGGGCTCGAGCAATTACTGAACAATTGGGTTGGGAAGAAGATTATTACCTAATTTCAGCTGCAACTGGGAAAAATGTTCCACCACTTTGTCGTGATATTATGGACTTTATCATAGCGAATCCACGAGAAGCTGAAACACAACAAGTTACACCTGAAGAAGTGAAATTCAAATGGGAAGATTATCATCAAGAACAACTAGCTGAGCATCAATTTGATGATGACGAAGATTGGGATGATGATTGGACCGAAGAAGATGATGAAGGTATAGAGTTTATCTATAAACCTTAATGAAATAGCGGTTCTAGTAGTTCATAAGCTATATGCTTTTAAATATATTTAAAAAATATAATATTTTAAATATATTCTATTGATATGTTTATCTGATAAACATATACTCTGAATATATTTAAAAAAAAGAGATTTTTAAAGATGAATAAATGGAATCCTCAGTTTGCATATAATCATCTTCCAGATCTTCCACCATCAGATGAATTAGAAACTAAAGAGATTTTAAAGCAAACTATTAAAGCTAGAGCTGCATTAGCTGAGTTAAAACAGGCTGCTGAGCTTATTCCTAATCAATCTATGCTAATTAATACATTGCCTATTATGGAGGCTCGGGCAAGTAGTGAAATTGAAAATATCGTGACAACAACTGATAAAATTTTTCAATCATTACAGCTTGATGTAGAAGAAAATGATTCTGCAACTAAAGAGGCTCTACAATATAGACAAGCTTTATTTTCAGGCTTTAGCAGTTTGAAAGAACGTCCACTTTGTACTCAAACAGCCGTGCTTGTGTGTTCTGATATAAAGGGACGGATGATGGATATTCGAAAAGTAACAGGAACAGCGTTGCGTAATGGGGTTAATGGTCAGATTATTTATACCCCACCAGAGGGGGAGAGAGTTATTCGAGATAAACTCGCTAATTGGGAAAAATTTATTCATAATAATGAAGATTTAGATCCATTGATTATTCTTGCTGTTGCTCACTATCAATTTGAGGCTATACATCCCTTTACTGATGGAAATGGTAGAACAGGGCGTATATTAAATAGTTTATTATTGATTGAGAAAGGTCTTCTCCACTTACCTATTTTATATTTAAGTCGTTATATTATTGAACATAAAGCAGATTATTATCATTTATTATTAGATGTAACAGCTAATAATAACTGGAAGGATTGGGTCTTATATATTTTGAAAGGGATTGAAGATACGGCAGTTTGGACGCTCAATAAGATTGAATCCATAAAAGCTTTATCTATTGAAACCAAAAAATATATTCAACAGAAGTTGCCTCATCTTTATAGTTCAGAGCTTATTGAACTGCTTTTTGAACAGCCTTATACTCGAATTCTGAATTTAGAAAAGGCAGGTATTGCTAAGAGACAGACTGCTTCTAAATACTTAAAAGAGCTTTGTGATATAGGTGTTTTGAGTGAGATATCTTTGGGAAGAGATAAATTATTTATTCATCCTAAATTGATGTCGTTACTACGAGGTGAAAATAACGAATTTACACCTTATATATAATTTTCATGAAACTTTATGATGAATTTAGGAAAATAAAAATGGGATCGCAATGATCCCATTTTTGTTAGTGAGTACTCGTGCTGGTTGTAGTACGGTTTGCACGTTTACGATCGTTTTCCGTTAAGAGTTTTTTACGGATACGGATCGATTCAGGTGTCACTTCCACTAACTCGTCGTCATCGATAAACTCAATAGCTTGTTCAAGGGTGAATTTCACCGGCGTGGTTAAGACGATGGCATCATCTTTACCTGATGCACGCATATTGGTGAGTTTTTTACCTTGTAAACAGTTAACGGTTAGATCGTTTGTACGACTGTGAATACCGATAATTTGACCCTCGTAAACTTCTACGTTGGCGTCGATCATTAATTTACCACGTTCTTGTAAACCAAACAGTGCATAAGCAAGTGCTTTACCTGTTGCGTTAGAAATTAATACACCGTTTTTACGTTGGCCGATTTCACCAGGTTTGATGTCATCGTAGTGATCGAAACTAGAGTAAAGTAAACCGGTACCTGAAGTCATGGTCATAAATTCACCACGGAAACCGATTAAGCCACGGCTTGGGATGATGTATTCTAAACGAACACGGCCTTTTCCATCTGGCATCATATCGCGAACTTCACCTTTACGGATACCTAATGCTTCCATGACAGAACCTTGGTGTTGTTCTTCTACATCGATAGTCACTTGTTCGTAAGGCTCTTGTTTTCTGCCGTCGATTTGACGATAGATTACTTTAGGACGAGAAACTGCAAGCTCATAACCTTCACGACGCATATTTTCAATTAATACAGAAAGGTGTAATTCACCACGACCAGAAACACGGAATTCATCTGGGTTTGGTGTTTCTTCTACGCGTAATGCCACGTTGTGAACTAACTCTTTGTTTAAACGTTCAAGAATTTGGCGAGAAGTCACATATTTACCTTCTTGACCTGCAAACGGTGAAGTATTTACACAGAAAAACATGGTTACAGTTGGTTCATCAACAGTTAATGAAGGTAAGGCTTCAACGGCGTTGATATCACAAATTGTATCCGAGATATTTAATTCACCTAAACCAGTAATGGCAATGATGTCTCCTGCGTAAGCAACATCTTCTTCATAACGTTGTAAACCGAGGTGACCTAATACTTGACCTACACGGCCTTGGCGAGTTTTACCTTCGCCATCAATGATAGTCACCGGTTGATTTGGTTTGATTGCACCACGTTTGATACGACCGATACCGATAACACCCACATAGCTGTTATAGTCTAATTGGGAAATTTGCATTTGGAATGGTGCATCTAATTCCACTTTTGGCGGTTCAACGTGTTGAACAATCGCTTCAAATAATGGGGTCATATCTTCCGCTAAATCTTCGTGTTCAAGCCCTGCGACACCATTTAATGCAGATGCATAGATAATAGGGAAGTCTAATTGTTCATCGGTTGCGCCAAGGTTAACGAATAAATCGAATACTTGATCCACTACCCAATCAGGACGAGCGCCTGGACGGTCAACTTTGTTAATAACTACGATTGGTTTTAAACCGTGAGCAAAGGCTTTTTGTGTCACGAAACGCGTTTGTGGCATTGGTCCATCAAAGGCATCTACGACTAGAAGTACAGAGTCCACCATAGAAAGTACACGTTCTACTTCACCACCGAAGTCGGCGTGTCCTGGGGTGTCTACGATGTTAATGCGATAACCATTCCAGTTAATTGCGGTATTTTTTGCAAGAATGGTAATACCACGTTCTTTTTCGAGATCATTTGAGTCCATTACGCGTTCATCAACATCACCACGAGTGGATTCAAATGTACCAGATTGTTGAAGAAGTTTGTCAACGAGGGTGGTTTTACCATGGTCAACGTGAGCGATAATTGCGATATTACGCAATTTGTTAATATCAATGTCGTTTTTCATTTATTACTTTCTTAAAGTTTAAGTTTTATAAGGTGGAATTTTAATACCACCGAATAGTCCAAGTAGTTTAAATTGGTGAGTAGAACTCACCCTACAAGAATGTTGAAAGGGCAAAAATTATACACGATATTTCGTTGATCTGCTATGCTGAGTGATAAAATAAATCCCATGAAAAAGGTAAGTGGTTACGTTATAATGCATTCTTAATTTTTGTAAAGATTATACACATAGCAAAATAGAGGACTCCTTATGCCAAATGCAAATGCAATTGCCAACGTATTCAAACTGATCGAAGAGAACGATATTAAGTTCGTGCTACTTCGTTTCACCGACATTAAAGGTAAAGAACA
The DNA here is from genome assembly GCF_006384255.1 of Haemophilus seminalis. GTDB lineage: Bacteria > Pseudomonadota > Gammaproteobacteria > Enterobacterales > Pasteurellaceae > Haemophilus > Haemophilus seminalis. The sequence continues at coordinate 69,093 of NZ_VCED01000003.1, forward strand.
TGGTGTTTCCATCCCAGTTAGCCTTGTCGATGAAGATATGTTTGAAGATGGCAAAATGTTCGATGGTTCTTCTGTTGAAGGTTGGAAAACCATTAACAAAGCCGATATGCTTTTAATGCCAATTGCTGAAACAGCAGTAGTCGATCCATTTGCGCAGATCCCTACACTTTCAATTCGTTGTAGCGTTTATGAGCCAACAACCATGCAAAGCTATGATCGTGATCCGCGTTCAATCGCTATTCGAGCAGAAAACTATATGCGTTCAACAGGCGTTGCAGATCAGGCATTCTTTGGTCCAGAACCAGAGTTCTTCTTATTTGATGATGTACGTTTTGATGTATCAATGAATCGTGCTTCTTTCGCAATTGATGATATTGAAGCCGCTTGGAACACCAATAAAAAATATGAAGGCGGTAACAATGCTTATCGTCCATTGAAGAAAGGTGGTTATTGTGCGGTGGCGCCTATTGATACGGCTCATGATATTCGCTCTGAAATGTGCTTGATTTTAGAAGAGATGGGCTTAGTCATCGAAGCTCATCACCACGAAGTGGCAACCGCGGGTCAAAATGAAATTGCAACTAAATTCAATAGCTTAACTTTAAAAGCGGATGAAACGCAAATCTATAAATACGTGGTACAAAACGTTGCATTAGAACACGGTAAAAGCGCTTGCTTTATGCCGAAACCAATTACGGGTGATAATGGTTCAGGCATGCACTGTAATATGTCATTAAGTAAAGATGGTAAAAATATTTTCCAAGGTGATAAGTATGCAGGTCTTTCTGAAACCGCGCTTTATTACATCGGAGGTATCATTAAGCATGCTAAAGCATTAAATGCCTTCACCAACCCAAGCACTAATTCATATAAACGTTTAGTGCCAGGTTATGAAGCGCCAGTGTTATTGGCTTACTCAGCAAGCAACCGTTCTGCTTCAATCCGTATCCCTGCAGTAACCAATCCGAAGGCTATTCGTATTGAAGCGCGTTTCCCAGATCCATTGGCAAACCCATACCTTGCATTTGCTGCATTATTGATGGCAGGCCTTGATGGTGTAGTAAATAAAATCCATCCAGGCGATGCAATGGATAAAAATCTTTACGATCTTCCTCCAGAAGAATTAAAAAATATTCCAGCGGTTGCAAGCTCATTAGAAGAAGCATTGAATTCATTAGAAAAAGACTATGAATTCTTAACGCAAGGAGGGGTATTTACTAAAGACTTTATTGAAGCATTTATTAATATTAAACGTAAAGAAGTAGAGCGTTTAAATATGACTCCACATCCAGTTGAGTTTGAGATGTATTATGCTTAATTAAAGTTTCAATAAGGATTAAATTAATATGGAAAGTGCGGCGAATATTAGCCGCATTTTTCTTATAAATGTATTAGAACTTTACAATATCTTTACGTAACTTTTATTGTTAATAAGAGTTACATTCTGTAAAATTATGAAAAATAAAATATTTAAAATAAGGCATAAATATGAATGATATTAATTATCAAAACAATAATGAAATAGATTTAATCGAGCTAATAAGAACATTATGGAATAAAAAAATTTGGATTTTTCTATCGACTTTTTTTTGTACGGCTATTGCGGGTGTTTACGCATTTACTGTGAAAGAACAGTGGACTTCTACTGCAATTATTGTGGCACCACGTTCAACTGATTTAGGCCATTTATTACCTACACGCGCAGAATATGCTCGTATCATTGGCGATGGTAATTTTTCTACTGGGGGATTATCAAGCTCACTATATGGCCAATTTAAGCACTTTCTTCTTTCTAACGATTTAAAACGTAAGTTTTTAGAACAGTCTGAATGGCTAAAAAACTATACAAAGAATATGACAGAAGAGCAAAAACATGCTTATATTGAGAATGCTGTAGATAAATATTTAATTGTTCATGAAGTTGATCCAAAGAAAAAAGACTTAACAGAGTTAGATAAAATTGGTTTAAAAGTTACTTTCTCCGCAGAAACGCCAAAAGATGCACAATCTGTATTAACTGAGTATGTGAGTTTTGTGAACAAATATATTCTTAACCAAATAAATCAAGAGTTTAAACTAGAATTTAACCTTCGTTTAGATGCGCTGAAATTTACTAAAGAACAAATTGAAGAGAATCTAACTGAAGCAAAAAAGGTTCAAGTTGAAAACTTAGCAAATGCATTAGATATTGCAAAAAAAGCAGGAATTAAAGATTTCTCAAGAGGAAATAATAATATTTCTGTACCAGAATATATGTTAGGTGATGCACGTTTAAACATCTCTGATTCTAAATTAGCGGATGGTACATATTTATTTATGCTTGGTGAGAAATATTTACAAGCTCAATTAGATATTGCTAAAAATAACCCAGTCGTTTACCCAACGAATTATTATAGTGTGGATAGAGAGTTGAGTAAGCTAACTAAATTAGCACCCCAATTAGAATCGGTTGAAAATGTAAAGGCGTATTATTATTTAAGTTCACCGGATTATCCAATTGTGAAAGATAAACCTAAGAAGGCGTTGATTCTTGCTATCGGGTTTATTATTGGTATGTTGTTATCTACTTTTGTTATTTTATTAGGTTCGGTTATACAAACTAACAAAAAACAGTCATGAAGAAAAAAGTTATTTTTATCGGTATGGGAGCGGTTATTATCTTTGATGTTAACTGCCTGTTATAGCTGGTGTACTAGCAAAATTTATGATGCTTTCCGAAAATGTTTGCCTACAATGGATAACCCGTGTTTTCAAGAGATCTCATCTGAAAAGGCTTATAACTGATTAAAGTATTTTTAGCTAATAAGAATAAAAATAAACCTAAATGCTTTTATGATCTGCAAGGAATAAAGAATGAGCTTAATTAAAGATAGTTCTATTTATCTAATTGGAGAGTTATCAGCAAAATGTGTACCTTTTCTATTATTACCCTATTTATCGCGTAAATTAGGCGTAGAAGGATTTGGGGAGCTTTCTTACTATCAAACGTTTTTAGCTTTATTTGTAATTTTTATTGGGCTAAGCCAAGATGGTGCTGTTGCTCGCTATTTTTATGTGTATGGTAAACGCTCATTAAATTTAGTTGTAAACACAGGCTATACCTATACGCTTAGTATTGGTGGATTAGGTTTGCTTTTTTGCTGGTTAATGCAATCTGAAATAATGTTTTACTTAGTATTAAGTGCGATATTTCAGGTGTTTCTTTCAGTTCAGCTCAGCATTAGACAATGCCAAAAGCAAGCTCTTCCATATACTTTTATTCAACTCACATCTACGATAACAAATGCCTTGTTTACAGTATTGATGTTAGAGTTCTACAAAACAGAATTAGTTGAAAAGCGAATTTTAGCGATTTTATTCAGTAATGTTTTAGTTGCACTCCTTGCTTATTTTATTTATATAAAAGGGGCTAAAGCAAAAAAATTTAACTTTGCACAATATAAAACTGCTTTTTTCTATGTCATTGCTTTTGGTTTTCCGATGATATTTCATCATGGTAGCTTTTTTATTAAAGGGCAATTAGACCGAATTTTTATTTTCCACCGATTTAGCGAAGCAGAATTAGGTTTATATGCAATGGGAGCACAAATTGCATCTATCTTATCAGTTTTTATTTTAGCGATAAATAAAGCACTTGTTCCCTATCTGTTTGAGAAATTAAAACAAGGTAGTGTTAAGTTAAAAGATTTACATAGATGGTCGTTACTTTCATTATTAATTGTACCAATTCCATCACTTGTTACCTTAATTGTTCCGGAACAATGGCTATTGTTCTTCTTAGGCAAACATTTTATCGGAGTAAAATACTACATTATAGTATTTTCACTCGCTACGAGCTTAACGATCCCTTATTTGATCTTAGTAAATTATTTGTTTTATCATGGAAAAACTAAAGAAATTTCATTTTGCTCTATATTATCAACAATGATTTACTTGGGAGCATTGGGAGGATTAATTTTTAAGGATGTAGTTTATATTCCTTATGCGAGTGTATTGGGGGCATTGGGGATTTTACCTGTATTATATGTGATTACGAATAGAGTGAGTAAAAAATGAATTTAATAATATGCACGACTCCTTTACATAGTTTGATTGCTGAGAAAATTATTGAAAATAGAGCAGGAGAATTTTTTCATTTAATTTTTATCTCCGAGAGGGGAAGTAATAAAGATTATTTCTATTTTAATAGATTATCAAATAAGGTTAATAATGCAGATTTTTTTTGTGTGTACTATAAAAATAGAGTGGAATATCTAAAATTTTTATTTAGAATAAAAAAATTTCTTAATAAGAAATATGATGATGTTTTCTTTGCAAATATAAATTCAATATTTATTCATAGAATTTTATCATTAATTTATTTTAGTAAGATTATTACATTTGATGATGGTATGGCAAATATTATCCCTAATAGCTCTATTACTTGTAAGGAAAATATCAGTTTTATAAGAATATTATTAAATTATGTTTTTGGTATAAAGTTTAATAAGAGACGTATTAAAAATATAATATCTAGCCACTATACTTTATTCCCTGATTTTAAAAACATATCAGATAAGATAACTCCATTATCTCTAGGTAATTCAGAAAATATTCACGTTAAAAATTGTAATCGTAAAAAGATATTTGTAGGTCAACCAATATTTGAGATGCTTAGTATAGGTAAAGAAAAATATATTAAGATCATTAGAGATATTTGTAATCTTCTCCAAATTGATTACTATATACCACACCCAAGAGAAAATTATAAAATAAGTGGAGTAAATTATATAGAAACAGATTTAATTTTAGAGGATTATATTTTAAACGAAGATGGTTGTTTCGAACTTTATTCTTTTTATAGCTCTAGCTTGCTAACATTGATAAATTGTCAAAACATATCTTTGAATTCTGTCTTCGTTAAAGGTATAGGTATGGAAAAAAATAACGCAATCATGGGGTCTTATTCTGTAATAGAAAAGTTAGGCTTAAAAATTATTTATATAGAGAATCATTTATGATTATTATTTTTATTATCCTCTATTCATTATTAATTTTAATTTTTAAGAAGAATTTTTATTTCTCATTTTTATTTTTATCTGTTCTTATAGCATCTACAGATTTTAGTAATTTTTCTGTTCCTATAATATGGTTGCTAATAATTATTGGGGTTGTTACTAAAAAAATAAGATTTGATAAAAATAATTTTTTATGTCTATTATTGCTTTTTATACTGTTAATTTCTTTAATTTCATTATCATTCTTAAATGGAGCCTTTGTGTATAACTCTATTGGAACTTTATCTAAGTTAATGATAATTTTTGTGTTTTTGTTAATGTCTTATAAAAATTTACTTTTTAATGTGGATGATGTTTATTTAAATATTAAATTTTTTATCTTTCTGTCACTGGTTAGTTTCATTCTTTATCCTTTTGGATATTATAGTGATCAAGGTATTTTGCTTAATAGATTTTCTGGCTTTCTATATGATGCAAATTATTTTGCTTTATTTTGTTTTATTTTTTATTTGTTTGTTGATATGTATAGATATGGTAGTAGCAAGGATGTTAAAGTAATAAAGGCATTTATGTTATTCTTTATTTTAATAAGTCAGTCTCTTTCTACAATGCTATTTTTCCTAGTTTACATTTTTATAAGTAAAAAAATTATTTTATGTTTATCAAGAAGAATAAATCCTTATTTTTATTTTGTTATATTAATTATTATGTTGTTATACTTCAGATCTATAGAAACTATAGCTTTTTATGATGATTGGCAAGATTCATATTTGTCTATGAAATTTAATTCAGTTATTATCCGATTGAATGGGCTTCATGCTGGATTTGTTCATATAGGGCGTGATTTATCGATATTTCTTTGGGGGATGGGGAGTGGTAGATCACTAGAAGTTTTTGATAGGGTGTTCCATAATTTATACTTTCAAGAATTATTTGATCATGGCTTAGTTTATTATTTTATGATTTCATGTGTAATATACAAAGCCACAAAAAATTCTTCTTATAATGTAAGTGTTGTAATATTCTTTTTGTTAATGAATAATCTTATTTTTGACAATTTTTATATATTTATTTTTGTGTTTTGTTTTATGATTTTTTCCCTAGATAATCGATTTGATAATTGTTGAGGTTTGATTTTGAGTTTAATTAAATTTAGCATCATTATTCCAGTATATAATATAAGTAATTATATTAGTGAATGTGTAAATAGTGTATTGAAACAATCTTTTAAAGATTATGAAATTATACTTGTAAATGATGGTTCAATAGATGATAGTTTTAATATTTGTTTAAATTATTCTAAAAAATATAAAAATGTAAGATTGATTAATCAACAAAATGGTGGTCTGTCTAGTGCAAGAAATGCAGGAATAAATCAAGCAGAAGGTGATTACTTATTATTTTTAGATGGTGATGATTTTTGGAAAGATGGTGAGTTTTTGGAAAATCTTAATTGTATAATTGAAACTAATTCACCAGATACGATAATTTTCTCTTACTCTTATTATTACTCCAAGGATAGAATTAAGGAGTATCAGTTTGATTTATTAGAAATATCTTCTAGTTCAAATAACTTTTCTGATAACTTATATTCGCTGATAGATAATGGGATTTGGTATCCATCAGCATGGAATAAGTGCATAAGAAGAAATATTGTCACTATAAATAATATTTCATTTCCATTAAATATGACCTCAGAAGATGTACAGTGGTGCTTTGAATTGTCAAGATATATAAAATCTTATTATGTTTATAATGAGCCAGTATATATGTATAGGCAAGGCAGGGAAGGGAGTATTACTCACACTATTAAAATAAAGCATTTAGAAGATTTATTTATGAATATAGATAAAATCCTGTCAGAGTCTAGGAATAATAAATTAAGGGATGCTGATTACTTGTATTTATCTCATTATTATTTAGAAGTTATTCCTTATATAACGCCATTCCTAGGAAATGTTAAAGTTAAAAGGCTTTTAAGTAAATATAAATGGCTTTCGGAATATTCTAACCAGACTAAAAATAAGAAAAAAAGATTAATTTACTTTTGTTTGAAGTATATGGGATTTAGGATATCTAGTGTCTTTTTGAATATTTTAGTGAAACTTTATAGAGCAAAATAAGGTATGAAATGAGCCTTTCTATATTAATGTCAATTTACCATAAGGAAAACCCTGAGTATTTTAATCAAACAATGGAAAGTATTTGGTTTAAACAAACTTTAAAACCAAATGAAATTGTGTTAGTTGAGGATGGTAAATTAACAAGAGAATTATACTCAGCTATAAACTCTTGGAAAGATAAACTAGGAGATAAATTAGTTTCTATTCCATTAGCCCAAAATGTTGGACTTGCTTCAGCGTTAAATGAAGGACTAAAGGTTGCTAAAGGTAATTTTATCGCAAGAATGGATACAGATGATATAGCTGAATCAGAGCGTTTTAAAAAACAGTTTGAATTTTTACAACAAAATTCTGATATTGATGCCGTCGGTTGTTGGATTTCTGAAATTGATGAAAATAGTAATATTATTAATAACAAAGTAGAATATCCTCTTCTTCATAACGAGTTATATCAATTTTTTGAAAAACGAGATCCAATAGCTCATCCAACAGCTATGTTCAGGAAGACTTTTTTTGATAAAGCGGGAAGGTATAGTAAGGAAGTTGCTTTAGCGGAAGATACTTTATTGTGGTATCAAGCATTCTTAAATAACTGCAGATTGGCAAATGTTGATTATATTGGGTTGAAATTCAGACGCAGTTCCGACTTTTATAAGCGTAGAGCAAATTGGAAAAAAACAATTGGGCTACTAAAATTCCGCCTATTTCATATAAATAGAGATTTAAATTATGGTATTAAAGCAGATATCTACGCGATTGCTTATTTTTTGATGTCTATTTCGCCAAGTTTTGTAAAAAAATATTGTATAAACTATTTCGGTAAAAAGGTAAATTATATGAAAATCCTATTCTCTCCACCATTTGTTAATGAAGATGTAATCAATGAAGTTGTAGATTCTTTACGTTCAGGCTGGATTACCACAGGACCTAAAGTGAAGGCTTTAGAAGAAGAAATTAAACAATTCTCAGGGGCCAAAGAAGTGCTTTGTGTAAACTCTTGGACTTCTGCAGCGATTATGATACTTCGTTGGTTTGGAGTAAAAGAAGGTGATGAGGTGATTGTACCTGCTTACACTTATAGTGCAACAGCTTTAGCGGTGTTACATGCTGGAGCAAAACCAGTAATGGTAGATACTTCAGAAGATTTTAATATTTCTTTGGATGCGATTAAAAAAGCAATTACACCAAGAACGAAAGCTATTATGCCTGTTGATATTGCTGGGTTCCCTTGCGATTATGACGAAATTATGGATTTGGTAAAATCTTCTGAAATTCGACCGCTCTTTAAGGCTGAAAGCGAGAATCAAGAAAAACTTGGCCGTATTTTAGTATTGAATGATGCAGCACACTCTTTAGGTGCTTGGTACAAAAAGGGCATGCGAACAGGAAGTGAAACCGACATTGCTATTTTTTCATTGCATGCCGTAAAAAATATTACAACAGCTGAAGGTGGTGCAATTTGCATTAACTTACCTGCACCTTTTGATAATGCTAAACTCTATGGTGAGCTTCGTCAAATGGCATTAAACTGTCAAACTAAAGATGCGTTCTCTAAGAGTAAAGCCGGTGGTTGGCGATACGATATTACTGGCCTAGGTATGAAAATTAATATGGCAGATGTGAATGCTGCAATAGGTTTAGCACAAATTCGTATTTATGAAGATTTGCTGAAAGAACGTAAACGTGTCTTTGATACCTATGGTGAGGCATTTAAACAATATGATTGGGCAATTTTACCACCATCGAAACAAGGTGAAAAAGAAACTTCATATCACTTATATGCACTACGTATTAAAGATTTTACTGAAGCACAGCGAGATGCAATGATTGATGAAATTGCTAAGAGTGAAGTGGCTGTAAATGTTCACTTTATCCCAATGCCAATGCTTACTTTATTTAAGAACTTAGGGTATAAAATTGAAGATTACCCGCAAGCATATAATAACTATAAGTGTGAGATTTCTCTGCCTATCTATCCTCAATTAACAGATGAGCAGGTGAAATTTGTAATTGATACTGTTGTTAATGTCTATAATAAGGTTAAGTAAAAGTGATTCGTTTTTTTGATTTTATTCTAGGTTTAGTTGGGCTAGTTGTTCTAGCCCCTATTTTCATTATGTTAGCTATTTGGATTAAGATTGATTCAAAAGGTCCTGTCTTTTATAAGCAAGTTCGAGTTGGACAGAATGGTATCAATTTTGGTCTGTTTAAGTTTCGCTCGATGGTAGTTGATGCTGATAAAAAAGGGTTAATCACTGTAGGTGGTCGAGATCCTAGAATTACCCGTTCAGGTTATTTTATTCGTAAGTATAAACTTGACGAGTTACCACAGCTGATTAATGTACTAGTTGGAGATATGAGCTTAGTTGGTCCTCGTCCAGAGGTAAGAAAATATGTTAACTTGTATACTGATGAGCAACAAAAAGTACTTTCTGTAAAACCAGGTATTACAGATTATGCTTCAATTGAATATATGGATGAAAATGAGATTTTGGGGAAATCAAGCGATCCTGAAAAAACATATATTGAAGATATCATGCCTGAGAAGATTAAATATAATATGAAATATATTAATAATAAAAATTTATTTGAATATTTTAAGATTATATTTTTAACAGTATTAAAAATTGTACGATAGATAATTATTTAGGTTGCCTTTTAAGGATGTTACTATGATGTATTCGTTTATATTCGGAATGTCAAGATCAACAAAAAGAGTTATAAGTCTTTTTATTGATATTATCTTGCTTATTTCCTCCTTTTTCCTTGCGTATTGGACTAGATTGGGTGGGATTATAGCTTTTGATAATACTGAAATCTGGATGACGTTACTATGTACAATACTTATAACCCTTTTTACTTTTATTAAATTAGGGCTTTATCGAGCAGTATTGCGTTACATCTCTTTTAAGGCTTTAGCGATGGTGGCAGGGGGAGCTTTTGTTTCAGCTGTTAGCCTTATTTTCTTTTCTTTCTTCATCGGTTCAGATATACCTAGAACGGTTCCTATTATTTATTTTTCCTATGTGTTCTTGCTCTGTGGTAGTGCAAGAATGTTGGTTCGCTATTATGTTAGTTTAATTTTAGATAAAGATAATGAATCTGTTTTGATTTATGGTGCCGGTACAACAGGACGGCAGTTAGCAGTACTGCTTAAGCATGCTTATCGTTATCGTATCAGAGGTTTCATTGATGATAATGTGAAGTTACATGGTACTTATCTTTTGGGAAATAAAATATTTTCACCAAATGATATTTCAAAGCTTGTTCGCAAATATCATATTAAAATTATTTTATTGGCCATACCTAGCGCCTCTCGCGGTGAGCGTAAATCGATCATTGATAGTTTAATTCCTTTGAAAATTAAGGTAAGAACTATTCCCGATATGGAAGAGATTTTACAAGGTCATGCCAAGATTGATGAATTACGTGAAGTGAAAATCGAAGATTTATTAGGTCGTGAGCCTGTTTTACCAAACAAAGAGTTATTACAAAAAAATATTTTTGATAAAACAGTAATGGTAACGGGGGCTGGTGGCTCTATTGGGTCTGAATTATGTCGTCAGATTATTTTAAATAAACCCAATACCTTAATTTTATTCGAGCTTTCTGAATTTTCACTATATTCCATTCATCAAGAATTGGTTGAAATAGTAAAGAGAAATAGTTTTAGTACTAAGATTTATCCTATGTTAGGTAATGTACAGGATATTGAGCGTTTAGATTGTGTTTTAGATCATTTTAATGTTGACACAATTTATCATGCCGCAGCTTATAAACATGTTCCTTTAGTGGAATACAATATCATTGAAGGTATTCGAAATAATATTTTCGGGACCTATAATGTTGCAAGATGCGCAGCAGAATATAATGTAAAATCTTTTGTACTCATTTCAACTGATAAAGCGGTTCGTCCAACGAATACCATGGGCGCGAGCAAGCGTATGGCGGAGCTTTGTTTGCAAGCTTTATCTGATCAACTTAAAAATTCCCAAACCTGCTTTAGTATGGTTCGTTTCGGTAATGTATTAGGATCTTCAGGGTCTGTTATTCCACTCTTTCGAAAACAGATTCTAAAAGGAGGACCAATTACTGTTACACATCCTGATATTATTCGTTACTTCATGACAATTCCTGAGGCTGCTCAACTTGTTATTCAGGCTGGGGCAATGGCAAAAGGCGGTGATGTTTTTATTTTAGATATGGGTGAGCCAGTTAGGATTGTTGATTTAGCAAAAAATCTTATTCAGCTTTCAGGTTTGTCTGTTAAAGATGAAAATAGCTTGAAAGGTGATATTGAAATTACTTATACAGGATTAAGACCAGGTGAAAAACTTTATGAGGAGTTGTTAATTGCTGGAGATAATGTTCAGAAGACTGAACATTCACGTATTATGACAGCAGAAGAACATTATTTACCATTTGATCAGCTATCAAGTGTATTAGTTCAGTTAGAGCAAGCTTGTAAGAATGGGGATTATATGTCTATTCGTGAGATATTGTTAAATGCGCCTACAGGTTTTAATCCAACAACAGAAATTGTAGATGTGTTATATAAGGATTAATCAGTGTATAGAAAAGAAAAATACCTAAAATTATTTATTAATACGTCTATATTTTGTTTTTTTACTTTACTCTTAGTTTTCCCTAAAGGATATAACTATGGTTCAACAGCATTATTAGTCGCAAGTGTTTTATTTGTTTTTTATTCTATTTATAAGAAGTTTAAGATAAAAGAAATTATAAAACAGAATAACCCTATCTTTTTTATTGTTTCTCTGTATTTCCTGATCGCTCTTTTTTTTATTATTTTACATGGTGATAAATTTAAGCTGATTGATAATCCTCTAAGAGCATTTTTATTTCTTTCTGTGATTATTTTCGTCATTTATACTAAGATAAAATTTGATGTATTGCTTTATAGTATTCCTGTCGGATCTTTTGTTGCGGGATTAGTTGCTCTCTATCAATACTATGTCTTGCATTTACCTAGTGCATTTTGGGAGCAAATGAAAATTCAATCTGGTGATATTGCGATGTCGCTAGGATTATTTAATTTTATCATCGCTTTGTACTTGTTTGATATAAAGAAAAACAGATTTGCATTGGTGACAGTTATTGCTGGATTATTCGGTGTATTAGCCAGCGTGCTTTCTTTGGCTCGTGGTGGATGGGTCGGTGTTCCTTTAATATTTGTTTTTGTACTTTATATTTATAGAAATATGATATCTAAAAAATTACTTAGTGTTGTTTTACTAAGTATTCTAGTCGGGGGGATTTCATTAAGTACTAACGAACAATTTATGGGGCGAATATTAGATGCGAAGAATAATCTAATTCACTATTCTGAAAATTCAAAAGATGGCAGTATAGGGGCCCGTTTAGATATGTGGAAAATGGGAATTTATGCTTTTATTGAGCACCCTATTTCTGGTTGGAATTTAAACGAATTAGATGAATATAAAAAGGAATTAGCTGATAAGGGAATTGTATCTCATGAATTTATAGGATTCTCACATTTTCATAACCAATTTATTGATGAATTAGCCAAAAAAGGTATTTTGGGTGGAGTCGCAATTTTTGGCATTTTTCTAGTCCCATTATGTTCTTTTTATCGTAAACAGAAGAGATTTTCAAAAAATAAAAAGGTAAAATTGCTTACTACCCTTGGTATTATTCATGTGTTAGCAACTATGAGTTATTGTTTAACGCAAACATTTCTTGCGCATAATTCGGGGAATATATTTTATTTCTTTGTTTTGATCATATTTTATACATTAATAGTTAATAATTGTCCTGTTCAGAATAAATAACAATATAAGTAAGAGTAAATCTCTTTTGTATTTTGATAATGCTACGTATATATGATAATTCACATTAAAGGTTATTCAGACATGCTATATCTTATGCTCAAGATTGCATAAATGCTTATAATGCTCGGGAATGATGACATTAAATAACTTTTGATTTACTTATATTTCTCCAATTATATTTATAATCCGCTTATCTGAAATGGGATAGTTAGTTCCTAATTGCTGCGCAAACAAACTCACGCGCAATTCTTCAATCATATAACGAATCTCAGCAACTTTATCAGAAATCGGTTTAGATTTCGGCAATTTGGCAAGAAGTTGTTGGTAGGCTTGTTGCACTTGTTCCACGCGTAGCATCGCTGCACGATCTCGATTTGTATCTTGGGTAAGTTTATCTAAGCGTTTGTCTATTGCCTGTAAATAACGTAATAAATCTGGTAAACGATAATAACCGCTTTTTTGCACAAAACCTTGATAAATAAGATCCGCAAGTTGTGATTTAATATCCGACAACGCAAAGGCCATGGTGAAATCCATTTTGCCTTTTAAACATTGGTTTAAGGCATGATTAAGAGATAGGATTTGCTCCACTTTCTGTGCAATATCTACGGTCACTTCGTTAAGGTTTTCTCGAACGAAATCACGCAATTTTTCAAAGCTTGCTTCATCCCACACAAACCCGCCAAAATCGGCAATCAGTTTATCCACAGCACAAGCGATACAGTCATCAATCAAATCCAACACGCGACCGAATGGGGTAAAATACAGCCCTAATTTGGCTTTATTCGGCAATTTTTCATGCAGATATTTAATCGGTGACGGTACATTAAGCAACAACAAGCGGCGCAGACCTTGTTGCATCGCCACTGCTTGCTCAAACTCTGTTTCAAACAGTCTAATACCTATGGCGTCTTTTTCGTCCACAATGGCAGGAAAGGCTTTCACACTGAAACCACGTTGTTTTTGCTCGTAACATTGCGGTAAATCTGCAAAGCTCCAAATATGTAGCCCGCTTTGCTCAATGCCATCATCTGCCACAGCAGAAATACTTTCCTGCACACGATCTTTTAAGTTGAATTTCAGCTCATCCAAATTCATGGATTCGGCAATTTTCTTGCCGTTTTCATCCACCACGCGGAACGTCATTTTCAAATGGCTTGGAATTTGTTCCCAATTCCAATGTTCCGCTTCTACGGTAACGCCCGTCATACGACGCAATTCATAAATTAGCGTATCTAATAATGGCTTTTCCAACGGCTCTGCGCGACTTAAAAAAGATTGAGCATAATTAGGTGCCGGTACGAAGTTACGGCGATAAGATTTTGGCAGAGATTTAATCAGCGCAATCACTAATTCTTCACGCAAGCCTGGAATTTGCCAGTCAAAACCCGTCATTTCCACTTGGTTGAGCAATGGCAACGGAATATGCACGGTCACGCCGTCCGCATCGGTACCCGGTTCAAATTGATACGTCAGTTTGAGTTTCAAATTGCCTTGATGCCAGAGATTCGGAAAATCCAGCTTGCTCACTTGTTCCGCATCATCATTGATCAAAAATGAGCGTTCAAAATTAAGCAATTCAGGATCTTTTTGCTGTGCCTTTTTCCACCACGTATCAAAATGTTTTTGGGAAAACACTTCCGTACCAATACGCTGATCGTAAAATTCAAAAAGCGTACGGTCGTCCACCAAAATATCACGGCGGCGGCTTTTGTGTTCCAACTCTTCTACTTCTCGAACGAGTCGTTGATTTTCTTTGAAGAATTTATGTTTGGTATTCCAATCCCCTTCCACTAAGGCTGATTGAATAAAGATCTCGCGGCTTACCGTTGGCTCAATAGCACCGTAATTCACTGGCCGTGCAGCCACAATCGGCACACCATAAAGCGTGACTTTTTCATCTGCAATCACCGCGCCACGAGATTTTGACCAACGCGGTTCTGAATAGGATTTTTTAATTAGATGCTCGGCAAGTGGCTCAATCCATTCTGGCTCAATTTCCGCTACCATACGCCCCCAAAGTTTGGAGGTTTCCACTAACTCTGCCGCCATCACCCATTTCGGTTGTTTTTTGAAAAGCACAGAATTGGGGAAAATTGCAAAATGGGCATTACGTGCACCAAGATATTGTTGTTTCTCCGCTTCTTTTAAACCGATATGAGAAAGCAAGCCGCTTAAAAGTGCGGTATGAATTTGCTGATATTCTGCTTTTTCGGAATTAATCGGCAAGCCCATTTCACGCACGGCAAGGCGAATTTGTTGATAAATATCCTGCCATTCGCGAATGCGAAGATAATTTAAAAAATCCTTTTGGCACTGACGGCGGAATTGGTTTTTCGTCAATGCTTTTTGCTGTTCTTGCACATAATTCCAGAGATTCAAGAACGCCAAGAAATCTGATTTTTTATCGGCAAAACGACGATGTTTTTCATCGGAAGCCTGCTGTTTTTCTGTCGGACGTTCACGCGGATCTTGGATGGATAACGCCGAAACAATAATCATCACTTCATGCAACGCACCTTGTGAGACTGCACTCAGCAACATTTTTGCTAAACGTGGATCCACAGGGAGTTGAGCTAATTGACGACCAGCAGCCGTTAATTGACGTTTCTCGCCTGCTTTGGTGCGAATCATTTCAAACGCACCTAATTCTTCCAACAGTTTTATACCATCTTGAATATGGCGTTTATCTGGCGCATCAACAAATGGGAACGCTTCAATATCATCCAAACCCAATGCCGTCATTTGCAAAATAACGGAGGCTAAATTAGTCCGTAGAATTTCAGGATCGGTAAACTCTGGACGAGAATTAAAATCCTCTTCCGAATATAAACGAATACAAATCCCTTCACTTACACGACCACAACGACCTTTACGCTGATTAGCAGATGCCTGTGAAATGGGTTCAATCGGTAAACGTTGTACTTTGGTGCGATAGCTATAACGGGAAATTCGCGCTGTACCTGGGTCAATCACATATTTAATGCCTGGCACAGTCAATGAGGTTTCTGCGACGTTGGTCGCCAACACGATGCGATTTAATCCGCTAGGATGGAAAATTTTATTCTGTTCTTGCGCAGACAAGCGTGCAAAGAGCGGTAGAATTTCCGTGTATTTTAGATTTTGTTTTTGTAAAGCTTCGGCGGTATCGCGAATTTCACACTCACCGTTCATAAAGATCAAAATATCGCCCCGACCTTCTGCTTGCAGTTCATCCACCGCATTGAGAATGCCTTGCAGCTGATCTTGATTGTCTTCCTCTGCAAGTGGGCGATAACGCACTTCCACAGGATAAGTTCTGCCCGAGACTTCGATAATCGGCGCATTGTTAAAATGTTTGGAAAAACGTTCCACATCAATGGTGGCGGAGGTGATAATGACTTTTAAGTCCGGACGACGTGGCAGAAGCTGTTTCAGATAACCAAGAATAAAATCGTTGTTCAAGCTGCGTTCATGGGCTTCATCAATAATCAGGCAAGAATATTGATTGAGGAAACGATCATTTTGAATTTCTGCTAACAGGATCCCGTCAGTCATCAATTTGATTTGTGTATCATCACTGATTTGATCGTTAAAACGAACCTTATAACCAACTAAACCGCCTAGCTCCGTTTCCAGTTCGTCAGCAATACGCGCCGCCACCGAACGAGCAGCAATACGGCGTGGTTGAGTATGACCAATCATGCCTAAATTGCCGAAACCTAATTCCAAACACATTTTCGGCAATTGGGTGGTTTTACCCGAACCAGTTTCCCCTGCCACCACAATGACCTGATGTTCAGAAAGCAGTTTTTGAATTTCTGCTTTACGTTGGCTAACCGGCAAACTCTCTGGAAAAACAATCGGATTTTTGACCGCACTTTTACGATTTTCTACACGTAATTGAGCCTGTTCAATCTGCAGCTGGATTTCTGTAATAACGGCTTGTTGGGCCTCTTGGCTCTTTATTTTTCCAATACCATGAATACGGGCGGATAAACGGCGTTTATCTACCAACATGATGTCATTTAATTGAGAAAAAAGAGATTGTTGTAAAGGGGTTAATGCGTGTTTTACCGATCTGTTTTTCATAGCGATTTACTTTTGAAACTTCCGTAAGCTAAGCTAATCCATCCGATTAAAAATAAAGTTCCGCCAATAGGCGTAATCCACACTATTGCATTGCTTGCTCCGAAAGCGAGTGCGTATAAACTTCCACTAAATAATAAGGTTCCAATTAACCAAGAAGACATGGATAATCGGGCGAATTTTTTGTCACGTAAAGTAGATAATGCAACGGCAAGTACTGCAATAGTATGGAACATTTGATATTTTAAACCCGTATCAATCCATGATAATGCTTTGGCTTCTAATACATGGCTTAAACCATGAGCTGCAAATGCGCCTAGTGCGACACAGAAGAAACTACTTAAAGCTGCAAGAGTGAGATATTTGTTTTTCATTTAAATTTTCCCTAAAAGTAAAGCTAATATACCAGCAGCAATAAGTGGACCAACGGGGATGCCGCCAAAGAAAGATACGCCGATAACCGTACCAATCATAAGCCCTGTGACGAGAACGGGTTGATTTGTCATTAAGTCAACACCTTGGCCTGCAAGCCAGGCTACAAAAATACCAACTCCGATAGAGGAAAACATTTTCCAGTGAATAAAAGCAGAAAGTTCAGGCAATGGAATTTTCCCTGACACTAAAGGGCTGAGGACACCGAGGGTTAAAACCATAATTCCCAGTTTTAAACCATATTGATCGATCCAAGGAATATACTGTGATAAAAAAGTTTGTTGCATAATGAGCAAGACGGCAGCAGAAATTGTTATTGCGCTATTATGGCTGAGTAATCCGAGAATAATTAAAATCACCAATAATAAGGCGACGATATTAAATTGTAACGTCATAAGTAAAAGTGCGGTTAAAAGTTGTGAAGAATTATAGCAAGTTTAGATAATTGATGTGTTCTTTATTTTAATAAAACAGGCTAAAATACAAGCTACACTTCAGTTTTATTGAGCGTTTTTATGTCGAATACTATTGAGCATCTAGCTAACCATGAACTCATCAAAACCGTTATTTTACTCGCCTCCAGTGTAACCATTGTGCCACTATTTAAACACCTTGGTCTTGGTAGTGTGTTAGGTTATTTGGTGGCTGGTTGTCTAATTGGGCCTTCCGTGTTTGGCATAATTCAAGATCCTACTGCAGTTGTGCATTTGGCTGAGCTTGGTGTGGTAATGTTTTTATTTATTATTGGTCTTGAAATGCATCCTGAGCGTCTTTGGGCAATGAGAAAAGCAATTTTTGTACGTGGTTTTTTGCAAGTGGGATGCTGTGGTGCATTACTTACTTTAGCTGGAATTTATTTACTACGTTTACCAAAAGAAGTGGCTTTTATTGCGGGGATGGGGTTTACGCTTTCCTCTACAGCTATTGTGATGCAGGCTTTAGAAGAACGTTGTATTACCAGTACATCTAAAGGGCAGAGAGTTATTTCTACATTAATTTTTGAAGATATTTCCATTGTTCCATTATTGGCTTTCGTTGCATTTTTGGCTCCCCATTCTGAAGCAGCAGAACATACGGGCTGGATGTCGATTGGTATTGCTTTAGGGGCAGTAATCGGTTTGATTGTAGCTGGTAAGTGGTTGATGAATCCGTTATTTCGTTTGATTTCTAAAGCTCATATTCGAGAAACGATGACGGCCGCCGCATTATTGGTTGTACTTGGCGCAGCATTAGCCATGGAATTGGGGGGGCTTTCTATGGCCATGGGGGCATTTGTTGCTGGAGTAATGCTTTCAGAATCTTCGTTTCGCCATCAATTAGAAGCTGATATCGAGCCATTTCGTGGTTTATTGCTTGGACTGTTTTTTATGGGCGTGGGCATGTCATTGGATTTACGTTT
This sequence comes from Haemophilus seminalis, assembly GCF_006384255.1. Taxonomy (GTDB): domain Bacteria; phylum Pseudomonadota; class Gammaproteobacteria; order Enterobacterales; family Pasteurellaceae; genus Haemophilus; species Haemophilus seminalis. Next base: position 87,925 of record NZ_VCED01000003.1, read on the forward strand.
AGTGTTTAATCATTGGCTATTATTACTTGGTATTGTCTTCCTTTATATTATTGGTAAAGCATTTTCTGTTTATTTGATTGCCCGAGTAACACATTTAGATCATCGAGAAGCAGTGGGAAGAATGTCTTTGATGGCTCATGGCGGTGAATTTGCATTTGTGCTTTTTTCTGCTGCAACGACCGCAGGAGTCATGAGCGATCATCAGAATGCGACTTTTACTGCTGCAGTTATTATGTCTATGCTTTTTTCACCATTAATTGCACAGTTATCACGAAAATTAATACAACGTTCTGAAAACAAGCATCCTAATCAGGCGAGTGTGAGTGAGCTTGACCCCATTGTTGACTTGGAAGATAACGTACTAGTGATTGGATTTGGACGGTTTAGTCAAATTGTGTGTCAAACTTTATTAATCCGTGGCATCAGCGTTTCAGTGATTGATCGTAATATTGAAAATATTCGTGCGGCTGCAAAATTTGGTTTTAAGGTTTACTATGGGGATGGTATTCGTTTAGATGTTCTTCATGCAGCAGGCATTGAAAAAGCAAAATGTGTGGTAATTGGAATTAATGATACCGCGCGTATTGAAACGATTATTAGCCAACTTAAAGAAGCTTATCCACATTTGCCGATTTTAACACGTACTTACGATAGAAAAACGACAGTAAGTTTAATTAAACAAGATGTTGATTTTATTGTTCGTGAAACTTTTGAATCAGCAATTAGTTTGAGCCGAGCAACCTTAATTAAATTAGGTATTGATAAAATTGAGGTAGATGAAGTAATTAATGAAGTTCGCGCTTTAGACCAAGCTCGTTTAAATGAAGAGGTATTACATGGTTTTTCTAATGAAATTGTAAAAAAGTATTGGACGCCAAAACCTTTTATTAAACCTCATGCTGATGCTCAAGCTTTAAATGATGAAACGGCAGAATTGTTAATCGATGAGGATGATTTACATCAAGATAGAGAAGAAACAATACAGAAATAATTCATTTTTAATTTCTCAATAAAAAAACTCGCCATATATGGCGAGTTTTGACATAAAGATATGTTAGCACTTTCATATGACTAAAGTTTTGATGAAAGCATAGTCTCCAATTTTTCTTGGTCAACAGCAAATTTCCGAATACCATCTGCTAATTTTTCTACTGCCATCGCATCGCTATTATGTTGCCAATAGAATTCAGCTTCAGTAAGAGGTTGTGGTTTCGCTTTTACTTCGCCTTTGTATTCTAGTTTACGTACAAGTGCGGTTGAATTTTCTTGTAATTCTTTCAGCAATGCCGGTGCAATAGTTAAACGATCGCAACCTGCAAGTTCAGTAATTTCACCTACATTACGGAAGCTTGCGCCCATCACAACAGTGTTGTAGCCATATTCTTTGTAGTAATTATAGATTTTGGTAACAGAAATAACGCCTGGGTCTTCTGCTGGCGCATATTCTTTTTTGTCGGAGTTTGCTTTGTACCAGTCTAAAATACGGCCTACGAATGGAGAAATTAAGTAAACGCCTGCTTCTGCACAAGCACGAGCTTGAGCTTCAGAGAATAATAAGGTTAAGTTACAGTTGATGCCTTCTTTTTCAAGGATTTCTGCAGCTCGGATACCTTGCCATGTTGATGCAATTTTGATCAGAATGCGATCATTTGAAATACCCGCAGCATTGTAAAGTGCAATTAATTTGCGTGCTTTTTCAACTGTTGCTTGTGTGTTGTAAGAAAGGCGCGCATCCACTTCAGTAGAAATACGTCCCGGAACGATTTTTAAAATTTCTAAACCAATGTTTACCGCTAATTTATCTTCTGCATCGATGAGTTGTTGGAATTTGTCATTGCTTTGTGCTTTCGCGTAAGAAACAGCTTCGTCAATAAGTGGTGAATATTGTGGTAGGGCAGATGCACTTAAAATTAAAGATGGGTTAGTTGTCGCATCTTGTGGTTGGTATTTTTTTATGGCCTCAATATCGCCAGTATCAGCAACCACAACGGTCATATTACGAAGTGAATCTAATTGAGTTGTCATCAGTCTCTCCTATTCAAATGAAATGGAATAAATAATCTCAGCTACGATAGCATAAATTTATGACGAAAAGGAAAAATTTTTCAATAGAAAAAATAGGTGCAGACATTGATCTGCACGGAAGATTTACATTTGAAGTTTATTTTTAAGTGTGGTTTCAATTTCATCTAACATAGCATAACGTTTACGATACATTGAGCGTTTTTTACTTGGAACATCGTCTAGGTTTGTATCTCTAATAAGAGGTAACATCCAATAATTTTTTCGTTCACCACCAGCTTCTGAAAATATGGCGTCATAATCAACCACGAAATGTTTACTTTGAACAAAGCGAGACTTATTTTGGTATTTTTGAGGAATACCATAAAGTTTGTCATAGCCTAATATTTTTGTGAGCGATTTCATTATTTCAACCATTAGATAGGCTGGGCGTAATCCGTGGCAAGTTTTAGTGAGTTGTTTTACCATTTCTTTAGCGCCTTCAAAATTTGGGCCTTGCACAACAGCAATAAGCAATGCCTCCTCTAACTTCCCAAATGTGAGTAGATAAACTTCAGCATCAGTGGGTTTATAACGTAACTCTAATGTCCAAAAACCTTCCATGGGTTGGTGATTGCTTAGCATGAATAGCAATTCAAAATCAGGAATAATTTCACCAAAAGAAATGGGGGTTTCCAAAATAGAAGGAGATAGGTTTGATAATTTTTGTGGTACAAATAGAAAATTATCACAAATGGTTGATAAACGTTTTTGGGTATTGAAACGTTTATCTAAAAAACGATGAACTAAGGGATAGCTATAATTGGGACGTTGTGTTAGCAAGCTAATCAGAACTGGAGTTTGATTAACGAAGGCTTCAAATTTTTTTATTGTTTGCCAATGTAAGAGTGAACGAAGACGATAACGTAAACGTTTTGCTGCATAAGATTTATTAGGTCTATCAGGATAAATCAATTCGGCTTTAGGACACTGATATAAGGTTGGTACAGTCATGTGGATTCCTTAAAAGTGCGGTCAAAAATAAACGATGGATACCGATCCGCAAAATGCAATGAATTCTGACATAATTTTGGAAATATTGCTATTTGATGTGAAGTTTAAGAAAATCAAAAGCGATCAGGTTTTTTCTGACCGCTTTTTATCATGAGGGAATTATAAAATCTCTTTCGCTTTCGCTACCACGTTTTCAACAGTGAAGCCAAAGAGTTTGAATAATTGATCCGCTGGTGCAGATTCACCGAAACTATTCATACCTATTACACGTCCGTTGAATCCAACGTATTTATACCAGAAGTCAGAAATACCCGCTTCAATCGCAACACGTTTGGTTACAGATGCAGGTAATACGCTTTCACAGTAAGCTGCATCTTGTTTATCAAAACGGTTAGTGCTTGGCATAGATACGACACGTACTTTTTTACCTTCTGCACTTAATGCTTCAGCCGCTTTCACCGCTAATTCTACTTCAGAACCTGTTGCAATGAAGATTAACTCAGGTGTGCCATCACAGTCTTTTAACACATAAGCACCGCGTTTAACTGCATCTAATTGTGCAGAAGTGCGGTCCATTTGTGCTAAGTTTTGACGGGTAAAGATCAATGCACTTGGGCCATCTTGACGCTCAACCGCTTGTTGCCATGCGATAGCTGATTCCACTTGGTCACATGGGCGCCATGTTTCAAGGTTTGGAATTAAGCGTAGTGATGCAGTTTGTTCCACTGGTTGGTGAGTTGGACCATCTTCACCTAAACCGATGGAGTCGTGAGTATAAACGAATAATGAGCGTTGTTTCATTAATGAAGCCATACGTACTGCGTTGTGTGCATATTCGTAGAACATTAAGAAGGTTGCGCCGTAAGGAATGAAACCGCCGTGCAAGGCAATACCGTTCATAATGGCAGACATACCAAATTCACGAACACCGTAGTTGATGTAGTTACCACCTACGTTTTCATGCGCACGAATAGGTTTAGAACCACTCCATAACGTTAAGTTAGAGCTTGCTAAGTCTGCAGAACCACCCAAGAATTCAGGTAACACATGAGCGTACGCTTCGATTGCATTTTGTGATGCTTTACGGCTTGCAATGCTTGCTGGATTTGCTTGTAATTTCTCAATGAACGCTTTGGATTCAGCCGCCCAGTTTGCTGGTAATTCACCGTTTACACGACGTGTAAACTCTGCGGCAAGTTCAGGATATGCTTTCGCATAAGCGGCAAATTTTTCTTCCCAAGATTTTTCTGCTGCCGCGCCTTTTTCTTTTGCAGACCATTCAGCATAGTATTCAGCTGGAATTTCAAATGGTGCGTAATCCCAGTTTAAGGCTTTGCGGGTTAATGCAATTTCTTCATCGCCTAATGGTGCACCGTGACAATCATGTGATGCAGATTTGTTTGGCGAGCCAAAACCAATGATTGTTTTACAAATAATTAAAGTCGGTTTTTCTTTTTCTGATTGTGCAAGTACAACAGCCTGACGAATTTGTTCTGCATTGTGGCCATCCACATTACGGATTACTTGCCAGCCATAAGCTTCAAAACGTGCTGCGGTATCATCGCTGAACCAACCATCAACATGACCATCAATCGAAATGTTGTTGTCATCGTAGAATGCGATTAATTTGCCAAGACCTAATGTGCCTGCTAAAGAGCAAGCCTCGTGAGAAATCCCTTCCATTAAACAGCCATCACCTAAGAATACATAAGTGTGGTGATCAACGATTTCATGACCTTCACGGTTAAATTGGCCCGCTAAGGTTTTCTCTGCAATCGCCATCCCTACTGCATTAGTGATACCTTGACCTAATGGACCTGTCGTGGTTTCAACACCTGGTGCATAACCATATTCTGGGTGGCCAGGAGTTTTAGAATGTAATTGACGGAATTGTTTTAAATCGTCGATAGAAAGATCATAGCCAGTTAAATGTAAAAGGCTATAAATCAACATAGAACCATGGCCGTTAGAAAGTACAAAACGATCTCGGTCAGCCCATTTAGGATTGGTCGGATTGTGTTTTAAAAAGTCACGCCATAATACTTCTGCAATATCTGCCATTCCCATTGGTGCACCAGGGTGACCAGATTTAGCTTTTTGCACAGCATCCATTGATAAGAAACGAATTGCATTGGCTAATTGTCTACGAGTTGCCATTTTGTTCTCCTGTTATAATTCGCTTTGAAAAAATAATCTTGCGCATTCTACCTTATTTCTGAAGGAAATTTAGCAAAAATCCGCACTCAATTTAATAGTTTGTGACAATAATCAAATTCTACGGCGACGCTGGTGAAAACGCGTACTACTCGATTTTACTTTCAAATTTACCGCACTTTTTTTCTCTTTAGATTTGCGGTAAGTCCGTCGATAGTGACTTAAAAAATAATGAATAGAGCTTGCCATCACCGCACCAAGTAAAAAGACAATAATGAGTTCACCATATAATTGGTGAAAAATTTGATTAATTTTTGATTGGTTAGATTGCGTATATTGCGCATCAATAGTGACGCGTAAAAATCCTTTAATGCCGCTTTGGGCGTAAAGTGGCTCTACAATTTGTTGATTGTTTGTATCGGGTGAATTGAGCATTTCGCGACTTTGAGCCAGTAATTTTCCTTCGCCATCGTATAAGCTGGCATCTAAAATAAAGTCTTCTTTGACTATTTGATCAAGATTATCCGTTAATTGCTCTGTTTTGGCATTGTTTGTGAGTAAAACTGAAAATAAATTGGCTTGTTGACGAACCAAAATATGTGAGATGTTCGCCACTTGGTTTACGCTTGCAAATTGTGAACTTAGCTTAAATTGTTTTACACCAAATAAGATAATACCAAGTGCAGTTAGGCTTAGCACAATAATCGTTGCAAGCATGGTTGATTTGATTAGTTTTTCTTTAATTATTTGCACTTTTTCAACTCACATCGGTTAAAATCTTTCCAGTTGCCACAATTTACAGGATTTTTATGCAAATTCAATGTTTCGAAAGCATTACACAAAAATACCCACAATTTCCTACCGCACTTTTGGCTAATGAGGAACCTATACAGAATGGGGAACCTTTTATCTTATACGGCACAAAGTTGGACATGACTAAACTGGAAAAATTTCAACAAAAGTGCGGTCAAAATTTCCAGATTATAGATGTTTGGATGGTAGAGCAAAATATTGTCGTCTTATTGAAAGGTCAATGGGTTGCTGACTTCCTTAACTTTGCTCATGACGTTGAAGTAGATATAGCTAAATTAGATTTCAGACCTAAATTGTCTCAAGCAGGGTTGTTGGTGATGGATATGGATTCTACCGCGATTCAAATTGAGTGTATTGATGAAATTGCGAAACTAGCGGGTGTTGGCGAACTTGTTTCTGCGATTACGGAAAGGGCAATGAGAGGTGAATTAGATTTCGAGCAAAGTTTGCGTCGTCGAGTGGGGACATTAAAAGGTGCGCCAGAAAGCATTTTGCAGCAAGTTAGAGAGAATTTACCACTAATGCCTGGATTAGTTGGAACGATCCAAACCTTACAAAAATATTGCTGGAGAACCGCAATTGCTTCAGGCGGATTTACTTATTTTGCGGATTATTTGAAAGACTTATTACAGCTTGATTTTGCTGCATCCAATCAATTTGATATTGAGGATGGAAAACTCACTGGCTTAGTTAAAGGCGATGTGGTTGATGCCCAATACAAAGCTAAAACGTTGCAACATTTATTAGAGGAATACGGTATTGATTCACAACATTCTATTGCTATCGGCGACGGTGCGAATGACTTGGCAATGATGAATGTGGCGGGGCTAGGTATTGCGTTCCATGCTAAACCTAAAGTGCAACAACAAGCGCAAATTGTGATAAACTTCGCCGACTTAACCGCACTTTTATGCCTTTTAAGTGCCAATGATCGAATTTAATAAAATGGGAGAAGACTATGCCATCTTTTGATATTGTTTCTGAAATTACTTTACACGAAGTCCGTAATGCAGTGGAAAATGCCAACCGTGTGCTTAGCACGCGTTATGATTTTCGTGGTGTAGAAGCGGTAATTGAATTAAATGAAAAAAATGAAACGATTAAAATTACCACAGAATCTGATTTCCAACTTGAGCAATTAATTGAGATTTTAATTGGATCTTGTATTAAACGTGGTATTGAGCACAGTTCTTTAGATATTCCTGCAGAAAGCGAACACCACGGTAAACTTTATAGTAAAGAAATCAAACTTAAACAGGGTATTGAAACAGAGATGGCGAAGAAGATTACTAAATTGGTAAAAGATTCTAAAATCAGAGTTCAAACTCAAATTCAAGGTGAACAAGTGCGCGTGACAGGTAAGTCACGCGATGACTTACAGGCAGTCATTCAACTTGTTAAAGGTGCTGAATTAGGCCAACCATTCCAATTTAATAATTTTAGAGACTAGGATATAGTTATTGAGGTTTAAACTCATAGAAGTATGCAAAATTACCGCATATTTTTCAATGTATTATCGATGAGAAATAGTTAATGACAGAACAGGAAAAACATATTCAAGACAATGACAAGCTTTACCGTTATCTTTTCCAAAATCGTGCGGTTCGTGGGGAATGGGTTCGCTTAAATAAAACATTTACTGATACATTAAATATCCATCACTATCCTAAAGCAGTACAGGATTTATTGGGTGAAATGATGGTGGCGACTAATTTGCTTACAGCCACACTAAAATTTGACGGCAATATCACCGTACAAATTCAAGGCGATGGCCCATTACGCTTAGCATTAGTAAATGGCAATGATCAACAACAAATCCGCGCCCTTGCTCGAGTGGATGGGAACATCACTGAAAATATGAGTCTGCACAATATGATTGGTAAAGGCGTATTGGTCATTACTATTGCACCAAAAGAGGGCGAACGCTATCAAGGTGTAATTAGTCTGGATAAACCAACGATCACAGAATGCTTAGAAGATTATTTTGTACGCTCAGAACAGCTTCAAACTCAATTAATTATTCGTACTGGAGAATATGAAGGAAAGCCGGTGGCAGCAGGTATGCTATTACAGATTATGCCTGATGGTTCTGGTACATCAGAAGATTTTGAGCATTTAACTACGCTCGCAGCAACAGTAAAAGACGAAGAATTATTTGGCCTCCCAGCAGAAGAGTTACTCTATCGTTTATATCACGAAGAAACCGTCAATCTTTATCCAGCACAAGATGTACAATTTTTCTGTGGCTGCTCAGCAGAGCGTTCTGGTTCTGCATTACTGCTCATCTCCGATGAAGAAATTGATGAAATATTAGCCGAGCATAAAGGCAGTATTGATATGCAGTGTGAGTGCTGTGGTACACACTACTTCTTTAATAAAGAAGCGATTGAAAAATTAAAATCAACAAAACTTTAAAAACAATCCCGACGCTATGTCGGGATTTTTGATCTACGTCATCAATACACCTAAAAATAGGTAATGAAGAGCTATAATTTTTCAAAAATGAGATCTAGTTAACATTTTTTTACATTGACATTCTTTAGAATAGGCAACAGTTAAATTTTAATCTTAAATATTAGAGGTGACTTATGACATACTTAAACAAAGTAGTAAAAGAACTTGAAGCGCTAGGCATTTATGACGTAAAAGAAGTTGTCTACAATCCAAGCTACGAGCAATTGTTCGAAGAAGAAACCAATCCAGGTTTAGAAGGCTTTGAAAAAGGTACTTTAACTACGACTGGTGCAGTAGCTGTAGATACTGGGATCTTCACTGGCCGTTCACCAAAAGATAAATATATCGTATTAGATGAAAAAACCAAAGATACTGTTTGGTGGACATCTGAAGCAGCGAAAAATGACAACAAACCAATGAACCAAGCTACATGGCAAAGCTTAAAAGACTTGGTAACTAACCAACTCTCTCGTAAACGCTTATTTGTAGTTGATGGTTTCTGTGGCGCTAGCGAACACGACCGTATTGCAGTACGTATTGTAACTGAAGTTGCATGGCAAGCACACTTTGTGAAAAACATGTTTATTCGCCCAACTGAAGAACAACTCAAAAATTTTGAACCAGATTTCGTTGTAATGAATGGTTCTAAAGTAACCAATCCAAACTGGAAAGAACAAGGTTTAAATTCAGAAAACTTCGTTGCCTTCAACTTAACTGAGCGTATTCAATTAATCGGTGGTACTTGGTACGGCGGTGAAATGAAAAAAGGTATGTTCTCAATGATGAACTACTTCCTACCACTTAAAGGTGTAGGTGCAATGCACTGCTCAGCTAACGTTGGTAAAGATGGCGATGTAGCAATCTTCTTCGGCTTATCTGGCACAGGTAAAACAACCCTTTCAACCGATCCAAAACGTGAATTAATCGGTGACGATGAACACGGTTGGGATGATGTTGGTATCTTTAACTTTGAAGGTGGTTGCTATGCAAAAACCATTCACCTTTCAGAAGAAAATGAACCGGATATTTACCGCGCTATCCGTCGCGACGCATTATTAGAAAACGTAGTTGTTCGTGCAGATGGTTCTGTTGATTTTGACGACGGTTCAAAAACAGAAAATACTCGCGTGTCTTACCCAATTTATCACATCGATAACATTGTAAAACCAGTTTCTCGTGCTGGTCACGCAACTAAAGTTATTTTCTTAACTGCAGATGCATTTGGCGTATTACCACCAGTATCTAAATTGACACCAGAACAAACTAAATACTACTTCTTATCTGGTTTCACAGCAAAATTAGCAGGTACTGAGCGTGGTATTACTGAACCAACTCCAACTTTCTCAGCATGTTTCGGAGCAGCATTCTTAACGCTTCACCCAACTCAATATGCAGAAGTGTTAGTAAAACGTATGCAAGCAGCCGGTGCTGAAGCTTACTTAGTGAATACTGGTTGGAATGGTACAGGCAAACGTATCTCAATCAAAGATACTCGCGGAATTATTGATGCAATCTTAGATGGCTCAATTGAAAAAGCTGAAATGGGCGAATTGCCAATCTTCAACTTAGCCATTCCTAAAGCATTACCAGGTGTAAACTCTGCAATCTTAGATCCTCGCGATACTTACGCAGATAAAGCACAATGGCAATCAAAAGCTGAAGACTTAGCAGGTCGTTTTGTGAAAAACTTTGTTAAATATGCAACTAACGAAGAAGGAAAAGCTTTAATTGCAGCTGGTCCTAAAGCTTAATTAAAAATACTAAAAATATTAACCGCACTTTGGGTAACTGAAGTGCGGTCATTTTTTATCTGTTTTCAAGCTGATAAATGTATTCAAAAATTGACAAAAATCCAGTAAAATCACTGTGTTTTAACTTTCGTCAATTAAAAAGGACAATGCAATGCTTAACCAAATTAAAAAAGATGCTCAAGATCGTATGGAAAAAAGCCTTGAAGCATTAAAAGGCCATATTTCAAAAATCCGTACTGGTCGTGCACAACCGAGTTTACTTGATGCAATTCAAGTTGAATATTATGGTGCAGCGACGCCACTTCGCCAATTAGCAAACGTAGTGGCGGAGGATGCGCGTACTTTAGCTGTAACCGTTTTTGATCGTTCTTTAATTTCTGCGGTAGAAAAAGCAATTTTAACCTCAGATTTAGGTTTAAACCCATCTTCAGCGGGTACTACAATCCGTGTTCCGCTTCCTCCATTAACAGAAGAACGTCGTCGCGATTTAATCAAAATTGTAAAAGGCGAAGGTGAACAAGGTAAAGTTGCGGTTCGTAATGTGCGTCGTGATGCGAATGATAAAATCAAAGCATTATTAAAAGACAAAGAAATTAGTGAAAACGAACAACATAAAGCAGAAGAAGAAATCCAAAAAATCACAGACATTTACATTAAAAAAGTAGATGAAGTATTAGCGGATAAAGAAAAAGAATTAATGGATTTCTAATCATAAAAAATGCGAAAGGCAGACAGTTTTGTCTGCCTTTATTTTATTAGGTATGCGAATTTAGACGTACCAATAAAAATATAATCAACAAAAGTGCGGTAAAGATTCTATGCAAAAACAAAACATTGTCATTCTTGGTTCAACGGGATCAATAGGTAAGAGCACCCTTTCCGTTATCGAAAATAACCCTCAGAAATATCATGCATTTGCACTCGTAGGCGGAAAAAATGTAGAAGCAATGTTTGAACAATGCATAAAATTCCGACCACACTTTGCGGCTCTTGATGATGTGAATGCCGCTAAAATTTTACGTGAGAAATTAATTGCACATCATATTCCAATAGAAGTGTTGGAAGGACAACAAGCTATTTGTGAACTTGCTGCACATCCAGATGCTGATCAGATAATGGCATCGATTGTTGGAGCTGCAGGATTGTTACCGACTCTTTCAGCGGTTAAAGCAGGTAAACGGGTATTACTGGCAAATAAAGAATCATTGGTAACCTGCGGACAGCTTTTTATTGATGCCGTAAAAAACTACGGTGCGAAGCTTTTACCAGTAGATAGTGAACATAATGCGATTTTTCAATCATTACCGCCAGAAGCACAAGAAAAAATTGGTTTTTGCCCACTTTCTGAATTAGGTGTAAGTAAAATTATACTCACTGGTTCTGGCGGGCCATTCCGTTACACGCCACTTGAACAATTCACCAACATCACACCAGAACAAGCGGTTGCACACCCTAATTGGTTTATGGGTAAAAAAATCTCTGTCGATTCAGCTACAATGATGAATAAGGGCTTAGAATACATTGAAGCTCGCTGGCTTTTCAACGCAAGTGCGGAAGAAATGGAAGTCATTATCCATCCACAATCAATTATTCATTCTATGGTACGTTATGTTGATGGCTCAGTCATTGCTCAAATGGGAAATCCAGATATGCGTACGCCAATTGCAGAAACTATGGCATATCCTCACCGCACTTTTGCTGGGGTAGAACCACTTGATTTCTTTAAAGTCAAAGAACTGACGTTTATTGAACCTGATTTTAATCGTTATCCAAATTTAAAACTAGCTATTGATGCCTTTGCTGCGGGTCAATATGCGACAACAGCAATGAATGCAGCTAATGAAATTGCCGTACAAGCATTTTTAGATTGTCAAATTAGCTTTATGGATATTGCAAAAATTAATGAGCGTACTATTGAGAAGATTACACCGCAAACTATTCAATATATTGAGGATGTATTGGAAGTTGATCGTTTAGCGAGAAAGATTGCTGCAGAACTAATATAAAAGTGTGATGTTGCGTTTATATTCTTATTATGGATAGAGTTTATTTACTACTAATAAAAAAGTACGGCAAAATATGATCTGACCCCAAAAAGTTAGACTGTTATTTAAAGGATTGTTTTCGATATTGTATCGGACTCAGTCCTTTTAATTTTACTTGAGTCCGTCAATGATTATAGTAATCTCTGACAGCATCAACTATCTCTTCTCTACTGTTAAATTCCCGACCATAAAAACATTCCGTTTTTAATCGCCCAAAGAAACTTTCCATCTCGGCATTGTCCAAGCAATTCCCTTTTCTCGACATACTTTGAATGATGCCACAAGCTTTATTTAACCTTTTGACGGCTTGCATTAACATGCCCTCTACTTGCTCCCAGTTTGGGGAATAGCTGAGGTTATAGGAGACTATCTCATTGTTAAATAAGTCTAAAATTGGAGATAAATAGACTTTACCTCCATCTTTCGCCTTAAACTCGGTAATATCGGTTACCCATTTTTGTTTCGGGGCTGTTGCACTAAAACCGTGTTCAAGATGATTTGGAGCAATATGGCCTATCGTGCCTCGATAGATGGTAAATTTCTTGCTTTTTCTTGACCGCACTTGAAGCCCAATTGCCTGCATTAAACGTTGGACTTTTTTATGATTCACGCCTGACAAACAGGCATGAATGCGTAGATAGCCGTAATCAGGATTAATGTCTTTATAAGGGCCTTGTCTTTATCTGGCTTAACTTGAAGTTGGGAAAAGAACGTACTACGCGCTAATCGTGCAAAACTCAATAGCCATGTTAAGGGATAATGCGTTCTCAACCTTTGGATAATTTCCGTTGCTCGGCTTCGTCCTGAAGTCTGAGCCTTCTCAACTCCTTTAGGTAGGCTACCTCCGCTTCAAGCTGTAAAATTCTCAAACGTAAACGGTCTTCTTCAGTTTTGGGTGGCGGTGGCATTCTGGCATATTTAGGTTTCATCGGCGGTCGTCCTGATGGTTTACGGGGAATCAATCCATTTATGCCATTTTTTTCAAACCGTTTCAACCATGTCCCAACTAAGGCGTTGGAGGGAATATTGTAAAAGCGCGCGGCTTCTCTAATACTCATTTTCCCATTCAAAATAGGTTGGAGAGCCTGTAATTTAAATTCGATTGTGTAGTGTTTACCCATAAAAAATCTGCACCTCAATTGTTGGTTTGGTTAGTCCAACTTTTGGGGGGCAGATCAAATATAGCCGTACTTTTTTTATTTACTTACTAGATAATGCTACCAAGTAAAACCGACCTTTAATGAAGCAAATTTCTGTGGTGCAACATCAGAGCCCTTAAGCATTCCAATATTCGTGCTTATATTCCACTGTTTCATCTGCGCATTAAAACCAAGTTCATGAGTAAAATAACGTCCAAATTGTTGTTTTAATGCGACATCATTGACGCTTAATACTCTCTCAATGGCAAGTTTTCGTTGAGTGGTATCATAGTAATTGCTTGAGAAACTTGGGGTGAATTTTACACCATTTATATCAAACGTTTTATCTAACATTACACCAGCACGGTAAGTAGTTAAATGTAACGTTTTACTGTTGATATTTGCACCGTCTAATTGGTAGTTTGTGCTAGATAGACTGTAGTAGCGTATACCAATTGAAGGTGTGACGTGAATTCCCCAGTCCAAAGAAGCCCCAATATTTCCACCTGCACTAAAAATATTACGGTGGAACGTTTTGTTTTCTTCATCAAATTTTACATTGTTACGACTGTGCCCATAACCTAAGTCAAAACTTGCAAAGACACCATTATTCCACTCACCTTTAACAAAACTATTTATGGTAGTTAGTCGGCTTGTACCTGATACATTTTCATCAAACTCATTATTTGCACGAGAATGAGAAAGCACCGCACCAATTTGTATGGTCGAATTTAATGCCTGTGCTACACCGATTTGAGTTAAAGTTAAATTTTGCTTATATGAACGATTATAGTCAGAGCGATAAGTTCTCTGACTTGCTTCAGTATTCACCCAAACATTTGATTTATCTTGGCTTAATAAATGACGATCTAAATTTCGTCCAATTTGCAATGCTGAATTGATATTTGCAGATAGTTCTGATAAAGCCGTATTGGAATAACGACTAATCAGTTGAGCTTGCACTGGCAGAGCAACAGTCGAAGATTGAGAACTTAAAAATTGCTGAATTTCCTTCTCAGTTTGATAAGCCTTTTCAAGACTATTCAGTAATGCTAATACCGCCTCATTCAAGGAAACTTGCGCAGAATTAACCGCACTTCGATTGCCAGAGGTTTGAGCGTTAATTAAAGTTTGTTGAGCTGATTCAACACGTGTAATGTTTGCATCAATTTCCGCTTCAAAGGCAGTAATGTTACTTTCATCTGCCACTTTTGCAACTTTACGACAAATATCAGAAGAAAGCCCTTGAACTTCACAGAGCCACTGTGCATAACTTGCCTTATTCATTTGTGAATCATTTTTTAAACGATTAAATTCTGCTTGTAACTTATCGTATTGAGTCGAAAGCGTATTCACAGTATTTCTCATACCAGTTAGCATTTGCAGTAATTTTTGAGCTTGATTTTCACTCTTTTCTACCTGAGCTCTTAAGCCTCGATACTCATTACGTTGATTTTCCAAACGTGCTTTATATTGAGTAAATTGGTTATATAAGTTACGACGTTTAATAAAGCGAATACGCCAAGTACGATTATATTCATAAAAAACATTATCAATTTGATTATTAGTTTGGCGAATATCAGCTAACAAACGCTCAATCTGAGCATCATCTTCTGTTTTTTGTTTTTGTGCGTGACTATATTCACGAGTTAAATTAGCAAGCTCTAGTCTTTTGCTATTTAGTTTATTCTGAACCGATTCAAATTCACGCTGACTATTTAATATTAATTGGTTGTTATCCCGAGAATGTAATTCTGCATCACGTAACGGGTTATATAATCGATAATCATTGCTACGATTTGTTAAAATATAACGATAAGCCCCTAAATCGACATAGCCATTTTCAAGAGAAAATTGCGCATCCCCAATAGCTTGTTCAGGATGATTTAATTTAACTAAACTTAATGGGTTTACCTCATTGGGTTCTCTCCCCGTATTTTTCACAGAAAGAAGATATGCTCCTGATGCTAGTCCATTTACTGTAATATGATCGCCACGACGTTCAGCAATATTAGTTAAAAAACGAAAATGCCCATTACCCGTCAATTTTCCATTTATTGTCAATTCATTAAATTGTACCCAACTACGATAATCCTTATTTAGCTCATCATAGCCCGTATTTAATGTAACTTGACTATTGGGCGAAAATTCGAGATTTCCCACCGAACTATTACCTGTTAGCATCCATTGGCTATAGGGTTGTAAACGAATTTGAGTCATCGGTGTTGCATTTACACGCCCCACTAAATGCGCTTTACCTAGATTAAATTGACTCGTTTCTTTTAAATCGATATTACCACTTACTACTGTTACAGGAACACTATCAAAGGCTGCCTGACTTAGTATTTTATTTTCAGTACAACTCGTTATTCCTGTATATGAGGCACGGATACACTCATTGGATTTATTCTGAGTAAAACCGAGTTGGATTTGAGCTTGATGACGAGCATTAATATTCCCTTCTAACAAGCTCACATTACGACTACTTTCTAATTTGCCATTACCTGAAACATTAAATTCATGAGCCTTGAATTGACGATTAATCCAACTATTTTCATCTATGACTTCTTTTTGGTTTAAATGATCGTAAGCATGCGGAGTTGGGATGCCAGAAAGCACTAAATGACCCGCAGATATGTTTAAATTGCCATTTAAGTTAGTACCTCCATTCAAAACAAGCACACTATTGTGATAATTCGGGTTGTAATTAAACGTTAATGCACCGTTATAACGCTGAGAATCATACTCACCAAGGAAACCACTAAAGGTATCTAAATGTTTTTTTGCATTTTCTTGAGCAAGTGCATTCTTTATAACTTGTTGTCTGTCGTTACCTAAAAATTCCCAGTCATTTGTTGTTTCCATATCCCAAGGAAAATAAGCACGTGGATTTTTTCCTTCTTTTAGGCGGAAATAATCTAATCGGTTATTTCTATAATTATTTTTGTATTCATAAATAGCTAATGATGATGTTGGTTCTTGCCCCCATTTTACCCATTCAATATTTTGTTCAGTAAGAGCATCTCGACCAATAATGTGAATGTCGGCAGATTGAGTGCGGTTATTATTAACAATCTTTGCACCCTCATCTGCATTTTGAATTCGATGGAAAGTTAGATTATTGCCATTTATATCTAAACGTCCTCCTCGGAAGCCAAAATAAATGTTATCTGGATTAACCTGTTTGTTATTTGCCAGTATAACAGTTGCCCGGCCACTGGTAATTCCTACTTGATTAAAGGCCTGTTGCTGTCCATTCAGCATTTTTTGATCAAGAACAACTGTACCATCACCCACACTAATATCGCCTAGGTTTTTACCTTGACCATCAATATATAGCGTACCTGTTCCCAATTTTGACAGACGGTCATTAATAGGATTTTTTACGCGCCAATGAACAGTTTTATCGCCATTCACCACAATGCCTGAACCAAGCCAAGTATAATCATTGTTATCAACTTGAACGGTTATATTCTGATTAAAATGTAACGCCCCCGCACCCTGATTAATATTGTTTTTCAATATCAATGTTGAGCCGTCTCCTCCTTGAAAATGAATTGTCTTACCGTTTTCTAATGAAGGGCGAAATTGATTATTATCCTGAGATTTCTTAGTCAAGTCAGCAACTGGTAAGGTAATATTCTGATTACCAACTTGTAAAATACTTATTCCATTATTCTTATTATCCCAAGTTATTCTTTTGGCATTTAGCTGGACGGTTATTTCATCATCCTTGAATGCTTTTTCAATGGTATCGGGCTGAATAATTGTATAGATATTATTTGAACTATCATAACCTGCATAAGTTGATAATACTCCTACTAATACCCAACGTTGTTCTTTAGCATCATAGGCTAAAAGCGCAGAACCACTATCGCCTGGCAAGCCATAGGTTCCTAACGTATCATAAAGATCACCGTTAAATAGCACCCAATTATCCATTGAGCTATTAGGTTTAAGTGGTGTACCGCCTGTAAGATAGTTATACGCAGATGTTAATGACGTTTTTACTTTTCCGTCCTTACTGCGTAAATATTGAGTACCAGAGCCGACTCGCACAAAATATGGGTAACGATTCTTATTTAAGAATGCATTATTATATGGTCCAGTCCTTCTAACATTATCAAAAGCAATATTATTTAACGAAATTGGCGCAACTTCGGTGACTAATTTATGTAAACGTGGTGCATGAAAATCAAGGGTAGGGTGGTTATTACGTTCTGTAATAAGATAATTAAAGTGATGATTATCAGTGTTGTTGCTATTTTCACCAAATTGTACTGAGCCATAACCTAAGTTATGCTTTACGCTAGCAATGTATTGAGGATTAAATAAGGTCGCAACGCCGCTTACCCGACTTGCTACGTGTAAATCAGGCATAGCCCAATGGGGCAACATAGTTGAAACTTGCTGACCCTGTTTATTAAAAATTGGAATATCCTTCGCCCCCACCGAAAATACACCTTTATTTTCGGCAAAATCACGGAAATATTGATAGTCCACATCATTGCGAACCATAGATGCTTGAATACTTGAACCTGCTAAAGCAAGACTTAATGCTAATAGCGTTGGACGAAAAAAATAAATTCGATGCATAAAGTTTCCTTAATAAAATAAAACAAGGAGACCTTTGTGCTAATGCTTTAGAGAAAATAAAATTGAGTAAGGTATAGTGAAAACCTGAAAGTTTTTTAATTATGCACAGATAATAATAAATTTGAAGCAATAATGCATACAAATAATTTTAATTCACTCATGTAAAATGATTCAATTGCTCTTTTATTAAATAATTAAATCATTAAATCATATTTTTACTGTTCAAAGAACTGCTTATCCTTCAACACCCTCAAAGGCTGCATATCACTATTTCCCATGATGACACGACCTGAATCAGAACGTAGGCAAGTGCCACCATAATGCCCTCCCACGGTAAAAGTACAGATTTGCAAATATTGATCTTCCACTTGTGGTAAGCACCAAAGCTGTTGATAAATACTATCTTGCTGACCAAACTGTCCATCGGTTGTGTCTAGCATGGAATTATTTTCACCAATCAATTTAACGTTATCGCCTCGGCGACCTGCAATTGGTTTTTGTGCATAGCCGTTTTGAATTAAGTTTGGCGTGAGATGAAAACTTGCCTCTAACAAATAACGATGGTTAGGAAATAAAGACCAAAGCACAGGCAAAATCGCCTTATTACTTGGAATTGCCGTCCAAAGCGGTTCATAAACCAACACTTCTGGACGAAGTAGTACATCAATTAACCGCACTTTATCTTCAGGATAACCAGTGCGAATAGGTGGTGCGACTTCCATTCCTGTTGCATCTTCACGAAGTTGTTCCAGCATGGTTTCCCACGCCCAGGTTTTCCAAACAGTTTGAACTTGGTTATTTTCATCATCAATCAGGCGACCATGATTATCCCAATGCAATCCTTCTGTGCCATGAATAATTTTGGCTTGGAACCCAGCTTGTACCAATGCTTGTTGCATAAACATGGCGTGGTAATCTTCTTCATCATCGTGATCTTGCAAAATATGAACTAATTTTGAGGCTTGACTATGTTGCCAACAATCAGCTAACGCATTACGTAAACCATCGGATGGATTTTCACCTAATACGCCACCAGCTTGTTTTGCCCAACGATTCATAATATCGCCTGCCTCAGCATGGCAAGAGGCTGAGTCTGCATTATATTCATAGACTTTCAAACCTCGTTCACTCATACAGAAATCTAGACGACCAGTAATCGTCTGATAACGGCGATTTTGCCAAGAAAGTCTTAAGCGTGGCCAAAGGAGCTTCGGAATATTGAAATACTGCAACAGATTATCATCTTTGAGTACTTTGTCTGTCGCATGCAAATACATTAAATGCAGTTCGTTAGTGGCGTGAATTAATTCCTGTTGAGCACTTTCAGACATAGCAAAATAGCGATATTGATCAGAATGGCTCACTTTATGCCCACCCATCGCCTTGATATAGGCCATATCAAATGGTTCATTTTCATTTAACCATTTCCCACTAAATTGTCTGTGATTGTTAACATGATGAGCTTGTAACTGAAGTGCGGTGGATTTTGGGAAAGGTTGAGGCTCTGAAAATTCAGTATCATTTGTTTGAATCATCCAGCCAAGAATTGTTGTATCATCGAAAGTATCTTGTAGAAAATAGCCTTGTTCTGAAACAATCATCGGCAATTCACGCGTCCATTGCTGACCACTTGGCAAGCGAGAATGAATTACATTTTGCTCGGCGATTCGAATGCGATCAGGCAACACCTCGGTGATAATTGCCACATGCCCCGTGTGTTTAAATTCGCCCCCTTCTTGCCAAATTAATAAGGAGCCTGCTAGAGGTTTACGTTTACAACCATTAGCAAATGCCTGCAAGGGCAACAAGGCATCGTTCACCACTTGGCGTAAAAAACGTAAAGAAAAGATCTCGTACGCCATACCAACATCGGCAAACACAACGCCATGATTGAGATATAAATAACGACGTGCAAATTCCACACACTGCCATTTATAGCCCATATATTCTCGTCCTAGATAACTCCGAAATGCGGCATCATTCGGGAACTCTTTATCATCTGCAGTATTGTAATCTGAAGAATAAATTGCCACGCCACCAGGTGCATATCCAAGCAAGCTACCAAAAGGATCGTGGGTGATGATGTTGGCTGAACGTTCTGTCATAGTATTTTCCGAGTAAAAAATGAATGTAGTTAGTATAGATCTTTTATTTTCATTACGACAATCAATAAAAATTTTACCGCACTTTTTTTCGTAGCAAATTTTTGATTTATCTCATCTTTTCATCAAATCATTCTTTACCATTTAACTTCTTAGACTAAAATGAACGTGCTTTTCGAGTATTCGAGAGTACACAATTTAGTTTAACTTTAGATATCACAAGGGTTTCATTATGAAAGGATCAAAATGGCCTGTGGTTGCAGGTGCTGCACTTGGTATCATCGCTCCACTACTTACTTATAGCGGAAATCCCGGCAACATGGGATTCTGCGCAGCCTGTTTCTTACGCGATACAGCTGGCTCCATTGGCTTACATCAAGCTGCCCCACTTCAATATATTCGCCCAGAACTCATCGGATTAATATTCGGTGCATTAGTGAGTGCGTTATTTGCAAAAGAATTCCGTGCTCGTGGTGGCTCATCGCCATTCATTCGCTTAATTTTAGGGGCATTTGCCATGATTGGTGCCCTAACATTCTTAGGTTGTCCATGGCGTGCATATTTGCGTCTAGGAGGTGGCGATTTATCTGCTATTGCAGGTATAGTTGGTTTATTTGTCGGTGTACTAGGTGGAATTTTCTTTAGCAATCGAGGATTTTCGCTCGGCAAAGCAAAAGAACAAGCCCCCGTTACAGGCTGGATTTCTGTCATTATCGCAGGTTTATTACTTATTGGCGTTATCACACAATTTAGTTTTGGCGAAGGCTTACCCCTTTATTTCTCACAAAAAGGCCCCGGCGCACAACATGCATTTTGGGCATTATCTTTAGCAGGCGGGCTAATCATAGGCGTATTAATGCAAAAATCACGTTTCTGCTCAATTGGCGCATTCCGTAATTTTATTCTATTCCGTGATTCTTCGTTATTGAACGGTGTCATCGCTTTAGTGGTATTTGCTGCTATTACCAATGCTTTACTTGGTCAATTCCATTTAGGTTTTGAACAACAACCTGGTGCACATAATCAATATCTTTGGAACTTCCTCGGCATGGCACTTTGCGGCTTATGCTTCGCCCTTGGCGGTGGTTGCCCAGGCAAACATTTAGTTCATCTTGGTGAAGGCGATAATGACTCCGCTATTTTTGTGCTTGGTATGCTTTTAGGTGCAGCTGCAGCCCACCGTTTAAACCTTGCAGCTTCAGGCTCTGGCATTGGTGAATTCACGCCTTACGCTTTAGTTCTTGGATTTATATTCTGCGCTTATATTGGCTTTACCAAAAAATCCGCTTAATTCACTTTCTATCTGCACTCATCATGAGTGCAGATTTTCTTTTCCTTGCATTATCCCCCTTACAGTGTCAAACTCTCCGCACTTTTTAAAACTGTAAAAAATAATGACCAAAAAACGTAAAAACTTAATCAACCAAGATCCTCATTACAAACGAGAATTGGAAAAATACGGCAATCCAATCCCGAGCCGTGAATTTATTTTAAGCGTCATACGAGACAATAATGCGCCGATGAATCGGGATGAAATTTTGACCGCACTTTCCATTCAAAATGAAGATCAAATAGATGCGATGCGTCGCCGGTTACGCGCGATGGAAAATGACGGCCAATTAGTGTTCACCAAACGTAAACACTATGCCTTACCAGAAAAATTAGATTTATTTAAAGGTACGGTAGTTGGTCATCGCGAAGGTTTCGGTTTTTTACAGGTCGATGGCAAAAAGGATGATTTATTCATTCCGAACCATCAAATGCAAAAAGTCATGCATGGAGATTTTGTCTTAGCGCAACCTGCTGGATTAGATCGTCGTGGTCGCCGTGAAGTGCGAATTGTGCGCGTATTAGAAAGTCGTAAAAAACAAATTGTGGGCCGCTTTTTCTTAGAAAACGGTTTTAGCTATGTGGTGCCTGATGACAGCAGAATTGGCCGAGATATTCTCGTGCCAAATGAACATCGTAATGGCGCACGTATGGGACAAGTTGTCGTTGTCGAATTACAAGAACGTTCTGCCAGTTTTAACCAACCAATTGGCGTAATCACTGAGATCCTAGGCGATAATATGGCGAAAGGAATGGAAGTAGAAATCGCCTTGCGTAACCACGATATTCCCCATAAGTTTCCAAGTGCGGTGGAAAAATACGTAAAAAAATTTACTGAAGAAGTGCCTGAAGAAGCAAAAAAAGGCCGTGTGGATTTACGCAATTTACCGCTTGTGACCATTGATGGTGAAGATGCTCGCGATTTTGACGATGCTGTTTATTGTGAAAAACACGGCAAGGGCTGGAAACTTTGGGTAGCGATTGCGGATGTTAGTTATTACGTACGTTTACGTTCCACTTTGGATGTAGAAGCGCATAATCGTGGTAACTCGGTCTATTTTCCGAACCGAGTTGTACCAATGCTACCTGAAATTTTATCAAACGGCTTATGCTCTCTTAACCCACAAGTGGATCGTTTGTGTATGGTGTGTGAGATGCAAATTTCTGCCAAAGGTAAGCTCACAGATTATCGTTTTTATGAAGCGGTGATGAATTCTCACGCCCGCCTAACTTATACCAAAGTAGCAAAAATGCTTGAAGGCGATGAAGAATTACGCACTCGTTATTCTTCGCTTGTACCTCATTTAGAAGATCTTTATAAACTCTATCAAGCTTTGCTTGGTGCGCGTCATCAACGTGGTGCGATCGATTTTGAAACCATTGAAACTAAGTTTATTTTCAATGCAATGGGAAGAATTGAGCGCATTGAACCTGTTGTTCGTAACGATGCCCACAAAATCATTGAGGAATGTATGATTCTTGCGAATATCGCAGCAGCCAATTTTATGGAAAAACATAAA
Organism: Haemophilus seminalis; assembly: GCF_006384255.1. GTDB lineage: Bacteria > Pseudomonadota > Gammaproteobacteria > Enterobacterales > Pasteurellaceae > Haemophilus > Haemophilus seminalis. The sequence goes on from NZ_VCED01000003.1 coordinate 110,843, forward strand.
GAGCCTGCGTTATATCGTATTCATGCCACCCCGAGCGAAGAAAAATTAACATCTTTCCGCACTTTCTTAAGTGAGTTTGGTTTAACTTTAGAAGGTGGCTTAAAACCAACTACAAAAGACTACGCTGCACTCTTAGAAAAAGTTAAAGAACGACCAGATCATGAACTTATTCAAATAATGTTGCTACGTTCTTTAAGTCAAGCAGTCTATCATGCTGATAATATTGGGCACTTTGGTTTGGCTTTGGAAGAATATGCTCATTTTACTTCGCCAATTCGCCGTTATCCAGACTTAACACTTCATCGAGGCATCAAGTATTTACTCGCTAAAGAACAAGGCGCAAAACGTAAAACAACTGATACTGGCGGTTATCATTACTCTTTTGATGAAATGGATTTACTTGGAAATCACTGTTCAATGACCGAACGCCGTGCTGACGAAGCAACGCGTGAAGTGGCTGATTGGCTGAAATGTGAATATATGCAAGATCATGTCGGGGGGGAATTTAGCGGTGTTATTTCATCTGTGACTGGATTTGGTTTATTTGTACGCTTAGATGATTTATTCATCGATGGTTTAGTCCATATTTCTACTTTAGAAAACGATTATTACCAATTCGATGCAACAAAACAGCGTTTAATCGGCGAAAATAGCGGAATGCAATATCGCTTAGGCGATAAAGTTCGCATCAAAGTTGAAGCGGTACATTTAGAAAATAAAATGGTCGATTTCTCGCTGATGGGGAGTGAACGCAAACCTCGTCGTGCTGGAAAAACCGCGAAAGAAAAAGCTAAGAAAGTCTTTAAAGAACTACCGTCTAAAGCCTCCAAAAAACGAAAAAGTGCGGTAAAAAAGAAAGAAGTTTCTAAGAAAACATCTAGAAAACGCAAATAATTCACTCCCTATTTTAAGAATGAATTAAAAATTCAAATAAGAAAAAGAGAAATTTATGTCAGAACAAATCTACGGCATTCATGCTGTTAATAGTATTTTAACCCATTCGCCAGAACGTTTAATTGAAGTCTTCGTACTTAAAGGACGTGAAGATAAACGTCTACAGCCACTCTTAAACGAACTTTATTCCCTCGGAATTGGTGTGCAATTCGTTAATCGACAAACACTTGATAAAAAAGCCGATGGCGAAGTTCATCAGGGTGTCATTGCTCGAGTACAAGCAGCAAAAGAACTCAATGAAAATGATCTTGATGAAATTCTTGCAAATAAACAAAATCCGCTTTTATTAGTTTTAGATGGCGTGACGGATCCGCACAACTTGGGAGCATGTTTACGAACAGCTGATGCAGCAGGCGCAGTGGCTGTGATCGTACCAAAAGATAAATCGGCACAATTAACATCTATCGCGCGTAAAGTTGCTTGTGGCGCAGCAGAAAGCGTGCCGTTAATTCGTGTAACCAATCTTTCTCGCACACTGCGCGATTTACAACAAAACCATAATATTTGGGTGGTTGGCACTGCTGGCGAAGCAACTGAAACCATTTATCAAAGCAAACTGACAGGGCCACTCGCACTTGTTATGGGAGCAGAAGGCGAAGGAATGCGTCGTTTAACGCGTGAACATTGCGATCAATTGATTAGCATTCCAATGGCTGGTTCAGTTTCATCATTAAATGTATCTGTCGCAACAGGGGTATGTTTATTTGAAATTGTGCGTCAACGTTTAGCATACATTTAAGTTAGAAGCGTTGTAAATTTCACCGCTCTTTTATTTTCCTTTTTCGTTAAAGAAAATAAATTCCCTCAAAAGGTTGAAAAATAGGGGGATTTATTGCGATAATTTAAGCCATTTCGGGAAAATCTTTTTAACTGCTGAAGTTTATTTTGGCTTGTTTATTTTTTGTTAGAAAGATTAGATTTTTATTTCACCTTTAAATTAGATAAGAACAATGGCGGAAAAACGTAATATTTTTTTAGTAGGGCCAATGGGGGCAGGAAAAAGCACGATTGGTCGTCAGTTAGCGCAACAGTTAAATATGGATTTTGTTGATTCGGATGCTGTAATTGAAGAACGTGCTGGCGCAGATATTAGCTGGATTTTTGATTTGGAAGGCGAAGAGGGCTTCCGCAAACGTGAAGAACGTATTCTTAACGAACTCACTCAAATGCAGGGGATTGTCCTGTCTACTGGTGGAGGAGCAGTGCTTTCTAAAGATAGCCGTAATTATTTATCTGCACGTGGTATTGTAATTTATTTAGAAACTACTGTAGAAAAACAATTTCAACGTACTCAGCGTGACAAAAAACGTCCGCTGTTGCAAGGCGCAGAAGATCCTCGTCAAGTATTGGAAGAGTTGGCAAAAATTCGTAATCCACTTTATGAGGAAGTAGCTGACATCACCCTACCTACAGATGAGCAAAATGCCAAAGTAATGGTAAACCAGATTGTTGATCTCATTGATAATATGAATGGATTAAATGGCGCACTTTAAGTGTGTCTAAGGATAAATTTATGCTGTGCGTAAACGTGGAATTACAGGAGCGTCGTTACCCAATTTTAATTGGTAATGGACTATTGCAAGATGAACGCAGTTATCCGGTTAAGCGAGGAGAGCGCGTGATGATTGTGACGAATCCCACGGTTGCACAGTTTTACTTAGATACGGTAACATTTGCGCTAAAAAAACGCGGGTGCGAAGTCGATCATGTTCTTTTACCCGATGGTGAGAAGTATAAAACGCTCGAATCCTTAAATTTAATTTTTACTGCGCTTTTACAAGGTAATCATGGGCGTGATACAACAATTATAGCACTAGGTGGTGGTGTGATTGGTGATGTGGCAGGATTTGCCGCAGCAAGTTATCAACGAGGAGTACGATTAATTCAAATTCCAACCACTTTACTTTCTCAAGTGGATTCTTCTGTTGGAGGAAAAACAGCAGTGAATCATGAACTTGGGAAAAATATGATCGGTGCATTTTATCAACCCTCTATGGTTATTATTGATACGCATACTCTTGGCACGTTACCAAAACGTGAAGTAAATGCGGGGTTGGCTGAAGTAATAAAATATGGTGCAATTTTAGATTACGAATTTTTTGAATGGCTTGAAGCTCATATTGATGATCTTGTTGCATTAAATAACGAATCCCTACAACATTGTATTGCTCGTTGCTGTCAAATTAAAGCGGATGTAGTTGCTCGTGATGAAACAGAAAAAGGTGATCGAGCTTTACTTAATCTTGGTCATACCTTTGGACATGCGATTGAAACTCATCTCGGCTATGGTAACTGGCTCCATGGTGAAGCGGTATCTACCGGAATGATGATGGCAGCCGCGCTTTCCGAGCAGTTGGGTGATATTTCTGTAGCAGATGTTTCACGCTTAGAAAAATTACTCGCACGCGCTAATTTGCCCACCTTATCACCGGATTCGATGCAGCCGGAGGACTATCTACCGCATATGATGCGAGATAAAAAAGTTCTAGAAGGTAAGTTGCGTCTGGTGTTACTTAAATCACTAGGTCAAGCTTATATAGCAAATGATACTGATAAGGATCTTGTGTTAAACGCTATTAAGCGTTGTACCCAAATGGACTAAGATGTTACGTCCAAAAAAACATTCCCTAAAACCGAAACTTAAACACCGTCCATTTTTGAAATGGGCGGGTGGGAAGTTTCGTTTAACAGATGAAATTAATAATATCTTTCCTAAGAGAAAACAATGTCTTATTGAACCGTTCGTCGGAGCAGGGGCCGTTTTTTTAAACTCGAATTTTGAGCGCTATATTTTGGCTGATATTAATCCTGATTTAATTAATCTTTTTAATATAGTGAAAGAAAATGTAGATATTTACATTGAGGCTTGTAAAACCATTTTTTTTGCTCCTAATGCGAATGATCCTGATTACTACTATGACAAACGTCGCCAATTTAATGCTTCAACAGATCCTTTTGAACGATCTGTGCTTTTTCTCTACTTAAATCGCTTTGGGTTTAATGGGCTATGCCGTTATAACAGCAAAAATGAATTTAACGTGCCTTTTGGCGCATATAAAACGCATTATTTCCCAGAGGACGAGTTACGTTATTTTGCACATAAGGCACAAAGTGCAATATTTTTATGTGGCGATTTTCAGCAAACATTTGCATTAGCTGATAAAGATTCGGTGATTTACTGCGATCCGCCTTATGCTCCCTTACTGCAGGATTCAAATTTTACGAGCTATGCGGGTAATGAGTTTAGTTGTGAGCATCAACGCATTTTAGCGGAACTCGCAAAATTTACACAAAAAGAAAAACAGATTCCGGTTTTAATATCTAATCACGATACCAAATTTACCCGAGAAATTTATAAGGGGGCTAAATTTAAACGTGTGAAAGTACAACGTTCGATTAGCCAGAGCTCAGAAAAACGAGTAAAAGTAAGAGAGTTAATTGCGATTTTTAAGGTGTAATCTTTGATAGCTCAGGGTTTATAACGATATCCAATTTTATGATTTGTGGAAAATCCTCTTGAATTAATTTTATAAGTTCAGGTTGACGAAATAAGATTCCTTGACGCACTATTGCATTTGATACTTCTAAAAAAAGACTATTACCGTTAACGGAACCAATACGAAATTTGCCGTGAAATTCCTGTGGAAAAATGCGGTTAAATTTTTGATTAAGTTCATTGATGGCAAGACCTTTTTTCATTATTTTGGCAAAAGGCGATTGCTCAAGTACATCCATAATATTGACTGCTTTTTGATAACGCTCAGCCTTGTTTTCCATAAAGTCTGCCCCCAGTAAATGACATTAGTTTAGATTTCCGTTACAATACATGTAATTTCCATAATAAACAACGAGATGATGATTTCAGGCACTGTCAAACCGACTTTTTGGTCGCGATTACTTTTAAGTATCATCGCGATTTTTGCTTTGCCTAACGCACAAAGTTTTGAAAATCAAAATAATGCGGAAAATTATTCCTCAAGTGTTTCCATTCAACAAGCGTTGGAAACGGTAAAAGTTGCTCGTGAAGTGCAACGACAAGCCATTCCTCAACCTTCAATTTCCCACCAAACTGAAAAACAACTTAAAATTCAACCGCACTTTTTAGCGGATGTGTTGAATCTTAGTGCGCCAATTCGAGCAGGCCCCTTGCTCATTTAATTTTTCTGTTTTTTGTGAAGAATATTGCTATTGAAATAGCGATATTTTAAAAAATTATTGTATATGAAATAAAGTATTTCATACGCATTTAACTATTTAACTTATATATTTAAAAAGAGAAATTATGAGCATTTTAACGAAAATTTTTGGCAGCCGTAACGACCGTATTTTACGTAAATTAAGAAAACAAGTTGCAAAAATCAATAAATTAGAACCTGAGTTTGAATCCCTCACAGATGAACAACTTCGTGCAAAAACAGATGAATTCCGTCAACGTTTAGGTGCGGGCGAAACTTTGCAACAAATTTTACCAGAAGCATTCGCAACGGTACGTGAAGCAAGTAAGCGCGTGCTTGGTATGAGACATTTTGATGTTCAGCTTATCGGTGGGATGGTATTAACTAACCGCTGTATCGCAGAAATGCGTACTGGTGAGGGGAAAACATTAACGGCGACCTTGCCTTGTTATTTAATCGCACTAGAGGGTAAAGGCGTTCATGTTGTGACGGTTAATGATTATCTTGCTCGCCGAGATGCAGAAACAAACCGTCCGTTATTTGAATTTTTGGGCATGAGTGTAGGAGTAAATATTCCTGGTTTACCGCCTGAAGAAAAACGTGCAGCTTATGCAGCAGATATTACTTATGCAACCAATAGTGAACTTGGTTTTGACTACTTACGTGACAACTTAGCCCACTCAAAAGAAGAGCGTTTCCAACGTACTTTGGGTTATGCGTTGGTGGATGAGGTGGACTCCATCTTAATTGATGAAGCACGTACGCCATTGATTATTTCTGGTCAAGCGGAAGACAGTTCTGCGCTTTATATTGCAGTCAATAAACTGATTCCAAACTTAATTAGACAAGAAAAAGAAGATACGGAAGAATACCAAGGTGAAGGTGATTTTACTTTAGATCTTAAATCTAAGCAGGCACATTTAACGGAACGTGGCCAAGAAAAAGTGGAAGATTGGTTGATTGCGCAAGGTTTAATGCCTGAAGGAGATTCTTTGTATTCTCCAGGTCGAATCGTATTGCTTCATCATGTTATGGCTGCTTTGCGTGCGCACACATTGTTTGAAAAAGATGTCGATTACATTGTGAAAGATGGTGAAATCGTGATTGTTGATGAACACACTGGTCGTACAATGGCAGGGCGTCGTTGGTCGGATGGTTTACATCAAGCCATTGAGGCAAAAGAAGGGGTAGAAATTAAGAGTGAAAACCAAACTGTTGCGTCAATCTCTTACCAAAACTACTTCCGTTTATATGAGCGTCTTGCCGGTATGACGGGGACTGCGGATACCGAAGCGTTTGAATTCCAACAAATTTACGGCTTGGAAACCGTTGTGATTCCAACAAACCGTCCAATGATTCGTGATGATCGTACTGATGTGATGTTTGAAAATGAACAGTATAAATTTAACGCAATTATTGAAGACATCAAAGATTGTGTAGAACGCCAGCAACCAGTGTTAGTGGGTACGATTTCAGTAGAAAAATCGGAAGAATTGTCTAAGGCTTTAGATAAAGCGGGCATCAAACACAATGTGTTGAATGCGAAATTCCACCAACAAGAAGCGGAAATCGTGGCAGAAGCTGGTTATCCTGGTGCGGTGACTATCGCAACGAATATGGCGGGTCGCGGTACGGATATTATCCTTGGGGGTAACTGGAAAGCGCAGGCTGCTAAATTAGAAAATCCAACTCAAGAACAAATTGAAGCACTTAAAGCTGAGTGGGAAAAGAACCACGAGATTGTAATGAAAGCAGGTGGTTTGCATATTATCGGTACAGAGCGTCATGAATCTCGCCGTATCGATAACCAGTTGCGTGGTCGTTCTGGTCGTCAAGGTGACCCAGGTTCTTCTCGTTTTTATCTTTCTTTGGAAGATGGCTTAATGCGCATTTATTTAAATGAAGGTAAACTCAATTTAATGCGTAAAGCGTTCACCGTGCCTGGTGAAGCAATGGAATCGAAAATGTTGGCGAAAGTGATTGCATCTGCTCAAGCAAAAGTTGAGGCTTTCCATTTCGATGGCCGTAAAAACCTACTTGAATATGATGATGTTGCAAATGACCAACGTCATGCAATTTATGAGCAACGCAATTATTTGCTTGATAATGATGATATTTCTGAAACTATCAACGCAATTCGCCACGATGTATTTAATAGCGTGATTGATCAATATATTCCACCGCAATCTTTGGAAGAACAATGGGATATTAAAGGGCTTGAAGAACGTTTAGCTCAAGAGTTTGGTATGGAGTTACCAATTTCTCATTGGCTGGAAGAAGACAATAATCTTCACGAAGAAAACTTGCGTGAACGCATCGTAGAAGTCGCCGAAAAAGAATATAAAGAAAAAGAAGCGCTAGCTGGTGAAGAAACCATGCGCAACTTTGAAAAAGGCGTCATGTTACAAACCTTAGATGAGCTTTGGAAAGAACACCTAGCTGCGATGGATTATTTGCGCCAAGGTATTCATTTACGCGGTTATGCGCAAAAAGATCCAAAACAAGAGTATAAAAAAGAATCTTTCCGTATGTTTACGGAAATGTTGGATTCTTTAAAACACCACGTTATCACGACGTTAACGCGTGTACGTGTGCGTACTCAAGAAGAAATGGAAGAAGCTGAACGTGCTCGTCAGGAGATGGCTGCTCGTATCAATCAAAATAATTTACCTGTGGATGAAAATGGTCAGGCAATCCAAAATTCAGATTCTGAAGATTATTCAGATCGTCGCATTGGACGCAATGAGCCTTGTCCTTGTGGTTCAGGAAAAAAATATAAGCATTGTCATGGTAGTCGTGCTGCTCGCCATTAATGATTAGCCAAAGTGCGGTGATTTTTCACCGCACTTTTTTCATAGATGCTATTGGATAGAAGAAATGGATAAAAAAATTATACAAGTTTCTGCAGGTATTATTCGTAATGAGTTTGGTCAGATCTATTTAACGCAGCGTTTAGAAGGACAGGATTTTGCACAATCTTTAGAATTTCCAGGTGGAAAAGTGGATGCGGGGGAAACCCCAGAACAGGCTTTAAAACGTGAACTGGAAGAGGAAATTGGCATTGTGGTATTAAATGCTGAACTTTACGAGCGCTTCCAATTCGAATATCCAACAAAGATTATTTCTTTTTTCTTTTATGTCGTAGATGAATGGATTGGTGAGCCTTTTGGGCGAGAGGGGCAAGAAGGTTTTTGGGTTGAGCAACGTGCATTAGATGCAGGACAGTTTCCTCCCGCTAATGCAAAATTAATTCATCGGTTATTGAATGAAATTCCCCGTCCTATAAAATAAAACCCTAGTCAGACTAGGGTTTATATAACATCTATTGATTTTTTTCAAATTATTTCGGCATTGCGGCTTTCATTTGTTTAAGTTGTTCTGCCGCTTGATTACAAGCCTTATCTTGTGCCGCTACGGGCATTGATGCAAATTGTTGTTTGCTTGATTCATATTGCGCTTTCATTGCATTTGCTTGCGCAGCTGGCATTGATGCTAAGAAAGAATCAATTTCAGCGAAATAAGTTTTACAACTTGCAGACAAATCAGCTGCAGAAGCTGAAAAACCAAATCCCATTAAAATAAGTGTAGCTAGTGTTTTTTTCATCATGATATCCTCACGAAAGTTAATTAATAAGTCATTGCCGATGTGGCGTTTTATTATACCGCTTTAGTGCAAAAAAAAAACAATAGCGATTACAAACAAATTTTCACAGATAAATCAGCAAGTTTAATCCACACTTCATCGCTAAATTCTTGTTTAGCAAGACGTTCGATATTGGCGAGCTCTTGAATAATTTCGTAGAGCTCTTGGTAGGTTAAACGTTGAATCGCACTTAAAAAGAGCGGCCGGCGATTTTGCCAGATTTTTAGACGGTCAAATTCAACCTTAATTTGTTGAGTTGGAAGTTTTTCCGTTGTCATCGTATGTTGCTGTGGTTTTGTGAGTTCCAGCAACGTAAATAATTCTCGCTGTAGCGTGCGTAATAAAATAACAGGTTGCACATCTTCAGCTTGTAAACCTTTTAAAATACGTTTAGCGCGATTTGCTTTTCCCATTAGCAAAGCATCAATCCATTGAAATGGTGTAAAAATTGAGGATTGTTCGACTACGCTAATTACACGATTGTAGTTAAGTTTATGGTCAGGATAGAGCAAATCTAAAAGTTGCAGAGCTTGTTTGAGTGCGAGCAGGTTATTCTCATAACTGTAACAAAGTTGTTGGATTGCTTCATCATCAGCTTCTAATCCCATCGTTTTGGTACGATTTTTTACCCAACGGGGGAGATTTTCAGCTGTAGGCGTTTGGCAATTTACAAGAATCGCACTGGTTTCATATTGGTTTAGTTCAACAAACCATGCTTGGTTTTCATTTGCTTTTGCTAGCTTTGCAATTTGTAAAATCAGCAAGATATCGTCATGTAGAACCGAAATAAATTCTTGCAGATTTTTCTGTAAAAGTGCGGTGAAGTTTTCTGGTAAATTTAATACCATGACTTGTTTATTAAAAAACAATCCCATGGACTGACAGGATTCTATGAGTTGTGCCCAGTCAGTTTGGCTATCAATCTGAATGCTATTTTTCTCATCGAATCCTTGTTGGTTGGCTGTTTTATAAATGGCATCTTCACTTTCACTCAGTAACAATGGATCTTGTCCGACCAAAAAGTAAACTTTGGCTAAACGTTGGGAAAGATGTTGATTAAGTTGCTCAGGGAAGATGCGATTCATTATTTGTTTTTCACTTGTTTTTCTAATGCAACCATTTTAGTAATGAGCTGACGGGCAGCTTGTTCCCGCATATCATTCCAAATTACTTCTCGTTCGGCGGATTTAGCTAATGCTGCGCGAGAGTTATCAAAGAAAGTGCGGTTGACTTTTGCTGTGATTGGGTGACTTTCACCATTCGCTAAACGAATACTTGCTTCCACTTCTAACATCAATACTTTTTCAGCTTCACGTCCGCGTTTAAAGACAGAAGCAACTTCATCATTTGTGCGGAATTTATTGATGCGCAAAACAGGAATGCCTTGAGTCGAATTGACGAGTTGAACATTATTCGCTTGTAACTGATTACGCATCGCAACTGACATTTCGCTGTATGGATCGGGGCTTTCAAATGTAAGAGTACGTAATTCTTGTGGAATTAATGTACCGTTTTGAAAATGCCAGCCGCAAGCAGAAAGCGCGGTAATGCTTGTTACAATGAACAATGCTTTGATTGATTTAATCATAAAAATTACCTTTATTGTGGAGTGCATGAATTCAAAATCCATACACTAATAAAGATAGAATCTGTGAAATATCAATATTCCACGGATTCTACGGATTATGGTTTAACCACAAAATTCAACATTTTTAATGGAATATAGATTTCTTTAAGAATTTCTTTTCCATCAAGGAATTTCGCAACATTAGGATCTGCTTTGGCTGCGGCTTTAACTTCTTCTTCTGAAGAGGTTGCAGGAACAGTCACTTTTCCACGAACTTTGCCATTTACTTGCACAACAATGAGTTTTTCATCTTCTACCATTGCGGCTTCATCAGCTTTCACCCATTCAGCGGTATCGATGTTGCTTTCATTTCCTAGCGCTTGCCATAATTCAAAGCAGATATGTGGCGTAATTGGATAAAGCATACGAACAACTGCACTTAATGCTTCCGCCATGACAGCACGATCTTGATCGCTTTCTAAGGAAGCCTTAGTGAGTTTATTCATCAACTCCATCACTGCTGCAATCGCAGTATTAAATGTTTGACGACGACCAATATCATCGCTCACTTTTGCAATCGTTTTATGTACTTCACGACGAAGCGCTTTTTGCGCTGCTGAAAGTGAGGTGATATCTAGGCTAGTTTTTGCTGGATTTTGTTGATATTGATATACCAAGTTCCAAACACGCCCTAAGAAACGTTTCGCACCTTCTACGCCAGATTCTTGCCATTCCAAGGTCATTTCTGCTGGAGAGGCAAACATCATAAAGAGACGAACAGTATCAGCACCATATTTTTCTACCATTTCTTGTGGGTCAATACCGTTATTTTTGGATTTCGACATTTTGGTCATGCCACTGTGGACTAGTTCACGTCCTTCAGGATCGGCCGCTTTAATAATTCTGCCTTTTTCATCACGTTCAAGAGTCACCTGTGTTGGACTTACCCAAATACGCTCGTTGGTCGGACTTGTGTAGTAGAAGGCATCTGCAAGTACCATACCTTGACATAATAATTTATCGGCTGGTTCGTCACTGGTTACAAACCCTGCATCACGCAATAATTTGTGGAAGAAACGGAAGTAGAGTAAGTGCATTGTTGCGTGTTCAATACCACCGATATATTGATCCACTGGTAACCAATAGTTTGCTTCTTCCGCATCAAGCATGCCATTTTGATATTGTGGACAAGTGTAGCGAGCGTAATACCAAGAGGATTCCATAAAGGTATCAAAGGTATCCGTTTCTTTTAATGCAGGTACACCGTTGAAAGTGGTTTTCGCCCAGTTAGGATCAGCTTTAATTGGGCTTTTTACGCCATCCATTACCACATCTTCAGGTAGAATAATAGGTAAATCTTCCATTGGTGCAGGTACTACACCGCCATTTTCAAGGGTTAGCATCGGAATTGGCGCCCCCCAATAACGTTGGCGAGAAACGCCCCAGTCACGTAAACGGTAATTCACTTGGCGTTTTCCAACACCTAATTTTTCTAATTTGTCCGCGATACCATTGAATGCGCCATCAAAATCTAAACCATCAAACTCAGCTGAGTTCACTAATTTACCGTGCTCAACGAAAGCTTGTTTGGTTAAATCAATGTCTTCATCAGCAATGGGTTCAATAACTTGCTTGATTTGTAAACCGTATTTTTGAGCAAATTCAAAGTCGCGTTGGTCGTGAGCAGGAACGGCCATGACAGCACCAGTGCCATAGTGCATTAACACGAAATTCGCAACCCAAATTGGTAATTTTTCACCCGTCAATGGATGAATGGCAAATAAACCCGTTGCCATTCCTTTTTTCTCCATTGTCGCAAGATCAGCTTCTGCTACTTTGGCATTTTTCGCTTCCTGAATAAAGGCGGCTAATTCAGGATTATTTTGAGCCGCTAAACTTGCTAATGGATGTGCCGCCGCAATGCCTAAATAACTTACGCCGTAAAAGGTATCTGGACGCGTGGTGTAAACTGCTACTTTTTCGTTGGTATCTACAACATCAAAAGTAATTTCTACCCCTTCAGAACGACCGATCCAGTTACGCTGCATAGTTTTTACCATGTCAGGCCATTGTGGAAGGGTATCTAAACCACCTAATAATTGCTCTGCATAGTCAGTAATTTTGATAAACCATTGTGGGATTTCTTTTTGTTCCACTGGTGTATCACAACGCCAGCAACAACCTTCGTGTACTTGCTCGTTTGCGAGTACAGTTTCATCATTCGGACACCAGTTTACTGTTGAGGTTTTTTTGTACACTAAGCCTTTTTTATAAAGCTCAGTGAAGAACCATTGCTCCCATTTGTAGTATTCTGGTTTACAGGTTGCGATTTCACGATCCCAGTCGAAACCAAAGCCTAAAAGTTGAAGTTGTTTTTTCATGTAGGCAATGTTTTCGTACGTCCATTTAGCAGGCGCAGTTTTGTTTTTGATCGCTGCGCCTTCTGCTGGTAAGCCGAAAGCATCCCAACCAAATGGTTGTAATACGTTTTTGCCTAGCATGCGTTGATAACGAGAAATTACATCACCAATAGTGTAGTTACGCACGTGCCCCATATGTAGGCGACCAGAAGGATACGGGAACATAGAAAGACAGTAATATTTTTCTTTAGATTCGTCTTTGATTGCTTTGAAAACTTTATTTTCTGCCCAATATTGTTGAACCTTTGGTTCGATCATATCGGGGCGATATTGTTCTTGCATAAAATCACCTTAATTTTTAACCGCACTTTTGCAGCATTTTGACAATAGAAAATGTGGCATAGAATACCGTAAAACGGCATAAATTAATAGGGTGAGAGTCCAAAGTGCGGTGATTTTTTTCTTTGTTTTTACAATAGATTTTGAATTTCTTTTGGAATTAATTTGGGGTCAGGAATCCAAACTTGTTTGTGTCGGCTCAATTGCCCTTTTTCTAAAATAATACTGCTTTTGGGCACTTTGAAGGATTTACTTAAAAATTTCAATAAATGCGTATTTGCTTGCCCCTCAACGGGGGGCGCAGTAATGGTAATTTTTAATTCATCATCGTGAATACCAGCAATATGATCTTTACTGGCTTTTGGCTGTAAGAATATTCTTAATCTAATGCCGTCTTTATTTTGTTCAATTGCAGACATAAATTCTTCGTTTTGTTTATTTTTCTTTATTATAAAAATGAATTATGTAAAAAATAAAGTGTGGATTAGGGCTCGCTAATCCATAGCAAGCAAATACAACTTGTGATATAGTTCACAGCCGAATTTATAGGGATCTTTTTATAATAAAAATAATGATAGAACTCGATCAAAACAATATTCCAAAACACGTTGCCATTATTATGGATGGTAATGGGCGATGGGCTAAACAGAAAAATAAAATGCGTATTTTTGGCCATACTAATGGCGTATCTGCTGTTCGCCGAGCAGTAAGTTATGCTCGCCAAACAGGAGTAAATTTTCTTACGCTTTATGCTTTTAGTAGCGAAAATTGGAATCGACCAGAGCAAGAAGTCAGCGCGTTAATGACGCTTTTTATGCAAGCTTTAGATCGCGAAGTGAAAAAATTACATAAAAATAATATTCGTCTGAAAATTATTGGCGATGTATCTCGTTTTAGTGAATCTTTACAAGAAAAAATTGCAAAAGCGGAAAATTTAACAGAAAAAAATACCGCACTTACGCTCAATATTGCTGCAAATTACGGTGGTTGCTGGGATATTGTACAGGCGACAAAACAACTCGCAGAAAAAGTAAAAAATAATGAGATGAGCGTTGAAGAGATTGATGAAATTGCTTTTCAGCGTCATTTAGTTACACAAGATGAACCACAAGTGGATCTATTGATTCGTACCAGTGGTGAACAACGAATTAGTAATTTTTTATTATGGCAAATTGCATATGCAGAACTTTATTTTTCCGATGTGCTGTGGCCAGATTTTGATGAGGCGGAATTTAACAGTGCCATCGCCTGTTATCAACAACGTCATCGCCGTTTTGGTGGGACAGAATAATTCAATAAATGGATTAAAATTATGCTTAAACAACGAGTTTTATCAGCCATTGTGTTAATCGTAGCGGTGTTATGTGCGATATTTTTATTTACGCCTTTTTATTTTGCTCTCGCGTTAGGTGCTGTGGCGACTTTAGGCGTTTGGGAATGGACTCAGTTTGCTCGCCTTAAACAGCCTTTAGCGCGTTTTTGTGTTGCTGCTTTTTTAGGTGCTTTTATCTTTTTATGGCTCTATACTGAGGGCAACTATTTAGATGCAGGTCGTGTGTTTGAACAGCATCTTCAGCTTTTATTAATGAACGCTGTTGGTTGGTGGATTTTAGCTTTATTGCTTGTGGTGAGTTATCCTAAATCAGCTAAATTTTGGTCTAAAAATCCTCTTTTACAGCTTTTATTTGCCTTTTCTACTTTAATCCCATTTATCGCGGGTGTATTACGTTTACGTTTAGAACACTATACCCATGATCCTTATCACGGCTTATTTTTATTACTTTATGTATTTGTGCTTGTTTGGGCTGCTGATTCTGGTGCTTATTTTAGTGGACGCGCATTTGGTAAACGTAAACTTGCGCCAAAAGTTTCACCTGGTAAAAGCTGGGAAGGCGTTGTTGGTGGTTTAATTACAGCGTTAGTGCTTGCTTTTGTATTTATTCATTTCTCTGGCGATGCTTTAGTTGGTGAGCGAAATATCACTGGATTCGTTATTCTTTCCGTTGCTACAGTTGCAATTTCAGTATTGGGCGATTTAACTGAAAGTATGTTTAAACGTGAGTCAGGAGTTAAAGACAGCAGTCAATTAATTCCAGGTCATGGTGGTGTATTAGATCGCATTGATAGCTTGACTGCTGCGGTACCTTTTTTCAGCTACTTCTATTTCTTTGTGTTATAAGGATTCTGAATGTCATTTTTGTGGTCGCTAGGTTCTTTTATCATTGCTATTGCAGTATTAGTATCCGTTCACGAATATGGACACTTTTGGGCTGCTAGAAAGTGCGGTATAAAAGTTCATCGTTTTTCAATTGGCTTTGGTAAGGTAATTTGGAAACGTATCGATAAGCATGGTACAGAATTTGCGGTTTCAATGATTCCTTTAGGCGGCTATGTAAAAATGCTTGATGGACGCAATGAAGAGGTTCCAGTTGAGCAAAAGCCACAAGCATTCGACAGTAAAAGTGTATTAGAACGTGCATTTGTGATTATCGCCGGTCCTTTGGCAAATTTTATTTTTGCGATTTTTGCCTATTGGGTCATCTATGTTTATGGAATGCCAAGTGTTAAACCTGTGATTGAATCAATAACGCCAAGTTCAATCGCGGCACAAACGCACATTGAACCCAATACACAAATTCTAGCGGTTGATGGCGAAGAAACTCAAGATTGGGAAACCATCAATATGCTACTTGCCACAAAAATGGGGGAGCCTAATGTTGAAATTACCCTTTCTTCTTTTGGCTCCAATATTGAACAACAACGGACTTTAAATCTTACAAATTGGACTTTTGATCCTGAAAAAGAAAGTGCTTTTGAGGCATTAGGGATTATGCCTATGCGTCCTAAAGTGGAAATGGTGCTTTCTAAAGTTGTTCAAGGTTCTCCAGCTGAGAAAGCAGGTTTACAAATCGGTGATAAAATTTTAAAAGAAAATTTAACCGTACTTCCTTGGCAAGATTTTATAAAACAGGTCGAACAAGGCGAATCTTTTTCTATTAAAGTTGAACGTAATGGGGAAACGCTTGACAAAATTATCACGCCAGTGCGTAATCAGAGTGGAAAATGGTTTGTGGGTTTAAGCCCAACTTTTGTAAAATTATCTGATGAATATCGTACAGAATTAAAATATGATATTCTTGAGTCCTTACAAAAAGGCATTGAAAAGACTGGCCAACTTTCTGTATTAACCTTGAAGGTGCTAGGAAAATTAATCACGGGTGATTTGTCATTAAACAATTTAAGCGGCCCGATTTCTATTGCTAAAGGTGCGGGTGCATCTGCTAATATTGGATTGGTGTATTTTTTAAGCTTTATGGCATTGATTAGTGTGAATTTAGGTATTATGAATTTATTCCCATTGCCTGTATTAGATGGCGGCCATTTAGTTTTTTTAGCAATGGAAGCTGTTAAAGGAAAACCTATTTCTGAGCGGGTGCAAAGCATCTGTTATCGAATTGGCGCAGCGCTGTTATTAAGTTTAACGGTGTTTGCATTATTTAATGATTTTTTACGTCTATAATTTATATAGGATACAATCGATGAAAAAACTTCTAATCGCAAGTTTATTATTCGGTACGACAACGACTGTGTTTGCCGCACCTTTTGTGGCAAAAGATATTCGTGTGGATGGTGTTCAAGGTGACTTAGAACAACAAATCCGAGCAAGTCTACCTGTTCGTGCCGGTCAGCGTGTGACTGACAATGATGTGGCTAATATTGTCCGCTCTTTATTCGTAAGTGGTCGATTCGATGATGTGAATGCACATCAAGAAGGCGATGTACTTGTTGTTAGCGTTGTGGCTAAATCGATCATTTCAGATGTTAAAATCAAAGGTAACTCTGTTATTCCAACTGAAGCACTTAAACAAAACTTAGATGCTAATGGGTTTAAAGTTGGCGATGTTTTAATTCGAGAAAAATTAAATGAATTTGCAAAAAGTGTAAAAGAGCACTATGCAAGTTTAGGTCGCTATAACGCAACAGTTGAACCTATTGTAAATACGTTACCAAATAATCGTGCTGAAATTTTAATTCAGATCAATGAAGATGATACTGCAAAATTAGCATCATTAACTTTCAATGGTAATGAATCTGTTAGTAGCAGTACGTTGCAAGAGCAAATGGAATTACAACCTGATTCTTGGTGGAAATTATGGGGTAATAAATTTGAAGGCGCTCAGTTCGAGAAAGATTTACAGTCAATTCGTGATTATTATTTAAATAATGGTTATGCCAAAGCACAAATCACTAAAACTGATGTTCAGCTAAATGATGAAAAAACGAAAGTAAATGTAACCATTGATGTCAATGAAGGTTTACAGTATGACCTTCGAAGTGCTCGTATTGTTGGTAATGTGGGTGGTATGGCTTCTGAACTTGAACCGTTACTTTCTTCATTACATTTAAATGACACTTTCCGTCGCAGTGATATTGCCGATGTTGAAAATGCGATTAAAGCAAAATTGGGTGAACGTGGTTACGGTAGTGCAACGGTGAATACTGTACCTGATTTTGATGATGCAAATAAAACCTTAGCAATTACTTTTGTTGTTGATGCTGGTCGACGTTTAACTGTTCGTCAACTACGCTTTGAAGGAAATACTGTTTCAGCAGATAGTACTTTACGTCAAGAAATGCGCCAACAAGAAGGGGCGTGGTATAACTCGCAATTAGTTGAGTTAGGTAAAATCCGTTTAGATCGTACAGGATTCTTCGAAACCGTAGAAAATCGAATTGATCCTGTAAAAGGTACGGATGACGAAGTCGATGTCGTGTATAAAGTTAAAGAGCGTAATACAGGTAGTATCAACTTTGGTATTGGTTACGGTACAGAGAGTGGTATTAGTTATCAAGCTAGTGTTAAACAAGATAATTTCTTGGGAACAGGAGCAGCAGTAAGTATAGCTGGTACGAAAAATGATTATGGTACTAGTGTCAATTTGGGTTATACCGAACCCTACTTTACTAAAGATGGCGTAAGTCTTGGTGGAAATGTTTTCTTTGAAAACTATGATAATTCTAAAAGTGATACATCTTCTAATTATAAACGTACGACTTACGGTGGTAATGTCACTTTAGGTTTCCCTGTAAATGAAAATAACTCTTACTATGTTGGATTGGGTTATACTTATAATAAGATCAGTAATTTTGCTCCAGAATATAACCGTGAATTATATCTTGATTCCATGAATTTTAATGGAAATTCAATCAAAACCAGTGACTTTGATTTTTCTTTTGGTTGGAACTATAACAGCCTTAATAGGGGATATTTCCCAACTAAAGGGGTAAAAGCAAGTCTTGGTGGACGAGTTACAATTCCGGGTTCGGATAACAAATACTACAAACTAAGTGCAGATGTACAAGGTTTCTACCCATTAGACAGAGATCACCGTTGGGTTATATCTGCAAAAGCATCTGCAGGATATGCAAATGGTTTTGGAAACAAGCGTTTACCGTTCTATCAAACTTATACAGCGGGTGGCATCGGTTCATTACGTGGTTTTGCTTATGGTAGTATTGGACCTAATGCAATTTATGCCGATCAACATGGTAATTTTAATAGGATAAGTTCTGATGTGATTGGTGGTAATGCAATCACAACTGCGAGCGCAGAACTTATTGTACCAACACCGTTTGTGAGCGATAAGAGCCAAAATACAGTCCGAACTTCCTTATTTGTTGATGCGGCAAGTGTTTGGAATACTAAATGGAAATCGGATAAGAGTGGGTTAGATAATAATGTATTGAAAAGCTTACCCGATTATGGAAAAGTTAGTCGAGTTCGTGCCTCTGCGGGTGTAGGCTTCCAATGGCAATCCCCTATTGGACCGTTGGTTTTCTCTTACGCAAAACCGATTAAGAAATATGAATATGATGATGTAGAACAATTCCAATTTAGTATTGGTGGTTCATTTTAATAAATTGAACTTTTTGTTGTATCATCATTCAAAGAAAACGTTCTATACTAAATTTATTTTAGTGTAGAGAATATTAATAACTAACTAACTAACTAACTAACTAATTAAGGAAATTTATAAAATGAAAAATGTTGTAAAAGTAACCGCACTTGCATTAGGTATCGCACTTGCTTCAGGCTATGCGGCTGCTGAGGAAAAAATTGCTTTCATTAATGCAGGTTATGTTTTCCAAAACCATCCAGATCGTCAAGCTGTTGCAGATAAATTAGATGCAGAATTTAAACCTGTTGCTGATAAATTAGCTGCAAGCAAAAAAGAAATTGATGATAAAATTGTTGCAGCACGTAAAAAAGTAGAAGCAAAAGCAGCAGCATTAGAAAAAGATGCGGCACGTTTAAGTAAAGCTGATATTCAAAAACGTCAAGATGAAATTAATAAACTCGCTGCTTCTGAAGACGCTTCATTACAAAAATTGATGCAAGAACAAGATAAAAAAGTGGCTGAATTTCAAGCTCAAAATGAAAAACGTCAAGCTGAAGAGCGTGGTAAATTGCTAGATAGTATTCAAACTGCAACAAATAATTATGCAAAAGCAAATGGTTATAGCTATGTGCTTGATGCAAATTCAGTCGTATTTGCAGTAGAGGGTAAAG
Organism: Haemophilus seminalis; assembly: GCF_006384255.1. Classification (GTDB taxonomy): domain Bacteria; phylum Pseudomonadota; class Gammaproteobacteria; order Enterobacterales; family Pasteurellaceae; genus Haemophilus; species Haemophilus seminalis. The sequence continues at coordinate 130,452 of NZ_VCED01000003.1, forward strand.
ACATTAGTGATGCTGTGTTAAAAACAATTCCTGCAACACAAAAAACAGAAGAGAAAAAATAATAGGCTTTATTAATCATGTTAAAAACCTATTCTTTACAAGAATTGGCAACTCAAATCGGCGCTACCGTTCGCGGTAACGCCGATGTCGTTGTAGAAAATATCGCTCCTCTTGATAAGGCTCAATGTCATCAGCTTACCTTTATTTCTAATGCAAAGTTCCGTTCTTTATTAAAAGATTCTAAGGCAGGTATCTTGGTTGTATCTGAAGCAGATGTAGAGTTTTGTTCACCTGAAAGCAATTTATTAATCGTAAAAGATCCTTATGTTGCCTATGCCATTTTAGCCCAATATATGGATACTACGCCTAAAGCAGCTCAAGGTATTGCACTTAGCGCGGTAGTCTCTGGTCATGCATCTTTGGGAGAGAATGTCTCCATCGGTGCAAATACTGTTATTGAAGATGGCGTTGTTCTTGGCGATAACGTTATTATTGGTGCAAATTGCTTTGTGGGTAAAAATACAAAAATCGGTGCGAATACACAGCTTTGGGCAAATGTAAGTATCTATCATGATGTAGAAATTGGTATAAATTGTTTAATTCAATCGGGTGCAGTGATTGGTAGCGATGGTTTTGGTTATGCAAATGATCGTGGGCGTTGGATTAAAATTCCACAAGTTGGTCAGGTAATTATTGGTAATAATGTTGAAATAGGTGCTTGCACTTGTATTGATCGTGGTGCTTTAGATGCAACTGTTATTGAGGATAATGTTATTATTGATAATCTTTGTCAAATTGCCCATAACGTACATATTGGTACCGGCACCGCGGTTGCGGGGGGGGTCATTATGGCTGGAAGCTTAACAGTTGGGCGGTATTGCTTAATTGGTGGTGCGAGTGTAATCAATGGTCATATGGAAATCTGCGATAAGGTAACTATTACAGGTATGGGAATGGTGATGCGTCCAATTACTGAGCCTGGTGTCTATTCATCTGGTATTCCATTGCAAACGAACAAAGCATGGCGTAAAACTGCGGCATTAACTTTGGGAATTGATGAAATAAATAAACGTGTGAAAGCGTTAGAGAAGAAGATTAATTAATTTATTGTAGAGCGCACCAACTTTTATGGTGCGTTTTATTTTTAGCCGTAAATATCGTATAATTCGAGAGATTTTATTTGTTTATTTTTTGTAAGGTGTCAACGTGTCAGAACAACAACCAAGAGTGATCGAATCAAAAGAAATTATGACTTTATTACCACATCGCTATCCATTTTTATTAGTGGATCGCGTATTGGATTTTAAAGAAGGCGAATGGTTAAAAGCGATTAAAAATATTAGCGTTAATGAGCCTTGTTTCACAGGTCACTTCCCCGGCGAACCTATTTTACCGGGCGTTTTAATTTTAGAAGCTTTGGCACAGGCAATGGGTATTTTAGCCTTTAAAACTCACGAATTAAAAGGCGGTGAACTATTCTATTTCGCAGGTATTGATGAAGCGCGCTTTAAACGTCCAGTGTTACCTGGAGATCAAATGGAATTAAACGTTCAAGTGATTAAAGAACGCCGTGGCATCACTGCATTTACTGGTGTTGCAACCGTAAACGGTGAAATTGCTTGTGAAGCAAAACTAATGTGCGCTCGTCGTTAATTAAGGGGGTAAATATGATCCACCCAAATGCAAAAATCCATCCTACAGCCTTAGTTGAAGAAGGCGCAGTTATTGGCGAAGGTGTTGTTATCGGGCCTTTCTGTATTGTTGAAGGCACTGTTGAAATTAAAGCTCGCACTGTATTGAAATCTCACGTTGTCGTTCGTGGCGATACGGTTATTGGCGAAGATAACGAAATCTATCAATTCGCTAGCATTGGTGAAGTGAACCAAGATTTAAAATATAACGGCGAAGCAACCAAAACGATTATTGGTAATGGCAACCGAATTCGTGAACATGTGACAATTCATCGTGGTACCATCCAAGGCGGAGGTGTAACCTCTATTGGCAATAACAATTTATTAATGGTGAATGTTCACATTGCACATGATTGCCAAATTAAAAACAACTGTATTTTGGCAAACAATGCAACGCTTGCTGGTCACGTAGAATTAGATGATTTCGTGATTGTTGGTGGCATGTCAGCAATTCACCAATTTGTAATCGTTGGTGCACACGTCATGTTAGGCGGCGGTTCTATGGTAAGCCAAGATGTACCTCCTTATGTTATGGCACAAGGCAACCACGCCCGTCCATTTGGCGTAAACTTAGAAGGTTTAAAACGTCGTGGTTTTGATAAACCAACCATGCACGCAATCCGTAACGTTTATAAAATGATCTATCGTAGTGGTAAAACGCTCGAAGAAGTGTTACCAGAAATTGAGCAAATTGCAGAAACCGATTCAGCGATTAGTTTCTTTGTTGAATTTTTCAAACGTTCAACTCGCGGTATTATTCGTTAATAAAGTATCTCTGTTTTCAACCGCACTTTGCACACCAAAGTGCGGTTATTTTTTAGGGTAAATTTGATGAACAAAACAAATCCAACCATTGCTCTTGTTGCAGGAGAAGTATCTGGTGATATTCTCGGAGCTGGTTTAATTCGCCAGCTCAAAGCTCATTATCCTAACGCTCGCTTTATTGGCATTGCAGGCCCAAGAATGTTGGCTGAAGGCTGTGAGACGCTTGTCGATATGGAAGAGCTTTCAGTCATGGGCTTGGCTGAAATTTTGAAACATCTTCCTCGTCTGTTGAAAATTCGCAAAAATGTCATTCAAACTATGCTGCAAGAAAAACCAGATGTTTACATCGGCATTGATGCGCCTGATTTTAATTTGGATGTAGAACTCAAGCTCAAAGCAAACGGAATTAAAACTATTCATTACGTGAGCCCCTCTGTATGGGCTTGGCGTCAAAATCGCATCCATAAAATTGCCAAAGCAACTCATCAAGTTCTTGCCTTTTTGCCTTTTGAGAAAGTCTTTTACGATAAATTTAACGTGCCTTGCCGTTTTATTGGACACACAATGGCAGATGCTATTCCGCTCAAACCAAACCGTGCCGAAGCATGCCAAATGCTACAGATTGATCCCGCACAACGCTATTTAGCTATCTTAGTTGGAAGTCGTGGTTCAGAAGTGGAGTTTCTGGCTGAGCCTTTCTTGAAAACGGCTTTATTGTTAAAAGAACAATTCCCTGATTTACAATTCCTCGTTCCTTTGGTGAACGAAAAACGACGAATTCAATTTGAAGCTATTAAAACTAAAATTGCACCAAATCTAGACCTGCATTTAATTGATGGCAATGCACGACAAGCAATGATCGCAGCTGATGCAACACTTCTTGCTTCAGGAACAGCAGCGCTTGAAGCAATGCTTTGTAAATCACCCATGGTGGTTGGTTATCGAATGAAACCACTGACCTATTTCTTAGCAAAACATTTAGTGAAAACTGATTATATTTCTTTACCAAACTTGCTTGCGAATGAAATGCTCGTTCCTGAAATGATTCAAGAAGAATGCATGCCAGAATTGCTCGCTGAAAAACTATCTGCTTATCTTTCTGATAATGAAAGTGCGGTAAAAAATCGCCATGCTTTAATTCAGCACTTCACGGATTTACACCAAAAAATTCAATGCAATGCAGATAAGCAAGCGGCTCAAGCGGTCATTGATTTATTAGAAGGAAAAGAAAATGTTTGAATATCCACAAGGCTATGAATTGATCGCTGGCGTTGATGAAGTTGGGCGAGGCCCTCTAGTTGGGGCTGTTGTAACGGCCGCCGTTATTTTAGATCCGAATAACCCAATTGAAGGCCTCGCTGATTCTAAAAAACTCTCAGAAAAAAAACGTTTAGCTCTTGCTGAAGAAATCAAAGAAAAAGCCCTTGTTTGGGCATTAGGTCGAGCTGAAGCTAACGAAATTGATGAGATAAATATCCTACAAGCCTCCTTGCTGGCAATGACTCGAGCAGTAAAATCTTTAAAAATTCAACCGCACTTTGTGTTGGTTGATGGCAATAAGATCCCAAAAGATTTAGATGTTCCAGCGCAAGCCGTCGTAAAAGGCGATAGCCTTGTGGCGGAAATCAGTGCAGCCTCTATTTTGGCAAAAGTAGCACGAGACCAAGAAATGGAAGAATTAGATAAGCAATATCCAGAATACGCTTTCGCCCAGCATAAAGGCTATCCAACCAAATTACATTTGGAAAAATTAGCTGAACTTGGCGCGTTACCGCAACATCGTCGTAGTTTTACACCTGTTAAAAAGGTATTGGAAACTAAATTTACTGATAAATAGATATATACACTTAAAATAAGGAAAAATATGACCGCACTTTTAAAAATTGGTCTGGTGTCTGTTTCAGATCGCGCATCAGCAGGCGTATATCAAGATCAAGGTATTCCAGAGTTACAGGCTTGGTTAGAACAAGCTCTTGTAGAACCTTTTTATGTGGAAACAAGATTAATCCCCGATGAACAGCCGATTATTGAACAAACATTAAAAGAGCTGGTGGATGAACAAGGTTGCCATTTAGTGCTGACAACTGGTGGAACAGGGCCAGCAAAACGCGATGTAACGCCTGACGCTACCCTTGCGGTAGCGGATCGAGAAATGTCTGGTTTTGGTGAGCAAATGCGTCAAGTGAGTTTGCATTTTGTGCCCACTGCAATTTTATCTCGTCAAGTGGGCGTGATTCGTAAGGAAAGCCTGATTTTAAATCTTCCAGGTCAGCCTAAAGCGATTAAAGAAACCTTGGAAGGCGTGAAAGATAGAGAAGGGAATGTGCTTGTAAAAGGTATTTTCAGTGCTGTACCTTATTGTTTGCAACTGATTAACGGCTTATATATTGATACCAAGCCTGAAATTATCGAAAGTTTCCGTCCTAAATCAGCAAGACGTGAAAATCTGGAGAAATAGCATGAAAAAAATCGAAGCAATGATCAAACCGTTTAAATTAGACGATGTGCGCGAAAGTCTTTCAGATATTGGTATTTCAGGTATGACAATCACGGAAGTACGCGGATTTGGTCGCCAAAAAGGTCATACGGAACTTTATCGTGGTGCGGAATATATGGTGGATTTTCTGCCGAAAGTGAAATTGGAAGTAGTGGTTCCTGATGAGCTTGTGGATCAATGTATTGAAGCTATTATTGAAACAGCACAAACAGGCAAAATCGGTGACGGCAAAATTTTTGTTTATAACGTTGAGCGAGCGATTCGTATTCGCACGGGCGAAGAAAACGAGGACGCTATTTAGTGCAAAATAATTTAAATTTACACCGCACTTTGCTTGGCATTGCCTCGGTGATTATTATCTTAGCTGGCGTAAAATTGGCGGCAGAAATTGTGGTGCCATTCTTACTGTCGCTATTTATCGCGATAATTTGTTCACCGATGATTAAGGCGATGACGAAACGCCGAATTCCTCATTGGTTAGCCATAACCTTGCTTTTCGTCTTGATTTCTTTGGTGTTTTTCTTTTTAGTCGGGCTGATTAACAGCACTGCAAGAGAATTTACCCAATCTATTCCACAGTATAAAGTTTTGCTTTCACAACGTGTGAGTGATCTAACAGGATTGTTGCAACGTTTCAATCTGCCTTTCACGCTTTCGCGTGAAACCATCCAAGAAAATTTTGACCCAAGCATCATTATGAATTTTGTGAGCCGAGTATTGCTGAATTTCTCTGGTGTGGTGAGTAATGTGTTTGTTTTAGTGCTGGTCGTGATTTTTATGCTTGCTGAAGCGCCAACGATGAAACATAAATTTGCAATGGTGATTAGTTCAACTCCTCATGATGCAGCCAAAGAAGAACGTCATATTGATCGCGTTTTGCAAGGCGTAATTGGTTATCTCGGCATTAAAAGTATCACCAGCTTGCTTACTGGTGTTGGTATTTTTATTTTGTTGGAAGCCTGTGGGGTTCAATATGCCATTTTGTGGGCAACTTTGAGTTTCTTGCTGAATTATATTCCCAATATTGGTTCTATCATCGCGGCTATTCCGATTATTGTTCAAGCCTTATTACTGAACGGTTTTGGAATTGGCTTTGGCGTCGCAATCGGTGTTATTGCGATCAATATGGTTGTAGGTAACATTATTGAGCCTAAAATGATGGGACAACGATTAGGGCTTTCAACCTTAGTAGTATTTCTTTCATTATTGTTTTGGGGATGGCTGCTTGGAACCGTGGGAATGCTGCTGTCTGTTCCTCTGACGATGGCATTAAAAATTGCCTTGGAGTCCAGTCCCAATACGGCGAAATATGCCTGTCTATTGGGTGATGTCGAAGATTTCAAATAGATTTCAAATAGATTTCATAGAGAAAGTGCGGTGAATTTTCACCGCATTTTTTATGATAAGTCTTGTGGATCGACGTCCAAAATTAACCGCACTTGGCTGTTTTTTTCAAGTTCGGCTTGTTGATATTCTCTCAATGCTTTTTGTAACGTCATTCTTGACGGATGCTGCAATAATAACTGCCAGCGATATTGCCCCGCTTTCTTGCTGAACGGTGCAGGCATTGGGCCAAGCATTTGCAATCCCGTGATTTCCTTTGATTGAAAAAAATCTGCAATTTGGCTTAAGCAATTTTCTGCAAGATCAGAATGTCGAGACTGTGCTTTGAATAACGCTTGAAAAGTGAAAGGTGGCAATCCCATTGAATGGCGTAATTGTAAGGTTTCTTTTGCAAAAGCTTGGTAGCCATTCGCTAATAATGTAGTGAGCAAAGGATGATCTGGGTAATGTGTTTGTAGCACCACTTCGCCTTGTTTATCGGCACGTCCAGCTCGTCCAGCAACTTGAATATAAAGTTGAGCTAAACGTTCTTCTGCACGAAAATCTAGTGAAAATAATGCACTATCTACATTCACTAAGGCAACGAGAGTAACATTCGGGAAATGATGTCCTTTCGCAAGCATTTGTGTGCCAATCAAAATTTGACTTTTGCCTTGTTGAATATCTTCTAAATAACTCTCCAATTTTCCTTTACGCGCAGTGCTATCGCGGTCGATTCGTGCCACAGAATAATGAGGAAATAGCATTTTCAAGGTTTCTTCTAATTGTTCCGTGCCGAGACCAGTGGTGACTAAATGAGTCGAGCCACAATCACCACATTGTCGAGGAATAGTTTTCTGTGCGCCACAATGATGACAACGCAATATATTTTGATGCTGATGATAGGTATAAGGTTTTTCACAATGCGGGCATTGTGCAATCCAACCACATTCATGGCAAAGTAATACGGGCGCAAAGCCACGACGATTTAAGAAAAGCAGTACTTGATTGCCTTTTTCTAGGTGAGCTTTCATTCGTTCTAATAAGGGTTTTGAAAGCCCGTTTTGTATGTTTTGATTTTTCAAATCAATAACGAAATGACGAAGTGCGGTGGAATTCCCCGCTCTTTTTGATAAAACTAAATGTTGGTATTTGCCGTTTTGTACATTATTAATACTTTCTAAACTTGGCGTAGCGGACCCCATTAATACAGTAATATTTAGTTTTTGAGCTAGAACAATAGCCAGGTCTCGCGCGTGGTAACGCCAACAGTCTTGCTGTTTGTAAGACGCATCGTGTTCTTCGTCCAAAATAATTGCACCAAGATTAGAAAATTGCGTGAACAATGCCGATCTCGTGCCAATCACAATGGCACTTTGTCCAGAACGCGCACGATCCCATACATAAAGCCGTTGCGTATCGGTTAAATTAGAATGAAGAACATCAATTTCTACGTTGAAACGCGCTTTGAAACGGTGCACCGTTTGTGGCGTTAGCCCGATTTCAGGTACAAGCACTAATACTTGCTTACCCGATTTTAAAATTTCTTCAATATACTGCAGATAAATTTCTGTTTTTCCAGAACCTGTCACCCCATCGAGCAGCCATACATTGAAACCAGAATGAAAGAGCAATTGACTAAAGGCTAAGGCTTGCTGCTTATTTAAGGTTAAGCGATTTTCAGCATTGACAATTTGGTTATTGCCTAAGCTTTGTTGCCAGCTTAGGGGCGTTGTTTGGGTGGTAATTTCCTCAATAAACCTTTTGGCTTTTAAGGCTGACCAAATCGCAGAGGAAAAATCATTATTGCCTTTTTCAAGATCAGTTTCAGATAAGCATTGTAGAGCTTCAAGTTGCTTTTTCGAGCGTTTTAACAGGCCTTGTTCAAGCGCATTTTTCCCCGCATCTGTAATTCGCCAAAAAGTGCGGTCATTTTTCACCGCACTTTCGCCGTTACGCAATTTCACAGGCAAGGCTTGAAATAAAACATCGCCTAATCCCGCTTGATAATAATTTGCTGCCCAATGAAGCCAATCCCAATAAATTGGGGTAAAGAGCGGTGCTAAATCCAATGGTTGAAGAATGGCTTTAAGTTTATCCTCTGGCACGTCTGATTTTGTTGGGAAATCAGCCACAATGGCTACGCGTTTTTGTGTACCAAAAGGTACAAGAACACGCATACCGATTTGTAATGAAACATCATCGGGGATGAGATAATCAAATAAACGAGGAAGCGGCACAGCCAGTGCCACTCGGACAATTTTCATAATCAACCTTGGGAAAAAATTTGCCCTATTATACGAGAAAAACGTGTATAATCGCCGCCAATTTTTTCACGAACAAGATTTTTATGACACAAACTTTTGCTGATCAAAAACGTAAAATCGTTGAAACCGCAGAATTTACCGAAGATGGCCGCTATAAACGCAAAGTCCGTAGTTTTGTTCTCCGCACAGGTCGTTTGAGCGAATTTCAGAAAAACATGATGAATGATAACTGGGGAACACTTGGTTTAGATTATCAAACGGAACCTTTTGATTTTGCGAAGATTTACGGCAATGATAATCCAGTTGTATTAGAAATTGGCTTTGGAATGGGAAAATCGCTCGTGGATATGGCTTTTGCTAATCCTGACAAAAATTACCTTGGCATTGAAGTTCATACTCCAGGCGTTGGTGCTTGTATTGCTTATGCAGTGGAAAAAGGCGTAACGAATTTACGCGTGATTTGTCATGATGCAACGGAAATTTTACGAGACAGTATTGCTGATGGTACGCTTGGCGGTTTGCAGTTATTTTTCCCAGATCCTTGGCATAAAGCAAAGCACCATAAACGTCGTATTGTTCAACCGCACTTTGTGGCACAAGTTGTGCAAAAATTAGGTGGAAATGGTTTTATCCATATGGCAACAGACTGGAAAAATTATGCTGAGCAAATGCTAGAAGTATTAAGTGCAAATACCGATTTAGTGAACACCTCGAAAAATGGTGATTATATTCCAAGACCAGATTTTAGACCTTTAACTAAATTTGAAGCCAGAGGCCACAGACTTGGTCATGGTGTTTGGGATTTATACTTTGTGAAGAAATAAGCCTATTTTGAGCAATTTAACTTTTGGGTGAAGATTGATGTTGAGGAAATCCGATGATAAATTCACGAATTTAATATAGAATACTGATTTGAATACGACCTTAATAGGAGAAATACCATGTCTAAATCTTACAATCAACGTCAACGCAAAAAACTTCACCTTGCTGAATTCCAAGAACTTGGTTTTCTTGTAAATTTCCAATTTGCAGAAGGAACTGCGATTGAAACTGTAGATGAAACCGTTGATCGTTTTATTAACGAAGTGATTCAACCAAATGGTCTAGCTTATGAAGGTAGTGGATATTTACATTGGGAAGGTTTAGTTTGCCTAGAAAAAATTGGTAAATGTGATGAAAGCCATCGTGAAACTGTGAAAAAATGGTTAGAAACAAATGGTTTGCAACAAATTGAAGTAAGCGAATTATTTGATATTTGGTGGGAATATCCAGCAAAAGTAGAGTAGTTTTGTTAAAATATCGCGGTAAAAAAACAACTATGTCGAGTTATTTTTTATTACGATTTAAATTTGATCTATCACAAAGAAAGTTCAAAAAAAGTAAATAACTACCTATTTTGGGTGGTTCCTATTCCTGGTTAGGAACTTCATAATCACCACCCAAAAAGTACTGACGGATTTATAGAAGGCACCTGGATGACTGTTGAAAACTTACCCCGCAGACAATTTTTACGAGGTAAATTTTTAACATCTCTGCATACGAAAACTGAGCAGAAACAAGGCTTTGATGGAGTTCGCCCCCCTTGGGCTGTAGAAAATTATATTTTTGTAGAGCAATGTACTCGCTGTGGCGATTGTCTTTCTGTCTGTGAAACCAATATTTTAGTAAAAGGTGATGGTGGATTCCCTGAAGTGTGTTTCGATAAGGGGGAATGTACTTTTTGTGGAAAATGTGTAGATATATGTAAACAACCAATTTTCCGTTCTTGTTCTGAGCAACCTTGGAACCATAAAATTGAGATTGGTAAAGATTGTTTAGCAGAAAAAAATATAGCTTGTCGTAGTTGTCAAGATAATTGCCCAAAGAACGCAATTAAATTTCGTTGGCAAGTAGGTGGAATAGCTAAGCCTGTATTAGATGTGGATGCTTGTAACGGTTGTGGCGCTTGCATTCAACGTTGTCCTGTCGATGCGATAACTTTGTTTTATCCATCTCACAATAATGAAAATGAAAATTAACGATTTAATAAAAACAGATACAGTTGAGAAATGGCAGGTTTGTGGCATTGTTGTGCAATGTATGGTGTCAAAACTTGGTATAATTCAAAGTGAGCTTTCCAAATTACCTGATACTGAAATTCATGCAGTCAATGAGGAAAATGGTAAAATTGTTGCAGTAATGCAAGCAAATAGTCAGAAAGAATTAGCTAATCGTATGGAATTGGCTAGAGATATTGATGGTGTTATTACGGTTTCGTTAGTCTATCATCAAGTAGAAGATAATTAGTTTTTTATTTTTTAGTGTTAATAATAGTGGGGGAAACACTATGAGCATAAGTCGTCGTGACTTTATGAAGGCAAATGCTGCTGCAGCGGCAGCAGTTGCTGCTGGTATTAGTATTCCAATCAAAAATGTTGCAGCGGAAGAAAATATCAATAAAGATATTCATTGGGAAAAAGCACCTTGCCGTTTCTGTGGTACAGGTTGTAGTGTAATGGTTGGTACACAGGATGGGCGTGTAGTTGCTACTTATGCCGATCCAGATGCTGAAGTAAACCGTGGATTGAATTGTATTAAAGGGTTGTTCTTATCTAAAATTATGTATGGTAAGGATCGTTTAACCCAGCCATTGCTTCGAATGAAAGATGGTAAATATGATAAAAATGGTGAGTTTACGCCAGTAAGTTGGGAAACTGCATTTACTGTATTTGCGGATAAAACCAAAGAAGCAATTCGTAAGAAAGGTCCAAGTTCTGTTGCACATTACTGCTCTGGTCAAACTACAGTTATTGAAGGCTACGCAAAATCTAAATTCTATAAAGCTGGTTTACGTTCAAACAATATTGATCCAAATGCGCGTCAATGTATGGCATCTGCCGCAACTGGATTTATTCGTACCTTTGGTGTTGATGAACCGATGGGATGTTATGATGACATCGAGAATGCGGATGTTATGGTGCTTTGGGGCTCTAATATGGCTGAAATGCACCCAATTTTGTGGTCACGTATTGCCGATCGCAAATTAAACCACCCAGATCTGAAAATTTTTGTTCTTTCAACGTTTGAACATCGTTCATTTGAATTAGCAGATTATGGCATTGTATTCATTCCTCAAACAGACCTAGCTATTGCTAACTATATTTCAAACTATATCATCCAAAATGGTGGTGTAGATGAGAAATTTGTTGCAGAAAATACTAAATTTAAAAAGGCTACAACAGATATTGGTTATGCACTTAGACCCGATCATGCTTTAGAAAAAGCTGCGAAAAATGCGGGGAAAGGTGCGGGTAAAATGCTTGATTTTACCTTTGATGAATATAAGAAATTTGTATCAGAGTATGATCTTGAGTATACCCATAAACTAACCGGGGTTCCTAAAAATCAATTAGAAGCACTTGCACAGGCATATGCTGATCCAAAAACAAATGTTACTTCATTCTGGACAATGGGAGTTAACCAACATACTCGTGGTGTGTGGTTAAACCAAATGTTACATAGTTTACATTTATTAACAGGCAAGATTTCTAAACCAGGTAATCACCCATTCTCTTTGACGGGTCAACCATCTGCTTGTGGTACTGCTCGTGAAGTTGGAACATTCCCACATCGTTTACCTGCGGATATGCTTGTTACAAACCCACAACATGTGGCAAAAGCAGAAAGTATTTGGAAGTTGCCAGCTGGTGCGGTGCAAACACAAGTTGGTTTGTCAATTAATGAAATTGACCGTGCAATGAAAGATGGCAAAATCAATGTTTACTGGCAAATGTGTAATAACCATATGCAGTCGGGCCCAAATAGTAATCAGGAACGTATGCCAGCTTGGCGAGATCCACAAAACTTTATTGTTGTATCGGATCCTTATCCAACAGCAAGTGCAGTAGCTGCTGACTTAATTTTACCAACTGCAATGTGGGTGGAAAAAGAAGGGGCTTTTGGTAACGCTGAGCGTCGTACCCAAGCATGGAAACAGCAAGTAAAAGCACCCGGTGAGGCAAAATCTGATTTATGGCAAGTTCTTGAGTTTTCTAAATATTTTAAAACTGATGAAGTCTGGCCAAAAGAATTGCTTGACGCTAATCCGCAATTTAAAGGTAAAACGTTATATGAAGTGCTTTATTTAAATGGCAACGTGAATAAATTTGAAAAACCAACAGATCATTTAAATGATGATGCTGAGCATTTTGGCTTCTATTTACAAAAAGGTTTATTTGAAGAATATGCTGAGTTTGGTCGTGGTCACGGACACGATTTAGCACCATATGATATGTATCAAAGTGAAGAAGTTCGCGGATTACGTTGGCCTGTCGTAAATGGTGTTGAAACACGTTGGCGTTATCGTAAGGGCTATGACTTCTTTGCTTCTAAAGACCGTGAAGTAGATTTCTATGGTCAAAAAGATAAAAGAGCGGTTATTTTTGCCGCACCTTATGAGGCTCCTGCAGAATCACCAGATGAAGAATACGATATGTGGTTATGTACTGGCCGTGTTTTAGAACATTGGCATACAGGTACTATGACACGTCGTGTACCAGAAATTCACCGTTCATTCCCAAACAATGTTGTATATATGCATCCACTAGATGCTGAGGCACGTGGAATGCGTCATGGCGATAAAATTAAATTGATTACTCGTCGTGGTGAGATGGTGTCTTATTTAGATACACGTGGACGTAATAAACCACCTCGCGGTTTGGTTTTCACTATGTTCTTTGATGCGGGTCAGCAAGTTAACCGCTTAACTTTAGATGCGGCAGACCCAATTTCAAAAGAAACTGACTATAAAAAATGTGCAGTTAAAGTAGTAAAAGCGTAAAACGTATGCGGTCATAGTAAAATAATAGAAATATGGCCGCACTTTATCGTATTTTTTAACGGCTTATGCCAATTTTGTGAAAATAAATTCACAAATGGAGTGAAAAATGAAAAAGATGATGGCCATGATTATGGCATTATTGGGATGTTCAGCAATGCTTCATGCTGAAGTTTATCCGAATACTAATGTAGAAGTGGTGAAATCAGGTGTTGAAAATGCACATGAAGCAATTCAACCTGAGTTTAAAAATAACCTAAAAGATACAGGTATCCAACCTCGTGATATGCTTTTTGCACCACCTGTAGTACCACACAGTATTAAAGGGATGCAAGTGAGTAAAAACACAAACCGTTGTTTAGAATGCCATAATGCTGATGTAGCTCAACTTGTTGGCGCTACTGTACCAAGTAAAACTCACTTTTATGATCGTGAAGGGCATTTAGGTGATACAGTCTCTGCACGTCGTTATTTCTGTTTACAATGTCATGTTCCACAAACTGATGCAAAACCGATTGTTGAACAAACATATCGCTCTACGCCAGGTTATGATAGAAAAGCAGATCAACCGTTACCACAAGTGACTAAAACGCCTGAATATAAAGAAAAATTTGAGGAAACGCTCAAAGAATTTGGTCATTCTTCAGATAAATATTTGAACCAACATCATTAAGGTGAGCAAAAATGAAAAAATTAACAAATTTAATTAAATCTTTTTGGCATTGGTTCAGAACACCAAGCCGAATTGCGGTGGGAACAATCATTTCACTTGCATTTATTGCAGGAATTTTGGCTTGGGTGGGCTTTAATTATGGTCTAGCTGAAACCAATACAGAAAAATTCTGTTCAAGCTGTCATACAAATGATGTTTATCCTGAATATTTGCATAGTACCCATTTTCAAACACGTACAGGTGTAGGCGCGAGCTGTCCAGATTGTCATGTTCCACATGAGTTTGGTCCAAAAATATTGCGTAAAATTGTTGCAGCAAAAGAAGTTTATGCATTTTATACTGGTAAAGTGGATACTATTGAGAAATTCAATGAACGTCGTTTACATATGGCTGAAAATGAGTGGGCACGTATGAAAGCGAATGATTCTCAAGAATGTCGTAACTGCCATAAAATGGATCGTATGGATCGTTCTCAACAAAAAGGCGTAGCGGCGAAGATGCATAAGTTCGCTGAAGAAAATGGTAAAACTTGTATCGATTGTCATAAAGGTATTGCACATAAGTTACCCGATATGAAAGATGTCGAATCAGGATTTAAGAAAGAAGAGAAATAATTCTTTCAGCAATGTATAGGAAAATACCGTACTCTTTAAAAGTGCGGTATTTTTTTATCTGATTTTTATCCTAGAAAAAAAGTGAATTTTTCAGTAAAATCGCCAAGTTTTATAAAATGATTAAAAAGATTACTCAAAGTTTAGGGATTTATCGTGGCTCATCGAGATTTTGTTGCGCGTCGTGGCGTAAGTAAGAAAAAAGGAAAAAACAAGAATATTTTAATCGGGATGATGGTTGCAGTTGTCTTTGCATTTGGTATTGGGCTTTATTTTCTGAAAAATAAAACAGAGGAAAAAGTAGTGAAAGAAATTACTCCTCAAATAGAAAAAATGCAGCCTAAAAGTATTTTACCTAATCGTCCTGAAGAAGTTTGGAGTTATATTAAAGCATTAGAAACGCGTACAGTGCCTGTTGATGATAAGCCATCAAGTGTAGAAAAAAATATGCGTTTAACAGAAGAACAACGTCAAGTCTTAATCCAAATGGAGAAAGATCAAAAAGCAGCAGA
Source organism: Haemophilus seminalis (assembly GCF_006384255.1). GTDB lineage: Bacteria > Pseudomonadota > Gammaproteobacteria > Enterobacterales > Pasteurellaceae > Haemophilus > Haemophilus seminalis. The sequence goes on from NZ_VCED01000003.1 coordinate 145,607, forward strand.
GGAAGCTCGTAAATTAGCTGAACAACAAGAAGCTCAAGGATCTACTAAGGTTGATAATTTATCAAAAAGTACGGTGGTTCAGCAATCATCACCGGCTAAAACAGAGCAAGTCAAAAAAGTGGAAACCGTAAAAATTGACACTCTTAGCACTGAAGCCGAAAAAAAAGCTAAACAAGCTAAATTAGATACAGCGAAAAAAGTGGAATCTATTAAAACTGTTGAGCCGAAAACTACAGAGAATGAAAATATCAGTAAGAAGTTTGGTTTACAGTGTGGTGCTTTTAAGAACCGGGCCCAGGCTGAAAATTTACAGGGAAGATTGGCAATGACAGGTTTAAATGCACAAGTACAAGTAAACGGTGAATGGAATAGAGTGCGAATTGGAAATTTTGCTAATCGAGATGCAGCAATGCAAGCTCAGAGTAAAGCAAAGAGTGTCGCAGATTGCGTGGTGATTGGTATGTAATCAATCAGTTAATTTTACAGGTTAAGTGCGGTGATTTTTTCCACGATTTGTACAACCTTATTATTATTTGATACCGCCGTTTTCAATCGTTTTAATCTGCATTTATCCTCTGTTGTATGGAATTTACTGGTTAATCCAGAAAATGGTGAAATGTCACGCGATTGGCAAATTTTCTTTGCACTAATGCCAATAATTTTACTGGCTCAAATGTTATTTTCTCGCTGGAGTTGGGAAAAGTTACGCAGTCTTGAACGCCCAAAATGGCTAAAAGGCACAGGTATATTCTTAACTGCAACGTTAATTGCGACGCATTTAATTTATGCTTGGGCAGATGCTTATTTGTATCGTCCTATCACCATGCAACGATCTAATTTCCCTTTATCTTATCCAATGATAGCTCGTTCTTTTTTTAGAAAAACACGGTTTCTTGGATGGAGAGGAATATACGCAAAAATTGGCGCAAGAAGGCTGTTTAGATGCCTTAAAAATTGATTATCCGAAAAAAGAACTCACTTATGCACCAATTACGCACAAACCTAATATTCTGCTCGTAACGGTTTCGAGTTTACGCCATGATGCGATTTCTAATGAAAAGATGCCAAAACTTGCTGAATTTGCAACAAGTTCAACAGAATTCACTAATCATTACAGTACAGGCAATAGTAATAACGCGGGCTTGATTGGGTTATTTTACGGGCTAAATGCAAATTACACCGATAGCATTTTAAGCAATCATACTCAATCTGTTTTAATCGAAAAATTACGTGCTGAACATTATCAATTGGGTTTATTTTCTGCTACGAATTTCAAAGATAGCGTCTTCCGCCAAGCATTATTTCGTGAAATAAAACTTTCATCGAATAAAACCAACAAACCAAATAATGAAAGTGCGGTAAAAAATCTCAATGATTTTATTAAAGCACAAAAAACAGACTCCCTTGGTTTGCTTATTTAGACTTAGCCTTGGAGGCTAAAAAAACATCAGATTATGACCGCACTTTGCAAGACATTGATTCTCTTTTAGCAAAAGCGTTAGAAAGTACACCGCTTGAAAATGCATTAGTCATCATCACGTCAGAGCATGGTTTAACCTTTAATGAAATGAATGAAAAAGAGTGAGAAAACTACTTTGGTCGCGATGAGGTTCAAGTGCCATTGCTTGTATATTGGAAAGATTTACCGGTAGGCAAACAAAATGGATTAAGTAATCATGCGGATATTTTCTCTGCATTAATGCAAACGGTGTTCGGTGTAGAAAACCCGTTGATGGATTATAGTCAGGGACGCAATCTCTTTGATCTTAAGGGTGATGACTGGGTGCTTGCCTCTAATTTCCACTGGAATGTGGTGATTCAACCAGATGGAACACAATATCACATTGATCGCAAAGGTAATTACAAAAAATTCGATAAAGATTATATTGAGCAATCGTTAGATAGACCGCCACTTGGAATCTTCTTAGAAGCCTTCCAATTACAAAATTTCTTCTTTGAAAAATAGCCTATAAGGGCATAAAAGAATAGATTTTTTGCCCTTAAGCCTTTATACTCATGACTCAGTTTAAGACTGAAAAATGTTATTAATGAAAATCCGTGAGTTTTTCATAACATTATCATAATGCTTCTCGCCGTACTTACAGTACCTTTCAATTAATATACATTCTCGTCTTTTTATCCTTTCTTTTTTACGGAGTTTGTATGAAAAGCCACGTTTGTAGTTTTAAAACCTATATTTGCGATGAAATTATCAAAAAAGGCGGATGGGTAAATGCCCATGCACATGCTGATCGCGCTTTTACGATGACGCCAGAGAAAATTGGGATTTATCATAGTAGTAATTTGCAACAAAAATGGGATTTAGTGGATGAAGTAAAACGCACTTCCAGTGTTGATGATTATTACGCACGTTTTTGCCAATCTATTGAATTAATGATATCCCAAGGTGTTACCGCATTTGGTACCTTTGTCGATATAGACCCAATTTGTGAAGATCGTGCAATTATTGCCGCACATAAAGCCCGTGAAGTGTATAAACATGACATTATTTTGAAATTTGCCAATCAAACTTTAAAAGGGGTAATCGAACCCACTGCGCGTAAATGGTTTGATATTGGTGCGGAAATGGTAGACATGATTGGTGGCTTACCATATCGTGACGAATTGGATTATGGACGCGGTCTAGAGGCGATGGATATTTTGTTAGATAAAGCCAAATCTCTTGGGATTATGTGTCATGTACATGTCGACCAATTCAACAATCCAAGTGAAAAAGAAACTGAGCAACTTTGCGATAAAACCATTGAACATGGAATGGAGGGGCGAGTTGTGGGTATCCACGGTATTTCCATTGGCTCACATTCAAAAGAATATCGCTACAAACTTTACGAAAAAATGCGTAAAGCCAAAATGATGATGATCGCCTGTCCTATGGCATGGATTGACAGTAATCGCAAAGAAGATCTTATGCCATTCCATAATGCGCTCACGCCAGCAGATGAAATGCTCCCCGAAGGTATCACTGTTGCCCTAGGTACAGATAATATTTGCGATTATATGGTGCCATTATGTGAAGGCGATTTATGGCAAGAATTAAGCCTATTGGCTGCGGGCTGCCGTTTCCCATACTTGGATGAAATGGTCAACATCGCAAGTATTAACGGTCGTAAAGTATTAGGACTAGAGCCAATTTAGCTTTTTATTCTCCCAATCAAAAGTGCGGTCAAAATGGGCAACATTTAAAAGTTGATTAAAAAATCTAGCTTTTAAATGTTGCCCATTTTCGTTGTGCTTTTGTGTTTTTTAACTTGCTAAAAAACAAAAAAACAATAAAATGAACGTTCATTCATTTGGTGTATCAATATATTTTATCTAAGGATTTTATGCGACAAGCAAAGTCTGATTTAACTGAGCAAATTTTTCTAGCTATGGATCGCTTGATGGCAAAAGAAGGTTTAAATCAACTTTCTATGCATAAGCTTGCAAAAGAAGCGAATATAGCAGCTGGCACCATTTACCTTTATTTTAAAAATAAAGATGAATTGCTTGAACAATTTGCTCATCGTGTGTTTGCGATGTTTATGGCGACGCTTGAAAAGGATTACGATGAAACAATGTCTTTTTTCGAGCAATACCGACGGATGTGGTGGAATATCTGGTATTTCCTGAAAGAACATCCAACAATTTTATCAAATCTGAATCAATACCAATCTTTACCAAACTTTATTGAAGTTTGTAAGAAAATGACAATTAATAGCCGCTGGGAGCTTTTTTGTAAAAAAGCTCAGCAGGCTGGCATACTTGCTATTTTGCCAAATCATTTACTTTTTTTATTAAGTTTAAAAAGAGCGGTGATTATTGCATCTGAGCTTAAGTTTTTTGATGTAGTACTTACTGAGGACATTTTAGAATCTATCATTGAACGCTCTTGGCGAGCAATTCAGAAATAGTCGTTATCTTTTATTACGGAGCTTTAAAAATGAGTCAAACTCAATCTCAGAGACCAAAACGTTCACATGCTTTCTTTATGAAAGTGATTTTGGCTGTTTTTGTCTTAATTTTTGCGGGCGTTATTGCTTTTAGTTTTATTCGCAACATGATGATTGGAAAATTTCTAGCCAATATGCCTGAGTCAACGAATCCAGTAACTGCCTTAGAGGTTAAGCCTAGCGAATGGACACCTGTAATTAATACAACAGGTCTTGTTCGTCCAAATCAAGGGGCAATGTTAAGTGCACAAAATGCGGGGAGCGTTTCACATGTATTTGTTCAAAATGGACAATCAGTGAAAAAAGGTGATCGCTTAGTGGAGCTAGATAGTTCTGTTGAACGTGCAAGTTTACAAGCTGCAGAAGCTCAACTTCCAGCACTTCGTCAGACTTATCAACGTTATGCAAATCTTTTAAAAAGTAATGCGGCATCTCGTCAAGATGTTGATAATGCAAAATCAGCATATGATGCTCAACTAGCCAATATTGAATCTCTAAAAGCAACCATTGAGCGCCGTAGTATTGTTGCGCCATTTGATGGAAAAACGGGTATTGTTAAAGTTAATGTAGGGCAATATGTCAATATTGGTACAGAAATTGTTCGTGTAGAAGATACGAGTTCAATGAAGGTTGATTTTGCTATTTCTCAAAATGAATTAGATAAATTACATATTGGTCAACGTGTTACAGCAACGACGGATGCGCGTAAAGGCGAAACATTTTCAGCTCATATCACGGCGATTGAACCTGCAATTAATTCATCAACGGGTTTGGTTGATGTACAAGCTACTTTTGAACCCGAAGATGGTCGCCAATTACTTTCTGGTATGTTTTCTCGATTACGCATAGCCTTACCTACAGAGAAAAATCAAGTTGTCGTTCCCCAAGTCGCAATTAGTTACAATATGTATGGTGAAATTGCCTATTTATTGGTGCCATTATCAGACAAAGATAAAGAAAAATTATCAGGTAATGATAAATTCGATCGTTTGTATCGAGCTAAACAAATCACTGTATTTACGAAAGATCGTCAAGGTATTTATTCTCAGTTACAAGGTAATGAGATAAAACCAGGTGATAAAATTATTACAGGGGGGCAGCAAAATATTAGCAATGGTAGCCTTGTAGAATGGATTGAAAAAGACATTGTTGGTGGCTCTGAGCCCGCTAAAAAGACTAATCTTTAATTCAACTTAGGAAATACGAATGAAATTTACTGATATCTTTATTCGTCGCCCTGTTTTAGCGATTTCAATTAGCTTGCTTATTATTATTTTAGGATTACAAGCGATTTCAAAACTGGCCGTGCGTGAATATCCTAAAATGACAACTACCGTAATTACGGTAACGACAGCTTATCCAGGTGCAGATGCAAACTTAATTCAAGCTTTTGTGACATCTAAACTTGAAGAGTCTATTGCTCAGGCGGACAATATTGATTATATGTCATCATCAAGTTCACCTAGTGCATCTGTCATTACAGTGAAAATGAAATTAAATACCGATCCTGCAGGAGCATTAGCTGATGTGCTTGCTAAGGTAAATGCGGTACGTTCTGAATTGCCACAGGGTATTGAGGATCCAACAGTGGCTTCCTCTTCAGGTGGTACGGGGATTATGTATATTAGTTTCCGTTCAAAAAAATTAGATTCTAGCCAAGTTACCGATTATATTAATCGTGTGGTGAAACCTCAGTTCTTTACAATAGAAGGTGTTGCCGAGGTACAAGTATTTGGTGCGGCAGAGTATTCGTTACGTATCTGGCTTGATCCTGAAAAAATGGCTGCGCAAAATCTTTCTGCGCCTACGGTGATGTCGGCGCTATCTGCAAACAATGTACAAACTGCTGCGGGTAATGATAATGGCTATTTTGTTACTTATCGTAATAAAGTTGAAACCACAACAAAATCAGTTGAGGATTTAGGCAATTTAATTGTTAGTACTAAGGGTAATGAGCTTGTTCGGTTACGAGATATCGCCACGATAGAATTGAATAAAGAAAATGATAACTCACGCGCAACAGCGAATGGTTCTGATTCTGTGGTGTTAGGGATCAACCCTACTTCAACAGCGAATCCATTAACTGTTGCTGAAAAAATTCGACCGCTCTTTGAAACGATTAAGCAGCAACTCCCTGATAGCATGGAAGCCGATATTCTCTATGATCGTACGATTGCGATTAATAGTTCCATACATGAAGTGATTAAAACGATTATCGAAGCGACAGTTATTGTATTAGTCGTCATTTTGATGTTTATGGGTTCACTTCGTGCGATTTTAATCCCAGTTTTAACCATTCCAATTTCATTAATTGGCGTGCTAATGATGTTACAAAGTTTGAATTTTTCTATTAACTTAATGACATTATTAGCCCTTATTCTAGCAATTGGTTTAGTCGTAGATGATGCGATCGTTGTACTTGAAAATGTGGATCGTCATATTAAAGAAGGTGAAACACCATTTCGAGCGGCAATTATAGGAACACGTGAGATTGCTGTGCCTGTTATTTCAATGACGATTGCGCTAATTGCAGTTTATTCTCCGATGGCGCTTATGGGAGGAATTACAGGAACGCTGTTTAAAGAGTTTGCATTAACGCTTGCTGGAGCTGTGTTTATATCCGGTATTGTAGCATTGACACTTTCACCAATGATGAGTAGTAAGTTACTTAAAGCTAATGTCAAGCCAACGAAACTGGAACAACGCGTAGAACATACACTAAGTAAAGTAAATAAAATTTACGATTATATGCTTGATATTGTCATGCAAAATCGTAAATGTATGCTTACATTTGCTGTGGTAATTTTTGCAACACTACCTTTCTTGTTTAATTCACTGTCCAGTGAATTGACACCAAAAGAAGATAAAGGCGCATTTCTGGCAATTGGTAATGCCCCATCTAGTGTTAATGTTGACTATATTCAAAATGCAATGAAACCATATATGAAGAATGTGATGGATACACCTGAAGTTTCATTTGGTATGAGCATTGCGGGGGCGCCAAGTTCTAATGGCTCACTTAATATTATTACCTTAAAAGATTGGAAAGAAAGAGATCGTAAACAAGCAGCAGTAATGAATGAGCTGAATACGAAAGCAAAATCAATTCCTGAAGTATCGGTATCTGCGTTTAATTTCCCTGAAATAGATACAGGCGAGCAAGGCCCTCCAATTGCCATTGTGTTAAAAACAGCACAGGATTACAAAGCGTTAGCAAATACAGCTGAAAGCTTGGAAAAAGCTATGAAAGCATCAGGTAAATTTATTTATACTAATTTAAATTTGGCCTATGATACGGCCCAAATGACGATATCTGTAGATAAGGAGAAAGCTGGAACTTATGGTATTACGATGCAACAAATAAGTAACACGTTGGGGAGTTTCTTATCAGGTGCAACGATTACTCGAGTGGATGTCGATGGGCGTGCTTATAAAGTGATTTCGCAAGTAAAACGAGATGATCGTTTATTTCCAGAAAGCTTCAAAAACTATTATTTAACAGCATCAAATGGACAATCTGTACCATTAAGTAGTTTAGTTAGTATGAAACTAGAAACGCAGCCAATGTCATTAGCTCGTTTTAGTCAATTAAACTCTGCTGAAATTGGTGCAGTTGCGATGCCAGGTTCATCTACAGGTGATGCGATAGCGTGGTTGCAGGATTATTTCAAAAATAACTTACCGCAAGGATATACTTATGATTTTAAATCAGAGGCTCGCCAGCTTATTCAAGAGGGGAATGCACTTGCGGTGACATTTATTTTAGCCGTTATCATTATTTTCCTGGTTCTTGCGATTCAATTTGAATCAATACGAGATCCAATGGTTATTATGATTTCGGTGCCTTTAGCAGTAAGTGGAGCATTACTCACATTAAACTTATTGTCTTTTTTCCAAATTGACGGAACGACATTAAATATCTATTCGCAAGTTGGATTAATTACATTAGTCGGTTTAATTACCAAACATGGTATTTTAATGTGTGAAGTGGCAAAAGAAGAGCAGTTGAATCATGGTAAAACGCGTATTGAAGCAATTACATCAGCTGCGAAAGTACGTTTGCGTCCGATCCTTATGACTACTGCAGCAATGGTAGCTGGATTAATTCCATTACTTTATGCTACGGGCGCTGGGGCTGTATCTCGTTTTAGCATGGGGATTGTTATCGTAGCAGGATTATCTATTGGGACAGTTTTCACTTTATTTGTCTTACCAGTAGTTTATAGCTACATTGCAACAGAACATAAGCCATTACCAGAATTTAAAGAAGATTTAACAAATTGATACACATAAAAATTATGTAAAAAAAACCGCACTTTGGTCAATGAGCAAAGTGCGGTTTTTTTAGTTAAAACATTTTATAAAATAATCAAATCATCACGGTGCATCGCGACAGAGCCATATTCATAACCAAGAATACATTCAATCTCTGTCGAGTTTTTACCTTTAATCAGTTGTAATGCATCACTATTATAACGAGGCATACCAAGCGCAATATCTTTACCGGACTGTGTACGAATCTTTACAACCTCACCACGAGAAAAACATCCTTCAATTGCAATAATACCAGCAGGGAGAAGCGATTTGTTTTGTATTAACATTGCATGTTCTGCACCATCGTCAATTGTAATAATGCCAGCGGAAGGGGCTGCAAAAAGCCATTGTTTCCGACTTTCTAAACGATTAGATTGATGAGCAATAAATTTTGTACCAATATTATGGTCATAAGCTAAATCAGCAATTACATTTGGCTGATTGCCTGGCGCAATAATTGTTTCAATACCTGAACGCGTTGCAACATCAGCAGCGATAATTTTTGTCATCATTCCACCTGTACCAAGATTTGTCCCTGAACCTCCTGCAATGGCACGAATATGATCGGTGATTTGTTCTACGATTGGAATTAATTTTGCATCTGGGTTTTTACGCGGATCACTATCAAATAATCCTTGCTGGTCTGTGAGTAGATAAAGTTGTTCAGCTTGAACAAGAATAGCCACTAATGCAGATAAATTATCGTTGTCACCGACCTTAATTTCCGCTGTTGCAACAGCATCATTTTCATTTATCACAGGAATAATTTGATTATCTAACAGGGCATGTAATGTATCGCGAGCATTGAGAAAACGTTCACGATCTTCAATATCCGCACGGGTTAATAAGATTTGTCCAATATGAATATCATAAATAGCAAATAATCTTTCCCAAGCCTGAATTAATTGGCTTTGACCTACTGCAGCAAGTAATTGTTTTGATGCGATTGTTGGGGGTAAGCTTGGATGATTTAAATAGTGTCTGCCAGCCGCAATTGCGCCCGAAGTAACGATAACGATTCGAAATCCATCATGGTGTAATTGCGCAATTTGACGAACAATTTCCATCATATGCGGTGAATTTAATTTTGGAGTACCTTGTGTTAGTGTACTTGTTCCAAATTTTACAACTATTGTTTTTTTAGTCATAAGTTTTTCCAAGTTTTTTATTTGTATTTTTACGTTATCACTAAATCAATGAAAAATCACTTAATATCAGGTATAGTAAAGTAAATTTTAGGGGAAATTTATGACATTGAGTTTAATTGTAGCGACAACCTTGAATAATGTGATCGGTAAAGATAATCAGATGCCTTGGCATTTGCCTGCAGATTTGGCATGGTTTCGCCGTAATACAACAGGTAAGCCCGTAATAATGGGAAGAAAAACCTTTGAAAGTATTGGGAGGCCGTTGCCAAAACGAATAAATATCGTACTTTCTCGTCAACCGTTTGAACATGAAGGGGTGATTTGGAAAAACAGCTTTGAAAGTGCGGTTAATTTTGTGAATGATTGCGATGAAATTATGCTAATCGGTGGTGGTGAATTATTTAAACAATATTTACCAAAAGCGGATAAACTTTATCTTACACAAATTCAATCTGAAATTGAAGGAGATACATTTTTTCCCACACTTGATTGGAACGAATGGATCGTTGAATTTGAAGAATATCGTCAGGCTGATGAAGATAATGAGTATGACTGTCGATTTTTGATTCTTGTTCGTAGCGAAAAATAATTATCTTTCTTCATAAGATGCTACATGCAATTGCTGTTTTTGTTTTTCTGCTTTTTTCTGTTCACGGCGTTTCTGAAAAAATGCGCTTAATTTATGACTACACTCTTCTGCTAATACACCAGATGTAATCTCCAGAGTATGATTCATCTTGTAGTCATCAAAAAAATGGAAACGTGATCCAATAGCCCCAGTTTTATAATCAGAAGCGCCGAACACAAGGCGTTTAATTCTACTATGCAAAATCGCCCCAGCACACATGGTGCAAGGCTCCAATGTCACATAAAGCGTGGTATTCAGTAAGCGATAATTTTGAATATTTTTCGCGCCATTACGCAAAGCGATAATTTCAGCATGTGCGGTAGGATCGCTTTGAACAATGGAGAGATTCCAACCTTCTCCAATAATATTTCCAGCATCATCAACCAAAACCGCCCCCACAGGAATCTCACCTAACGCTTCCGCTTTATCGGCAAGATCAAGGGCATAGCGCATCATTTTCTCGTCAAATTCTGACTGCACTTTTGCTACATCCATTAGACGGAAAACGGATATTTAATCGGATCATGAGATTGATAGCCAATGACTTTAAAATCATCCATCGTGACCCAAGTTTCTAAATCTTCAAGCGTTTTTATATCTGGATTGATTTCTAATTTTGGCAATGGAAAAGGCTCGCGTTTAAGTTGCACATCACGCATTAACTCAAGCTGATCTTCGTAAATATGCGCATTCACAATTTTATGATATGACTTGCCTGCTTTTTTGCCCGTGATCTGAGCCATAAGCGCTAAGAAAGTAAACACCTGAATTTGGTTGAAATTCAATCCAAGCGGAACATCACAAGAACGTTGATAACTAGTGAGATGTAAAGTATCGCCCACAAGGGAAAAAGTATGCGTGTGCATACAAGGACGAAGACAACCAAGATCAAACTCTCCTGGATTAAAGAAGGTTAAAATTTCCCCTCTATCATCAATGCCCTTTGTCAAATTATTAACAATTTTGCGTAGCTGATCGATGGTTTCACCATTAGGTTTACGCCATGCTCTGCCTTGCACACCATATACGCGCCCCATATCGTCAACACCTCTACGGTGTGGGTTCGCTAGCCATGCGGTATTTTCATTCGCATTGGCATCCCAAGTTTTAGTGCCAAGTGCGCGGAAATCAGCGGCATTGTCATATCCACGAATATAACCTAAAAATTCGGCAATTGCCGCTTTCCAATAACTTTTACGCGTTGTTATCAACGGAAATTGATTATTCGCCACATCATATTCTAAATCTGCATTAATGACGGTGAGACAGCGCTTACCAGTACGCTCATTCGCAATCCATTCACCTTCATTAACAATGCGACGACAAAGATCAAGATATTGCTTCATAAAAATCTCCTATTTTATTACCGCACTTTTGCGTGAATAAGCCCAAGCCATAATTAAAGTCCCACCAATAATCATTGGTAAACAAAGCGCTTGTCCTCTTGTAATGACCTCAAAGAAGTTTTCAACTTCAGGTTCACGCACATATTCCACAATAAAACGGAAGACGCCATAACCAATTAAGAATAAGCCTGCAACAGAGCCCATTGGACGTGGCTTTTTAATAAAAATATTCAGAATGGCAAACAACACTATGCCTTCTAGAAAAGCTTCATAAAGTTGTGATGGATGACGAGGTAGTAACAGAGGATCATTCGGGAAAATCATTGCCCAAGGCACATCCGTTTCGCGACCCCATAGCTCAAGATTAATGAAATTACCAATTCTGCCTAAACCTAAACCAAACGGAATCAAAGGCGCAACAAAATCAGCCGTTTGCCAAAAATTACGTTTTTGTGAATAAGACGTCCAAATCATGGCAACAATGACGCCTATTAAGCCACCATGGAAAGACATTCCACCTTCCCAAACGCGGAATAAATAAAGCGGCTCTTGTAAGAAACGATTCAAATTATAAAAAAATACATCGCCAACACGTCCGCCAATAAATACGCCCATAAAACCATTGAACAGTAAGGTATCAACTTGATCCACTGTCCAACCACTATTTGGACGATTAGCACGACGAACTGCAAGCCAGCGTGCAAAAATAAAACCCAAAAGATACATCAAACCATACCAACGTAAGCCGATATTGCTATCACCAAGAGTAAAAATGGTTGGATCAAAATGTGGAAGTGTTAGGTATTGATTCATAATTTCCCTTATTTTAGAAACATATTAATAGCAATAGCGATTAGTAATACTGCAAAACCTTTTTTCAATGTAGTTACGGGCAGTTTTGCAGTGGCATTTGCACCAAGTTTTGAAGTGAAAAATGATGTCGTAGTAATACCTACAACAGCAGGTAAGTAAATATAGCCTAAAGAATATTCAGGCATACTAGGATTACTTAAGCCTCCTAGTATAAAACTAAACATCCCAGATGTGCCGAGTAGCATGCCACAAAATGCCGAGGAACCAATAGCCTTTTTCATATCAATACCACGTGAAGTTAAAAATGGTACGATAAAGCCGCCTCCACCGATACCCGCGGCACTGGATGCTATACCAATTAAAATGCCACCAATAATGGAAGATAAGGTAGTTAAAGGTTTTATTTTCTTGTGTGATTTAGGTTTAATAGATAACACCATTTTTATGGCAAGATAGATAACTAGGCAGGCAAATAATTTTGATGAAATATCACGATCCAGTTTTCCGATAAAAAAACCGAAAATAAAGACAGTTAGCATGATGGAAGGTGCAAGAACCTTTACTGCTTTCCAGACAACATTACCTAATTTATGGTGACGTTGCGCTGATGAAAATCCAGTGATAACAATAGTGGCAAAAGAAGTACCAAGCGCAGTAGACATGAGAAGCGGTTCAGGTACTCCCATAATGGGTAGCAGATAGACTAACGTAGGAACAATGACTAATCCACCACCAATACCAAAAAGACCCGCTAAAAAGCCTACAACAGCGCCAACTAACAAGCAAAGTATGAGAAAAGTTAGCATGAATCATTCCTTGTTTTATAAAACGGACGTTTAGAATATTTCGATGTATTACGCTTTTTATTATATGAATAATGCTTTTGTTCTGTATCATATATCGTCGTATGAATAGGAGGATTATCTGAGAACAATATGTTAGAAAATTCCTTCATTGCCTTACGATATACATCCTTTTTAAAGGATACAACTTGGCGAACAGGATACCAAAAACTTACCCAACGCCAGCCATCAAATTCTGGTGATTTGGTTGTTTGCATATTGATATTTTTTTCATCGCCAACAAGCTGCAACAAAAACCAGCGTTGTTTTTGCCCTATACACATCGGTTTGCTGTCATAACGCAACAAACGTTTTGGTAATTTATAACGCAACCAATGCTTAGATACATATAAAATGCGCACATCTTTAGGCTGTAGACCTACTTCCTCGTACAGTTCACGATACATCGCTTGCTCGGCACTTTCATTATCATTAATGCCACCTTGCGGAAACTGCCAAGAATTTTGCCCACAGCGCTTCGCCCAAAGCACTTGCCCTTTGCGATTACAAATCACAATACCCACATTTGGACGGTAGCCATCAAAATCGATCACTATCGTTTTACCTTAAATTTTTCATATAAAAATAGTCTGCAGATTGTTTCATAAATCACTGTTTTTATCAACCAAAGGGCTAGTTACACAATAAAATACACAGATTGTGGATAACATTGTGAATAACGGATTTCTGATTGTGAATTGATCACGTAAAAACAGGGAAGGATCCTTATCACATCGAACTTAAAAATAAATTGAGTTATTTTCGATCTAAAAATCTAAAGAAAAAATAAACCGCACTTTTTACATACAAAAATAGAAGAAAGTGCGGTAAAAAAATACAATTTTTAAAGCGATTCCATTCATCAAAGATCTTTTGGTCATCTCTTTGAGTTATTCAATATTTCTGTGGATAAAATTGTGGTTGAGAAAATCCATAATGTTGTATAACTCAAACAAACCTTTCCAAGATAATTCCAAGGTAAAATTTATCCATTTAAATTCAAGTATTTAGCAGCAAAATATGACAATGTTTGTAATACACAAAAGTCTCTAAATTTTAATGTCTAATTTTTGAACAAATTATTTTAGGCTAGCAAAATAACGCTTCCAATCAAAATATTGACCTGGATCGATCTTACGTCCTGGCGAAATATCACAATGCCCAACAATTCGATCTTTCGTAATCTTAGGATAACTTTTCATGATTAGGTTAGTTAATTCTTGCAATGCCAAATACTGCTCATTAGTAAAAGGTTGTTCATTACTACCTTCCAACTCAATTCCAATGGCAAAATCATTACATTTTTCTCGCCCTTGAAAGCTAGATAATCCAGCATGCCAAGCCCTTTGGTTAAAATTAACATATTGCGTGATTCGCCCATCTCGTTCAATCAAACAATGGGCAGAAACACGCATTTGATGAATTTCTTCAAAATAAGGATGAATCTTAGGATCTAATTTCCCTTGAAAAAAATCATCTATATATCCGCCACCAAATTGTTCTGGCGGTAAGCTAATGTAATGGATCACCAGAAGTGAAATATCTTGTAAATCTGGGCGCTCATCAAAATGCGGAGATGGAATTTGTCGACAATTAGTCAGAAATCCTTTCTCAATATCTTTTATTTTTCGCATACATTTTTCCTATTTTTGCGATCAGGATCGCAGAAAAAGTGCGGTCTGTTTTACAAAACCATTTTCCCTTTTCACAATATTTCAGCCAATAAAGGCTTAACGAAAGGAAAATAAATGAAACTAACTACACAAACTACCTTGAAAAAAGGCTTTACCTTAATTGAATTGATGATAGTCATCGCCATTATCGCGATTTTAGCCACTATCGCTATTCCTTCTTATCAAAATTATACCAAAAAAGCGGCGGTATCCGAATTACTGCAAGCTTCCGCACCTTATAAGTCAGACGTGGAATTATGCGTTTATAGCACAGGTAAACCTTCCAGTTGCTCGGGAGGAAGCAATGGAATTGCGGCTGATATTACAACAGCAAAAGGCTATGTAAAATCAGTGACAACAAGCAACGGTGCAATAACAGTAGCGGGTAATGGTACATTAGACGGAATGAGTTACACACTTACTGCTGAAGGCAATAGTGCAAACGGCGTTACATGGAAAACTACCTGTGGCACAACGAATGCCGATATTTTCCCTGCTGGATTCTGTTCAAAATGATCGACTTAACTAGTGCCAAACCTCGTGTAAAAGCACAAAATGGCGAGATATTTACGATCTCGCCAGATTTATGGGGGCGTAATCAGCAACAACAGTCGCTACTCTTACGTTATTTTGCGTTACCACTCAAAGAAGAAAATAATCGTCTCTGGCTAGGTGTAGATTCTCTTTCTAATCTTTCCGCCTGTGAAACTATTGCGTTTATAACCGATAAACTTGTTGAGCCAGTTTTATTAGAAAGCACTCAACTTAAAGAACTATTACAGCAACTTGCCCCAAATCAACTTCAAGTGGAAGAGCAAGTTAAATATTACCAACATCAAGAACAGCCTCATCTTGAACAACAAGATGATGAGCCTGTCATTCGCTTGCTTAATCAAATTTTTGAATCTGCTTTACAAAACAATGCCTCAGATATTCATTTGGAGACCTTATCGGATCATTTCCAAGTGCGGTTTAGAATAGACGGCGTTTTACAAGCTCAGCCTCCACTTAGTAAAAATTTGGCTAATCGAATTATTTCTCGCCTAAAACTGCTCGCTAAATTAGATATCAGTGAAACCCGCCTTCCACAAGATGGGCGATTTCAATTTAAAACTACGTTTTCTGATATTCTTGATTTCCGTCTTTCAACGTTACCAACCCATTGGGGAGAGAAAGTTGTCCTGAGAGCACAGCAAAATAAACCAGTAGAACTCAGCTTTTCTGAACTAGGCATGACTGAAAGTCAACAGAAAGAATTTCAACGCGCGCTTAGCCAACCACAAGGATTAATTTTAGTAACTGGCCCCACAGGAAGTGGGAAAAGTATCTCACTTTACACCGCACTTCAGTGGCTGAATACGCCAGATAAACATATTATGACCGCTGAGGATCCCATTGAAATTGAGCTTGATGGCATTATTCAAAGCCAAATTAATCCACAGATTGGATTAGATTTTAGCCGTCTATTGCGCGCTTTTTTACGTCAAGATCCCGATATCATTATGCTAGGTGAAATTCGCGATGAAGAAAGTGCAATGATTGCACTACGTGCTGCTCAAACTGGGCATTTGGTGCTTTCAACTTTACATACCAATGATGCAATATCTGCCATTTCTCGCTTACAACAACTCGGTATTCAACAACATGAAATTGAAAACAGTTTACTACTCGTCATTGCGCAACGTCTTGTACGAAAAATCTGTCCAAAGTGCGGTGGAAATTTAATAAATTCTTGTGATTGCCATCAAGGTTATCGAGGTCGAATCGGCGTGTATCAATTTCTATATTGGCAGCAGAATGGCTATCAAACGGATTTTCAAAATTTACATGCGAGTGGTTTAGAAAAAGTTAGCCAAGGTATAACAGATGAGAAAGAAATTGAACGTGTGTTAGGTAAAGACTCATGACTAAAAAACTCTTTTATTATCAAGGTAGTAACGCATTAAATCAGAAACAAAAAGGCTCAATTATTGCGGATACAAAGCAACAAGCACACTTTCAATTAATAAGCCGCGGGCTTACTCACATCAAATTACAACAAAACTGGCAATTTGGGGCAAAGCCCAAAAATTCAGAAATCAGTGAATTACTCAATCAATTAGCGACATTGCTACAGTCCGCAATTCCGTTAAAAAACAGTCTGCAAATTTTGCAACAAAATTGCACTCAAATTATGCTCAATGAATGGCTTGAACGACTGCTTCAATCCATTGAATCTGGTTTAGTATTCTCACAAGCCATTGAACAACAAGGGAAATATCTCACTCAACAAGAAATTCAACTGATTCAAGTGGGAGAAATGACGGGCAAACTTTCCGTTGTTTGTAAAAAAATAGCCACGCATCGTAGCCAATCTTTAGCATTACAACGCAAATTACAGAAAATTATGCTGTACCCGTCAATGGTGTTGGGAATTTCTCTATTATTGACACTCGCGTTACTACTTTTTATCGTGCCTCAATTTGCTGAAATGTACAGTGGCAATAATGCTGAGTTACCAACAATAACCGCAATATTGCTCTCTATATCCAATTTTCTTAAGCAAAATATTGGCATTTTGCTATTTTTCGCTTTTAGTTTTTTTCTATTTTATAACTTCTATCTAAAACGCCAAACTTGGTTTCATCAAAAGAAAAATCAACTTATTTCTATCACGCCTATTTTTGGCACAATTCAAAAGCTTTCACGTTTAGTGAACTTTAGTCAAAGTTTACAAATTATGTTGCAGGCTGGTGTACCGCTTAATCAAGCACTAGAGAGTTTTCTCCCTCGCACACAAACGTGGCAAACCAAGAAAACGCTTGTAAATGACATCGTATTAGATAAAGAAGTGCGGTCAATTTTACAATGGGTTTCTCAAGGTTATGCCTTTTCTCATAGTGTAAATAGCGATCTTTTCCCGATGGAAGCACAACAAATGCTCCAAATTGGCGAACAAAGTGGAAAACTCGCTTTGATGCTAGAGCACATCGCGGATAATTACCAAGAAAAACTTAATCATCAAATTGACTTACTCTCACAAATGCTGGAACCATTAATGATGGTGATCATCGGCAGTCTGATTGGAATTATTATGATGGGGATGTATTTACCTATCTTTAATATGGGTGCAGTGATTTAATGATTTACTTAGCCTCATTTTTATTCGGTGGGATTAGTGGCGTAGTTTTATGGTGCTATGTATCGGAGTTTATTACTTGTTTACAGAAAGATATTTATGATGCTTATATTGAATTGTTCCCAGAAAATGCCCCATTTTTTCAACCTGATGCTTCGACAATTCAACAGAAAAAGTGCGGTCATATTTTAGTTTACTTTTTTAGTGTCGGTTTTTTATTTCTCTTTTTGCATTTGATATTAAAAAATGAATCTCTCTTATTATGGGCTGGAGTAGTACTTCTTATGCTTTGGACAATGAGTTACCTTGATTGGCATTATCAACTTATTTCTCCAACGCTTTGCTTAGCATTATTTGCTTTAGGCGTATTAGGGGCTTATTTCTATTTTTCCCCTTTATCGTTAATCGAAAGCTTGCAAAGCTCAGCTGGTTTCTTCTTTGTTTTTGGGCTCATTTATGGAGGGGCAAAAGTTTATTATGGTAAGGAAGTTTTTGGTAAAGGTGATTGGTGGTTGTCATTAGGGTTAGGTAGTTTTACTCCATTGTCACATTTACCACACTTTTTACTCATAGCGTGCTTATTAGGAATCGTTTTTACATTGGTTTATCGACGAAAATCCCGATTCTTACCCTTTGCACCTTTTATGTGTATATCGGCAATCGTGTTATTTATTGTCCAAATTTATACTTAATTTGTACTATTTATGCCAAATAATTTAAATATAGGATGTTTATTTACCACATTTTATAATCAAAGCTTGTTAGTTGGATTCCTCCGCAATTTTGATCCCTATATAGTAGATAAAAGATTGAAAAAGTAGTTGCTAAATTGAATCAATAGGAAAAATAAAAGGATATTTTTTATGGAAAATTTATAACTGTTATAAATAGAAAAATCGCATTATGCCTAGCATAATGCGATTTTAAGAATATCAGAAATATTACCGCACTTTATTCATCCATATATCCTAAACTACGCAGTGCACGTTCATCATCTGCCCAACCTGACTTCACTTTCACCCAAAGTTCAAGATGGACTTTGTTATCAAATAAACGTTCCATATCAGCGCGTGCTTCCATACCAATAGTTTTAATTTTTTGACCGCCCGCACCAATTACCATTTTTTTCTGGCCTTCACGTTCAACGAGAATTAGTCCATTTATTTCATAAGTGCCACGTTCATTCACTTTGAACTGTTCGATTTCAACAGTAACAGAATAAGGTAATTCTTCACCGGTAAAACGCATTAATTTTTCACGGATTATTTCCGATGCCATGAAACGTTGCGAACGGTCTGTGACATAATCTTCTGGAAAATGATGGACACCTTCGCGTAAAGATTGGCGTACAATTTTCTCTAATTCATGAACATTATTACCACGCTGTGCAGAAACTGGCACAATGTGAGCAAAATTAAATTTACCGCTAAGTTCCGTAATAAACGGCAATAAATCATCTTTATTTTTGATGTTATCTACTTTGTTAATAGCTAACACAACTGGTGATTTTGCATTGCGTAATTTGTTTAGCACCATCTCATCATCTGCATTCCAGTGTGTGCCATCCACGACAAAAATAATTAAATCAACATCGCCGATAGCACTACTTGCTGCGCGGTTCATTAAACGGTTAATCGCACGTTTCTCTTCAATATGAAGTCCCGGCGTATCCACATAGATTTCTTGATATGCCCCTTCAGTTTTAATCCCAACAATACGGTGACGCGTGGTTTGTGCTTTACGCGATGTAATTGAAATTTTTTGTCCTAAAATTTTATTTAAGAGAGTTGATTTACCCACATTTGGGCGACCTACGATAGCAATAAAGCCGCAATAGGTTTTGTCGAATTGTTCGGTCATTTGATGTCCAGTTCTTTTAAAATTTGTTCTGCTGCTGCTTGTTCAGCTTTACGACGGCTAGATCCTTTTGCCACAAAAGTGCGGTCAATTTTATCCGCACTTTTCACTTTGCATTCAACAGTGAAAATTTGGCAATGGGCTTCGCCTTGAATACTAACCACTTCATAAGTTGGCAATGGTAGATGTTTACCTTGTAAATATTCTTGTAAACGAGTTTTCGCATCTTTTTGGTTATCGCCCGGTTTAATTTCAGCTAATAATTGTTGATACCAATTTCGAATCACTTGGGTTGTCATAGCCAATCCTTGATCCAAAGACATTGCGCCAATAATCGCTTCTACACAATCGGCAAGAATAGATTCTCGGCGAAAACCACCGCTCTTTAGCTCACCAGAACCAAGAGACATATAATCGCCCAATTCAAATTGACGCGCTAAAATCGCTAAAGTAGGTTCTCTCACCAAAGTAGCACGCATACGGCTCAGTTCGCCTTCATTACAACGTGGAAACTGATGATAAAGCGCCTCTGCGATAGTGAAATTAAGAATAGAATCGCCTAGAAATTCTAGGCGTTCATTATGTTGAGTCGCCGCACTTCGATGTGTAAGTGCCTGCTTTAAGAGCGCAATATTATTAAAACGATAGCCGATTTTACGCTCAAGTCGATCTAAATGATTCATCTTATTTTATTGCTGTAAAGAAACGATCAAAACGGAAACCTGTTGGCCATTCATTCGCTTCTTTTTCTAAGCTCATCCAAATATAAGTGGCTTTACCCACAATATTTTTTTCAGGCACAAAGCCCCAGAAACGGCTATCATCGCTGTGATCGCGATGATCCCCCATCACAAAATACTGCCCTTCTGGCACAAGCCATTCTGCAGTTTGCATACCTTCTTGTGGGAAAAACTCAGGACCTGAATAACGACGATATTCACTAATTAGTACATTGTGTGTCACATCACCTTTTTCAGTCAATTCTAATTCATTCGGAAAAGCAGGATTTGTTGGATTTTGTGTATATTCAAACGCCTTGGTTTCGCAATCAATTTCACAAGGTTTGCCTTCTTTGCCATATACCACTTTTAGCGTTTTTTGTTCCGGATCAAAAATGACACGATCTCCGCCCTTTCCAACAATACGCTTAATATAATCAACACCAGACATATTATCTTTTGAACTTAACGCTAAATTTTCTGCAAAAGCCGCTCGCGTTGCCCCAAGACCAGTACGAATTAAAGCTTGTTCAGGTGCCTTGAATACAATGACATCCCCACGTTGAGGTTTATTTCCAGCAATAATTGTATTTTGGAAAATAGGATCTTTGATGCCATAAGTATATTTGTTTACGATTAAAAAATCGCCCACTCGTAGGGTTGACTCCATTGAGCCAGAAGGAATTTGAAATGGTTCAAATAAAAAAGAACGCACTAAGAATACGACAGAAAGTACTGGAAAAAGAGATGATAAAAATTCAGAAGCCTCAGAGACCGGTTCAATTTTTGCTTTTTCTTCATCTGTTAATGCCTGACCTGAACGCTGTTCAGCACGTGCGATTTTACGATTCCGTTTTGGTGTTACCACAAAATAATGGTAGCACCATAAGATCCCTGAAAGTGCGGTCAAAATTAGCAGTACAATACTGAATGTGTTTGGTAATTGGAAATAATCCAATAATTTCCATACTCCAAAACCAACAGCTAGTAAAATCACAAAAAATAAATTTGACATAATTTTCCCTATTTATCTTTTCCTACATGTAAAATCGCTAAAAACGCTTCTTGTGGTACTTCTACATTACCTAAAGACTTCATACGTTTTTTACCTTCTTTCTGTTTCTGTAAGAGTTTTTTCTTACGGCTCACGTCACCACCATAACATTTTGCCAATACGTTTTTACGTAATTGTTTCACCGTAGAACGAGCGATAATGTGGTTTCCAATCGCGGCTTGAATAGCAATATCAAATTGCTGACGAGGAATTAACTCACGCATTTTTTCAACCAATTCACGGCCACGATATTGTGAATTATCTTTATGAACGATTAAAGCCAACGCATCTACTCGTTCGCTGTTAATCATAATATCTACGCGAACCATATCTGCAGCTTGGAAACGTTTGAAACCGTAATCTAACGAAGCATAACCACGTGATGTTGATTTTAAACGGTCAAAGAAGTCTAGAACAACTTCGCCCATTGGAATTTCATAAGTCAGCGCAATCTGATTACCGTGATATACCATATTGGTTTGCACGCCACGTTTTTCTACACAAAGTGTAATAACGTTACCTAAATATTCTTGCGGCACTAACATATTACATTCTGCAATCGGTTCACGGATTTCAGCAATATTATTAAGCGGAGGCAATTTCGATGGACTATCGACGTAAACAACATCACTATTCGTTAATTGCACTTCATAAATTACCGTTGGTGCAGTTGTGATAAGATCTAAATCATACTCACGCTCTAGGCGCTCTTGAATGATTTCCATATGTAAAAGGCCAAGGAAACCACAACGGAAACCAAAACCAAGTGCGGTAGAGTTTTCTGGCTCATAGAAAAGTGAGGCATCATTTAAACTTAATTTGCCGAGAGCATCGCGAAACGCTTCATAATCATCAGAACTTACAGGGAAAAGTCCAGCATAAACCTGCGGTTTTACTTTTTTAAAGCCTGGTAAAACTTCAGTTGCAGGATTATGTTGAAGCGTTAAAGTATCCCCAACTGGCGCACCTAAAATATCTTTAATTGCACAAACTACCCAACCAACTTCACCGCATTCTAAAACGGCAGTATCTTCTTGTTTTGGCGTGAAAATCCCTAAACGGTCTACATTGTAAGTTTGTCCTGTAGACATCACTTTAATTTTATCGCCTTTACGTAATACCCCGTTTTTAATGCGAACTAAAGATACCACACCCAAATAGTTATCGAACCAAGAATCAATAATCAATGCTTGTAATGGCGCATTAGGATCGCCTTCCGGTGCAGGAATTTTTGCAACGATTTCTTCTAATACATCTTCGATACCTACCCCCGTTTTAGCTGAGCATCGAACCGCTTCCATTGCATCAATTCCCACGATATCCTCAATTTCTTCCGCTACGCGTTCAGGATCTGCAGCAGGCAAGTCGATTTTGTTTAAAATCGGTACCACTTCTAAATCCATTTCGATTGCGGTATAACAGTTTGCTAAGGTTTGAGCTTCTACTCCTTGACCTGCATCGACCACCAACAAAGCCCCTTCACAAGCAGCAAGAGAGCGAGACACTTCATAGGAAAAGTCCACGTGTCCTGGTGTATCAATAAAGTTTAATTGATAAGTTTCTCCATCTTTGGCTTTATAATTTAAGGTAACACTTTGTGCTTTGATGGTAATTCCACGCTCACGCTCAAGATCCATAGAATCTAGCACTTGCGCTTCCATTTCGCGATCCGAAAGGCCACCACAAGTTTGAATCAAACGGTCAGAAAGCGTTGATTTACCGTGGTCAATATGGGCAATAATAGAAAAGTTGCGAATATTCTTCATAAAAGATAGTTTTTCTCAAAAAAATCAATAAATTTAACTGGCGGATTGTACCTGAAAAGCATGGAAATCGCTAGGGATGAAAGGGAAAAGTACGGTCAAATTTTAGATAAAACAAAACCCCGAATGACTTCAGGGTTTCTTTTTTCATTCAAACTGAAATTATAGGCTTTCAGTGAAAGTACGAGTGATAACGTCGCGTTGTTGTTCTGGCGTTAAAGAGTTGAAACGTACTGCGTAACCAGAAACACGGATAGTTAATTGTGGATATTTATCCGGGTTGTTTACCGCATCTTCTAAAGTTTCACGACGTAATACATTTACGTTTAAGTGTTGACCGCCTTCAACTTTTACAGTTGGTGCTACATTTACTGGTAATTCACGGTATTCGATTTGACCTAATTCGCTCACTGCAACAACTTGGTCTTCAGTAAATTCGCCTTTTGCACATAAACAACGTGCTTCATTTTTTTCGCTGTCTAATAACCAGAATGAATTAAGTAAATTGTCATTTGCTGCTTGAGTAATTTGAATACCTTTAATCATAATAGCCTCCTAATTGGCATTGAATAATCATAAAAACTGTATAAATTTTATCAAATAATTTGAAGGTTTCAAATTATTTTAGATTTTTTTGATAAAGAACAGGTTATCTTTTTAGGATAATTTTAAAAACTTGATCTAAATTAAGTTTTAGTCATTTCTATAGTGGTTTATCTAAAACTGTTTAACATTAATTTAACTTTTAAGCTTTTTATTGCCTTAATTTTTTTGTTTATAATAAGAATAAACTTATTAATAGGATCACAATAATGAAAACCTGGACAGATGTTATTGGAAAAGAAAAAGAACAACCTTACTTTCAACATGCGCTACAACAGGTTCATCTTGCAAGAGCAAGCGGGAAAACGATTTATCCCCCACAAGAAGATGTATTTAATGCATTTAAATATACCGTTTTTGAAGATGTGAAAGTAGTGATTTTAGGTCAGGATCCCTACCATGGTCCAAACCAAGCTCATGGATTGGCTTTTTCGGTAAAACCTGAAGTAGCCATCCCCCCTTCCTTATTAAATATGTATAAAGAACTCACACAAGATATTTCTGGATTTCAAATGCCATCACATGGTTATTTAGTTAAATGGGCAGAACAAGGGGTATTGCTACTTAACACTGTGCTTACCGTGGAGCGTGGCATGGCACATTCACATGCTAATTTTGGCTGGGAAACGTTTACTGATCGTGTTATTACGGCGCTTAATGAACATCGTGAAAAACTCGTATTTTTACTTTGGGGTAGTCACGCACAAAAAAAAGGGCAAATTATTGACCGCACTCGTCACCTTGTTTTAACGGCTCCGCATCCTTCTCCTTTGTCAGCACATAGAGGTTTCTTTGGCTGTCATCATTTTTCTAAAACGAATACATATTTAGAAGAAAATGGGATAAATCCCATTGATTGGCAGATTTAATATGATAATCGCTATTATAAAGTATGGTTTTCTTGTTCTTCTTTGAATGCTAAATATTCTTCTAATAGATATATCGCATCTTGGCATTTTTGATGGCGTTGTTTATAACGTTCTGCAAGCTGTGTATGGAGAATCGCATCATCAGGAAGGGGAGATGTTCGTGCCAAATCACATTGTTCCTGGTAAAGTTTATTTAGTTTTTCTAATGCTTCATAATATTTTTCTAGACGTTCTCTTGGCGGTAACCTGTGAATGTTATGTTGTGGACTTTTAACGGGCGCGAATATAGCTGATGAGGATTGAGTATTTAACGTATTTTTTTTGCGTGCTAATGCTTCTGAAAGCACCGTACACTGAGCCACTAAACGTTCTGCTAGATAGGCATAGTGAGTGGGAATGTCCGATTCTAACATTTTAATCTTATCAAGCGTTTGGTTTAGCTCAGTTAGATAAAAACCGACAGTTTGCCCGTGCTCACTAAATAAAGAGCGGTCAAATCTAGCAAAGATTTTTTCTTCACGTTGAGGTAAATAATCTTGATAAAGGTGCTGGACTTTTTGTTCCAGACGTTGAATAAGTAATTGAATCGTCATAAAAATCCCCCAAAGGGGGATTATAATCGCTAAAGATACATGGCTGCAATCCAGCCAAACACTAATAATGGAATATTATAGTGAATAAAGGTTGGAACAACGGAATCCCAAATATGATCGTGTTTGCCATCCATATTTAATCCTGATGTTGGACCCAATGTTGAATCAGAGGCAGGGGAGCCCGCATCTCCTAAGGCGGCTGCAACACCTACAATAGCTACAGTGGCTAATGGAGAAAAACCGAAAGATAAACAAAGTGGCACATAAATGGAAGTAATAATCGGCACTGTAGAGAATGACGACCCAATTCCCATCGTAATTAATAACCCGACTAGTAACATTAGAAACGCCGCTAACCCTTTGCTCTGTACCGCACCATTACTTAAACCTTGAACCAAATCCGTGACGCCTGTTGTTGCATTAATGACATTCGCAAAACCAGATGCGGCAATCATCACAAAGCCGATCATCGCCATTAGATGTAACCCTTTTTGAAAAATATCATTACTTTCTTTCAGTTTAAAAATACCAAATACAGCAAAAATAATTAACCCGACTAGCCCACCAATAATAGTTGAACTTGTCATTAATTGCGTGGTAAATGTGGCTATAATCGCAATGACACTAGCAATAATTTGTCTTGATTTAATGTTTGCAATGTGAGCTTCAATTTCTTTTGTAGTTGGTTCTTCAATAGTAACATCATATTCACGTGGCTTACGATAACTAATAAATACAGCAATAAACAGGCCTAAAATCATACCGCTTACAGGCAAGAGCATCGCAAGAGAAACTTGTGCAACATCAGTATGTAATCCGAGAGCTTCACCCGCTTGATTAATATTTTTTACCAAAATACTTTCAATAAAAATTTTACCGAAACCAACGGGAAGCAACATATAAGTAGCGGTTAACCCAAAGGTGAGTACACAAGCGATAGCACGGCGATCGATTTTTAAACGATTAAAAATAGAAAGTAGTGGCGGCACAACAATAGGAATAAAGGCAATATGTACGGGAAGAAGATTTTGTGATGAAATGGCAAATAAGGCGAGCACCCCAAAAATAAAATATTTAAACCATACTAAGTTGCTAGAAGTAGGCGTTTTATTCATTTTGGTAATAATTTTATAAGCAATTAAATCAGTGATACCAGATTTAGAAATCGCAATAGCAAACGCACCAAGCATCGCATAATTCATCGCCACCTCAGCACCACCACCTAAGCCACCAGTGAAGGTTTCAATAGTTTTACTTAAACTTAGATCACCGCAAAGCCCAGCTGTGAGAGAGGCAATCACAAGAGCAATAATTACATTAATACGCAGTAAGCTAAGAGTGAGCAAAACAATGATCGAAATAACAACAGGATTTGATAACATTTTGTTTTTCCTTATAAATTAAATAGTGAATACTGTACTTTAAAAATTTGATGTATTGAATAAATAATGATGTTGCATAGTATAATCTCCTTTTATCGCCATAAAATAAAACCCCTCGAAAGTTGCCTTCCGAGGGGTAACATTTAGATTATCCTGTCAGCTCGGAAGAAATCTTCCAAGCACACCAAAAACCTGAAAGATTATTCAGTTAAAATGGTGATGATGGTGACGACGGATAATAAACATATTAAATCTCCAAATAGATACTAGTCGCCAAGTTACTGGAAAAATAAGGAGAATGCAACAAGTTTTTATATTTTTTATGGGAATGGATATTTTATAGGTACTATTTTGGCACTAATAATTTCATAGAATTTTTGATGAATAGCTGCGAATGAGCCTATTAACCCTTTAAATTTATAAGTTTTTTCTGTTATATCCTCATTTGAAATGATATAAAGATTACACATTAACTTTTGAAGCTTTTCGATAACTAAGTTTGCTTGTGATTTTCTTTCATGACTTTCAAATTTAAAAGGCGTTGTGACAATAATGTAAGGCTTGATATTGAGCAAATTGGCTATTTCTGTTAGCTCGATTACTAATTGACTACCCGTTTTTCCACCTAGACCTGCCAGTATAAAGCAAGGTTTAGCATCAAATAATATGCCTTTCAAAAATGGAACACGATAGTTTTTTTGCATTTCGTTTAAGGAAAAAGTATTTTCTATTTGATATTCCTTTTCATTTTTTGATGAAAGATTCATTGAATAATATTCAACTCGTGGTAAATTGAGTTGTTGTAAATAATCTACTATGTTATTACCGCATTTTCCGCAACCTATAATTTTTATAGACATAAAAACTCCTTTACTTTATTCAGTAAAGGAGTTTATGAGATTCCTATGTAGGGTTGGTTCGCATATTATTATATTTAATTTTTTTATAATAAAAAGGCGATCATTATTTGTAAAACTTAAAGAAAATTATCTGCTCTTTTATTAATAATATTTATTGGGTTGTATAGATTTAATTAATCACAATTTTGATGTTTTTATTATCTAAAGTTCTTACAATATATTCATATAATCCTAAATCGCTTAATGAAAATTTTTTGTTTGAATTTTCTTTAGATAAATTGATTCTTATTTCCTTTAGATTTGGCAATAATGACAATTCATTTTCAATATCACTTGTTGAATATCCTATATTAAACAATGGAATATATTGGCTATTGCGAGGTGCTTTAAGAAAAAACTCGCTAATATCAAATGTTTTTTTTATATAGATTTGTCGGTAAAATTCTGAGGTTGGGTTTATTTCTAAATATTCTATTTTGTTTAATAGGCTAACTGGAATATCTAGATCTTTCATATATTCACCCGCTTTTTCTCTATCTAATCCATATAATGGATTCAAAAAATATTTTTTATATTCTTCTCTAAATATTTCAAGGAAAAACTTTGGTTTTAGAGTTTCATCTTTAAACATTAATTGATTAATTACTGCGAGCTTCAAACCAATATCCTGAAATTTAACACTTGGTATCTGATTTAAATCATAAATTGGATTTTCTTGACGCTTACGAATACGCTCAACTTCTTTAATAATATAAAGAAGACGTGATGTTTGTTGTAAGCCAGGTAATGTTTCCGCAATAAATCGCAAGTAATCAATTGTTCTTCCCTTTGTTTGAGTAAGTTCAAAAATATTTAGGGGATCCTCTGCATGAATATAATCCCAAGCATCTGCGCCTTCAAAAATATATAATGTCAAACGAATAAATTCATTTTTTTGTTCATCTGTCCATTCCAACGCTCTTTTAGGTAAAGTTTTTTTCAATTCTTGATAAAATTCTTCTGTCTCAAGTAAATTTGGTGTTCCGCCTTTAGCTAACTTCATTGCAGGATCGGGTTCTTCTTTCATAGCGCGTCTTGCTTCTTTTTCTCTGCAATTATTTTCCCAATATTCCTCGCTTTCTGAAGATTCTTGTTTTTTATCTTGAATTAATTCATAAATTTTCTTTGCACCAAAAGCTAATACGCCAGCTCCAGCAAGTTTTAAAATGTTACCTAACATAACTATTATCCTATTGAATTTATAATAAAAAAGGCGATCATTCCCTGAAAAAACTTACAGAAAATGACCGCACTTGTATTAAGACCTAAGGAGGGCAATCTGAAATTTCGTCAGATTGGTGAGGATTATAGTGAGCTAGATTGCAAGGTTGGTTCGCAAATTACAGTAAGAAATAAGTTTATTTTACAACAGGGTAAAAAGGTTTTCCCCAGTCCATTTCATCATTATTTTTCATCATAATATCAAGCATTACTACAATTAAAGATGATAGGAGTGTTATACATTCATTAATTTGAGTGCGATTCACTTGACTATTAAATGTTGCTCCACCATGCACTATTTGATTGCGTAATGTGTATAAATGCCCAAACACTATTTGTAATACAACATGTGTTTTTTTCTTTCTTAATGAAATTATAGCGTTATATCGAGTTTCATTAAATTCTACTTTCCAATCAAAGTTTTTTCGCTTGCCATTATGACAATCCCAAAAGGGTTGGAAGGTATAGGGGGTATCAATAAGTTTATCAAATGATGATTTATGGGCGTCAGCTAAAATTGAATGTAATTTATGCTCAACATCAAATTGACAAATTTTCTTAAGAAAATTTAGGAATGTATTTTTATCTCCCAACGTTTCACTAAATTCATTAGCGTAGGCTGCGTTAAAAGAGATCCATAACAAAATAAATTTAACATCTTGTTCTTCTGTATTATATGCTTGTTTTATCCAACTTAATGAGCGATGAATTCGTAAACGGAAGTCATCTGAATAATGATCTCGATATTTTTTATAAAAATCTTCAAGTTTCTTAATCATATTTTTGTGAATAGACTATAAATTTTATGAAAAAATCGTATTGATAATGAATCCATTTCAGGGGTTGTATCCTTCAATACAATTAGTTTGGTTTCGGTTTTGCAAATCGGACATTCACCTCCAAAAAAGATAAGATTGTCTGATGAATTGATATATTTATTTTTCCAACCACAATTTGGACAGGTTTCTTGGGTTTTTGAGGGAATTGGCATTTTATATCCTTATTGAATAAAAGGAGTTGTAAATTAAACAACTCCTTAGTTATTTTCTTACTAAAATTACTTTATTTTTAGTTTTAGATTTTATTTTATAATCACGAAGTTTATTTAATCTAGCAATACCCGCACTAACTCCCCCTGCAGCCACTGCAATACCTATTAAGGATATTGTTGTAGGTGTTCCTAATATTGCCACCGCCCCTGCAGCTGCTAAAGCACTAGTAGGAACAGTTGCAGGAGTAGCTGCACCACCAGTTCCAGCTGTAACGAAAATAGCTGCTAATCCAACAGCAATGGAGCCAATAGCGATAGCCCATGCTACTGAACCTGTGGCTTTGATTCTGATTACTTTATCAGCTAGGTCGCCTTCAATTTCAATAGTATCTTTATCATTTTTCAATGCTTCAGATAGATCTTTTTCATTGATAATTGCCATATTAATACCTTTAATTAACTTTTTATATTATCTTCCGAATCAGAATTTATAGTAAAGATGGCATCATAGATATCTGGCATTTTTTCCTTAATATCTTCAATATCTTCTTTTATTTCTTTTTCAGTATATTCTCCAGCTGACTTGTCAAAGGCTAAATATAATCGTTCACTCATTTTACTTAATGTAACGTAGGTGATTCCACCAGAAATAATGCCTCCTAAAATAGGTACAACTTTTGAGATCGTTTTCCCTGCAGTATCTTTTGTGAGTTTAATACCAATATAACTTGCTAAAGATTTTAAAATTGGATACCAAGCTGTTTTAGTAAGTGCTTGCTTTGGTATATCTGTAGCAATTTTTTTCGCTACCGCTGTACTAATATAGCGCATCAGCGCTGCTGTACCACTAACCCCCAACATTGTACCTAAATAGAGAAGCAATTCACTGCGAACTTCATTTTCATCTAGGACTCCCTCTTTCCATAGATCTTTTTTCCCATATAAATAAGCTATTTCTTGAGCGATTCTTAGAGCAAAACCGTAAAATTGAGCGACATCAACAGGCACAGTTGCAGCCATAGCAATTCCTCCTGGAAGACCTGCTATAAAGGAATTTGCTGCGCTTAATAAGGTTTTTTTTCCGCATAAATCTTCAGCTATTTTTTTTACTTCTCTAGGAGTTGCTAAACCAGAATCTATTGGACCGAACTCAATAAGTCTAGTTTTTTCTTCGGGAGTTAAAGGGCGTTTTGTTTTTGGATTTAACTCAAAGATTTCTAATAAAAAACTAGTTCGATCTACTTTTACACCTCGTAATTTAAGGGCTGCAGTAATAGTTGTTAAAGCAGTGGATTGTACATCAGACATTTTATTCTCCTGTATGGTTGATGATAATTTTGTTACTTTTTAGACTTAACATTAATCCGATTATTTGCTAAATCTCGACTAATCTCATAATCTGGACTCCAAGTAAAAAGATTATGTGCCAAGATAAAGGCGGCAGATAAAATGCCATAGCGTTTATTTAGTACTGATGATAGTAAGCTTGTCATACGTTTTTCTGTATAAATTCGGCATTTTAGGTTTTGTTTTTCGATATATTCTTCTAGTTCACCACAGATGGAAATCATATCGGTGAGTGATACTTGATAAATTTCAAAGCTAGCACGTTGATTTATTAAATTTTGGTAATAAGTGCGGTAATTATTTGATGTGATTTCCATCGTTAAGCTCCAATATTTGCCATATAGTCTTTCAACTTAACAATCATTCGTTCTTGCAAATCATTCGGGCTGACGATAGTTAAAAATGGAATCCAATATTGCACCAATGGAATAATTTCTAACTCGTGAATGTTTTTGCAAGAGAGGAGAAGCTCTCCATTTTCTAATTTTCGGATGGTTTCTTGGTTCGGTAGCAAATTACGTCGAGTGAAATAATGAGTAACGGAAGCATCTACTTTGATCACAACTTCACTAATTTGATTGCCGTGAGAAATGCTGTCGCTTTTTTGAATTTCTGAGAGAAATTGTTCATTAGGTTTGAATGTTTTATCTGTTATTTTTAAAAAATGGATTTGAGTAAAGCAAAAGGTTTTTTGTTTTCCATTTTCAAGACCGATGAGATACCAAACTCCGTTTTTATTTAACAGCACATAAGGCTCAATTTCACGATTTGAGGCATTTTGAGTGCCGAGTTTTTGATAGGTAAATTGCACCACACAATGTTTTTCAATTGCATTTTGAAGTTGTTTAAATTCTTGTTGGCGATGCTGAATCGCTTCGTAATGTAATCCTTTAACGGCAATACTTTTATTTAAACTATGTTGAAAAAATTCACGATCTATTTTAGGGAAAAGATCTTGCACACTAGCGAAATGAGCAAATCGTTCAATATCTTCTTTAGTGAATACCCCGAGTTGGGCGCGGTTTAAACGATAAAAGCGCGGTCCATTTTGTTCCCAATTTAGAAAAACAAGACGCTCATTTAGGTCTTTTTGTAAGGTGCGAATGCCGATAGAAAAGCGTTCTGCTAGTTCATTAATATCAATTTGCCCTGTGGTATTCAATTCCACCAAAATAGAAGCTAAACGTTCAGCGAGTTTTTCGTGTTTTCTTAACATGGTTCTTCCTTCAGCAACAAGATAATGGCTTATGTTATAGACTTTGTTTGCAAGGTTGGTTCGGGCAAAAAATTATTTTATAAAATAGCAATTATTCTAAGTATTTTGTTCTTAATTACAAGAATTTAATTCTCTTTTTATTGAAAGGTGAATGCCTATACTCATTCCATTAAAAATGAAATGAAGAATATGGTGTGAAAGAAAAAATTGAGATAAATAAGCGAGTTGGTGCCACGATTGCTAAATATCGTAAGGTATCGGGGTTATCTCAGGCGCAGGTAGCGGAATTATTAGGATTGAGCAATGATGCTATTTCGCGTATGGAGCGAGGCACTATTGCCTTAAATGTTGAGCGTTTATATGAGTTTGCACAGCTTTTTCAATGTCGAGTATCCGATTTAATTACGGATAGTCAGCTACAACCGACAGAGCAGGTTTATCAGTTGGATCGATTATTTAATCAATTAAATAGTGTTGAAAGGGATAAATTAATTTCGTTAATTGAGCAAATAATCGAATGGAAAAATAGTGGAAAAAACTACCGCACTTTTAGTGGCTGAAGTGATGCATTATCATGATCTGAAAAGATAAACTACACACGTATTTAATTTAAATTTCTTTTAATCATTCAATATGCTATCCTCTTATAATCAATAATTATTCTCATTATAATGATGTTTAAACGGCGATATTGGATTTTTCTGCTTATTTTGCTTTCGGTTATTTCACTTTTTCTTGGGGTAAGTTCCGTCACTATGAGGGGCTTATTCAATTTGGAAGATAGTCAATGGCAAATATTTCTAGATAGTCGAGTGCCTCGTTTAGTGAGTATTTTGATTGCTGGTGCTTCTTTAAGTATTTGTGGGTTGGTGATGCAGCAATTAAGTAGAAACCGTTTTGTTTCTCCCACAACTGCAGGCACAATGGATAGTGCGCGTCTTGGCATTTTATTGGCCATTCTCTTTTTTCCAGGTGCATCAATGCTTTTAAAAACAGCTATTGCTGTGCTTGTTTCTTTTATTGGATCGCTATTATTTATGAGCATTCTTTCCCGTTTAAAGTTTAAAGATACTATTTTTGTGCCATTGGTGGGAATGATGTTTGGCAATGTGATCAGTTCAATCACCGCATTTATTGCATATCAACAAGATTTATTGCAAAACCTTTCTGGTTGGCTTCAAGGGGACTTTTCACTAGTGATGAGCGGGCGATATGAATTGCTTTATTTTAGCCTCCCGATGCTGATTATTTCTTATTTATTTGCACAGCGTTTTTCGATTGTAGGAATGGGAAAAGATTTCGCTACTAATCTTGGGCTAAATTATAACCAAGTGCTTTATATAGGTTTGCTTATTGTATCGACAGTTTCATCGATTATTATTGTTTCTGTTGGGGTAATTCCTTTTCTAGGTCTTATCGTTCCAAATTTAGTTACACTATATTTAGGTGATAATCTCAAAAAAATTCTTTCTCACACCGCACTTTTAGGTGCCGTTTTTGTATTGTTTTGCGATATTTTGGGGCGTTGTTTGATTTATCCTTATGAAATTTCTATTAATGCAGTGGTTGGTGTAATGGGGAGCGGTATTTTCTTGTATTTTTTATTGAAAAGGTACCGCCATGCGTAAATCATCCTTACTTCGTATTGCGGTTTTAGGCATATTAGCACTTGTCAGTATTGCATTATTTCTTGGGTATCATTTACCAAATCGTTGGCAATATGCTTTAAATAATCGGGCATTAACGATATCCGCTATTGTGATAACCGGCATTGCTATTGCTCTTGCGACGATGCTATTTCAAACAGTGGTGAATAATAGTATTCTCACACCAAGTATTTTAGGGCTAGATTCATTGTATTTACTGATTCAAACAGGAATTTTATTTTTATTTGGTTCAAAGACATTGTTGTCTATTAATCCTTTTGTTCTATTTCTTATGAGTACAGGTGTAATGATTGGTTTTATGCTTGTGCTTTATCATTTCTTATTTAGAAGAGAATCACAAAATATTTTCTTTTTATTGCTCGTTGGTATTGTTTTTGGCACTTTTTTCGGTAGCTTAACCACCTTTATGGAGGTGTTGATTGATCCAAATGAGTTTCAAATTTCACAAGATTTTGGTTTTGCGAGTTTTAATCGGATTAATACTAAGATTCTTTGGCTGGCGTTAGCGATGTTAGTGGCGGTGATTTTATATAGCCTACGTTACTGGAAGTATCTTGATGTGTTGGCATTAGGGCGAGAACAGGCACTGAATCTAGGTGTGGATTATCAACATATGGTTAAAAAATTGTTGATTATTGTAGCTATTTTAACATCTGTCTCGACCGCCCTTGTCGGCCCCTTAGTTTTTTTAGGACTTCTTGTGATGAATATTACCTTTGAATTCATGCAGGATTATCGCCATAAACTCTTGATTCCTGCCGCGATGTTACTTGCTGTATTTACGTTAGTTTGTGGGCAATTTTTATTGACACAAGTCTTTACATTCAGCACGCCGCTAAGCGTTATCATTAATTTTGTAGGCGGATTATATTTTCTTTCTTTGTTATTAAGAGCAAATAAAAAATGGCAATAGAAATTAAGCATATTTGTAAATCTTATGGCGAAAAAAAAGTGGTGGATGATGTTTCACTCGTGATCCCAACAGGAAAAATCACTTCATTTATTGGGCCAAATGGGGCAGGGAAAAGTACCGTACTGGGTATTATAAGCCGTTTATTAATAGCTGATAGTGGTGAAGTCTATTTGAATCATTTGCCATTAAAAGAACAAAAAAATACTGATATTGCGCGCAAAATGGCGATATTAAAACAATCGAATCACGTTAATCTACGAATTACGGTGGAAGAATTAGTGGCGTTTGGTCGTTTTCCTTACTCGAAAGGAAACCTAACAGAAATTGACTGCACTTTTATTGATAATGCCATTAAATATATGAACTTAGATGATATTCGTGAGCAATATATTGAAAACCTGAGTGGGGGACAACGACAACGGGCTTATATTGCCATGACACTAGCACAAGATACTGATTATATTTTGCTTGATGAACCACTGAATAATTTAGATATGAAACATTCGGTACAAATTATGCAAGTATTGAGAAAGCTTGTGACGGAACTGAACAAAACAGTGGTCATTGTGATTCATGATATTAATTTCGCCTCTTGCTATTCTGATTATATGGTTGCGATGAAGCGAGGGAAGCTGGTCGCTCAGGGCTCAGTAAATGAGATAATGCAGTCAGAGGTGTTGCTGAATATTTATGATATGGAAATTCCAATTCAAGAAATTAATCAACAAAAAATTGCTGTGTATTTTAAATAGGAGATCCTTTATGAAAACATTAAAAAAATTAACCGTACTTAGCTTTGTTTTGTTTGCTTCTACGATGGTAAATGCGCAGGATATTATTGTTAAAAATGCAGCAGGAGAGCAAACTGTGCCGCAAAATCCACAAAAAGT
Organism: Haemophilus seminalis; assembly: GCF_006384255.1. Lineage (GTDB taxonomy): Bacteria > Pseudomonadota > Gammaproteobacteria > Enterobacterales > Pasteurellaceae > Haemophilus > Haemophilus seminalis. The sequence goes on from NZ_VCED01000003.1 coordinate 181,423, forward strand.
AGTTGTGTTAGATTTTGGTGTGGCTGATACCCTACGAGCATTAGGAGAAACTGATAAAATAGTGGGTTTCCCTAAAGCAGGACATATTCCAACTTATTTAGATGAGTTTAAACAAGATAAATTTAAAGATGTTGGTTCATTACCTGAGCCAGCATTTGAGTCGATTAATGAACTGAATCCTGACCTGATTATTGCCGCACCGCGTCAACAAAAATTATTGGATAAATTGAAAGAAATTGCGCCCGTGTTCTATGTGGAAAATGATTACTCGAATTATTATCCAAGCTTCCAAGAAAATGTTACTGCATTAGGTAAAATCTTTAATAAAGAAGCACTAGCAAAAGCAAAATTAGATGCATTAGATGCTAAAGTGTCACAAGTCGCGAATGAGACGAAAGGAAAGACTGCCTTACTTGTGTTAGTGAATGAAAGTAAAATTAGTACCTTTGGTGATAATTCACGTTATAGTATGGTCTTCCAGAAATTTGGTTTTAAACCTGCTGATCCCAATATTAAGTCATCGACACATGGTATGAGTGTTGGATTTGAGTATCTTTTAGAAAAAAATCCAGATTATTTGCTTGTGGTAGATCGTACGGCGGCGGTGACAGATAAAGTCAATAATGCACAAAAGGTATTAGATAATGCTATTGTTCAACAGACTAATGCTTATAAAAATAAGCACATCATATATTTAGATGCAGCGAATTGGTATTTAGCGTTTGGTGGACTAGAATCAATGGAAGTGATTGCCGCAGAACTTGAGAAAGCCATAAAATAATTTCGACTATATCATCGGCCGTAGTAGTACGGTCGATATTTTAATCATGAAACGAATCTTCTTAACTCTTTTGACATGTATTGGTGCGTTATTGAGTGTTTTTTATACGCCCATGATTCTTGCTACTCCTGATTTTATCATTCCTAAAATTAACGAAAATATGAATACACTTTATAAGATTCATCAAAAAGACCTTCTTTTTGAAAGTAAGCCATATCGTTTATTTATTGCGGAACCTAAGGTTAACAATAAACCATTATCAGTTCTTTATATGCTTGATGGTAATGCACAATTTCCCATTGCGGTTAATACAGTGGATCCTACTCAAGAGTTACCGCTTATTGTCGGAATTGGTTATGTGTCAGAGAATGCCTATGCCATATCAGAACGTCAACGGGATTATACTTTTCCTGTGAATGGGGAGAATTTTAAAAATGGTGGAGGGGCTTCAGATTTTCTGCGTTTTATCCAAACCCAAGTTAAACCAGAAATTGAACAGCAATACCATATTAATCCAGAGAAACAGTTTTTCTTCGGGCATTCATTTGGTGGCCTATTCGGATTATATGTATTATTTCACCAACCTGATTTATTTCAATATTACACATTAGCAAGTCCATCACTTTGGTGGGGGAATGGTTCATTTTTACCACAAACAATGCCTTGGATTAAGTCAAGTCCTAAGCATATATTGATCACTTTAGGTGAATATGAAGAATATCCTGAGCGAGATCCAAAGCTTACATCAGAACAACTTCAACGTATTGAACAACGTAAGAAAATGCGACCATTTAATGCGCCAAAATTGGCAGAGAAATTAGTACAGCAAGGTTATCCTGTGATATTTCGATGGATTTCTCATAAAAATCATGGGGATTCAATTGAGGATGCAATAAAACAAATGATGGAAGATTTACAATCAAAATAGGAAGAAGAAATTAACCGCACTTTAAAAAGTGCGGTTAATTTTTTTGAGTATTTAGTGTGTTATTAAATACTAACGATTCGCGAGTTCAAAAATCATCGCTTCTGCTTGGCAACTAAAAGTGAAAGAGGCATTTAGTTGAACTCCGTCTTCAACTGCCACGATTTCGCTTTTAATTTCGCAAGGATCGCTTTCTGTATCGCGCGCTTTCTTTGTTAATCGTTCAAGGGCTGCATTGGCATCAGTTTCAGTACTATAAAATTGATGTACTTCTACAGTGCAGTCAGAACCATCAATAATTGTGCCCACATCAACGCAGCTACAGGTTAAGGATTCTTCTGCTTTACATTTTACGGTCATTTTCTTTTCCTTATATGAATTTTCGTACATTTTATCATTTTTCTTATGAATGACAAAAATTGAACAAAATAGCCCATTAAATGCAAAAAGTTCCCGATAACTGGTCGGAACTCTAATGAAAACAAGGAAATGGATTTGCACTCAATAGATTCGGGTTTTAGAATCGCCCAGATTTTTATTTATAACAAAGGTTTCCAAATGAAAAAATTTAATCAATCTGTCTTAGCAACTGCGATGTTATTAGCTGCTGGTGGGGCAAATGCTGCAGCGTTCCAATTATCTGAAGTATCGACTTCTGGTCTTGGTCGTGCATATGCGGGTGAAGCGGCGATTGCGGATAATGCCTCTGTAGTGGCAACTAACCCAGCGTTGATGAGTTTATTTAAAACGAATCAATTTTCTGTGGGTGGCGTTTATGTGGATTCTAAGATTAATATGAGTGGTAATTCTCAAGTAAGTATTATTGAAAATGACGTAACTCCTATATTGCAACGTTCATCAAAAGATCTTTATCAGAAAAGTGTGGTTCCTGGCTCACTTGTGCCAAATATGTATTTCGTTGCACCTATTAATGACAAATTTGCTCTTGGTGGTGGAATGAATGTGAACTTTGGTTTAAAGAGCGAATATGATAACAAATATAATGGCGGTGTGTTTGGTGGAACAACAGATCTAACCGCGTTAAATTTAAACCTAAGTGGATCTTATCGTGTTACTGAGGGATTTAGTGCTGGTTTAGGCTTGAATGCGATTTATGCTCAAGCAAAAATTGAGCGTAGAGCTGGTTTCCTTGCTGATGTTCCTTCAGCGTTACGTACGGCCGCTATGCATTCTCCTGCAATTGCAGCACTTTTAAGAACTCCTAAAGCATCAGAACTTATTTCTTCTCCAGCATTGGCTAATGTGAAAAAAGATACTATTCTAACTCAATTACAAGACAAAGCAGCTTGGGCTTTTGCTTGGAATGCTGGTGTAATGTATCAATTTAATGAAAATCATCGAATTGGTTTAGCTTACCATTCTAAAGTAGATATTGATTTTACAGATCATACAGCAACCAGTTTACAAGCAAGTCGTATTGGACAAGAAGGTGGTTTAAAGCTTAATTTGCCTGATTACTTAGAGTTTTCAGGATTCCACCAATTAACTGAAAAATTTGCAATGCACTATAGTTATAAATATTCCCATTGGAGCCGTTTGAAAAACTTATATGCAAGCTATCATTCTGATGGAAAAGAAGCCTTCCATAAGAAAATGTACTATAGAAATAGCTCACGTATTGCATTAGGTGGAACTTATAACGTAGATGATAAATTAACTTTACGTGCAGGTATTGCTTATGATCAAGCTGCAGCAACTGAACATGCTAGTGCGGCAATTCCTGATACTGACCGTACTTGGTATAGTGTGGGTGCTACATATAAATTTACTCCAAATCTTTCAGTTGATTTAGGCTATGCTTATTTGAAAGGTAAAAAAGTTCATTTCAAAGAAGAGCAACGTATTAGTAATGGTGTAGTGGTTGTTACAGGCAATTACAGCTCTAAAGCAAGCGCAAATCTTTATGGTTTAAACTTAAATTATAGTTTTTAATCCGTTAAAAAATTTAGCATAATAAAGCATACTTCCACTCGAAGTGTGCTTTTCTTTTTATAAAATAAGGCGAAAAATGACCGCACTTTATTACACTTATTATCCCTCACCTGTCGGGCGGCTTTTAATTTTATCTGATGGTGAAAGTATTACACATATTGATTTTGAAAAAGAGCAATATGATCCTAATCCAAAATGGCTCAAGCAAGATGAATTGCCTGTTTTTCAAAAAGTGCGGTTGGCTTTTGAACGATATTTTAATGGGGAAGTTGAGCGCTTTGCAGACATTCCCTTAAAGCCAGAAGGGACAGCTTTTCAACAAGCCATTTGGCAAGCTTTGTGCGAAATTGATTATGGCGAACTTTCAAGTTATGGTGAGCTTGCGTTACGGATTAATAATCCTAAAGCTGTTCGTGCCGTGGGTGGTGCAGTGGGGAGTAATCCGATTAGTATTATTATTCCTTGTCACCGCATTTTAGGTAAAGATCGTACTTTAACTGGTTTTGGCGGTGGCTTAGAGGCAAAACGTTTTTTATTACAGTTAGAGAAAATTCCCTATATTGATAAAGGCACTGAAAACACTAAGCCTCGCTTTTTTAAGAAATATCACGAATGATTCCACAAACCCTTGAACAATTGCTTTCCCAATCACAATCAATTGCTGGCTTAACTTTTGGAGAGTTAGCTGATGAACTGCATATTCCTGTCCCGCCTGATTTAAAACGTGATAAAGGCTGGGTCGGCATGTTATTAGAGCGCGCTTTGGGCGCAACGGCAGGGAGCAAAGCTGAACAGGATTTTTCTCATTTAGGTGTTGAGCTTAAAACGTTACCGATTAATGCGGAGGGGTATCCTCTTGAAACGACCTTTGTTAGCCTTGCCCCATTGGTACAAAATTCAGGGGTTAAATGGGAAAATTCTCACGTTCGTCATAAACTTTCTTGTGTACTTTGGATGCCTATTGAAGGCAGCCGTCATATTCCATTACGTGAACGCCATATCGGTACACCAATTTTATGGAAGCCAACCGTAGAGCAAGAACGTCAATTAAAACAAGATTGGGAAGAATTGATGGATTTAATTGTACTTGGCAAATTGGATCAAATAACGGCTCGAATTGGTGAAGTGATGCAACTTCGCCCGAAGGGGGCAAATAGTCGGTCGATAACGAAAGGAATTGGGCGAAATGGTGAAGTGATAGAAACCCTACCTTTAGGATTTTATTTAAGAAAAGCATTCACAGCGGGTATTTTAAACGATTTTTTATTAAATCATTAGGCTTACTAAAGTCGCCTAAATGCCAAAATTAACTAGCATTCTACTATGCTTTATGATATAAATCGCACCGCTGTTTTTGCCTTTCAAAAGCAGCTTTTTAATTACTAACAACACACACATATCAACAAGGTTTAATCGGGGTGCCAAACGGTCGATTAGCTGATATGTGGAGGCTCAACCCCAACAAAAGGAAAATATTATGGCACAAGTTTCAATGCGCGACATGATCAACGCAGGCGTACACTTCGGACACCAAACTCGTTACTGGAACCCACAAATGAAACCTTTCATTTTTGGTGCGCGTAACGGTGTTCACATCATCAATCTTGAAAAAACTTTACCTTTATTCAACGAAGCTTTAGCGGAATTAACTCGCATTGCTAGCAACAACGGTAAAGTATTATTCGTTGGTACAAAACGTGCAGCGTCTGAAGCAGTTCAAGCAGCAGCATTAGATTGTCAGCAATATTACGTAAACCACCGTTGGTTAGGTGGTATGTTGACTAACTGGAAAACCGTTCGTCAATCAATTAAACGTTTAAAAGATTTAGAAACCCAATCTCAAGACGGTACTTTTGATAAATTAACCAAAAAAGAAGCGTTAATGCGTAGCCGTGAGATGGAAAAACTTGAATTAAGCCTTGGCGGTATCAAAGATATGGGCGGCTTACCAGATGCATTATTTGTTATCGGTGCAGACCACGAACATATCGCAGTAAAAGAAGCAAACAACTTAGGTATTCCTGTATTTGCTATCGTTGATACTAACTCAACTCCAGCTGGCGTAGATTTCGTTATCCCAGGTAACGATGATGCGACTCGTGCTATCCAACTTTACGTTTCTGCAGCTGCAGCGGCGGTTAAAGAAGGTCGTGGTAACGAAGCTCAAGTTGCTGAAGAATTAGCAGCTGACGCAGAATAATTTAAGTTTTGCAATAAGGCGAAGCCCTTAATAATCAAACGATTAATTGGCATAGGGGCTAAAGATTTAGCCCCTATATTTTTATCTAAAAGTGCGGTCAAAATAAACCGCATTTTCGACAGAGGATTTTAAAAATGGCTGAAATCACAGCATCATTAGTAAAAGAACTTCGTGAACGTACCGGCGCAGGTATGATGGAATGTAAAAAAGCATTAGTTGAAGCAAACGGTGATATCGAGTTAGCAATCGACAACATGCGTAAATCTGGTCAAGCTAAAGCAGCTAAAAAAGCAGGCCGTGTTGCAGCTGAAGGTGTTATCCTTGCTCGTGTAGAAAATGGTTTTGGTGTATTAGTTGAAATGAACTGTGAAACTGACTTCGTAGCAAAAGATGCTGGTTTCTTAGGTTTAGCAAACGAAGTAGCTGATTTCGCAGCAGCAAATAAAGGTACCACTATCGAAGCGTTACAAGCACAATTTGAAGAAAAGCGTGCTGCATTAGTGGCTAAAATCGGTGAAAACATGAACATCCGTCGTGTTGCTTACTTAGATGGTCAAGTAATTGCTCAATACTTACACGGCGCGAAAATCGGTGTATTAGTTGCAGGTCAAGGTTCTGCAGATGAACTTAAAAAAGTAGCTATGCACGTAGCTGCATCTAAACCTGAATTCGTAAATCCAGAAGATGTATCAGCAGAAGTAGTTGAACACGAACGCCAAATCCAAATCGACATCGCAGTTAACTCTGGTAAACCAAAAGAAATCGCAGAGAAAATGGTTGAAGGTCGTATGAAGAAATTCACCGGCGAGGTTTCATTAACTGGTCAACCATTTGTAATGGATCCTTCTGTATCTGTAGGCGACTTCTTAAAATCAGTAAACACTTCAGTTTCTAATTTCATCCGTTTAGAAGTTGGTGAAGGTATCGAGAAAAAAGAAGAAGACTTTGCTGCTGAAGTAGCAAAAATCACTGGCGGTAACGCATAATTTATTTTCATATTTCATGTTGAAAAAGCGGACATTATGTCCGCTTTTTTTATATAGAGAAAAAGGTTATAAAAGTTATTCTTATTTGTTCTCATAAGCGAGTTTTGTATTTTTAGTAAAGAGAAATCCTCTTGAGAGGAAAGTTTTTATATCCATCCAGTCAAAAGGATTTAAGTATATAGATATTTTATGTATAAATATCATCGAAATTATGTATGGTATTGATATTACTGATCGTTAATGTTTGGGCGAATATCTATTGCTGGGTCATCATCTTTCCGATATTTCTCGTTAATTCGTTTTTGTAAACCAAAATCATCCTTATCGCTTTCATTAGAAAATAAGTCTTCCTCATGATTCAATTTTGGATTTTTAATTCCTACCCAATGTGCAATGCCTTCGAGGAAATTTAGTCCAGATTTAAAAACCTTGTATTCTTTACGTTCAGTATCGTCAGAAGATACTTTAAACAATGGAATATTGTGATGTTCACGGCTGAAACAATTTTGGTTGAACAACAAAATATTTTGTTTTTCATCTTGTTGGTGGCATAAACCATGATCAGAGAAATAAACCATAGAGAAGGTGCGGTGATTTTTTAGATTGTTTTCTTTAAGTTGCTCATATACGCGTTTTAAAAATTCATCAGTTTTTTTAATTGAGGAGATATAACAATTTAAGTAGCCATATTTAGGCGCGATCTTATTATCATCAAAGATTTTTGGGTAATCCTCTACACGATCGCATGCTAATGGGTGTGAACCATAGATATGGAGTACGATAAAACGTTTTCCCTGAATAGGATTTTCTAACACTTTGGCAAATTTTGGTAATAAATCAAAATCGCTGAAGTTAGTTGAATTAAAGCTTCCCCCTTTTTTTAAAAATATCGTTTCATCTGCTTTTGAGGCCAGTGATGAAACTGGGGTATCGAATTCCCCTAACATACCTTGATTTGAAAGCCAGTATGTTTTAATTCCTGCTGATTTTACTAAATCAATAAGGCTTAAATTATAATTTGGTTCCCATTTTTCTTTGTTTGGTAAGGTTAGCATGAGACGAAGTGATGATACGGTATTGGTTCCGGCAGAACGAAAACCATCAATTAATATGCCTTTTGAATTTGACATAAAGGGGGTATTTTCAATTGGATACCCATAAGCATGATGATAATCTTTACGGGCACTTTCACCTAATACAATGACGTAATCATCATAAGGAGAATTTTCCAAAGTAGATTTTCCCCAATCATTTGATTGAGACATTTTTTTGAGTTTCTGCACCTCATCGAGAATTTTGACAGTGGAATCAACAGTTTCTTTTAATGGGGCTGAAATAGGTAAATGATAAGCAAAGAGTAAGGTAGTAAAAATAATAAAGGTTTTATTTTGATAAAATTTTATGTCAAATTTGACCGCACTTTTATATTGCACAAAGATAAGAATAGGAATAGAAAAAGCAATTAAATAGCTACTTATAGGAATCTGTAAGAGAAATTCTTTAGTTTCTAACATATCTGTTGCAAAAAGAGAGGCGATATATTGATAACTTGGTGCACCAAAGTTTAACCCCGTAGGCGTATAAATTGCATGAAGTAATGAAAGAGGAAGTAAAATAAAATAGAATGTTTTTTTACTGCTACTAAGTAAAATAATGACCGCTGCCGTCAGTAAAATGAGCGTCAAATTTGGCTGGTTAAACATGCCAGAACCAATCAAAATAAAATAGCCCGCAAGCAATACGCAAATGAGTATAAAAAGTGCGGGAAAAACTAGCCATGTTTTTTTAGTGTTCATAATTACCTTCTGTTAAAAGAAAAGTGTAGGGGTTGTTGATATATCAAAACTATTTGTATTGGTTGCTTGAAATAGCCCTATCGTAAATATTTTAGATTAGACTTATGTGCTCAATATTATCCACCTTTTACACATAAATTCCATCTTAAACTTCTTCACTCTTGCTAGGTTATTTTATAAAATAAGCCGATTTTTAAAGCCAAAAGGAAAAAATAATGAGCCAACCAATTTACAAACGTATTTTATTAAAATTAAGTGGTGAAGCATTACAAGGGGAAGAAGGTTTTGGCATTGATCCATCAATTCTTGATCGTATGGCATTAGAGATTAAAGAGCTTGTAGAAATGGGGGTTGAAGTCGGTGTTGTCCTTGGTGGCGGAAATTTATTCCGTGGCGCGAAATTAGCAAAAGCCGGAATGAATCGCGTTGTAGGCGATCATATGGGAATGCTTGCTACCGTAATGAATGGTTTAGCAATGCGTGATTCGTTATTTCGTGCGGATGTAAATGCGAAATTAATGTCTGCATTTCAGTTAAATGGAATTTGCGACACTTACAATTGGTCTGAGGCAATCAAAATGTTACGCGAGAAACGAGTTGTGATTTTCTCTGCAGGGACAGGCAGCCCATTCTTTACAACCGATTCTGCAGCTTGTTTACGTGGTATTGAAATTGAAGCAGACGTGGTATTAAAAGCAACAAAAGTTGATGGAGTTTATGATTGTGATCCAGCAAAAAATGCTGATGCAAAACTTTATAAGCAACTAAGTTATGCAGAGGTTATTGATAAAGAATTACAAGTGATGGATTTAGCCGCATTTACACTTGCACGAGATCATCATATGCCGATTCGAGTGTTCAATATGGGAAAACCTGGTGCATTACGCCGTGTTGTAATGGGAACAGAGGAAGGAACAATCATTTCTTAATCATTTAAAAAGATAGAATATAGCTTCATATAAAAATGGTATATGCGTATAAGCAATACCATTTTTGCTTTTTAATGTGTGGTTATAGATCTGTTTTTTTCCTATTATTTTCTCCGCTACTTATCTCCCCCAACCAGTGAAAACCATTTGCGCCACAGTTTAATTCTTGATAAAGTGCGGTCGATTTTTACGGTCTTTTTAGGATAAGAAAATGAGCCAAGAATATTTAGATTTTGAATTGCCGATTGCTGAATTAGAAGCAAAAATTGAAGCATTACGAGCAGCATCAGATGATAAAGTTGATTTAACTGATGAAATCAAACGCTTACAAAAGAAAAGTAACGAACTCACTAAAAAAACCTTTGCTAACCTCGATGCTTGGCAAGTTTCACGTATGGCGCGTCATCCAAACCGCCCTTATACATTAGATTATATCGAACATATTTTTACTGAATTTGAAGAACTTGCAGGCGATCGCGCATTTGCTAATGATAAAGCGATTGTTGGTGGCTTGGCTCGTTTAGATGGTCGCCCAGTGATGGTGATTGGTCATCAAAAAGGTCGTTCCGTAAAAGAAAAAGTACAACGAAATTTTGGTATGCCAGCACCTGAAGGTTATCGTAAAGCGTTACGTTTAATGGAAATGGCCGAACGCTTCAAATTACCGATTATCACATTTATTGACACACCGGGAGCTTATCCGGGTATCGGCGCAGAAGAACGTGGTCAAGCGGAAGCTATCGCCCGTAACTTACGCGAAATGGCACAGCTTACCGTTCCTGTTATTTGTACCGTTATCGGTGAAGGCGGTTCTGGCGGCGCACTAGCTATTGGCGTGGGCGATAAAGTGAATATGTTACAGTATTCGACCTATTCTGTTATTTCTCCAGAAGGCTGTGCTTCTATTCTTTGGAAAAGTGCAGAAAAAGCATCAACCGCAGCTGAAGTAATGGGATTAACCGCAAGCCGTTTAAAAGAACTAAATCTTATCGATAACATTGTGCAAGAACCTTTGGGGGGCGCACATCGCAATTATGCGAAAATGGCTGAAAACTTAAAACTTCGTTTAAAAGAAGATTTAGCAGAGCTCGATGGACTAAGCAAAGAAGAATTATTAAATCGACGTTATGAACGTTTAATGTCTTACGGTTATTGCTAGCTGACATTCTAAAAGAGCGGTGATTTTTGCCGCTCTTTTTTGATCTAAATATAACAATAAAGGAGCAAACACAATGAAAAACGTACTTTCGATCCAATCTCACGTGGTCTATGGTTTTGCGGGTAACAAATCTGCGACTTTTCCAATGCAGTTGTTAGGCGTAGATGTATGGGCATTAAATACCGTTCAATTTTCTAATCACACCCAATATGGAAAATGGACAGGCATGGTCATTCCGCAAGAACAAATCCGAGAAATTGTGACCGGACTCGACAACATTGAAAAACTACAAGAATGTGATGCCTTACTATCAGGTTACTTAGGATCTGCGGAACAAGTCGATCAAATTCTTTTTGCCTTAGAACAAATCAAACTGCGTAATCCAAATGCGCTTTATTTATGTGACCCAGTGATGCCACATCCGAAAAAAATCTGCGTTGTTGCAAATGGTGTTCGCGAGTCTCTTATTGAAAAAGCGATTCCAGTGGCTGATATTATGACACCAAACTTGCATGAATTACGCCAACTGACTGAATTCCCAATTAATACCTTTGATGATGTATTAAAAGCGGTGAATGCACTGATTGCAAAAGGCGTGAAGAAAGTCCTTGTTAAACATTTAGGCTGTGCGGGTAAAATTAACGATCCTGATACATTTGAAATTATTATGGCAACCCCAGAGGGTGTTTGGCATTTAAGCCGTCCACTTTATCAATTCAACTTTGAACCGGTGGGTGTGGGCGATTTAATCGCAGGTACATTCTTAGCAAATTTACTCAATGGAAAATCTGACGTAGAAGCCTTTGAAGCGATGAATAACGAAGTAGCAGGCGTAATGAAAACCACCTTTGAACTAGGTTCTTACGAATTACAAACCATTGCTGCGCGTTTTGAAATTCTCAATCCAAGCAGCAATTATAAAGCTGAAAAAGTTGCCTAATGGACTTACTTTCAGACATTGAAAAACAACTCAAACAAACCTCTACTCAAGGATTTCTTATTGCCTTGAGTGGTGGTTTGGATTCCACTGTACTTCTTTCTTTATTTGCAAAACTTCGTCAAAAACGACCGCACTTACAACCTTTATCTATACGAGCAATCCATATTCATCACGGATTAAGCCCTAATGCAGACAGTTGGGCTAAACACTGCCAAAACTTATGCGATCAATTTCAAATTCCGTTGATTGTCGAGCTAGTACAAGTAGATAAAACCAATGGTATTGAGGCTGGGGCGCGTGAAGCACGCTATCAAGCCATAAAAAAACATCTTCAAACTCAAGAAGTGCTCGTCACGGCACATCATCTAAATGACCAAACTGAAACCTTTTTCTTAGCCCTAAAACGTGGCAGTGGGCTACAAGGCTTAGGCGCTATGCAGCAGCGAAGTGTATTATTCAGCATGCCGATTTTACGTCCTTTGTTAGGTTTTACTCGTCCACAGTTAGAAAATTACGCGCAAAAAGAAAAGCTCAACTGGATTACAGATGAAAGTAATAAAGATAATCGATTTGATCGCAATTTCTTACGCAATGAAATTTTGCCAGAATTACGTGAACGCTGGGCTTATTTTGATTTAGCCGTACAACGTTCAGCACAACATTGTTTTGAGCAACAACAGTTAATTAATGATTTATTGAGTGAAGCCTTTGCAGAACATTGTCAAATTAAAAGCCAATTTAAACTGCCCCAATTTCGCCAATATTCACCTGCAAAACAAACCGCACTTTTGCGCATGTGGCTTGCCGAAAACCAACTTGAAATGCCAAGTAAATGCCAACTTACACAACTTATTAATGATGTTGTTTTTGCAAAAGAAGATGCAAATCCTCAATTTCAGCTTGTAAATAAAGTCATTCGACGTTATAAGGACAGTTTATATTTAACTAAGCCGTTTTCTGATCTAACCAAATACATCTTAAAATTAGAACAAAACACGCTAAGTTTACCCGATGATTTAGGCAATCTCACTGTTCAAGAAAATGAACGTAATCTGATTTTCTACTGGCAGAATTACTCTGTTATGCTAGACAAAACGGACTTACCTATTTCTATCCGCTTTGGCTATTCAGGTAAAGTTAAACATCATCCGAAACGCCCAAGAGAAGATATAAAAAAAATCTGGCAATCACTTGATATTCCCCCTTGGCAGAGAAATCGAATTCCACTTATTTTTTATGGTGATGAATTAAAAAGTGCGGTAGGTTTTTTCTGTGTTTTTAAATCAAATGAAAAATGATAGAAAACCAACCGCACTTCATGTCATTTCTTTGCTAGAATCAGAAACTATGGTTTTTAGTGATAAATAAGGAACATAAATGTTTGATTCTCTTGTTGTTCAGTTTGTCGTGTTATGGGCTGTGATTGATCCTATCGGTTCCATTCCTGTTTATCTTTCGAAAACTATTGGTTTTTCATTAGATGAACGTAGGAAAATTGCGCGTAATGCGGTGATTATTTCAGCCGGTATTTTGCTTTTCTTTTTGATTGGTGGACAAATTCTTTTTGAAGCGATGAAGGTGCCTTTACCTGCATTCCAAATTGCGGGTGGTTTAGTGCTTTTTTTATTTGCTTTAAGTATGATTTTTGGTGAAAGTAAGCCAGAACAAGAAATAAAGATGAAGGTAAATATTACGGAAATTGCGGTTTATCCTCTTGCGGTTCCGTCTATTGCCTCTCCTGGTGCAATGATGGCCATTGTACTTTTAACAGATAACCATCGTTTTAATTTTACAGAACAATTTATTACGGCGGGAATTATGTTAGCAGTATTATTAATCACTTATTTATTATTACTTGGTGCAAATCGCATTCAACATTTTATTGGTAATGCCGGGGCTGCAATTATTAGTCGTGTGATGGGATTAATTTTAGCGACAGTTGCCGTGAATAATGTGTTAATTGGTTTAAAAGATTTTTTTGTACAAATAGCATAGTTAGCAATGTTATTTCATAATTTTAGGACAGACACCGAATTTGTGTGTCTGTCTTTTTTATTATGTTTTATAAGCGTTCTTTTTTAATCAAGGATAATACAAATAAAAATGCAGAACATATTACAACAGAAGGACCTGCTGCAGTATCGTAAAATACCGAGAGTATTAAACCACCAATAATGGAAAGCATGCTGATTATGGTGGCATAACACACCATTGATTCAGGGGTTCGTGCAAAACGACGTGCAGTAGCGGCAGGGATGATCAAGAGTGATGTAATGATTAACGCGCCAACAAATTTCATACTAAGTGCGATTGTAAGAGCGGTTAAAATCATTAAAATAAAGCGCATTTTTTTTATATTGATACCTTCTACTTGGGCAAGTTCAGGCGATACGGTTGTAGAAAGTAAGTCATGCCAAAAATATACTAAGGCCGTCAGTACAATGATAACACCTATACCAATATAAATAAGATCGGTATAGTTAATTGCTAGTAAATCACCAAATAAATAACTCATTAAATCAACACGAACATTTTTTAATAATCCTACAGTTACTACCCCAAGAGATAAACAGCTGTGAGCAATAATTCCAAGTAATGTATCAATAGAAAATTGTGTGTTGCTTTCTAACCATACCATTGCAATGGCGAGAATGAGGGTAAGTATAATGATTGCGATATAGGGATTTACTTGAAAGAAAATACCTAAGGCCACGCCAAATAATGCGGAGTGAGATAGCGTATCACCAAAGTAAGCCATTTTCCGCCATACAACGAAAACACCGAGTGGGGCAGTAATAAGTGAAAGTAAAATGCCTGTTAGAAAAGCGGGAAATAAAATTTCAAACATTATTTATCCTTATTTTGACAATGCACAGCTGATGAATTACAACCGCACACATCCCCGTGTAAGGTGTGGTGATGATTGTGATGATGGGTATAAAAGCCGACATTTTGTGCGAGCTGATTTCCCCATAAACGCATAAATGTTGGATCATTTGAGAGAACATCGGGTGTACTTGCACAGCAAATATGTTGGTTAATACACAATACTTCTTTACTATCCGCCATCACAATGTGTAAATCGTGTGATACCATCAATACGGCACAATTTAATTTTTGTTGGGTCTGATGAATTAGTTGATAAAGCTCTGCTTGACCAGTAATGTCTACACCTTGGGTGGGTTCGTCTAGTACAAGTAAATTCGGTTTATTTAAAATTGCACGTGCTAATAATACGCGTTGCATTTCACCGCCAGAAAGTTTTTGCATATTACTTTTGCGTAAATGTGAAATCGAAAGTTGCTCAAGTGCGGTGGATATTTCTTGTGTTTTGAGACCTTTTTTTAGCGAAAGAAATCGCTCAACCGTAATAGGCAAACTATGATCCAAATGGATTTTTTGTGGTACATAGCCAATGCGAACATTTTTACTGTAAATCACTTCGCCAGAAGTGGGTGTTTGTAGTTTTAATAAGGTTTTTAATAACGTTGATTTACCACCACCATTTGGCCCAACAATAGTGATAATAGAATTTGGATAGATATTTAAATTGATATTTTGTAATGCTGTTTTTTGTGAAAAAACGACACTAATATTTTTTAGCTGAATTAATGGGGATAAATCAGGTTGACTGTGAATAGCTGTTATATTCATAAAATCGCCGCGCTTTTGAGATTAGCTGGTCAAAATAGCGCATTTTGATCGATTCCTCAAGAACTTATGCTTTATGATGAATATTTAGGCGTTTGATTGAGACTTTTTCAGGTAAAATGAATTTTCTTTTTAATTTGCAGTCTGAGTGCTGAAAAGAAAACTTTTTAATTTTAGGAAATCCTGTGCAACACGTAAAATTAGCTCGAGATAGACGGAAAAAGCGTTCTCGCATTAAAGCGGGCGTTTTTTTTATTGCTATTTTGCTGATTTTTACTGGGATTTTACTTACGCTTAAAGATAATGTTGAAAGCCATTCTGAATCCAGTCAAATGATGCCGACTGTTGTTGATGGTGTGGCATATCAATCTTTGAACTCATCGCCTAAGGATGAGACGATTACAACGCATCCGGTTTCTCATGATGAAGCAACCTCTTATGATGATGAATTACAGGCTCATGATGATGAGGTTGAAGAAGTAAAACCATTCTTAGATGATTTGGATGATCTTCCGCAAAATGCCCAAGATGCACTAAGTGGTTTATTAGATGCAGCTGATCAGGCTATTCGAATTACCGATCAATTTAGCCATACCGTTACAAGTGGTGATACTTTAAAAGATGTACTTGAACTTTCTGGTTTGGAGGATGATACAGCAAAGCGTTTAATTGACACGGATTCTCAATTGGCGCATTTAAATGCGGGCCAACAAATTTATTGGATTCTAGATAAAAATGATAATTTAGAATACTTAAATTGGCTTGTTTCAGAAAAAGAAGAGCGAGTTTATGAGCGTTTAGAAAATGGAACGTTTAAACGTCAAGTTATTGAGAAGAAAAGTGTTTGGCGGAAAGAAGTATTAAAAGGTGAGATTAATGGTACTTTTGCCGCAAGTTTGAAAGCGCAAGGATTGGATAACCGTCAGATTAATCAACTAACAACTGCACTTCAATGGCAAGTGAGTATTCAGAAATTGAAAAAAGGAACTAAATTTGCAATTTTAGTTTCTCGTGAATATTTAGGTGATAAATTAACTGGACAAGGTAACGTTGAAGCGTTGCACCTTTCATTTGAAGGTAAGAGTTATTATGCTGTGCAAGCAACAAATGGCCGTTATTATAGCCAACAAGGGGAGACTCTAGGCAAAGGTTTTGCTCGTTATCCATTGCAACGCCAAGCTCGGGTTTCTTCACCATTTAATCCGAATCGTCGTCATCCGGTAACTGGACGTATACGACCACATAAAGGTGTGGATTTCTCTGTTCCACAAGGCACACCGATTATCGCCCCTGCAGATGGAGTAGTTGAAAAAGTGGCATATCAAGCTGGTGGTGCTGGTCGTTATATTGTCGTTCGACATGGTCGAGAATATCAAACGGTTTACATGCACTTAAGCAAGCCACTTGTGCGCGCAGGACAAGAAATCAAAAAAGGGGAAAGAATAGCACTTTCAGGTAACACTGGCATTTCAACAGGCCCACATTTGCATTATGAATTTCATATTAATGGGCGAGCAGTTAATCCGTTGACGATTAAATTGCCAGGCACAAGTAGTGGAATGGGCACTGCTGAACGGAAACAATTCCTTGTTCGAGCACGTGAAGCAGAGCGAATGTTAAAATTATAGTCATATAAAATGCGGTCAAGATTGACCGCATTTTTATTTTTCGATGTGTAAAATAATATTTACACCTTTATGTAAAAAAACTATCATAATCATATATTATTTCTCTCATATTTCCGATATATGACAACCTTCAAATTTGATCCTCAAAAACCTTTCGATTGTTTTATTGTGCAAAGTGAATCCATGAGAAGTGCGGTTGAGAATGCAAAACGTTTTGCTATGTTTGATGCGTCTTTATTAATTCAAGGTGAAACTGGGACTGGAAAAGATTTGTTGGCGAAAGCCTGCCATTATCAGAGTTTACGTCGTGATAAAAAATTTATCGCAGTAAATTGTGCGGGGTTGCCTGATGAAGATGCGGAAAGTGAAATGTTTGGTCGGAAAGTCGGAGACAGTGAAACTATCGGTTTTTTTGAATACGCGAATGAGGGAACCGTATTACTAGATGGCATCGCAGAACTTTCATTGGGTTTACAGGCTAAATTATTACGTTTTTTAACGGATGGATCTTTCCGTCGAGTGGGTGAAGAGAAGGAACATCATGCAAACGTGCGAGTGATTTGCACATCACAGGTTCCACTTCATTTGCTTGTTGAGCAAGGTAAAGTTCGTGCTGATTTGTTTCATCGCTTAAATGTTCTCACTATTAATGTGCCACCATTACGCGAACGCATGGCTGATATTGAGCCACTGGCACAAGGTTTTTTACAGGAAATCAGTGAAGAATTAAAAATTGCAAAACCAACTTTCGATAAAGATTTTCTTCTTTATTTGCAGAAATATGATTGGAAAGGGAATGTTCGTGAGCTTTATAACACCCTTTATCGCGCTAGTTCATTGATAAAAGATAATCACTTAACTACGGATAGTCTAGAGCTTGCTCCGCCACAAAGTTCGGTGATTTCTTTGGATGAATTTGAGAATAAAACCTTAGATGAAATCATTGGTTCTTATGAGGCACAAGTCCTAAAATTATTCTATGAAGAATATCCAAGCACGAGAAAATTAGCTCAACGTTTAGGTGTTTCGCATACTGCGATTGCGAATAAATTGAAACAATATGGAATTGGAAAATAATTTTCTATAAATTAGGCATAGTCAGATTGTATTTTAATATCCGCTAATCCAGAAAATTGCTTACATAACTTTAACCACATAATCTTATCAATCTGCACATTTAACAAAAATTCGCCTTGTTCAGAAATTTGTTCATGTCGTACACAATCAAGCTGATAAAAAGCATGGCGAAGTTTGCCTTCGTGCGGTTGTAAAATTAAAGAAAGAGAAAGTATCTCGTTTTTTAACCGCACTTTAATAGCTTCAAACAATAAATGAATACCCAACTCATCTTGCGCAGAGAGATAGACTGCAATAGGCTGATTTTCATCATTGTATTCGATATGCGGTATAACATTTTCTAACAAATCAATTTTGTTATATACCAATAGAACAGGCACTTGTCCTGCATCAATTTCCTCTAGCACATCATTGACGGCATCGATATTTTCTTGTTTTCGCGAGTCAGCCGCATCAATCACATGGAGTAATAAGCTGGCCTCCACTGTTTCTTGTAAAGTCGATTTAAAGGCTGAAACAAGATCATGCGGAAGCTGTCGAACAAATCCAACTGTATCCGCTAAAATTGCCGTGCCTACATCTTGAATCTGTAATTTTCGTAAAGTGGGATCTAATGTTGCAAAAAGCTGATCTGCCGCATAAACCTCTGCATTGGTTAAACGATTAAATAAGGTTGATTTCCCTGCATTGGTATAGCCAACAAGTGAAATGGTCGGGATATCTGCCTTTTGGCGTGTTTGGCGATTTTGATTGCGCTGTTTCTCTACTTTTGCCAATCGATTTTGTAATTGAGAAATGCGCACTTTAATCAAACGACGATCGGTTTCTAATTGAGTTTCACCCGGCCCTCGTAATCCTACCGCCCCTTTTTGTTGATCTAATCCTGTTTTGCGACGAACTAATCGAGTGGATAAGTGTTTTAGTTGCGCAAGTTCAACCTGTAATTTCCCCTCATGAGAACGTGCTCGTTGGGCGAAAATATCTAAAATGACGCCAGTGCGATCGACCACTCGACAATGACATAAACTTTCTAAGTTACGTGTTTGTGCTGGGGTTAATTGATGGTTAAAAAGCACAACATCAGCATTATGTGATTGCACCGCATCTGCAATTTCTTGAGCTTTTCCCTCACCTACAAAATATTTAGCTTGAGGAGTGGTGCGACTGGTCGTGATTGTATCCAATACATCTACATTGGCAGAATCAGCCAGCAGTAAGAACTCTTGTAGATCGTCAGTGTTTTTATCTTGCGAAAAGAAAACGTGAACCACGATGGCGATATCACGCGTTTTTTCAGATTGTTGAGATGAAGAAAGTGCGGTTGAAATTTCCTGAGAATTTTCAACCGCACTTAATAAATATTGATTATCCATTGATGGAGCTGTGATTATTCTACTTGGGTTTCCACGCTTTCAACGGCTTCAGGTGTTGCTACATGATGGCTGCTATTGTGATGTGAAACAGAGCGCGCAGGCACAACGGTTGAAATTGCGTGTTTATATACCATTTGGTTCACAGTGTTTTTTAATAAAATCACGAATTGATCGAATGATTCAATTTGACCTTGGAGTTTGATTCCGTTTACAAGGTAGATTGATACAGGAATGCGTTCGCGACGAAGCGCATTTAAATAAGGATCTTGTAAAGATTGTCCTTTTGCCATTTTGCTATCCTTTGTTGTCGTTATTATGAAATTTTGATGATAGAAACGAGTTGTCTCCGTACGCAAGTGTAGCAATAAACACAAATGTTGTCTATTTGCTTTCCCGCAACTTTTGCAAAATTGCTTTCATTTTATGATCTAGTAGTGCATTGAAACGTAGTGTTTCGCCATTTTTAGGGTGCTCAAATCGAATTGAAAAGGCATGCAAGAACAAACGGTTCAATCCCAACTCGCTCATTTGTTTATCAAAATCTTTATCGCCGTATTTATCATCTAATGCAATAGGATGTCCTGCATATTGTGTATGTACACGAATTTGATGTGTACGCCCTGTGACTGGTGAAGCCTTCACGAGCGTAGCATTTGTATAGCGTTCTTCAATGCTAAATCGGGTTTCAGATGGTTTACCTTGCTCGCTGACACGCACAATGCGCTCTCCGCTGGATAATTCATTTTTCAAAAGAGGTGCTTGAACAACTTTTACATGGGATTGCCATTGCCCTCGAACTAACGCTAAATAATCTTTTTGAACGGTTTTGACACGAAGTTGTTCATGCAAATTACGTAATGCTGAACGTTTTTTAGCAATTAATAAAATACCTGATGTATCGCGATCCAAACGATGAACTAGTTCTAAAAAACGCGCCTCTGGACGCAGTGCTCGTAAGGCTTCAATCACACCAAAATTTAAACCACTCCCTCCATGCACAGCGATTCCTGAAGGTTTATTTAAAACAATTAAACAATCATCTTCAAATAAAATTTGGTTTTCAAGTGCGGCGACTTTATTGAGATTTTTTGAAATTGATGCGTCGTTTTTTTCAGCCACACGCACTGGCGGAACGCGAACGATATCACCTGTTTGCAGTTTATATTCTGGCTTAATCCGGCCTTTATTTACCCGCACTTCACCTTTACGCACAATGCGATAAATTAAACTTTTGGGTACGCCTTTGAGTTTTGCTAATAAATAATTATCGATACGTTGGCCACTTTCATCTTCACTAATAGTCAGCATTTTTACTGATGAATTAATGATTTTTTCGTTTTGTTCAGTCATATTTTTCTCTTTTGACAGACTAAGCGGAATTTGTTCTTTGAATTTATTCTTATTTGTCATTTACTTCACTGTCTGGAATGATATGGGGATAACCACCTAAATCTTTTAAATGATTCACCATATAGCAAAATAATTCCGCTGTGCGTTCGGTGTCATATAGCGCGGAGTGAGCTAGCTTTCCATCAAACGGAATTTTAGCGGCAAGACAGGCCTTAACGAGAACAGTCTGACCAAACATAAAACCGGCAAGCGTTGCCGTATCAAACATTCCAAAAGGGTGGAAGGGATTACGCTTTACGCCGGTACGTTCAGCTGCAGCCATCACAAAACTTTGGTCAAAAGCAGCGTTGTGCGCCACAATGATGGAGCGTTGGCAATCTGCATCTTTTTGTCCTCGACGTACCATTTGAAATAATCCCGTGATTGCATCGAGTTCAGACACTGCGCCACGTAATGGATTGTGAATATCAATGCCATTAAATTTCAAGGACTCTGGATTAATATTTGCTCCTTCAAAAGGCTCGATATGAAAATGGCATTTTTGGTCAGGATGCAAATAACCGTTTTCATCCATTTTTAATGTGATGGCGGCTAGTTCGAGTAACGCATCTTTTTTTGCATCAAAACCAGCAGTTTCAACATCAATAATGACGGGGAAATAGCCACGAAAGCGATTTTTTAATTGGTTGTGATAAGGGATTTCTTGAGAATCGGACATAATCTATCTCTTAAAAATAAAATAACGTAGGAATCCCTACGTTATTAAAAATACAATAAAAATTGACCGCACTTTAGTTGCCTAAACCAGATTTAGTACTTTTGTTTTCGATAAATTCAATTTTATAACCATCTGGATCTTCAACAAAAGCAATGACGGTTGAGCCACCTTTAACTGGTCCTGCTTCGCGAGTAACGTTACCACCGCTTGCGCGAACGGCTTCACAAGTCGCATAAATATCATCCACGCCGATAGCGATATGTCCATATGCAGTGCCCTGTTCATATTTATCTACGCCCCAGTTGTATGTTAATTCAATTTCTGCCGCACTTTCGCCATCTTCGTAGCCTAAAAAAGCCAGCGTATATTTGTATTCAGGGTTTTCACTGGTGCGTAATAAGCGCATACCTAAAACATCCTGATAGAATTTGATTGAACGATCTAAATCGCCCACGCGTAACATAGTATGTAAAATTCGCATCGGTTTAATCCTTTTGTGATAAAAAGTGCGGGCATTATGCCATAAAAAAGTTGAATTAAATAAATTTGTTATGAATTATTTAACCGCAATCATCGAGCCAAAATTAAAGCATTGGAACCAAAGTTCTACTTGTGAAAATCCTACGTTTTTTAACCGCACTTTGTGTGTCTCGATAGAATCTGTGCGCATCACATTTTCAAGTGCGGTGCGTTTCTGACTCACTTCAAGTTCGCTATAACCATTAGCACGTTTGAATTGGTGGTGTAAGTCAATGAGTAAATGATCAACTTTAGTATCTTCAAAACGGAATTTTTCTGATAACACGAGTACGCCATTTGGATTTAAACCTTCATAGATTTTAGTAAGTAATGCGATGCGATCTTCAGGCGGTAAAAATTGCAAGGTAAAGTTGAGAATGACCATTGAGGCATTTTTAATTTCAACGTGGCGAATATCGTCACAGAGAATTTCTACAGGTACTTCACTATGATACGCCGCAATATGTTGGCGACAACGTTCAACCATAGGTTGAGAATTATCGATGCCAATAATTCTTACGTTTGGTTGATGAATATTTCGACGTGCAGAAAGTGTAGCGGCCCCTCGTGAGCAACCAAGATCATAAACATGACTATCAGCAGTAACGAAACGTTCTGCCAGCATACCGATTGCAGTGATAATGTTGGAATAGCCCGGTACGGAGCGTTGAATCATATCAGGAAAGACTTCAGCAACGTTTTCATCAAAGGTAAAATCGCCGAGTTTTTCAATGGGCGCGGAAAAAATAGTATCTTTCATGGTTTACATTGTGTCGGGTATGTGTGTTTTTCACTTTTCCACACCCTACGAATTAGAAAATATTTAAAAAGTGCGGTCATTTTAAGGAAAGTTTTCAAGGGGTCAAATAAATTTCCGTTTAAGATTTAAAAGACGCGCCTTTTTCCGTATAATTCTGCAGTATTTTTCCATTTTTATAGAGAGTTAAGGAATTGAATATGATGCGTACACATTATTGCGGAGCATTAAACCGTAACAATATCGGACAAGACGTAACATTAAGCGGTTGGGTCCACCGCCGTCGTGATTTAGGTGGCTTGATTTTTATTGATATGCGCGATCGTGATGGTATCGTGCAAGTTTGTTTTGATCCGAAATATCAAGATGCATTGACAGCGGCTGCGGGGTTACGTAACGAATTTTGTATCCAAATTAAAGGTGAAGTGATTGCGCGTCCTGAAAACCAAATTAATAAAAATATGGCAACAGGCGAAGTGGAAGTGTTAGCGAAAGAATTGCGTGTTTACAATGCTTCTGATGTGTTACCTCTCGACTTTAACCAAAACAATACTGAAGAACAACGTTTAAAATATCGTTATTTAGATTTACGTCGCCCTGAAATGGCTCAACGTTTGAAAACCCGTGCGAAAATTACCAGTTTTGTACGTCGTTTTATGGATGATAATGGTTTCCTTGATATTGAAACCCCAATGCTTACCAAAGCAACGCCAGAAGGTGCGCGTGACTATTTAGTGCCAAGCCGTGTACATAAAGGCAAATTCTATGCGTTGCCACAATCACCACAGCTTTTCAAACAGCTTTTAATGATGTCTGGTTTTGACCGTTATTATCAAATTGTGAAATGTTTCCGTGATGAAGATTTACGTGCGGACCGCCAGCCTGAATTTACTCAAATCGATGTGGAAACTTCTTTCTTAACTGCGCCAGAAGTTCGCGAAATTATGGAACGTATGGTTCACGGCTTATGGCTTGATACCATTGGTGTAGATTTAGGTAAGTTCCCAGTGATGACTTGGCAAGAAGCAATGCGTCGTTTCGGTTCTGATAAGCCAGATTTGCGTAACCCATTAGAAATGGTAGATGTGGCTGATATCGTCAAAGGCGTTGATTTTAAAGTGTTTAATGAGCCAGCCAACAATCCAAATGGCCGTGTTACCGTGATTCGTGTACCAAATGGTGCAGAAATTACTCGTAAACAAATTGATGAATATACACAATTTGTTGGTATTTATGGTGCGAAAGGTTTGGCTTGGGCGAAAGTAAACGACATCAATGCTGGCCTTGAAGGCGTACAAAGCCCGATTGCGAAATTCTTAAATGAAGATGTATGGAAAGCGTTAGCAGAACGTGTGAAAGCCCAAACTGGCGATATTTTATTCTTCGGTGCAGACAAATGGCAAACCACTACGGACGCAATGGGCGCATTGCGTTTGAAATTAGGTCGTGATCTTGGTTTAACTCGTTTAGACGAATGGCAACCACTTTGGGTGATTGATTTCCCTATGTTTGAGCGTGATGATGAAGGCAATTTGGCGGCAATGCACCACCCATTCACATCGCCGCGTGATTTCACACCGGAACAATTGGAAGCGGATCCAACAACTGCGGTGGCGAATGCTTACGATATGGTCATCAACGGCTACGAAGTAGGTGGCGGTTCTGTACGTATTTTCGATCCGAAAATGCAACAAACCGTATTCCGTATTCTTGGCATCAACGAACAAGAACAACGCGAGAAATTTGGTTTCTTATTGGATGCATTGAAATTCGGCACACCGCCACACGCAGGTTTGGCGTTCGGTTTAGACCGTTTAACTATGCTTTTAACCGGCACTGAAAATATTCGTGATGTCATCGCGTTCCCGAAAACGACGGCAGCGGCGTGCTTAATGACCGAAGCGCCAAGTTTTGCGAATCCACAGGCGCTAGCGGAGTTGAGTATTCAGGTTGTAAAAGCTGAGTAAATTTGAAATTTGAATAATAAAGTGCGGTCAATTTTGACCGCATTTTTGTGGAGAGTAAATGAAACAACCTACATCATTAAAGTAATTGCTTGGATTAATATCCTCGCTTCAGTGATTGGATTTTGTTCAGTTTTCTATATTTTATGGGATGGGTGGCGAACTTTAGGATATGTAGTTTCTGAAGCTATCCCATATTTAATTTTTGCATTTGTAGTTTCTTCCCTTGTATTTTTATCTTCTATTGTAATGCTGGAAGGTAAATCATGGGGAAGAACACTTTATATAGTTATAGGATGTTTGTCTGTTGCCATTGGTTTTATCGATGGCGGATATGCAGATAAAGATGCGATTAGAAGTCTAATTAAATTATGTATTTTGGGATTTTTCCTATATCGTCCAATTATTAATGAATATTTCAAGTCTTCAAAAATAAAAAACGCTCAAAGTAATTAGTTTTATTATTCTATGGTGCGGTTAAAAATTCCACTGATTTTGACCGCACTTTCTTTTTGTTGAAAAAATTTTATTCACTTAAAGACATATGTTTTTTGGTGTGAATACTGGCGAAATTTATTTGTTTTGGAGTTATATTCTGAAATTTTAAAATAATTAGGTTTTTATTTTACACTGGTGCTTTTAAGTGGATTTTATTTACTTTACTCAAGGATAAAATTCTATTATAAATAAGGCCTTTTTCGGTTTATGGTCAATTTATAAGAGAAAATTTTATGAGTGAAATTTCAACTCCAGTAGAAAAATCAACATGGGCGAGTAAATTCTCTGCCTTAGGCCCTGGCATCGTGATGGCATCAGCGGCTGTCGGTGGTTCGCATATTATTGCATCTACCCAAGCGGGTGCAATCTATGGTTGGGAATTAGTGAGCATTGTTATTCTTGCCAATTTATTCAAATATCCTTTCTTTCGTTTCGGTGTTCAAT
Organism: Haemophilus seminalis; assembly: GCF_006384255.1. GTDB lineage: Bacteria > Pseudomonadota > Gammaproteobacteria > Enterobacterales > Pasteurellaceae > Haemophilus > Haemophilus seminalis. The sequence continues at coordinate 207,071 of NZ_VCED01000003.1, forward strand.
ATACTCTAGATACGGGTAATACTTTATTAGAAGGTTACCGTCAAAAAGGGAAATTCTATCTTTGGTTATTCTTAGCTTTAAACATTTTTGCGACAGTGATTAATACTGCTGCAGTAGGGTTATTAACAGCAGCAATTTTAACCTTCATTACACCAATTCCACTCCCAATGCCAGTGTTAAGTTCATTAGTAATTCTTGTGACAACTGGCATTTTATTGTTAGGGAAATACCGTCTATTAGATAGCTTATCGAAAATCATCATGATTGCTTTAACGGTAACAACCGTGAGCGCCGTCGTGATTGCCTTTATGCGTAATGGTATCCATGGCGTAGCTGCACCTGATTTTGTGCCACCTTCTCCATGGGAATTAAGTAAATTAGCATTTTTAGTTGCTTTGATGGGCTGGATGCCGGCGCCAATTGAAATCTCTGCAATTAATTCTATGTGGGTGGTGGCAAAACGTCGTCTAACGAAAGTGTCTTATCAAGATGGTTTGTTTGACTTCAACGTGGGTTACATCGGTACCGCCATTTTAGCCGTTGTTTTCTTAGCCCTTGGCGCATTGGTACAATATGGTTCTCCTGAAACCGTAGAGATGGTGGGCGGAAAATATATTGCGCAACTTATCAATATGTATGCAAGTACTATCGGTGAATGGGCACGTTTATTAATTGCAGTAATCGCGTTCATGTGTATGTTTGGTACAACAATCACGGTAATTGATGGTTATTCGCGTACCAATGTTGAATCTTTACGTATTTTATTCGGTAAACAAGAAAGCTCAGTGAGAATTCTTAATATCGGTATGATTTTGGCAGCATTGTCTGGTTTAGCGATTATTTTCTACTTTAATAATGCCGTTGGGCCGATGTTGAAATTCGCAATGATTGCCTCATTTGTTTCAGCACCAATTTTTGCTTGGTTAAATTTATCTCTGACTAAGCATGCGAAACATAGTGTAAAAGGTGGATTATTGTGGTTATCCCTTATTGGGTTATTCTACTTAACCGCCTTTGCAGGATTATTTATCGCCCAACAAGCTGGCTGGTTAAACTAAAATAATTAAGATAATTACCGTACTTTGGTTTTAAAGTGCGGTAATTTTTTTGAAAGTTTTTAATAGAAAAGGTATGATGCGCCCATTTTCAATCATGTAAATGATAAGTTTGAAATATAAAAATAATCAATCGGTTCTCGTGGTAATTTATGCGAAAAGCACGAATCGTGTTCTTATGCTTCAACGTCAAGATGATTCCACTTTTTGGCAATCTGTCACTGGTACATTGGAAGCGAATGAAACACCAAGAACAACTGCGATTCGAGAAGTTGGGGAAGAAGTCGGATTAAAAATAGAAGAAAGTTCCACCGCACTTTTTGATTGCAAAGAGAGCATAGAATTTGAAATTTTTCCACATTTCCGATATAAATACGCACCGAATGTGACTCAATGTCATGAACATTGGTTTTTATTGGCAATTGAGCAGGAATTTGAACCGATATTAAGTGAGCATTTGGCGTATCAATGGGTTTCACCTGAACAAGCGATCCAAATGACGAAATCTTCCAATAATGCGGAAGCAATTAGAAAATATATTCTTAAAGTTAAATAGAAGGAAAACAACATGGCAGGCCATAGTAAGTGGGCTAATATTAAACACCGCAAAGCAGCACAAGATGCACAACGCGGTAAAATTTTTACTAAATTAATTCGTGAACTTGTTACTGCAGCTAAAATTGGTGGGGGCGATGTGAGTGCTAACCCGCGTTTACGTGCAGCAGTTGATAAAGCGCTTAGCAATAATATGACGCGTGATACTATCAACCGAGCCATTGATCGTGGTGTAGGTGGTGGCGATGACACCAATATGGAAACCAAAATTTATGAAGGTTATGGTCCAGGTGGAACTGCTGTGATGGTTGAGTGTCTAAGTGACAACGCAAACCGCACGATCTCACAAGTTCGCCCAAGTTTCACTAAATGTGGGGGGAATTTAGGGACTGAGGGATCTGTTGGTTATTTGTTTAGTAAAAAAGGTTTAATTCTAATTACTGAAGCAGACGAAGATGCGTTAACTGAAGCAGCAATTGAAGCAGGTGCTGATGATATTCAACCCCAAGATGATGGTTCATTTGAAATCTACACCGCTTGGGAAGATTTAGGTTCGGTGCGTGATGGTATTGAAGCAGCTGGCTTTAAAGTTCAAGAAGCTGAAGTGACAATGATTCCATCAACTACTGTCGATCTTGATCTTGAAACTGCGCCTAAATTGTTGCGTTTAATTGATATGTTAGAAGACTGTGATGATGTACAAAACGTATATCATAACGGTGAAATTAGTGATGAAATTGCAGCTCAGCTGTAATTTTAAGGAGATAATAATGAAATTAGTAAAAGTATTGCCTGTAATGGCTGCGTTTGTTGTATTATCCGCTTGTGCAAGTGAAACAGCAAAAATGGAATCAAAACCAGCTCAAGGTGCAATGCCAACCGTAACAGATAAAACAGTTGTTTATTCTTGTAATAAAAAAACGGTTACGGCAGTTTATCAATTTGAGAATCAAGAAGCCACAGCTGCAATGGTGATGGTTGGTAACAAAGTTATCGCGAAAGATTTTTCTCGTGATACAGCGCAAAAAGATTTTACTTCATTTACTTCAGGCAAATATGTTTGGAACGTAGATAGTGGTTTAACGTTAAATAAATTTGATTCTGTAGTGCCTGTAAATCTTTTAGAAAAAGGTGAAAAATCAGATAAAATTCTAGTAAAGAATTGCGATGTTAATGTAAAAGCTACAGTAAAAGCAAACAAATAATAAAAAAATAAAACGGCTAGTGTTAATAGATTAGCCGTTTATTTTTATTCTTATGAGTATTATTTTAGGCATTGATCCCGGTTCTCGTGTGACAGGTTATGGTGTGATTCGCCAAACAGGAAGATATTTGGAATATCTTGGCAGTGGCGCAATTCGTACTCAAGTTGAAGATTTACCAACCCGTTTGAAACGCATTTATGCTGGAGTAACTGAAATCATCACGCAATTTCAACCAGATATGTTTGCGATTGAGCAAGTGTTTATGGCGAAGAATGCGGATTCTGCTTTGAAACTCGGGCAGGCTCGCGGTACGGCGATTGTTGCAGCGGTAAATCATGATTTACCTGTTTTTGAATATGCCGCACGTTTAGTAAAACAAACAGTGGTGGGCATTGGTTCAGCAGATAAAGTGCAAGTGCAAGAAATGGTGACTCGTATTTTGAAGTTGTCAGATAAACCTCAAGCCGATGCCGCGGATGCCTTGGCTATCGCAATTACACATGCGCATTCTATTCAACATTCTTTACATATTGCCAATTCTGTGAAAATGACAGAAACGCAAGAAAAAATGACCGCACTTTTAAAGACCAGATATAGCCGAGGACGCTTTAGATTAAAAATTTAACTGGATGTTCGTCCAGTTTTATTTTATTCTATGCGTTAAGTTTTTTATCATTCGGAAGAATTATGATCGGTCGCTTACAAGGCATTCTTTTAGAAAAACAACCTCCAGAAATTTTACTTAATGTGCAAGGCGTAGGCTATGAATTGCTTTTGCCTATGACGAGTTTCTATGATTTACCAGAAATTGGTCAAGAAACTACTTTATTCACCCATTTTGTTGTTCGTGAAGATGCTCACTTACTCTTTGGATTCGCCCAGAAAACAGACCGCACTTTATTTCGTGAATTAATCAAAACAAATGGGGTAGGCCCTAAATTAGCCTTAGCGATTTTATCTGCCATGTCGGTCGAACAATTTGCTTATGCAATTGAGAGAGAAGAGCTTTCTAAACTCACCAAAATTCCTGGTGTGGGTAAAAAAACAGCTGAACGTTTATTAGTTGAACTCAAAGGTAAATTTAAAGGTATAAAACAAAGTGATTTCTTTGTCGAAAGTACTCATATTCCGTCAGCGCCATCTATTGAATCGTGTGTAGAAAATTCATCCGATGAAGCTATTTCGGCCTTGGTTGCTTTAGGTTATAAACCTGTAGAAGCAGAAAAAATGGTAAAACGTGTTGCTAAGCCAGAATTAACCAGTGAACAAGTTATTCGCGAAGCTCTAAAAGCCGCACTGTAGGTGAGACATGATTGAAGCAGATAGAATTATTAGCGGGCAAGCTAAGATTGATGAAGATGTTATTGACCGCGCTATTCGTCCTAAATTATTAGCAGATTATGTTGGGCAGCCGCAAGTGCGTGAGCAAATGGATATTTTCATCAAGGCAGCCAAACTACGTCAAGATGCATTAGATCATTTATTGATTTTTGGTCCTCCAGGTTTGGGAAAAACAACGCTTGCTAATATTGTGGCAAATGAAATGGGCGTGAATATTCGTACGACATCAGGACCTGTATTAGAAAAAGCAGGAGATTTGGCCGCGATGCTAACCAATCTTGAACCGCACGATGTGTTATTTATTGATGAAATTCATCGACTTTCCCCTGCTATTGAAGAAGTCCTTTATCCCGCAATGGAAGATTATCAATTGGATATTATGATTGGTGAGGGGCCAGCTGCTCGTTCTATTAAATTAGATTTGCCACCTTTTACTTTGGTTGGCGCGACGACTAGAGCGGGTTCTTTGACTTCCCCATTGCGTGATCGTTTTGGTATTGTGCAACGTTTGGAATTCTATTCTGTAGAAGATTTAACATCTATCGTTGAAAGAAGTGCGGGATGTTTGAATCTTGAATTAGAACAGCAAGCCGCTTTTGAGGTGGCTCGTCGTTCACGAGGTACGCCTCGAATTGCAAACCGTTTATTACGACGTGTGCGTGATTATGCAGACGTGCGTAATGGGGGAGTAATTTCGGTAGATGTGGCAAAACAAGCGCTTTCAATGCTGGATGTAGACGATGCCGGATTTGATTATTTAGATAGAAAGTTATTGTCTGCAGTTATTGAGCGTTTTGACGGCGGGCCAGTAGGGCTGGATAATCTTGCTGCTGCAATCGGTGAAGAACGCGATACTATTGAGGATGTTTTAGAGCCTTATTTGATTCAGCAAGGTTTTTTACAACGTACCCCACGTGGGCGAATTGCTACATCACAGACTTATCGACATTTTGGTTTGCAGAAGTTAACAGATTAAATGTTATTTATGAGAGAACGCGTAATAAAGTAGGATGAAACTCCGTTTTTTGTGCTAAATTTCTGCTATATATTTTCACAACGATAAATGAAATAGCGGTGGAAAAAAATATCAGTATTGTACGAAGAATTTCATTGTGGCTAATATAATCAGAAATTAATGTACTTAATACCAGTGTTAAAAGTGGCGCAATATACATTAATAAGGCAGAGAGTAGCATTGATTTTTCTTTTAATCCTATTTCAACAATTTGACCTTCGCGTAATGGCATTAATGTTTCTACATTAAAAATATGCTCGCCACGTTTACCATTTAATTCGGAAAGGCTTGATGTTCCACAACTGTTTTTAGCTGCGCATTGTCCACAGGCACTTTGAGATTGGCATTTCACTTTGGCAATGCCATTTTCATAGCTAATAACAACGGCACTTTCTCTTAGCATTGGGATGCTCCCATATAAATATCAAAGCGATGATTTTTCGTTTCACGGCTAAAGTGCGGTTGTTTACCACCAAGAAACTCTGCATAGTCAGGACGCTTCACAACCACACGTTTTTTCGCTAATTGCAGCGCAGGTAACAGCAATCCATCAGCATCTAAATCAGCTCCGACTAAATGCTGGAATACGCGCATTTCTTTTTTTACTAGCGCAGATTTTTGTTTATGTGGATACATTGGATCGAGATAAACCACATCGGCATAATCAATATTAGGATCAAGTTCATTAATATGGTGAACATTCAGCAAGCGCAAATTTTTTTGCAACATCTCGCCGATTTCTTGATCTTGATAAGCACGATTTATACCATCTTGTAGAAGTAAAAAAACAACAGGATGACGTTCCACTAACCGAACTTGGCAGCCAATCGAGGCTAGCACAAAGGCATCACGCCCTAGACCTGCTGTTGCATCAATAACGGTTGGCAATTCCGAACCTTTAATCCCTACCGCTTTCGCTACAGCTTCACCGCGACCACCACCGAACTTACGACGGTGAGCCATTGTGCCACCTACAAAATCAACATAAACCGCCCCGAGTTTAGGTTCGTCTAATTTACGAAGCTCTAAACGTTCATCGGTTTGAACAAGCGCAAGTGGGCTTTGTTCATCATGAATAATGTTATGTTCAGCACAAAGTGTGGTCAATTCTGCTAATGTTTTTTCTGAAGATTCAGAAATCAGCTGAATTCCTACTTGCGAATGAGCCATACGCCGCTTTCCATGTGGTCAGTGTAAGGAAATTGGTCAAATAACGCAGCTTTTTCAATACGGTGCGTTTTTGACAGTTCAACAAGGTTATCGCACAGCGTATGCGGATTACAGGAAATATACAAAATGCGATCGTAATTTTGTACAAGTTTCACAGTATCAGGATCAAGCCCTGCGCGAGGAGGATCGACAAAAATGGTATTACATTCATAAGATTTTAAATCAATCCCTTTCAAGCGATTAAAGGCTCGAACCCCATTCATTGCCTGCGTAAATTCCTCTGCCGACATACGGATAATTTGTAAATTATCGACTTTATTTTCAGCAATATTAAATTGTGCGGCGGCTACGGAAGGTTTGGCGATTTCTGTTGCTAATACCTTGCGGAAATTTTGTGCAAGTGCGATAGAAAAATTACCGTTTCCGCAGTAAAGTTCTAATAAATCACCTTCACTATTTTGGGTACAATCAATTGCCCATTCAAGCATTTTGCAGTTTACCGTTGCGCTTGGCTGGGTAAAACTATTCTCGACTTGGCGATAGACATAATTTCTGCCATTCACAGGTAAAATTTCATCCACATAATCTTTCTCAAAACAGATTTTTTGTTTACTTGCACGCCCGATTATTTGCACATCAAAATCTTGCTTTTCGAGTAAATCTTTCAAATTTTTAGCCGCACTTTCCCATTCTTCAGTGAGCGTTTTATGATAAAGCAAGCTCACAATAATCTTATTACTCAAGGTGCTAAGGTAATCGATTTGGAATAATTTTTTGTGTAGTACCTCTTGTTGTTTTAACAAAGGTAATAAGGTGCACATCATACGATTAATCAGCGTGCTGGCGATTGGAAACTCATCCACGCGATAACGCTGTAGCATCGCTTGATCAAACATAATATGGTAAAAATCATCTTGCTCATGCCAAATACGAAACTCTGCACGCATACGATAATGGCTTGTTGGAGAGTCAAAAACTTGAATATCCGGCGCATTAAAAGGGCGCAAAAGTGCGGTTAACTTTTCAAGTTTTTTTTGTAGCTGTTCGTTGTATTGAGAAATCGGTAATTGCATAGAAATTAGTATTCATAGGGCGTATGAAGACGAATCGTTCATACAAAGATAGGAGAATAAAGTTATCAGCCGTGAATTACGCGTGATTTCACAAGCTATTCAAAAACAAAAGGCAGACTTCCGCCTGCCTTGTTCAACATATCTTATTCGCCGGAATAATCTTCACTGCCAGAGGCAGCTTCACTCACATCACCAGATAAGGTGTAAACACGTTTTTTAGTATTAATACGAGTACGATATTTATTCCAAGTTTTTTCAAAGAAAGTCTCTGCTGCGCGCTCACCACGGCAAAAAGCGACGAAATCTTTTTCTTCTTTAGTCGCTGGCTCACGTTCCCCTAAGTCCAATGCTTTGAACGCTTGGCCATATTGCTCAAGCACTTGTGATTCTTTGATTGTGTAATCACCGTGACGGGAAAAACCACGTGGGTAGTTTTTGTCGTCAAAGAAACGACGCGTTACGCTAAAACTTGCAGCCATAATATTCTCTCTTCTTTCATTAATATTTACAAAATAGGGCAGGCATTAAACCAATTTTTCGTTATTTTTGCAATAAACCTTTTACGGTTTGCACATAATCTTTCACGAAATCATCGTAATTTAACCCTTCAGGGTTTACGCGGAATTTTCCATTTACATAAAAATCAGGTACGCCACGCACTTTAAATTGTTCTGCGGCATTCACTTGTTTATTAACTAAACCATTTACTGCAAAACTATTAATGCCACCATCAAATTGCTCCGCGGTTACACCATTCGATAAGAAAATAGCTCGAATATCATCCATTGATTTTAAGGCATCCTTTTGAGCCGCTTCAAATAATGGTGCCTTTACTTTACTTTCAGCCCCCAATGCCATTGCTAACGCCCAAGCACGTGTTAAGTTTTCAGATTGGCGACCTAAGAAATTTACATGATATTGTTTAAATTTCACATCTTTTGGTAAAGTATCTGCGACTTGTTGTGGAATTTTATATTCCATTTCAAACGCGTAACAATGCGGGCAGTAGAATGAGAAAAACTCAATCACTTCTTTTTGCTGTGAAGCCTGTTGACTCACTTGAACATATTGTTTGCCTTCTTGTAAATCTGCGGCAAAACTATTTACAGACATAAGCGTACTGATACCTAAACCTAACGCAAGTAATACTTTTTTCATTTGCTTTCCCTCTTATTTAATGATACCGCGAGCACGGAGCAATGCGGTTTTAAAATCTTCTTCGTAATCTTTTTTGAGACCAGGAATTGGCTCATGTTTATCTGTACCATCCATTTTTAACTGATAAATAATCACTTCATCAGTTAATTCATTTAATGGCTTTTGGAAACCTGATTCATTGGCAATTTTTTGCAAAATTTCCATTAAGCTCAAATCTGGGTCTTTAGACCAATAAGGCTGTAAAAGTTCCAAAACTTCATTTAAACGCTTACATTTCATTGCTATTTCCTTTTTAATCGTAAAAAATAGGCAAATGATACTTGAAATAACGATAGATTAAAATATGACAATCACAATAAGCGCGGTAATTTTGGCTGGTGGCAAAGCACGCAGAATGGGTGGGCAAGATAAAGGATTACAGATTTTAGGTAAACAATCTTTAATTCAACATGTTATTCATCGCTTGCAACCACAAGTTCATGATATTTCGATTAACGCTAACCGAAGTCAAACAGAATATGCAAAATTTGGCTTTCCTGTTTTTTCCGATGAACTACCCGATTTTCAAGGGCCATTGAGTGGTATGCTAACAGCCCTTGAAAAGACAAAAAGTGACTTTATCCTTTTTACACCTTGTGATACACCTTTTTTCCCAACTAATCTTTTAGATAAACTCCAAAGTGCGGTTGAAAATCACTGTGCTTTAATTGCTTATGCTTGCGATGAGGAACGTGAACATCCCGTTTTTTGTTTGATGTCCGTTCAGCTAAAGGAAAAATTACGGCACTATTTAGCATCGGGTGAACGACACCTTTTACGGTTTATGCAAGAAAATGGTGGGATTTCAGTAAAATTTACGAAAGAAGAAGGGCATTTCGAGAATTTTAATACACTGGATGATTTAGATTCTTATAGTTCGGATGATTTTAAAGAGGGCTAATAATGAAAAATATAAAGCATTTTGCACAGCGTTACGTTGATTGGGTAATTCGCTTAGGAAGAATTCGTTTTTCTTTATTAGGCGTGACGATTTTGGCTATTTTTGCACTATGTACCCAAATTTTATTTAGTTTTTTCATTGTGCATACTATCTCTTGGGGCGATATTATTCGATCAGTTACATTTGGATTGCTCACTGCACCTTTTGTGATTTATTTTTTTACGTTGCTTGTTGAAAGATTGGAACGTTCGCGTTTAGAGCTATCTTGTTCTGTTAATCGATTAGAAAAGGAAGTGAATGAGCGAATCATTGCTCAGCAAAAACTTTCCGATGCGCTAGAAAAATTAGAAAAACATAATAGAGATAAAAGCACTTTACTTGCTACTATTAGTCATGAGTTGCGTACGCCATTAAATGGCATTGTGGGTTTAAGCCAAATTTTACTTGATGATAAATTAGATGATAAACAACGCAATTATTTAAAAACGATCAATATAAGTGCGGTAAGCTTAGGGTATATTTTTAGTGATATTATTGATTTAGAGAAAATTGATGCAAGCCGGATAGAGTTAAATCTACAACCAACAGATTTTCCTGCATTATTGAATGATATTTATAATTTCGCTAGTTTTTTAGCAAAGCAAAAACATCTTACCTTTCATTTGGTTACAGAGCCAGGTTTACCTAATTATTTAACCTTAGATCGTGTTCGTTTAAGCCAAATTTTATGGAATTTAATTAGTAATGCTGTGAAATTTACTGATCATGGGGAAATTACATTAAAAGTAAGTAGGGAAAAAGATTATTATTATTTTAATGTGATTGATACAGGAATGGGGATCGCACCAAAAGAGCAGTCTCGTATTTTTGAACTTTATTACCAAGTAAAAGAGAGTCGTCAGCAAAGTGCGGGCAGTGGTATTGGGTTAGCAATATCTAAAAATCTTGCTAGATTAATGCGGGGGGATTTGAGAGTTGAAAGTGAATTAGGAAAGGGATCAACATTCTATTTATCTATTCAGGCGGAAGAAACGCAAATTAACACAATTAATCATCAAGTTATTCCTCATTTACATATTCTTTTAGTTGAAGATGTTGAACTCAATGTTATTGTTGCAAAAACAATTTTAGAGAAGTTGGGGCATCGGGTAGATGTGGCGATAAATGGTCAGCAAGCCATCACACTATTTGAAAAAAACTCCTATGATTTACTATTGCTTGATATTAAATTGCCAGATATGACGGGGTTTGATATTGCGCAATATTTACGAAAAAATTATGAAGAAGGGATTTATGATTTTTTACCACCGATGATCGCATTCACGGCTAATGTAATGCATAGTGAGAAAGACTATCTTGAAATGGGGATGGATGGTGTATTGCGTAAACCTATTTTAATTAAAGACTTACAGCATTGTCTGCAATACTTTTTCTCAGATGAATCTCATCCTATTGTAAAAATACAAGAAAATGATAATACAGAAGTATTTGATTTGGATCTCATTGAAACTTTAGGTAAAGCACAAGTTTTGGCTAATTTAGATATTTTTAAACAAGTAATGCCCACCTATTTGTCTAAACTATCAGTTAATAATTTAAAAGAAACGGAATCCTTTTCTCATAAAATTAAAGGAGCTGCAGCATCGGTAGGACTCATTCAATTACATAAGTTGGCTGAAGATTTAGAAAAGGCAGCTCAGGTTTCTAATAAGATTATTATTGAGAAATGGATTGAATTAATGAATAAGAACTGGAAAGACGAGGTGGATAGTCTAATTCAATTTTTAAATTATAAACGTTAACTTCAATTTTAATTTTTGAAAATATCTAAAATATTTCTAATTTATTAGATTTTTTCTTTATTGTTGCTGTTTTTTTTGTTGTATTGCTTAAAAATCATCGAAATTATACCTTGAATTCATATAATTAGATTTTTACTTTTTGAGGGGGTTTTATGGAGTTTGAATTTTCTAAAATTTTGGAACAAGCATTAAGTTGGATTGTTTCACACATTGATGCTCCTTTATGGGATATCACTATTATTATTTTATTAGGTACAGGATTGTTTTTTACTATAACAACTGGATTTGTACAGTTTCGCCTTTTCCCAGCAAGCATTCGAGAAATGTGGTTTGGTAGAGCAACCGAGGGGAATTCTCTTACACCATTTCAAGCCTTTGCTACAGGATTAGCTAGCCGTGTAGGAGTAGGCAATATTGGTGGGGTAGCAACGGCTATTGCATTGGGTGGAGAAGGTGCAGTATTCTGGATGTGGGTGACTGCATTTATTGGTATGTCAAGTGCTTTTGCTGAATCAACCTTGGCACAATTATTTAAAGTTCAAGATAAAGATGGCTCATTTCGCGGTGGCCCTGCATACTACATTATTCAAGGATTACAATCACGTTGCATGGCAGTCTCATTTGCCGTGGCATTAATTTTTACCTTTGGTTTCGCATTTAATTCTGTTCAGGCTAATTCTATTGTTGAAGCAACTCAAAATGCTTGGAATTGGCAAGGTGAATACATTGGTCTTGCATTAGTGATTTTAACTGCGCTTATTATTTTTGGTGGAATTAAGCGTATTGCAGTAATTTCAAGTAGCTTAGTCCCAATGATGGCACTTTTTTATCTCATTATGGCAGTGATCATTTTGGGAATGCATACAGAAATGATTCCTAGTGTTTTAAGTAATATTATTAAAAGCGCATTTAATTTTGATGCTGCAGCAGGAGGCATGTTTGGAGCATTAGTGTCAAAAGCGATGATGATGGGGATTAAACGTGGGTTATTTTCGAACGAAGCAGGAATGGGATCAGCTCCAAATGCTGCAGCCGCAGCCCATGTAAAACACCCAGTTAGTCAAGGATTAGTTCAAATGCTGGGAGTGTTTGTTGATACCATGATTGTTTGTACTTGTACGGCAATTATTATTTTGCTTTCCAATAATTATGGTAATGAAACACTAAAAAGTATTTCTCTTACGCAAACGGCATTACAATATCATGTCGGTGAATTTGGCGTGCATTTTCTTGCTTTTATTTTATTGTTATTTGCTTATTCTTCCATTATTGGGAACTATGCCTATGCGGAGAGTAATATTCGTTTTATTAAGAATAAACCTTGGTTTATTTTTTTATTCCGATTAATGGTGCTCTTTTTTGTTTATTTTGGTGCAGTACGATCAGGAAATGTTGTTTGGAGTTTTGCGGATACTGTGATGGCGGTTATGGCTATTATTAATTTAGTGGCTATTTTAATGCTTTCTCCTATTGTATGGAAATTAATGAAAGACTATCAACGCCAACTTAGATCTGGAAAAACACCTGAATTTAATATCAGTGATTATCCAGAGTTAAGTAAGAGAGTATTAGATTATCGTATTTGGAAGTAAATATTTAAATGGCTACTCAATTAGGTAGCCATTTTTATTGTAAAAGATCTTATTTAGCACTAGAATGCACGCCCTCAATTCGTAGTTCGCAAACCTCCTACATAAAAAAACTAGGTAAAATATGAATATTTCCAATCCAAATTATAATCGTAAAGCGATTGTTATCTTTTCTGGTGGGCAAGACTCCACCACCTGTTTGTTTCAAGCTATTGCTGAATATGGCAAAGAAAATGTTGAAACTATTACATTTCAGTATGGACAACGTCATTCAATTGAATTAGAAAAAGCAAAATGGATTGCACAAGATTTAGGTGTGAAACAAACATTTATTGATACTTCTGTTATTAAAGCCATCACTCACAATGCTTTAATGGATGAGAACGTGCATATTGAACAAAAAGACAATAAATTACCCAATACTTTTGTTGATGGCCGTAATGCATTGTTTTTGCTTTATGCTGCAATTTATGCCAAGGGACAGGGTATTCAGGATATTATTACCGGTGTTTGTGAAACGGATTTTAGTGGTTATCCCGATTGTCGAGACGTGTTTATAAAGTCTATGAATGTCACATTAAATCTTGCAATGGATTATCAATTTAACATCAAAACGCCATTAATGTATCTCACCAAAGCACAGACTTGGCAACTTGCTGATGAGTTAGGAGTGCTAGACTATGTGCGTAACTATACTCATACTTGTTATGAAGGTGTAAATGGAGGATGTGGTCAATGCCCAAGTTGTATTTTACGCGATAAAGGTCTGACGGAATATTTGGCTCAGAAAGGTGGAAAAAATGTTTAAAATTTACAAAGAATTTAGCTTTGATATGGCACATTTATTAGATGGGCATGACGGGAAATGTCAAAATTTACATGGGCACACATATAAATTACAAGTTGAAATTTCGGGTGACTTATATGAGTCTGGTGCAAAAAAAGCAATGGTCATTGATTTTTCAGATCTAAAGTCTATTGTGAAAAAAACTATTTTAGATCCGATGGATCATGCATTTATTTATGATCAAACCAGTGAGCGAGAAAGCCAAATTGCCGCGCTATTGCAAAAGTTAAACTCAAAAACGTTTGGTGTTCCTTTTAGAACGACGGCAGAAGAAATGGCTCGTTTTATTTTTAATCGTTTAAAACATGATGAACAACTGGCTATATCAGCCGTTCGTTTATGGGAAACGCCAACTTCGTTTTGTGAGTATCAGGAGTAAGTGTCGGTGGAAAAATATCATGAGTTTGAGCCGCACTTTAATATAGTTGAGATTTTTGAAAGTCTGCAAGGAGAAGGGTTCAATACGGGGATGCCAAGTATTTTTGTACGATTTGGTAAATGTAATCTGGACTGTCCTTGGTGTGATACGCCTTATAATGATTTTAAACGCTGGTCTGCATCACAGATTTTAGAAAAAGTGCGGTCCTTTCCATCAAGGAATATTATCATCACTGGTGGTGAGCCAACAATTGTGCCAAAAATTGAATACTTACTTGAGCAATTTAAAGCAGATGGCTATTTTCTTGCAATTGAAACTAATGGTCTAAAGACAGTTCCTGCTCAAATAGATTATATTGCGACGAGTCCTAAGAGCCTTTATGCGCATAAGTATGAAAAGCGCTGTATTTCATTTGCAAATGAAGTACGTATTGTCATGGATGGTAATGTATCATCATTTTGTGAATTGATTGAGAAAAAAATAAAAGCAGAGAATTACTATCTTTCACCTTGTGAAATTACGGGGAAAATGAATTTACTTGAGACTATCACTTTACTTGGTCAGTTGAATCTACGCTCAAATAAACCTAAATGGAAGCTAAGTTTACAAACACATAAATTGATTGGTATTGAGTAATAGAAAGAAATATTATTTTTTTATTGATCGATATATAATTTAGTATATAATGGTTCTTGTTTTAGATAGTAATCATAATCAAACCTGGCTAGCACACTTCCCCCACTCCTTTGTGCTAGCCATTTTTTTTGGAATTTTGTACCATATCTTATCTTTTTCCTATTTATATTAATTATGAATAACATTGAACTTGAGCAACTTCTTAACCTAAAACTTAATTCTGAAAAAATCACTGACTATGCGCCAAATGGTTTGCAAGTAGAAGGCAAAGCAAATGTTCATAAAATCATTACAGGAGTTACAGCAAGTCAAGCATTGATTAATTATGCCATTGAGCAAGATGCTGATGCTATTATTGTTCATCATGGCTATTTTTGGAAAAGTGAAAATCCTTGTATTCGAGGAATGAAAGGTAAACGAATAAAAAGTTTGCTTGTGAATGATATAAATTTATATAGCTATCATTTACCATTAGATATTCATTCTGAATTAGGAAATAACGCCCAGTTAGCAGAATTACTTGGTATTGAACAGTTACACCCACTAGAAAAGTCGCCGATGAGCATTCCTATTTGGGGGGAATTGCGATCCCCTATGACGGGAGAAGAATTTGCAGAGAAAATAGAAAAAGTTTTGAATAGAAAGCCATTAATTTGTATTGAAAATGGTCCGTGCCTGATTCGAAAAGTAGGAATTTGTACAGGAGGAGGACAAGGTTATATTGATCTTGCTGCTGCGCAAGGCTGTGATGCATTTGTTACAGGTGAAGTATCTGAGCAAACTATTCATTCTGCACGTGAACAGGGCATTCATTTTTTTGCCGCTGGTCATCACGCAACAGAACGCTATGGTATAAAAATATTAGGAGAATGGCTTTCTAAAGCATATGGTTTTGATGTTGAGTTTAAGGATATAGATAATCCTGCTTAATATTATTCGAACATGTTTTACCCTCCTTTTGATATACCTACAAATCTTATTGTTTCAAAAGAGAAATAGGATTATAATAACTGTAAATTTGAACAGTTTAATTGTTATGGATATTTCTGAATTACTTGACGGACTTAACGATAAACAACGCGAAGCTGTAGCTGCTCCTCTTGGTAATCACTTAGTGCTAGCGGGTGCAGGATCTGGTAAAACGCGTGTATTGACGCACCGTATCGCTTGGTTAATTGCGGTAGAAAATATTTCTGAAGGCAGCATTATGGCGGTAACGTTTACCAATAAAGCAGCAGCAGAAATGCGTCATCGTATTCAAGCAACACTTGCTAAACACGCACAACATCAATTATTTGGTATGTGGATTGGTACCTTCCACAGCATTGCCCATCGTTTATTGCGAGCTCATCATTTAGATGCAGGATTGCCACAAGATTTCCAAATTTTGGATTCAGAAGATCAACTTCGTTTAATTAAACGGTTATTAAAATTACATAATTTTGATGAAAAAGCCTTTCCGCCTAAACAGGCTTGTTGGTACATCAATAACAAAAAAGATGAAGGCTTGCGACCAAACGACATTGAAGATTTTAATGATCGTCAAGAGCGTGAATGGATTAAAATTTATAAGATCTATCAAGACACTTGCGATCGCGCAGGATTGGTCGATTTTGCTGAATTATTAATTCGGGCCTATGAATTATTTGAGAAAAAACCATTAATTTTGCAACGTTATCAACAACGTTTTCAGCATATTTTGGTGGATGAGTTTCAAGACACCAATAAAATTCAATATAAATGGATCAAAATTATTGCTGGAGAAACTGGCAAAGTCATGATCGTAGGCGATGACGATCAATCTATATACGGTTGGCGTGGCGCACAAATCGAAAATATTCAAAAATTCTTGAAAGATTTCAAAGCCGAAACAATTCGCCTTGAACAAAACTATCGTTCTACCGCCAATATCCTAAACAGCGCAAATGAATTAATTGCAAACAATAGTGATCGTCTTGGTAAAAATTTATGGACAGAGGGTGAAAAAGGCGATCCGGTTGGCATCTATGCTGCTTTTAATGAATTAGACGAAGCAAAATTTGTCTCCTCACAAATTCAGGATTGGGTAGAACATGGCGGAAAACTTGATGATTGCGCTGTACTTTATCGTAGTAATAGCCAATCACGCGTTATTGAAGAAGCCTTAATTCGTTGTCAAATTCCATATCGTATTTATGGCGGTATGCGTTTCTTCGAACGTCAAGAAATTAAAGATGCTTTAGCCTATCTTCGTTTGATTAATAATCGTCAAGATGATGCAGCTTTTGAGCGTGTAATTAATACGCCAACGCGTGGCATTGGCGACCGCACTTTAGATATATTGCGCAACTTAACCCGCGAACGCCAAATTACCTTATGGCAAGCAGTACAAGTCGCAACACAAGAAAATATGTTGGCTGGGCGAGCCTCAACCGCATTATTGCGTTTCCTGGAATTAATTAATTCACTACAACTTGATACCGCAGAAATGCCGCTTTTCGCACAAACTGATTTTGTGATTAAACATTCAGGTTTATATGATATGTATAAACAAGAAAAAGGTGAAAAAGGCGAAGTGCGTATTGAAAACTTGGAAGAATTAGTTACCGCAACCCGTGGATTCATCAAACCTGATGATACAGAAGATATGACGGAGCTCACCGCCTTTTTAACTCACGCCTCTTTAGAAGCGGGTGAAGAACAAGCCTCTCCACATCAATCTTGTGTAGAAATGATGACATTACACTCTGCTAAAGGCTTAGAATTTCCTCGTGTATTTATGGTTGGCGTAGAAGAAGGTTTATTCCCAAGTTTCCGTTCTTTTGAGGAACCTGGGCGTTTAGAAGAAGAACGTCGTTTAGCTTATGTCGGCATTACTCGTGCGAAGAAAAAACTGACCATCTCTTATGCGGAAAGCCGTCGGTTATATGCAAAAGAAGAACGCCATTTACCATCACGTTTTATCGCCGAATTACCGAGAGAATGTATCCAAGAAATTCGTTTACGAGGAACTGTCACGCGCGCAATGAATCTAGCAAAAGTCGGTTCATTGTCTAATACCAGTGCGGTCGAAAATGAATGGAAAATGGGTCAAAAAGTCAAACATGAAAAATTCGGTTTTGGCACCGTCATTAATGTCGAAGGATCAGATAACAATACTCGCCTCCAAATTGCCTTCCAAGCGCAAGGCATTAAATGGCTCATTGCACATTTGGCAAAACTGGAAAAAGTGCGGTAGAATCCAAGAGAGTTTTACTTCTACCGATTAATTTCTTTGAAAAGTGCGGTGAATTTTAACTGCACTTTTTTTGTATTTGAGTGATTGAATGTTTAAATTTTTCTTCAAACGTATTTTAATGGTAATTCCAACTTTTATTGCCATTACTTTTATCACGTTTGCCCTTGTGCATTTTATTCCTGGCGATCCAGTTGAAATAATGATGGGTGAACGTGGCTTAACACCTGAAATACATCAACAAATGATGCATCAATTAGGATTAGATCTTCCTTTGCATGAACAATATTTTCATTATATTGCTAAAGTGCTACAAGGTGATTTTGGTGCATCATTCCGCACTCAACAACCTGTTCTTACTGAATTTTTTACACTTTTCCCTGCTACAGCTGAATTGGCATTTTTTGCGTTATTTTGGTCGTTATTAGGCGGGGTGATTTTAGGTACGATTGCAGCAGTAAAAAAAGATAGTTGGATTTCTCACACAGTTACCGCTGCATCGCTCACTGGGTATTCTATGCCAATTTTCTGGTGGGGACTGATTTTAATTTTATACGTTTCACCACAACTCGGTTTACCGCAAGGTGGACGTTTAGATAATGAATTTTGGATCGATACACCAACAGGATTTATGCTTATTGACAGCTGGCTTTCTGGTATGCCCGGAGCCTTCGAAAATGCGGTTAAATCCTTAATTCTTCCTGCAATAGTCCTAGGCACAGTTCCTCTCGCTATTATTACTCGTATGACACGCTCTGCAATGTTGGAAGTGTTAGGTGAAGATTACATTCGCACGGCAAAAGCAAAAGGCCTAAGTTATACTCGAATCGTCATTGTTCATGCATTGCGTAATGCGTTAATTCCTGTTGTCACTGTGGTCGGATTAATCGTTGGTCAATTGCTTTCCGGTGCCGTACTGACAGAAACCATTTTCTCATGGCCAGGAATTGGAAAATGGATTATTGATGCTATTCAAGCGCGCGATTATCCAGTATTACAGGGTTCTGTACTAATTATTGCAACAATTATTATTGTGGTGAATTTAACCGTCGATTTACTTTACGGCGTGGTCAATCCGCGTATCCGTCATTAATTGTGGGAGAAATTATGTCTGACACGCCTTCAACTTTCGTGCCGAAAACGCCCTTGCAAGAATTTTGGTTTTACTTCAAACAAAACCGAGGTGCACTAATCGGTTTAACCTTTATTGTAATTGTTGCCTTAATCAGCATTTTCGCGCCTTACATTGCGCCTTTTGATCCAACAGAACAAAATCGTACCGCACTTTTACTGCCTCCCGCTTGGTATGAAGGCGGCAATCCTGCCTATTTACTCGGAACAGATGATATTGGGCGAGATATCCTTTCTCGCATCATTTACGGAACGCGAATTTCCGTCTTTGCGGGATTTGTCATTGTATTGCTATCCTGCGCCTTTGGTACCAGTCTTGGATTAATTTCTGGTTATTATGGCGGTGTGCTAGATACAGTTATTATTCGCCTAATTGATATTATGCTCGCGATTCCAAACTTACTCTTGACGATTGTGGTCGTCTCTATTTTAGAGCCATCACTCGCCAATGCCACTTTAGCGATCTCCGTTGTATCAATTCCTAGCTATGTGCGTTTAACTCGAGCTGCGGTGATGAATGAAAAAAATCGTGATTATGTCACCTCCTCTAAAGTCGCTGGTGCAGGTGTTCTTCGCCTCATGTTTATTGTGATTTTACCAAACTGTTTAGCGCCCTTGATTGTGCAAATGACGATGGGAATTTCCAATGCAATCTTAGAGCTTGCGACACTTGGTTTCTTAGGCATTGGTGCAAAGCCACCAACACCTGAACTTGGTACAATGCTTTCAGAAGCTCGTGGTTTTATGCAAGCGGCAAACTGGTTGGTTACAATTCCTGGCTTAGTGATTTTATCTTTAGTGCTCGCCTTTAACTTAATGGGTGATGGCTTGCGTGATGCACTTGATCCAAAACTCAAACAATAGGAAAACAGAATGGCATTATTAGACGTAAAAGAACTTTCTGTTCACTTTGGCGATAAAAAAACGCCATTTAAAGCCGTGGATCGCATCAGCTATCAAGTTGCACAAGGCGAAGTGCTTGGCATTGTGGGAGAATCAGGCTCAGGTAAATCTGTGAGTTCTCTCGCAATTATGGGATTAATTGATCATCCAGGACGTGTATCGGCAGAATCCTTGCAATTTGAAAACACAAATTTACTCACTTTAGAGAGTAAAGCTAAACGTCAGCTTATTGGCGCTGATGTTTCGATGATTTTCCAAGATCCGATGACAAGCTTGAATCCAGCTTATACTGTGGGTTTCCAAATTATGGAAGCGTTAAAAACTCATGAAGGCGGTACAAAAAAGGCAAGAAAAGACCGCACTTTAGAGCTTTTAAGATTGGTCGGTATTCCTGATCCTGAATCTCGGATTGATGTTTATCCCCATCAGCTGTCTGGCGGAATGAGTCAGCGAGTGATGATTGCGATGGCAATTGCTTGCAGACCTAAATTATTGATTGCTGACGAGCCAACTACTGCATTGGACGTAACTATTCAAGCACAAATTATGGAGCTCTTACTCGAATTGCAGAAAAAAGAATGCATGTCGCTGATTTTGATTACCCATGATCTTGCGCTTGTTGCTGAAGCTGCAGATCGAATTATCGTGATGTATGCAGGACAAATTGTTGAAGAAGGCTCTGCAAAAGATATTTTCCGCGAGCCAAAACATCCTTACACTCAGGCTTTGTTACGTTCATTACCTGAATTTGCAGAAGGAAAATCTCGCTTAGCGTCATTACAAGGTGTGGTACCTGGAAAATACGATCGCCCAACAGGCTGCTTATTAAATCCTCGCTGTCCTTATGCAACCGAATACTGTCGCCAAGTCGAACCCCAATTGCATCATATCGGTTCGCGTAAAGTAAAATGCCATACTCCACTGAACGAGCAAGGCAATCCTGTTGAATATCAAGGAGCTTAATAATGACGAATGAAGTAAAAGAAAATACGCCATTATTAAATGCGATTGGCTTAAAAAAATATTACCCTGTAAAAAAAGGCTTGTTTGCAAAATCACAGCAAGTAAAAGCGTTAGATGGTGTCTCTTTTCAGCTTGAACGAGGTAAAACTTTAGCTGTAGTAGGGGAATCTGGTTGTGGAAAATCAACGCTAGGGCGTTTGCTAACCATGATTGAACAACCAACCGAAGGCGAATTGTATTACAAAGGGAACAATTTTTTAGAAAATGATTCCGAAACAAAGGCGCTACGTCGTAAAAAAATTCAAATAGTTTTCCAAAATCCTTATGCCTCATTAAATCCACGTAAAAAAATTGGTTCAATTTTGGAAGAACCATTGATCATCAACACAAAACTTTCAGCCAAAGAACGTCGAGAAAAAGTTTTATTAATGATGGAAAAAGTGGGATTGCGCGCTGAATTTTATGATCGTTATCCTCACATGTTCTCAGGCGGACAACGCCAGCGTATCGCCATCGCTCGTGGTTTAATGTTAGATCCAGATGTTGTCGTTGCCGATGAACCGGTTTCTGCATTGGATGTTTCCGTGCGTGCGCAAGTACTGAATTTAATGATGGATTTACAAGATGAATTAGGCTTGTCTTACGTGTTCATTTCACACGATCTTTCTGTGGTAGAGCATATCGCCGATGAAGTGATGGTGATGTATCTAGGTCGTTGTGTTGAAAAAGGAACAACAGAACAAATTTTCTCTAATCCTCAACATCCTTATACCAAAGCATTACTTTCAGCGACGTCACGTTTGTCACCAAACTTGCGCCGTGAACGTATAAAGTTGACAGGTGAATTGCCAAGCCCAATTAATCCACCAAAAGGCTGTGCATTTAATCCTCGTTGTTGGAAAGCAACAGAAAAATGCCTTGAAAATCAACCGCACTTGGAGCAACATACTGATGGAAAATTAATCGCTTGTTTCCATATTAACTAAACATAAAACAATCCCCTGATTATTAATCAGGGGATTGTTGACCAATAGCATTTAGCATCTTTACATAATGCTCTCGCTAAATCATTGTAATACAGTTAATTACATACTGTGCCAACGCTACTTCCCCAATTTGTACAAGAATGACCAGTATTTGTATCAATCGTTGTACTGTAACTTCCGCGATCATAGGTCTGGTAATTTTGTCCACCAGAACCTAATGTTGTGCCATTAAACGTACTGTACGTTTCACCTGTATTGTTATTTCTAATGGTATTTCCCATTTGAGTATAAGATGAACCATTACTCCCCACAACAGTGTTACTACCCACAGGTGACCAAACTACATTAGCAAATGATGAAACAGCAAAAGTAGAACCTAAAATGCCTAAAAATAGTGCTTTTTTCATATCAACTCCTAAATCTTATTTACTACCACATCCTGGCAAACTTCTATCAATAACTAAGTTACCTTCTGCAATATAACTTACAGCAAAGAAATTATTTTCCAATTTAATTACAGCATCAGAAAGTGCGACAGCACATTTATTTTTTTCAATAGCGTTATCAACAGCATTTTTCATATAAACAACATTGGTTGTTTTATCTATTCCGGCAACACGATCTCCTCTCACTAAGGAATTAGAGTTAAGGTTTACATTCTTTGTACTAACTAAAGTAAAATCACCAACACGGTGTGTCACACAAGCAGAAAGCAATCCAGCAGCAATAAGACAAGAGATAAGTTTTAATTTTTTCATCGTAATTTCCTCGGTTTATTTAAATTAATAAATAACGTTCAGGTTGTACCTAAAACAGGTGCAATGGGAAATTTAAGATTATCGGTTCATTCAGAAGAACATTTCTGGCTAAGACAGAAACTGCTGAATCGCCGTCATGAATTAGGACTAACACAACGCGCATTAGCTGAAAAATTGGGTGTTGTGCATTCGTTTGTCGGTAAGGTTGAAACTGGTGACCGGCGATTAGATGTATTTGAATTATTAGAATACTGTAAAGCCCTAGAGCTAAATCCTTCAGAATTATTTAATGAAATCAACCAAAGATTCGGTTGAATCTTCTCTAGGTATTATAAAGTTTAAGTTATGAAATAAACGCTTCAACTCTCCGTTACTACTTTCTCTCTCGCCAATAGGTTGCAAATCGAGGTTTTCCACGACTTGTGAGACCTCGATATTTATAAGTAATCACAGATCCTATCGGAGGGGGATTTTCTCGTTCGCTTAAATTAAAACCCGAACCGATTTTAAATTCTCCCCGATGATTTTTACAGGTTAAAGCGCTCATCACATTTTCAAATTGTCCTTTGCCTTTATGATGTGCAATGACCGTACATTTTTCATCTTGAGTCGTTTTTAATTTTAAAATCCGATTACTACGTTTTCGTTCGTAAGGTGCATTAGGATCTCGAACAACGACGCCTTCCCCCTTCAAAGATTCGATTTGATTAAGAAACTCATATAAATGCGCTTTATCTCTCACTGGAATTTGTTCAATAATGTCAATATAAGTTGTTGGATGTTCAAGTAAATACGTTTTCAATTTAGCTAAACGCTCAAATAAATTGCCTTCTGCATCAGGCACATCAAAAACATATAATTTCAGTTTTTCCCAACTGTCGCCTTTAAAAGATTTTGTGATTGATGAAATTTCCTCAAAATGATTCCGCTCACTAAATAATTCACCATCAATCGCAAAAGGCGGAAAATCCTTAGTGAAATAGGCTGGCGGTGATAAACGTTGCCCCTGCCTAGTTAATAATTGCTTTCCATCCCAATAACCGCGTACACCATCCAACTTTTCTGACATGACCCAACCTTCTATTGGTTGATTATCGTAGGTATGAAGAAGCATTAAATCTGGGCTAGCCAAAGAGAAAGGACTCACGAAGAAAAGTAACAAAGTGCGGTAAAATTTCATGGTATTTTTGTAAATCTTAGAACTGGTCATTTTTTTCAGAATAAGTGTATCTGAAATAATCTAAAAGCACGCAAATTCACTATTACGATCTAAATCGCAAAAAATCATCACTTCATCGGAAAAAGATGAATTTTTATTTAGGCTAGCGGAGAATGTTTATCTGCTATACAATGCCATCGCGATTTTATTCCCAACAAGGAGCAATCAATGTATTTAGATCAAATCAAAGCAGAACTGGTGGAAGCACAAGATGTGTTAAACAAATTTATTTCTGATGAAAATAACATTAAATTAATTCAAGAAGCGGCATTATTAATTTCGAATAGCTTCAAACAAGGAGGCAAAGTGCTTTCTTGTGGTAATGGCGGTTCGCACTGTGATGCAATGCATTTTGCAGAAGAATTAACGGGTCGTTATCGTGAAAATCGACCTGGCTACCCCGCTATTGCGATTTCAGATGTAAGTCATTTAAGCTGTGTAAGTAATGATTTTGGCTATGAATATGTCTTTTCACGCTATGTTGAAGCGGTGGGTCAAAAAGGCGATGTGTTATTCGGTTTATCGACCTCTGGTAATTCAAAAAATATTTTAAACGCCATTGAAGCCGCAAAAGCAAAAGGCATGAAAGTCATTGCGATGACAGGCAAAGACGGGGGAAAAATGGCTGGATTAGCGGATGTTGAAATTCGTGTACCACATTTCCGTTATGCAGATCGTATTCAAGAAATCCATATCAAAGTCATTCATATTTTAATGATGTTAATTGAGTTTGAAATGGCTAAAGAAGCTTAAAGTGCGGTTAATTTCAATCGAATTTCTAAAATCCCAAATTTTTTTGGGATTTTTTATTTATGCCACTTGCATAATTATGCATAAAAATGTAATATTTTTTCATCTTAAAAGACGAGAAAATTGAAATGACTATTCGTGTTAAAAATCTAAATTTCTTTTACGGTTCATCTCAAGCATTATTTGATATTAATCTTGAAGCTAATGAGGGTGATACAGTTGTATTGCTTGGCCCAAGTGGCGCAGGTAAAAGCACATTGATTCGCACATTAAATTTATTAGAAGTACCGAAGTCTGGTGAATTAAGTATTGCAAATAATGATTTTAATTTATCCAATGCAATAGCAAATCCCAAAGCAATCCGACAATTACGCCAAGATGTAGGAATGGTATTTCAACAATATAACCTTTGGCCGCACTTAACTGTTATTGAAAACTTAATTGAAGCGCCAATAAAAGTGCGTGGCGTAAGCGAAAATGAAGCCAAAGCAGATGCAATGGAGTTGTTAAAACGTTTACGTTTAGAACAACTTGCCGATCGCTTTCCATTACATTTATCAGGCGGTCAGCAACAACGTGTTGCAATAGCCCGCGCGCTTATGATGAAACCACAAGTTCTGTTATTTGATGAACCAACGGCTGCATTAGATCCAGAAATTACGGCGCAAGTTGTAGATATTATTAAAGAATTACAAGAAACTGGCATTACGCAAGTGGTTGTAACCCACGAAGTCAATGTTGCACAAAAAGTGGCAACGAAAGTGGTGTATATGGAACAGGGAAAAATTGTCGAAATAGGCTCGGCAGATTGTTTTGAAAACCCGAAAACCGAACAATTTAAACAATATCTTTCTCACTAGAGAATAAGGATTTTATTATGAAAAAAACATTGTTAACTGCAATTTTATTAGGCGCATCCGTAGCAGCAAGCGCACAAGAGCTTACTTTTGCAATGGAACCTAGCTATCCACCATTTGAAACCACAAATGAAAAAGGCGAAATTATCGGGTTTGATGTCGATGTGGCGAATGCAATTTGTAAAGAAATCCAAGCAACCTGTAAATTCAAAGGAGAAGCTTTTGATGCACTAATTCCAAATTTAAAAGCAAAACGCTTTGATGCATCCATTTCCGCTATTGATATTACGGATGCTCGTGCAAAACAGGTTTTATTCTCTGATGCATATTACGATAGCACTGCAAGCTATGTAACCCTTAAAGGAAAAGCAACGTTAGAAAGTGCAAAAAATGTTGGTGTTCAAAATGGAACCACATTCCAACAATACACAGTAGCTGAAACCAAACAATATACAACTAAGGCTTATGCGAGCTTACAAAGCGCAATTTTAGACTTAAAGAGCGGTAGAATTGATATGATTTTTGGTGATACCGCAGTACTTGCAGATATGATTAGCAAAGAACCAGAAATGCAATTTGTTGGCGAAAAAGTAGCAAATAAAAAATATTTTGGTAATGGTTTAGGCATTGCTATGAATAAATCAAATAAAGAATTAGCTGAGCAATTAAACAAAGGTTTAGCTGCAATTAAAGCAAATGGTGAATACCAAAAAATCTATGATAAATGGATGACAAAATAATCTATGAGTTATGATTTTCTTTCTTTAATGCTTACCGCAGCCCTAATGACTTTAGGGCTTGCGGTCTGTTCATTAATCCTAGGGTTATTTTTAAGCCTAATTTTTGCCGTACTTGAAGCCAATCGTTTTGTTGGCAAACCAACTGCAGTACTCATTGCCTTATTGCGTGGCTTACCTGAAATTCTCGTTGTATTACTCGTGTATTTTGGTTCTACTGAATTAGTAGAAATGCTAACAGGAGAATACATTGAATTTGGGGCATTTGGCTGTGGTGTGTTTGCGCTTTCTCTTATTTTTGCAGCTTATGCTTCACAAACATTACGTGGTGCAATTCAAGCTATCTCGAAAGGTCAATGGGAGTCTGGTGCAGCGTTAGGCTTAAGCAAAAGCTATACGTTCATTCACATTGTTATGCCACAGGTATGGCGTCATGCCTTACCAGGTTTGAGCAATCAATGGCTTGTATTACTAAAAGATACGGCATTGGTTTCATTAATTGGCGTGGACGATTTGATGCGCCAAGCGGATCTGATTAATACCAATACACATCAGCCCTTTACTTGGTACGGTATTGCTGCGTTAATTTATTTGGCGGTGACATTAATTAGCCAAGTTGGTATTCGAAAATTAGAGCTGCGTTTTACTCGTTTTGAAAGGGGCGTGAAATAATGTTTCAAGAATATTTAAGCGTGATCGCACAAGGAATTCCAACAAGTTTGTTGCTTACAGTCGTATCGTTGCTGATTGCCTTCTGTTTGGCATTATTTCTCACTTTTTTACTTTCAATGGAAAACAAATGGGTAAAAAGAGCGGTTAATTTATATCTTATGTTATTCACTGGCACGCCACTGTTAGTACAGTTCTTTTTAATTTATGCAGGACCGGGCCAATTCCAGTGGATTATTGACAGCCCATTATGGTATGTATTATCCAATGCCTGGTTCTGTGCGGCCTTAGCGTTAGCGCTAAACAGTGCAGCCTACTCCACACAATTATTTCATGGTGCAGTAAAAGCTATTCCAAAAGGACAATGGGAAAGTTGTGCCGCATTAGGACTAAACCGCATACAAACTTTAAAGATTTTAATTCCTTATGCCTTAAAACGTGCGTTACCATCTTACAGTAACGAAATCATTTTGGTATTTAAAGGCACGGCATTAGCATCCACCATTACGATTATGGATATTATGGGCTATGCTCGCCAACTTTATGGTACAGAATATGATGCACTGACAATTTACGGCATCGCAGGCGGTATCTATTTAATTATTACGGGTATTGCCACTTTATTACTACGTAAATTAGAGAAAAAAGTATTGGCATTTGAACGTTTTGAAGTAAGCAAAGCATAAAGTGCGGTAAAATTTTTAGTCATTTTTAAATCCCAACCTAGGTTGGGATTTTTTAATTAAATTTATTTATAAGTCTTAAATTCATTGAAATTGAGAGCAATCTTAAGTCTCAAAATAGTTACTCGGATATTAATTAGTAAGATAGGGAGCTAGAATTCTTTATATTAATAGAGAAGAGGATAGAATTTTGAGAGTATGATTGATTATTGTGGAAAGTAAAGAAAGAGAGTTGAATAGAGCAGGAGAGAATGTTTTAACAATAATATAAATGATTTTAAATAGAAGTAGTTAAACATAATCAATTCATAATCTTTTTTCAGAAAGGATTTAACGATAAGACTCTTAGTTATAGAAGATAAATAGACACTAATAATTTGACGTATGGAAGAAGTATAGATTTAGATTTTAGAGATGTAATATGAGTGATTATTTGGTGGGTCGTGAAGGATTCGAACCTTCGACCAACGGATTAAAAGTCCGCTGCTCTACCGACTGAGCTAACGACCCATAAAAATAAAGAGTGTCCATCATATCTAGTTTATTTTTATATGCAAGAATAAATTTATCTTTTTTCTATGAGTGAGTAAATTATAGTCATAAAATAAAACAGGACCTATCATTTGATAGGCCCTGTTCCTTGTTAGTATTAAGAATACTAAAAATTAGTATGCTAATACTGCACGACGGTTTTTAGAGTATGCAGCTTCATCGTGACCTTGAACTGCTGGTTTTTCTTCACCGTAAGATACTGTGCCTAATTTACCAGCATCAACACCTTTACCAGCTAAATAACCTTTAACTGCGTCTGCACGACGTTGACCTAACGCGATGTTGTACTCAGGAGTACCACGTTCGTCAGTGTTACCTTCTACTAATACTTTAGCAGCTGGAGTTGCATTTAAATATGCTGCGTGTGCATCTAAGATTTGAACGTATTCACCTTCGATGTTGTATTTGTCAAAACCGAAATATACGGTGTTGTAACGTTGTTGAAGATCAGAAACAGAGTAACCGCCAAAAGTTTGGCCTGCACCGTTGCCTGCAGCATCGTTGTTAGATGAGCTACAAGCTGCTAATGCAGCTACAGAACCTGCAACTAATAATGATTTAACAAATTTGTTCATTAGATTTCTCCTCAATGAGTTTTTTTATTTAGTTAAGTATGGCGACCAAGCTGGAAATTTTACTTGGCCATTACTTCCTGGAAGGCTCGCCTTAAAGCGACCATCTGCAGAAACCAATTGTAACACCTTTCCTAGGCCTTGTGTAGAGCTATAAATAATCATAATTCCATTTGGTGAAAGACTTGGGCTTTCACCTAAGAATGATGTGCTGAGTACTTCAGATGCTCCAGTTGTAAGATCTTGTTTAACTACATTATTGTTACCATTAATCATTACAAGGGTTTTACCATCAGCACTAATTTGTGCACTACCACGACCACCAACAGGCGTTGCACTACCACCATTCGCACTCATGCGATATACTTGTGGTGAACCCCCTCTATCAGAGGTAAAAAGAATTGAACTACCATCTGGTGACCAAGATGGTTCAGTATTATTACCTGCCCCACGAGTTAATTGAGTTGGTGTACCACCATGAGAATTCATCACATAAATATTTAATAGTCCATCTTGCGAAGAGGCAAAAGCTAAACGTGAACCGTCCGGTGAAAATGCTGGTGCACCATTATGACCAGGGAAAGATGCTACCACTTTACGAGCACCAGAATTTAAATCTTGTACAACAAGTTGTGATTTTTTATTTTCAAAAGATACATACGCTAAACGTTGACCATCAGGAGACCAAGCTGGTGACATAATTGGTTGAGAACTACGATTTACGATAAATTGATTATAGCCATCGTAGTCTGCAACACGAACTTCATAGGGTTGTGAACCGCCATTTTTTTGCACAACATAAGCGATACGAGTTCTAAAGGCACCACGGATTGCAGTTAATTTTTCAAAAACTTCGTCACTAACAGTATGAGCACCATAGCGTAACCATTTATTTGTCACTGTATAGCTATTTTGCATTAATACAGCCCCTGGCGTACCTGATGCACCAACGGTATCAATTAATTGATAAGTAATACTATAACCATTACCAGATGGAACAACTTGTCCGACCACAATTGCGTCAATTCCAATATTAGACCAAGCTTCAGGATTTACTTCAGCTGCTGAAGTTGGACGTTGAGGCATCTGAGACACTGCAATAGGATTAAATTTACCACTGTTACGTAAATCATCAGCAACAATTTTGCTAATATCTTCCGGTGCAGATCCAGAAAATGGCACAACAGCTATAGGACGTGCACCATCAACCCCTTCATCAATTACAATGCGAACTTCATCATCTGCGAATGCATTGCTTGCAACAGCAAGTACAATCGCTAATACGCTCACTAAACGTTTTAATAATTTCATTTTGTTACCTTTAAAATTTAACAATAAATTTTTATAAAGAATTATCGAATATCAAAGTCAATAATTGGCGATTTATATTTCTCATAGATAGCATCCGATGGAGCTGCTGGAACTTTTTTCGTTCTAGCCACCGCACTTAATGCTGCTGTACAAATATCATCAGGACCTGAAATTTTTTGATATCCCAAGATTGTTCCATCTCGACTTAATTGAATTTTAATACGACAAACTTTTCCTGCAAAACTTGGATCTTTTAAGAAACGACGTTGAATCTCTTTCTTAATCACTCCAGCGTATTGATCTCCTACTTTGCCACCATCGCCAGAACCAAGCGCTGCACCACTACCTTGAGTTCCACCTTTATTCGCATTTCCGCCTTTAGATGCACTACCGCCACCAATATCTCCGCCATTTAAGAAATCATCTAAACTGGCTTGGTCCGCTTTTCGTTTTGCTGCATCCGCTTTAGCTTTAGCATCTGCAGCAGCCTTAGCTTTCGCCTCTGCATCAGCTTTTGCTTTAGCATCAGCTGCGGCTTTAGCTTTTGCATCGGCTTCAGCTTTCGCTTTAGCCTCAGCTTTTGCTTTGGCTTCTGCTTCTTGTTTTGCCTTTTGTGCTGCAAGTTCTGCCGCTTTAGCTTTCGCCTCTTCTTCAGCTTGTTTTGCTGCTGCAGCTAAACGTTTAGCCTCTGCATCTGCTTTTAATTTTGCAGCTTCAGCCGCTTGTTTAGCCTTAGCCTCTTCAGCTTGCTTCTGTTTTTCCAACGCTTCTTGACGAGCTTGCTCTTGTTGTTTTTTTATTTCTTGCTGACGTTGCTGTTCTTGCTGACGCTTTAACTCTTCTTGTCGTTGAACTTCCTGTTGACGCTTAATCTCTTCTTGATTAGGTTGTGGCGGTTTTTCTTCAACAACGGGTTCTGGACGTTTCTGCTTATCCGCTTGCCCTTTTTTCTGTTGTTGAATTCTACCCCATTCTTGCGCTGCAGAGCCAGTATCGACCATTACTGCCCCCATTGCATCGCCATCACCTTCACCACCACCCATAATTTCAACTGTATGGTAGAAAGAGCTGACAATCAACAATCCAAACAAAACAAGGTGCATCACTATAGAAATAACAAATGCATTTGCGCCTTTTTTTTGTCGATTATTTTGCACGGTTACCTACTTAGTTAAATTGGGTTTGTCATTAAACCAACAGATTTAATTCCAGCAAGGTGGAGCAGATTAAGTGCTTTAATCACTTCTTCATAGGGAACTTCCTTAGCTCCACCCACTAAAAATAGTGTGTTATTATCCTTATCAAATTCTTGTCGAGATAACTGTGTCACCATTTCTTCCGTTAACCCTTCTTGACGTTCTCCGCCAATAGAAATCGCATATTGTCCAATCCCTGAAACTTCAAGAATTACCGGCACTTTATCTTCATTAGATACATTTTGACTTTGCACTGAATCCGGCAATTCCACTTGTACGCTTTGGCTAATAATTGGTGCGGTTGCCATAAAGATCAACACAAGCACTAACAATACATCCAAAAACGGGACAATATTAATTTCAGATTTAATATCTTTACGCTGACGACGAGCCATAATTCAAATCTCTCTTATTTTTCACCGCACTTAACGAAAGAGTGCGGTGTATTTTTTCTATATTTTAGTGTGGTGCTTTGCCGAAAGCTTGGCGATGTAAAATCGTCGTAAATTCATCAATAAAGTTACCGTAATTCTGTTCGATAGCATTCACGCGTAAACTTAAACGGTTATAAGCCATTACAGCTGGAATCGCAGCAAACAAACCGATTGCAGTAGCAATCAATGCCTCGGCGATACCCGGAGCAACCATTTGTAAAGTTGCTTGTTTAGCACCACTTAATGCCATAAAAGCGTGCATGATACCCCAAACGGTACCGAATAAACCAATATAAGGGCTAACAGAAGCTACTGTAGCCAAAAATGGTACGCGACTTTCAAGGCTTTCAACTTCACGATTCATTGTAAGATTCATTGCTCGCGTGGTTCCTTTAATAATCGCCTCAGGTGCATCAGGATTCACTTGTTTCAAGCGAGAAAACTCTTTGAAACCAACAAAGAAAATTTGCTCACTACCCGTTAAAATATCACGACGATTTGATAATCCTTCATATAGCTTATTCAAATCTTCACCAGACCAGAAACGGTCTTCAAAAGTATTTGCTTCTTTTAAAGCAGCCGTTAAAACTCGGCTACGTTGAATAATAATTGCCCAAGAAATAATTGAGAATGAAATCAAAATCACAATTACAAGTTGAACAACAATACTTGCTTTTAGAAAAAGATCTAAAAAATTCAATTCTGCAGTCATTGTATACTCCGAAAAGTTTATTTTAGGTTGTAAAACGCAGCTTTTACTTCTTTAGGAAGAGCCACAGGTTTCATATTGCCAAGATGAACACTGGCTACCTTGACTGTAGCCTTTGATAACATCACCGTATCACGCATAAGTCGTTGCTCAAAAAGGATTGTTGCACCTTTTATCTCTATGACATCTGTTTCTACCGTGAGTAAATCATCCAATTTTGCCGCAACGCAATAATCAATAGCGAGCGATTTGATAACAAATGCGAGTTGTTGTTCTTGTAATAAAGTTTGCTGCGTAAAATTTAACGCTCGCAAATATTCTGTTCTAGCCCGCTCAAAAAAATGCAAATAACGAGCATGATACACAACGCCACCAGCATCAGTATCTTCATAATATACTCGAACGGGAAGATAGAAGGTTTTTTCTGACATTATTAAGCTTTGCCCACCGCAATAGGTCGGATATTTTAGAACCTGTTTTTTAGATAAGCAATATGCCGAAGAAAAAAATCATCCTCGTAAATAAAAATGCTCTATAGCACTAATCAATATAATGATATAAGCGATATAAGGTAAGAAAATTAGTTTCCAAATTACGCGTTTAATTTCAAATCCGATTCCATGAATCCAAACCGTAATCAATCCCCAGAAGATCATCAAAATCCACCAAGGAGAATCATTTCGTAACAATGTTGAAAAATTATCAATATTAAAGAAAAATACGGCTGTTAGTCCTAGCGCTAAAATAAATGAAAGGGTTCGAAACGAACCCTTATTAATTAATTGATAGAGTGAATGAATCATATTACTCGTCAAACTTTCCTGCTTTTTCTTTGCCAATAGTTAATTTTGCACTAGCAAATATAGCTAATAACACACCCACTACCCAAATTATATATAACATATTAATCTCCTTAGTATAATGAGTGTTTATTTTCATCAATGAAGTTTGCGTCTAAACGACCAAACATTTTTGTATAGGACCAAATTGTGTAACACAACGATATGGTGACAAAAATAAGTGCTAAGAAGAACATCAATGTTAATGTTAATTCACTTGAAGTCACATCCCACATTAATAAACTCTGTTCAGGATGTGAACTTGAAGGCATCACAAATGGGAACATTGATACTGCGGCAGTAATAATTACGCCAGTCATCGTCAATGCAGAGAAAAAGAATGCGAAACCACAACGATTAGCTTTAGAAAATGCTGCATTTAATAGTGCTGCAACTACTGCTAATGCAGGGAAAATCCAAAGAATTGGCATTTCATTGAAATTTCTAAACCAAGCACTAGTTTCAACAGCAACTTCTTTATTCATTGGAGAAGATGGGGCAAAATGGTCTACAACACTTGTGACTACATAGCCCTCTTTGAAGTATAACCATGCCCCAGCTAATACAAATGTGATTAAAGTCACAATAGCGCCGATTTGGCTTACTGAGCGAGCACGATCACGCAATTCTTCTGTGGTTTTCATTTGTAACCAGTTTGCACCGTGAGTCATTAACATCGCAAGGCTTAACACACCGCAAAGTAATGCAAATGGGTTCAATAATGCAAAGAAAGAACCAGTGTAAGTAGCTTGAGAAAGCTCATTTAATTCGAATGGTACACCTTGTAATAAGTTACCAAATGCCACACCAAATACCAATGCAGGTACAAAACCACCCGCAAATAAGCCCCAATCCCAAACTGAACGCCAAGTCGGATTATCGATTTTTGCACGATATTCAAAACCAATTGGACGGAAGAATAACGCAGCTAACACAAGGAATAAGGCAATATAGAAGCCTGAAAATGCTACAGAATAAACAATTGGCCATGCTGCAAATATTGCACCGCCTGCAGTTAATAACCAAACTTGGTTACCATCCCAATGTGGGGCAATAGAGTTGATCATAATACGGCGTTCCACTTCTTTTTTGCCTGTTACAGGTAAAAGTGCGGTCACGCCCATATCGAATCCGTCGGTAACAGAAAAACCGATCAACAATACAATAACTAACACCCACCAAATAAAACGTAGAAATTCATAATCAATCATTGTTTATCTCCTGTTTATTTAGATGATTGTTCAAAGTAGTATTTGCCGGTTTTTAACGCACTTGGACCCAAACGCGCATATTTAAACATCAAATACATCTCAACAATGATGAATGCAAGATAAAGCGCACAAATTAAACCAATAGAGAACCATAAATCCCCAGTTGTTAATTTTGATGCAGAGACACCCACAGGTAATACTTCATAAATCGCCCATGGTTGACGACCAGACTCAGCTAAGAACCAACCAAATTCAATTGCTAAGATTGGCAATGGGATACTCCAAAGCAATGCTTTAAGCAATAAGCGAGAAGAAGTGACTTTGTTACGTAAATTTTGAACAAATGCGCCGAAGGTCAGTAAAATAATTAAACCACCGGCTGCTAACATCCCACGGAATGCCCAGAAGTTAGGACCTACGTTTGGAATAGTATCGCGAGCAGCTTGTTTAATTTGTTCATCTGTTGCATCTACAACTTTATCTGTGTAACGTTTTAATAATAAACCAAAACCTAAATCACCTTTTACTTCATCAAATTTTGCTTTAGTTTCTGGATTTACGTGGCCTGCTGATTTTTTCTCTGCTTTTAATTGCGTGAATAAATCGTAAGCTACCATACCGTTACGAACACGACCTTCATTTTTCGCTTGAATATCTTTCAAACCAACAATTTCAGTATCTAAAGAACGCGTTGCAATTAAACCACCCAAATATGGGATCTCAATAGCAAAATCATTTTTCATTTCTGCAGTATTTGGAATTGCAACTGGATGAAATGGCGCTGGCGCAGGATGAGTTTCAAACTCGGCTTCCATTGCAGCCAATTTCACTGGTTGTGCTTTACCAATGTCGTAACCTGATTCATCCCCCATAATTAACACCGCTGATGCTGCAATAAAACCAAAGGTTGCAGCAACAGAGAATGAACGTTTGGCAAAACCAATATCACGACCTTTTAATAAATAGAATGCACTAATACCTAATACAAACATTGCACCAGTCGAATAACCTGCTGTTAACGTGTGCAAGAATTTACTTTGAGCAACAGGATTTAACCAAAGATCTAAGAAGCTCGTCATTTCCATACGTACTGTCTCAAAATTAAATTCTGAGCCAGCTGGAGACTGCATCCAACCATTAGCAACTAAAATCCACATTGCAGATAAGTTCGAACCGAAAGCTACGCAATATGTAGCAAGTAAGTGTTTACCTTTAGTTAAACGATCCCAGCCAAAGAAGAATAACCCTACAAAAGTTGATTCTAAGAAAAAGGCTAGTAACGCTTCAATCGCTAATGGCGCACCAAAAATATCACCTACATAGTGAGAATAATAAGACCAGTTAGTACCGAATTGGAATTCCATAATGATACCGGTGGTCACCCCAAGGGCAAAGTTAATACCAAATAACTTGCCCCAGAATCTTGTCATATCTTTATAAACTTCTTTGCCTGTCGCCACATAAATGGTTTCCATAATCACAAGGACGAATGACAAACCTAATGTCAGCGGCACGAAAATGAAGTGATACAACGCAGTTAAAGCAAACTGCAAGCGAGAAAGGTCAACAACGTCCAACATTCTCAACTCCTCTGTATAAACAACATTAGTTCCAACGATGATTAAAAAGGCAGAGCCTTAAATAACCCCTAATCACTCAACTTAATTAGTTAAGCCTAAATTGGTTTATCTACATAATCACTACACAACGATGAAAAATAGAAAATCATTACAAAGATAACCCAAATTGGTGGTTATTTTACTACTAAACGTAAGGATAAAAAATACTAAAAAACGTTATCTGGTTCATATTTTTGATATAAGTTATGAAATAACTATTATTTGTTAAAGTTTATAAAATTGATCTATGTCAAATTTGTGATTTTTTCAAAAAAATTATAGTTCTGGTTTAGATTCTATTATTAATTAGCATATTAAAATCTGTTTAAGTCTGGACATATTGATTGTATTTTGTTATTTTCTTACTATCTTTAGTTTTGAAATTTTCTAGGATAAAGAGAAGAAAGGATCTAAAAATGAAAAAAACATTCCTTATTTTGACTGTATTTTTCTCTGTCATATCGCCCCCTGTTTTAGCTGCACCTAATTCGGTTCCACAGCAATGTGAACAGTTGTTTAAAGAAACAGAAAGTTTAATAAATCAGGCCGAGAGACAGCCTGGTACACATATCCAGGTAAATAAAATTAAAAGTAAACTCAATCAGAGTAAACAACAAATTCTACAAATGGAACTTGCCACTCAATTGAAAAGCTGTGAGCTTGGTTTAGCAAAATTAAGTAATTTGAAAAGTTATAGTGAATAGTAAAAAGCCTTATTGGATACAATAAGGCTTTTTATATTGGAGTTTTGGTTAAAACTGGAGTAATTAGAATTTAAGGATTACATGATGTATAGAGCAATACCTTTGTTAGGGATTACCGGTTATAGCGGTAGTGGTAAAACAACATTATTAGAAAAACTTATCCCAGAGCTTATCGCTCGTCACATTCGCGTTTCAGTGATTAAACATAGCCATCACAATATGCAAGTTGATAAAGAAGGAAAAGATAGCTGGCGTATGAAAGAGGCTGGTTCTTCTCAAGTCATTTTAGCGAATGATGAACGCTGGGCGATCATGACGGAAACGCTAAAACCTGTTTCATTGGATTATTTAGCACAACAATTTGACCGCACTTTAACGGATTTAGTATTGGTGGAAGGCTTTAAACAAGAGCCAATTCCAAAGATTTTGCTCCATCGTCAGGAAATGACAAAACCTTTACCCGAAATTGATGAATATGTTGTGGCGGTTGCTACTAATTATCCCCTTGAAATTGACCGCACTTTGTTGGATATTAACCGTATTCCGCAAATTGCCGATTTTATTGAAAATTGGTTGCATCATTTTCACGGAGCACGATGACTGAATCCAATGCCTATCGCGGTTTAGCTTGGGTCGCTGCAATGGCGCTTTTTATGCAAAGCCTAGATGCCACTATTCTTAATACTGCCTTACCAGCGATATCCTCTGATTTAGATAAACCCGCCTTTGAAATGCAAATGGCGATTATTGCTTATTCTTTAACCGTTGCATTATTTATTCCTCTTACCGCTTGGGCTGCGGCAAAATTTGGGACATTAACTGTTTTTCGCGGTGCCGTTTTCACGTTTATTTTAGGTTCAGTTGCTTGTGCCACGGCCCCTAATTTAGAAAGTTTAATCTTAGCCAGAGTGATTCAGGGGATAGGCGGTGCCTTTATGATGCCAGTGGCGCGTTTAGCTATTATTCAAGCAGTCCCTAAACAACAATTAGTTAATGCTTGGAATTTAATGGCAACTGCAGGTTTGATTGGGCCAATTCTAGGGCCTATTTTAGGGGGATGGTTAGTCATTCACGCCAGTTGGCACTGGATTTTTTTAATTAATATTCCAATTGGTGTACTAGGGATTTTGGCATCGGGTAGCGTGATGAGTAATATTAAAGGCGAGGTAGAGAAACTAGATTGGATAGGTTTTTTACTGTTTGCATTAGGGTTAGTCGGCATCACACTTGGTTTGGATTTACTCGGTGAAAGCCAGTATAGTGCAATTACAACCTATAGCGTGTTAGTTGTTGGTGTTCTGTTACTCGTGGCTTATTGTACCTATGCCAAAAAGAATGAAGATGCCATTTTACCTTTATCCCTTTTCCGCACTCGTACATTCAGATTAGGCATTATTGCCAATATTTTTATCCGATTATCTGCATCTGGCGTTCCCTTTTTATTGCCTTTGATGTTCCAATTATCTTTCGGTTACAGTGCTGAAATGTCAGGTTGGCTATTAGCGCCGATTGCGCTAATTTCTGTGATTTTGAAAATATTAATTGGACGAATTTTAAATCATTGGGGCTATAAAACAACGCTAATTTCATCCGCACTTTTGATGGCTGGCTCTGTAATTTCAATGGCTTGGTTAGGTAAACAAAGTTCTCTGACTTGGATTATTTGTAATCTCATGTGGTATGGCGCTTGCATGTCGATAATTTTCACTTCAATCAATACGTTGACTGTAGGCGATCTTTCAAAACAACAGGCAGGCACAGGTTCCACAGTATTAAGTATTGTGCAGCAAGTTGGGATTGGATTTGGTATTGCTATTTCATCGATAATTCTAAATTTCTATAGACATTTCTTTAGCGCAAATGATGGCTTACAACAAGCATTTAGCTATACGTTCTTAACCTCATCACTTTTTGCAATCGCCTTAGTTTGGTCGCTTATGAAATTACATAAACATGATGGCGATCATTTACGGAAGAATCCTTAGATTAATTTGTTATAATCCATAGAATTTTTTTATTTAAAAAAAGCGATATTTGCTTATATCTTATTAAACATTTATTTTAGATAGGATTTATCTAGCATTTTGGTATCACTATGCTCGAATAAATCTCTGCCAACAAAGTGAGGAACTATCATGAAGCTAAAAGCAACACTAACTCTTGCGGCTGCAACGCTTGTATTAGCAGCTTGCGATCAATCAGGTTCAGCAAATAAACCGACCGCACAAGCTGAAACTAAATCTGCATCTAACAATACTTTTGTTTACTGTACAGCAAAAGCACCTTTAGGATTTAGCCCTGCACTTGTGATGGAAGGGACGTCTTATAATGCAAGTTCACAACAAGTGTATAACCGCTTAGTTGAATTTAAAAAAGGCTCAACAGATATTGAACCTGCCCTAGCTGAAAGCTGGGAAATTAGCGATGATGGTTTAACTTACACATTCCATTTAAGAAAAGGTGTTAAATTCCATACAACAAAAGAATTTACCCCAACACGTGATTTTAATGCGGATGATGTTGTATTCTCATTCCAACGTCAGTTAGATCCGAATCACCCATATCACAATGTGTCTAAAGGGACTTATCCATATTTCAAAGCAATGAAATTCCCTGAATTGTTGAAATCAGTGGAGAAAGTAGATGACAATACAATTCGTATTACCTTAAACAAGAAAGATGCAACTTTCTTGGCAAGTTTAGGCATGGATTTTATTTCTATTTATTCCGCAGAATATGCGGATGCAATGCTGAAAGCAGGTAAGCCAGAAACAATTGATAATCGCCCAGTAGGGACTGGCCCATTTGTTTTTGTTGATTACAAAACGGATCAAGCTGCTCAATATGTAGCAAACGAAAACTATTGGAAGGGTAGAACACCATTGGATCGTTTAGTTATCAATATTGTGCCAGATGCGACAACACGTTATGCAAAATTACAGGCTGGTTCTTGTGATTTAATTTTATTCCCGAATGTAGCGGATTTAGCCAAAATGAAAACAGATCCAAAAGTACAACTTTTGGAACAAAAAGGTTTGAACGTAGCATATATCGCATTCAATACCGAAAAAGCACCATTTGATAATGTCAAAGTTCGTCAGGCGTTGAACTATGCAGTGGATAAAAAAGCGATTATTGAAGCGGTTTACCAAGGCGCAGGCACACCAGCTAAAAATCCACTTCCTCCAACAATTTGGAGTTACAACGATGAAGTTCAAGATTATCCGTACGATCCAGAAAAAGCAAAACAACTTTTAGCAGAAGCGGGTTACCCAAATGGTTTTGAAACTGATTTTTGGATTCAACCTGTTGTTCGTGCCTCTAATCCAAATCCAAAACGCATGGCTGAACTTATTATGGCAGACTGGGCTAAAGTTGGTGTAAAAACCAACCCTGTTACCTATGAATGGGCGGATTACCAAAAACGTGCGAAAGCGGGTGAGTTAACTGCTGGTATCTTTGGTTGGTCTGGTGATAATGGTGATCCTGATAACTTCTTATCTCCATTATTGGCAAGTTCAAACGCGGGTAATTCCAATATGGCTCGTTTTAAAAATCCAGAATTTGATGCATTACTAGATAAAGCAATCGGATTAACAAATAAGGAAGAACGCACCGCACTTTATAAACGAGCGCAAGTTATCGTTCATAATCAAGCTTCTTGGATTCCAGTGGCGCATTCCGTAGGTTTTGCACCACTTAGCCCACGCGTAAAAGGCTATGTACAAAGCCCATTTGGCTATGATTCATTCTACGGTGTGAGTATTGATAATAAGTAAGTAATATTTTAAAGCCTTAGTTTTTATACTAAGGCTTTTATTTTGACGGAGGGAAAATGGATTTACATCATATTCGTGAAGAATATAGAAAACGTGTGTTATCACAACAAAATTGTCAAGATAATCCGATTTCGCAATTTGAATTGTGGATGAATGAGGCTATTAATAGCCAGGTTTGCGAACCGACAGCAATGAATATCTCGACAGTAGATAAAGAGGGGAGACCTAGTAGTCGAGTCGTCTTGTTGAAAGAAGTTAATTCAGAGGGTTTTGTCTTTTTTACGAATTATCATAGTCATAAAGGACAAAATATAGCCAATAATCCCAATGTGGCAATTGCTTTTTTCTGGCCAGAGTTAGAACGTCAAGTTCGAATTGAAGGGAAAGCGGAAAAAATTTCTACAGAACAATCAGATGAATATTTTGCTAGTCGCCCTTATACCAGTCAGATAGGGGCTTGGGCAAGTGAGCAAAGTACTGTTATTTCGAGCTATAAATTTTTATTAAGCAAAGCAGCATTAATTGCAGCTAGATATCCATTTCATGTACCACGGCCGATGCATTGGGGAGGCTATTTAATTCGTCCAGAAATAGTTGAGTTTTGGCAAGGTCGTCCAAGTCGTTTACATGATCGGATTTATTATAGAAAAGGAAATGGCAATTGGATCCGTGAAAGATTATCACCTTAAATTTTGAATCTGGTTGCTTTAAGAGAAATTAGGTTAAGTATAAAAATGCTTAACCTAATTAATATAAATAATTTTTGAGTAATTTTTTAACCAGCGATCATCCAAAGTCCACCTAACATATCAAGCATTAGGTTATTTAAGAACAATAAGATAAATACGACGACCATAGGGGAAAAATCAATCATGCCTAATGTTGGCAAGAATCGACGGATAGGTCTTAAAAGTGGTTCTGATAGTTGATAAAACGCATAAATCACAGGGCTATTGCCACGATTAAACCAACTTAGAACAGCGCCAATAAAAAGCACATAAAAAATTGCTAAACCAATGCTTTTCAATACAGTTAATACACCCAATATTAAGAGAAAATTAACTGATAAACCAAAATAAAAAATACCTTTCAACATACCGATAATAAATATTAGCAGTAAAGCAGA
Source organism: Haemophilus seminalis (assembly GCF_006384255.1). Classification (GTDB taxonomy): domain Bacteria; phylum Pseudomonadota; class Gammaproteobacteria; order Enterobacterales; family Pasteurellaceae; genus Haemophilus; species Haemophilus seminalis. Next base: position 248,758 of record NZ_VCED01000003.1, read on the forward strand.
AGTATCGATATTTTTCACTGTAGGCGCAATTTTACGCAGAGGTTTTAATACTGGATCAGTCATTTTTACTGTAAATGTTGAAACAGGATTGTAATAATCCACTCGAGCAAACTGTAACCAAGCTCGTAAGATTAAGACTAGTGCATAAAGATTAATAATTGATCCGATAAATAATGCGGTTTGGGATAATTCCATCATAACCATCCTTTTCTTCTAAAATAAATATATGGTGTCAATGCGGCTGCGATCATTAATCCAATTGCCATTGGATAGCCATATTTAAAATGTAATTCAGGCATAAAATCAAAATTCATACCATAGGTAGACGCGACCAATGTTGCAGGAAGGAACATCACAGAAACAACTGAGAAGAATTTCATAATTTTGTTCTGTTCAATATTGATGTAACCCATTGCAGCTTGCATTAAAAAGTTTACTTTTTGGAACAAGGATTCATTATGCGGTTGCAAAGATTCGATATCTCGCAAGATTTCTCGAGCTTGTTCTAACTGGTTTGTTGGTAAGCGAGTTTTGCGAACCAAGAAACCTAATGCTCGTTGGGTATCCATCAAGCACAAACGAACTTTTGAGCTCGTATCTTCTTGTTCCGTAAGCGTATTTAATGCTTCATCAAAGGCTTCATCTTGTTTCCCGTTTAAAATAACGCGACTCAACTCTTCTAAATCTGCATAAACGTTTTCAATCACGTCCGCTAATTGCTCAATTTTCGTTTCAAATAAATCTAGTAAAACTTCATAGGAATTACATTCTAATAAACGCTGGCTACGAGAACGCATACGATATAAACGGAATGCCGGTAGCTCGCGATCGCGCAACGTAAATAAACGACCATCACGAATAGTAAAAGCGACGCTCGCTAAATCAGCATAATTGTCTTCATCTTCGCAATAAAAAAATGAGTGAAGATGTAAACCATCTTCATCTTCAAAGAAACGGGCGGAAGCTTCGATATCTTCCAATTCTAGAAAAGATGCTAAGCTCTGGCCTAAGCCTTCTTGTAGCATTTCACGTTCTTCGCCTGTCGGCTCAAGTAAATCAAGCCAAATGGCAGTATTGAGATCAGTTTGGTCTTCGTCAATACGAACCAAGCGGGAATCATTGATAGCAAACGCGTTGATCATTTCATACTCCTTATAGGATTATGAACAGCTAACAGTGAACAAATTAAAGAAGAAACGAAAGTGCGGTGAAAAATCGCAAAGTTTTCGTTAAGAGATGCCGAAACAACGGTAAATTTACCGGCGAACGCGCGCCGATAATCAAAAGGCGGGCGTCTAGAGCGATATTCGGTATCGACTATGACTGTCCAAAGTGTGTGTCCTTCTCGTTAAAAAATCGGGCGAATGTTACGCTTGAAAGCGGTGTTCGTCAAGTTTTAATCTTAATAAAAAAGGGCAAAATTGCCCTTATAATTAGTTTGTATATTGATTAATCGCAGCGGATACTTCTTGATCTTGATAAATGTTATTCACAATATCGTTAAATGTTTGAGATAGAATTTTTTGAATTTCGTCATTATCTGCGTTTAATGCGCCTTCTTGTGAACGAGTAGCATTAAATGCTTTGTTATATGAACCTCTCGCGCCTTGAACATAAACAGTCGCTTGAATTTTGGTATTAAGTTTATAACGAAGATTACCTTGTTCTACTTGCGTAGCAAATTCACGCACATCCACAGTTACCCACGCATTTGATCCATTGGATTGCCCAATTCTGAAACCTTTACTAATAAGATTTTGTTGCATCACTTGTTGGAATAACTGTGTAACACTCGGTGATGAATTTAATTTAATGAGTTCTCCACGTTTGGTATAGCTCGCGATATCTTGCGTTGTGCGACTATCTTTCGTTGTTACATACACAATCGCATTTTGATTAATGTTCATTGTGGCATTCGGTGCCGGTGGTGTGAACGTTAATGTATTTGATTGTGCTTGGCAGCCAGCAAGGAACAGCGTAGCGGCTGCAATACTTACTGCTGATAATGTTTTGATTTTGTTTGATAATGTCATAATTTCCCCAATGAGCCAGTTAAAACTGTGTTATTCTTGCAAACTTCATTGCTAATGTATAGCGTTTCATTGTGATTTTGTGGAGATTTATGATGTCTGTTCAACAAACTATCGAACAAAAAATTCAACTAGAATTTCAACCGCACTTTTTTACTGTAGAAAATGAAAGCCACTTACATAGTTCTGGTCGTGGTGCAGAGTCTCATTTTAAATGTGTGATTGTGAGTAATGTTTTTGAAGGAATGCGTAAAGTACAGCGTCATCAACGTGTTTATCAATTGCTTGCAGATGAGCTTAATGGCGGTGTTCATGCGTTAGCATTGCATTTGTTTACTGTAGAGGAATGGGGCGAGTTAAATGAGAAAATTCCCGCTTCAACGAAATGCGCAGGCGTTGGACATTAATTTTTATGTTATGAAGATGTAACATTTTTTTGATATATCGCAAAAGGTTTTTACAAAAAAGTAGGCGTTTAAGTAGCGAAAAAAGCAGATTTTCGCTAGAATAAGGTGTTTAATTTTATCCAAATTCAATTTCTCGATAATGATGTTTATCGTGAAGTTAACCGATTTGAGTTTTTTATTTTTGTGGCATTGATGTCTTTACTAAGGGTGTTTTGTCACGCTCAAACACGAGATTGCATTTAACTTGTTTATCTGCAATTGTATTTTTAACCTTGAAAAGTAGTGCAAACAGTATGATTACAATTAAGAAAGGCTTGGATCTCCCAATTGCGGGAAAACCAGCACAAGTAATCCACAACGGAAATGTTGTGAATCAAGTTGCGATTCTAGGTGAGGAGTATGTGGGGATGCGTCCTTCGATGAAGGTACGTGAAGGTGATGTTGTAAAGAAAGGCCAAGTGCTTTTTGAAGACAAGAAAAATCCAGGTGTGATTTTTACAGCCCCTGCAAGTGGTACTATCACTGTAATCAATCGTGGTGAGAAACGCGTATTACAATCTGTCGTAATTAATGTGGAAGGAAATGAGCAAATCACTTTCGCAAAATATAGCGCAGAACAATTGAATTCGCTTTCTTCTGAACAAGTAAAACAAAACCTTGTTGAATCAGGTTTATGGACTGCATTACGTACTCGTCCATTTAGCAAAGTACCTGCGATTGATAGTGAACCAGCCTCAATTTTCGTGAATGCAATGGATACCAATCCATTAGCCGCAGATCCTGCAATCGTGCTAAAAGAATTTTGGCAAGATTTCACGAATGGTTTGACAGTATTAAGTCGTTTATTCCCTTCAAAACCGTTACACTTGTGTAAAGCAGGTGATACCAATATCCCAACTGTTGATCTTGAAAATTTACAGATTCATGATTTTGGTGGCGTTCACCCTGCAGGTCTTGTTGGTACTCATATTCATTTTATTGATCCTGTTGGTGTAAATAAAACTGTATGGCACATCAATTATCAAGATGTGATCGCAGTGGGTAAATTATTTACAACAGGCGAGCTTTATGTTGAACGTGTTATTTCTCTTGCGGGTCCGCAAGTGAAAGAGCCTCGTTTAATTCGCACTGTAATTGGCGCTAATCTCTCTCAATTAACCCAAAATGAATTAAGTGCGGGTGAAAATCGCGTAATTTCTGGTTCAGTGCTTTGTGGCCAAACTGCAAAAGGTGCTCATGACTATTTAAGTCGTTATGCATTGCAAGTATCGGTAATCGCTGAAGGTAATGAGAAAGAATTTCTTGGCTGGATTACACCTCAATCAAATAAATATTCAATTACTCGTACAGTGTTAGGTCACTTCGGTAAGAAATTATTCAACTTTACTACTGCTGAGAATGGTGGTGAGCGTGCAATGGTACCAATTGGTAGCTATGAGCGTGTTATGCCGTTGGATATTTTACCGACATTATTATTACGTGATTTAATCGTGGGTGATACCGATGGCGCGCAAGCGTTAGGTTGTCTTGAATTAGACGAAGAAGACTTAGCATTATGTTCTTTCGTTTGCCCAGGCAAATATGAATACGGTTCAATCTTGCGTCAAGTATTAGATAAGATTGAGAAGGAAGGTTAAAAATGGGTTTGAAAAATCTTTTTGAAAAAATGGAACCCGCGTTTTTACCAGGTGGTAAATACAGCAAGCTTTATCCGATCTTTGAATCGATTTATACCTTGCTTTATACACCGGGTACAGTAACGCACAAAAATACTCACGTTCGTGATGCGTTAGACTCAAAACGTATGATGATTACGGTTTTCCTTGCGTTGTTCCCCGCGATTTTCTACGGGATGTACAATGTGGGTAACCAAGCGATTCCAGCCTTAAATCAATTAGGCAATTTAGATCAACTAATTGCTAACGATTGGCATTATGCCCTTGCAAGTTCATTAGGTTTAGATTTAACTGCCAATGCAACTTGGGGCTCCAAAATGGCGCTAGGAGCTATCTTCTTCTTACCAATTTACTTAGTGGTGTTTACCGTTTGTACAATTTGGGAATTGTTGTTCTCAGTGGTGCGTGGTCATGAAGTAAATGAAGGGATGTTCGTTTCAACCATTTTATTTGCGTTAATCGTTCCACCAACATTGCCATTATGGCAAGCCGCATTAGGTATTACTTTTGGTATCGTTGTTGCAAAAGAAATTTTTGGTGGCGTTGGTCGTAACTTCATGAACCCTGCACTTGCTGGTCGAGCTTTCTTGTTCTTCGCCTATCCAGCTCAAATTTCAGGTGATACTGTTTGGACTGCTGCTGATGGTTTCTCTGGCGCAACCGCACTCTCACAATGGTCGCAAGGCGGTCAGGGTGCATTACAACATACTGTAACTGGTGCTCCAATTACTTGGATGGATGCTTTTGTTGGTAATTTACCTGGTTCAATGGGTGAAGTTTCTACGCTTGCAATTTTAATCGGCGGCGCAGTGATTGTGTTTACTCGTATTGCGGCATGGCGCATCATTGCTGGTGTGATGATTGGTATGATTGCAACTTCAACTCTATTCAATTTAGTTGGTTCTGATACTAACCCAATGTTCTCAATGCCTTGGCATTGGCACCTTGTTTTAGGTGGATTTGCATTAGGTATGGTATTTATGGCAACAGACCCTGTTTCAGCATCCTTTACCAATGCAGGTAAGTGGTGGTACGGTGCATTAATTGGTGTAATGGCTGTATTAATTCGTACTGTAAACCCAGCTTATCCGGAAGGAATGATGTTAGCGATTTTATTTGCAAACTTATTTGCACCGATTTTCGACTACATCGTTGTTCAAGCAAATATCAAACGTCGGAGAGCAAGAACAAATGGCTAAGTTTAATAAAGACAGCGTTGGTGGTACAGTTACCGTTGTTGTATTGCTAAGTTTAGTGTGTTCTATCATTGTTTCCGGTGCCGCGGTGGCATTGAAATCGAAACAAGATGAGCAAAAAGCACTGGACGTTCAACGTAATATTTTAACGGTTGCTGGCTTAATGAAAGAAGATAATGCTTCCGTCATTAAAGACACTTATAAAAAGTTTATTGAACCACGTTTAGTGGATTTGCAAAGTGGTGATTTTGTTCAAGCATCAAAAGAGGATGTAGAAAAATTTGATCCAAAAACAGCAGTAAAATCGACCGCACTTAGTCAAGCCATTCCGGTGGAACAAGATAAAGCCGGAATTAAAGTACGTGCCAATCAAGCGCGAGTTTATCTTGTAAAAGATGAACAAGGTCAAGTCAATCAAGTCATATTGCCGATGTACGGTCGCGGTTTATGGTCAACCATGTACGGTTTTGTTGCGGTTGCCCCAGATGCCAATACCATCAAAGGCATTACTTACTATGATCAAGGTGAAACAGCAGGTCTTGGTGGTGAAATTGCCAATCCGCGTTGGCAAGCACTTTTCGTAGATAAAAAACTGTTTGATGATGATCAACGTGTGGCTATTCGTATTGCTAAAAATGCTTCTTCTAACAAAGAATACGGTGTTGATGCTTTATCAGGTGCAACTTTAACCTCAAATGGTGTGCAAGGTTCCTTTGATTATTGGTTTAGTCAAAACGGTTTTGGTCCATTCTTAGCAAAATTTAAAGCGGGGGCAAGATAATGGCTGATGCAAAAAGCAATTTAAAAGCACTTTTGCTTGATCCGATCGTAAAAAATAATCCGATTGCGCTGCAAATTTTGGGTATTTGTTCTGCATTAGCGGTCACAACTCAATTACAAACCGCGATCGTTATGGCCATTGCGGTAAGTTTAGTAACTGGTTTTTCCAGTATGTTTATTTCAATGATTCGTCATTACATTCCAAATAGTATTCGTATCATTGTACAACTGGCAATTATCGCTTCTTTGGTAATCTTAGTTGACCAAGTATTGAAAGCTTTTGCTTATGGTTTATCTAAGCAGCTCTCGGTATTTGTAGGCTTGATTATTACTAACTGTATCGTGATGGGTCGTGCAGAAGCTTTTGCGATGAAATCTCGTCCACTTGAGAGCTTTGTTGATGGTATCGGTAACGGTTTAGGTTACGGTGCAATTTTATTAATTGTTGCAACGTTACGTGAGTTAATCGGTTCTGGTCGTTTACTTGGCTTTCCAGTATTCCAAACCATTCAAGACGGTGGTTGGTATCAACCAAACGGCTTGTTCCTTCTTGCACCAAGTGCGTTCTTTATTATCGGCTTCATCATTTGGGGCTTAAGAACGTGGAAACCTGAGCAACAGGAGAAATAATCAATGGAACATTATATTAGCCTATTTGTGAAGGCGATCTTCATTGAAAATATGGCGCTTTCTTTCTTCTTAGGGATGTGTACTTTCCTTGCTGTATCAAAAAAAGTGTCAACCGCATTCGGCTTAGGGGTTGCAGTAACAGTTGTGCTTGGCATTTCTGTGCCAGCGAACCAATTTGTATTTGAACATGTGTTAAAAGATGGCGCCTTAGTTGAAGGGGTAGATTTATCCTTTTTAAGCTTTATTACATTTATCGGTATTATCGCGGGTATCGTTCAGATTCTTGAAATGACGCTCGATAAATTCTTCCCTGCACTGTATAACGCATTGGGGATTTTCCTTCCGCTTATTGCCGTAAACTGTGCGATCTTTGGTGGCGTATCCTTTGCGATTCAACGTGAATATACCTTCGCAGAATCTGCCGTGTACGGTATTGGTGCAGGCTTGGGGTGGATGTTAGCAATTGTTGCACTTGCAGGTTTAACTGAAAAAATGAAATATGCTGATGTACCGGCAGGCTTGAAAGGATTAGGAATAACCTTTATTTCTGCTGGATTGATGGCGCTTGGCTTTATGTCATTCTCTGGTATTCAATTATAAGGAGGCATAAATGAGCGAATCTTCAATTTTATTATTAGGTGTTGCAGCATTTACCGCTATTATTTTAGTACTCGTTGCGATTATCTTGTTTGCCAAGTCAAAACTAGTCGATTCTGGTGATATTACTATTGGTATCAATAACGATCCGGAGAAAGCGATTACATTACCTGCAGGTGGCAAATTATTAGGTGCTCTAGCAAGTAAAGGTATTTTCGTGTCTTCTGCTTGCGGCGGTGGTGGCTCTTGTGGTCAATGTATTGTTAAAGTGAAAAATGGTGGCGGAGAGATTCTTCCAACCGAACTTTCTCACATTAACAAACGTGAAGCAAAAGAAGGCTATCGTTTAGCTTGCCAAGTGAATGTAAAAGGCAATATGGACGTTGAACTTCCAGAAGAAATTTTCGGCGTGAAAAAATGGGAATGTACCGTTATTTCTAACGATAACAAAGCCACCTTTATTAAAGAGCTTAAATTAGCGATTCCTGAAGGCGAAGAAGTACCTTTCCGTGCAGGTGGTTATATCCAAATCGAAGCTGATCCACATGTGGTGAACTATAAAGATTTCGATATTCCTGAAGAATACCATGAAGACTGGGATAAATATGATTTATGGCGTTATGTCTCTAAAGTAGACGAGCATATTATCCGTGCTTACTCTATGGCTTCATACCCAGAAGAGAAAGGCATAATTATGCTTAACGTGCGTATTGCAACGCCTCCTCCGCGTCAACCTGATGCTCCTCCAGGTCAAATGTCTTCATACATTTGGTCATTAAAAGCAGGTGACAAAGTTACTATTTCTGGTCCATTTGGTGAATTCTTTGCTAAAGAGACTGATGCGGAAATGGTATTTATCGGTGGCGGTGCGGGTATGGCGCCAATGCGTTCTCATATTTTTGACCAATTAAAACGTCTTCACTCTAAACGTAAAATGTCATTCTGGTATGGTGCACGTTCTAAACGTGAAATCTTCTATCAAGAAGACTTTGATCAATTACAAGCTGAAAATCCAAACTTTGTATGGCATGTTGCATTATCGGACGCATTGCCTGAAGATAATTGGACTGGCTATACAGGCTTTATTCATAATGTACTTTATGAAAACTACTTGAAAAATCATGAAGCACCAGAAGATTGTGAATACTATATGTGTGGACCTCCGGTGATGAATGCAGCTGTAATTAAAATGTTGAAAGATCTTGGTGTTGAAGATGAAAACATTTTATTAGATGACTTTGGTGGCTGATTTTAGTTAGTCAATTCATCATAAAAACTGACCGCACTTTGTGATGAAGTGCGGTCAAAATTTAAGGTGTTTTTAGAAAATTTTCTATGATTACAGGTAAGTTTTGTTGAGTTTGCCAGTAATTCACAGATTTAGGAAATCCAGATGAAAAAATTAATAAGCGGTATCATGGCGGTGGCAATGGCATTAAGTCTTGCTGCCTGTCAAAAAGAAACAAAAGTTATCTCATTAAGTGGTAAAACAATGGGAACGACTTATCATGTTAAATACCTTGATGAAGGCTCAATGAAAGCAACATCAGAAAAGACGCATGAAGAAATTGAAGCTATCTTAAAAGATGTGAACGCTAAAATGTCTACTTACAAAAAAGATTCGGAACTGAGTCGTTTCAATCAAAATACCCAAGTGAACACACCGATTGAGATTTCAGAAGATTTTGCCAAAGTATTGGCAGAAGCGATTCGTTTAAATAAAGTGACTGAAGGTGCATTGGATGTAACTGTTGGCCCAGTTGTGAATTTATGGGGATTTGGCCCTGAAAAACGCCCAGAAAAACAACCTACGCCAGAACAATTAGCTGAACGCCAAGCATGGGTTGGTATTGATAAAATTGCCCTCGATATGAGCGGTGCAAAACCGACATTAAGCAAAGCACTTCCTCAAGTTTATGTCGATTTATCCTCGATTGCTAAAGGTTTTGGCGTTGATCAGGTCGCTGAGAAGTTAGAACAATTAAATGCTCAGAATTACATGGTTGAAATCGGCGGTGAAATTCGTGCGAAAGGAAAAAATATTGAAGGTAAACCTTGGCAGATAGCAATTGAAAAACCAACTACAACAGGTGAAAGAGCGGTAGAGGCTGTCATTGGATTAGACAATATGGGAATGGCAAGCTCTGGCGATTATCGTATTTACTTTGAAGAAAATGGTAAACGCTTTGCTCATGAAATTGATCCGAAAACAGGTTATCCAATTCAGCATCATTTAGCCTCAATTACGGTACTTGCACCAACCTCAATGACTGCAGATGGCCTATCAACAGGTTTATTTGTGCTGGGTGAAGACAAGGCGTTAGAAGTGGCTGAGAAAAATAATCTTGCCATTTACTTAATCATTAAAACAGATAATGGTTTTATCACAAAATCATCTTCTACTTTCAAAAAATTAACAGAAACAAAAGAATAGTTATGCAAACTTTATTTTTTACTTTAATCGCTTTCGTCGCAATTATATTGTTGATGTCAATCGGATTTATTATCAAAAAACAAAGTTTAAAAGGCAGCTGCGGTGGTTTATCTACCCTTGGTATTGCCAAAGCTTGCGATTGTGATAAACCGTGTGACACGCTTCAATCAAAATTAGATGCGGGTGATGAACAAGCGAAAGCTGAATATGAGCAAAAATTTGCGAAAAAAGATGATGATTCGCAATTTTATGAAGTGAAATAACTTGCTCAAAAATGACCGCACTTTATGTGCAAAATAAACTTAACGGCAAAATTATTTTGCCGTTTTCTAATTCAATGACCAATGTGCTTCGCCTTAACCGAAGTTACGGGAGAACTATGTTAATTTCAAATACTTATAATCAACACTTTCCTCAGCTTACACAAGAACAGCTTGCGAGAAATGCTACCAAAAAAGTGATTTGTGGTATGTCTGGCGGCGTGGATTCTTCTGTGTCAGCTTTTATTCTTCAACAGCAAGGCTATCAGGTGGAAGGCCTGTTTATGAAAAACTGGGAAGAAGATGATGATACGGATTACTGTACTGCCGCAGCTGATCTTGCAGACGCTCAGGCTGTATGTGATAAGTTGGGGATTAAACTACATAAAATTAATTTTGCGGCAGAATACTGGGATAATGTTTTTGAGCATTTTTTAACTGAATATAAAGCAGGGCGCACGCCGAACCCAGATATTCTGTGTAATAAAGAAATTAAATTTAAAGCATTTTTAGAATATGCTGCTGAAGATCTTGGTGCCCATTACATTGCAACAGGACATTATGTACGTAGAGCCGGTGATGATGAAAATGCAAAATTATTACGTGGTTTAGATACTAATAAAGATCAAAGTTATTTTCTTTATACCTTAAGCCATAAACAAGTAGGGCAAAGTTTATTCCCCGTTGGTGAAATCGAGAAGCCCATTGTTCGCGCTATTGCTGAAGATCTTGGCTTAATTACGGCGAAGAAAAAAGATTCTACCGGTATTTGTTTTATTGGTGAGCGTAAATTTAAGGATTTCTTAGCTCGTTACTTATCGGCTCAACCTGGTGATATTCGTACTGTTGATGGTGAAATTATTGGTCGCCATGATGGTTTGATGTATCACACGTTGGGGCAGCGTAAAGGATTAGGCATTGGTGGTTTAAAAAATGCGGGTGATGAGGCTTGGTATGTGGTAGATAAGGATGTTGAAAATAATGAGCTTATTGTCGCTCAGGGGCATGACCATCCTCGTTTATTTTCAAAAGGTTTGATTGCTAGCCAATTACATTGGGTTGATCGCGAGCCAATTCGTGAATTATTACGTTGCACGGTTAAAACACGTTATCGCCAACAAGATATTCCTTGTGTGATTGAACCGATTGATGATGAAACTATTCGAGTGATTTTCGATGAACCTCAATCAGCCGTCACACCAGGACAATCTGCCGTATTTTACCTTGGTGAAATTTGTTTGGGCGGTGGGATTATCGAAGAACGGATTAAATAACCTAACAAAAAAGGCTTGGAATCCCAAGCCTTTTTCTTTGCGAAATTATTCGCCCAAACGCTCTTTAATACGAGCAGATTTACCTGAACGTTCACGTAAGTAGTAAAGTTTAGCTTTACGTACTGCACCTTTACGTTTAACAGCGATAGAATCTACAGCTGGAGAGTGAGTTTGGAATACACGCTCAACGCCTACGCCGTTAGATACTTTACGTAAAGTAAATGCTGAGTGCAAGCCACGGTTACGAATTGCAATAACCACGCCTTCGAATGCTTGCAAACGACGTTTGCTACCTTCAACTACCCATACTTTAACTTCTAAAGTATCACCTGGGCGGAAGCTAGGTACGTTTTGTTTTAATTGTTCTTGTTCAAGTTGTTTGATAATGTTAGACATTGTTTGATCCTTTATTGATCCTAGATATAACTGAAACTAACTGTTATGCTCGGCTTGCGCCTCTTTTAACAGTTTACGTTGTTCGTCAGTCAGAGCTAGGCCTTCTAAGAGCTCAGGGCGTCGGAGCCACGTTCTTTGTAACGATTGTTTTAATCGCCATTTCCGAATTTCTTCATGATGTCCCGACATCAGCACGGGCGGTACAGTTAATCCTTCTAACACTTCCGGTCTGGTGTAATGCGGGCAATCTAATAAACCACCTGCAAAAGAATCTTCTTCTGCAGAGGCTTGTTTACCTAATACACCAGGAATAAAACGCGCAACAGCATCAATTAATGTCATTGCCGGCAATTCCCCACCGGTCAGAACGTAATCGCCAATTGACCATTCTTCATCAATTTCAGTTTGAATCAACCGTTCATCAATACCTTCGTAACGTCCACATACCAAAATCAATTTCTGATTTTGAGCAAGCTCGGTTACACCGCCTTGATCGAGTTTACGTCCTTGTGGCGAAAGGTAAATCACCTTTGCGCCTTCTCCTGCCGCTGCTTTCGCAGCATGAATCGCACCCCGTAAAGGTTGTACCATCATCAGCATTCCCGGACCACCACCATAAGGACGGTCATCCACGGTTTTATGCTTGTCGAATGTAAAATCTCTTGGATTCCAACATTCCATTTGCAGAAGATTATGTTTTACGGCTCTGCCCGTAACCCCAAATTCCGTAATCGCTTTAAACATTTCGGGGAATAATGAAATCACCCCTATCCACATAAAAAGCCTACTACATTACGTTTGTGCATACTTGAGATTAGAAACCAGCGTCCCAATCCACTTCAATAGTTTTCGTGGTGAGATCGACTCTTTTAACTACTTGTTCATACAAGAACGGAATTAACCGCTCTTGTTTTCCAAAAGCATCTTTGGTATTGGCTTTAACCACTAATACATCATTAGATCCAGTTTCCATCATTTCTGTTACCGTTCCCATTGTATAACCTTCTAGGTTTACGACTGAGCAACCAATTAAATCGTGCCAGTAATAATCACCCTCTTCTAGTTTTGGGAAAACAGATAAATCCACACCAATTTCAACATTTGCTAAAATTTGTGCGGCTTCACGATCATCAACGCCTTTTAATTTCACGATGATTTCGTGGTTATGATGACGCCAGTTTTCTAATTCTGTTGGCTGCCACTCACCTTTGATTTTTAAAAACCAAGGCTGATACTCAAAAATGCTTTCAGCTTGTTCTGTTGATGAATAAATACGTAACCACCCACGGATACCGTAGGTTGAGCCTAATTTGCCCACAACTTCAATACGTTGTTGTTCCATATTTCTCACCTATCTTAGTTTAAGAACTAAATCAAAAAGCAAAATTACGCTGCTTTTTGAGCTTCTTTTACCAAGCTCGCAACACGATCAGAAAGTGATGCACCTTGACCAACCCAGTGGTTAACACGGTCTAGGTCGATACGAACACGTTCTGCGTTACCTTGTGCGATTGGGTTGAAGAAACCTACACGCTCAATGAAACGACCGTCACGTGGTGAACGGCTGTCAGCTACTACGATTTGATAAAATGGGCGTTTTTTAGCTCCGCCACGAGATAAACGAATGGTTACCATAACCTTCCTCTAAATGTTTAATTACTAAAAGAATATTCCTAAACTCGAAAGCGATTTAAGAATATAGCTTACTTTTTTCTCTGTATATATAGACAAAAAGCCTGCGAATTTTATACTTTTTGAGCAAAATTGCAAGTTTTGGATGAGCATTCTAATAAGTACGTTATATTCTCTTGAAAAAGTAAACATTATCATTCACATGCAATTTTGTTTTACGTATAATCTAAGAAACTCTTAAACAGTTTTAGGTCAAGTTTACGCGTTAAGCGGTATTTTACATTGATAAAATATCAGTTAAATGAGGTTTATTATGAAAATCGGTTTTCATTCTGTGTTACTTGGATTAGCGTCATGTATTGGCATTCAACAATCTGTGATAGCAAGTCCTCCTCCATCTTCTCACCAATCAATATCTACTGAGTCCGCTGAGGCTTTAAAGCAACAATTTTCAATCGCTTTAGCCAAACAAGAAAAACAACAAGTTTCGATTTTACAGAAAAAACTTACCGCACTTTTTTCTTTACCTCCTCAATTCCTAGATAATCAGATCCAAATAAGTGAAAAAATCCTCACTCGCATTTTTAAAACAGATAAAAATCTCACTCCTAAATTTCTTGATTACTTATACTTTGAGCCGATAAATACTGGCGATGCTAATTTAATTCAGGAAATGAAGAAAAACTTATTGGTGTCTTTTTTAGCGAATGAGCAGGCAAAAATTTATATTCGTCAAACAGATAATTCGGAGCAATTTGTTCAGGCTTTAATAGAACGGGGAGCAAAAGCAGATCAAATCATATTATTGTCTTTGGATGCTAAAGGTATATTTCAAAAAATTATTGAACAGATACGTCAAGATTTTCCTAATCAAACAACTTTTTCTATTACCGAGAATCGAGTGAGTTTGATAACCCCTTCTTCAGAAATTAAGCCCCGTCTCGCTCTAGCTAATATGATGTTTGCTCGCCAATTTAAAGGGGTGGAGGTTGATGATTTTTCGTATTTAGATCAAGCACGTGAAAATCTTCAACACAATAACTATGCTATTCGTTATAAGACTTTCCAAGCAATGCTTGAAGGCTTAAATTAATCCGTTTACTCATAAGGAGCCATTATGTTTTTATCTAAAAAATCAGTTACCTTTGCAGTTAGTGCGTTAGCAATGCTTTGCTCTGGTTCAACCTTTGCTAAAGAAGCGCCACAAGCACATAAAGCTGTGGAGTTAAGTATCTTACATATTAATGACCACCATTCTTACTTGGAACCGCACGAAGCGAGAATTAATTTAAATGGTCAACAAACAAAGGTTGATATTGGTGGTTTTTCTGCTGTGAATGGAAAACTTTATGAGTTACGTAAAAAGTATAAAAATCCATTAGTGCTACATGCTGGTGATGCGATTACTGGTACGCTGTATTTCACCCTTTTTGGCGGTTCCGCTGATGCGGCGGTCATGAATGCTGGTAATTTCCATTATTTTACTTTGGGTAACCATGAGTTTGACGCGGGTAATGAAGGTTTATTAAAACTACTCGAGCCATTAAAAATTCCAGTACTTTCAGCCAATGTTATTCCTGATAAAAATTCAATTTTATATAACAAATGGAAACCTTACGATATTTTCACTGTGGATGGAGAAAAAATTGCTATTATCGGTTTAGATACCGTGAATAAAACGGTTAATTCCTCTTCACCAGGTAAGGATGTGAAGTTCTATGATGAAATTGCTACCGCACAAATTATGGCAAATGCGCTAAAACAACAAGGTATTAATAAAATCATTTTACTTTCACACGCAGGTAGTGAAAAAAATATCGAAATCGCGCAAAAAGTGAATGATATTGATGTGATCGTTACTGGCGATTCACATTATTTATACGGAAACGATGAATTACGTGGTTTAAAACTTCCAGTAATCTATGAATATCCGCTTGAATTTAAAAATCCGAATGGCGAACCGGTATTTGTAATGGAAGGTTGGGCTTATTCTGCTGTTGTGGGTGATTTAGGTGTTAAATTCAGTCCTGAAGGTATTGCGTCTATTACTCGTAAAATTCCTCACGTGTTAATGAGTTCTCATAAACTTCAAGTGAAAAATGCGGAAGGTAAATGGACTGAATTAACAGGAGATGAACGTAAAAAAGCGCTTGATACTTTAAAATCAATGAAGAGTATTTCACTTGATGATCATGATGCAAAAACAGACATGCTTATTTCAAAATATAAAAGTGAAAAGGATCGTTTAGCACAAGAAATCGTTGGTGTCATCACTGGTTCTGCAATGCCGGGTGGTTCAGCAAACCGTATCCCAAATAAAGCAGGCTCTAATCCAGAAGGTTCTATCGCGACACGCTTTATTGCAGAAACTATGTATAACGAACTCAAAACGGTGGATTTAACCATTCAAAATGCAGGTGGTGTACGCGCAGATATTTTACCGGGCAATGTAACCTTTAATGATGCTTATACTTTCTTACCTTTCGGGAATACGTTATATACCTATAAAATGGAAGGTTCGTTAGTAAAACAAGTGCTTGAAGATGCGATGCAATTTGCTTTAGTTGATGGTTCTACAGGGGCATTTCCTTATGGCGCGGGCATTCGTTACGAAGCGAATGAAACACCAAATGCAGAAGGTAAACGTTTAGTCAGCGTGGAAGTATTGAATAAACAAACCCAACAATGGGAACCAATTGATGATAATAAACGTTATCTCGTTGGTACTAATGCTTATGTAGCTAGCGGTAAAGATGGTTACAAAACTTTTGGTAAATTATTTAATGATCCGAAATATGAGGGCGTTGATACCTACTTACCTGATGCGGAAAGCTTCATTAAATTTATGAAAAAACATCCGCACTTTGAGGCTTATACTTCATCAAATGTAAAATTTAATGCTTCGACTGATGCGTTACCTAAAAAATAAAATTTAAAAATAGCGTGTATTTAACACTCGATTTTATACCTCAGGCAAACCCACTTTATAGACCATCTGGTATAAAGGTGGGTTTTGTCTCTTTCTATTACATTTCACTTTAGATTGCCATTCAAGCAGTCAGTTTCGTAGAGTTTTTACCATTACCTCATATTAATAAAGGCTGAATCATAAAAAGCGTAAAAAAGCCCATAGCACAAGGGCATTTTCTTGATATTTTGTGATTGCATTGCATGTGTACTTTCGACGGACCGCTGTAATGGGCATAACTATGTCTATGGTGTTGTTCTGCTTACGTAAAGTTATGCTCAACCATTTTTGCTAGACGTTTGTAGAGTTTTTCCCTTGCTCCGATGACTTAACTGTATCGACGTTTTCTATCGTAGCTTGATAAGTGTGTCAGGTAATCAGCCTTTCGGTTTTTTGATTTTGCTCGGGCGATGATAATCAAATACACTAATAACCTCTCGGCGAGCCAAGCTTTCTGTGATAGGGGCGGTAAAATAGCCAGCATCAAGCCCGACGGCTTTTTTGGGGAGGAGCTGAAAGCGTTATGTCGAGGAATCAAGGTGAGCAATATAGGGTTAGTTGTCATTGATATTACCTGCCCGAGGCAAAGGTATTTAAAATAATCCTATGCTTGCCTTGATGTCTTTGATTTCTGCCACTTTTTCACTCGCTTTTAACGGCTTCTTTCCTTTTTTCGTATTTTCACCACATCTTGGGTGAGCATATCAATATACTGACTGACTTGTACCTTATACTTTTTATTATGTTTTTCGTTCTTATTAGCGCTAGCTTTAAATGGGTACTGTCTGTAAACGGATACTTGCCCCCATCAAGCCTTTTTCAATTGCTTTCCATACGATACAAGTAAAAAATATGCTCAAATACATCCGCACCATTAAAACGACGAAGATTATTTTGGCTAAGTGTGCTGGTGTCAATCACTTTTTTGTTAAGGACATCCCTAAAACCAGTGGTAAACCACATTGGCTTATCCATTGCCGTTCACTTTTAATACCAAAGAGATAGCCCAACAGTATTATTTTAAACTATCAAATAGGGTCAACAGCTGGATGACCGTTATCCTGACAATAAAGATGAGCGCCCTCATCATGGATAAATTCAAAATCAATGGATCTCGCTACTTTGTGAACAAGATGGTCTTGTTGAACCAATTGCTAAAGACTTATCATCTTGAGTTCATATAGAGGAGGGGCAGTATTTTTAAGCATAGGCATTTTCTTGTTTGATATGTCTATTAGATCAAACTTCTAGAGCTATGTTAGCGGTCTAAAATAACACGTATTTAACGCGCTATTTTTGTTTTAAAGTAGCCTCTTAGTAATTAATATTTAGATGTTATTAGAAATAACAAAATGCTATATAGCAAGAATTCAGTAATTTTAGGATTCAATCAAAAGAAAATTATTATCAATTCATTTTTTTGTGTATAATTACCTCGTTTTTATTACTGGAGGACATAGCATGAAAAAATTATTAAAAACAACTCTCACTTCTGTATTGTTAATGGCATCTACTTTCGCCGGTGCAGTAACGGTAAAAGATGCTAATGGTGAGTTTACCCTTGATAAAACCCCAACCAGAGTGGTGGCATTAGAGTATTCTTTCGTAGATGCCCTAGCACAAGTGGGGGTAAGTCCTGTGGGAGTGGCTGACGATAATAAAGTTGAGCGTATTTTGCCGCAAGTACGCGAAAAAATTGCTGCATGGCAATCCGTTGGTACGCGTTCTCAACCGAGTCTTGAAGTGATTGCTTCTCTCAAACCCGATTTAATTATTGCTGATCCTTCCCGTCACACAGCGGTGTTTGAAGAATTGAAAAAAATTGCGCCAACGGTGATGTTCGATTCCCGTCATGAGAGCTATCAAGTAAATCTTGAAACAGCACAGAAAATTGGTGATTTAGTCGGTAAAAGTAGCGAAATGAAAGCAAAAATCAATGAACATAATGATTACATTGCCAATATCGCAAAAAATTTAGGTGTGCAAGGCAAAAAAGCCTCATTTGGTACTTCCCGAGAAGATAAATTTAATATCCAAAATGACAATGGCTATGTGGGTAGTTTCTTAACGACATTAGGTTTTGCCCCAACTAAACTCAATAGTGATCAAGCTTTCGTAGAAATCAACCTTGAACAATTAGTAATGGAAAAACCGGAATACTTGTTCATCGCCCATTATCGTGATGAAAGTATCGCGCGCAAATGGGAAGCTGAGCCACTTTGGAAAGCCATTCCTGCCGTAAAAGCAAACCATGTTTACAGCGTTGATGCCGACATGTGGGCTCGCGGTCGTGGCTTAGAAGCGAGCAAAATTATGGCAAAACAAATTGAAGGTTTCGTGAAACAAAAATAATGATGAAGTCCACTTTCCGTTGGGGACTTCCCCTTATCATTCTGCCTTTACTATTATGGGGAAGCCTGTTTTTGTATTATCCCATCGAAATCCGACCGCTTGCAGCGTTACAAGCGTTCCTTCCCGATGGAGATGAAATTGTCAAAATTACGGTTACCGATTTACGCCTACCACGTGCATTAGTTAGCATGATTTTAGGCGCCAATCTTGCGGTGGCGGGTGCGTTGTTACAAACCATTACGCGCAATCCATTGGCCTCGCCTACGCTACTCAGCGTGAACTCGGGAGCCAGTCTTGCCATGGTCACCGCCAGTGCTTTTAGCCCTTTGATTCTTTCTGGTTATAGTATTGCTTTAGTGGCTAGCATCGGCGGCGGTCTGAGTTGGTTTGTGGTAATGCTGATCAGCAATGGTTGGAAAGACAACAGTGGAGATCGTAGCCGAGTGATTTTAGCGGGGATTGCCGTATCACTACTGTGTGCAGCGCTCACAAAATTACTGCTCATTATCGCGGAAGATCATGCCTTCGGTATTATGAGTTGGCTAGCGGGTGGCATTGCACATGCCCGTTGGAATGAATTATTGACGTTATTTCCATTCTTTATTTTGACCGCACTTTTCTGTCTGCTTTTTGCTAGCCGTTTAAATTTACTCAATTTAAGTGATGAATCCGCGCGTTCACTAGGCATCAATCTCTTTCGTTTACGCTGGTACGCTAATATCATTGCATTATTGATTGTGGGTTCAAGCGTGAGTGTTGCCGGCCCAGTTGCCTTTATCGGCTTACTCGTGCCTCATCTTGCTCGCTATTGGATTGGTTATGACTTGCGAAAATCGCTCCCTATGGCGATGTTACTCGGTGCAATTTTAATGCTCGCTGCAGATACCATTGCCCGCGCGGTCAACTTCCCTAGTGAAGTACCTGCTGGTGCGGTGCTTGCCTTAATCGGTGCACCAGTCTTTGTATTATTTGCCAGAGGAAGACACTAATGCGAACCTCTCATGTATCTTTTCGTGCTATCAGCTTTTATGTCCTCACGCTTGGTCTAATGGTACTGCTCTTTGGGTTGAGTATTCGTCTCGGCACTTATACGCTTTCCTTTGAGGAAATTTGGGCGGCCTTTAAGCCTGATGATAAAAACTATTTTACCTTGATGGAATATCGCCTACCCCGTGCGGTATTAGCGATTTTATTAGGCGGCGCCTTAGCGATTTCTGGTGTGCTCGTACAAAGCGTGGTGCGTAATCCACTTGCCTCTCCCGATATTTTAGGGATTAACAATGCAGCGGGGTTAATTGCTGTTTCGGTATTGATGTTCTTGCCAAACTTAGCATTTTACTGGATGCCGATTTTTGCCTTTTTAGGTGGTGTGCTCTCTTTTGTCATTTTATGGATCGTGTGCGGTTTTAACTTCCGCCCTATCAAAATGGCAATCATTGGGGTAGCACTTTCCGCATTGTGGGCAGCCATTAGTCATTATCTGATACTTACCAATCCAGTCGAGATCAATACGGCAATGTTATGGCTCACAGGAAGCCTGTGGGGGCGCAGCTGGTCTTATTTAAATGTGGTATTACCATGGTTAGTAGTGTTGCTACCCTTGCCATTTATTTTCTGTCGCGATCTCGATACCCTTGGTTTAGGTGAAAACAAAGCTTCCACCTTGGGGGTGACCGTAAATAAAGTGCAAATTAGCGTTTTAGTGCTAGCGGTAGCCCTTTCTACTACAGCCGTGGCAATTTGTGGTCCGATTGCCTTTTTAGGCTTAGTTGCTCCGCATCTTGCTCGCCGTTTAGTCGGTGGCCGGCATCGCACCCTATTACCGGCAGCCTTGATTATTGGCGCCCTCTTATTACAACTTTCGGATATTTTGGCGCGGGTAATGGACCCACCAACTGAACTCCCAGCGGGTATTCTGACTGCAATTATCGGTGCGCCATATTTCTTCTACTTATTGATGAGAACTAAATAATGAGCATTGAAATCAATAATTTATCTTTAGGTTATCAAGATAAACTCGTGGTTAAAAATCTGTCGCTAAAATTCCCGAAAAATAAAGTGATTGCATTAATCGGCCCAAATGGTTGCTGTAAGTCCACCACATTAAAAGCGGTGGCTCGCTTGCTCAAACCGAAGCAAGGTTCAATCACCCATAAAGGTCAGGATATTTGGCAAAAAAGCCCTAAAGAATATGCCCAAGAATTGGCTTTTCTCCCGCAGCAACACCTGGTACCAGAAGGGATTAAAGTGCGGGAATTGATCGCCTACGGGCGTTCGCCTTACTTAAATCTCTGGGGCAAACTCAGCCAAAAAGATGAAGAATTGGTCACTTGGGCGATGGATCAAACACAAACTGCTGAACTTGCCGAACAGTTGGTTTCTGATTTATCTGGTGGTCAGCAACAACGCGTCTTCTTAGCCATGACTCTTGCGCAAGATGCTGAATTAGTGCTACTCGATGAGCCTACCACTTATCTGGATTTAAACCGCCAAGCTGAACTCATGGGCATGATGCGACAAATGCAACAAAACGGAAAAACCGTGATTACGGTGTTACATGACCTCAACCAAGCCTGCCGCTATTGCGATCACTTAATCGTCATGAAAAAAGGTGCAGTAATGGCACAAGGCACACCTGATGAAGTCATGACCGAAGAGTTGCTGAAGGATGTGTTTGATTTAGATGTCATTATTCATCGTGATCCAATCAGTGATACGCCGATGTTTATATTAAAATAACTAGAAATTTGACCGCACTTATGTATAGAAGATGAAAACTAATCTGACAGGTACAAGTTTTTAAACGAGAGACTGCTAGATTGGTTTTGATCTTCTTTTTAAGAGAATATGGATAAAATATCATCATATTCGATGGTTGAAATCTATCCACAAAATTCAATGTTAATCACTTCTACGCAATCTGTTGTTCCGACTTTGAGTCTCCATTTGACATTAAATTCGTACAAACTCATACCATAAATACGATCACTCGGTTTACCTTGTTGATAGGCAGGGCGAGGATCTTGCTCTAGCACTTGGCGAATGAAACGACTTAAGTGCGGTCGTTTTTCTTCTCGTTTTTTTACCGCACTTTGGGCTTGCTCGGTAAATTCAACAGTCAATTTTGCTGGTGGTTTTTCTTGGGCAAAGCTTGATTGCGCATTTGGCTCACTATCCGCATAGGCAATATAGGGTTTGATATCGAAAATCGGCGTGCCATCCACTAAATCCACCGCACCTAAATGGAGAAAAACGTTACCGTTGATACATTCTACTTGACGTAATTCGACTTTGGATAAACCAAGGGGATTCGGGCGGTGCGTTGCGCGTGAAGCAAACACGCCAACTCGTTGATTACCGCCTAACCGCGGTGGACGTACGGTGGGTTGCCATTTTCCTTGTTGGATTTGGTCGAACTGAAAAATTAACCAAAGGTGATTGAATTGTTCCAATCCTCGTACGGCTTCAGGCGAATTATACGGAGGTAAGATCTCTACAATGCCTACTCCGTCTTCAACTAAATTAGGTTGGCGTGGTACGGAGAATTTTTCTTTATAAGGCGTGTGAATAATAGCGATAGGCGATAAGGTTAAATCATTCATAAATTGGGTGTCTTAGTGTAGAATACGAGGCCTATTGTAATCAAAAGTGCGGTCAAAAAAAATGACAAATGAAAAATTGAAAATGTGGTGGGAAACGGCTCGACCAAAAACTTTGCCCTTAGCGTTGGCATCGATTTTCACTGGTTCGGCATTAGGTTATTGGGCGAATCCACAAGATTTTAATGGGCTTGTAATGGCGCTTTGTTTACTCACGACAATTTTATTGCAGGTGCTTTCTAATTTTGCTAATGATTATGGGGATCATCAAAAAGGTTCAGATACTGAAGAACGTATTGGGCCATTACGTGGCATTCAAAAAGGCGCCATTTCAGCAAAAGAACTGAAATGGGGATTAATTCTAATGGTGGTGGCCAGTTTTCTTTCAGGAAGTTTCTTGATTGGTATCGCTTATGAAAACCTCTCGGATTTATTCGCTTTCGCTGGGCTTGGCATTTTAGCTATTGTTGCTGCCATTACTTATACGGTTGGGGCGAAACCTTATGGCTATATGGGATTGGGCGATATTTCTGTATTAGTATTTTTTGGTTTGCTTGGTGTTGGCGGCACTTATTATTTGCAAACTCACAGTATTGATAGTCACATAATTTTACCTGCTATTGGTTCTGGGTTATTGGCAAGTGCGGTATTAAATATTAATAATTTACGCGATATTGAACAGGATGCGAAAGCTGGCAAAAATACCCTAGCCGTTCGTTTAGGTGCATATAAGGGGCGAGTTTACCACTGTATTTTATTAAGTGTGGCGGCCCTATGTTATTTAGCATTTGCGGTGGCAACAGCCATTTCTTGGACTAATTATTTATTTGTATTGGCGATGCCGTTGTTAGCTAAACATGCGATCTTTGTTTATCGCAGTCAGCAGCCAAGTGAATTGCGTCCAATGTTGGCTCAAATGTCTATGATTTCGTTATTAATCAATATCTTGTTTAGTTTAGGCTTGCTTATCGGCTAAATCGGCATATACTAAAGCAAACAAAATTTCGACAATCGATAGGGGAAAGTTATGTTTATTGATACTTCAGAACTTTGCGATCTTTATGCAGAACAAGTGGATGTAGTGGAGCCAATTTTTTCAAGCTTTGGTGGCGTAAGTAATTTTTACGGTAAAGTCACTACGGTAAAATGCTTTGAAAGTAATGGATTAATTGCTGAAGTATTAGAAGAAAACGGCGAAGGTCGAGTGCTTGTCGTTGATGGCGGTGGTGCGGTACGCCGTGGTTTGATTGATGCAGAATTGGCTCAACTTGCCGTTGATAATGGATGGGAAGGAATTATTGTATATGGTGCAGTACGCCAAATTCAGCAATTAGAAAACCTCGATATTGGTATTCATGCCCTTGCGCCAATTCCAGTCAGTGCAGATGAAAGTAGTGCTGGCGAAAGCGATATCCCTGTGAATTTTGGTGGCGTAACCTTTTTCCCAGAAGATTATATTTACGCAGATCTGACAGGAATTATACTCTCGCAAGAGCCCTTAGATTTAGATGATTCGGACGAATAATACGAAAGAGCAAAAGTGCGGTGAAAAATAACCGCACTTTTTTTATCAAAATTTATTGCACTTGATCACATTTTTGAATATTACTTGTTGCATGTTAATAACATTCCTTTAACATTATAACTACTTTTGAGTAGTAACCTTCATGGAGAACCTTTATGAGTGAGATAAAATCTTTCAAAAATCACAAAAATGGCATTATTTTTATTTTAGATATAGTGCTGTTTTTTGTGTTATTAAAAGTGTTGCCTTATGAGTCAAAGGCTAGTGCTGGTTTAGCCTTATTGGCTTTTGTCGCAGTGCTTTGGTTAACTGAGGCATTGCATGTTACGGTTACCGCATTATTGGTGCCATTATTGGCGATTGCACTAGATTTAGTGAGTACTAAGCAAGCTTTAGTGGCTTTTGCTGATCCTACAATTTTTTTATTTTTTGGTGGCTTTTCTTTAGCTACAGCCTTGCACATTCAAAAACTTGATAAAATGATTGCTAATAAAATTATGGCGTTAGCGCGCGGTAATTTATTTATTGCCATTATCTATCTCTTTTTGATTACATCCTTCCTTTCTATGTGGATGAGTAACACGGCAACTGCAGCCATGATGTTACCTCTCGCAATGGGAATTTTAAGCCAACTTGATCGTGAGAAAGAACATAATACTTATGTGTTTGTGTTGTTAGGGATTGCTTATAGTGCATCAATTGGTGGTATGGGAACCCTTGTGGGTAGCCCACCGAATGCGATTGTAGCAAGTAACTTGCATTTAACTTTTGCAGATTGGTTATGGTACGGTTTACCAATAATGATCATTTTGCTACCACTGATGATTGGTACGCTTTACATTATTTTTAAGCCAAAACTTCATATTAATTTTGAGCAATCTTTTGAAAGCATTGAAATGAATTCAGTGCGTGTATTAACACTTGTTATTTTTGTTGTGATTGCTTTAACTTGGGTATTTAGTGGGCAAATTAATCCTCTAATTTCAGGCTTACTTGGTTTGCAGAAAAATATTGCGAGCTTTGATAGTGTTGTCGCTTTATTAGCCGCTATTGTGATTTGTTCTACGGGCATTGCAAGCTGGAAACAAATTCAAGAAAGTACCGACTGGGGTGTATTAATGCTTTTCGGTGGTGGATTAACATTAAGTGCAGTGTTGAAGGATTCCGGAGCAAGTAAAATTTTAGCTGATAGCATTGTCTTTATGATTGAAGGACAACATTTCTATCTTATTGGCTTGTTAGTTGCAGCATTTATTATTTTCTTAACTGAATTTACCTCTAACACAGCAAGTGCGGCACTGCTCGTTCCGATCTTTATTTCTATCGCTCAATCATTGGGTATGCCAGAAATTGGTTTAGCATTAATTATTGGTCTTGGTGCATCTTGTGCCTTCATGCTACCAGTTGCAACGCCACCAAATGCTATTGTATTCGGTTCTGGTCAAGTGAAACAAAGTGAAATGGTAAAAGCTGGTTTTGTTCTAAATCTAGTATGTATTCTTGTAATTTCAACAATGGGATATTTATTCTGGTTGAATTAATAACTAAGCTTGGAATTTTAAAAGAAGAAAAGCATGAATAGATGCTTTTCTTTTTTTATTCAAACCAAATAACACTTGCCATTCGTCCTGTTTGATGATCTCGGCGATAAGAAAAGAAATATTCTTTTTCGTTAAAGGTACAATGTTCTCCACCGTAAATTTGAGTAATACCTAGGTTGTTTAACCGTTGTGTAGCGATTTGGTAAAGATTACCAAGGAATTTTTCTTTTTCTCTCCTATCTGGTTGAAATGCCAGTTTCGCTTTTTGATCTATGGCGATAAATTGTTCTACAACATCGTTCTCTACTTGGAATGCTGTTGGACCGATAGCTGGTCCAAACCATGCCATGATCTCTTCAGGTTTGGCTTGAAAATATTTTACTGTTTCTTCTAATATGCCATCGCATAAGCCTCGCCATCCTGCATGAGTTGCAGCTACTTCATTTCCGAGTTTTGTTGTAAATAATACGGGC
The DNA here is from genome assembly GCF_006384255.1 of Haemophilus seminalis. Lineage (GTDB taxonomy): Bacteria > Pseudomonadota > Gammaproteobacteria > Enterobacterales > Pasteurellaceae > Haemophilus > Haemophilus seminalis. The sequence goes on from NZ_VCED01000003.1 coordinate 274,528, forward strand.
AAGCAATCTGCTGTCATGATAGTGCAGACTTGATGGGGTTCATTGGTATAAACGGCATCAGCTTCTAAATTATCGTCTAAATAAGGGAGTTGAATAACGCGTGTACTATGAGTTTGAGTGAGAAATAAAGGCTCTTGAGGTAAGTTAAATTTTTCTACGAGTAAAGCACGGTTAATTTTGACCGCACTCTTATCATCGCCGACATGATCGCCAAGATTAAAATTATTAAAAGGTGTAGTACTAACACCGCCTTCACGTGTCGTAGTAAAGGCGTGAATATTGTTGGTAACAGGCCAGTTAGGTTGTATGATCCGCATTAATTAATAGTCCAATTCATTTTGGTGTTCTAGATAATCTGTTTTTAATGCGTTGAGCAGTTTCACAAAATCATCTGGTAAAGGCGCATACCATTCCATTATTTCCCCTGTAATTGGATGTGCGAGGCGTAACATTACGGCATGTAGAGCCTGACGTTTGAAATCACGTAAAACAGACATAAATGCTTCACTAGAATTTTTAGGTGGGCGAGGGCGCCCACCATAAGTTTGATCACCTAATAATGGGTGAGCTATATGTGCCATGTGTACACGAATTTGGTGGGTTCGACCTGTTTCTAGCCGCAAGCGTAAGCGAGTGTAATTGCGGAAATTTTCCATAATACGATAATGGGTAATAGCAGGTTTTCCCATTGGGTGAACAGCCATTAATGTACGTTTGGTTGCATGACGAGCCATTGGTTGATCTACAGTACCGCCTTTAGTCATTATGCCTGATGCGACCGCCTCATATTCGCGTGTGATTTTTCGTTTTTGTAGATCTCGTACAAGTTTGGTTTGTGCGGGGATCGTTTTAGCTACGACCATTAATCCTGTTGTGTCTTTATCTAGGCGGTGGACAATCCCTGCACGAGGCACTTCTGCGATTGGTGGATAATGATAGAGTAGCGCATTGAGCACAGTTCCATTCGAATTCCCCGCACCTGGATGAACAACAAGATCTTTGGGTTTATTTATAACTATAATATCATCATCTTCATAAACAATATTCAAGGGGATATTTTCAGGTTCAAAACGTGTTTCATCTTCTATATCAACGGTAATTGCTACGTGTTCTCCCCCCAGCACTTTTTCTCGAGGAATATTGACAATTTGATTGTTAAGTTTAACGAGATCGGCTTCAATCCAAGTTTTTAATCTGGAGCGAGAGTACTCAGGGAACAATTCTGCAAGCGTTTGGTCTAAGCGTTGTCCTATTTGTTCTGACTGTATTTCAGCTGAAAGGGTTATTAATGGCATAAAAGGCTCTCAAAGTTTTTTTTAAAAGTTGGCTTATTGATTAATGTTCTATACAATAGCTAGCAATTGTATCTTATTTATCGGTTTTCGTAAAAATTAAGGAAAAAACAATGCGTAAAATGAAATCTTTAGCTTTATTGGCAATGGCAGCATTGGTAGTTGGGTGTTCAGGCTCAAAAGATGTTGAACAAGCATCGGTGAGTGAACTTTATACGAAAGGTTCAAATGCGTTGCAAGAAGGTGGATATTCAGAAGCTATTCGCTACTTAAAAGCTGCAAATGAGCGCTTCCCCGGCAGCATCTATCAAGAACAAGCAATGATTGATTTGATTTACGCAAATTATAAGTCACAAAACTATACGGATATTGAGACGTTGGGAAATGATTTTATTCGTATGTTCCCTCAAAGCCAAAACCAACCTTATGTGATTTATATGACAGGTCTTGCATATTCGGCTATGAGCGATAATTTTATTCAAGATTTTTTTGGAATCGATCGCGCAACACGTGAAACGGTTTCTATGCGTAATGCATTTAATTATTTCCAAGGTTTAGTTACACATTTCCCAAATAGTCCTTATACACAAGATGCGCTTGCTCGTATGGCTTATATTAAAGCGGCCCTTGCTCGCCATGAGCTAGATATTGCAAAGTTTTATGCTAAACGAGACGCTTGGGTAGCTGTGTCAAATCGTGTTGTTGGTATGTTAAAACAATATCCTGATGCGCAAGCAACCTATGAAGGTTTATTCTTAATGAAAGAAGCCTACAATAAAATGGGGCTAACTACATTAGAAAATCAAACTCAACAAATTATTGATGCGAATAAAGGTAAATCTTTTGAAGCGGTAGAAAAGCCGAAAGAACCTGAATTAACCTTGCCTAAAGTAAAATAAACAATGCAATAAAGCCCGAATCATTTCGGGCTTTATGCTTTTTTATATCATCCACGATGCGCATTTTTCATAATGCGATCTTTTGTAACTTTCCACTCACGCTCTTTAATGTCATCGCGTTTGTCGTGTTGTTTTTTCCCTTTTGCTAATCCAATTTTAACTTTTGCCCAAGCACTTTTCCAATAAAGAGATAGCGCCACAATAGTGAATCCGTCACGATTAGCTTTACCAAATAGTGAGGCAAGTTCTCGCTTATTGAGTAATAATTTACGTGTTCGTGTAGGATCGCAAACAATGTGAGTTGAGGCAACATTTAGAGGCTGGATGCTGGCACCAAATAAAAAAGCTTCTCCATTTTTGAAAATTACATAGCTATCACTAATATTTGCCTTGCCTGCACGCATTGATTTTACTTCCCAGCCTTGTAGTTCAAGGCCTGCTTCAATCTCATCTTCAATAAAATAATCGTGTCGTGCTCGTTTATTCAGCGCAATATTATTTGATCCGGGTTTTATTTTTTTCTTTGTCATTGTCTTTCACCTTATCTTGATTTGGGCATTCTATAGGATATCTTTTTTGATAGCAAAAAGATCGTGTCGGTATAGTTTATTAACATTTTGAATAGTCATTGATGGCTAATGTAAGGCGATCATAAGATATTTAGCTATTCTCTCTCGAAAGAAAAAAATCTTAAATTAACAGCTATACAATGAGGGGGATAAAATTCTCTTAATTTGATTTTTTCTTGAGTTCATATTGAATTCAAACTAGACTTAACCATCATTTTATTTTATCTACATTGATTATGCGTGTTTCAGATTTTAATTTCGATTTACCTGATGAACTTATTGCTCGCTATCCAAAGGAGGATAGAGCATCTTGCCGTTTATTACATTTGAATGGGGAAAATGGCGAGGTAATTGACCGCACTTTTTCAGATGTATTGGATTTAATTGATGAAGGCGATTTATTGATTTTCAATAATACTCGCGTCATTCCTGCAAGAATGTTTGGGCGTAAAGCCAGCGGTGGAAAAATTGAAGTTTTAGTTGAACGCATGTTAGATGAGCATCGTTTCTTAGCGCATATTCGTTCATCAAAATCACCCAAAGAAGGGGCTGAATTATTTTTAGGTGAAGATAAATTAGGCGAAAATCATGGAATTAAAGCGGTAATGACAGCGCGTCATGGTGCATTATTTGAAGTGGAATTAAGTGATAAATCAACCGCTCTTTTAGATGTGTTGCAAGCCATTGGACATATTCCATTGCCGCCTTATATCGACCGTCCAGATGAAGAAGCCGATCAAGAATGTTATCAAACTGTTTATAGTAAAGTACCGGGTGCTGTAGCTGCACCGACAGCAGGCTTACATTTTGATGACCCCTTGCTTGAAAAACTTAAAAAGAAAGGTGTGAATTTTGAATTTGTCACATTGCATGTAGGCGCAGGAACATTCCAGCCTGTTCGTGTCGAGAATATTGAAGAGCATGTGATGCATGCAGAATACGTAGAAGTTTCTCAAGAAGTTTGCAATGCGATTATCGCAACAAAGCAAGCGGGTAAACGTGTTATTGCAGTAGGAACCACTTCTGTTCGTTCTATTGAAAGTGCGGCGCTTTCTGCGGAAGAATTTGGCAATCCAGATTTAATTGAGCCTTATTTTTCTGATACCTCTATTTTTATTTATCCTGGCAAAAAATTCCGAGTGATAGATTGTTTAATTACTAATTTCCACTTACCTGAAAGCACATTGATAATGTTAGTTTCAGCTTTTGCTGGTTATAAAAATACCATGAATGCATATAAGCATGCAGTGCAAGAAAAATATCGTTTCTTTAGTTATGGAGATGCGATGTTTATTAATAAAAATTCTAATGTGAGAGGATTGGAATAAGTTGTTTGACTTGTAATTAGTCAGCACCTACAATAAAGAACAAGAGATGGCGGTAACCATCCCTTGTCGGCATCAACTACTAATAGCCAGTGCTACTTTTCAATAACAGGCAAAGTAGAATAATGATGACCAACTTAATCATAAATTTAGTCATATTTTTATCCTTAGTATGATTAACAAACTCAGGATCTACGAAATAGCCCGACAGCGGCAACTGGCGGACTATCTTAGTAGATCCGCCTCTACTCAAAGAGCATTGGAAATATGATATCACGAAGCCTGTATTTTTTAACAGGCTTTTTTGTTTAAAAAAATCTTCGAACTGTTTATTCGTTGGAGCAAAAATGAAGTATGAATTAGATAAAACAAGCGGCAATGCTCGTCGTGGTCGCTTGGTATTTGAACGTCCACAAGGCACGTTCAGTGTAGAAACCCCTGCATTTATGCCAGTGGGTACTTATGGTACAGTAAAAGGCATGACGCCAGAAGAAGTGCGTGCGACAGGTGCAGAAATTTTACTGGGTAACACCTTCCATTTATGGCTTCGACCAGGACAAGAAGTCATGCGTAAACATGGTGATTTGCACGATTTTATGCAATGGCATCGTCCGATTTTAACTGACAGTGGTGGCTTCCAAGTATTTAGTTTAGGTAAATTACGTAAAATCACCGAAGAAGGCGTGAAATTCCAAAACCCAATTAACGGTGAGCGCATTTTCCTTTCACCTGAAAAATCTATGGAAATTCAATATGATTTAGGTTCTGACATCGTGATGATTTTCGATGAATGTACGCCTTATCCAGCGACTTTCGATTATGCGAAAAAATCCATGGAAATGTCTCTTCGTTGGGCAAAACGCAGCCGTGATCGCTTTGATGAATTAGGCAATAAAAATGCGCTATTTGGTATTATTCAAGGCGGCGTGTTTGAAGAATTACGCAAAGTATCACTAGAAGGCTTAGTGAATATTGGCTTTGACGGTTATGCGGTGGGCGGTTTAGCAGTAGGCGAACCAAAAGAAGACATGCACCGCATTTTAGAATACATCTGCCCACAAATCCCGGCTGACAAACCTCGTTATTTAATGGGTGTAGGTAAACCGGAGGACTTAGTAGAAGGAGTACGTCGTGGTATTGATATGTTTGACTGCGTAATGCCAACTCGTAACGCACGTAATGGGCATTTATTCGTGACTGATGGTATTGTTAAAATCCGTAATGCAAAATATCGCGATGATACGAGCCCATTAGATCCTGAATGTGATTGCTATACCTGTAAAAACTACACCAAAGCGTATTTATATCATTTAGATAAATGCGGTGAAATTTTAGGTGCACGCTTAAATACTATTCACAATTTACGCTATTATCAACGTTTAATGGCGGAAATTCGTCAAGCGATTGAAGATGATCGTTTTGATGATTTTGTGGTGGAATTCTATGCTCGCATGGGCAAACCTGTTCCACCATTACAATTAGCAGATAAATCATAATTGATGAAAGTGCGGTAGAAAAATGAAATGTTTTTTGACCGCACTTTTTAACAAAGGAAACCTTATGCAAATTCTTGAACCTCAACAATTCGCCACCTGGAATGAACCTATTGAAATGCTTTATGCCTGTCATAGTAAGGTAAAACGTTTTTGTCGCCAGTTAAGCATTTTACCTGATTATCTAGAAAAACACGGCTATACTCAGGCTGTATTAAATGATGTTGAGCAAATTTTAACTTATTTCAATCGTGCCGCACCGTTACATCATGAGGATGAAGAATTAGATTTTTTCCCTCAATTAGTCAAAGTGGCTCCACAAGCACAAACTTCCATTGATGAATTAGAAAAACAGCACGAATATTTGCATGAAAATTGGAATGCACTATCTGCGCAGTTAGAAGAGCTTATTTCTGAACAACGTCAAAATATTGATGAACATTTAATTGAACGCTTTATTCAAGGTTATGATCGTCATATTACGTTAGAAGAACCGCTATTTGAAATGGGACGTGAATGCTTAAGTGCGGATATTTTGGCTGAAATGGGCAAGAACATGAGTGATCGTCGTCAAGTTAAAGAATGAAATATCAGCTTAATTTAACCGCACTTCGATGTCCAATTCCTCTTTTAAGTGCCAAAAAAGCCTTAAAAAATTTGGATAAACATGATGAGCTAATGCTGATCTTAAACCTTGAAAGTGCGGTGGAAAATTTTTCTATTTTTGCAGAAGAAAATTCTGTTGCTTTGGTCGAGCAATATTACGCTTCGGAAAAAGAATTTATCGTTATCTTGAAAAAATAAAATTAATCGCCATAACGTAGGATATTGGTGTGGTTCACCTTTCCCAATGAGCCAATTTATGGTATTTTAAGCGCAATTTTTAACTTAAATTAACAAGGAAAACATACAATGGAAGCACAAAACCCGATGTCCACGTTATTTATTTTCGTGATTTTTGGTTTAATTTTTTACTTTATGATTTATCGCCCGCAAGCTAAACGCAATAAAGAACATAAAAAATTGATGTCTGAGCTTGCAAAGGGTACTGAAGTTTTAACTGCTGGTGGTTTAATCGGCAAAATTACTAAAGTAACTGAAGGTAGCGATAGCATCGTGATTGCGTTAAACGACACGACAGAAATTACGATTAATCGTAACTACATTGTGAGCGTTCTTCCTAAAGGTTCATTAAAATCACTTTAAGAGTAATGTTAAATTATTTTCCAGAGCCACGAATTGTGGCTCTGTGCGTTAGAAAAGGAAAACTATGTTAAACCGTTATCCATTATGGAAGAATTTGATGGTTATTTTTATTGTGGCCATCGGGATTTTATATTCTCTTCCAAATATTTATGGTGAAGATCCTGCGGTTCAAATTTCTGGTACGCGCGGTCAAGAAACGAATACGAGCGTGCTTGGACAAGTTCAAGATGTGCTTAAAACCAACAATCTTCCAACCAAATCTATCGTGCTTGAGAACGGCTCAATTCTAGCTCGTTTCACTAATACCGATGATCAACTCCTCGCTAAAGATAAAATTGCTGAACGTCTTGGCAATAATTACACCACTGCATTAAACCTTGCTCCGGCCACTCCAGCTTGGTTAAGCATGTTTGGTGCTAACCCAATGAAATGGGGATTAGACTTACGTGGTGGGGTTCGTTTTTTGATGGAAGTCGATATGAATGCTGCACTTGTAAAACGCCAAGAGCAATTACAAGACAGTTTACGTAACGAACTTCGTAAAGAAAAAATTCAATATACGGCAATTAAAAATACTGAGCATTTTGGCACTTCTGTCACATTGGCCGATGCAAGCCAACGCTCTAAAGCGGAACGTATTATTCATCAGTTGCATCCAACCTTAGATATTACAGAGTTGGATAACGATAGTATCAATTTAGGTCTTTCAACTTCAGCATTAAATGAAGCACGTGACTTAGCAATTGAGCAAAACTTAACGATTTTACGTAAACGTGTTGCTGAATTAGGGGTATCTGAGGCAGTTATTCAACGTCAAGGCGCTGAACGTATTGTAATTGAATTACCAGGTGTTCAAGATACTGCTCGCGCAAAAGAAATTTTAGGGGCAACTGCAACGCTTGAGTTTCGTATTGTAAATCAAAATGTTACGGCCGATGCAATTTCTCGTAATATGTTGCCAGCTGATTCGGAAGTTAAATATGATCGCCAAGGTCATCCTGTTGCATTATTTAAACGCGCGGTATTAGGTGGTGAGCATATCATTAATTCAAGTTCTGGTTTAGATCAGCATTCAAGCACCCCACAAGTGAGTGTAACCTTGGATGGTGAAGGTGGTGAGATTATGTCTCAAACCACCAAAAAATATTACAAGAAACCAATGGCAACGCTTTATGTTGAGTATAAAGATAACGGTAAAAAAGACGAAAATGGTAAAACTATTTTAGAAAAACATGAGGAAGTGATTAATGTGGCGACGATCCAAGGTCGTTTCAGTTCTAACTTCCAAATTACTGGTGTTGATAGTATCGCGGAAGCGCGCAATCTTTCTACCTTATTGAAATCTGGGGCATTAATTGCACCAATTCAAATTGTTGAAGAGCGTACAATTGGCCCATCTTTAGGGGCACAAAATGTGGAGCAAGGGATTAATGCGAGCTTTTGGGGACTCATCGCTGTGATTGTCTTTATGCTGTTCTACTACAAAATGTTCGGTATTATCGCAAGTTTTGCTTTGGTCATTAATATTGTGTTGTTAGTCGGTTTGATGTCTATTTTACCTGGTGCGACACTTTCTATGCCAGGGATTGCCGGTATCGTATTAACATTAGGTATGTCGGTGGATGCAAACGTATTGATTTTTGAACGTATTAAAGAAGAAATTCGTAATAGTCGTCCAATTCAACAAGCAATCAACGAAGGTTACAACGGGGCTTTTACCTCTATTTTTGATGCTAATTTAACGACAATTTTAACCGCAATTATCTTGTATGCTGTAGGGACAGGCCCAATCCAAGGATTTGCAATTACACTTTCACTTGGTGTGGCAATTTCAATGTTTACCGCAATTACAGGAACACGTGCATTAGTTAATGCGCTTTATGGCGGCAAACAACTTAAGAAATTATCAATTTAGGTAGGGAACGATGAAAATTTTTGCAAAAGATAAAGACGGACATTTTATCCGTGAAATCAATGGGATTAAACTCCCGTTCCCATTGACTGAATTTATGAAACTGCGCAAATTGGGCTATATTTTTTCCGCACTTTTAATGGCTGTTTCACTATTTTTTATTGTATCAAAAGGCTTTAACTGGGGATTGGATTTTACTGGTGGGGTTGTTTTTGATACCCATTTTTCACAATCTGCAGACTTAGAAAAAATCCGTGGTAAGCTCCATGAAAATGGTATTGAAAGCCCAATTGTCCAGACAACGGGTTCTGTTCAAGATGTCATGATTCGTTTACCAGCTACGGACAATGATTCAGGAATTGGCGATCGCGTAAAAGGAATGCTCCAAGAAATAGATTCTGGCATTAAGATTCGTAGTGTCGAATTCGTTGGACCAAACGTAGGGGAAGAATTGGCTCAAGGCGCGGTCTATGCGACATTAGCAACATTAGCGATGATGCTAGTTTATGTAGGTTCTCGCTTTGAATGGCGTTTAGGTTTCGGCGGTATCGCATCCCTTGCGCATGACGTAATTATTACTCTTGGTGTGTTTTCAGCGTTACAAATCGAAATTGATTTAACATTTGTTGCAGCGATTTTGTCTGTTGTGGGTTATTCTATTAACGATAGTATCGTGGTCTTTGACCGTGTGCGTGAAAACTTCAGAAAAATAAGACGTCTAGATACGATTGATATTATTGATGTTTCTTTAACGCAAACTTTATCAAGAACCATCATGACCTCAGCTACAACATTAATTGTTGTTGTTGCATTGTTCTTTTTTGGCGGGCCATCAATTCATAATTTCTCTTTAGCGTTACTTGTGGGTATTGGATTTGGTACATATTCTTCAATCTTTATTGCAATTGCAATCGCATACGATGTTGGATTACGCCGTGAACATATGATCCCGCCTAAAGTAGATAAGGAAATTGATGAATTACCGTGATTTCTTGATAATCAACTAAAAGTAAGCCCCAGACTATAATTGTCTGGGGCTATTTTTTATTTAGATTCTTTGCTTTGAATAGCAGCGAAAATAACTTACCTTCGTTTAACAGTAAAATATTATTTTACGCGAGATACGTATTCGCCAGAACGAGTATCGACTTTGATTACTTCACCGATTTGAACGAAAAGAGGTACTTTTACTACTGCACCAGTGCTTAATGTTGCTGGTTTACCGCCAGTACCTGCTGTATCGCCTTTAAGACCTGGATCTGTGTCGACGATTTCTAATTCAACAAAGTTTGGTGGAGTAACAGTAATTGGCGCGCCATTCCATAAAGTCACGATACAATCTGCTTGGTCTAATAACCATTTTTCAGCATCGCCTACTGCTTTTGCATCAGCAGAGTATTGTTCAAATGTTTCTGGGTGCATGAAGTACCAGAATGCATCGTCTTTGTATGAATAAGTTAAGTTAAGATCCATAACATCAGCAGCTTCAACTGAAGTACCAGATTTGAAGTTTACGTCTAATACTTTGCCTGAAATTAATTTACGAATACGAGTACGGGTGAAAGCTTGACCTTTACCTGGTTTTACGAATTCATTTTCAACGATTACGCAAGGTTCACCGTCTTGCATAAATTTTAGACCTGGTTTGAAATCACTGGTAGTATATGTAGCCATATTTTTAATATCCTAAAAATTAGAGATGGTTTGAAAAGTGCGTATTTTAACCCAAGAACCCGTCATTAGAGAAGAACAAAATTGGCTCACAATTCTAAAAAATGCGATTTCAGATCCTAAATTATTGCTAAAAGCCTTAAATTTACCAGAAGATGATTTTGAGCAATCCATTGCTGCGCGGAAACTTTTTTCGCTTCGCGTACCACAACCTTTCATTGATAAAATAGAAAAAGGTAATCCGCAAGATCCTCTTTTCTTGCAAGTTATGTGTTCTGATCTAGAGTTTGTGCAAGCCGAAGGATTTAGTACTGATCCATTAGAAGAAAAAAATGCCAATGCGGTGCCGAATATTCTTCATAAATATCAAAACCGCTTGCTCTTTATGGCGAAGGGCGGTTGTGCGGTGAATTGTCGTTATTGCTTCCGCCGACATTTTCCTTACGATGAAAACCCAGGAAATAAAAAAAGCTGGCAACTGGCATTAGATTACATTGCGGTGCATCCTGAAATTGAAGAAGTGATTTTTTCAGGTGGCGATCCTTTAATGGCGAAAGATCATGAGTTAGCGTGGTTAATAAAACATTTGGAAAATATACCGCACTTACAGCGTTTGCGTATTCACACTCGTTTGCCCGTTGTGATTCCGCAACGGATTACTAATGAATTTTGTACCTTATTAGCAGAAAGTCGATTGCAAACAGTTATGGTGACACACATTAATCACCCAAATGAAATTGATCAAATTTTTGCTAATGCGATGCAAAAATTAAAAGCCGTGAATGTCACGCTTTTGAATCAATCCGTTTTGCTAAAAGGCGTGAATGATGACGCGCAAATTCTAAAAATATTGAGCGATAAACTTTTTCAAACAGGAATTTTGCCTTATTACTTGCATTTGCTAGATAAAGTGCAAGGAGCGAGTCATTTTCTGATTAGCGATATTGAGGCTATGCAAATTTATAAAACCTTGCAATCTCTTACATCTGGCTATCTTGTTCCCAAACTCGCACGAGAAATTGCTGGCGAACCAAATAAGACTTTATACGCGGAATAAGATCCGATAAAATATCGCGTAGTTTTTTCGCCGCACTCCCGCGGCTAATTAACATGAATAACAACAAGTATCAGGAGTAATCCAGTGGATTCTATGAATAAAAATCAAAATGAACAATCATCTCAAGATGAATTAGATTTAGGTCTTAATCAAGTTGAACCAATTACGCCAAAGAAAGTGGTGCAACCTAGCGAGTCAATTTTTGATAAAGCAAAAGGTTTATTTGCTAAAAAAGATCATGTAGAAACAAATTTTCATGAGCGTAAAGAACCCACTTTTGGGCATACTCCAGCTCAAGAAAGCGCGCCTTTTATTTCTAGCGAAACATTGAGAACGGAACAAGAGCCTGTTATTCAGACTGTATCTTCAGAAGAGACAATATCTGCTGTTGAAGAAGAAATTAAAACTGAAACGATTGCTACAGAAACTGTTGAGCAAGCGGAAAAACGAACTTTAAGCCAACCGGAAAAATGGAAAGTGTTGCAAGTATTACCGGCAAAACATCGCCGTTTATTTATGGCTATTTTGGCGTTGGTCATTTTATTAATTATTTTCTTTGCATTAAAACCAAGTTCTGACACCGTTGAGTCTTTCACTCAATCTAACAGCAATGAAATCCCAGTGCAGTTCCAATCTTTAGATCAAAATCAACCAGTTGAAACCACGATTTTAGATAATCCTCCTGCACAAAATCAGATGGCTGCAGAGCAAGCTAACCAACCTGAAAATGCGCCAAAAGCAGATGAATCGGCTAATAGTGCGACTGCTCAAAATCAACCTGCAGAAAACATGGCTGCTCCACAAAACATGGCTCAAGCTCCAGCTCAAACCTCCAATACAATGGATTCAGCTTCAGCTAAACCTATGCAAGCAGCTCAACCTGAGCAATCACAAACTCAAGCTCAACAAGCTCAAGCGGAACAGCCAAAAGCGCCAACTGTTGTAGCTCCAGTTCAACCAGTGAAAAAAGTAGTAGAACAACAAGTTACACATAAAGATATCGAGAAAAAAGAAGTGAAAGTTGCTGAAAAAACACATGTACCAGCAAAAGCAACTGAACAAAGCGTCGCTAAAACAGTAGGAAAAGCACCTATTGTTGAAGCAAAACCGATTCAAGTTAAAAAAGAAACTAAAGTTCAAATTGTTGATGCAAAACCTGCAACGAAAGCAGCACCAACTGCATCGGCGAAAACATTAACTGTGCCTAAAGGCGTTTCTCTTATGCAAGTATTCCGTGACAATCAACTTAATATTTCGGATGTTAATGCAATGAGTAAAGCAGCGGGCGCTGGAAATGTTTTAAGTAGCTTTAAACCAGGTGATAAAGTTGCAGTATCCGTAAATAGCCAAGGGCGAGTAAATGAAATGCGTTTATCTAATGGTACGCGATTTGTTCGTCAGTCTGACGGTTCTTATGAATATAAAAAATAATTTTTAGGGCGAGCAATCGCCCATTTTTCTTTTGCAAGTAGGATTTTATGTTTAAAAAAACGTTTCTAATTTTAACCGCACTTTGCCTAGTAGGTTGTGCTCAAAGTGGTTTACCAAAGAAGCCAGAGCCGCAAAAGATGCAGGTGGAAAAAGTAGATAAAGCTTTGCAAAAAGGTGAAGCTAAAGTTTATTTGTGTAAAGATGATAAGCAAGTTCGTATTGTTCATTCCACTCAAAAAAAACGTAAAAAATCATTGCATCACATTACGGTGACTTTCAATTCTATGTCAGAAAAATTGACATTAATGATTTCTGAGCGCGGTAAAAATTACGGCAATATTCGTTGGACATGGCAAGAGCGCGATGATTTTAGTGTGCTAAAAACTAATTTAGGTGAAATTTTAGCGGAACAATGTGTGTTACAACCCGTAGAGCGTTTATCCGGTAATTAATTGTGCAAACCGAACTCCAACGAGGCTTTATTCTTCATCGTCGCCCTTATAGTGAAACGAGTCTTTTAGTCGATTTGTTTACTGAAGAAAGCGGTCGCCTAACCGTGATTGCCAAGGGGGCACGAGCAAAGCGTTCATCTTGGAAGTCGGTTTTGCAGCCTTTCACACCTTTATTGTTGCGTTGGACGGGAAAAAGCTCATTGAAAACCCTCACTAAAGCAGAACCCGCCGCAATAACACTTCCTTTACAACAAACCGCACTTTATAGCGGTTTTTATGTGAATGAGTTACTGACTCGTGTCATTGAGCCTGAAACGCCGAATCCTTCGCTGTTTCAACATTATTTAAAATGCTTAACAGGCTTGGCAACTGAAACCAACGTTGAGCCAACTCTGCGTCTTTTTGAATTTCAACTTTTACAAATTCTCGGTTACGGCGTGGATTTTCTGCATTGTGCAGGGTCTGGCGAGCCAGTCGATTTCTCAATGACATATCGTTATCGTGAGGAAAAAGGGTTCATCGCGTCCTTAGTGAAAGATAATCTCACTTTTTACGGAAGAGATTTGTTAGCCTTTGAAGCTCTTGATTTTTCTGATGATGCGGTACGTCAAGCGGCAAAACGTTTTACTCGTATTGCACTGAAACCTTATCTTGGCGATAAACCGTTAAAAAGCCGAGAATTATTCTCACAGCACATTCTCTTGTTAAAATGATTTTTTAAAAATGTAAAGCAAAAATAAAGGCAAACAATGTTTGCCTATGAGGTTTATTCTGAACCGTTTTCTTTTATTCCCGCTTTTGTGCTAAAAAATAATCCAGCAAAGCCGAAAACAAAGAAACTTATTGCAGAATAATATACTAGCTGAATGCAATTTAAGATAGGCATATTTTCATTATTAAATGTAAGAACATCGCCTAAGGTAAAAGTATATCCAACACTTAATGACACAAGTGCGATAATTTTTCCAATTGTTCTTTTTATATTCATTACTTTTAATCCCAATAATGCAATTAAAGGTAAAACTATAAGAATTACAGAACTAATAAATAGATCATTCATTTTACTATTTCTTATTGTTTTCTAACATTTCGCAACTATCAGAATGGCCATTTTTACAAGCTTTTTGAAGCCATAATATTGCTTTCTTTTTGTTCTTCTTAGCTAAATGACTATAGCCGAGGAAAAATTGAGCCATTACAACAATCTCTTGGTTGTATTCAGTAATAGGTGTGTTTGCTACAGGTTCAGCATATTCTATAGCTTTAGAATAATTACGTGCTTCCACTTCATTCACTGCCTGCATTAAGCGATCCGACATTGCTGCTGCTATTTTTGATTGTTCAGCAGTCCATGCAGAAGTGTAAGTAGATACGCTTATTAATGATAAACCTAGTAATATTGTCGTAACAGTTATTTTAAACTTGTTCATTTTTCATTCCTTATTATAGAAAATTTCTTAGTAAGATGTTTTGTGTTATCTCTGTAAAGAGATAACACCAGTAAGTATACTTACTGGAAAATTGGCTATAAAAAGAGTATAAAAAACAGCGATTACTCGCTTATATAAAGATGGAAATATCACAGATGGTACAGTAAATGCGGTTGCCACTTACACCTTTTCTTATCAGTGATTTACTCTAAATAAAAATTATGCCAATATTTGCGGGGTCAACGTGTATTGATTCCATCAAATGGAATATCAATGAATAACTATTCTGCAATGTGTATACTTAACTGATTTGGCGTAATTCTTCTTCAAACAATGGTTCTTCTTTATACCCCAAAGCAAAAAACAAAAAATGTTCAAACCATTACGGCTGATATTCTTGATTTAGATTATCAAGGTTTAGGCGTAGCGAAAATTAATGGTAAAACTTGGTTTATTGAAAATGCACTTCCGAACGAAAAAGTGGAATGTCGTATTCTGGAAGATAAACGACAATATGGGCATGCTATGGCAAAAAAATGGCGAGTAAAAAGTTCTGAACGTTTAGAACCTAAATGTGCTCATTTTATGCGTTGTGGTGGTTGCCAAGGGCAACATATTCCTATTGAAATGCAGAGGAAAGCGAAAGAATCTGCATTGTTTAAACGATTAAGTAAATTACAGTCAGCGCCGATTTCATTTCAACCTATGATTTGTGGCGATGCTTGGGCATATCGTCGTCGTGTGCGTTTGAGTTTATGGTTTAATCCAAACACAAAACAAATCGAAATGGGCTTTCGTCAGAAAAATACCAACGATTTAATTACTGTTCAATCTTGCGAAGTGGCAGAACCTGCAATTAATTATTTACTGCCTAAATTAACCGAACTTTTAGAACAATTCTCTGCGTCGAAACAGCTTGGGCATATTGAACTTGTGGCGGCCGATAATGGCGTCGCAATGTTGTTACGTTACACCAAAAACCTTTCGGAAATTGACCGCACTTTATTGCTCAAATTTGCTGAACAAGAAAAGTTAATGTTGTTTTTACAAAGCGATGAAGGCATTGAACAAATCTATGGCGATTCACCTTATTATCAATTTTCTGATGGCATAAAATTACATTTTGATATTCGTGATTTTATTCAAGTAAATCGTGCATTAAGTGAACGTATGGTCAATACAGTCTTGGATTGGCTTGAATTGAACCAACAGGATTGCGTGCTAGATTTATTTTGCGGTATGGGAAATTTTACGCTTCCTCTCGCCAAACGCGTGAAAAGTGCGGTAGGAATTGAAGGTGTTTTTGAAATGGTCCAAAAAGCGGAGCAAAATGCCGCAAGAAACCAAATCAAAAATATTGAATTTTTCCAAGCGGATCTTGACCAATCTTTTGTTGAACAACCTTGGGCACGTCAGTCGTTCAATAAAATCTTGCTTGATCCTCCCCGCAGTGGCGCAGCTTTCGCGTTAAATGCTTTGTGTGAGCTGAAAGCTGAGAAAATTTTATATGTGTCTTGTAATCCCGCAACATTAGTGCGCGATGCAGAAATTTTACGTGATTTTGGCTACAAGATTGAAAAAAGTGCGGTGATAGATATGTTCCCTCATACGGGACATTTGGAATCGATAACGTTATTCACTACAAAATAACTCGGTTATTCGGTACAATATCCACCCAAAATAAAAGCGACAGGAAGTTGCTTGCTCTTCATCAACAAGGGGGTGTTATGGTTGCTGTTCGTGGTTCTCATTTGTTAAATCCGCAGGATTTTGTGATTGAACAATGGTGTGCTGGCTTAAAACTGGCAGAACAAACAGAAAAAAGTTTGAACGATGCGTGGTATTACGCACGTGACTTAATGAGCACCCATCCCGATGAAATGAAGAATGCTACCTTGATGCTCCAGTCTGGCGTGGAAATGGTAGAAATTTTGCACGAACTTAATATGGATGCGGAAACATTGCTTACTGCAATGTTGTTTCCTATCGTTGCAAATAAATTAACAGACTGGGAAAGCCTAAAAGAAAAGTTTGGTGCGAAAATAACTAAATTACTTAAAGGCGTGTTGGAAATGGATAACATCCGTCAACTCAATGCCAGTCATTCCGCTAACGCGTTACAAGTGGATAATGTTCGCCGTATGTTGTTAGCGATGGTGGACGATTTCCGCTGCGTAATCATTAAACTTGCCGAACGTATTACTTTCTTGCGTGATGCAGAGCATCGTTGCGCAGAGGAAGACAAAGTCCTTGCCGCCAAAGAATGTTCTTATATTTATGCCCCTCTTGCCAATCGTCTTGGGATTGGTCAGTTGAAATGGGAGTTAGAAGATTACTGCTTCCGTTATCTTCATCCTGAACAATATCGTGCTATTGCTAAATTATTGCAGGAACGTCGTCTTGATCGTGAACATTACATTGCTGATTTCGTCAGTGAGTTGAGCGGTTATTTACGTGAAAATATCGAGCAAGTTGAAGTCTATGGTCGTCCGAAACATATTTACAGTATTTGGCGCAAAATGCAGAAAAAGCATCTTGAGTTTAGCGGTTTATATGATGTAAGAGCGGTCAGAATTATCGTGCAAAAATTACAAGATTGTTATACCGCACTAGGGATTGTTCATACTCAATTTAAACACTTACCCAAAGAATTTGACGATTATGTCGCAAACCCGAAACCGAACGGTTATCAATCTATTCATACTGTTGTTTTAGGTAAAGGTGGCAAGCCAATTGAAGTGCAAATTCGAACCCAACAAATGCATGATGATGCAGAGTTAGGGGTGGCGGCTCACTGGAAATACAAGGAAGGTAATACGGGCAGCATGTCTGCCTACGAAGAAAAAATTGCATGGTTGCGCAAATTGCTGGCTTGGCAAGATGATATTACGGATTCTGGCGAAGTGATGGCAGAGCTGCGTAGCCAAGTGTTTGACGATCGTGTATATGTGTTTACGCCAAAAGGCGAAGTAGTGGATTTGCCAACGGGATCTACACCATTAGATTTTGCTTATGCAATTCATAGTGAAATTGGTCATCGCTGCATCGGGGCAAAAGTGGCAGGGCGTATTGTTCCATTTACCTATCAGCTACAAATGGGTGATCAAATTGATATTATTACCCAGAAAAATCCGAACCCGAGCCGCGACTGGCTAAACCCAAATTTAGGATTTACTCACACTGCAAAATCTCGAGCCAAAATTCAAGCGTGGTTTAAAAAACAAGATCGCGATAAAAATATTCCAGCGGGTAAAGAATTACTCGATAATGAACTAGCGCGTTTGAATTTAAGTATAAAGCAAGTGGAACCTTATGCGTTACCACGCTATAACTTGAAAAATTTGGACGATCTTTATGCGGGTATTGGCAGTGGCGATATTCGTTTAAATAATTTAATCAATTTCTTGCAAAGTAAATTGATTAAAGTGACCGCTGAAGAAGCTGATCAGGAAATTTTACGCCATGTTGCTAACAAAAGTGCGGTAAATTCTCAGCAGAAATCTGAGAAAAAAAATGGCTACGTGATTGTGGAAGGTGTGGGCAATCTTATGCATCATATTGCACGTTGCTGCCAACCCATTCCTGGCGATGCGATTGTTGGTTATATCACAATGGGGCGTGGTATTTCTATTCACCGAGCGGATTGTGAACAGTTCTTAGATTTGCAAGCTGCTCACCCTGAGCGCGTGGTGGAATCCATTTGGGGCGAAAATTACGCAAGTGGTTTCCATATTAATATCCGTATTGTGGCAGGCGATCGCAATGGCTTATTGCGTGATATTACGACGGTTCTAGCTAATGAAAAAATTAGCGTGTTAGGGGTGTCAAGCCGTGCTGATACCAAAAAACAGCTTGCTACCATTGATATGGAAATTGAACTCCATAATGTTGAAAGTTTGAGTAAAATATTGGCTCGATTAGCAAAATTAGATGATGTTATCGAAGCGAAACGTTTATAAAAATAGGAAAATTTATGTATAAAACGACGGGGCTAACCCATTTAATCAATTCCACTAAATATTCATTACAAGGCTTAAAAAGTGCGTTTAAAAATGAAACGGCTTTTCGCCACGAATGTTTTTTAGCCTGCATTTTAATTCCTCTTGCTTTCTTTTTAGGCGAAACAAAAATAGAAATTATCTTGATGATTTCTTCTGTTTTGCTTGTGATGGCGTTAGAACTTTTAAACAGTGCGGTGGAGGCTGTTGTCGATCGCATTGGTACAGAACGCCACGAACTTTCAGGGCGTGCGAAAGATCAAGGTTCTGCATCGGTATTTATTGCTCTTTGTATTGTTGCTATTGTTTGGGGGGGAATCCTATTTTTCTAACATACGGAATATTTTTTAAGGTACAGTATATTTTGGGGCGGCTTATGGAAACATAAGCCGTTTTTAATTATTCATTTTACTTTTGGGTATAATTTCTTGAGCCAAAAATAGCGGTACCAATTCTTACCATTGTTGATCCACATTTAATTGCGCTCGGCATATCATCCGTCATTCCCATAGAAAGTGTATCAATTTGTTGATTGGGTGAGGCTTGTTTAAGTTGTTCAAATAGATCTGACATTTTTCTGAACATGGCTTCTTGTTCTGCGATGTTATCGGTCGGCGCAGGTATTGCCATTAAGCCACGTAGGCATAAGTGCGGTAAATTTTCGATGTGTTTTGCCAGTGTTAACATTTCCTCAGGTTGAATACCAGATTTACTTTCTTCATCGCTGATATTAATCTGAATCAAGACATTCAATGGTGCTTTGTTAGTCGGTCGTTGTTCATTTAAACGATCTGCAATTTTTGCTCGATCAAGCGTTTGCATCCAATCAAAATGTTCTGCCACGAGACGGGTTTTATTCGATTGTAATGGACCGATAAAATGCCATTCAAGGTTAATACCTTGCGATTCAAAATATTGGATCTTTTCTATACCTTCTTGCACATAATTTTCCCCAAAGGCTATTTGTCCAGCTTGATAAGACGAAAGAATAGCGGAAATAGGTTTGGTCTTAGATACGGCAAGTAATTTTACGGTATTTTGATTGCGTTTAGCTTCTTCGCAAGCCGTTTCAATTTTTTGATGAATTAGGTTGAGATTATGCTGGATATCCATAGGTTCTCCTTTATAAAAGTGCGGTTAGTTTACACGAAATTTATTTACTGAGAAAATTTCTGAAAAATTTGTCACTTTCTGTTTGACAAGCTCGGGAAATTTCGGTATTTCTTTACGCATTCGTTTTTCAAGATAAAACACAATGAAAAATAACCGCACTTTATCCGTAATCATTAGCACGATTACCACCATTATGATGACCATTACTATGATTAATGGCGCGGGTTAGTGCACCAAAAAACAGGATACAGAAAACCCGCGATTCAACTGAATAGCGGGTTTTTTTATAAATTTAAAAACACAATATCTCTAGGAGAACCAATCATGCGCGTACTTAAATTTGGCGGCACTTCGCTTGCAAATCCGGAACGTTTTTCCCAAGCAGCGAAATTGATCGAGCAAGCTCATTTAGAAGAGCAGGCAGCAGGTGTTTTATCAGCACCAGCCAAAATAACTAATCATCTCGTCGCCCTTTCTGAAAAAGCTGCATTAAATCAACCAACCGATACGCATTTCAACGAAGCAATCGAAATTTTCTATAACATCATCAATGGCTTACATGCCGAAAATAATCAATTCGACTTAAATGGCACCAAAGCGCTTATTGATGCTGAATTTGCTCAAATCAAAGGATTATTAGAAGAAATTCGTCAAGCAGGAAAAGTAGAAGATTCAGTTAAAGCGACGATTGATTGCCGCGGTGAAAAACTTTCTATCGCTATGATGAAAGCTTGGTTTGAAGCGCGTGGCTATAGCGTACATATTGTGGATCCTGTTAAACAATTATTGGCAAAAGGCGGTTACCTTGAATCTTCTGTTGAAATTGAAGAATCAACAAAACGTGTTGATGCAGCAAGTATCGCAAAAGATAAAGTAGTGCTTATGGCTGGCTTTACTGCGGGTAACGAAAAAGGTGAGTTGGTGCTACTCGGTCGTAATGGATCAGATTATTCTGCAGCCTGTTTAGCCGCTTGTTTAGGCGCAATCGTATGCGAAATTTGGACCGATGTGGATGGCGTTTATACTTGCGATCCGCGTTTAGTGCCTGATGCACGTTTATTGCCAACTCTTTCTTATCGTGAAGCGATGGAACTTTCTTATTTCGGTGCGAAAGTGATTCATCCTCGTACGATTGGCCCATTGTTGCCACAAAATATTCCTTGTGTCATTAAAAATACAGGAAATCCTTCTGCGCCGGGTTCGATTATTGATGGCAATGTAAAATCAGAAGGTTTACAAGTCAAGGGTATCACTAACTTAGATAATTTGGCTATGTTTAATGTGTCAGGCCCAGGTATGCAAGGCATGGTTGGTATGGCATCTCGTGTATTTTCAGCTATGTCAGGCGCAGGCATTTCAGTCATTTTAATTACCCAGTCTTCGTCTGAATATAGTATTAGTTTCTGTGTGCCAGTGAAATCTGCAGAAGTAGCGAAAACCGTACTAGAAACTGAGTTTGCTAATGAATTAAATGAACATCAATTAGAACCAATTGAAGTGATTAAAGATTTATCCATTATTTCTGTTGTGGGCGATGGAATGAAGCAAGCGAAAGGCATTGCTGCTCGTTTCTTCTCTGCGTTAGCACAGGCAAATATTAGCATTGTGGCGATTGCACAAGGTTCTAGTGAACGTTCAATTTCTGCAGTTGTGCCGCAAAATAAAGCGATTGAAGCGGTGAAAGCTACCCATCAGGCGCTTTTCAATAATAAAAAAGTAGTGGATATGTTTTTAGTGGGCGTCGGTGGAGTAGGCGGAGAATTAATTGAGCAGGTAAAGCGTCAAAAGGAGTATCTAGCAAAGAAGAATGTTGAAATTCGAGTTTGTGCTATTGCGAATTCCAACCGCATGTTGCTCGATGAAAATGGATTATGTTTAGACGATTGGAAAACCGATTTAGAAAATGCGACTCAGCCATCAGATTTTGATGTACTGCTTTCTTTCATTAAATTACATCATGTGGTGAATCCAGTATTTGTAGATTGTACTTCAGCCGAATCTGTAGCGGGGCTTTATGCTCGTGCGTTAAAAGAAGGTTTCCATGTGGTTACGCCAAATAAAAAAGCGAATACACGAGAATTAGCTTATTACAATGAGTTACGCCAAAATGCTCAAGCAAGCCAACATAAATTCTTATATGAAACGAATGTGGGCGCTGGTTTGCCAGTAATTGAAAATCTTCAAAACTTACTTGCTGCGGGTGATGAACTTGAATATTTTGAAGGCATTTTATCTGGCTCCCTTTCCTTTATTTTTGGTAAATTGGAGGAAGGACTTTCTCTTTCAGAAGTAACCGCACTTGCGCGTGAAAAAGGCTTTACTGAGCCAGATCCCCGTGATGACCTTTCTGGACAAGATGTAGCGCGCAAATTATTAATTCTTGCTCGTGAAGCAGGAATTGAGCTTGAACTTTCAGATGTTGAAGTTGAAGGTGTATTGCCGAAAGGCTTCTCTGAAGGAAAATCTGCAGATGAATTTATGGCAATGTTGCCACAGCTTGATGAAGAGTTTAACGCTCGTGTTTCCACCGCTAAAGCTGAAGGCAAAGTATTGCGTTATGTTGGAAAAATTTGCGAAGGTAAATGTAAAGTATCTATTGTTGCAGTCGATCAGAATAATCCACTTTATAAAGTGAAAGATGGTGAAAATGCTTTGGCATTTTATACTCGTTATTACCAACCCATCCCACTTTTATTACGTGGTTATGGCGCAGGCAATGCGGTGACGGCGGCAGGTATCTTTGCAGATATTTTAAGAACATTACAACATTAATAAGGATTCCCAATGTTAAGAATTTACGCCCCTGCATCTAGCGCGAATATTAGCGTAGGTTTCGATACTTTAGGCGTCGCGATTTCTCCTATTGATGGTTCTCTGTTAGGTGATGTAGTTCAAATAGAATCTATTTCAAGTGGTTTTGAGTTAGAAAGTGCGGGCTATTTTGTTCGTAAATTACCGAAAGAACCACAAAAAAATATTGTTTACCAAGCTTATGTGCTATTTACTGAGCAATTAAAATTACGTGGAGGGAATGTGAAGCCTTTGCGTTTAACGCTCGAAAAAAATATGCCTATTGGCTCTGGTTTAGGTTCTAGTGCTTGTTCTATTGTTGCTGCATTAGTGGCATTAAATCAGTTTCATGATGAACCTTTTTCGAAAATGGAGTTGCTTGAAATGATGGGCGAATTGGAAGGTCGTATTTCTGGTTCAATCCATTATGATAATGTTGCACCTTGCTATCTTGGCGGTGTGCAATTTATGGTGCAATCGCTCGGCAATATTTGTCAAAAGCTTCCATTTTTTGATAATTGGTATTGGGTGTTAGCATATCCGGGAATTGAAGTTTCTACTGCTGAAGCTCGTGCAATTTTACCGAAAAGCTATACTCGACAAGACGTGATTGCCCATGGTCGTCATTTGGGGGGCTTTGTACATGCTTGCCATACCCATCAGGAAAACCTTGCTGCGATTATGATGAAAGATGTCATTGCCGAGCCTTATCGTGAATCTCTGTTACCTAATTTTGCTGAAGTAAAACAAGCTACGAGAGACTTAGGTGCACTTGCAACTGGTATTTCAGGCTCAGGGCCAACAATTTTCTCTATTGCTCCAGACTTACAAACCGCAATTAAACTTTCAACTTATTTAGAGAATCATTATTTACAAAATAATGAAGGTTTTGTGCATGTATGCAAGGTCGATAACGAAGGCGCAAGAGAAATTAAATAAGTTAATTTAAATAGATAAAATCAGATTAAAAACGGATTAAATATGAATTTATACAATATCAAACATCCCGAAGAACAAGTCACTTTTTCTCAGGCTGTTCGTCAAGGTCTTGGTCGGGATCAAGGTTTATTCTTTCCTGAAGTTATTCCTCAACTTAATAACATTGATGAATTACTTGAATTACCTCTTATTGAACGTAGCCAAAAAATTCTAGGTGCATTAATTGGTGAAGAATTACCGAAAGCAACGTTAGATAAGATGGTGAAAAATGCGTTTACTTTCACCGCACCATTAGAAAAAGTGGAAGATAATATTTATGCACTTGAATTATTTCATGGTCCCACATTGGCATTTAAGGACTTTGGGGGCCGTTTTATGGCCCAGGCGCTTGCAGCAGTTCGTGGTGATGGCAAAATTACTATTTTAACGGCTACGTCTGGTGATACTGGGGCGGCTGTAGCACATGCATTTTATGGATTAGAAAATATTAATGTAGTTATCCTTTATCCAAAAGGCAAAATCAGCCCATTACAAGAAAAGCTATTCTGTACTTTAGGTGGGAATATTCGTACAGTTGCGATTAACGGTGATTTCGATGCATGTCAGGTTTTAGTTAAGCAAGCCTTTGATGATGTTGAATTGCGCCAAGCTATCGGACTTAACTCTGCAAATTCTATTAATATCAGCCGCTTATTAGCTCAAGTTTGTTATTACTTTGAGGCTGTAGCACAGTTGCCAAAAGAAAAACGTGATAATGTTGTGGTTTCTGTGCCAAGTGGTAATTTTGGTAACTTAACTGCGGGATTAATAGCAAAAACATTAGGCTTGCCAATAAAACGCTTTATTGCCTCAACAAACGCAAATGATACGGTGCCACGTTATTTGAAATCGGGTAATTGGGATCCTAAAACGACAGTTGCAACCCTTTCTAATGCAATGGATGTAAGTCGCCCAAATAATTGGCCGAGAGTGGAAGAATTGTTTAAACGAAATGGTTGGAATTTAACTGATTTAGGTTCGGGTATGCTAAGTGATAGCGAAACAGAAGATACCTTAAAAGCGATGCAGGCAAAAGGTTATTTATGTGAACCTCACGGTGCGATAGCTTACCAGGTGCTGAAAGATCAACTTAAAGCGGGTGAAACAGGAATCTTCCTGTGTACAGCACATCCTGCAAAATTTAAAGAATCTGTTGAACGTATTCTTGGTATTCAGCTTTCATTACCAGAAGCTCTGGATAAACATAATCAGCTACCATTACTTTCTAATGAAATGGATAATGATTTTGCACAACTACGGGCTTACTTATTGAAGTAATAAAGTGCGGTGAATTTTAATCGAGATGTTAAAGATAGCGCTTGATATTTAAGCGCTATTTTATTTTTGAAAAATAGGGGAAGTATAATGATAGTTGGGCCTTATATTAATGCGGCAGCAATTATTACTGGCGCATTAATCGGTGCAATGATTGGTGGAAAATTACCAGAACGATTACGAATTAATTTAACATTAATTTTTGGTTTGTGTTCAATGTGTATGGGAATAGTAATGCTTTCTAAAGTAGAAAGTATGCCAGTAATGGTTTTATCTATACTGATTGGAACAATTATTGGTGAAATCATCTTGCTTGAAAATGGTATTAATAAATTGGCTAGCTATGCTAAAAGTCTAGTAGAACGGGTATTTCCTTCTGCCCCTAAAGGGATTAGTCATGATGAATTTTTAGGAAAATTTGTGGCTCTTGTGATTCTTGCTTCTTTTAGTGGAACTGGAATCTTTGGTGCAATGAATGAAGGTATGACAGGGGACCCAAGCATCTTAATCGTAAAATCTTTCTTGGACTTTTTCACTGCAATGATTTTTGCAACAACATTAGGTTATGCGGTGACAACAATTTTTATCCCACAAACCTTATTACAATCTATTTTGGCATATTCAGCAGTATTTATTATCCCTTTTGTCACACCTGAAATGCGTGCTGATTTTGGCGCTGTAGGTGGAGTGTTGATGATTGCTACAGGTTTTCGAATTTGCAATATTCAAATGTTCCACGTAGCAAATATGCTACCGGCACTTTTTTTAGTAATGCCGATTTCTCATCTTTGGCAAAGTTTTTTTTAATAGAGAAGAAAAATAGCTATAAATTTATTTATAGCTATTTTTTATTTCTATTTTTTAGTTGATTTTATTTCAGATATTTCTCTACCATAATTTACACAAATAATTTGTGCGGCATTATAAAGTGTAGTATCAGGCATTAGGCGTAAAGTATGTTTTTTTTGTTTTTTAGGGGCTGCACGTACGCCTTCGCCCCAAAATTCATCGTAGAAGTCAGTACGGACTTGGGTTAAGTGATAGTTTTGGCAATTTAATATTTTATATTGTCGAATAGAACGGGCATAACGTTTAGTTTCTGGATAAACAAATAAGCCTTTATCTAAGTTAATCACTGCATCAAAATGGACAATTTGAGGTTCTTCATTATCAACCCAAATTGAACTAGTATCGATATAGTAATTTATATCTTTCACTAGACGAACATAGCCATTTCTAATTTCTGTTGGTGTTGCGAGTTTTACATCTTGTTGTATTGGATTTTGTTTAGGATGAATAGAACAAGCGCTAAGTAACCCAAATGATAATATTAAAATCAGTTTTTTCATTATTCACTCCTTATGTTAGCTGATATTCACTCTAGAATTTTACAGTGTGCCCATAACCTTCTAGAATCGTTTTAATATGCTCTAACGATTCTTTAGTTGGCGGTAATACATCTTCAAGCTCATAATCTAAACCAAGGGTTTTCCATTTATGCGCACCTAATCGATGATAAGGAAGAAGTTCAACTTTTTCAATATTGGTCATACCTTCAATAAACTGACCTAATAAATGCACATCGTGATCGCTATCGGTATAACCAGGAACAACGACATAACGAATCCATGTACGTTGATTACGTTTTTGCAAATATTTTGCAAATTCAAGGGTACGTTTATTTGGTACCCCAATAAGATTTTGATGAACTTGATCATTAAGCTCTTTTAAATCAAGTAAAACAAGATCCGTTACATCTAATAATTCATCAATAATATGATCATAATGACGTACAAAACCATTTGTATCTAAGCAAGTATTAATCCCTTCCGCTTTACAAGCACGGAACCAATCACGGACAAACTCAGCTTGTAAGACAGCCTCACCGCCAGATGCCGTAACACCACCGCCAGTAGCATTCATAAAATGGCGATAAGTCACGACTTCTTTCATTAAATCTTCGACACTGATTTCTTTACCACCTTCAAGATCCCAAGTATCACGATTGTGGCAATATTTACAGCGCATCAAGCAGCCTTGCATAAATAAAATGAAACGAATACCTGGCCCATCTACAGTGCCACAGGATTCAAAAGAGTGAATTCTTCCAAGAACTGACATACATAAATTTCCTAAAATTAGATATAGCTAAATTTTACCAAAGATTTAGTCTATAAAAAATGAGCCTGATTTAAATCAGGCTCATAATTAAAATATATTTATCAAAGTGTGGTCATTATTCGCTGACTTTTTGAAAGGTTTGCACCACTGGCGCTTGTTCACAATACTCGACCAATACAGGTACAATTGAGGTAAAGTGTGGCGTTGCAAAATGTTGTTCTAAATCGGCTTTGCTTTTCCATTGCTCAATAAAAACATAATGATTAGCCTGCTCGCTATTTTGTTGTAATTCATAAGATACGCATCCTGTTTCTTGACGAGTATGCTTAATTAATTCTTGGCATTGAGTTAGAAAATCATTAATTTTGTCCGCTTTTACTGAAAATTGGGCAATAACTGTTAGCATAATTTGCTCTCCTATATATAAAAATAAACCACTCACAAAACTAGTCTGTGAGTGGTTTACATTAAAGCATAATTCTATTTATTTAGAAAGACTCAGTAAATGTACGAGTTACGACGTCTTGTTGTTGCTCTTTAGTTAAAGAGTTGAAACGTACTGCGTAACCAGATACACGGATAGTCAATTGTGGATATTTATCCGGATTTTCCATTGCATCTAACAACATTTCACGGTTTAACACATTCACATTTAAGTGTTGGCCACCTTCAACTGTTGCCTCGTGGTGGAAGTAACCATCCATTAAGCCAGCAAGATTACGACGTTGTGCTTCTGCATCTTTACCTAACGCATTTGGTACGATTGAGAAGGTATAAGAAATACCATCTTTCGCGTAAGCAAATGGAAGTTTAGCCACAGAAGTTAATGATGCTACCGCACCTTTTTGGTCACGACCGTGCATTGGGTTCGCACCTGGTCCGAATGGTGCACCAGCACGACGACCATCAGGGGTGTTACCAGTTTTCTTACCATAAACCACGTTAGAAGTAATGGTTAATACAGATTGTGTAGGCACTGCATTACGGTAAGTTTTAAGTTTTTGAATTTTCTTCATGAAACGTTCAACTAAGTCACAAGCAATGTCATCAACACGGTTATCGTTGTTACCATATTGTGGATATTCACCTTCGATTTCAAAGTCGATTGCTACGTTAGTTGCAACAACATTGCCATCTTTATCTTTGATGTCGCCACGAACTGGTTTAACTTTCGCATATTTGATTGCTGAAAGTGAGTCAGCCGCAACAGAAAGACCTGCGATACCACAAGCCATGGTACGGTATACATCACGATCATGTAATGCCATTAATGCTGCTTCGTATGAATATTTATCGTGCATATAGTGGATTACGTTTAAGGCAGTCACATATTGTTTTGCCAACCAATCCATAAAGCTGTCCATACGGGTCATTACTGTATCGAAATCTAATACTTCATCAGTAATTGGTGCAGTTTTCGGACCTACTTGCATACCTAATTTTTCATCGATACCGCCGTTGATTGCGTATAACAATGTTTTCGCTAAGTTTGCACGCGCACCGAAGAATTGCATTTGTTTACCAACAACCATTGGTGATACACAACATGCGATTGCGTAGTCATCATTGTTGAAGTCTGGACGCATTAAATCATCGTTTTCGTATTGAACTGATGAGGTATCAATCGATACTTTCGCACAGAAACGTTTGAAGTTTTCAGGTAATTGTTCAGACCAAAGAATGGTTAAGTTTGGTTCTGGAGAAGTACCCATGTTGTAAAGGGTGTGTAAAATACGGAATGTATTTTTGGTTACTAATGTACGACCGTCTAACCCCATACCTGCGATGGTTTCAGTTGCCCACATTGGGTCACCAGAAAATAATTGATCGTATTCAGGTGTACGTAAGAAACGAACCATACGGAGTTTCATGACTAAATGGTCAACTAATTCTTGCGCTTCAGTTTCAGTAATTCTACCTGCTTGTAAATCACGTTCGATATAGATATCGATAAAGGTTGCAGTACGACCGAATGACATTGCTGCACCATTTTGTGATTTGATTGCAGCAAGATAAGCAAAGTACATCCATTGAATGGCTTCTTGAGCATTAGTTGCTGGGTTAGAAATATCATAACCATAGCTTGCAGCCATTTGTTTTAATTGGCCTAATGCGCGGTGTTGTTCTGCGATTTCTTCACGTAAACGAATTGTTGCTTCAAGATTTACGCCATCTTCTAAATCTTTTTGTAAAGAAGAGAATTGTGCGTATTTATCTTTCATTAAGAAATCTACACCATAAAGCGCTACACGACGGTAGTCACCGATGATACGGCCACGACCATAAGCATCAGGAAGACCGGTTAATACACCTGATTTACGGCAACGTAAAATGTCTGGCGTATAAACATCGAATACACCTTGGTTGTGGGTTTTACGATATTCAGTGAAGATTTTTTTCACTTTTGGATCAAGTTCACGACCATAAACTTTACAAGAACCTTCCACCATTTTGATACCACCAAATGGCATAATGGCACGTTTTAAAGGTTCATCAGTTTGAAGACCAACGATTTTTTCTAAGTCTTTGTTAATGTAACCTGGTGCGTGAGAAGTAATTGTTGAAGGCGTATGCTCGTCAAAATCTAATGGTGCATGTGTGCGGTTTTCAACTTTGATTCCTTCCATTACAGCCTCCCAAAGTTTTGTTGTCGCTTCAGTTGGACCTGCTAAGAAAGAATCATCACCTTCATATGGGGTGTAGTTTTTTTGGATAAAGTCACGTACATTGACATTTTCTTGCCAATCACCACCAGTAAAACCAGCCCACGCCAATTTTTGCGCTTCATTAAGTTCTGACATAGTCATTTCCTTTGTTAATTAATAAATAAGTAAATAAATCTTTAATCTTTAATGCGTTTTGGTTAAATAACGTTGGAATACCCCCATGCAAATTGCCCCGCCGACAATATTTCCCAACGTTACGGGAATTAAATTCTTCACAATGAAATGATACAAATCTAAATCTGCGTATTTCATCGGATCAACGCCGATTTGTTGCCAAAATTCAGGAGTACTAAAATGTGCAGTAATAATTCCCATCGGAATCATAAACATATTAGCCACACAGTGTTCAAATCCTGACGCAACAAACAAACCAATCGGCATAATCATAATAAAAGCTTTGTCTGTAACAGTCTTACCAGAATAAGACATCCAAATCGCCACACACACCATAATGTTGCATAAAATACCTAGATTAAATGCTTCAAACCACGTGTGATGAATTTTATGTTGGGCGGTTGCAAGAATTGTTAAACCCCATTGGCCATTTGCTGCCATGGTTTGTCCCCCAAACCAAATCACTGCAGCAATAAATAAACCGCCCACAAAGTTGCCTAAATATACTACAATCCAATTTCGGATCATTTGCGTTGTGGTTATCTTACCACCAACACGGGCAACTAATGTTAAAGTAGAAGAGGTGAATAATTCAGATCCTAATATCACCACCATAATCACACCTAATGAGAAAACTAACCCACCCACTAATTTGGTCAGTCCCCAAGGTGCTCCGGCACTAGCAGCTTGTGTTGTCGTGTAAAATACAAAAGCTAAAGCAATACAAGCTCCAGCACTAATGCCAGACATAAACGATAAAAATGGACGTTTATTTGCTTTATAAGTAGCTGTACTTTCTGCACAATCCGTTGCTTCAACAGGTGTGAGCGCAACAGAAGACAGTTTTTGAATTTCTGATGCCATAATCAAACTCCAAATATTAAAAAATTGATGAAAATTTAATACTTCTAATATGTTTACAACTTCAAATACTTCTACTACCAGGGACATTTTACTCTTTTAATTTTTCATTTCAAAGAAATGCTACGATTTATTCTAACAAAATTTGATATTTTGCAAGATTTTTTCAGATAAAATAACCATAACTCTTTAGTAATAGTTTTTAGGTAAAAAAATAACCGCACTTTTATCAAAAAAGACAAAAGTGCGGTTTGTTTTATAGTTATTTTAGCAATACTCAGGACACATTTAAGGTACAAAATAATGAGGTATAAAATGGCTATCATTCCCTGTCACTGCAGTAAAATCTTCGCGTAGCCCCATACCACAAGCCACATCACCCACAACCCAAGAGCCGATAATTGGATACATTCCATCAAAACTCGGCAATTCAAATTTTTGTTGATAAACATAACCTGAATTACCATAAAACGTAGAGTGTTCGCTTCCTTTCGCTGCAAATTCTACGCCATTGTTTTTCTCATAATAGAAGACATTGGCACCTTCTCGACCTAACAATGGTTTTTTCACCCACATCGATAAATCTTTTGGTAATTCGAAAGGCGTAAAATAAGCAGGCAATAAATTCGGATGATTAGGATAACGCGCCCAAAGTTTTGCCAATAGTGCTTTATTACTTAACAACATTTTCCACGCTGGTTCAATAAATCGTGTTTGAGCTACCGTAATATGACGAGCAAACTCAGCGTGGCTTAGCCATTCCAGAGGATACAATTTAAATAACATTTCAATAGGTTGCTCATTTAAATCTACAAATTTTTTTGTTTCGCTGTTATAGCCAATATCTTCCACTGCTAATTGATGAATATTCCAACCTGCGTTATAAGCCACATCAGCTAAATAATCCACATTGCCCCAATCTTCGCGACCAGCATCCTGCATAGCACTCAAATGGAAATCTGTTTTGCCACTTTGTTGTTTCAAAAATTGGAAATGTTTTATTAATTCTTCATGAATCCAGTTAAATTGATCACGATGTTTCAAGCCCTCAATTTGCTCCAACCACTGCCATTGAACAACCGCAGCCTCCAACAAAGATGTTGGCGTATCGGCGTTATATTCAAACATTTTTAGGTTGTCGCCATCATAGCCAAAATCAAAGCGTCCATATAAATAAGGATCTTGATTACGCCAAGAGGTTTCAATAAGCTGTTTTTGCAACTCCGTAAAACGATAATTTTCATAATCGCCTTTTTTAATTTCATCCGCCGCAAAATCTAAACACATTGACTGCAATTCATTAGTTGTATCCTCAATGCGATCAATTTCCGCTAAGGTAAATTCATAGGCGACATTATCAGACCAATAATGAGATCCATCACTGGAAGGCAAGTTATAATAATCAAACCCAACATTAAGTAGCTGTTGCACCATATCTGGTCGAGTAGGAAACCCTGTTACACGTTTCATTTAGCCCCCACTGCTACGATTAGTATTATTTAGGCTACTAAAACCACCACGAGATACAGGTTTGCTATTCATGCTTCCTGCATTTCCTTTCACGAGCATTGGTTTTCCAACAGAACGATTTGTTTGCGGTTGCACAACTTGCCCTGTTGGTGTGGTGACAGCTCGATTTCCAGGGTGATAGCTCGGGCCAAGGAAACTACTAATTGCACGAGCCGCCATATACCCCATAACGCCACCAGCAATCGCAGCCCCTAAAGAAGGATCGGTACTTTCAGCTTTTGCAGTTGATTCAGCACTGTTCTCGCTTTGATTAGCTTGTGCATTATTTTCAGCTGGATTTTTTACCGCACTTTCTTCATTACCATTATCACGAATATTTAAACCAAGCCCCTGCCGTGGTGTGGTTTCAGTTTTCTGAGTATTCTCGGTATTTTTATCTGCCTCACAAAGCTCAATTTTTTTCCAATCCGCTAAACAATCGTCTAAAGACTGATACACATCACGTTGTACTTGTTCTTCTGAACAGCCTCCTAATAAGGCCACAATAGATAAACTAACTAAAATCTGATTTTTCTTTTTCATTGTTCTCAATTTTTATCGAATAGTTTTCACGCCTAGCCATTGCTCGGCCTGTTTATTGGTAATTTCTTCACGAGTCCACATACTCATTAAATCTGGTTGTGGATATTTATTGCTGTTATAGCCGACTAAACGGGCAAAATCAAATACGGCATGAGGATAGCCATTAATAAGCAATAATGCTAAATAACCACTCTCATCCCAACAAATTTCAAGTTTACGAGCCTCATGATGATTAGAGGTTGAATCAACATTATACACGTGCAACATATCAACTATCGGTTGAGCATTTTGACGCATATCAAGTGCATAAAAATAGCCTGTTTCACCGTCATCTTCAAACATCACAGCAAAATGCTCAAATACCGTAGAATGCGTCCCCACTTGCTTTGGCGTTCCTAAAAAGAGTTCATCCTCTAAAGTTAAATGTAACATTCCCTTTCCTTTAAATATTAGATATAAAAACACCGCACTTTTATACAAAGTGCGGTGAGATTTTACAGTAAATTCAGCGTGAATTACGCTTGACCTTTAACCGCTTTTAAGCCTAAGAACGGGGCTGGTGTGCCAGCACGTTCTAATGCTTCTTCGATACGGATTAATTGGTTGTATTTCGCAATACGGTCAGAACGGCTCATAGAACCAGTTTTGATTTGACCTGCTGCTGTACCAACCGCTAAATCAGCGATAGTCGCATCTTCGGTTTCACCTGAACGGTGAGAGATAACTGCGGTGTAACCTGCATCTTTAGCCATTTTGATTGCTGCTAAAGTTTCAGTTAAAGAACCGATTTGGTTGAATTTGATTAAGATAGAGTTTGCGATACCTTTTTCGATACCTTCTTTTAAGATTTTGGTGTTAGTTACGAATAAGTCGTCGCCCACTAATTGAACGCGGTCGCCTAACACTTTAGTTTGGTATGCAAAACCTTCCCAGTCAGATTCGTCTTGACCGTCTTCGATAGACACGATTGGGTATTGTTTGGTTAATTCTTCAAGATAGTGTGTGAATTCTTGAGAAGTGAATGAACGGCCTTCGCCTTTCATTTCGTATTTGCCAGTTTCTTTGTTGTAGAACTCAGAAGATGCACAGTCCATTGCTAAAGTCACGTCTTTACCTAATACGTAACCTGCTTTTTCTACAGCTTCTTTGATACATGCTAAAGCGTCAGCGTTAGATGCTAGGTTAGGCGCGAAACCACCTTCGTCACCAACAGCAGTGCTCATGCCTTTAGCTTTTAATACTTTAGCAAGGTTGTGGAATACTTCAGCACCGATACGAAGTGCTTCACGTAATGTTTTCGCACCAACTGGTTGAATCATAAATTCTTGGATATCAACGTTGTTGTCTGCGTGTTCACCACCGTTGATGATATTCATCATTGGTAATGGCATAGAGTAAACGCCTGGTGTGCAGTTTAATTCTGCAATGTAAGCGTAAAGAGGTAAACCTTTAGACGCTGCAGCTGCTTTTGCATTTGCTAAAGATACCGCTAAGATTGCGTTTGCACCAAAGTTAGATTTGTTTTCGGTTCCGTCTAAATCGATCATGATTTGGTCGATTTCAGCTTGGTTAGACGCATCTTTACCAAGAATTGCTTCAGCAATTGGGCCATTTACTGCTGCTACAGCTTTTAATACGCCTTTACCTAAGAAACGAGATTTGTCACCATCACGTAATTCTAATGCTTCGCGAGAACCAGTTGATGCACCAGATGGTGCTGCTGCTAAACCAACAAAACCACCTTCAAGATGAACTTCAGCTTCAACAGTTGGATTACCGCGTGAGTCGATGATTTCGCGACCAATCACTTTAACGATTTTTGCCATTTTTATTTTCCTCAATTAAGTTAATTAAAACGGGTTAGGCGAGCCTAAAACAGGCGATATGATAAAGCTATTTTGAGATTTTGTCTTGTAAAAAATGCGTATGCTTTGATCTTTATCTATTTTTACAAAATAAAAGAGCAGTGAAAAAATTTGTCGTTTCTCACCGCTCTTTTAGTCCAATTTAATCAATTACTTCACAGATTGTTTGTGATTTTCATAAGCTGCTTTTACAAAGCCTGCAAACAACGGATGACCATCACGAGGCGTAGAAGTAAATTCTGGATGGAATTGGCAAGCGACAAACCAAGGATGATTTGGCACTTCGATAATTTCTACCAATTTTTTATCTGCAGATAAGCCAGTTACTTTCAATCCTGCTTTTTCAATTTGTGGAAGTAAGGTATTGTTCACTTCATAACGATGACGATGACGTTCTTCAATGGTTTCTTTGCCATAAAGCTCGCGAGCGCGACTGCCTGACACCAAATGACATTGTTGTGCGCCTAAACGCATTGTTCCACCAAGATCAGATTCATCGGTACGCACTTCCGTATTACCATCGGCATCTTGCCATTCCGTGATTAATGCCACCACAGGTTGTTCACAATCTTTATCAAATTCTGATGAATTTGCTTTAGTTAAACCCGCTACATTACGTGCATATTCAATCAATGCGATCTGCATACCTAAACAAATGCCCAAGTAAGGAATTTTATTTTCACGTGCATATTGTGCGGTACGAATCTTACCTTCCACACCACGATAACCGAATCCACCAGGAACAAGAATACCATCAATGCCTTTTAATACTTCAACACCTTTGGTTTCAACATCTTGGGAATCAATATATTTAATGTTAACGCTTAAACGATTAGTTAAACCCGCATGCTTCAACGCTTCATTTACAGATTTATAAGCATCGGGTAACTCAGTATATTTACCCACCATCCCAATGGTCACTTCCCCCACTGGATTTGCTTGTTTGTAAAGCACTTGCTCCCATTCAGAAAGATCCGCTTCAGGACAAGTTAAACGGAAACGTTCACAGACAAAATCATCTAAACCTTGAGATTTTAATAATGCTGGGATTTGATAAATCGAATTTACATCTTTTAATGAAATGACTGCACGTTCTGGAACGTTACAGAATAAAGCAATTTTCGCACGCTCATTTGGTGGAATCATACGATCTGAACGGCAAATCAACACATCAGGTTGAATACCAATAGAAAGCAATTCTTTTACCGAATGTTGGGTTGGTTTAGTTTTTACTTCACCCGCCGTTGGAATATAAGGCACTAAAGTTAAGTGCATAAATAACGTGTGTTCACGACCAACTTGAACAGCTAATTGACGTAATGCTTCTAAGAATGGGAGTGATTCAATATCCCCAACGGTACCACCTACTTCAACAATCACAACATCATGACCTTGAGCGCCAGCTATGACGCGATCTTTAATTTCATTGGTGATATGTGGAATCACTTGAATTGTTGCACCAAGATAATCGCCACGACGCTCTTTACGTAATACTTCAGAATAAATTTTACCTGTGGTGAAGTTATTACGTTTAGTCATTTTAGTACGGATAAAACGCTCATAGTGACCTAAGTCTAAATCTGTTTCTGCGCCATCTTGTGTAACGAAAACTTCCCCATGTTGGGTTGGGCTCATCGTACCTGGATCCACATTAATATATGGATCTAATTTCATAATGGTTACGTTTAAACCACGAGCTTCTAAAATTGCCGCCAATGATGCCGCCGCAATGCCTTTACCTAACGATGAAACCACACCGCCAGTGACGAAAATATAATTTGTAGCCATAGGGAACCTAATCTGTATTGGGATATAAATGATTATAGCTAATCATCTTACAGACAAAATCAACCAAAAGTGCGGTCAAAAATCGAAGATAACTAGCTATCAAAGACGGGACGGTAGTTTACCTGATTTAGAAAATTATCTCAATGAAAACCCAGAGAAAAAAGAAAACCATCAAAAGATGGTTTTCAAATTATTTTAATTAAAAAGGGATATCGTCATCGAATCCGTCCATTGGTGGCTCAGCCTGTGGTGGTGCTGGACGAGATGATTGATAACTACCACCATTGTTAGTTTGACGAGCTTGGTAAGAAGGTTGTGGCGCAGATCCCATATCACTAGGGTAGCCACCAGCTTGATTACGCCCACCAAGCATTTGCATTACATCACCTTGAATTTCTGTGGTGTAACGATCTTGACCATTTTGATCTTGCCATTTACGCGTTTTTAGACGACCTTCCACATATACTTGAGAGCCTTTGCGTAAATATTCACCGCAAATCTCCGCTTGACGACGATAGAATACAATACGGTGCCATTCCGTTACTTCACGGCGCTCGCCAGTATTGCGGTCATTCCAGCTTTCACTCGTCGCTACGCTAATATTTGCTACGGCATCGCCATTTGGCATGGTACGAATTTCAGGATCATTGCCTAGATGACCCACAATAATGACTTTATTAACTCCAGCCATAAAAAACCTCATTTTTTATCTAAAAAAGTGCGGTTATTTTGCCTGAAATTTTTCAAAAGATCTATATATTTTAACTGGATATTTGCACAGATATTAAAATATGCGATAATGATCGCAGAATTTAAACTTATTTTATTCTTTTGAGTTATTTTATGGAAAATATCGATATTCGTGGGGCCCGAACCCATAACCTGAAAAATATAAATCTAACTATTCCACGCAATAAACTTGTAGTAATTACTGGGCTTTCAGGTTCGGGAAAATCCTCTTTAGCGTTTGATACACTTTATGCGGAAGGGCAGCGCCGCTATGTTGAATCTCTTTCAGCATATGCACGTCAGTTTTTATCTTTAATGGAAAAGCCTGATGTGGATTCTATTGAGGGACTTTCCCCTGCAATTTCGATTGAACAAAAATCTACTTCACACAATCCACGTTCTACGGTGGGAACAATTACGGAAATTTACGATTATTTACGTTTATTGTTTGCTCGAGTAGGTGAACCGCGTTGTCCAGATCATGATGTTCCATTAACGGCACAAACGATTAGTCAAATGGTGGACAAGGTATTAAGTTTGCCAGAAGACAGCAAGATGATGTTACTTGCGCCAGTTGTCAAAAATCGAAAAGGTGAACATGTTAAGATTTTAGAAAATATTGCTGCACAAGGTTATATTCGTGCGCGTATTGATGGCGAAATTTGTGATTTATCTGATCCACCAAAATTAGAGTTACAGAAAAAACATACTATTGAAGTAGTGGTTGATCGCTTTAAAGTGCGGCCAGATCTAGCAACACGTTTAGCCGAATCTTTTGAAACCGCATTAGAGCTTTCAGGTGGCACCGCGATTGTGGCAGATATGGATAATCCGAAAGCGGAAGAATTAGTTTTTTCGGCAAATTTTGCTTGTCCACATTGCGGTTATTCTGTGCCAGAATTAGAACCTCGTTTATTTTCCTTTAATAATCCAGCCGGAGCTTGCCCTACTTGTGATGGGTTGGGTATGCAACAATATTTTGATGAAGATCGTGTGGTGCAAAATCCAACTATTTCCCTTGCTGGTGGCGCGGTAAAAGGTTGGGATCGTCGTAATTTCTATTATTATCAAATGCTCACCTCATTGGCGAAACATTATGATTTTGATGTTGAAGCGCCCTATGACTCTTTGCCAAAGAAAATTCAACACATCATTATGCATGGCTCAGGCAAAGAGGAAATTGAATTCCAATATATGAATGATCGTGGCGATGTGGTTATTCGCAAGCATCCTTTTGAAGGTATTTTGAATAATATGGCTCGTCGATATAAAGAAACGGAATCAATGTCGGTGCGAGAAGAATTGGCGAAAAATATTAGCAATCGACCTTGTGCAGACTGTGGCGGATCTCGTTTACGACCAGAAGCGCGTAATGTGTATATTGGGAAAACGAATTTACCAATGATCGCGGAAAAAAGTATTGGTGAAACGCTCGAATTTTTCACCGCACTTTCTCTCACTGGTCAAAAAGCGCAAATTGCAGAAAAAATTCTTAAAGAAATTCGTGAGCGTTTGCAGTTCTTAGTCAATGTTGGTTTGAATTATCTTTCTCTTTCTCGTTCTGCAGAAACCCTTTCAGGTGGTGAAGCACAACGTATTCGCCTTGCTAGTCAAATTGGTGCGGGGCTTGTTGGTGTAATGTACGTATTAGATGAACCTTCGATTGGCTTGCACCAACGTGATAATGAACGCTTACTTAACACGTTAATTCATCTGCGTAATCTTGGTAATACGGTAATTGTTGTTGAGCACGATGAAGACGCGATTCGTGCGGCTGACCATATTATTGATATTGGACCTGGTGCTGGCGTGCATGGCGGACAAGTTATTGCGCAAGGAAACGCTGATGAAATTATGCTAAATCCAAATTCCATTACAGGAAAATTTTTATCGGGCACAGATAAAATCGAAATCCCGAAAAAACGCACCGCACTTGATAAGAAAAAATGGCTCAAACTTAAAGGGGCATCAGGGAATAACTTAAAAAATGTAAATTTAGATATTCCCGTTGGTTTGTTTACTTGCGTAACCGGTGTATCAGGCTCAGGAAAATCAACACTCATTAATGATACTTTATTTCCACTTGCGCAAAATGCATTAAATCGAGCAGAAAAGACGGATTACGCACCTTATCAATCTATCGAGGGATTAGAGCATTTCGATAAAGTTATTGATATTAACCAAAGTCCGATTGGACGCACGCCACGCTCAAATCCAGCGACTTATACAGGCTTATTTACCCCGATTCGTGAACTTTTTGCAGGAGTGCCAGAAGCGCGTGCGCGTGGTTATAATCCGGGGCGTTTTAGCTTTAACGTACGTGGTGGACGCTGTGAAGCTTGTCAGGGCGATGGTGTACTCAAAGTTGAAATGCACTTTTTACCCGATGTTTATGTCCCTTGCGATCAATGTAAAGGTAAACGCTATAATCGCGAAACCTTAGAAATTCGTTATAAAGGTAAAACGATTCATCAAGTTTTAGATATGACGGTGGAAGAAGCTCGCGAGTTTTTTGATGCGATACCAATGATTGCAAGAAAATTACAAACCTTGATAGATGTGGGATTGTCTTATATTCGATTAGGTCAATCTTCCACAACACTTTCAGGCGGTGAAGCGCAGCGCGTTAAGCTAGCTACGGAGCTTTCTAAACGTGATACGGGTAAAACCTTGTATATTTTAGATGAGCCGACGACTGGTTTGCATTTTGCTGACATTAAGCAATTACTGGAAGTACTGCATCGATTACGCGACCAAGGAAATACTATTGTCGTCATTGAACATAATCTTGATGTGATTAAAACGGCAGACTGGATT
Source organism: Haemophilus seminalis (assembly GCF_006384255.1). GTDB lineage: Bacteria > Pseudomonadota > Gammaproteobacteria > Enterobacterales > Pasteurellaceae > Haemophilus > Haemophilus seminalis. Next base: position 314,492 of record NZ_VCED01000003.1, read on the forward strand.
GTCGATCTTGGCCCTGAAGGCGGAAGCGGTGGCGGGCAAATTATTGCGACTGGCACGCCTGAAGAAGTCGCTAAAGTTGAAGGATCTCATACGGCCAGATTCCTTAAACCAATTTTGGAAAAACGTTAAGAAAATAACCGCACTTTGATCTGACGTGCGGTTATTTTTTGATATATTTCTAGCAGAAATTTATCTTTTTGATTCTTATTGTGATTTGTTTGATGTAATGAGGTTATTTAGTATGTGCACGTTTTACAAATAAGAAAGATAAGCTGAATGCCACAACAAACGAAATAACCATTCCTATGCTGTACATTGCTAAACTGTCTGGTTTGATAGATGGGATACCTAAGAAACCAGCGGCACCCAATGCAATCGCTTTTACGTTAAAGAATGCAATAAATGCACTAGCTAACCCAGAACCAATCATCGCAGCAATAAATGCTTGGCGGTAACGTAAATTTATGCCAAACATAGCGGGTTCTGTGATACCTAATAATGCAGAAATACCTGAAGGTACAGCTAATCCACGAATTTTGGCATCTTTTAATGCTAAGGCTACACCTAAACAAGCTGCACCCTGTGCAATGTTTGACATTGCTGCAATCGGGAAGATGAATGTTCCCCCAGTTTGTGTGATTTCGGCAAGCAATTGAGTTTCTACTGCGATAAAGGTTTGATGCATACCTGTAATGACAATTGGTGCATATAAAGTACCGAAAATCGCTCCACCAAAGAAACCTAATGTATCATATAACCAAGCTAATCCGGCTGAAATAAGAGAGCCTGCCTCTCGACCAAATGGACCAATTACCGTAAATGCAAGGAAACCCGCAATAAAAAGTGAAAACATTGGGGTGATTAAGTTATCTAAATAAGATGGTATAAATTTACGGAAATTCTTTTCTAATGTTGCTAATACCCAAGCCGAGATAATTGTTGGAATAACTGTTCCTTGATAGCCAACTTTTTCAATTTCAAGACCAAATACATTCCAGTATTTAATATTTCCTTCCATCAATGTTTTTGCATAATTCCAGCCATCAGATAATGAAGGATGGACTAAAAGCATACCTAATGCTGCGCCTAAGAAGGGATTTCCACCAAATTTACGTGTTGCTGAAAAACCAAGTAATACAGGTAAGAATACAAACGGTGCATTTGCAATTGTATTGATGAAATCAACTAAATCAGATATTTCAGGATACTTTGTGACAACAGAATGATTATCCCAAAAGAAACCGATAGAGGTTAGCATTGAATAAAGTCCCATTAATAGACCTCCAGCAACGATAGCTGGAATAATTGGGACAAAAATATCGGCTAAACCTTTTACTATCCGTTGTAGTAAATTCTGTTGGCCTAAGGCAGCTTCTGCAACTTCAGCTTTACTTACATCACCAATACCAAGTTGTTTAGTAAGTTGTTCATGAACTTTATTGACCGTACCTGAGCCAAAAATAATTTGGTACTGACCCGCCACAGAGAATTGGCCTTTTACCCCTTCAATTGCTTCTATACCTTCTTTATCCACTTTGCTTTCATCGTTTAATACGATACGTAAACGTGTTGCACAGTGAGCTGCTGTAGCAATGTTATTTTTACCACCAAGTTTTTCAATCACTTGTTCAGCTATTTTTGGGAAGTTCATAGATTTCTCCTCATTTAAATAGAAATGGCGCGATTTTAGCCGAAAGGATTAAAACAGGCTAGAGTGAAATGATCCTATAAAGGGAATTTTATTGTTATAAAGGAACAAAGCTGATAGTAAGTAATCATATAATGTAATTAATAATTATCTCGCTTTTTTATTAATCCATTTAATCCTAACAAGCCTAAGCTTAGCCAAATAGGAACGTAGGTGAAGTAGTCACTTATCGTCATTGGAATATTTAAAATAAATACTGCAATTAAAAATAATAAGACTGGTTCGATATAGCTTAATACGGCAAAAATACTAACAGGAATTTGCTGGCTAGATTTTAAATTTGCAGAAAGTGAAACTGCACTGACAATTCCTAGTGCTGGTAATAAGTACCAGTAGTGAAAATTATGAAGAATCAAAGACAAACTATCGCTTTGGTAAGATAAATAAATGACAGAAGGAATGGATATTAAGATTACATCAAGGGTGATGCCTTGCAAGGCAGGAATTTTCATGGCTTTTCTACTTAAATAATAGAAGGGATATACTGCACAAACCCAAAGGCTTGTCCATGAAAAACTTTGTGTATGCCAGAGTTCATGGAATACACCACAAGCGGCAAGTAATAAAGCAATTTTTTGAGTGGATGATAATTGTTCCTTAAGCCAAATTCTTCCAAATAGAGCCATCACAAGCGGAAAAAGGAAGTATCCCATAGCAATATTTACACCTTCGTTATTAAGCGGAGCCCACATAAAGAGCCAAAATTGGCTTCCTGCATCAAATGTACCGAGTAAGAAAAGTATCCAACGTTTCCAGTTATAGCCAAGTATGTTGGTCATTAAATGTAAAATTGATTTACAACCAATTGTTGGAAATAAAATCAATAATAGACCAAATATCATTGTTACCATTCGCCACGCGAAAACGTCAGTTCCACTTAATGGTTGTAACCATAAGCTGAATAAATAAAGGACACCAAATAAAAGTTGAGAAAAGATGCAAAGCAATATGCCTTGAGTCATTAATTTCATTGAAAACTCCATCATTGAAGATGAAATTATTATAGGTTGTTATAGAAATAAAAATTCTCAATTTATGAAGCTTTGTGATAAATTTTATCTATTTAGCCAGATTTGTGAGAAAAATTTTTATGAATTCCCTTGATAAATTAGATCGAGATATTCTAAATGCATTACAACAAGATGCAACAATACCTTTAAAAGAATTGGCTGTAAATGTTAATAGTTCTATTGCAACTTGCCAACGACGAATTCAATTTTTAATAGAAAAAGGCGTGATAACTAAACAAGTGGCTATTGTTTCTCCTAAAGCTGTAGGACGGACAATTAGTGTATTTGTGATGGTGGAAATGAACAATCAACATTCTTATTATCAAGAGCAGTTTGAGCGTAAAATGAGACAAGAATCAGATGTTGTCAGTTGTTATGAAATTTCTGGAGATTATGATTTTATGTTGCTATTACATGTTAAAGATATGGAAAGTTATCATGCATTTACTCGTCGTGTTTTAACAGGTGAGTATCATGTGCGTACTTTCAAAAGTTTATTTGTAATGAATTTTACAAAGGCGGATAGTGGTATTGTGTTATAAAGTGCGGTGAAAAATCACCGCACTTTGCAATTATAATGCTAAGGCTTTGTCGTTTGTTTTAAACAAAAATAGCCGATGATGGCAGAAATAGTTGATCCTAATAAAATACCTAATCTTGATAGAGTATTTATAGTTTCACCTGCGCCAGCCTCAAATGCAAGGCTTGCGAGAAACATTGACATTGTAAAGCCAATTCCACACAAAAGCGCAACGGCAAAAATTTGTTTAAAATTAACTCCGTTAGGTAATTTGGCTAAACCTAATTTTACGGAGATATAGCTAAAGCTAAAAACACCTACTGGTTTGCCTATAATTAAGCCAAGTGCAATAGCTAATAATAACGGGGAAGAGAGCATTGTGAAATTGAGTCCTTCAAAGCTTACTCCAGCATTAGCAAAAGCAAATAGAGGCAGAATAATAAATGACGACCAAGGTGCGAGGATATGTTCAAAATCATGTAGTGGTTTTTCACCATTTTTCCCATTCAATGGGATACAAAAGCCAATAATTACGCCAGCTAATGTTGCATGAACACCTGATTTTAAAACAGAAGCCCATAAAATTGCGCCAACAACCATGTAGGCACATAGTGCAGAAACTTTGAATCGGTTTAATAAAACTAATGCAATAATAGCGATAGCTGAAAAGAAGAGTGCTTGCACGCTTAATCCATGTGAAAAGAATAGGGCTATGACAACGATAGCACCTAAGTCATCTATAATAGCGAGCGCTAGCAAGAAAATTTTGAGTGGAAGTGGAACTTGTTTACTGAGCAATGCCATAATGCCAAGAGCAAAGGCTATGTCTGTTGCCATAGGAATCGCCCAGCCATTCACTAAACTAGGATCTTGTTTAGCAATGAACCAATATACGATAGCAGGAATAATCATTCCTCCTATTGCGGCTATAGCAGGGAAAATAGCTTGTTGATAGCTAGAAAGTGAGCCTTCAAATAATTCTTTTTTGACTTCCATACCGACCAATATAAAAAATACAGCCATAAAGCCATCATTGATCCAATGAATTAATGTTTTATCGATTACAAAATGGCCAATTTGTATGCTTACGGGTAAATTTAAGAAGTTATTATATTGTTCACTTAATGGTGAATTGGCCAATAACATTGCAGCTACAGCAGATAAAAGTAATAAAATTCCACCGGCAGATTCTAATTTTAAAAATCGCTGGATAAGTTGTAACACGTAATCCCCCTTCAAAAATCAATAACAAAAAATTAACAAAGGACTCATACTAGCATATTTTTATATGAAATGGGGAATGAGAGAAAGATTTTGCCAGCATTTTGTATGAATTGCTGATAACATGAATTATATTGTGATGAATATCTCATTTTTCGTATTATTAAATAGGGATTTTATGTGCATTGTAATAAATTATTGTAGAATGCACGCCTTTTTATTTTAGGGTTAGAAATTATGTTTTCACGTAAAGATATTATTGTTTTGGGGATGATGATCTTCGCTTTATTTTTAGGGGCTGGGAATATTATTTTTCCACCAATGGAAGGTTTTACTGCCGGGTACAATTGGGCTAGTGCTTCTTTTGGGTTTGTATTAACTGGTGTTTTTATGCCTTTTATTACATTGGTTGTTGTTTCTATTTTAGGGCGAGGTGAAGAATTAACGAAAGATTTACCTAAATGGACAGGGACTGCTTTTCTTGTTATTTTATATTTAACAATTGGTTCTACCTTTGCCATGCCGCGAATTACAAATGTTGCTTATGAAATGGCATGGTTACCTTTAGGATTGATGGAGGATAATTCAACAGTTAGATTTGTTTTTTCTCTTGTTTTTAACTTAATCGCGATGGGATTTATGATTCGTCCAAACACGATTATTTCAAGTGTAGGTAAATTTATGACACCTGCATTATTGGTGTTATTAGTTGTGGTAGCGGTGACAGTTTTTATTTCTCCATTATCTGAGATTCAGGCTCCCACGAAAGCTTATGAGTCTGGTCAGGCTTTATTCATCGGTTTAACAAGTGGTTATCAAACTATGGATGTGCTTGCCGCTATTGCATTTGGCGGAATTGTCTCACGTGCACTTGCCGCAAAAAATGTAGTTCATACAAAAGATATTGTGAAATATACCATTTCAGCAGGTTTTGTTTCAGTCATTTTGCTTGCTGGATTATACTTTTCACTCTTTTACCTTGGTGCAACAAGTGCCTCGGTTGCTGAAGGTGTAACAAATGGTGGACAAGTTTTCTCACGTTATGTGGGGGCATTGTTTGGTTCAGCAGGTACTTGGATTATGGCGGGAATTATCGTACTAGCAAGTTTAACTACTCTTGTTGGTGTAACGAGTGCTGCAGCTGATTATTTTGCGAAATTTTCAGTACGTTTTTCTTATCCGTTTTGGGTAGCAATTTTTACTGCAATGACAATCACTGTTTCTCAATATGGTTTAACTGATTTACTTCGTATTACGATTCCGGCCCTATTATTGATCTATCCTATAGCGATTGTATTAGTGTTTTTGCAATTTTTACGTGATAAATTACCATCAATAAAATTGACTTACTATAGTTCTTTAATTGTCACGCTATGCTTTAGCTTATGTGATAGTTTAAATAATGTACAAATGTTACCTGAAAGCATTAACATATTATTGAAAAATTTTCCTCTTTCATCAGAAGGAATGGCATGGTTAGTGCCGGCATTCGTGATGCTTGTAGTGAGCATTTTTATAGGAAAGTTATTTACTAACATTAAAAAATAAAGTTGCGGCATTTTTTAGCCGCATATCTTTATAATCTAGTTTTTTCTCCGCCAAATTCACCTAATAAATTTTCGGTGAGTTTGGCTAAAATACCTGTCATCAGTACAAAATCTGCATCGAAACGCTGTGCAAAATCTTCTTTCAGAATATCATCATTTTTTTCGCGTACACTATCTGCAAATTTTAAACGTTTGAGGCTGCAATCCTCGTTAAAAACGAAAGTTAAGGTATCTTCCCATTCTAAGGCTAATTTACTTACTACTTTTTTGCCATCTTGCAGAAGAGCGAGAATTTCTTCATTTTCTAAGGGTTGTTTTTTACAACGGATAACGCTATCTTCCTGACTGCCGCGAAGCTCGGCTTCTTCTAATGCAATTAACCAATGCGGTAAGCTATCTTGAACTATCCAATTCGTTAAAATCGTGCAGGGTTCATTCGCGAAGGCTAAAGGCATGACAGGGAGCGAACCTAAGGATTTGCGCAGTAATGCGAGCGCATCTTCCGCGCGTTTACTCGATGCGGCATCAACATGAATAAGATTATTTTCCGTATCAATCCATAGCGCCGTATGCTGATTTTTACTAAACGCACGAGGTAATAAATTCATCACGACATCATCTTTTAATGTTTGTTTTTCTACCTTTTTAAGTTTACGATTTTCTTTTTGTTCAAGGCTTTCAATGCGTTCATCTAATTCACGTTTGACCACATTTGCCGGCAAGATTTTTTCTTCTTTTTTCGCCACTAATAGAATTTGCTTTCCTACAGAAAAATAGAGTAAATCACTTCCTCGTAATGGGGCTGACCAGCCAAATTTACTTTGATCTTGGGCACCGCAAGGATGGAATTGACAATCTTCCAGTTGAGTTTGTAGCTGTGCAAGATCCCAATCTAGCGGTTTAGTTAGTCTATAAGTCATTAAATTTTTGAACCACATCGTAACACTTCCTTCAATATAGGGTAGAATGTGCGGCATTATAGCCCATAAAAGTAGGAAAAACGATGCAACACAAATTGATTGCCTTTATTGGCGGCGGCAATATGGCGCAGGCTATTATTCTTGGCTTGTTGAAACAAGGTTATCCTGCCGAGCAAATTATTGTGAATGATCCGAATCAGGAAAAAAGAGTATTCTTTGCCAATCTTGGTGTGGCAACTTCAGAAAATAATATGGAAAGCGTAATCAAAGCGGAAGTTGTGTTGCTTGCGGTAAAACCTCAAATGATGGCTGATGTTTGTTCGCCACTAAGTGCGGTGGATTTTTCCGATAAATTGTTAATTTCCATTGCTGCGGGCATTTCAACTGAACGCTTGAACGCATTAATTCCAAGTATAAAATCGATAGTACGTGTCATGCCAAATACGCCCGCATTAGTGGGGAAAGGCATGGCGGGGTTATTTGCACCGAAAAATACGAGTGAAAATTACCGCACTTTTGCACAAGATTTATTGGGATCTGTGGGAAGAACCGTTTGGGTGGATGATGAAACTCAAATGCACGCAGTAACTGCTGCTTCAGGAAGTAGTCCTGCTTATTTCTTTTTGATGCTGGAAGCGATGCAGCAAGCTTTAATCAAAATGAATATTGATGAAAAAACTGCGCGTGAATTAGTGCAGCAATCGATGCTTGGTGCAGCAAAAATGGTGGCAGAAAATCCGCAAATTGCGCTTTCAACTTTGCGTGAAAATGTCACCTCGAAAGGGGGCACTACTGCGGCGGCATTAGCGGTATTTGACGCACAACATTTTAATCAAACAATAGAGCAAGCCATGCAAGCTTGTTTGTCTCGTTCACAAGAAATGGAAACTTTATTCTGATGCAAGTTCGTCCTTTTTATTGGCTCGCACTGAGCTTTCTTGGTTATTACTGCGCTTATGGCGTATTTTTGCCGTTCTTCCCAGCATGGTTGAAATCACAACAATATGGTGAAGAAATGATTGGTTTAGTTATCGGGAGTGCTTATATTTTCCGATTTGCGGGCGGATTATTTTTTTCCTCGCTGATTAAAAAAGCGAATCATATTATTAGTTCCTTACGTCTATTGGCGTTAGCATCGGCCATTATTATGGCGGCTATGAGTTTAGTTGCGCATAATTTTTGGTTGTTGTTTATTGCTATCGGTTTGTATGCTTCTGTGAATTCAGCGGGAATGCCGATTGGGGATTCATTGGCATCCACTTGGCAACGCCAAATCGGCTTGGATTACGGCAAAGTGCGTTTAATTGGCTCTTCAGCCTTTATCCTTGGCGTAATGGTGTTCGGTGGCATGATTGGCTGGGTTGGTGAACAAAACATCGTGTGGATTTTGACCGCACTTTTATCCTTCTACACCATTATTCAGCTTTTAAAACCAACCATTCCCCCAAAAGATGAAATACCTGAAGATGGCACTCAAAATAATATTGGTTTTATTGCTTTACTGAAAAATCCCATTACATTGCGTGTCATGATTGCAGTAGGGCTGATTCAAGGCTCTCATGCGGCTTATTATGTTTATAGCACGATTTATTGGACAAGTATTGGGATCTCCGTTTCTCAAACTAGCTTGCTTTGGGGCATTGGCGTATTAGCGGAAATTGTATTATTTTTCTTTTCTCGTCGCTTATTTCAAAATATTTCTATCAGTGTGCTACTTTATATTTCTGCGCTTGCGTGCATCGGACGCTGGGCTGTAATGGGATATATTGAAGATTTTTGGTTGATATTCTTATTGCAACTTATGCATAGTTTGACTTATGCCGTGTGCCATTATGCTATTGTTCGCTATATCACTACGCAACCGCAAAGTCATATTGCGAAGTTGCAAGGTTTGTATAATGGTTTATCGAATGGGGTGCTCATTGCCATTTTCACTGCGATTGCTGGCATGATTTATCCAACGTCACCGGCGATGACATTTGTATTTATGAGTATCATTGCAGCTGCAGCATTTTTTGTGATTCCTCGTAAGTTAAATGCCTTTTTGATTGTTCAGCATAAATAGGATGCATCGCTTGCCTTGTAGAAAAGTAATATGAAAAATCTAGCGCTCATTGATTTGTTTCTTAACGAATATTGGATTGAAAAAGGGCTTTCAGAAAATACCGTTCAATCTTATCGTTTGGATTTAACCGCACTTTGTGATTGGTTGGATAAAAACGGCTTGTCTTTGGAAACTTTAGATGCTGTTGATTTGCAAGGTTTTCTGGGGGAACGTTTGGAGAAAGGTTACAAAGCCACGAGCACCGCGCGAATGTTAAGTGCGATGCGTAAACTTTTCCAATATTTATATCGGGAAAAATACCGAGTGGATGATCCAAGTGCGGTGCTAAGTTCGCCTAAATTACCCAGTCGCTTGCCAAAATATTTAACTGAGCAACAAGTGTCTGATTTGCTCAATACGCCAGATGTGGACGTGCCTTTGGAGTTACGCGATAAAGCAATGTTAGAGTTGCTTTATGCAACGGGGCTTCGTGTCACGGAGTTAGTTTCGCTGACGATTGAAAACATGAGCGTGCAACAAGGCGTGGTGCGAGTGATTGGTAAAGGGAACAAGGAACGTATTGTGCCAATGGGGGAAGAAGCTGCCTATTGGGTTCGTCAATTTATGCTTTATGGTCGCCCTGTTCTCTTAAATGGGCAGAGTTCTGATGTTGTGTTTCCAAGTCAGCGCGCACAGCAAATGACTCGTCAAACTTTCTGGCATCGTGTAAAACATTATGCCATTCTTGCAGATATTGATGGTGATGCACTTTCCCCTCACGTTCTTCGCCACGCTTTTGCCACCCATTTAGTGAATCACGGTGCGGATTTACGTGTGGTGCAAATGTTGCTAGGGCATACAGATTTATCCACAACACAGATTTATACTCATGTGGCAAAAGAGAGATTGAAACGATTGCATGAAAGATTTCATCCTAGAGGGTAATTAAAAACGCGTAGTGATGAAATAAACTGTTTTAAATTATTCCTTTATCTGAATATTTTATATTAATCTTCAGGTAAAGCATTTAGAACTGCTTTCACTAAAGTTGCTAGTGGAATGGCAAAAAATACGCCCCAGAACCCCCACAATCCACCGAAAATTAATACTGAAATAATGATTGCTAATGGATGTAAGTTTACTGCCTCAGAGAATAAATAAGGAACAAGTAAATTGCCATCTAAAAGTTGACTTATGGCAAAAGCAATGATGATATACCAAAATGTTGGGCTTACACCAAATTGGAATAATGCGACTAAGGCAACAGGAATGGTGACAAGCACAGCTCCAATATAAGGCACTAACACTGAAAGCCCTACAGCAAATGCTAAGAGAAGTGGATAATTCAAGCCAAAAATAAGAAAAATAATATAAGTAATTAAAGTTACAATCAAAATTTCTAATAATTTACCATGAATATAATTAGAAATTTGTTGTTGCATTTCCGTCCAAACCTTGGAAGCTAAATGACGGTTTCTTGGCAGAAATCGGCTCACTCCTTGTAAAAGTTCTTTTTTATCTTTTAACATGAAGAACATCATTAGTGGTACTAAGAAAGCATAAATACCGAGAGAAACTAAGTTCATAATTGATGTTAAAGACAGTTTCACCACCGATTCACCAAAACCAAGAATTTTTTCTCGTACGGAATTAAAAATAGAATCTACCATAGAATAATCAATGAGTTCTGGATAATGCTCTGGTAGATTAAGTAACCATTCATTGAGTTTATTAAACATCGCAGGTAAATCACTTAATAAGGAAATACTTTGATTCCAAAGCATTGGCACAAGAATTAAAAAGAATATGGTAGCGATACTGATAAAACTACCAAAGACAAGAATAGTGGCCATGATCCTTGGAAAGCGTAAACGTAAGTTTAAGAAACGAATTGGCATTTCGAGTAAATAGGCTAATACGATAGCAATAAGCAGCGGTGCGATTAGATTTCCAAAAAAATAAATAGCAAGGAAGCCAAACAATAAAATAGCAAGTAATCCCATTGTTTGAGGATCGCTTAATCGGCGTATGTACCAATTTCTCAACATTTCTAACATAGTACTTCTCAATGAATATTTTGGGTTATTATAAGTGAAATTATTTGTTGTTTATAGTTGGCACTTGACTAATCTTTTAGATTCTTTAACACTCCTACCTAGATTTTGTTATTAAAACAAAATTTGTGTGGTATTTTGGTTATGACTAAATTTTGTATAGCAAGTGCGGTTATTTTTTCTTAATTTCGGAGCAAAATATGTCAGGTATTTTTACTCAAAGCCCTGCAAATCGTCGTCGTTATGGTGTAGCTATTTTTGTCGGCATCATCGCAGGAATTATTTCTGCATTTGTAAAATGGGGAGCTGAGCATCCATTTCCACCACGTAGCCCAATTGATTTCTTTGCCGCAGCTTGTAAAGTGGATGTGACAGGTTTAAGTCAAGACCAGATTCTTTCTGTATGCTCACGTGCATTTCTAAATCCACCACATGTTTTTTTACGTGATTATATTGGTATTGACCCGACTCAAGCTGCATTTACATTTTCGGATCATGCATTTAACTGGATTGGTGTCACGCATATTATTTTCTCTTTAGTATTTGCTATTGGTTATTGTATAGTTGCAGAACGCTTCCCTAAAATTAAATTTTGGCAGGGTATCGGAGCTGGTATTATTGCCAATATTTGTGTTCACTATATTACTTTCCCTGCATTAGGTTTAACACCGCCAGTTGCAGAGTGGCCATTATATGAACATATTTCAGAATTAGTGGGACATATTTTCTGGTTCTGGACTATTGAAGTGATTCGTCGTGATTTACGTAATCGCATTACAAATGAACCAGACGCAGAGATTCCATTAGGTCAGGTACGTTAATTTCTCTAGCTAATATGAAGATAACTGCATATTAGGAAACTAAGTGCAGTTATTTTTTTCATTTTAAATAGAATATGAATAATATATTTAGTATTTTTTGTGTAATCGAAAGATAAAATTTTAAGCGTTGTAAGTTTTTAATATTGGTGGGTCGTGAAGGATTCGAACCTTCGACCAACGGATTAAAAGTCCGCTGCTCTACCGACTGAGCTAACGACCCAATTAGATGATTTTAAAGTAAATTTTAAAATCTTTGGATTGGTGTTTAAATGGTGCCCGAAGCCAGACTTGAACTGGCACGCCTCGAAAGGCGAGGGATTTTAAATCCCTTGTGTCTACCGATTCCACCACTCGGGCATATAGACAACTAACATTTGCGTATTATGGAGGCGTGTCCCGGAGTCGAACCGAGCTACATGGATTTGCAATCCAGTGCATAACCGCTTTGCTAACACGCCACGAATTGGAGCGGGAAACGAGGCTCGAACTCGCGACCCCGACCTTGGCAAGGTCGTGCTCTACCAACTGAGCTATTCCCGCATTCGCTGTTAGTGGTGCGCATTTTACGGAAATTTAAAAAGCTGTCAATCATAGAGTAAAAAATTTTTTTTAACCGTTTAAAAAAGATTCACTTTGTTTAAATAATTCTCACAAAATGATGAATAAATAGAAATTTATTCAATAATATAATTTCTGCTTTTATCACTTTCCCCTTTATGCCAAAATGTTCAGCTGTATTTTATAGCATGAAAGTGCGGTGAATTTTTATTGTTTTTAGAGGATGTTATGATACAACAATATGCAATTGATACCTTATTAGCGCAAGCTGGTAATCGAAGTGATAAGCGAACTGGTTCAGTTTCTGCGCCAATTTTTCTTTCTACGGCTTATGGGCATCATGGAATTGGTGAGAGTACAGGGTTTGACTATACGCGGACTAAAAACCCAACTCGTACAGTATTAGAAGAAACGATAGCTAAATTAGAGAATGGAGATCGTGGCTTTGCGTTTTCTTCTGGTATGGCTGCCATTCAAGTTTTGATGACGCTTTTCACCGCACCAGATGAATGGATCGTTTCTAGCGATGTGTATGGTGGTACTTATCGACTATTAGATTTTTCTTATAAAAATAACAATAGTGTAAAACCTGTTTATGTCAATACAGCATCTGCTTATGAAATTGAGGCGGCAATTAACCCAAATACAAAAGCGATTTTTATTGAAACCCCATCAAATCCTTTAATGGAAGAATGTGATGTGGTTGAAATTGCAAAACTTGCGAAAAAATATAATTTGATGTTGATCGTGGATAATACGTTTCTAACGCCTGTGCTTTCTCGTCCGTTAGATTTAGGTGCGGATGTGGTAATTCACAGCGGGACTAAATATATTGCTGGTCATAATGATGCACTTGTTGGTTTAATCGTTGCAAAAGGGCAAGAACTTTGTGATCGCATTGCTTATATTCAAAATGGTGCGGGTGCAGTACTTTCACCTTTTGATTCTTGGCTGACTATTCGCGGTATGAAGACCCTTTCTTTGCGCATGAAACGCCATCAAGAAAATGCACAAGCCATCGCGGAATTTTTAAAAGTTCAACCACAAGTGGAATCGGTGCTTTATCCAAATAAAGGTGGGATGTTGTCTTTCCGTTTGCAAGATGAAGCTTGGGTTAATACGTTCTTAAAATCCATCAAATTGATTACTTTTGCAGAAAGTCTAGGAGGCACAGAAAGTTTTATTACTTATCCAGCAACGCAAACCCATATGGATATTCCGGAATCTGAGCGTGTAGCCCGTGGAATTACGAATACCTTGCTGCGTTTTTCAGTCGGTATTGAAGATGTAGAAGATATTAAGGCTGATTTATTACAGGCATTTTCTAATTTGAAATAATAAGAATAAAGTGAGATTTTACTTGCTATTTAGTTTTTGACAATTAAAACAATAAGTTTACATTTGTTAAAACAGTGTTATTCTTCATTTCACTAGTAAATCAAAAATGTTCTTGTGTTGAACATTATTCATAAAATAAGGAAATAAAAATGAGCGAAGTATTACATATTAATGATGCTGACTTTGAAAGTATTGTTGTGAATTCAGATATCCCTGTATTATTAGATTTTTGGGCACCGTGGTGTGGTCCTTGTAAAATGATTGCGCCTGTTTTAGATGAGCTTGCTCCTGAATTTGCAGGTAAAGTAAAAATTGTAAAAATGAATGTGGATGATAACCAAACAACGCCGGCACAATTTGGTGTTCGTAGTATCCCAACATTATTATTGATCAAAAATGGTCAAGTTGTTGCTACTCAAGTTGGGGCATTACCAAAAACACAATTGGCAAATTTTATTAATCAACACATTTAATTTTATGTTCTATAAAGCCATACAGTTACAAATTGTATGGCTTTTTTATATCACCTATCATTTTAATTTGAGTGGTTGTTTGTTGTAGTTATTTTATGATGGCTGGGTTGAGCGTTCTGTTTTCCAGTTTGAAGATCATAATGAGGAAGTAAGAAATAGCACAAACGACAAAAGTCTAAGACATTAAGATATTTATTTTTTCATGTAAGATTTTAATGTTTGTTCCACTTCATAAATCCAATCCAACTCATGCTGCGTGAAACCTGCTTGAATACGAGCATCGGTATTAATGACACCTTTAAAAATCACAATACGATATTTGTGTAAAAGCTCTGTAAAGCATTTCATCGCATCCAAACCACGTTTTTTAGAAAGGGCGTGATACCAATGATTGCCGATATACACATGGCCAATTTCATCGCGCAAAATAATATCCAAAATATTCACCGCGGCGAAATCTTTACGTTGTGCGATTTTCTCTTGCAGAACAGGTGTTGCATCGAGACCTCTTGCTTCTAATACACGAGGAACTAACGCCATTCGTTCCCAAATATCGTGTGCGGTGGCTTGCGCCATTTCCCATAATCCAGCATGACCTTCAAAATCACCATATTGATAGCCCAATGTTTTCAAATGTTCATTGAATAAGGAAAAATGCGTGCTTTCTTCACGAGCGACACGCAGCCAATCTTTCACAAAAGCCAAACCTTCGCCAAGTTCTTCTTGTGCATTACGCCCGAATCGCCAAGCCGCATCTAAGCCTAAATTAATCGCATTAAATTCAATATGTGCGATTGCGTGCAATGTGGCAGCATAGCCTTCTTCTGTGGCAAAAGAACGTTTTGGCACATCTTTTGGTGCAACTAAGAGCGGTTTTTCAGGAAAAGCAGCAATATTATTTTGCGGCACGACTTCAGGAAAATCTTCTAATTTAATCAATTGAATTTGTGGCAGAAGATTATCGTAGAGATCATTAACTAAACTACATTTTTCTTGTGGATTCGCTGTTTTTAGTGCGATTTCAACTTGTTGCCAAAATTGTGTAATAAGTGCGGTCATTTTTTCTCTCTTATTCGTTAAAACGGATCAAGCCTTCTTGTTGTGTTGTCGCGATTAATTGACCATCTTGCGAGAAAATCTGCCCGCGTGCTAAGCCACGGCCTCCAAACGCATTATTGCTTTCAATTGCGTGCAAATGCCAGTGATTTAAATCAAACGGACGATGGAACCAAATACTATGATCAATGGTTGCTACTTTCATTCCTTTTTGTAAAAAGCCTTTTTCATGCGGATGAAGTGCGGTCAAAATACAGTGAAAATCGGAAAAATAAGCCAATAAACATTGCTGAATTTTCATATCAAGCGGCGTTTCACTATTGGTTTTAAACCAAGAATATTGTTCGGCTGGCAATTTTGTCCCATTAAATGGATTATTCAAATATTTGGTACGTACCTCAAATGGACGCTCTGCCGAAAATTTTTCATTGAGTGGTTCTGGCAAGGTTTGAGCCACTTTTTGTAGCATTACATTTTCATCTGTAAAGTCTTCAGGCGTGCCAACATTTGGCATCGTATTTTGATGTTCAAAACCTTTTTCTGGCACTTGGAAAGAGGCGGTTACATGACAAACGGTATTTTTATGTTGAATGGCTTTTACGCGTAATGCAGAAAAATTACGCCCTTCACGCAAGGTTTCCACATCGTAAATAATCGGATATTGGCTGTCTCCTGGAGCAAGGAAATAGGCATGACAAGAATGTAAAATGCGATCTTCTGGCGCCACTTGCATTGCTGCTGATAATGCTTGAGCCACAACTTGCCCGCCAAATACTTGGCGAAAACCTAAATCTTGGCTTTCACCGCGAAAGATTAAATCATCAATTTTTTCAAGTTTAAGAAGATTAATGAGGTTATTGAGAATATCTGACATATTGCTTTCCTTGAAGAGACGATAAAAGTGCGGTTATTTTAGCGGAGATTTTGGGGAATGCCAAAGTTAGCAATAATTTTAAGATAGAAGTAAAAACTTAATTTTAATCCCTTTGGAACAGGGCAATGTCTTTCAACTAGGCCAATACATAAATAATTAATGCCCTATGTGTTATTTATAGGGCTATTTTCTCTTTAAACAGTTATAATTAGAAACTTTAACAATGATTTTGAATATTTACGAAAATATGGATAAAAATACAATCTTTGCTAAATTATTTAGAATGACCCCTTTTTCTTATAATGTAGAATTATTCATTGATTACATGAAAGAGCAAGGTTATTCAATCACAAAATCCCAAGTAAACTGTTGGCAACGTAAAGTCGGTAGTGATAAATCTCGACCTGTACCCGATTTTGTTTTTACTATGATATTCAATTACATCCATGACAACAAAATTGAAGTAGCAGAATTTCTTAAGTCGAAAGACATTGCCCTATTCGAAAGGGATTGTGAGGTAGATAGAGATTTATTATTGATAAAAATATCGAAAAGCTAATAGGAGTAATATAGGCGTAATAAAGGGCGTATTGCACGCCCTATTATTTTCAAAAAATGTACTAAGTTATCGGCTAAATTTAGCCGCACTTTTATAAATGTTTCACTCTCCGTTTCACTTCTTCCTGTTTTCCCGCATTAAATGGGCGGGCATCAGGGCTGCCTAGATAGCCACATACGCGGCGAGTGACAGACACTTTTGTGCTATCGTGATTGCCACATTTTGGGCAAACAAAACCTTTGCTGGTACATTCAAACTCGCCAGTGAAACCACATTCATAACATTCGTCAATCGGTGTGTTTGTGCCGTAGTAAGGCACGCGATCGTAGCTATAATCCCACACATCTTCCAATGCTTTTAAGTTGTGTTGAATATTTGGATATTCACCGTAGCAAATAAAACCACCGCTGGCGAGTGGGGGATATGCCATTTCAAAATCCAGTTTGTCGTAAGGATTCACTTTCTTTTCTACATCTAAGTGGTAACTATTTGTGTAGTAGCCTTTATCCGTTACGTCTTCAATCACGCCAAATTTTTTGGTGTCTAGACGGCAGAAGCGGTCGCATAAGTTTTCGCTTGGCGTGGAGTAAAGGCTGAAGGCATAGCCAGTTTCTTTTTGCCAGCGTTTAACTGCCTCGCTAAGGTGGTGAACAATTGCAATGCCTTTTTCACGTAATTGTTCATCATCAAAAATATGCCCTTTTTTATACAGTGCATTAATGGTTTCGTGAATACCGATATAGCCGAGCGAAATAGAGGCGCGTCCATTTTTGAAAATTTGTGCCACATTTTCATCCGCTTTTAACCGTACTCCGCATGCGCCTTCCATATAAAGAATGGGAGCAACGCGAGCTTTGGTATTTTCAAGGCGGGCAACACGCGTCATTAATGCTTTTTTCGCAATAGCCAAACGTTCATCTAAAGTGCGGTAGAAGTCTTCTTCGTTTTTAGACTCCAACGCGATACGCGGTAAATTCAAACTCACTACACCAAGATTATTACGTCCATCATGAATTTCACGTCCGTTTTCTTCGTATGCACCTAGAAAGCTACGGCATCCCATTGGGGCTTTAAAAGAGCCCGTGACTTTGACAACCTGATCGTAATTGAGAATATCTGGATACATACGTTTTGATGCACATTCCAATGCGAGTTGTTTGATATCGTAATTCGGATCGCCTTTAGTTTGGTTCAAGCCTTTTTTGATGGTGAAAACAAGTTTTGGAAATACTGGCGTTTTATGATTTTTTCCAAGTCCACGAATCCGATTTTTCAAAATAGCTTGCTGAATTAAGCGGGATTGCCAGCTTGTACCTAAACCAAAACCAAAGGTAACAAATGGTGTTTGTCCATTCGAAGTATGCAGTGTATTGACTTCATATTCTAAAGATTGGAAGGCATCGAAACATTCTTTTTCAATTAATGCTTTTGCATAACCTTCAACATCAGGCACATTCCATTCTTGGGCATGTTTGAGGTGTTTTTCGTAACTGATTTGTACATAAGGGGAAAGTACTTCATCAATTCGATTAATGGTTGTGCCGCCGTAAATATGGCTGGCAACTTGGGCAATAATTTGTGCTGTCACTGCTGTTGCGGTGCCAATGGATTTTGGCGGTTCGATTTCCGCATTGCCCATTTTAAAACCACGAGAAAGCATCCCTTTTAAATCAACTAACATACAGTTAAACATTGGGAAGAACGGCGCGTAATCTAAATCGTGATAATGAATTTCCCCTTTTTCATGAGCCTCCACCACATCGCGTGGAAGAATATGGTGTTTGGCATAATGTTTTGCCACAATACCAGCAAGCAAATCACGTTGTGTTGGAATCACTTTCGCGTCTTTATTGGCGTTTTCATTAAGTAATTCGACGTTGCTTTGTTCAATCAAACCTTCAATTTCTTTTGTTAACTGACTACGTTTTTCACGGGCTAAATCACGATCATGACGATATTCGATATACGCACGAGCAACCTCGGGATAACGACTTGCCATCAATTTATCTTCAACGATTTTTTGAATCTGATTAATATCAATCTCGCCTTGATGATGGGTGAAAATTTCATTTCCTACTTCTTGCCCAATTTGGTGGCAATAAAATTCATCGGAAATATTGACCGCACTTGCGGCTTTTTTAATGGCATTGATGATACGTTGAATCTCAAACTCTGCACGAGAACCATCGCGCTTGATGACCCCAAAGTTACTCATGATATAGCTCCAATATATAGTGTTTTTGAAATGCGGAGTGCACTATATATAGATCTAAAAAGATAATCAACACACAATATGTAGTGTTTTTAGGCGTTTCATTGCAAGAGAATTTTGTTAGAGATTGATTTTATTAGAAAAATATCAAATTAAGTTGTTGAGAACTTTTCTCAAATATTTTTTGATTTTGTGAGCGAGATCAAAGTTTTGACTGAGGGAATAGATTACTGAATGACTTCGTAACAATTTAAAATGATTTGTTTAAATTTTTCGCTAGTTAATGACCAATCTACAAGATCAACGCGCCAAGGCAAGTCAGATTCGGAAAAGGCATCAACTAGATCGGCGTGAGTTTGTAAATTAAGCGGGGTGTTTGTTATGATGGCCAAATCTAAATCTGAATAGGGTTTTGTCGTGCCTTTAACACGTGAACCAAATGCCCAAACAGAATGTTCGGGCACATAGCGTTGCAAAATTGCTTTGATAATCTCAAGCTCTTGACTAGAAATGATAAGCATCTAATTTCTCTTGTAGAGCCTGTTGTAAAAATTTGGCTTCTTGTAAAAATTCAGGTATGCCAGATACAACCTGAATGGCAGTTTCTTCATCGTAAGTGTGGCTTGTACGGCTTCGCATATCTCGAAATTTTCGCCAATATGTCCAATCTCTCATTAATAGATTTTTTTCATTTCCTAATCGGATGATATTTTGAAAAGTCATTTCATCAAATTCATCAGGGTTAGCGGAGGTTTTTTCTAAATAACGTTTAAGGATTTTATGGCTAATTTCATACGTAAATTCAAAGCGTTGAACCAAACCATCGCGAATTTGAATATCAGAAATGTCTTCTTGATAACGAATTAGACCCTCTTCTAACCGTAAAATAGCCTTTTTTAAAGGTGTGAGATCGAAATCAACCATTGCGGATCCTTATGGAGTGATTGGTAAAAACGGCCGAAAAATCGACCGCTCTTTTTTATCTTATGGCTTAAGCGGCCACCATTACCATCGCTGGGCGAATGACTCGACCATTTAAGGTGTAGCCTTTTTGCAATACGACGCTAATTTGATTGGTTTCAAAGCCTTCAGCAGGCTGCATTGAAATGGCTTGATGTAAATCAGGATTAAATGCTTCACCGACAACCCCCACAGCTTCTACACCAAAACGACCAACGGTTGAAACTAATTCTTTTAAGGTCAGTTCTACGCCGTCAAATAAGGCTTTTACGCTTTCATCTTCTTTATTTGCTGGAGTGGCAAGTGCACGCTCTAGGTTATCGATAGTATTCAAAATGTCTTTTGAGAATTTTTCTAATGCGAATTTATGTGCTTTTTCTACGTCTTGTTCAGTACGACGACGAAGATTTTCAATTTCAGCACGAGAGCGAAGTAAAATATCCTGTTCTTTGTTTGCCGCTTCTTCTATTTGAGTTTTTAGCTGTTCTTCAAGCTCTTGCACTCGCGCAATAGCTTCTTCTAAAGGATCAAGTTCTTGAGAAGGCTCTGTTTGTTGTGTTTCTTCCACAACAGCGTCTTCTTGCTTTTCTACTTCTGGGGTTTCAATTTTTTGTTCTTGTTCTGACATTTTTTTCTCCGTAAATACAAAATTCGCCATAGTCGTTATCTATAGTCTAACAAAAAACTATATAATGACGAAAATGTTAAATTCAAGTGCGGTTTATTTTATGAATAATTTATATCGTTCCTTTAAAACCATTGGGCTTGTAGGAAAACCTAGAAATGATATTAACCTACAAATGCACAAAAATTTGTTTCACTGGTTAACGGAACGCGGCTATCAAGTAATGATGGAAAAAGATGTTGCTGAAAAACTGGGGCTTCCTGCAGAAAATCTTGCAACACTTGATGAAATTGGTTGCCAAGCACAGTTGGTTATTGTGATTGGTGGTGATGGCAATATGTTGGGGCGTGCTCGCGTATTAGCAAAATATGATATTCCATTGATTGGTATCAACCGTGGTAATTTGGGATTTTTAACAGATATTGACCCGAAAAATGCTTATGCTCAACTTGAAGCTTGTTTAGAGCGTGGAGAATTCTTTGTGGAAGAACGTTTTTTATTGGAAGCAAAAATTGAGCGTGCAGGTGAAATTGTATCGACTGGGAATGCTGTGAATGAGGCGGTTATTCACCCTGCAAAAATTGCGCATATGATCGATTTTCATGTATATATCAATGATAAGTTTGCATTTTCACAACGTTCTGATGGATTAATTGTTTCTACTCCAACAGGCTCTACGGCTTATTCTCTTTCCGCTGGTGGTCCGATTTTGACACCGAATCTTAATGCGATTGCGCTAGTGCCAATGTTTCCGCATACATTAACTTCTCGTCCCCTTGTTATTGATGGTGATAGCAAAATATCGATTCGTTTTGCTGAGCATAATACATCTCAATTGGAAGTGGGTTGTGATAGTCAAATAGCCTTACCTTTTACGCCTGATGACGTGGTGCATATTCAAAAAAGCGAGCATAAACTTCGCTTGCTTCATCTGAAAAATTATAATTATTACAATGTATTAAGTACCAAATTAGGTTGGTTGAAATCATTTTGATTTTTATAAAAAGCCTAGTGGAAATGTATCAGTAAAATACTGTAAAAAAATCCTTTACTGTAAATTAAATCAGCTGTAATATGATTGATATACAGTTAAAGGATTTTGCTATGCTTACTCAACTTACTATCAATAATTTTGCGATTGTTCGCCAGCTTGATATCGAATTGGCGAAAGGAATGTCTGTTATTACTGGAGAAACTGGGGCTGGTAAATCTATTGCCATTGATGCTTTAGGTTTATGTTTCGGACAAAGAGTAGAAACCTCAATGGTACGCGAAGGGCAAGAACGTGCAGAAATTTGTGCAACTTTTCAACTAGAATCGCATAATCCTGCTTATCAATGGTTGAATGAGCAAGAATTACAAGATCCAGATAATCCAACTGAATGTATTTTGCGTCGTGTGATTAATGCGGACGGACGTTCTAAAGCTTTTATTAATAGTACTCCTGTATCCGCGTCTCAATTAAAAGAAATTGGTCAATATCTTGTTCATATTAATGGGCAGCACGCTTCTCAATTATTGCTAAAAAATGACTATCAGCTTCAGTTAGTTGATAATTTTGCCGCTCATTCTGAATTACTTGTGAAAATGCGTGAAGATTATCAGGCATGGAAAAATCTTCAAAATCAAGTTAAAACCTTTCAACAAAAAGTGGCAGAAAATGAAGCTCGTAAACAACTTTTACAGTATCAAGTGGATGAGTTAGATGAGTTTAACCTTCGACCAAATGAATATTTGGAATTAGAAGATGAACAACGTCGTTTATCTAGCAGTGAACAGTTAACTCAACTTTCTCAATCAGCCCTGCAAATTTTAAGTGAAAATGATACGGTAAATATCGATAGTTTGCTTTATCGTGCGACACAATATATTGATGAATTAGCTGAACTTGATCCGCAATATGCTGAAGTGCAAAGTATGTTGAATGATGCATTGATTCAAGTGCAAGAAGCAACCAGTGAAGTGCGAAATTTATCGAGTAATATCGAGCAGGATCCTCAACTTTTACAGGAAATCGAACAGAGAATTAGTCAGGCTTTACAACTTGCTCGTAAACATCAAGTTAAGCCTGAAGATCTTGTGGAACATCACAAAAAATTAAAAGCAGAATTAACCGCACTTTTAGATTTTTCTGAAAGTGAAGATATGTTGATTGAGCAAGAAAAACTCGCATTTGAACAAATGCAAGCAATAGCTAGCGCATTAACTGCAAGTCGTCAGCACTCTGCAGCTCGCTTAGCGCAGAATGTCACGCAGTCGATAAAACAACTTGCAATGGAAAATGCAGAATTTTATGTAGAGTTGAATACGGATTTAGATAAAGTAGGATCAAACGGTGCGGATAATGTGATTTTTACTTTGCGTAGTAATTTAGGTCAACAACCTCAACCGTTAGCTAAAATTGCCTCTGGTGGTGAGCTTTCTCGTATTTCTTTAGCCATTCAAGTTTTAACTTCTGATCAATCGGCTATTCCAACGTTAATTTTCGATGAAGTGGATGTGGGTATTAGCGGAAAAACAGCCAGTGTTGTCGGAAAACTTTTACGTCAATTAAGTGAACGTTGCCAAGTATTATGCGTAACCCACTTGCCACAGGTTGCTTGTCATGGCCACCATCAGTTCAATGTAGAAAAATTTACTGTGGATAATAAAACTGAAACACAAATGACCGCACTTTCACAAGCTGAACGTGTACCAGCCTTGGCAAGACTTTTGGGCGGAAGTGAAATTACAGAATTAGCCTTAGCCAATGCACAGGAAATGCTAGATCTAGTTCATTAAAATGGGGTTTAATTTCTATTTTATGAATTAAATAGCTTATCCCAAAATGCTTGAATAAATGACCGCTCTTTGACAAATTCAGTTTCATCTACAACAGAGGATTTACCTATCAAATTTAAATGGTGAATAGCATTGCGTAAATCAACATAACATTGTTTTAATGTGTCGCAGTCTGTTTGGCTAATAATTTGAGCCTCTGCCATATCATTGAAAATACGTACGTTGTCTGACCATTTTGTCAGTTGTGGGTTTTGCGGAGCATTGGCAAGCATTAAATATTGAGCGATAAATTCAATATCAGTGATACCGCCGCGATCTGTTTTAAGATTAAATTCACCATCTTTTGAATGGGACAAATGTGTGAACATTTTTTCTCGCATCTCCACAACATCTCGTTTTAATTGCTCAATATCTCGTGATGCAGAAAGTACTTGTTGGCGGATATGCTCAAATTTCGTTTTAAGAGATGATTCACCAAATACTGGGCGAGCACGCACAAGCGCTTGTTTTTCCCATGTCCAAGCTTCATTTAATTGATAATGGGCAAATGCAGAAAGAGAGCAGCCAATTAAGCCAGCATCGCCAGACGGGCGTAGGCGCATATCAGCCTCATAAAGTACGCCAGCGGAAGTATTTATGCTGAAAATACTTACAATCTTTTGTGCCAAGCGTAGGTAAAATTGATTGCTATCAATCACTTTTTTTCCACCTGTTGTTTGACTTTCTACGGCATCGTACAAAAATACGAGGTCTAAATCGGATTTATAACCGAGTTCAATACCACCCAGTTTTCCATAACCAATCACTAAAAATCCTTTTTCATCATTTTGTAAATGTTCAGGTACACCAAATCTAGATGAAACTTGTTTCCAAGCTAGATTCACAACGACTTCAATAATCGCTTCGGCAAGATAGGTTAAATGATCGCTTACCTTCATCACCGGTAATGTCCCCAATATATCTGCTGCGGCCACTTTTAATAGGGTTGCTTGTTTAAATTGACGTAAAGCATCAATAAGCTGTTCTTCATCATCAGGTGGTAAACGAAGCAAATATTGGTGTAACTCTGCAGGATATTGGGTAAATGGCAACGGATGGCGTAGCGCTTCTGTATTAAGCAATTCATCTAATAAGATAGGATGGCGGGCCAGTTGCTCTGAAATAAGTTGAGACTGCGCACAAAGTTCAATAACTTGCTGAAGTGCGCGAGGATTTTCCAATAATAATTCTAAATAAGTCGTGCGACTCGAAATTTTTTCAATAATGTTCAGAATCCGTGGAAGCAAAGTGCGGTAATTTTCTTGTTCAAAAATGAGTGCAAGTACTGTTGGCATCAAATGACTCAAAACATCACGCCCACGCGAACCAATCACTCTGTGATTTAGGCTGTCTTTGAATTGAGCAAGCTTTTCTAAAACTTCGTCAATATTATTTTCTGATATTCCGCTCTCTAATAATATCTGTTCAATATCCTCAAAATCTGCTTCTAAAAAATCTTGCCATTGGCTATCAGTTTGTGAAGGCTCGTCTTGTTCATCACCGATTAATTGAGTAAATACCGCCCGCACTTTTTCTTGTTTTTGTTGCAAAGTGCGGTAAAAATCGTCCCAATTTTCTATTGGATAATGTTTTTCAATGGTTTGATTATTTTCATTTAAACAGGTGAATGTTTTACATGCCTCGACTAAACGAATTTGATCTATTTCATCGGTTGGTAGTGTTTGAGTTTGTTGATCGTTAATAGCTTGTAGAATGTTTTCTACGCGGCGTAAAAAAATATAACTTTCACGTAAATCGTGGAATTGTTGCTCGGTAATTAATCCTAGTTTGGTAATTTCAGGCAAGATCTTTAAGAGTGAATGTTGTTGCAGATTGATTTCTCGCCCGCCTCGAATGAGTTGAAAAACTTGCACGATAAATTCGACTTCACGAATACCACCTGCACCTAGTTTAATATTATTTTTCAAACCACGACGGCGTACTTCTCGCTCAATTTTGCCTTTCATTTCGCGTAAAGATTGAATCACACTAAAGTCAATATAGCGACGATACACAAAGGGGCGTAACATTTTTTGCAATTTTGAAACGTTGGGATCCTTTGTTTGTGCGCCCAATACTCGCCCTTTAATCATCGCATAGCGTTCCCAATCTCTACCTTGATCTTGATAATATTGTTCCATTGCCGCAAAGCTGAGAACAAGTGCACCGCTGTCACCAAATGGGCGCAAGCGCATATCGGTTCGATACACAAAACCATCAGAAGTAAATTCATCTAAGGCAGAAATAAGGCGTTGCCCTAAACGCGTAAAAAATTTTCCATTATCCACCGAACGTCGAGCATTCGTATTCTCAATAGACGTTTCCCCTTGTGATGGATAAGTGAAAATTAAATCAATATCCGAGGAAAAATTGAGTTCAAAGCCACCTAATTTCCCCATGCCTAGAATATAAAGCTGTTGCGGGTTGCCTTGTTCATCCATTGGCGTACCCATTTCTGCACAGGCTTGATAATAAAGCCAATCGCGGGCAGCGATAATTAAACTTTCTGCAAGTTGTGAAAGCTGAACAAAAATTTCCTCAACAGTCGCAAGATTCAAACTTTGACAAAAACTTAATTTTACCATTTCAATGTTACGGAATTGGCGTAATGTTTGATAGAGTGCGGTTTCGTCATGTACATTGGCTAACTCTCTATTCAAACGTTCAATATAGGCAGAGCAATCTGCAAAACAGGGCGATTTTTCCCACCATTGTTTCACCAAGTGCGGGTATTTTTGCAAGACTTTTTCCACAAAGTCAGACATTGCCATAGCATAGCCTAATTGATAAACAGGCAGTTCTGGATGATTTGAATTTTGTTGAATAGCTTCGTGAATTTTTTCTGGGGAAAGTTCTGGAAAAGATTGGCACAGGATTGTGCCAAGAGATTGTAATTTTTGTTCAATGAGGGCAGAAAGTGCGGTCATTTTTTCTAACCTTTTTGATAGGAATCTAAGTGACGTAATACGGTTTCTTTCGCTTGTTTAGGTTGTAAACTATCCAGCCATTGTATTGGTGTTTTCCAACCGCGCAGCCAAGTAAGCTGGCGTTTTGCAAGTTGGCGAGTTGCGCAAATACCACGGAAAATCATTTCCTCGTGATCGTAATCACCTTGTAAATATTCCCACATTTGACGATAGCCTACACAGCGAATTGACGGTAGATTAATATTTAAATCATCACGCACATAAAGTTTTTCTACCTCTTCTTTAAAGCCCAGTTCAATCATTTTATGAAAGCGTTGTTCAATGCGGTCATGCAAAATATGACGATCTTGGGGGGCAATTGCAAATTGCACAAAATCATAAGGCAAGGCTTCGCCTTTTTCTTCCGTCAGCTCTGTGAGTGATTTTCCCGTGATATAAAAAACCTCTAAAGCACGATTGATTCGTTGAGAATCACTTGGATTAATTCGGGAGGCAGAAATAGGATCGATTTTGGCGAGTTCGGCATGTAATGCTGCCCAACTTTGTTGAGCTGCTTTTTGTTCAAGCTCGGCGCGAATATTTTCATCAGCAGAAGGCAAGGGCGAAAGCCCTTCGATTAAGGCTTTGTAATACAACATCGTACCACCCACTAGTAACGGAATTTTGCCTTGAGCGGTAATTTCTGCCATTTCTCGTAGCGCATCATCGCGGAAATTCATTGCGGAATAGCTTTCCGAAGGATCTAAAATATCAATCAAACGGTGAGGCGCAAGAGCAAGTTCTTCTTTTGATGGTTTCGCTGTGCCAATATCCATTCCCTTATAAATAAGAGCCGAATCCACACTAATCACTTCGACTGGAAATTGGCTTCGTAGTTGAATGGCTAAATCCGTTTTGCCTGAGGCCGTAGGGCCCATTAAAAAAATTGCTGTTGGTTTCATGAAGAATCTAAATTTCGTTTAATAAAGGCTGCCAGTTAACCGGTTTTAGCAACTGGGAAAATGCCGTGCGATTTGTTTGCGTCAGTAAACGTTCTGTATCGCTCAATAAATTAAGTGCATCCGCTAAAGTGTTAAAGGTTTTGCATTCTAATTGTGCGCAAAGTTCGGTTAAAAATGGTGATGAATTTTCATCTCTAGTCAGTATTGCCATCACGCATTTTTGTAGATTTTGTGTACGCAATAAACTTGGCACTTTATTTAAGGTTAAGCGTAATTGTGCTTGATTTTCAATAAATTCAAAGCCAATTTTTTTGAAGTCATCTGAATATTGTTGCCATGCTTGAAATTGTGATTCAGTTAAGCGAAACACGATTGGAATCAACAATGGTTGTTGTTCAATCTGTATTTGTTGTAAAGCTAATTGCCATTGCAAGCGTTGTAATTTCTCCAATGAAAGCAAAAAGAAATCTTGTTTCTGTTGTAATAACAGCGCGCGATTTTCAATAAGTGAAAGGGCGCGCAGATGTGATGAACACTCAATTATTTCAGTTGAGATGATTTTAGTTGTATCTGAAATATTTTGTTGTGCTGTATTCGATATATCCTTTTGCTCTGTAGGCGGTAATGTGCGTAATAATTCACCATATAAATGTTGCTCAGTTTTACTCGGTGCATCGGAACGGTAATCTCGATAACCAGTACTTACATGATTTGGCAACACTGGTGTGTTAGAAAAGTGCGGTTGATTTTGCTGTGGTTTTTCATGATATTGTGGCGCAAAGATATTTTGCCCCGCAGCTGCACGATTAGGACGAATGCTGTAATTCGGTTGGGGTTCACGCACCGTATTTTCTTCGTGATTTTCTACCGCACTTTGCTCTGTGTGCCAATTAAGCTGTTCTTGATTGTTTAGCGCATAGCTGATGCCTTCGTAAATGAAATCATGAATGAGGCGTTGTTGGTGAAAGCGCACTTCATGTTTGGTTGGATGGACATTGACATCCACATCATGTGGATTTAAGTCAATAAACAACACAAATGCAGGATAAGCATCCGTTGGTAAATATTGAGCATAGGCTTGTCGAATAGCATGACTGATCACTTTATCTCGAACCATTCGGCCATTAATGTAGCAATAACTTAAATCATTTTGAGTTCGGCTAAAATTTGGTGTGGCTACCCAGCCCGATAAGTGTAAATCATCGTGTTTCCAATCAATTCGTAAGGCATTTTTGACAAAATCATCCCCACAAATAGCTGCGACACGTTTTAGTTGCTGATTGAGCTCTTCAGCAGGACGATATTGACGGATGATTTTCCCATTATGTGTTAATGTAAATGCCGTATTGAATTTTGTTAAAGCAATGCGGCGAATGACTTCATCAATATGCGCAAATTCTGTTTTATCTGTGCGCAAAAATTTTCGGCGGGCTGGCGTGTTGAAAAAAAGATTGGCAACTTCAACTGTTGTGCCGACAGGATGTGATGCGGGTTTGATTGTTGTTTCCATATCACGACCTTGTGCATAAACTTGCCAAGCTTCAGTTTGCGCTTCGGTGCGAGAGGTGAGCGTTAAGCGCGATACAGAGCTGATACTCGCCAATGCTTCGCCACGAAACCCTAAACTTAAAATGGCTTCTAGATCGTCAAGGTCGGCTATTTTACTCGTAGCATGTCGTGCCAAAGCAAGACTTAATTCTTCTTTTGGAATACCACAGCCATTGTCACGAATGCGGATTAAATTTGCCCCACCATTTTCGATATCGATTTGGATTTTATTTGCACCTGCATCAAGGCTATTTTCCACTAATTCTTTCACCACAGACGCAGGGCGTTCTACCACTTCACCAGCAGCAATTTGGTTAGCAAGTTGTGGGGAAAGAATTTTAATTGGCATTTATTTTTCTCTTAATTTAATTTTTTGTCCGCTCAGGGCTTTACCATCTTTTAATTTTGGATTCAGCTTTAAAATTTGGTTGACTGAAATATTGTATTCTCGCGATACAGCATAGATTGTCTGATCTTTTTGAATGACATGGTAAAGTGGGATTTCTTTTTTCTCATCAGATTTTTTAGTGGATGAGGTTTCCTCTTTTTTTGTTTTATTTGAGGATTTATTTTTATCCGTTTTATTTTCTGATTTTTCTACTTTTGGAGTGTTGGTTTTTTCAGTCGTTTTCTCTGCCTTTTTCACCGAACTTTCTTTATTTTTTGATGAATTTATTTTTTCATCTTGTGCTTTCTGAGTTTTTCCATTATCTGGAATTTTGATGGTTTCACCAATCCAAAGTGCTTCGCGTTTTAATTTATTTAACGTCACAATGTCTGCTACTTTGACATCATATTTATCCGCAAGGCTTCCTAAACTTTCCCCATTTTTGACTGTGTGCCGAAGTCCACTATCTTTTACGCTGCTCTCATTGGTATTTTTATCAGAATAGCGGTCATTTTTTTCAGTATTTTTTGTATCACTTTGTTTGCTATTCTGAACAATATCATCACTTATGAAAGATTTAGCTTTTCCGCCGCGGAAAACCACTAATCCCTCATAAATCATATAGGCGATACGACGACGATAAGCAGGGGAGTTAAGTTTTTGTTCTTCATCAGAATTTGATAGAAAACCTGTTTCCACTAATACGGAAGGAATATCAGGTGAACGTAAAACACCAAGGCTTGCGTGTTGAGGAACACTGCGGCTTAAGGTCGTCACTTTAGAAAAATGACTTAAAATATGTTTGCCAAGTTCATAACCGGTACGTTGGCTATGGCCAAATTGTAAATCAAGCACAGTTTGGTCAAGATATTTATCGTTATTGTGCGAAAGCACTTTTCCTGCACCACCAAGTAATTCGGAGCGTTTTTCATCGTCTTCTAACCATTGACCCATTTCATCATTGGCTCGACGGTTTGATAACACCCAGACAGAGGCACCGCGACGTTCAGGTGATTCAGATGAATCCGCATGAATGGAAATGAGATAATTCGCTTTAAATTTACGTGCGATTTCTGAACGCTCAGGCACGGAAATATAGTAATCACCGCTTCGTGTTAATACGCCGCGAAAATTTGGATCTTTATCGAGTAAGGCTTTTAACTCTTTTGCAATCGAAAGAGTGACATTTTTTTCATAAATGCCTAAATTTCGGCTGATTGCACCTGGATCTTTTCCTCCATGACCTGGGTCAATCGCAATCGTAATTGGGGCTGCAAAAAGAGAGAAGCTAAACGTTGAGAAAAAAAGAAAAAATAAAATTTTAGTTTTCATAAATAAATTAATTAGAGAATACTTTTATAATATTTTTACCTAAGTTTGTTTGTGCGATTAATTCAATATTTCGTGCATCATCGTAATAATCAATATTTACTAAAATATCAGCTTCTGGCAATATGCCTTGACCTTTTTCAGACCATTCAATTAAGCAAATGCTATCAGTATTAAAATAATCTCTAATACCCATAAATTCGAGTTCTTCAGGATCTGCTAACCGATATAAATCAAAATGATAAATCATTTTGCCTGCAATATTGTATTCTTCAACCAGCGTATAAGTTGGGCTTTTTACATTACCTTGATGACCGATACCTTGCAACATTCCGCGTGTCAGCGTTGTTTTTCCTGCGCCAAGATCTCCGTTAAGATAAACCATGATTGCTTTTTCTGTATGCAATTTTAAAAGAATTTCCGCGAATTTTTTGCCGAAGCGGAGCATAGAAAATTCATCAGGGATATATTGAGTTAAGCTTTCCATAACGGGTCATGAATGAAGAAAAATGTGGGTAGATTCTACCGCACTTTTGAGGTTCATAAAAGTGCGGTGAAATTTCTAGGGATTTAATTTTACCATTTCATGGTCATCAAATTGCTTGACCAAATCTACTAGTGGTTGAGTGTTAGGTAAGACCAGATCCGATGAGATTTCAAATAACGGCACAATGACAAACTCACGGTTATGCATATCATAATGGGGAATCGTTAAGCGCTCGTTTTGAATGATTTCGTTGCCGTAGAGCAAAATATCTAAATCTAATGTACGCTCACCCCAGCGACGTAAACGTACTCGACCTTGCTCATTTTCAATGTGTTGCAATTCATCTAATAGTGCAAGTGGGCTAAGGTCGGTTTTAATTTTTACAACGGCATTCACATAATCGGGTTGATCTTGTGGGCCGAGCGGTTTGCTTTTATAAAAAGAGCTCGTCGTTACCAAATGTGTGTTTGGTAACTGACTTATCGCTTTAAGCGCAGAATGTAATTGTTCTACTGGTGTATTCAAATTGCTACCAAGGGCAATATATGCAGTAATCATCTCTTCCCTTATTCTGCTGAACGCGTTGTTTTACGACGGCGTGGACGGTAGTATTTTTTCTTTGGTTTGGGATGTAAGCGTTGTTGCTCGTGTACTAACTGTTCACGCTGTTCACCATTGCTGAATTGATATTCGTGCCACCATTTGGCCAATTCAATCGTTTCGCCACCTTCAATTTCTGCACGCATAGCCAGTAAATCAAAGCCAGCACGGAATTTTGGATGTTCCATGGTGCGCATTGGTGCTGAACCAGTACGTTTCAATAATTGTAGTTGTAAGAACCAAATGTCCCGAATGACCGCAGTATGACGACGTGGTGCAGCCAAAGCACGGCAGAATAAGTCTAAAACTTCATTCCCCGCCAAAGCATAAGCATCATGATTATTTAAACCGCCTTCATTTTTCAAAATTTCCACTTTTTCGCGTAATGGATACCAGAAAAATGCTGCAAATAAGAATGCAGGATTAATACGGAGTTTATCAGCAACACGTTCATCCGTAGAAGTAAGTGCGGTGACGATCATGCGTTCTGCAAAGCTATCTTCTTTCTCTGTAAAATATGGGCTTAATGCAGGGAAAAGTTGTTCAAATAAACCATATTGTCGTAATAAACGATAGGTTTTTACCCCTTGTCCTGCCTGCAATAATTTTAAACTTTCGTCAAATAAGCGGGCTGGCGGAATATTTTTTAATAAAGGCGCAAGTTCACGAATTGGCTGCTCGCTCGGTTTTTCAAGGAACATATCAAGTTTTGCCATGAAACGAATTGAGCGTAGCATGCGCACAGGATCTTCTTGATAACGTGTAACTGGATCACCGATTAAGCGTAGTTTTCCCGCTTTGAGATCATGAATACCATTAAAATAATCACGTAAGGTATTGTCTTGCGGATTGTAATACAGCGCATTGACCGTAAAATCTCGGCGTTCTGCATCTTGTTCAATCGTACCGTAAACATTATCGCGCAGTAACATGCCTTCATTGCTCTGCTTCGCTTGATTTTCATTGCGAGCATCGCTGTGATTGGCACGGAAAGTGGCGACTTCAATAATATCTCGACCAAACATAATATGTGCTAATCGGAAACGGCGACCGACTAAACGACATTGTCGTTGAAAAATATTTTGGATTTGCTCTGGGCGGGCGTTTGTTGCCACATCAAAATCTTTTGGTTTTTTACCGAGCAATAAATCGCGGATACATCCACCGACGATATAAGCTTCGAAACCTTGACGTTGTAGTTTTTCCACTACGGTGAGTGCATTACGGCTAAAATCACGCGGTGAAATATCAAATTGAGCCGCTTTAATCACATTTTTATAGTAGCGGTGTGGTTGTTCTGATTTTTTTGCTCGCGCTTTTGGCATTTGACTGTTAGAACACTCAACTCGTTTAGAATGAGCACTTGTTTTGGCAACCTCTTTTGATTTTTTTGTCTTCTTGCCAAACAAATTTTTGATATAAGTAAGAATAATTTACTCCGTTTTTTAGTTGGAAATAAATGACTTAGCTCTTTTTCTGTAAAGAAAAAGGCAAGGGGATTTTTCCGCATTTTTAAATGCAAAAAAGTGCGGCTAATTTTAACCGCACTTTTGTATTTTTCAATAGAATGAATTAACCAGCGACTTGTTTTTCGCGGATTTCAGCTAAAGTTTTGCAATCAATGCAAAGATCTGCTGTTGGGCGTGCTTCTAAACGGCGAATGCCAATTTCTTCACCGCAACAATCACAGTAACCAAAATCATCGGTATCAAGTTTTTTCAAGGTGGCTTCAATTTTTTTCATTAGTTTACGTTCGCGATCACGATTACGTAATTCTAGACTGAATTCCTCTTCCTGAGTTGCTCGGTCTGCGGGATCGGGGAAATTGGTCACTTCATCCTGCATATGTGCAACGGTGCGAGAAGCTTCTTCCACGATTTGCTCGTGCCAAGCATTAAGAATTTTTCTGAAATGAAGAATTTGATCTTCACTCATATATTCTTCATCTTTTTTCATTTGATAAGGCTTTACGCCTGCTAAATCTAGCAAGCTCAACGATGCTTTTGACATCTCTCACTCCTAATACATACAGAATTTAAGCGTGAACTTCACGACTTCCTGTCTTGTTATTTTAGTTTGTTCCTGACAGCACTTTTAGGAACCCAATTTTTGAGGGCGCTATAAATATCAGAAGTTGTTTTTTTTAGCAAGTAAATTTTCCTGAAACATTTATTTTTGCGATATAGATCGCAGAAACGTCAGCAACCTTTTGCACATTGAGATGAATCTATTTTAGGCTTAGAACGATAAGCCTAAAATTGCGATAAAAATGAAATTAAACTTAATAACCTTAGTTATCTTGTTGATTGTTGCGGATTTAACGTTGTTATTTCTACCACAGTCATTGTTATTGCCTTGGCGAGTTGCTCTGGTTATTGCGCTTGCTTTGATTTTTCTTTTTATTTTTTTGCGTATAAATTTCTTCGTTTTTCTTGCTTTTTTTGTTGTTTCTCTAGGGTATACACATCATTCCGCATTCAGTTTGTTACAACAGGCTCAAAGCGTTACCGCTCAAAAACAAGTGGTAACTTTTGAGATTCAAGAAATTTTGCACCAACAGGATTATCAAACTCTTATCGCCACAGCAACATTGGCGGATAACTTACGAGCGCAACGAATTTTTTTAAATTGGAAAACAAAAGAGGTGCCTCAATTATCGGAAATCTGGCAAGCGGAAATTTCCTTACGCCCCCTTTCTGCGAGATTAAATTTTGGCGGATTTGATCGGCAACAATGGTATTTTTCAAAGGGAATTACGGCTGTTGGAACCGTAAAAAGTTCGGTGAAAATTGCTGATATTTCATCATTGCGCGCAGAAAAATTGCAACAAGTAAAAAAGCAAACGGAAGGATTATCCCTACAAGGTTTATTGATCGCGTTAGCTTTTGGCGAACGGGCTTGGCTAGATAAAAAAACTTGGTCAATTTACCAACAAACGAATACCGCGCATCTTATTGCTATTTCTGGCTTACATATTGGGTTGGCTATGGGAATTGGATTTTACTTGGCGCGTGTTGTGCAAGTATTTTTCCCCACCCGTTTTATTCATCCTTATTTTCCTTTAGTTTTTGGTGTTTTATTTGCTTTAATTTATGCGTATTTGGCTGGTTTTAGCGTGCCAACTTTCCGTGCGATTTCAGCACTTGTTTTCGTTTTCTTCGTTCAAATAATGAGGCGACATTATTCGCCTCTTCAGCTTTTTACGCTGGTTATCGGATTCTTGCTTTTATGCGATCCATTAATGCCGCTTTCGGTCAGTTTTTGGCTTTCTTGTGGAGCCGTTGCTTGTTTGATCCTATGGTATCGTTATGTGCCTTTTTCTCTTTTTCAATGGAAAAATCGATCCTTTTCACCAAAAGTGCGGTGGATTTTAAGTTTATTTCATTTGCAATTTGGGTTATTGCTCTTTTTTACGCCTTTGCAGCTTTTTTTATTTAATGGCTTATCGTTGAGTGGATTTTTAGCCAATCTTATTGCCGTACCACTTTATAGTTTTTTCCTCGTACCCTTGATTTTATTTGCTGTTTTTACTAATGGAGCTTGTTTTTCTTGGCAACTTGCAAACAAACTAGCGGAAGGAATCACTTGGTTAATTTCTGTTTTTCAAGGAAATTGGTTTAATGTTTCATTTAATTTAGCGCTGGTTTTAACCGCTCTTTGTGCGGGAATGTTTATGTTAATTATTTGGCGTATTTATCGAGAACCCGAGATTTCATCGACAACCTGGCAAGTAAAACGAGCAAAATTTTTTACATTAAATCTCAGTAAACCTTTGCTAAAAAATGATCGAATCAACGCTCTGCGATGTTCTTTCGGCATTATGTCGCTGTGTTTTATGATTTTGTTGTTCAAGCAACTAAGCAAGCCAATTTGGCAGGTAGATACTTTAGATGTGGGGCAGGGCTTAGCTACTTTGATTGTAAAAAATGGTAAAGGGATTCTCTATGATACAGGCCCTGCATGGCAAGGGGGGAATATGGCTGAATTAGAAATTTTGCCTTATTTGCAAAGAGAAGGGATTACTTTGGAAAAGTTGATTTTGAGCCACGACGATAACGATCATGCAGGTGGTGCTTCGACAATTTTAAAGGCGTATCCGAATGTGGAATTTATTACCCCTTCACGAAAAAACTATGGGGAAAATCACCGCACTTTTTGTAATGCTGGACGTCATTGGGATTGGCAAGGGCTACATTTTCAAATACTTTCACCATATTCTATTGTAGAGCGAGCAGATAATCCCCATTCTTGCGTGATTTTAGTCGATGATGGAAAGCATCGAGTTTTGCTAACTGGCGATGCTGAAGCAAAAAATGAGCAAATTTTTGCCCGCTCTTTAGGAAAAATTGATGTGTTACAAGTAGGGCATCACGGGAGTAAAACATCGACAAGTGAATATTTACTTTCCCAGGTTAGACCAGATATAGCGATTATTTCTAGTGGGCGTTGGAATCCGTGGAAATTCCCTCATTATTCGGTTATGGAAAGGTTACATCGTTATAAAAGTGCGGTAGAAAATACCGCTATTTCAGGGCAAGTAAGGGTAAATTTTTTTAAAGACCGATTAGAAATCCAACAAGCACGTACAGAATTTTCCCCTTGGTATGCGCGTGTAATTGGATTCTCGAGCGAATAAAAGGTACAATGCGCGCAATTTTTACCATTAGATAGCGATTATGCAAGAGCAAAAATTACAAGAAAATGATTTTTCAACCTTACAAACTTTTAAGCGTTTATGGCCAACAATTAAACCTTTTAAAGCGGGTTTATTGGTGTCTGCTATCGCATTGGTGCTTAATGCTTTGGCAGATTCAGGTCTTATTTATTTATTAAAACCTTTGCTAGATGATGGATTCGGTAAGGCGGATCATTCATTTTTGAAAATGATGGCTGTGGTCGTCGTGGGAATGATTTTTTTGCGTGGGGTTTCTAACTTTATTTCTAATTATTGTTTAGCATGGGTATCAGGCAAAGTTGTCATGACAATGCGTCGTCGCTTGTTTAAGCATTTGATGTTTATGCCAGTGAGTTTCTTTGACAGAAATTCAACAGGCAAATTACTTTCTCGTATTACTTATGATTCTGAGATGATTGCAAGTTCTTCTTCAGGCTCTTTGATTACTATTGTGCGAGAAGGGGCATATATTATTTCGCTATTGGCCGTAATGTTTTATACAAGCTGGGAATTAACCCTTGTTTTATTTGTTATCGGGCCAATTATTGCGGTGTTGATCACTATTGTTTCAAAAATTTTCCGTAAGTTGAGTAAGAATTTACAAGATTCAATGGGAGAATTAACAGCAACGACCGAGCAAATGTTGAAAGGACATAAAGTCGTACTTTCGTTTGGTGGTCAGCTTGTAGAGGAAGAGCGTTTTAATAAAGTTAGTAACAATATGCGTCGTAAAGGTATGAAAATGGTCACCGCAGATTCCATTTCCGACCCTGTTGTACAGATTATTGCTTCTCTTGCTTTGGCGGCAGTATTGTTTTTAGCGACGACGCCGTTGATTGCGGAAGATAACCTAAGTGCGGGTTCTTTTACGGTAGTTTTCTCATCTATGTTAGCGATGATGCGTCCATTAAAATCTTTAACGAACGTAAACTCTCAATTCCAACGGGGGATGGCAGCGTGTCAAACTTTATTTGCCATTTTAGATTTAGAACCAGAAAAAGATAATGGTACTTACCAAGCTGAACCCGCGAAAGGTGAATTAGAATTTAAGAATGTGAGTTTTGCATATCAAGGAAAAGAGGAACTTGCATTAAATAATATTTCTTTTAGCGTTTCTGCAGGAAAAACCGTTGCTTTGGTTGGACGTTCTGGATCGGGTAAATCAACCATTGCTAATTTAGTGACGCGCTTTTACGATATTGAGCAAGGTGAAATTTTACTGGATGGCGTAAATATCCAAGATTATCGTTTATCTAATTTACGTGAAAACTGCGCTGTGGTTTCTCAACAAGTGCATTTATTTAACGATACCATTGCGAATAATATTGCTTATGCAGCGCAGGATAAGTATTCTCGCGAAGAAATTATTGCGGCAGCAAAAGCGGCTTATGCTTTAGAGTTTATCGAAAAATTACCACAAGGTTTTGATACGGTAATTGGTGAAAACGGTGCGAGCCTCTCTGGTGGCCAGCGTCAACGTTTAGCGATTGCTCGTGCTTTATTGCGTAATTCTCCAGTATTAATTTTAGATGAAGCTACATCTGCACTAGATACGGAATCAGAACGAGCAATTCAATCTGCATTAGATGAATTGAAGAAAGAGCGCACTGTTATCGTAATCGCACATCGTTTATCAACCATTGAAAATGCGGATGAAATTCTTGTGGTTGATCACGGTGAAATTCGTGAGCGCGGTAACCATAAGGCATTGCTT
This sequence comes from Haemophilus seminalis, assembly GCF_006384255.1. GTDB lineage: Bacteria > Pseudomonadota > Gammaproteobacteria > Enterobacterales > Pasteurellaceae > Haemophilus > Haemophilus seminalis. The sequence continues at coordinate 352,421 of NZ_VCED01000003.1, forward strand.
GAACAAAATGGAGCCTATAAACAATTACACAGTATGCAGTTTAGTGGCTAATTTATTGATTATCGAAAACGCGAGTTGAAAAACTCGCGTTATTTTATCCGCACTTATTAGAAAGGATTTTCTATGCCCTTCTGGTATTCCAATTCCAAACTTATTTGGCTCTTATCGCCTTTTTCTTTGTTATTTTGGTTGATTAGCCAACTTCGTCGCGCCTTATTCTCTTTGGGGCTCAAGTTTTCTTATCGCGCACCAAAACCAGTGATAATTGTGGGAAATTTGTCTGTTGGTGGAAATGGCAAAACGCCCGTAGTTGTTTGGCTTGTGGAAGAATTAAAAAAACGAGGTTTGCGCGTAGGTGTGATTTCTCGTGGTTACGGCAGTAAATCTAAAACGTATCCGTTATTCGTCACTGAAAATACAAATCCGATTGAAGGTGGTGATGAACCAGTATTGATCGCGAAACGCACCAATACGCCAGTAGTGATTTCCCCGAATCGCCAGCAAGCGATTGAATTACTCTTAAGCCAAGCAGAGTGCGATATTATTGTTTCTGACGATGGTTTACAGCATTATCAATTACAGCGTGATTTAGAAATTGTCGTAATGGATGCTGAGCGCGCGTTGGGAAATGGTTTTGTATTGCCTGCAGGACCATTGCGAGAATTACCAAGTCGATTAAAATCCGTAGATTTTGTGATCACTAATGGTGGAAAGAATCAGTATTCAGATGCGGTTATGCGTCTCGTGCCTCATTTCGCGATTAATTTAAAAACCAATGAAAAACGCCAATTAAAGGAATTTCAATCGGGTGTTGCCATCGCAGGGATTGGCAATCCACAGCGTTTTTTTACTATGTTAGAAAAGTTAGGGATTCAATTAGAGCGAACTCAAGCATTTCAAGATCATCAACATTTTGAAGCGTCTCAATTAGAAAAACTTTCTGAAAATCAACCGCTCTTTATGACGGAAAAAGATGCCGTAAAATGCCAATCTTTTGCCAAAGATAATTGGTGGTATGTCCCTGTCGATGCGGAGATTATTGAGGCTGAAAAACAAAGTGAAAATTTACCGCTCTTTTGGGCCAAAATAGACAAACTTGTTGAGCAATATAGAAATGTCTGAAAAGATTAATCCTCAGTTGCTTGAAGTGATAGCTTGCCCGCGTTGTTTAGCTCGATTGCAATATGATCAAGAAAATCAACGATTAATTTGTTGTTATGAACAGATTGCTTATCCTATTAAAAATGGTGTGCCAGTGTTGCTTGCCGATAAAGCTGAAATATTAAAGAATAAGGAATAAATTATGTCATTTACCGTGATTATCCCCGCTCGTTTTGCATCAAGTCGTTTACCTGGAAAACCTCTTGCTGATATTGCGGGTAAGCCAATGATTCAACATGTATTTGAGAAAGCATTGCAGTCAGGGGCGAGCCGAGTGATTATTGCCACCGATAATGAAAATGTTGCTGATGTTGCCAAAAGTTTTGGCGCGGAAGTGTGTATGACTTCGGTTCATCATAATTCTGGTACAGAACGTTTAGCGGAAGTTGTAGAAAAATTAGCGATTCCTGACAATGAAATCATTGTCAATATTCAAGGCGATGAGCCTTTGATTCCTCCCGTTATCGTGCGACAAGTGGCAGATAATTTAGCAAAATTTAATGTCAATATGGCAAGCCTTGCGGTAAAAATTCATGATGCAGAGGAATTATTCAATCCAAATGCAGTAAAAGTGTTAACAGATAAAGATGGCTATGTATTGTATTTTTCCCGTTCGGTTATTCCTTACGATCGTGATCAGTTTATGAATTTACAGGATGTTCAGAAGGTACAGCTTGCGGACGCTTACTTACGTCATATTGGCATTTACGCATATCGTGCGGGTTTCATAAAACAATATGTGCAATGGGCACCAACTCAACTTGAAAATCTAGAAAAACTTGAGCAGCTTCGCGTGTTATATAACGGCGAACGCATTCATGTGGAGCTTGCGAAAGAAGTGCCTGCAGTAGGAGTTGATACCGCTGAAGATTTGGAAAAAGTGCGGGCAATTTTAGCGGCGAATTAAAATGTTTGATGCTAAAAAGTTCTTAGCGGATGTCTCTCACGAACCTGGTGTTTATCGTATGTATGACGATAAGGAACAGGTTATTTATGTTGGGAAAGCAAAGGATTTAAAAAAACGTCTTTCAAGCTATTTTCGTAAAAATCTGAGCAGTAAAAAAACAGAGGCGTTGGTGGCGTCAATTCATCATATTGACACCACGCTAACTTCATCTGAAACGGAAGCTTTACTGCTAGAACATAATTTCATCAAGCTTTATCAGCCTCGCTATAACGTATTATTGCGTGATGATAAATCCTATCCATTTATTTTATTAACCAAAGAACGTCATCCAAGAATCACTTCTTATCGAGGTTCTAAAAAATTTTCAGGCGAATATTTCGGGCCTTATCCTCACGCGGGAGCAGTGCGTGAAACGTTATCGCTTTTGCAAAAACTTTTCCCTGTTCGCCAATGTGAAAATTCCGTTTATTCCAACCGCTCTCGTCCTTGTTTGCAGTATCAAATTGGGCGTTGTTCCGCACCTTGTGTACAGGGATATGTTTCCGATGAAGAATATAATCAGCAAGTTGAATTAGCGCGCTTATTTTTGCAAGGCAAAGATCAACAGGTGTTAGATTATTTAATCGGTAAAATGGAGCTGGCAAGCAGAAATTTAGATTTTGAACAGGCTGCGCGTTATCGTGATCAAATTCAGGTGGTGCGTTCAGTTATAGAAAAACAATTTGTATCCAATGAGCGTTTAGATGACATGGATATTATGTCCATCGCTTATCAACACGGTTTAGCCTGTGTACAGGTGATGTTTATTCGTCAAGGAAAAGTGCTCGGCAATCGCAGTTACTTCCCAAAAGTACCCGCCAATACGGATTTATCGGAACTTACCGAAACTTTTGTGGGGCAATTTTATTTACAAGGTCATCAAGGACGAAGTATCCCGAATAGCATTATTGTCGATCGTCAATTAGCTGAAAAATCAGAGCTTGAGCAACTTCTTACTGATCAAGCGGGCAGAAAAGTAACGATTCAAGAAAGTGTAAAAGGCGATAAGAGTAAATATTTACAGCTCGCACAGGTTAATGCTAAAGCGGCTTTAAATGTACAACTTAAACAATCTTCACGAATGTCAGAGCGTTATCAAGCGTTGTGTGAGCTGTTAAATCTTCCTGAAATTAAGCGTATGGAATGTTTCGATATAAGCCACACGATGGGAAATCAAACGGTAGCATCTTGTGTTGTCTTTAATCAAGAAGGTCCACTGAAATCCGATTATCGTCGTTTTAATATTGAAGGCATTACTGGCGGGGATGATTATGCTGCGATGGAACAAGCGCTGCAGAAACGTTATGAGCGTGATTTAGAAGAAGATAAAATTCCCGATATTATTTTTATTGATGGTGGAAAAGGGCAATTAAATCGTGCTCTGAATGCATTCCAACATCTTCAAGTAAAATGGGATAAAAATAGACCGCACTTAATTGGTGTGGCAAAAGGTGTGGATCGTCGAGCAGGGCAGGAAGTACTGATTATCAGCAAACAAGACCGCGAAATTCATTTGCCTGATGATAGTTTGGCATTGCATTTGATTCAACATATCCGTGATGAAAGCCATAATCACGCAATAAGTGGGCACCGTAAAAAACGTCAAAAAGCCTTTACACAAAGCGGTTTAGAAACCATCGAAGGCGTGGGCGCTAAACGTCGTCAGGCTTTACTGAAATATCTTGGTGGTTTACAAGGTGTAAAAAAGGCGACCTTAGATGAAATAGCCTCTGTACCTGGAATTTCTCTTAAACTTGCCGAAACGATTTTTGAAACGCTCAAAAACGATTAATCAATTATCTCTTAAATGTAAATAACGATTGCTTTTCATCATAAAGCCATTATGATCCGCACTTTCGGATTTATTTAACTCTATTATAGGAAAAATTATGTTTGAATGGATTACTGATCCTGAAGCGTGGATATCACTTGCGACACTTGCTGCTTTGGAGATCGTTTTAGGGGTCGATAATATTATTTTTATTAGTATCCTAGTTGGGCGTTTACCTGAAAGTCAACGCCAGTCTGGTCGTATTGTTGGACTTGGTTTGGCAATGCTGACAAGAATTTTACTTTTAATGTCACTAGCGTGGATGATGAAACTTACTGCACCGTTATTTACTGTGTTTAATCAAGAAATTTCTGGGCGTGATTTGATTTTATTAATCGGTGGTTTATTCCTGATTATAAAAAGTTCTGGCGAAATTAAAGAAGCAATCAATCATCAAGACCATCATGAATCGGAAAGAAAAAATAAAGTGAGTTATCTTGGCGTATTAATTCAAATTGCAGTGCTAGATATTGTATTTTCTTTAGATTCCGTGATTACAGCAGTAGGTATGGCAAGCCATCTTCCTGTGATGATTTTGGCGATTATTATTGCCGTTGGCGTGATGATGTTTGCTGCAAAACCAATCGGCGATTTTGTGGATACACACCCAACGTTGAAAATTCTAGCTTTAGCTTTCTTAGTTTTAGTAGGAATTAGCTTAATTGCAGAAAGTTTAGATATCCACATCCCGAAAGGTTACATCTATTTTGCAATGGGATTCTCTGTTGTGGTCGAAATGATAAACATTCGAATGAGAAAACGGACGAAATAGAAGATTAAAAATAATTTAAGGGCTGAGTTCTGTTATTTGAGGAACTTGGCCCTTTTAGTTTATTTAGCTAATTTTTATATAACTAAATCATCTATTCAGTTCCATTTCAACATAAAGCAGACTATTTTAGTGTGATATTATTTCAACAAAAGTTTTATTTGAAAGGGTACATAATGAAATTACAACAATGGGTTAAACAATATCAACTAGGTTTACTTTTTCAGCAAGGTCAATTTGGTTTAGAAAAGGAAAGTCAACGTATTGACGATAAGGGAAATATTGTAACGACGCCTCATCCACCTGTATTTGGTAATCGTTCTTATCATCCCTATATTCAAACAGATTTTGCCGAAAGCCAGCTTGAGTTGATTACGCCACCAAATGCTAAACTGGAAGATAGCCTACGTTGGCTTTCTGCAATTCATGAGGTGGTGTTGCGTTCTTTACCTGAAAATGAATACATTTTCCCATTTAGTATGCCTGCGGGATTACCACCAGAAAATGAGATTCAAGAGGCTCAGCTTGATAAACAAGAAGATGTTAAATATCGTGAGCATCTGTCTAAACAATATGGTAAATACAAGCAAATGGTAAGTGGAATTCACTACAATTTCCAACTGTCATCTGAATTTGTGAAAGCTATATTCTTGTTGCAAGATGAATATGCTCATCTTAAAGATTTTCAAAATGCCCTATATATGAAATTGGCTAATAATTTTCTACGCTATCAGTGGATTTTAGTTTATTTACTTGCAGCAAGTCCGACAGTGGAAGCAAATTATTTTTCTCGAAATGGCGTACTGAATTTTCCTTTGAAAGAGGGGCAGTTAGTACGTAGTTTACGTTCTAGTCCCTATGGTTACGTTAATTCATCTAATGTTGTGGTGAATCATGATAACCTTGAAAATTATGTAGAAACATTAGAGTTTCAAGTTAAATCTGGTCATTTGATTGCAGAAAAAGAATTTTATTCTAATGTTCGTTTACGAGGTTCGAAAAAAGCTCGTGAATTGCTAGAAAAAGGCGTTCAATATGCAGAATTTCGTTTGTTTGATTTGAATCCACTTGAGCCATATGGTATTAGTCTAGATGATGCAGAATTTATTCATATTTTCTTATTAGGAATGTTATGGCTTGATGATACAAGTGGTCAAAAAGAAGTAGAGCTTGGTAAACAAAGATTATATCAAGTATCTCTTGAAGATCCTCGTGAGCAAACAGCATTTAGAGAAGAAGGTGAAGCAATATTAAGCCAAATTATTGATATGTTGAAAATTATCAATGCAGATGAAAGAGCGGTTAAAATTTCGGAAGAAAAATTGGTACAATTGGCAGAACCAAGTCTAACAGTAAATGGAAAATTGCTCAAAGCGATTGAGCAGGAGGGAAGTTATAAAGCCTTGGGGGTAAAACTTGCGAAGCAATATAAAGCTCAAGCTTTTAAACGTTTTTATGCTTTATCTGCATTTGATAATATGGAACTCTCCACTCAAGCTTTATTATTTGATTTAATTCAAAAAGGTGTTACGACTGAAATTTTAGATGAGAATGATCAATTTCTTGCGCTTAAATTTGGTGAACACCTTGAATATGTTAAAAATGGTAATATGACTAGCCATGATCAATATATCTCTCCATTGATTATGGAAAATAAGGTAGTGACAAAGAAAGTATTATTAAAGGCTGGTTTTAATGTACCAAAAAGCTTGGAATTTACATCGATTGAACAGGCCGTTGCACATTATGCTTTATTTGAAGGGCGCGCTGTCGTTATTAAGCCAAAATCTACAAATTATGGTTTAGGTATCACAATTTTCAAACAGGGTGTGACACATCGAGATGATTTTGTCAAAGCGGTTGAAATTGCTTTTCGAGAAGATAAAGAAGTGATGGTTGAAGATTATTTAGTTGGTACAGAATATCGCTTCTTTGTTTTGGGGGATGAAACGCTTGCAGTGTTGTTGCGTGAGCCTGCAAATGTTATAGGTGATGGAAAGAACACGGTACGTGAATTGGTCGAGATAAAAAATTCAGATCCTTTACGGGGAGATGGTTCTCGTTCACCTCTCAAAAAGATCGCTTTAGGTGACATAGAATTATTACAGTTAAAAGAACAAGGATTAATACCAGATAGTGTACCTCAGTCTGGCCAAATTGTGCAGTTACGTGCTAATTCTAATATCAGTACGGGAGGGGATTCTATTGATATGACTGATAAAATGCACGAGAGTTATAAACAGATTGCTGTAGGGGTTGCTCATGCAATGGGAGCTAAAGTTTGCGGGGTCGATTTAATTATTCCTGATTTAACAAAGCAAGCTGAACCATCCTTAAACTCCTGGGGAGTGATTGAAGCTAATTTTAATCCAATGATGATGATGCATATTTTCCCTTATCAAGGTAAATCAAGAAGATTGACTAAAAACGTCATTAAAATGTTGTTTCCAGATGTAGAAATGTAGTATCAAATTAAGTGATAAGAAATAACCGCACTTTAACTAATTAAAGTGCGGTTGATAAGAAACATTTATGTTGTATGTGTTGAATTAATATACACCCTGTGCCAACATAGCATCAGCAACTTTAACAAAACCTGCAATATTAGCTCCTACTACATAGTTAATATTTTGTTGACCTGCGATAGCCCCATATTTTTTGCAGTTAGAATGAATATCTAACATAATACGATGCAATTTGGCATCAACTTCTTCTGCTGTCCAATATAAGCGTTGGGAACTTTGTGCCATTTCTAAGCCAGAGGTTGCTACGCCACCAGCATTAGCTGCTTTACCTGGACCAAATAATACACCAGCCTCTAAGAATGCGTCTGTTGCTTCGATAGTAGTTGGCATGTTTGCACCTTCAGCGACTAATTTCACACCATTTTTAATCAAGGCTTTCGCATCTAAAATCTCTAATTCGTTTTGGGTTGCACAAGGAAGAGCAATATCGGCTTTCACTTCCCAAGGGCGTTTGCCTGCAAAATATTGAAGACCAAATTGTTTTGCAAATTCTTCTACTCGACCACGTTTTACATTTTTGAGCTCTAATAAAGCCTCTAATTTTTCACGATCAAATCCTTCAGGCAAATATACATAACCCGCAGAGTCAGAACAGGTTACGACTTTCGCACCTAGCGCCATCGCTTTTTCAATCGCATATTGTGCCACGTTACCCGAACCGGAAACTAAAACCGTTTTACCTTGGAAGCTATCCCCTTTCTCTGCAAGCATTGCTTGGGCAAAATAAACCAATCCATAACCTGTCGCTTCTGGGCGAATTAAGCTTCCACCAAATGAAAGACCACGACCAGTAAACACACAAGCTGCTTGGTTTGATAATTTTTTCATATAGCCTGCAAGATATCCTACTTCACGACCACCTACACCAATATCACCGGCAGGCACATCGGTATCTGGGCCAACATGGCGATACAATTCGGCCATTAAAGCTTGACAGAAACGCATCACTTCAGCATCTGATTTTCCTTTAGGATCAAAATCTGATCCCCCTTTCGCACCACCCATTGGCAATGTGGTTAAGGCATTTTTAAAGATCTGTTCAAAACCTAAGAATTTTAAAATCGATAAGTTAACGGATGGATGAAAACGCATTCCCCCTTTAAAAGGACCAATTGCACTGTTGAATTGTACACGGAAAGCTCGGTTTACTTGAACTTGGCCTTTATCATCAGTCCATGCCACACGGAATTGGAATGCTCGCTCTGGCTCAACTAAACGCTCTAATAAAGCTTCTGAACGGTATTTAGGGTTTGCTTCCAAGAAAGGCCAGATTGAAGTGAAGACTTCACGAACAGCCTGTAAAAATTCAGGTTGGTGAGCATCTCTTTGAGCGATTTTCCCAAGAAATTCGTCTAATGATGTAATTATTGTCATAATGTGTTTCCTCTATTGATGTTGTATTTTTCTGTATATATTTGAATCACCCTCTAGATGGGGCTTAATGACAATATGTAACGAGAGACTTAATATTGCAATATTTATTGTGATAAAAAGATAAAAAGAGAATAAAAAAAGCAAGAAAATTAAATTTTCTTGCTTTTTTTTAGATGAAATCTAAATTATTAATCATAATATTATGGTTTTACTTATTTTTCCCTTCTAAATAAAGCCATTCTGCGACTTGTTTTGCAAAATAAGTCAAAATTCCGTCGGCACCAGCTCGTTTGAAGCAAAGTAGTGATTCCATAATACATTCTTTTTCTTTTAGCCAGCCATTTTGAATGGCTGCCATATGCATTGCGTATTCACCTGAAACTTGATAAGCGAAAGTTGGTACGCCAAAATGTGTTTTTACACGATACACCATATCTAAGTATGGCATACCAGGTTTTACCATGACCATGTCAGCGCCTTCTTGTAGATCTAATGCGACCTCTTGTAAACCCTCATCTCCATTTGCAGGATCAAGTTGATAAGTTTTTTTATCACCGCCTTTTAAATTACCTGATGAGCCGACAGCATCACGAAATGGTCCATAATAATTAGAAGCATATTTGGCAGAATACGCCATAATTTGTGTATTAATAAATCCTTTTTCTTCTAATGCTTGTCGAATACGGCCAATACGACCATCCATCATATCACTTGGCGCAACAATATCAGCGCCTGCTTCAGCATGAGAAATTGCTTGTTTGATGAGAATATCAGAGGTTATGTCGTTAAGAACATAGCCGTCTTCATCAATAATTCCATCTTGTCCATGGCTTGTATAAGGATCAAGTGCAACATCTGTTAATACCCCTAATTCTGGATAAGCATTTTTTAATGCTCGAACTGCACGTTGCACTAGACCGTTTGAATTATAGGCTTCTTCTGCCATTAGAGATTTTTTATCTTGTTCAATTACAGGAAATAATGAAATGACAGGGACACCATATTTAACTAGTAAACCTGCTTCAATAAGAAGTTGATCAATAGTTAGACGTTCAACACCTGGCATAGAGGGAACAGCCTCACGATAGTTTTCACCTTCAAGAATAAATACCGGATAAATAAGATCGTCTACGGTGAGTTTATTTTCAGCCATTAAACGGCGACTAAAATCATGTTTACGTAAACGACGTAGGCGGCGGGTAGGAAATCCTGTAAAAATTTGTTGAGTCATATTATAGTCCTTTTTCTTATATAAGAGAAAGGGGGCGATGCCCCCCAATTATTATTCCATTTTATTTGATTCTTCAGTATTTTCAACCGCACTTTCATCTTCTTTTGGCTGATAAAAACGAGCAACTAATAAACCTAATTCAAATAGAAGAATCATTGGTATAGCAAGTAGCGTTTGTGAAAATACATCTGGTGGGGTTAGAATCATTCCAATAAAAAATGCACCTACAATGATATAAGGGCGTTTTTCAGAAAGGGCTTTTACCGTTGTTACACCTGTCCAACAAAGTAAAATAATAGCAATAGGGACTTCAAAACAGACACCAAAAGCTAAAAATAATGCCAATGCAAAATCTAAATAACTACTAATATCTGTGGCAATTGCGACACCTTCAGGTGCAGTTTGGGTAAAAAAGCTAAATACAAAAGGAAACACTACATAATAAGCAAAAGCCACCCCACAATAAAAAAGAATGGTACTTGAAAATAACAATGGGTAAATCATTCTTTTTTCATGTTGGTATAGAGCTGGTGCAACAAATGCCCAAACCTGGTAGAGCAAATAAGGAACGGAAATAAATACTGCGACGATTGCCGTTAATTTAATAGGCGTAAAGAAAGGTGTTTGAATATTTGTTGCGATCATTGTTGCGCCTTTTGGCATAACGTTAGTTAAGGGAGCTGCAACAAAATGATAAATATCATTTGAAAAATAAACGAGCGCAACAAATACCAATGCAATGCAAATCACACTGCGTAAAAGACGGTTTCTTAATTCAACAAGGTGTGTAATTAGGGGTTGAGATTCATCCACATTGCTCATACAAATTCCCTATAATTCAGTTTTTTTCGATTGAGATTTCGATACAGGTATGACTTCAATATCATCAGGGGGATAGTAATCAGATAGGCGTTCTGTGAGTTCTGCCTGCTCGTGAGCATCAAGCGTGGTTAAATCAGTAAGTTGATTTTCTTCTTTCGGCAAAATTTCTGATGAATCCAGTGCTACTACAGCATCTTTGGATTTGTCCCCATTTTCTGGCGCATTTTTAATTTCTTTGATTTGTTCTTCTACTGTCGTGCCGGCTTCTGCAGCTTTGGCTTCCAGCTCGGATTTCATTTTATCTGCTTGTGCTTTTAATTCTTCTACCGTTTTACTTAATTCTGGAGAAAGTGTTTGTAAATTTAAAGATTCAGCTTTTTTAATGCTATCTTGTAATTCTTGTAATTTTAGTTCTTGTTTTAATTCGTTTTGCACATTGGCAGCTAAGCCGCGAATGGTTTTTACCCAACCCATAACTGTACGAATAGCTACAGGCAAACGCTTAGGGCCTAGCACCACTAAGCCCACAAGCATCAATAAAACAAGTTCGGAAAAACCAATATCAAACACGGTTATGCCTGTTCTTTATCTTTTACAGTTTCAGTTTTTTCAGCGGTTGTCGTAGCGTCTTTAATTTGGGTAAACTCAGCATCTTTTTTAGGCTCGTCATCAGACATTGCTTTTTTAAAACCTTTTACTGCTGCACCAAGATCAGAGCCCGCATTGCGTAACTTTTTAGTACCAAATACTAATAAAATCACGACTAATAAAATAATCATTTGTGCTGGGGATAAACCAAACATAGAAAAACTCCGTTAGAATTAAATTGAAAATTTGGGCTTGAATATACTCTTTTTATGCATTGGTCTCAAGAGGTAATTTTAAAAGTGCGGTCAAAAAGAAGGTTATTTTCAACCGCACTTTAGTCTTATTATTCAGCCAGTTCTGTTTGCTCATGCGCCATCAATTCTTGCCCCACATCATCTAACAAACTTAAGTAGCGTTCATAATGTTTCAACATATCAGCAATCAATTCGTCTTGATCCATATATTGCACATCATAACCCACTCGACCATCAAAGAAATAGGTGTATGGCTCATAGGTCCAACTATGTTGGATATGTGGCAAGTTATCATCATTGATTAATTGCTCTGATACCTCGCGACCAATAGATTTTACCCCGTACATAAAGTCTCGCATCAACTCTTTCTGAATGACTAACTCGACTGCAGGCTCATCTTGATCAAATAACGTGTTAATTTGCACGCTCAAGTCATATTTGCTAATCAATTCTTGGCGTAATTCTCGCATAGCCGGTAATACCGTATGCTTAAGGAATCGCAAAATATCTTTTTCTTGCGTTTGGTTCATCATTTGTTCCAAGCGTTCTTTCCACTTATCCCCTGTCCAGAAAATACTGGTTGGATTAACTTTGGTATCAAAATATTTTTTGTCCGCATTCAAGCCTTTCCATAAACTAAAACACATCAATAACATCAACATTGCGAAAGGTAACGCCACTAACAAGGTCATTGCCTGTAGATTAGCTAAGCCACCTGATTGCATCAAAACAATGGCGACGACTGACATTAATACACCCCACATCACGGCCTGCCAACGAGGTGCTGCAAGGCTTTTATCGCGTGATGCAATGTTGTTTAATACATAAATACCCGAATCAGCAGAAGTGATAAAAAATAAAGAAATCACCACTAAACTCACTAAACCCGTCACACCAGAAAGCGGTAAATAATCTAAGAACTTAAAGAGCAACGTTTCAGGCGAAGAAATCATTTGTCCTAACGTACCTGCAGCTTCACCATCATTCAACCAAATGGCTGTATTACCAAATACGGTAAACCACAAGATACCAAACATGCTAGGAATCACCAACACGCCGAAAATAAATTCGCGAATGGTACGTCCTTTCGAGATTCGCGCAATAAATAAACCGACAAATGGCGCCCAAGAACACCACCATGCCCAGTACAAAATGGTCCAACCGCTAAACCAGTCAGTATGTTCTTGTTCATAAACATAGGTTTTGAAGCTTAATTGTACTAAGTTGCTGAGATAAGTTCCGATGTTGTCGCTGAAAGCGGATAACAAATAAAGTGTTGGACCCGCTACTAACACGAAAATCAACAAACAGAAAGCCAATGTTAAATTCAGCTCACTTAAGATTTTTACCCCTTTCCCTACGCCAGAAATCGCGGAAAATGTCGCTAAACTCATTACCACAGCAATCACAACCATTTGTAAGCTGAAGCTATTTTCACTAATCCAGCCTAATTGATGTAAGCCTGCACCCAATTGTGATGCACCAAAACCTAATGTCGTGATAACACCAAATAAGGTGGCAAGTAACGCCATAATGTCGATAAGATCGCCTAACTTGCCATTAATACGCTCTTTCAATAACGGATAGAAACAAGAACGTAATGCCAAAGGTAATTTGTAACGGAATCCAAAGTAAGCCAATGCCAACGCAATCGTGCCATACACCGCCCACGCATGAATTCCCCAGTGGAATAAGGTGTGTAACAAGGCCTCTTGTTGTTTGTGTTCTGCTGTACCCGCGGTAATATCAGATAAATAATGCGTTAAGGGTTCAGCTACACCAAAGAACATCAACCCTACACCCATGCCGGCAGCAAATAACATTGCCAACCAAGAGAGAAAACCGAATTCAGGCTCTTCTTCATCATTGCCTAATTTGATATTACCTAGGCTACTGACCGATAAAATGACTAAAAAGCCCAAAAATACTGAGAATGCTAAGACGTAAAACCAGCTAAAGTTGGCAAAAATGCCCGATTTGGCGGCATTTAATAAAATTTGTGTTTGTTCCGGTGCGATTAAAATCATTGCGACAAGTAACACCACAAAAAATAACGTTGCACCAATCACTAAAGGATTGAACGACGTTTGTTTTTCCATAAATTTAGATAAAGACAACGCTTTCCCCTTAAAAAATTAAGTGAATAAAAATAAAATCAGATTAAATAAAATAAGGCTTTAAGCCCCAAATGGTGCGATGGAACCATCGCAAATGACAGCACGGAGAAGTGCGATTTTGAAGGAAACGCTCAGTAGAATATGAAGGATTGTTTCCAAAATTTCATTTATTATATCAAAAAGTAATAATTATTTCAAATTAGAAAAATATCGATGGTGTTTAAGTTGTATTTTTGACTAATATAATGAATCACAACACTTGCTCAAACAAGACGGTAAAAGAAAACATTTTATTTAATGTGTTATAGATAAAACAATTTCTTAATGCAGTTTGAGTGAGGTGAGCAAATGTTTGATCATCTAAATCAGATGAAATAAAAATCTTAATTTTACAATCAGTTATTTGGGGTTGTTCATTATAACCGCGAACGCCCAGTAAGGTTAAAGGATTGGCGAGGTTGAGCCAAATTTTTCCTTCCATTTCTACAATATCGGCACGTTGTTGAGCAAAATGTGCTTTTACACTGCTCAAAATGCCACCTAAAATAGAAACAGCAAAATAATCTACCGCACTTTTTTGTAACGATTGGTTATCGAAATTGACTTGTGAATAGAGCGAAATACTGTCATTCGGTGTGAATAATTTAATTTCTTCTCCGCGTAATACGGCTCGATATTTCGCTGTAAAACATTCACTTTCAGGTACGTTATACATAATGTTCCCTCAATATTGATTTTGCTTCATTTAATACCTTAAGTTTGGTTTCAATAATGTCAAATCCATTTAAAGGGCGGTTAGAAAAAGTGGCAAATCCACAATCTGGATTTAGCCAAATTTGCTCTGGTGGAAGGTAATTTAAGGCTTTTTCTGCGCGCTGAACAATCTGCGCTACGGTTTCTACTTCATCAGAACGAGGATTGATGACGCCTAAGCCTAAAATACATTTTTGTCTTAAGATTTCACTTTCTAATAACGAACTTAATTCTCCCGCTCTTGGCGTAGAAAATTCGAGCATTAAAATATCAGGTAATGCCGATTCAAATAAATCCACTAATGATGTATAAGGCCCGCGCAGTAATACGCCTTCATCTTTGCTCCAGTTGCCTCGGCATACATGTAATGCGGTTTTGATATTTTTATTTCTTGCATACTCAAAGATTTGAGTAATTAAACTTTTTGCAAACTGTAGTTCCGCAGCAAAATCTTGTTTTTCGCTTAACGCCGCACACATAAATGAACGTGTTTGATGATGGCTAAAAATAACTTCTGTTAAAACAGGCTCATCAAATTGAACTACACTTACGCCTAGCTCACATAAATAATCAATTTCTTGCTTTAAGATAGCAACAACATCTTTTGCCATTTCTTCTTTTGATGAATAATGTTGCCCTGACACAGGCGAAAGCCACATGGAGCGAGCCATTAAGTAAGGCCCTGGCAAGGTTGCTTTAATTGGCTGCCTAGTTAGATTTTTCAGTAGCAACATTTCATCTGCTGCTAAAGATTGTTTGTAATTGATTTTTCCCACGCAAATAGCATTTTTTATGGAAAGTGCGGGAACATCCAAGGTTTCTAGCATTGACTCAAAAATTTGCTTTTCTTTAATGTGATCGAGCATTTCACTCATGCTCATTAAGGTCGCGCCTTGAATTTTTTGTGCAATAAAAGAAAGGTAATTGTCGCGAAGTAATTCGCCACTCGTGATGATATCAATGCCAGTACGTTGTTGAAGTTCGACAATTTGTTTTGTTTCTTGAACAACGATTTGTTCAAGCTCTGTAGTGGTTATTTTGCCTAGTGCGTGCTTTTTACGCGCCATCAAAAGTGTTTGGCTACGAGGCATTGAGCCTAAAAGGGAAGTTGTGAAAGGTTTCATAGAAAATCCACAATGATGGGCGTTTATTACACGCCCATCATGACATATTGATCTTAAAAGAATTTTAAATATTCATTGGCAGCTTGTAATTGAGCAAAACCTTTTGTTCTACCCGCAACCCAACGTTTTAATCCTTCCAAATCCATCATTTCTTTATGTTCTGGATTGTTGTAATCCATTTTGAACAAGGTTTCGGTGAATGCATTGAATTTGGTTTCATCTAATCCCACGCGCCCACTGAAAATACAATGGTCAAATGATGGTGTTTTTGCGAGTACTCGAACTGTTGCTGGATCGAGTGTGCCATCTTTTGTCCAACGTTCAAAGTTGAAATCTAGCATCCATGTTGCCGCGACTTGACGATCTTTTAATGCATTAGCTGCATCTAATTCACCGCCTACATGATCGCCGTGCAAACCAACACCCACATCAAAGCGTTTTTCTACATAATCTTGACCAAACTCCAAGCCATGTTGATGTAAAAACTCGATTGGAATTAACCGCGCTTGTGGAGAATCTATCGCACCAAAAGCAATAGTTTTATTTTTCAAATCTTCAATAGATTGGATGTTTGGATCATTAACAACTAAATAGCTTTGACGATCTTGGTCGGTATCACGCATGGCTCCATTTAAGGTTTTACCACCACTACGCAAGTAACCATCTAGCCAAGCTAGGGGAGAGTTCCACGCCACATCAATTTCATTATTGAGTAACGCATCAACTTGCCCTTTGTAGTCTTTGAAATACACGGGTTCAATAGGGAAACCTTCTTTTTCGAAAAAGTCTGCAATAATGCCCCAAATAACTGTCACTTGTGGGGCGTAGATTACCGCCCCGATTTTTAATTTTTCACTCATTTTTCACCGCACTTTATGGAATTTGTTGACCTGTAATGGCTTTACCTAACCAAATATTTAGCACATCGACACTTGGCGCCATCACTTGGCTTGCTAATGCATCGCGTAAATAGCGTTCCATTGGTCCCATTTTGTTATAGGCCTTGCCACCGCCAATACGCATACCAATTTGAGCAAGAATAATCGCGTTTTCGCTCGCGAGAATTCGGGCGGCTAATAATTTAGCCAATGCATCTGCATCACCTTCTGTGGCTGCACGAGCCGCATCTCGCGTAGCACATACAGCCGCATTCGTATTTGCATAGATTTTAGCTAAGTGAATTTGCACGGTTTCGATTTCGGCTAGTGCAGTGCCCGATGTGTATTTACGGTGTGTTGAATGTTTAATTGCCTCAGTAAGCACGGCTTTACAGACGCCGCTATAGACAGCAGCCAAACCACAAATAAAGGCGGGTGCAATGCCACCAAATACTTGTTCTGCGCCTGCGCCAACTTCGCCAATACGCCAGCTACGATCTAATGGCATATTGGTCATTCGCATAAAGCAAGAGACATTGCTACGCATACCTAAGCCATTCCAGCTATCGGCTTCAAAAGTTAAGCCTTGAGTACCAAGTGGAAGCACCCAGTTATCAATAGTTTCACCATTTTCGGAAGGCAAAAGTGCTAAATAATAAGAAGCATAATTGCCAGATGTCACCATAGATTTTAAGCCATTGAATACTGCATGTTCAGCATTAAATTGTGCGGTTGCATCGGTAATATAGAAGTGAGTACCCGTGCCTAATTCACTATAGGCGAGTGCGGCAAATGTTTGATTTTGAACAATGTCAGAAAAGATTTTTTGTTTGAGTTGATCGCTGCCGAATAGATTTAAACAATTCACTGCAACGTTACTCATCATGTAACAGAGACCAGCAGAAGCTGAACTTTCAGCTAATGCCATACAGACTTCAGCGTGTTCTTTTAGGGTTAATCCCATTCCGCCGTATTCTTTTGGAATTAAAAGTGAAAACCAACCAGCTTTACCTAATTCCTTAAATGCCTGAACAGGAAATTCTTTTTTTTGATCGAGTTCGTCGGCGTAAGGCTCAATAAACTGTTCCGCTAACTTTCTCACCTGAGTATAGATTTGCGACATAATATATCCTTATTGTGTGTTGAGAAAAACTTTCTACGAGGCGGATATTATTATGCTCAGTTTCTTTTTTCTAGTATTTAATTCAAAATAATTTCAGTAATGTGACGTGGATCAAGAAAAAATCTGGCAAGCATTTTCCCATGTAACTTTTTTAATCAATTCCGCAGGTTCATTTCTTAAGGTACAAAGAGCTTTGAAACTTTCCACAATACGTTCTGGTCGATTAGGTTGGCCTTGAAAACCAAATACAGGCATATCTGGACTGTCTGTTTCCAACACTAAGGCATCAAGCGGCAACTTCGCGATTGCTTGACGAGTTTTATTGGCGCGTTCATAAGTGATGGTGCCACCAACCCCGATTTTATAGCCTAAATCAACAAAGCGTTTTGCTTGATCGTAGCTTCCTGAAAAACCGTGTACCACGCCAAGTTTAGATAATGGAATACGTTTTAAAAAAGTAAAAATTTGATCATGGGTTTTTCGACTGTGAATGTTGACGGGTAAATTAAATTGCTTTGCCAAATAAAGTTGGCTTTCAAAAAAATGACATTGTTTTGCCCAAAGTTCATCGGTGAGCAAATCTGGAATTGCGCGTTCTAAACCAATTTCTGCCACCGCCGTGCAATTTGCATTACGATTTTTTAAGACTTGTTCTAATAGAATTAAATCATTTTCGGCGTGTTCTTGAATATAAAGAGGATGTAACCCAAGCCCATAGTACAAATTATCAGGAAAAAGTGCGGTCATATTTTGGATTGTTTTAAAATCAGCTTCTTTCACCGCCACAACCAGTATTTTTTGCACATCGGCTTGCTTTGCATTATCAACAAGCTGTGACAAAGGCTCCCCAGTAAATTGTTGGAGATAATCAAGATGTGTGTGAGTGTCGAAGAAAGGCATGAGCATTTTCCTTTAGGTCGATAAAAAATGGCGGAATTTATCCGCCATTCATAATTATTCTACTGAAACCGATGTAATCACTACATCTTCAGTTGGAACATCTTGATGAAAGCCTTTGTTGCCTGTTTTCACTTTTTTAATTTTATCCACAACATCCATACCTTCAACCACTTCACCAAATACCGCATAGCCCCATTCTTGAACGACTTCGCGGCCAAACATTTCTTTTGAACGATAATTTAAGAAATCATTATCTGCCACGTTAATGAAGAATTGTGCGGTCGCTGAATGTGGATCTGAAGTGCGAGCCATTGCAATGGTTCCACGTTTGTTACTTAAACGATTATTTGCTTCATTTTGGATTGGTGCTTTGGTTGCTTTTTCGCGCATACCGCTTTCCATACCGCCGCCTTGAATCATAAAGCCATCAATAACACGGTGAAAAATTGTGTTATTATAAAAACCGTCTTTGCAGTAATTTAAGAAGTTTTCTGCTGTAACTGGAGCTTTATCAAAATCCAATTTAATTTTAATGTCGCCAAAGTTTGTGTGTAACGTAACCATTTTGTTTTCCTTCTGAAAAATTAAGGGTCGTATTATTCCACAATCGAGGTAAAAGTGCTATAAAAGTGCGGTTTGTTTTTATTTCATTTTACGAGCTTAAAAATGCTAAAAATTTTCAATACCTTAACGAGAGAAAAAGAAATCTTTAAACCTATCCACGAAAATAAAGTGGGAATGTATGTTTGTGGCGTCACTGTTTATGATTTGTGCCATATCGGCCATGGACGCACTTTTGTGTGTTTTGATGTGATTGCTCGTTATTTACGTTCTTTGGGTTACGATTTAACTTATGTGCGTAATATTACGGACGTAGATGACAAAATTATTAAACGTGCGTTAGAAAACAAAGAAACCTGCGATCAACTTGTGGATCGTATGGTGCTGGAAATGTATAAAGATTTTGATGCACTTAATGTATTACGCCCTGATTTTGAACCTCGCGCAACCCATCATATTCCTGAAATCATTGAAATTGTGGAAAAATTAATTAAACGTGGACATGCTTATGTTGCGGATAATGGCGATGTGATGTTTGATGTAGAAAGCTTCAAAGAATACGGAAAATTATCTCGTCAAGATCTTGAGCAATTACAAGCTGGTGCACGTATTGAAATTAATGAAATCAAGAAAAATCCAATGGATTTCGTGCTTTGGAAAATGTCGAAAGAAAACGAACCAAGTTGGTCTTCCCCTTGGGGTGCAGGTCGTCCTGGTTGGCACATTGAATGTTCGGCGATGAACTGCAAACAACTTGGTGAACATTTTGATATTCACGGTGGTGGCTCTGATTTAATGTTCCCTCACCACGAAAATGAAATTGCACAATCTTGCTGTGCGCATGGCGGTCAATATGTGAATTATTGGATCCATTCTGGCATGATTATGGTGGATAAAGAAAAAATGTCGAAATCCCTCGGCAATTTCTTCACTATTCGTGATGTATTAAATCACTATAATGCAGAGGCTGTACGTTATTTCTTATTAACGGCACATTATCGTAGCCAGCTCAATTATAGCGAAGAAAACTTGAATTTAGCGCAAGGTGCGTTGGAACGTTTGTACACGGCTTTACGCGGAACAGATCAAAGTGCGGTTGCTTTTGGCGGAGAAAATTTTGTGGCAACTTTCCGTGAAGCAATGGATGATGATTTTAATACGCCAAATGCACTTTCTGTTTTATTTGAAATGGCGCGTGAAATTAATAAGTTAAAAACAGAAGATGTTGGGAAAGCTAATGGACTTGCTGCACGTTTGCGTGAATTGGGGGCGATTTTAGGATTACTTCAGCAAGAACCAGAAAAATTCTTACAAGCCGGTTCTAACGATGATGAAGTGGCGAAAATTGAGGCTCTGATTAAACAACGCAATGAAGCCCGCACTGCTAAAGATTGGGCAGCTGCAGATGCTGCGCGTAATGAGCTTACCGCTATGGGCATCGTATTAGAAGATGGTCCGAATGGAACAACTTGGCGTAAGCAATAATAAGTTTATTGCCTATCGAATCACATTTAGATTCAAAAACTGACCAATGAAGTAGGTTAGAGAAGCGATTGGGTATTTTTATTGAAATTGATAAATGGAAAAAAGAAAGGCGACTTTTAGTCGCCTTGCTGAGATTATTTATTTGAGTTTTCATCACATTTATTGATGTCACTACACTTACCGTAAAGGTATAAACTGTGAGCTTTTAATTTAATACCATATTGTTCGCTAATTTCGCGTTGGCGTTGTTCAATGATATTATCTGTGAATTCAAAGACTTTTCCGCAATCTTCGCAGATAATGTGATCGTGGTGCTCTACCGGAGCTAATTCAAATACTGATTTATTTCCTTCAAAATTATGACGGATTAAAATGTGTGCTTCGTCAAATTGATTAAGTACACGATAAACCGTTGCAAGCCCAATTTCACTACCTTGTTCAAGTAAAATCTTATATACATCTTCTGCAGAAAAATGCTCATTTTTGTGATTTTGCATTAAAGCAAGAATGGTTAAACGAGGTTCAGTAATTTTTAATCCAGCTTTTTTAAGTAATTTAATGTTTTCTTCAGACATAAAGTTCCCTTCCTTTTATGTGAAAAATTTTAAGCGAGCTCGGCTAAACACATTTCATCGTAAATTTGTTTACACCATTTTTCTACACGTTCTGCTGTGAGTTCAGGTTGGCGGTCTTCATCAATACACAACCCAATGAAAGTTCCATCTTCTAATAATGCTTTTGACGCTTCAAAAGTATAGCCTTCAGTTGGCCAGTTACCCACAATAATTGCGCCGCGCGGTTCTACGATGTCGCGCACGGTGCCGATAGCATCACAGAAATAATCAGCATAGTCTTCTTGATCGCCACAGCCGAAAATACCTACGAGTTTATCTGTAAAATCGATTTCTTCTAACGTTGGGAAAAAATCATCCCAGTCAGCTTGTGCTTCGCCGTAATACCAAGTCGGAATACCGAAAAGTAAGAAATCATATGCTTCAATATCTTCTTTGCTACTTTTTGCAATATCACGAATATCGATTAAGTCATTACCTAATTGTTTTTGGATCATTTTTGCGATGTTTTCGGTATTGCCTGTGTCACTGCCATAAAATAGACCAACAACTGCCATTTTTCTTTCCTTTTAAAATTTAACGTATTGATTATAAATAGGGGATATTCCCTAAATTGTGTGGGAGTATACTACAAAAGTATTCTCATTTAAATTAATTAATTCTTATTTACAAATCGCTCTATCGCACGTATAACAAATTCAGGTTTTTCAGCATGCACCCAATGTCCACAACCACTAATAGTAAAAGACGTCGCATGAGGAAATTGTTCTAAAATTTTGTCGCTATTCTCTATTTTTATATAAGAAGAATTTCCGCCTTTGATAAACAGCGTCGGCGTGAGTACATGCACTTTTTCCCAATCCATAATGGTAGCGTAATTGTTGAAAAGTGCGGTGAGATTAAACCGAAAATAATCAGGTGAACTGGGCTCAAAAGATTTCAGCATAAATTGCACGACATCCTGATCATCAATTTCCTTTTCTAATAGCGGTTTAGCTTTTTGACGAGTTTGAGGGGCAGCATTTTTTACAGAGAACAAGCCATTAAACACATCTTTATGTCCAAATCCTTCGTAAGGCAGGGGGGACATATCAATTACAATTAATTTCTCGACTAATTCTGGGCAAAGTGCGGTGATTTTCATGGCGGTTTTTCCCCCCATAGAATGACCAATTAATATCACTTTGGATAAATTT
The DNA here is from genome assembly GCF_006384255.1 of Haemophilus seminalis. GTDB lineage: Bacteria > Pseudomonadota > Gammaproteobacteria > Enterobacterales > Pasteurellaceae > Haemophilus > Haemophilus seminalis. Next base: position 374,631 of record NZ_VCED01000003.1, read on the forward strand.
AAGTGGCGGATTACCGCGATAACATCTTCAGCCATAAGTGGATAATTCATTTTTTCCGAATGAAAACTATGGCCGTGATTGCGCAGATCTACGCGTAAAATATTGTAATTTTCGCTAAAAGCTCTAGCGATGATGCCAAGGTTGTTCATATCCCCGAATAAACCGTGAATAAAAACTAAAGTTGGAGAATTAATCGTTTGTTTTACTTGATGAAATTGATAATTGAGCAATGAATTTGCCATAATTTTTGCGTGAGAATTTGTAAAGAAGTCGCTATAATTAAAAAAATTCTAGCAAACAGAGAGAAAAAAATGAAGATCATTGAAGTTGATGAAGAATTATACCAATACATTGCGAGCCAAACCCGCTCTATTGGGGAAAGTGCTTCGGATATTTTACGCCGTTTGCTTAATTTACCGGCACATGCGAGTGTTTTTGCCGATGACTTAACATTTGCTCCGGCTGAAAATAACGAAAAAACAGAATCAAAAGTAGAAGTACAGACCGAGCCTGCTAAGTCAGAAAGTGTAAAACCGACGAAAAAACAGCCGATAACTGCAATTAATCAGATCGTAGAAAAAGTTCAAACGTTGTTGAACTCGACAGAATTTCAAGATGAAGGCAAAGCTGTTACGCGTTTCTTGGCTATTTTGCGCGTGCTTTATCGCACTAATCCTGAGAGTTTTGCGCAAGCCACAGAATCTTTACAAGGACGCACTCGAGTTTATTTTGCTCGAGATGAAGCAACATTGTTAATGACTGGCAATCATACAAAACCAAAACAAATTCCAGATACGCCTTATTGGGTTATCACTAACACAAACAGTGGCCGTAAAATGTTGATGTTGGAAGGCGCAATGCAATCAATGGATTTGCCTGAAAGTTTAATTGACGAAGTGCGGGCATATTTCACGGTAAATTAATGATGTATCCTTGGCAAGCCTTTGCTATCCAACCTAAGTTTTCTCATAAAATCGCCTTGCGCACTGCACAGGGCGATATTTTTAATTGGGCGCAAGTAGCAGAGAAAGTGAACCAAACTGTTTCTTTCTTACAAAATAAAAGTGTAAATCCTGAAAGTGCGGTTGCTTTTGTCGGAAAAAATACAGAAAACATTTTATTTTTATATCTTGCTACAATCCAACTTGGTGCAAAAATTCTAGGTATTAACCCTGCGTTTCCTCAAGAAAAAATTACAGAATTGTGTAATGTTCATCACATCGATTTTTGTTTTTATGATGAAGATTTGAGGGATTTTCCAATAGCTGATGCAGTTGTACAAAAAGCTGATGTCTTTCGCCCTGTAACAATGACGCTCACGTCTGGCTCAACAGGCTTGTCAAAAGCAGTGGTGCATAATGTTCAAGCGCATTTAGATAATGCAAAGGGCGTATGTGAATTGATGAAGTTTGATAGCGAATATTCTTGGCTACTTTCCTTGCCGTTATATCATGTTTCAGGTCAAGGTATTGTTTGGCGTTGGTTGAGTTGTGGCGCTGAATTGCATTTTCCGAAAAAGGATTTTTACGTTTCATTATTGGAGGCGACTCACGTTTCTCTTGTGCCAACGCAATTACAGCGTTTATTAGATTATTTACAGAAAAATCCGAGCATTTCATTTGCTACACGCCATATTTTACTAGGCGGTGCACATATTCCGACAGAACTTACTCAGAAAATGGTGAAATATGGTATCGAAACGTATTCTGGCTACGGCATGACGGAAATGGCGTCTACGGTTTTTGCCAAAAAATCTGATGAAAAACAAGGCGTAGGGCAACCGTTATTAGGTCGAGAATATCGTTTGGTGAATGATGAAATTTGGCTAAAAGGCGCTGGTTTGGCGATGGGATATTGGAAAGATCGACAAATTTTTCCATTAACGAATAGCGACGGCTGGCTTCAGACAAAAGATAAAGGCATTTTGCAAGAGGGCGAACTGGTTATTATTGGACGACTTGATAATATGTTTATTTCAGGCGGTGAAAATATTCAGCCAGAAGAAATAGAGCAAGTGATGCTGAAAAATGCTATGGTGAAACAAGTTTTTGTTTTACCCAAAGCCGATCATGAATTTGGCTATCGCCCAGTTGCGATTGTTGCTTTGAATGAACCCTTTAACCAAAGTGCGGTCGAAAAACTCACTGAATTTTTACAAGATAAATTGGCTCGCTTTAAACAGCCAATAGCTTATTATGAATTGCCAGTAGATTTATCTGCTGGTGCAATAAAAATATCACGTAAAGTGCTTGCCGATTGGTTAGCAAAACAAATAAACGAACAATAAAAAATACAGGTAACTTATGAAAACATCACGTTTTTTCACCGCACTTTTAGCTACAGCTTTAATTGGTTGGGCGACGGTGCATCCAACATTTGCTGCAAACAAAAGCAAAATATTATTACCTACGGAGCAAGAACTCACAGCATATTTAGCTGATGTGCAAAAAATGGCTGATGGTGATGTAAAAACAGCGCTTATTAATGAATTGCAAACCTCTTTAGATTTATTGCAACTCATTCAAACTCAACAAAAAAATAATGAAGATTTACATGATGTTTTAGCCCATGCTGATAGTGAAATTAAGAAAAATAATGCAGATTTATTGGCGTTTAAGAAGCAGTTAGAACAATCTAAATCAGTCGATTATCAAGCACAAAATTTAGCAGATTTACAGGCTACATTAAGCAAACTTAATGTTCAACAGCAGGAAACCCAAACAGCATTAAGTAAAGCGAATACTCAATTAGCGGGGCAAAGTTCTGTATCTGAGCGTGCACAAACCAGTCTTACTGAGAATTTGAAACGCACACAAGAAATTAATCAACAATTAGCTGATAGCAATCTTACAAAAACTTTACGTCAAAAAAATCAAATAGAATTACAGTTGATTGATTTAAAAAACGCTTACAATCAAGATTTATTGAAAAATAGCGATCAGCTCACATTGCTTTATCAAAGTCGTTATGATTTGTTGAATGCTCGTTTGCAACTGCTACAACAACAAATTGTGGCGATCCAAGAAGTGATTAATCAGAAAAACTTGGCGCAAACTCAAAACCAAGTCGAACAAGCTCAGCAACAGCAACAAAATAGTGCGAAAAATACTTATATTCAGAAAGAATTGGCGCGTAATGCTGAGTTGAGTCAATATTTGTTGCAACAAACTGAAAAGACGAACATCTTGACGCAAGATGATTTAAGAATGCGTAACGTATTTGATAGTCTAACTCAAACTCAACACACTATCGAAGAGCAAATTAGTGCACTACAAGGTACGTTGGTGCTTTCTCGTATTATTCAACAACAAAAACAAAAATTACCGACGAACTTAAATATTCAAGGTTTATCAAAACAAATTGCGGATTTGCGCGTACAAATTTTCGATATCACTCAAAAACGTAATGAACTTTACGATTTAGATGCCTATATTGCCAAAGTCGAATCAGATGAAGGTGAGAAATTTACTCACGCTGAAAAAACACAATTAGTTAATTTGCTAACTGAACGTCGTAAAATGGCTTCTGACTTAATTAAGTCATTGAATAATCAACTTAATTTAGCTATTTCTTTAGAGCTTACTCAGCAACAAATTACTCAAATTAGTGATCAAATTCAATCAAAATTGGAGCAACAAAGTTTCTGGGTTAAAAGCAATAATCCTATTAATTTAGATTGGTTTGCTCAATTGCCTCGAGCCTTTATGGCGCAAGTTGATGGTATTGTGAAAAAAATTGGTTTACCCACAAATTACAGTAACTTGCCTTACTTACTGATGTACTGCTTGGGCTTGTTTGTCGTGGGTGGCGCTATTTTTAAATTCAAAGATCGCATCAAACAACGACTGTCAAAAATTAACGGCGAAATTAACCGATTAAAATATGATAATCAGTGGAATACACCACAAGCTTTATTGCTTACTGCATTTTTAACGCTTTCAGGAACTTTATGGTTCTTAGCAGTTTGTCAAATGCTTGGCTTCTTCTTTATGAAAAATCCAACTGAGTTTTGGGATTGGTCGTTTAGTATGGCTGGCTATTGGTGGTTCTTCACGTTTTGGCTTTCTTTATTCCGCCCGAATGGGATTTTTGTCCGACACTTTGAATTTTCTCAACAAAGTGCGGTGCGTTTTCAAAGTGTAATTAAACGTATTGTTGTAGCGGTTGTTTTATTACTGAATACATCAGTATTTAGTAATGTGACTGATTATGGATTAGCAAATGATGTGATTGGACAGGTGAATACGATAGTTTCATTGTTGTTCTGCATTATTATCATCGCACCACGTTTCAAAAATGTGCTACGTTCTTACGAAGATGAGAAAAAAAGCCATAATCACATTATTGTCAAAATCGTTCAATTCGGTTTACAGATTATTCCTGTTGGCTTAGTCATATTAGTTGCGTTGGGATACTATTACACTGCGTTGAATTTAATACAGCATTTGATTAATTCTTATATTGCATGGTGTGTGTGGTGGTTAATTCGTCAAGTGATTTATCGTGGTATAACTGTATCTTCTCGTCGCTTGGCTCATCGCCGTTTAGAAGAAAAACGTAATCAGAAACGGGCAAGCATCAATGAAGGCTCAACATCCGATGAGCTTGTTCTTAATGAAAAAGAAGAAGGCTTAGCGCTGAATGAAGTGCGTAGCCAATTATTGCGTTTTGCGGATCTTTTCATTTGGACTGCTTTGTTTGGCATTTTCTACTATGTTTGGTCAGATCTTGTAACAGTGGCAAGTTATTTGCGTGAAGTGACCTTATGGCAGCAAACGACGACTACTGAAGCTGGCACAGTGATGGAAAGTATTACTTTATTTAATCTTCTCGTTGCCTTGGTTATTGTAGGGATTACTTATGTGTTAGTACGCAATATTTCAGGTATTTTAGAAGTACTAATTTTCTCACGGGTTAAACTTTCACAAGGCACGCCTTATACTATTACTACATTATTAACCTATGTTTTAGTTGCGGTTGGTGGTGCGTGGGCATTTGCTACATTAGGCATTTCGTGGTCTAAATTGCAATGGTTGTTTGCTGCCCTTTCAGTTGGTTTGGGCTTTGGTATGCAAGAAATCTTTGCAAACTTTGTGTCCGGGATTATTTTATTATTTGAACGCCCAATTCGAGTGGGCGATACCGTTACGATAAACGGTGTCACCGGTACAGTGGCAAAAATCCGTATTCGTGCAATTACAATGATTGATCCTGATAGAAAAGAAGTGATTGTGCCGAATAAATCGTTTGTCACAGGGCAAGTGACGAACTGGGCATTATCAAATACCATTACTCGTTTAGTCATCTCTGTGGGGGTTGCTTATAACTCCGATTTAGAATTAGTAAAACGTTTGTTGTTACAAGCTGCTCATGAATTGCCGAGCGTTTTAAAAGAGCCTGAGCCAAGAGCGTTGTTTTTAAATTTTGGTGCAAGCACTTTAGACCATGAGTTACGAGTTTATGTCGGACAGATTTCAGATCGTAATGATACGCTTGATTTATTAAATCGTCGTGTAAATCAATTGTTTAAAGAAAATAATATAGACATTGCTTTCAATCAATTGGATATCTTTATTAAAAATAAAGACACGGGTGAAGAGATTCCATTCATTAATATGGAAAAATTAACTAAAACTAATTAAAGAGAAGTAATATGGCGGGTAACACAATAGGACAACTTTTTCGTGTGACAACCTTTGGGGAGTCACATGGTATTGCATTAGGCTGTATCGTTGATGGGGTACCGCCAAATCTCGAATTATCTGAGAAAGATATTCAGCCAGATTTAGATCGTCGTAAACCAGGGACATCACGATATACCACGCCGCGTCGTGAGGATGATGAAGTTCAAATTTTATCTGGTGTGTTTGAAGGAAAAACGACAGGCACAAGTATTGGGATGATCATTAAAAATGCAGATCAGCGTTCTCAAGATTATGGTGACATTAAAGATCGTTTCCGCCCAGGTCATGCAGACTTTACCTATCAGCAAAAATATGGCATCCGTGATTACCGTGGTGGTGGGCGTTCGTCAGCGCGTGAAACAGCGATGCGGGTTGCTGCGGGAGCGATTGCGAAGAAATATTTACGTGAACATTTTGGTATTGAAGTCCGCGGTTTTTTAAGTCAAATCGGTCATGTGAAAATTGCACCGCAGACTATCGGAGACATAGATTGGGAAAAGGTAAACAGCAATCCATTCTTTTGTCCTGATGAAAGTGCGGTAGAAAAATTCGATGAATTGATCCGTGAACTTAAAAAAGAAGGGGATTCTATTGGTGCTAAACTTACGGTTATCGCTGAAAATGTGCCCGTAGGATTAGGCGAGCCAGTATTTGACCGTTTAGATGCGGATCTTGCCCATGCATTAATGGGCATTAATGCAGTAAAAGGCGTCGAAATTGGTGATGGTTTTGCTGTGGTTGAGCAACGTGGAAGTGAACATCGTGATGAAATGACCCCAGATGGATTTGCAAGCAATCATGCAGGTGGCATTTTAGGCGGAATTAGTTCTGCTCAACCGATTATCGCCACGATTGCGCTAAAACCGACTTCAAGTATTACAATTCCTGGTCGTTCAATCAATCTTAATGGTGAAGCCGTAGAGGTTGTAACAAAAGGTCGACACGATCCTTGTGTGGGTATTCGTGCTGTACCCATCGCAGAAGCCATGATGGCGATTGTCTTATTAGATCATCTATTACGTTTTAAGGCACAGTGTAAGTGATCTTAATGTAATATTTAAGGCTAGGTTGCTATCTCCTAGATAAGCTTTGATGTTACCCCTTTGAGCAATGCATGTTCCTCAAAGGGGAGTTATTTTTTATCGTGGGTATATTTATCGACGATGAAACTATTGATGATAATATTAGAATGAATAAAATTTTATTAAAAACAACTATAATTTTTACCGCACTTTTCTCTCTGAACGTTGTTGCGTCTCCTCTAGATTGGCAAAAAGTGAAACGTCCCATTCCAAGTGACGATGGGAAAGCAAAACCTATTGGTAGTTATACCAATGGGTGTATTATTGGGGCGAAAGCATTACCGCCAAAAGGGGAAGGTTACCAAGTGATTCGTATGAATCGCAATCGTTATTATGGCCACCCAAATATGATTCAGTATCTTGAACGTCTGGGACAACGCGCTAAAGCTGCTGGGTTGCCAACGATGTTAGTGGGAGATATTGCCATGCCGGGTGGGGGACGATTTTTAACTGGTCACGCTAGCCATCAGATGGGATTAGATGCGGATATTTGGTTAAGAATGGGCAAAATGTCAGACGCCGATGCGCTGAATTCTGATGGTAAAGCTTTATTAGTTGTAGATAGAAAGGCGCAACGAGTGGATGAACGCGTATGGAATAGCAATCATGCGATGTTAATCAAGTTAGCCGCGCAAGATCCAAGTGTGACACGTATTTTTGTTAATCCCGCGATTAAGGTAAAATTATGCCAAATCGCAGGCAATGATCGCGGTTGGCTACACAAAGTTCGTCCTTGGTATGGACACGACTCTCATTTTCATGTTCGTTTAACTTGCCCAGCAGATGCGCCTTATTGTGAAAATCAAGCCCCCGTTCCTGCTGGTGATGGTTGTGGAGACGAATTATATTCTTGGTTTGAACCACCAAAACCAGGCACTTCAGTGAGCAAACCTAAAGTTACACCACCAGAGCCGTTTTTGTGCCAACAAATTTTGAACTCACCGAATCGGAGTGAATGGTTAGAATAGAATTAAGGTAAATCAATATGGATATCGGAATTGATCTTTTAGCAATATTGTTTTGTGTTGGTTTTGTCGCATCATTTATCGATGCAATTGCTGGCGGTGGTGGATTAATCACCATTCCAGCGTTGCTCATGACAGGTATGCCACCTGCAATGGCGTTAGGTACCAATAAATTGCAAGCTATGGGGGGCGCATTATCAGCAAGCCTTTATTTTTTGCGAAAAAGAGCGGTTAATTTACGCGATATTTGGTTTATTTTGATTTGGGTTTTCTTAGGTTCTGCCCTAGGTACATTATTAATTCAATCAATTGATGTGGCGATTTTCAAAAAAATTCTGCCTTTTTTGATTTTAGCCATTGGTCTATATTTTTTATTTACCCCTAAATTAGGTGATGAAGATCGAAAACAGCGTTTAAGTTATCTGTTATTTGGTCTTTTAGTTAGCCCATTTTTAGGTTTTTATGATGGCTTCTTTGGGCCCGGGACTGGCTCAATCATGAGTTTAGCCTGTGTTACTTTGCTAGGATTTAATCTCCCGAAAGCGACGGCACATGCAAAAGTGATGAATTTCACTTCGAATCTTGCTTCTTTTGCGCTTTTCTTATTGGGGGGACAAATTCTTTGGAAAGTGGGATTCGTGATGATGGCTGGGAGTATTTTAGGCGCAAATTTAGGCGCCAAAATGGTGATGACGAAAGGTAAAACCTTGATTCGACCTATGGTTGTTATCATGTCTTTTATGATGACGGCTAAAATGGTTTACGATCAGGGCTGGTTTCATTTTTAGTTCGGAAAGCGAGTAAAAGTGCGGTTAAAATTAATTTCATTTTATTATGTCAGATAATCAACAAAATTTACGTTTAACGGCGAGAGTGGGCTATGAAGCGCACTTTTCATGGTCGTATTTAAAGCCTCAATATTGGGGAATTTGGCTCGGTATTTTCTTTTTATTGTTGTTAGCATTTGTGCCTTTTCGTCTGCGCGATAAATTTGCGGGAAAATTAGGTATTTGGATTGGGCATAAAGCAAAGAAACAGCGTACGCGCGCGCAAACTAACTTGCAATATTGTTTCCCTCATTGGACTGAACAACAACGTGAGCAAGTCATTGATAAAATGTTTGCGGTCGTCGCTCAAGTTATGTTTGGTATTGGTGAGATTGCCATCCGTTCAAAGAAACATTTGCAAAAACGCAGCGAATTTATTGGTCTTGAACATATTGAACAGGCAAAAGCTGAGGGTAAGAATATTATTCTTATGGTGCCACATGGCTGGGCGATTGATGCGTCTGGCATTATTTTGCATACTCAAGGCATGCCAATGACTTCTATGTATAATCCACACCGAAATCCATTGGTCGATTGGCTTTGGACGATTACACGCCAACGTTTCGGCGGAAAAATGCATGCTCGCCAAAATGGTATTAAACCTTTTTTAAATCATGTTCGTAAAGGCGAAATGGGTTATTACTTACCAGATGAAGATTTTGGTGCGGAGCAAAGCGTATTTGTTGATTTCTTTGGAACTTATAAAGCGACATTGCCGGGATTAAATAAAATTGCAAAGCTGTCTAAAGCCGTTGTTATTCCAATGTTTCCTCGTTATAACGCTGAGGCTGGCAAATATGAAATGGAAATTCATCCCGCAATGAACTTAAGTGATGATCCGGAGCAATCAGCCCGAGCAATGAATGAAGAAATAGAATCTTTTGTTATGCCAGCGCCAGAGCAATATGTTTGGATTTTGCAATTATTGCGTACAAGAAAGGATGGCGAAGATCTTTATGATTAAGAATAGGGTTTGAAAGCCATATTCTCGAAAACGGATATTCAACAAGGTAAATAAGAAATGGAAGAAAAAATTCGGCTGACGCAATACAGCCATGGTGCAGGTTGAGGCTGTAAAATTTCGCCTAAGGTGTTAGGGACAATTTTACATTCAGAACTGGAAAAATTTTATGATCCAAATTTGCTCGTCGGCAATGAAACCGCAGACGATGCGGCGGTGTATGATCTTGGTAATGGAACTGCAATTATCAGTACCACCGACTTTTTCATGCCGATTGTAGATGATCCTTTTGATTTTGGACGAATTGCCGCGACCAATGCCATCAGTGATATTTTTGCTATGGGCGGTAAGCCGATCATGGGAATCGCTATTTTAGGTTTTCCAACCAACGTATTACCTGCAGAAGTTGCACAAAAAATTGTTGATGGTGGTCGCTTTGCTTGCCATCAAGCGGGTATTGCTTTGGCGGGGGGACATTCCATTGATTCGCCTGAACCTATTTTTGGTTTAGCCGTGACAGGCGTGATTGACACTGAAAAAGTGAAACGTAATGCGTCTGCAAAATCAGGTTGTAAGCTTTATATGACGAAACCGCTTGGTATTGGTATTTTGACGACGGCGGAGAAAAAAGGAAAACTTAAGCCAGAACATCAAGGTTTAGCCACTGCTGCTATGTGCCAAATGAATTCTATTGGCAGTCAATTTTCCCAAGTGGATGGTGTCACCGCAATGACGGATGTCACAGGATTTGGTTTACTTGGTCATTTAATTGAAATCTGTGAAGGTTCAAATCTAAGTGCGGTAGTTTTTTCGGACAAAATTAAAACCTTGGACGGTGTAAAAGATTATATTGCTCAAGGTTGCGTACCCGGTGGAACAGGGCGTAATTTTGACAGTTATGGACATAAAGTTGGGGTATTGACAGAAGAACAAAAAGCGATTTTGTGCGATCCTCAAACATCAGGTGGTTTATTAGTGGCAGTTGAGCCTAATAGCGTTCAAACGGTAATTGAAATAGCCAAGGATGCGGGCATTGATTTATATGAAGTGGGGGAATTAAAACCTAAATCAGAACTCGATGTCGTCGTTGAAATAGCTTAATAAAAAAGCGTGGAAATTTTAAAATCCACGCTTTTTTTATTTTATAGAAGGATTATTTTCCGATAACTTCTAATCCGCCCATATATGGACGTAGCACTTCTGGCACGGTAATTGAACCATCTGCATTTTGATAGTTCTCAAGCACAGCTACTAAAGTACGACCAACAGCCAAGCCAGAACCATTTAAGGTATGCACTAAGCGCGTTTTCTTATCGCCTTTTGCTTTACAACGTGCTTGCATACGGCGAGCTTGGAAATCCCACATATTTGAGCAAGAAGAAATTTCGCGATAAGTATTTTGTGCAGGCACCCAAACTTCTAAGTCGTAAGTTTTGCAAGAACCAAAGCCCATATCGCCTGTACAAAGTAAAACTTTACGGTATGGTAAATTTAATAATTGCAATACTTTTTCCGCATGACCTGTTAATTCTTCAAGTGCTTCCATAGATTTATCTGGATCAACGATTTGTACCATTTCCACTTTATCAAATTGGTGCATACGAATTAAACCGCGTGTATCACGACCGTAAGAGCCTGCTTCAGAACGGAAACATGGCGTATGTGCGGTCATTTTTATTGGTAATTCTGCTTCATCAATAATTACATCACGCACTAAATTAGTAACAGGTACTTCTGCGGTTGGAATTAATGCATAAGGTTGTTCGCCTTCTAAGGCTAAAGTATGGAATAAATCTTCACCGAATTTTGGTAATTGACCTGTTCCATAAAGTGTTGCGTGATTCACTAAATAAGGCACATAGGTTTCTAAATAACCGTGTTGTTCAGTATGAAGATCTAACATGAATTGTGCCAATGCGCGGTGCATTTTGGCGATTTGACCTTTCATTACGGCAAAACGCGCACCAGCTAATTTAGCCCCTGCAGCAAAATCTAAGCCATTTGTTTCTTCACCCAACGTGACATGATCTTTCACTTCAAAATCAAATGTACGTGGTGTACCCCAACGTAAGATTTCTTTATTTTCGGTGTCATCTTTACCTAATGGCACTTCGTCTGCGGGTAGATTTGGAATACTTAATGTAATTTGATTGATTTCCGCAAGTACTGCATCTAATTGTGCTTTTGCTTCAGTCAATTGGTTGCCCATATCATCCACTTCGGCCAATAATGGTGCGATATCTTCACCACGGGCTTTAGCAGCGCCAATGGCTTTGGAACGAGTATTACGTTCAGCTTGTAAATTTTCGGTAGTGACTTGTAAGTTCTTGCGTTGTTCTTCTAATGAGGTGAGTTTTTCTGTATCAAGAATAAAGTTACGTTTTACTTTTAATTTTTCTGCGACTTCCGCTAAATTATTACGGAGTAAATTTGGATCGATCATGGTATTTCCTTACTTTTTTCGTTGAAATGAAAACGGTTTTATTCTATCGCACGTTGTTGAAATAAACCAGTTAAAAGCCTAGTGAAAAGCGAGATTCTGAAAATAAAGAAAAATACACCGCACTTTGTGCTAAAATTCGCGCTAATTTAATCAAATTTTTAGGTGGGTTATGAGAAAATTTATTCTTTCTTTTCTATTTATGATTATCGGTGCTGGGCTTGGTTTTGCTGGGGCGCATTTTCACCCGACAAAATGGCAGGTTAGCGCGCAATTTGAAGCGCCAAAAATGAGCGAACTGGGTAATTATTTTTCTCTTTTTTCTACATACAGTTTAGTTAGCGGTGATGCGGATGCAGTGGATGCTACAAAGATTGAACGCAAGGCGACCAATTCTGCCTATCATGAATTTACAAAAATTCTTAATTCACCCGCTCAATTAATCGCTTTTTTAAATCAATCTGATTTTGTGAAAGCGAGGGCTAAAGTTGAAAATCAAACGATTCAGCAGATTACATCACATTTTAAATTTTCCCAAGAAAATAATCTTGATCAATTAACCCTGTCTTCTTTTGATCGTGAAGAAGTGGATCAACTTTTTGTGGAATACATTCGTTATGTGAATAATCAAGCGCGCCAAACATTAAATAATGAATTGATTACAAAATGGAAATCTTTATTTGAACAAGTGAAAAATGCTGCAGACGCCAAAATTGATGTTTCTTGGGAAAATAAATTGAAAATGATGCAATCTGTTCAACCGTTAGATAATAATTTGGTGGCATTTCATTTTGTTCAACAGCCTAATCTTGTGATTGCAGAGAAATCTTATGTTATCTCAACGGGTATTGGTGCTGGCTTTGGAATTATTCTTAGTTTGTTAGCTATGCTGATTTTAGGTGCTGGAAGAAATAAAAAAGCAAAAGAATAAAGGGCTATTTGCAAGAAATAAATTTTTGTGATCGTTGTCAAATTTTTAAGATCGTCTTCTGTTTATTTGGGGCGAATGTAGTAAACTGAAATCAGTTAAAACCACTATAGGAGCAATGCTATGTTTCCCGAATACCGAGAATTAATCACCAAACTTAAAAGTAATGATGCTTATTTCGATCGTCTTTTTGAAAAGCATAACGAATTAGATCATGAAATTAAGAATATGCAGGAAAACATTCAGCTCGCCACTCATATGGAAATTGAGGTTTTGAAAAAAGAAAAATTACGGATTAAAGATGAGCTTTATGAATATCTCAAGAAAAAATCACAAGAATAGTAAAAAAACCGGCTGATGCCGGTTTTTTATTATCGAAATAAATTCTCCCTATAAATAAACCGCACTTAAAGTGCGGTTTATAATTAGGCTTTTTTGGTAAAAGCTAGATTACCATTGGTAACCAACACTTGCTGCAGCACCTGCATCTCCACGAGAGTTTGTATTCGCGGAGAATCTTACCCCAAATTTACCATTATCTGATAAGCGAGAGTAACCTACTGCAACTGCGCTTTCTCCTCTATACGTACCAGCGCCAGCTGAAAGCATAGATTTACCTGAAGAGGTGGCTTGATATAAGTTAGCTGAGGACATTGCGCCTGCAATACCCGCGCTGAGTCTTTTATCCATTTTATTCATATCATTATGAATATTATTGACCGCACCTCTTAATTGGTTCACATTCACTGCATCTGTGCCTTCGACGCCTGGAGCAACGTTAATAATTCTATTACCACCGTTATTCAAGCCGTTTTCAGTTACAGAAACAGTTTTGTTTGGATCCGCATTATTTATTTTAATACCATCATTATTGACAACGGTATTACCAGTAGTGACGGAACCGTCGTTACCAAGATCAATATCTTTGGCTAATTGCATTTCTAAAGTTGCGTTACCATCTGCTTTCACATTGATATTACCTTTAGCTGATTTGAATGTTTCTGATTTCACTTTAGAAACACCTTCGCCTTTGATCATAACTTTGCTATTAAGCTTATTGTTATTCACAACTTCATTATTGCCGGTAAATTTCAAGCCATCATCTGAACTATTAGCGTCTTTACCATCTTTACCATCTTTTACGGTAAATTTGGCAGTTTCCTTACCATCAGTAGTAAACGTGACGGTATGCGTACCATCTTTATTGTCTTTAGTACTTACAGTAGGTGTTAGACCGTCTTTACCATTTTGACCAGCAGCGCCAGTTTCACCTTTTTCACCTTTCGCACCATCTTTTACGGTAAATTCGCCAGTTTTCTTATCACCAGTAGTAATAGTGACGATGTGCGTACCATTTGGACCTTCTTTAGTGGTTACAGTAGGTGTTATGCCGTCTTTACCATTTTGACCTGCAGCACCTGTTTCACCTTTAGCACCTTGAGGACCTTGTTCACCTTTTGGTCCTTGCGGTCCTACAGCTCCGTCTTCACCTTTAGGTCCTTTGATGTTGCCTTCTTTGCCCCATGTGTTGTTATTCTTAACGAAGACGTCACCGGTTTCAGTATTGACGTATTTATCGCCGTCTTTACCTTCGGTTGTTGGATCTACTTTGCCGTTCAAGACATCTTTACCGTCGCGGCCATCACGTCCTTGAGGTCCTTGCGCTCCATCCGCACCTTTAGGTCCTTTGATGTTGCCTTCTTTGCCCCATGTGTTGTTATTCTTAACGAAGACGTCACCGGTTTCAGTATTGACGTA
>NZ_VCED01000004.1 GCF_006384255.1 Haemophilus seminalis
TTGCACCACGGATTGGCTTAGTGAAAAAGGAAATGCCAATTTAATTTATCCAAGTTGTTATATAAAACACGAAGAAATGCGAGTTCATTCTTATGACAAGATTAAGCGTAAATTTGGTGAAGAATCACAAGAGTTTAGATATTACAAAAATGTTTATGAATATTGTAAAGAAAATGGCGTAGTACGTTTTGAGCAGAAATTAAAATCAAGATATTTACAGCGTGAAAATTTATGTTATTGGGGTATCAGTGATTTTTCTAAGCTAGAAACAATACATCAAGGATTTATTGATATGTATAAAAAATTAAATGTTAGCGAAATTAAATTAGAAACCATAGCAGAGCAATTAGTATCAAATGGAGTTGTTGATTCTTTAAGAAAAGCTAACACATCAGCTTTTTATGCTATGCGTTGGTCTTCAGGTGAAGATTTGAGTAATTTGTCTTCCGCAACATTCAAGCGTCATCGAGCAAATCTTAGAAAAATCGGAATTGATATTGCAACTCCATGTGATATTGAGAAATTTCAGGCTGTTCGAGTTATATCTTGTGAAAATATCATTGTAAGACCATTTAAAGCCCCTGATTTTTATCAATTTCCAAGCAACGCTCCTCAGTTACGTTTTGTTGTTTAATAAATAAGTTTTTTCATCATCAATTAGGAGAAATTAATTATGCGTACCGGATTTTATATTGTAGGTATTTTAAAAGGGTATAAATCTTCATCTTTTACTAATCGAGAGACTGGAGAAGTAAAAGATCGTCATAACATGGGGGTTCAATTACAAGAGCCTGATGGTTATGGCGGTTATAACACATCAATTCAAGAAATTAAGATTGATGATCGCTCTATGAATGATGCGTTAAGAAATACGATTAATCGCTTAAAGGATAAGACGGTAATGGTGCTTGTTTATCCTCGTGAATGGGCTATGGAAAATGGCCGTAAAGGTATTACTTATAATTTTGATGAAAGTTCGCTTATTGAAGAATTAAAACAATGAGCGATGAAATAGAAATTACAACTAAGTTTTGTCACCCTTATATGAATTTCGGTGGAGATGGTTGTAATGATGTGATTTTGAAAGTGCCAAAGATAGAGGCAGTAAAACTTCAATCCGTGGCACTTTCAGGAAATGAAAATCAAGGCTTTTCAGTTGGTGATTTTATTCATCATACTGATAGTTTTGGCTTTTCATTTGGTATTGTGCTTATTTTTTACTTAATCGCTAAATCTGTAGGGGCAGTGATAGCAATTTTTAAATAAGCACATCATTTTAACTCAATATAAGGAGTTTCTTATGTCAGATTTAAAAAAATATCTCATTGCTGCTGTAGCTTTGGGATCTTCCGTTGGCGCTTTTGCTGGTAGTGAATCGGCACAAAAAGTACAAATCGATGTTTCTGGTATGCTTAATCAAGTTGATTTTTCAACGGTGATTGCTGGAATTATCGCAGCAGGCGGTGTATTAATTGGGCCACGTATTGCAAAAATGGGCATTCGCTTTATTTTGGGGCTATTTGGAAAATAATAATAAGGGGATTGATATCCCCTTTTTTCTTTGGATTTCGTATGTTATGGGATTTAGCTTATTTTCTACTGGGTGTAATATGCGGTTGGGTTGTGGTAATTGGATTAAACGATTAATTATTTTAAGTTTGATTCTTAATATTTTGTATTTCCCTTATCAGGTGTATGCGAATCCCGCACTTGCTGCTCGAGTTATTACTCAAGTTTTTGAACGTGTTATAGCAAGACGAGCAGCTGTATCGATTGCGGGCGAAGCTGCCGCAAATGATGCTGCTTTTTTAGCAGCAAATGAGGCAGCAATAGGCATGCGCGCTGCACAAACTTATCGAGCATTAGGCACTGTTGCAGCAAATGATTCAACATTTGCGATAAGTGCTACATCAACATTGCGTCATGCAAAAGATATTTCTTGGGTTGCTTTGGCTTTAACATCTGGGGTGATTACTCTTAGTGATTTAAACATAGAAAGCAATAGTAAAATAGGGGTCACTTTTGAACCCACTGCTGTTCTTTTATCAGATGGGCGTTATGCAATAAATGTTAATGGAGAAACAAAAATTGTAAAGGCCATGCCTAGTTCCAAATCCCCTGTAATTTATCAGTATTCTAAAGATAAGGTACAGATTTCAGAGGGTAAAGATGATATACATAAATCCGATATATTAGATAATCACTATAAATATTATTACGAGTTAAAAACAGGGGAATATGCTCAATCAAATTCAATTTCGCTATTATCAGAATATGGTGTTCAAGAAGATTATAGTGTTAAAAGTGAGGATAAATATACAGAGATAAGCATTGAAGGTAGTAAATATAGTTATCTAGAATCTCAAACAATTGTAGAAAATAAATATCTAAGACATAAAGTAATTGGGAATACCATTTACGCAGATGTACGTAATACATGGACTTATAAATCTTTATCTTCAAATTTTAATCCTGTTTTAGAAGGAAACACAGGAACGAACACTATTTATTCTTTCAATCAACCTAAGCCATCAGATTATGAGGAGTTTACAAGAACAGATTCAAAATCTATTACAATTGAAATTAATAATGATTTTACTGGTGATACATCAACGGCATTAAAAGAAAAAGAATTAGGTTCAATTAGTGAATTAGATTTAAATCTCTATACTACTCCTTTAACAGCGACACAATTGGCACAGTTATATAACGCATTATTAATGTCAGCAGCGATGCAACCTGATTATTCAGGCATTCCATTTGCCTCATCATATCCAATTACAGCAGCTGAAGTACAACAGGTTTTAAATAAGCTTGGCATTACTCCTACTTATGCAGATCTTTTTACTAAAGCAGGTAAAGGAAATCAAATAGATTTTCCAATGTCCTCTCCTAAACCATTACCTAATCCATCACCTAATATACGACCTGATAAGGATGACGATGACGCTGAAGGGGAGCCTGAATATCCTGAACTTGAAGCACCTACCGCAATGCAAATTTTAGAGCCATTTAATCAGTTTTTTCCGCAGCTCAAGAATTTTCATTTAGCCGATCGTGCTGTGCAGTGTCCAACGTGGGAAGGGCATATTGATTATTTAAATATTGATGTTCGATTAGATAAGCATTGCCAATATGTAGAGCAAAATAAAGCCGTGATTACTTCCTTGATGCTGCTTATTTGGGGAATTGTCGCATTAAGAATTTTATTGAGTGCATAAGGAATAACAATGGGTAGCTTAATTTTACGTTTATTTAGTGGTTTTCTTGGGTTTGCTTTTAAAGGTATTGTTGCAAAATTTTTTGTTTTTTTCTCACTTTTCTTTATTACAACGGAATTTATTCCCGTGGTGATTGAGTTATTTTTGCCAAAAGAGATACCAAATTTAAATGCGTTATTTAGTGGTTTACCTGATTCTATTTGGTATTTTCTATCAATATTGCAAATTCCAACAGGAATAACATTGGTTATTTCTGCTATGTTGGCGCGTTTTATTATTCGCCGTTTACCGATTATTGGCTAGGGGGCATTATGGCTATTTCGGCTTATGTGGGTTTACCCGGTCACGGAAAATCTTATGAAGTGGTGAAATTGGTCATCATTCCTGCCATTGCTTCGGGCCGTCGGGTTGTTTCAAATATTTACGGATTAAACAAACAATTAATAGAAGAATATTGTTTATCAAAAGATAAAAAATTATCGCCTGATAACTTAGGTGAATTGGTTGTTGTCGATAATGATTTATGCTTAGGTGTGGATTTTTACCCTTACAAGAACGCAATAGATAATAATATGGAAACCTTTTGTAAAGCAGGAGATTTAATCATTATTGATGAAGCGTGGCGATTTTTTCCAAAGAAAGAAAAAATCAATGATAACCACTTTTCATTTTTATCAGAACACCGACATTTTACGGATAGTAACGGCATTTCTTGTGATTTTGTCATATTGAATCAGGATTTAACCAATTTACAAAGAGAGCTTGTGGAGCGAATTGAAACGACATTCAAAATGACAAAATTGGTTGCCGCAGGGTTAAAAAGTCGTTATCGGGTTGATGTGTTTTCGGGTAATAAATGTTGGAAAACCGCAAAGACGGCAAGTTATCAAGAAAAGTATGATAAGGCTATTTTTCCGCTTTATAAAAGCTATGAAACCGATAATGGACGGGAATTAGTCACAGATAAACGGCAAAACGCGCTGAATAAATCCAGTATTAAATATTTTGCCGTGTTTGCCGTATTGATTGTCGGGTTTTCGTTATATAAGCTCATTAGCTTTTTTACGCCACCTGAACAGGATACGCCAAAAGTTGAACAGACATTAAGCGAAAATAAGGAAATTGAAGCGATTACATTAAATAATCAGCCACAACTTCAAGTAACTTTACCGTTATCAACGCAATGGCGCATAACAGGGGAGTTACAAAAATCAGGAAAAGCCTTTGTGATTTTGGCTGATAACCAAGGTAATTTACGGTTAGAACCACGTTCTAACTTTAATTTTACGGGGCGAATGTTGGAAGGCATTATTGATAATCAACGGGTTAATTATTATTCTGGAGTAAAACAATGAAATTACAACGTAACATTTTATGTTTTTTTTCCTGTTTTTTGTTTGGTGTGGCGCAGGCAAAAAATGTTGATTTTAAGCTTGAAGCCGTACCGTTACCGAAAGCGGTAGGAATGATCTATGATGAAGTTTTAGAAAAGCCTTATATGCTTGATCCAAAATTAGCAGCAGATACACGGTTAATCAGCTTTCATACCAAGGAAGACCAAGATTTTAATCAGTTTATTACACGCTATTTTGAAAATATGAATATCAAAACCTATGAGAAAAATGGCGTAGTTTACCTTGCGCATATTGAGCCAAAACCGCCAAAAATTATCAAACACAGTTTTGTTTATAATCCTGTTCATCGTGATACAGAATATCTTGCGCAGTTTTTACAAGGAGAGGGGCAAGTCTCGGCAAGTGGTGATAAGCTCGTTTATTATGGAACAGCGGAAGATATTGCAAGAATTAAATCAGTTTTAAAATCGGTTGATACGCCAAGCCGTGAAGTCGTTGTAACGGGTTATGTTTTTGAAGTGCAGGACATTGCCAAAGAAGGAAGCGGAATTAATTTATTGGCAAAATTGCTATCGGGAAAACTGGGTATCAACATTGGTTACAAACAAAACTATGAAAATTTTATTACGGTTAATGCAGGGAATTTGGATGCAATGATTGAGTTATTTCGCACTGATGAACGCTTTCAAGTCGTTAGTAGCCCAACGTTGCGTGTAAAATCAGGTTCAAAGGGGAATTTTTCAGTAGGTTCTGATGTGCCTGTTTTATCAAATGTTACCTATCAGGACGGCAGACCTATTCAATCGATTGAATATCGTTCTTCTGGTGTGATCTTTGATATACAACCAACGATTAAAAGTAATGCAATAGACTTAAAAATCAATCAACAACTTTCTAATTTTGTGAAGACGGATACGGGCGTAAATCAATCGCCAACACTGATTAAACGCGATATTGTTACTGATGTTACGCTTAAAAGTGGTGATATTGTGGTTTTAGGCGGACTGGCTGAAAACAAATTAACGGAGGGTGAAACAGATTTTTCATTCTTGCCGAAAGGCTTCTTGACGGGAAAATCTAAATCAAACACTAAGACAGACATTGTAATTTTATTGCAAGTTAAAATGATTTAATTGAATTTCATAAAGTAAAAGCCACAAAGGGTAAAGGAGTTATACTCCTGCGCTTTGTGGCTTTTACTTTATTATGTTTTACTTGAAGAACTAGCTAGACAAGAGTCATTATATTTCTTCAAAAATAGGTATTAACTGCTCCCATTCATCAATAACAGGCAATTTTGAAAGCTTAGTTTTCTGAATCCTATCAGATAAAGATAATCTACTATATGAAGTATTTGCGGAACATTGCTTTAATTGAGAAGAGTTTAGTTGGCAATCTGTTTTTTTAAGTATTTCAGTGGTTATAGCAGCATTCATTGTTATAGCACCGTTAGGGTGGGGGTGTTGGGGGGAAATGCTGTGCATTTTCCCCTGACGGTAGGCGCAGCGGCTGCAGCGCCGGTATCAGCGATATTGATTTGAAAAAATGAACATCTTGCGCGTGCTATTCTTCAAAAAATCACCACATTAAATTCGCCCCTGTAAATAACAAAGCGATAGTTAACTACTTACAGGACTTAATGCGAAACGCTCGAATACATATTTTATTTAGGCATTTTTCTATAGAACATCACTTTTTTTCTTGCATCAGGGCTTCTGACATAAATAAGCAAAATGTACATAGATAAAATAAACAGAATAAATGCAAGAATGCCAAAAAGGCTAAAGCCTGCAGATCCACTTAGATTTTGTATAGACGTAAAAATATGTTCACCCAAGAAACGTAAGGTGAAATAAGCACCTATAACGCTGATAATTAATGAGATGATGAAATAAGGCATTAAACTTTCACCATACTTAACGGTAGCTTGGCAACCTCTGCAAACCTTAATACCTCTTTCTGACTCTGTAAAACAGAATGGGCATTTAATAATTTCATTTTTATTATCAGTCATGCTGACTCCTTTCTATCTAACTAAGTTGGAATTATATATAAATGTAGGTTTTTCTATCAAGTTGCAAGCTCAGCCTTGAACATAGATAATCTTTACATTTCATTGACATTTTAACCTAACCATTCAATAAAACGATAAAATAGCACGTTACAACGTGTTATCCAGCCTTATTTTGTCTTGTTTTGCTAGTACCTGTGACTTGTGTATAACTGTGTGATTTATTTAATCCGTAGTTTCCGCTAACCTGATAACTAATTTCGCATAATGTATATTATGTTAAATTAATTGATTATGAAGTAACGCTTATAGGATTGATCTTTACTCTTCTTTCAAAGCTTTTTTCAGGCCGCCCGATGCTATTTTCAATAGAATATGGAAGTCAAAAAATAAGATCGCGCTACGTAAAATCTGAGCACTTTATTGCAGGGATAATTAAGATGTGACGTTGTATTATTAATCAGAACATTAATTCAACATAAATGAGAATAGTTGTTATTGATTTTACTCTTTAAAATTAATAAGTTATAAAAAAAAATCAAAGAAAAAACTTGCAAATTCTCATTTAGACACCTAAAATGAGAATCGCAAATTGAGATTTATTGCATTTTTATCAATCAAATGGAAAGGAATTAGTTATGCTTAATCAAGCCATCACAAACAAACTCAATGAACAAATCAATTTAGAGTTCTACTCTTCTAATGTTTATCTACAAATGAGCGCATGGTGTTCAAAACACGGTTATGAAGGTGCAGCCGCATTTTTGCTTCGTCACGCTGATGAAGAATTAGAACATATGCAAAAATTGTTCCAATATGTAAGCGAAACCAGTGGTATGCCACTTTTAGGTAAAATTGATGCACCAAAACATGAGTATGCTTCATTAAAAGAGGTGTTTGAAATAACTTTAGAACACGAAAAATTAGTTACATCAAAAATTAATGAATTAGTTGAAGTTACTTTCGCAAACAAGGACTACTCTACTTTCAATTTCTTACAATGGTACGTAGCAGAACAGCACGAAGAAGAAAAATTATTTAGTAGTATTATTGATAAATTTAATCTTGTTGGTGAAGATGGAAAAGCTCTATTCTTTATCGATCGCGATTTAGCAACTTTAGAATAATATAGGAGAAATAAAATGTTATCAGAAAACGTAATCAAACTGTTAAACGATCAAATGAATTTGGAATTTTATTCTTCTAACCTTTATCTTCAAATGAGCGCATGGTGTGAGCAACAAGGCTTTGAAGGTGCTGCAAAATTTTTATCTGCACATGCGGCAGAAGAAATGCAACATATGCGTAAATTATTCACTTATTTGAATGAAACCGGTGCTCAAGCAATTATTTCTGCCATCGAAGCACCATCACACGAGTATAAATCATTAAAAGAAGTGATCGAAATCACTTATGAACACGAAAAACTGATTACCAGCAAAATCAATGAATTAGTAGGTAAAACTTTTGAAGAAAAAGACTACTCTGCATTTAATTTCTTACAATGGTATGTAGCTGAACAGCATGAAGAAGAAAAATTATTCAGTAGTATTTTGGATAAACTTAATCTTCTTGGTGACGATGGTAAAGGTTTATTCTTAGTTGATAAAGACTTAGGTAATCTTGCAGCGGCTTAAATTTACTTTTTTGAAATACCTAGCTTTTAGCTAGGTATTTTTTATTCAAAAAAATTATATTGACTATTTATAAATCAAATAAGATTTTTTATTAAATTTTTTCTTGCTCATAGACTAAATATCCGTATAATTCGATTCGTAAATATGGCCTGGGTGGCGAAATTGGTAGACGCAGCGGATTCAAAATCCGCCGGTGAATAACCGTGTCGGTTCGAGTCCGACCCTAGGCACCAAATATAGATCCCTGCTCTTTGAGCAGGGATTTTTATTTTATCAGACTTTATGACTATAATATATACTCCCTCATTAGTTATGAGGGAGTATATGTATCTATTGTAATGATTAAAAATTTAATACTTTATCGGCTTCCATCGTCCAGTCTGCCAACTCTGCTAACGTACCGATTTCCACGCCCTCCGCCAATGGTAATTCAGTAATACCACGAGCATTTGTACAGGTTTTACAAAGTTTAATTGTCGCCCCTTGTGCCGTTAAAATTTCCAACATTTGTTGTAAATGATATCCTTCTGCTGGATTTTGTTTTGCTAAACCGCCAGTTACCGCATCAGACATTAAAAATATTTTTAAATTAACCGCACTTTTATGCTGCTCTTGCAACTGTAAAGCCAAACGTAATGCACTAAAAAAATGCTCGTCACCATAAGGGGATGAATGGATAATAAATAGAATATTTTGCATACTTTTCTCCTTAATTTCCTTGGTATTAATAACCTTGCTGATAAATTCCTTCCAACAATTTCACTGAAAGTAAGGCGAGATTAAAACGTTGTTCATCTGCCACAGACCAAAATTCTACACCATTTTCTACCGCACTTATTTGACTTAAATGAAGTTTTACTGATTCTTCTCCATTTTCTTGTTCTCCATTAAGCACAGGCGTAATTAAGGTTTCTTCTAAAGCGACAAGCTCGCTATTTTGAGGCTGATAGTCGAAATCATAATCTGAAAGTGCGGTGACTTTTTGTGCCAATCCATAAAATACAGGCACTTGGATTGCGTGGAATGTAGCACGATCTAATTGCGGAAAAATTCGTTGTAATTGATTCGATAAATTAGATGTTTGATGCGGATAGACATCAAATGCTAAGCGCGTTTCTTCTTCGTCCAATGGAATGCCATTTAATAAACGGGCTGTTTGTCCGGCAAGTTTAGTCACGGTTTCTGCATCCGTATAAGAAGCCGGCAATAAAGAGGTGACAAACACTTGATTAAGATTAGTTTCTTGTAAAATCGGGGCAAGGGTTAAAGCAAGTTGACTTACTTGTGGATCAGGTAAACTAACAATGTTACGTTGTCTCAGTTCAAATAATTGTGATTCATTTACCGTTGGGACAACAACGGGCACATCAGAAAGTGTACTACAAACGCCTAACATATCAATGACAATACAGCCCTGCTCTGCTGCTTGCGCAATATGGGAAACTTGCTCAAGTTTTCCTGCAAAAAAGACATAATTAAAATCAGCCCACTCAACTTTATTTGGTGAAAGTTGTTCAACGCCTTTATTGCGAAAACGAATATTTTGTTCTTCTTCAAAAGGTGTTATTTCAACAATAGAAACGCTGCTAATTTCAAGCGCACTTTGTTCTAAACGCTCTACAATTTTTTCACTTAATTCAAATTCTGCTGCTATCGCAATATTTAAGGTTGCGTCCATTTTTCTCTCCGCTGTAAAATAATCGGCATTATTTTACACCAAAACCAGGAACGAAATAATGACACCTGCAATTGATTTACTTAAAAAACAAAAAATTCCTTTTATCTTGCACACTTATGATCATGATCCAAACAATCAACATTTTGGTGATGAAGCCGCAGAAAAACTAGGCATTGATCCTAACCGCTCTTTTAAAACGTTACTTGTAGCGGAAAATGGCGATCAGAAAAAACTCGCTTGTTTTGTGCTTGCAACGGCAAATATGCTGAATTTAAAGAAAGCAGCAAAATCTATCAGTGTTAAAAAAGTGGAAATGGCAGATAAAGATGCGGCGCAGAAAAGTACAGGCTATCTTGTAGGAGGAATTAGCCCGCTCGGTCAAAAAAAACGCGTGAAAACTGTGATAAATTCCACCGCACTTGAGTTTGAAACGATTTATGTTTCAGGCGGAAAACGTGGGCTAAGCGTAGAAATTGCGCCACAAGATTTAGCAAAGGTATTAGGTGCTGAATTTACTGATATTGTTGATGAATAAGTGATGGACTTATAAATTTAAAGGCGGATTCATTCCGCCTTTTTGACTAATTCAACTCTTCCAATAATTTCCCCAATCCGCTCTGGCGTCTCACTGTCTGGCGAATTGCTGTTTTCCATATTTTTTCATCGGCAAATACAGTGAGTTCTTTTTTCGCACGAGTCACGCCCGTGAAAACTAATTCTCGCGACAGTACTGGATTCACTTCTGTTGGAAGAACCATTACAGTGTGTTCAAATTCGGAACCTTGAGATTTATGAATCGTCATCATAAAAGCGGGCTCATGTGCTGGAATTCGGCTTGTCAGCACTTCTCGATTGCCAAACCATACTTTACCATTTGCCAAGCAAAGTCCAATATCGCCGTTATAAAGGCGAACGTTATGATCGTTTTCAGTAATCATAATTGGCTTGCCAATATACCAATCTTGTTCATTACGGAACCAAAGCAATTTTTCCTCTCGCAACGCTAACGCAATTTCTTTATTGAGGTTTTCAACTCCTAAATTGTTATTACGAAGTGCGGTTAAAAATCTCACAGAATTAAATTGTGCTTGAATAGCCTCGGCATAGGAAATGCCTTGTTCATTTTTAGCGTTAGGATCAATTTTTTGTTTACGTAAATCGTCCAACATTTTTAAGAAAGTGCGGTAATTTTCCACCGCACTTTTCACCACTTGATTGACCGCATCGCTTTCATCATTTAAGGCATTAAAGTGCAATTCTTGCGGATAATGTTCAAATAACCCAAGGCTATCGTCTGCTTTGCCTTTTTGAATGAATTCAGCCAATTTTCCAATGCCTGAATCTTTATCAAAACGACGACTTTCTGTTAGATGGCATAAACAATCACGTATTGGATTTGAACAATCAGCACCATTCACTTCGTATCCTGTCGTCGCTTGCAAATATGCGGCTTGTTCATCGCTATAAGGTTGATTAACAAATTGTGCCAATTCTGCCAATACAGCCCCCGCCTCAACAGAGGCTAATTGCGCCTGATCGCCTAATAAAATTAATCGAGTTTCAGGCTTTAACGCATTGATAAGTTTTGCCATCATCGGCAAATCAATCATTGATGTTTCATCAACAACTAACACATCTAACTGCAAAGGATTATGACTGTTATACCGAGTGTAATCATTAAAGGCATTCACACCTAGTAAACTATGCAAAGTACTGGCTTTTTGCGGAATCGCATTGAAAAGTGAATCGGATAAATTCATTTTTTCTTGCATAAAGCCTAACGCATTTTTAATCGACTCTTCCAAACGAGAGGCAGCCTTACCAGTCGGAGCAACTAATTTGATATGTAATTTACAATCAAATAATTCTTGTAGAACGAGCAATAAACGCGTAACTGTCGTGGTTTTTCCTGTTCCTGGACCGCCTGTAATAATCGAAAATGGGCTTTTAATCGCTGTCGCTACCGCGACTTTTTGCCAATCTGTTTTTTCCTGTTTTTTAGGAAAATATTTGTCTAATTTTTGACTAATTTCATCATAAGAAAAGGCTAAAGTGCGGTGTTTTTTTAAAGTGTTTTTTATGTATTGTGCGATACGGTATTCATCTTGCCAAGTGCGATAGAAATACAATGCGCCAAATTGAAATGCCATTGGCGCAATTTGATTGACGGGATCTTGCGTAAATGCCATATGCCCGCACAACGCATTTTGCCAATCTTCCACAGCTAAATAACCAATCTTTTCACGAATTTCAGCTAAATAATCTTCTTCCGTTGTACGATAAGCCAAGCCAAATAAATTATGTTCTAAATAGCGATCTAATTGGCTGCAAGTATTTCCCTGCGTATAACGCCAGCTACAAAGTGCGGCTAATAATATGGCTAAATTTTTGACTGGTTCCGCATAATCCGTATGGCATTGTTTATCAGCTATCAATTTAGCAAAATAATAATCACCTTGAGAAAGAATGCCCTGCTCTTTAAGTTTTTGTAATACGGATAACATTAAAACACCCCATCTAATTCTGTGATTAATTCAACGCTTGGACGATCATAAAATACGCCAGATTGTGGCTCACCATTCATTCCACGCAAGAAAAGATAAAATACCCCGCCGAAATCTCGCGCATAATCATACTTAGGCACAACGCTTTGCAAATAACGGTGTAATGCCAGCGTATAAATTAAATATTGCCAATCATAGTGACTGTGTAACATTTCTTTTTTCAATTCATCCTCGTTGTAATCAGCAAGGGTTGAACCTAAGAAATTAGATTTATAATCAACAAGATAATATTTCCCATTATGGCGGAAAACTAAGTCAATTGAACCTCTCACCATGCCCTGAATTTGTTCAAATTGAAGTGGCTCGCTTGGCAAATGATGATGGGCTTTCAACGCGCGATTAAACGCTTCAACATCAAAATGTTCCCGAATAGCCAGATAAAATGGCATTTCTTTAATGCAATCTTTATTTGCCAAATCAGCTAATGCTATTCCTATTTCATTAGAAAGTGGCGTATGTGAAATCTGTTGTAGCCAATTTTGTAGCGGTTCTGTAAAGGTTTCATCTAACTGTAAGGATTGTCTTAATTTGTCAATTTCTTCTGTATTTGCCAAGTCAGAAAAATAGCAATTTTCAAAATGGCGATGCAATGCCGTCCCGACTTGTTTACCTCGTGGTAAATCTAAAATGTTTGATTCATTTTCGTTTAAAAGTGCGGTCGAAATTTCAATCGAATTTTGGCTGTCATAATCTTTTGTATCATCAAAAACTACGTGTTTTTTACCCGCACTTTCAGTGAAATAATTTTGTCGGCGATGACCTTGCTCAATTGAAGTAAAACTGGTTATTCGCCAATCTTGCTCAATATTGCCCGTAAATTCTGCGGCTTTAAGCTCATCATGTTTTATATTGATTGATAAAGCCGGCAAAGCTTTTAGATTTGGCTTAGTACAGATTTCCACATTATCTTGCATTTTTTCTTTAAAGGCTTGCAACAACGTCTCGGTATCTTTAGTCGCTGATAACGCTATTTCCTTGCCTATTTCACCTTGGCTTAGTACATAATGCAAGGCATTCCATTTTTTATCAAATTGTGCAGGCAAAGCGAATGCCATTTGATATTTAGCTCGCGTTAAAGCCACATAAAGTAAACGTAACTCTTCAGCAAACGTTTCTTCATAAAGTGCGTTTAAATTACGATTTTCCATATCCCATAAGGTTTCATCTCGCTCTTTAGAATAATAAATATTGATGTCTTTTTTACTTGGATCTTTGCTCGGCACAGCTAAAAATGGTAGCCAAACTAAATCATATTCTAAGCCTTTAGATTTATGGATACTCACGATTTTTACCAACTGGCGTTCACTTTCTAAACGAATTTGAGCCTCTTGACGACCTTCGCCTTGAATTTGTTTTTCAAACCAACTGAGCAATGCTGCTTCACTTTCGTGTAGCGTGGCAGCTTGTTGTAAAATTTCTGCCAAATGTAGGAAATCCGTTAAATCTCGCTCGCCCGTTGCTTGGCTTAATAAGCGTTCTGAAATGCCTTGTTCCAATAAAATTTGGTGGAGCATGACCAATATTCCTTGGCGTTGCCAAGTTTGTTGGTATTGAGCAAAGCTATCAGCCCAACGTTGCCAGTCTGCCTCATTTTGCTGAATTTGATGAATATCCGCTGCATTTAAGCCGAAAAGTGCGCTCGCAATTGCGTTCAAAATTGGACGTTCAGCCACATTCAAACAGGCTTTAAGCACCCAAGCTAATTCTTTCGCAACATTGCTATCAAATACGCTATTTTGATCAGAAAGATAAACTGACGCGATCCCCAATTTTTGCAATTCATTTTTTACTAAAGCCGCTTCATTTTTATCACGCACCAATACGGCAATATTCGCCGCTTGTAAGGTTTTATAGGTATCTTCGTTTTGAAAAACTGCCTGATTTTCAGCCGCACTTTTTAACCATTGTTGAATTGAAATAGCACATATTTTTGCCATTTCAGCTTTATTCACTTTGTCACTTTCAGTTAAATAAAAACGATAAGCTGGTTCGGCTTTTCCATTTAAATAAAATCGCAGATGATCATCACGAGAATCAACAGCAGTAAAGTTAATATTTTGATAAATAAATGGCGATTGAGGAAAATCAAACAACGCATTTACGCCATCAACCAGATTCTTCTCTGAACGATAATTTTTAGTGAGTTCAAAGCGAGATTGGGCTTCATCCGATGCTTTTAGATAAGTAAAAATATCTGCGCCACGGAAACGATAAATCGCCTGCTTAGGATCACCAATCATAATAAAACCAGTATTTTTTTCGGGATTATCACGATAAATTTTTGAAAAAATAGCGTATTGTTGTGAATCCGTATCCTGAAATTCATCAATCATCGCGAAAGGATATTGGAAACGAATCATTTCCGCTAATTCATCTCCTTGCGCACCTTGCAAGGCTTCGCAAAGCAAACGCAATAAATCATCAAAGGATTTTTCTTGGTGATTAAGTTTATAGTCTAAAAGTTTTTGTTGTAAGCCTTGGCGATAATGATAAAGAGTGAGTTTGCTTAGTAAATCTGGTGTCATTAAGACATTAACGCGCTTTTCAAGCTCTGCAAAAATCGGGGAATAAAAAGGCGTTGCGGGTTTTTTATCTTTATTTTTATCCGTTAATTCTTCGCAATTTTTCTCAATAGATGATTGTAGGAAATAGTCTTTCAATGTGGTATTAATTTGATAATCTCTAGGATTATTTGACCATTGATTGATTTTATTAATCCAATCCCCTAAACGCTTTACTTGGTACTTTTTACGATTTAACGATTTCAACTGATCTTTTGGATAATCTTTCTCCAGTTCATTAGTAATAATCGCTGAAATTTCATCCGCACTTTCCAACCAAAATGCCTTTAATTCATTCAACGCCTTTTGATAACCACCAAGATATTGCGGTAAAAAGATTTGTATTGGTACAGATAACGCCTGTTTATTTTCAATCTCCACCTGCAAATCTTTACCTAAATCCGCTTTCAACAAAGACAACACATTTGCTGGCGATACTAATTCTGTCACGATAAAATTCGCAGATTCAAAATCCAACGGATAAAAATGTTCTCGCCAAAATTCATTAGCAAAACGAACCAACAAGTCAGATTGATCTTTAATTAATTCTAAATTGAAGTGAATGCCAGAATGGAAAGCATATTGCATCAACATACGGCGACAAAAACCGTGAATGGTATAAATCGCCGCCAAATCCATATTTTGCTCAGCTAATTTTAAGCGATGAATTGCCTCAAAAATGTTTAAATTATCACAAAGTGCGGTAAGAAATTCATCATTTTTAAATGCGGATTTATCTTGGGTTTCTGCAAAGGCTGTGAGTTTATCAATCGCATCTGTTATACGCTCACGAATTTTTTTCTTAAGTTCTTCTGTCGCCATATCTGTAAAGGTTACCACCAGAATTTCTTCCACATTTAACGGACGAGAAAAGTTATTTTCCCCCGCCTTTAATAAAAGTCGGAGATATAAAGAACCAATAGTATATGTTTTCCCTGTACCAGCGGATGCTTCGATTAAGCTAATTTGATTTAAAGGCAACGTGATAGGATTCAGTGGGATTTTTTCGGCCATAGATTTTAACAGATGAGAACTAATGGCATTATTTTACAAAATTTGCAGTTAAAAATGCAAAAAAAGGACGCTTTTCAGCGTCCTAATTTCAAAACTATTTTTCTAACTTCCTTAAAGCATCACAAGCACCTTGACCACCGTTATCACAAGCCTTACGGAACCATTCTTTAGCTTTAGAAAGGTCTTCTTTTATAACATCAACAGAGTATGTTCCACTATAAAAAAGCCCCATAACATATTGAGCCGATACAGAGCCTTGTTCAGCTGATTTTTGAAACCATTTCACCGCTTCTGCATCATTTTGTTTGACCCCTCTTCCATCAAGATATACTTCCCCCATTTTATTTTGAGCATCAATCATTCCTTGTTCAGCCGCTTTGCGATACCATTTTGCCGCTTCAGAATGATCTTTTTTTACGCCTTTTCCAAGGCTATATATCAAACCCAAACTAAATTGAGCCTCTGCATCACCTTGTTCAGCCGCTTTGCGATACCATTTAGCCGCTTTGGCATCATCTTGTTTTACGCCATATCCCTTGGAATACATTATCCCTAAATTAAATTGAGCTGATGTAGAGCCTTGTTCAGCTAATGGTTTCCATAATTTTATAGCGGTTTGATAATCACCTTTATTTGCAGATTCAAGTCCTTGTTGAAATTGCTGTTCTGGCGTATCTGCCCAAGCAGTAGATTGAACAGAAAAAATTGAAGTAGCTAATAATGCGCTAGTGAGAAGTGTTTTTGTTAGTTTCATATAATAATCTCTAAATTGATTTATAAAAGAAGATAAATTTTTGTCCAGTAAGATATTTTCTTTGTACAGAGATATTCACACCCAGTACAGATAAAAAACTCGGAGACAAAAACAAATTTTATTCAGCACGATTTTCTTGTTGCTTTTCAGACAAAGTAAAGCCACTAAATCCCAATCCTTTTAATAAAAAATGAGTCACGTCTTTAGACAATGACTCCTTACGACCTTTAAACCCACGCATATCACCAAAAGGCTCAAAACTTGCAATGTTTTTTATTTCTTCATTAACTAATTTGGCATATATTAAACAATCAGTAATAGCTTGTCGTAATTGATCTTCTTTTACTTGTTTTCCGTGTACTACTTTATCACGTGTTTTTTCAGCTTCTTTTAATTGTTTTATAATACGATCTGGTAACGGTTTATTAAAAATATTCTTATAAATTTGTTTAAATCCATCACGTGTTAAATGATGATAATTCACGATATTTCTTGCAACTTCTATATCTGCAGCAAATAACTTTACAGCACCGCCATAAAGTAATCTATTTTGTCCTTGTTCAATTTTAAAAAACAAATAAGCAATAGCAATTTCGTAGTCACCTTTGATAAGTTCTGGAAGATATTCAAAATATTTTTGAATATCTTCTGGCAACGATTGGTATTCAGTCAAAATCCCTTTATAGCTTTTGATTATTTTTTTCATTTCTTCAGTTTTCATAACATGATCTCCATTATTTGCTTAAATTGTAAAAATTCTCACAACTCTCTGTTATACGACCATTAATACAAGCCTTACGGAACCATTCTTTAGCTTCAGAAAGATTACGTTTCACGCCTTGTCCATTGCTATACATCACACCCAAATTATTTTGAGCAGCTACATCGCCTTGTTCAGCCAATGGCAGCCAAAGTTTGAAGGCTTTTTGATAATCGTGTTTATTATAGGATTCAACGGCTTGTTGAAACTGCTGTTTTGGCGTATCTGCCCAAGCAGTAGATTGAAAAGAAAAAATTGAAGTAGCTAACAATGCGCTAGTGAGAAGTGTTTTTGTCAGTTTCATAACATACCTATTAATTAACCTTAATTGGAATACCAAACTTTTTTGTTTAGCAAGATGTTTTGTTGTTATCTCTGTAAAGAGATAACAACACCCAGTATACTGGGTGCGAAAAGGTTAAAAATTAAACTTTAAATAACTAACAAAAGTGCCTTTTTCTTATTTATATTTAATCATTTAAAATGATAGAAATAGGCTAAAAAACACACTGGTTTTAGGAGGACAATTTAGCGAAATTATCAATTTAGAATTTATAGAAAAAATAGACTTATCTATCATAATAATGAAAAAAGGACGCTTTTCAGCGTCCTAATTCTTTATCTAAACTTTAAAAAATTAAAGTGCAGATTTTGCTTTTTCAACTAATGCAGCGAACGCGACTTTGTCGAATACAGCGATATCAGCAAGAATCTTACGGTCGATTTCAACAGATGCTTTTTTCAAGCCGTTGATGAATTTGCTGTAAGATAAACCATTTTGACGCGCTGCAGCGTTGATACGTGCAATCCATAATTGACGGAATTGACGTTTACGTTGACGACGGTCACGATATGCGTATTGACCAGCTTTGATCACCGCTTGGAAAGCAACGCGATACACGCGTGAACGTGCACCATAATAACCTTTAGCAGCCTTAAGAACTTTCTTATGGCGTGCTCTTGCAATAACACCACGTTTTACACGAGCCATTATTTAATCTCCTATGTAATATTTTTCTAAAATGAACTAATCGTACGTTTTGCTTAAATAACGGCTTATGCGTATGGTAAGCAAGCTACTACTAAAACTTGGTCTGCTTTCGCAACCATTGATTTATGACGTAAATGACGTTTACGTTTAGTTGTTTTTTTAGTCAAAATATGACGTAAGTGAGATTGTTTACGCTTGAAACCACCAGAAGCAGTTTTTTTGAAGCGCTTCGCTGCGCCGCGTACTGTTTTGATTTTAGGCATTGTTAAAATAACTCCGCATTTTTCGTTTAAAACAACATAATCAGGCGAACTTAAAAAGTTACTTGGAAGCACTGATCATTTCCATCATAAGGCAAATTAAATTGCCTTTTCAAAAGCAGTTAGGCTGCGTAGTGTGCCCAACATGCAGTTGTCTTTTCATTTAAGTCAGACTTAAACAAAAAGATTTGCTGAGATTTCTCAGCAAAATTCTTATTTTTTCTTCGGTGCTAACACCATTACAGCCTGACGGCCTTCTAATTTACCTGGTGCAGATTCAACGACAGAAATTTCAGCTAAATCATTTTTTACGCGCTCTAACACATCAAAACCAATGTCTTGGTGAGCCATTTCACGACCGCGGAAACGCACAGTAATTTTCGCTTTATCTCCTTCTTCTAAGAAACGGATTAAGCTGCGTAATTTAACTTGATAGTCACCTTCGTCTGTGCCCGGGCGGAATTTAATTTCCTTAACTTGCACAACTTTTTGTTTTTTCTTTTGTTCTTTAGCGGTTTTACTTTTTTCGTAAAGGAATTTACCGTAGTTCATAATGCGGCAAACCGGCGGCTCTGCATTTGGGCTAATTTCAACAAGATCAAGCTCTGCTTGCTCTGCCATTTCTAGGGCTTGTTGAATAGAAACAATTCCTGCTTGTTCACCATCTTGGTCAATTAAACGAACTTCTTTTACACGAATCTCTTCATTGATACGGTTTGGGCGATTTACTGCCGGCGCTTTTTTTACGGTTTTAATAATCGTATTCCTTCTATTGGTTAATAGTAAAAATCTTTTCGCTAAAAATAAAAGATTTCAAATTTGTTGCCCGTAAGGAACGAGCAAAATCCCGCGAATTCTATAGTATTCACACTACTTATGCAACAAAATTTAGCCTTTAAGCGAAATTTCTACGCTTAAACTTTCGCCAAATTCAAGCAAGTGATGAATGCGAGCAGTTTCTAAGCACAACATCGTTTGATAGCCAGTTTCACTCATTCCACTCGTCTTTTTATGCCAAGGATTCCAAAGGACAAATTGACTTGCATTATGATGATGCAGTGCAATCGTACGATTGAAACTTTTATCTACGATTTGATTCTGCATTTTTTCTGCGGAATAAATGCAATCCACATTTTCAGAAATGTGACGCGGTGACGGAACGTTTTCTTGTTGTTGGTTTAAGCTATTAAAACAAGTTTCAGGTAAACCTTGTACTTCCACTTGATTAATATCCCCAATATTGAAATAGGTATGCAACGCTGCTTGTGCAGGTTCTTCGCCATAATGCGTGAAAGTTAAATGACATTTGTCTGTAAATACCATTACAATTTTAGCTTCGATAATATTTAAATCAGAAAACAACTCAAATTCTAACCGCACTTTATACGCTGAAATATCGTAATGACTCAACTGCCATAAACGAATGCGAGCTGTACCGTGCGCAGGTTGTTTTACGCCACCAAACCAGGGATAACAAATCGGTACACCACCACGAATAGCATTGCCATTTTCGAATAGTTCTACTTCACTTAACCATAATACATCTTGCTTCGCATTTTGCGGTTTCCAACTGATAAGCTGTGCCCCTTGTAGGGAAATTTTTGCCTCTCCAACAGCATGTTTTAGGTGAAGAACAGGGATGTCATTATATTGAACTAAGTTTAGCTCTGGCGTTAATGTTTTAAGAAAAGTAATCTTCATATTTATTCCCTATATGAGATGAAAAAACCGCACTAAAGTGCGGTCTCTTTTTTCAAAGTTTTTATTCTTCATTAAGTAATTTTAATTCACGGTTTCTTACTTGATTTTTCAAGATTTCCGCAAATTCTTCCACAGTAAATGTACCTAAATCAGCACCTTTACGGGTACGTACAGCCACTTTACCTTCAGCGATTTCTTTATCACCGCAAACAAGCATATAAGGCACGCGACGTAAAGTATGTTCACGGATTTTGAAACCCACTTTTTCGTTACGTAAATCAGTTTTCACGCGTAAACCTACATCGGAAAGTTGTTTTGCTACTTTCTGTACATAGTCGGCTTGGCTATCAGTGATATTCATCACAACCGCTTGGGTTGGTGCTAACCATACAGGGAAGAAACCTGCATATTCTTCGGTAATGATACCAATAAAGCGCTCAATAGAACCTAAAATTGCACGGTGAATCATTACAGGGGTTTTACGACTATTGTCTTCTGCCACATAAGTTGCATCTAAACGACCTGGTAATGCGAAGTCTAATTGCACGGTACCACATTGCCATTCACGGCCAATGCTATCACGTAATGCAAATTCAATTTTCGGACCATAGAATGCGCCTTCACCCTCTTGAATTTCATATTCAAGACCGTTGTGCGCCAATGCAGCTGCAAGACCTGCTTCCGCACGATCCCACATTTCATCTGAACCGATACGATTTTCAGGGCGAGTAGAAAGTTTTACTGCGATATTAGTGAAACCAAAGGTGCTATAAATGTCGTACACCATTTTGATACAGCTAGTTACTTCGCTCTCAATTTGATCTTCAGTACAGAAAATATGTGCATCATCTTGAGTAAAGCCACGAACACGCATTAAACCGTGTAAAGAACCTGATGGTTCATTACGATGACAAGAACCAAATTCCGCCATACGGATTGGTAAATCACGGTAAGATTTTAAACCTTGATTAAAAATTTGAACGTGTCCTGGACAGTTCATCGGTTTAATTGCATATTCACGGTTTTCAGATTGAGTGGTAAACATTAAATCTGCGTAATTTTGCCAGTGACCAGTTTTTTCCCACAACACGCGATCCATCATAAAAGGACCTTTTACTTCTTGATAATCGTATTGTTTTAATTTAGTACGCACAAACGTTTCAAGCTCACGGAAAATTGTCCAACCATCATTGTGCCAGAACACCATACCAGGTGCTTCTTCTTGCATATGATATAAATCTAATGCTTTACCAATTTTACGGTGGTCACGTTTTGCCGCTTCTTCTAAGCGTGTTAAGTATTCAGCAAGTTGTTTTTTATCCGCCCAAGCCGTACCATAGATACGTTGTAACATTTTGTTTTTACTGTCACCACGCCAGTACGCACCAGCAACTTTTTGTAATTTAAAATGCTGACAGAAACGCATATTTGGCACGTGTGGGCCACGGCACATATCAATATATTCTAAGTGATGATATAACGCAGGCGTTGCAGTACGTTCAATGTTTTCATCTAAAATTGCCATTTTGTATGGCTCGCCGCGTTTTTCAAAGGTATCACGCGCTTCTTGCCAAGTAACACGTTTTTTCACGACGTCATAATTGGTTTTTGCCAATTCCAACATACGTTTTTCGATGGCATCTAAATCTTCTTGCGTTAAAGAGCGGTCTAAATCAATGTCATAGTAGAAACCGTTTTCAATAGTTGGACCGATTGCCATTTTTACATCTGGGAATAATTGTTTAATGGCATGACCAAACAAGTGGGCACATGAGTGGCGAATAATTTCTAAACCATCTTCATCTTTAGCGGTAATGATTTCAAGCGTTGCATCTTGCTCAATCATATCGCATGCATCACGGCGCTCACCATTTACACGGCCTGCGATAGTGGCTTTAGCAAGACCCGCACCAATATCTTGTGCGACTTCAAGAACAGAAACAGGATGATCGAATTGACGTTGGGAACCGTCAGGTAAAGTAATAATTGGCATTGTTTTTTCCTTATACAGTGGTCACCCATACGAAAGGTGACGTGTTCGTTTAAAATTCTATAAAAATTAACCGCATTTTTGCCCTACTTGGCTTCATTCCTACCATTGAACGAGCGGAATTAGGCAAAAAATGCGTGGCGAATTCTATCACTTTCTTAAGGTATTGTTAAATAAATGCACATATTTTACAGAAAGGAAATAATGTTTTTCTGGCTAGGGGCTTTATATCCTAAAAATAAAGGCTAGAATAACCGCACTTTTAAAAGTGCGGTTTTTTTATGCTTTCTCTTTCACTAGCACCTATTTTGAAGTACATCTTGCATTTAATAATACATAAAAATATAATGATAATCGTTATTATTTATATTTTATTTAGTAAGGGAGTATACTATGCATCAAAAGAAACCGTTAATGTTGTTATTCTGCTCAACATTTGTTAGCCCATTTATTATGGGGCAAACTGTTGAAACAACCAACAAAAATATATTGCCCGAAATTGTTGTGTATGGTGACAACAATAAATCGCTTTCTTCCATTAAAACGCTCTCTTCTGCCGAGATAAGTAAAACGCCCACATCAAACGGTAATATCACTGATTACCTTCGTTCTAACCCCCATATTCGTTATGAAAATAGCGATCAAAATGGTTTTCAACGTGGTGAAATCAAACCTGAAAATATTTCAATTAACGGTGCCGATCCAAATCAAACCGCCTATTTTGTTGATAATGTCAGTATAAATAATGATCTTGCTATTGATAACAGTATTTTTGACGGTTCTATGCAAGTTGTTCCAGGAATTAGTCACACTCAAGCTTATTTTTTTGATGCTACTATGCTTTCTAAAGTGGAAGTACAAGATAGTAATATTTCTGCTAGCTTGGGGGGCTTTATGGGTGGTGCCGTTATCGCTAAAACGAAGCAATATAGTGGCACTGATAGCATAAAACTTAAATATCGCACTACGCGTTCATCTTGGGCAAAAATGAAAGCAGATAGCGCAGCGCAAAAAATACTGAAGTTGGTACGTCCAGATGATGTCGGAGTGGCAGAATTACAACCTAAATATGATAAACAAACATTCAGTGTTGTAGCCGAAAAAAGTCTAGGTGACAATATGGGGATGGTTTTAGGCTATAGTCGTAGAACATCGTCTATTGAACAAAATCGTTTGATTGGTTACAAAACAGCAACCACAGAAGCACAACTAGATAAGCAAAATCATCAACGACTTTCCGATAATCTTTTATTAAATTTCAATTGGACACCGCAAGAAAAAGAGCGTATTGAACTCGGTTTACGTTATTCAAATTATAAAGAATTGAAATATTTCAAGGAAAATATAGATAACAACGTAAGCGATTATCATCAAGCTCTAGGAGCAACGCTTGCTTGGGTACATTCATTTGACTCTGGCGTTTGGACAAATACCTTAGCATATGATCGTTTTAAGGATAAGCGTAAATCAGTTTCAGCAGATGTTTCTTCTGTAAGTGTTGTACTAGATAATGGTCTTTCATACGACTATGAAAAAGGCGGATATGGCAACAGTCAATTAATTCAAGATAATTTACATTTTTCTACTGAATATGCAATGGAACCTTTTCATTTAGGTTCTACCGAGCATTCCATTTCTATCGGAAGCATTTATCAGGCAACAGAATATCAATTCTATCGTCCACAAGATGTTCATTCAAAAGTGGTTCAAGTGATTTTAGATGCAAATGGAAGTAATCCAACAGAAATGATCCTGTCGGATAGCACAACATCAAAAGGTCGGGTTAAAACTACCTATCAGAATATTGTGGCTTATGCTGAAGATCTAATAAAATGGAATAAATTTGAATTACGTCCTGGTATTCGTATTGAACGTGATGATTATTTAAAAAACAATAATATTGCCCCGCGCTTTGTTGCACGTTATCACCCTTGGGATGATACAGGATTTACATTGGGTTTAAATCGTTATTACGGTCGTTCTTTTGCTTCTTTAAAATTAGCCAATAGAATCTTAAAGATTAACGATGATTCAACACGTCAGCATCAGAACTTTTCATCCCTTAAAACGCCTTATGCAGATGAATTAAGCTTAAGCTTTGATCAGAATATAGGTAATTTAGCACTCAAACTTGGTTATATTCATCGTGATAATAAGAATCGTATTATGTTGAAGAAAGAATCGACAAAAAGTTTTTATATTAATGGTCATAACTTTGGTGTTGATGTTTATACTTTTCAACTTAACAATATTGAACCCTGGAAATTGGGTAAAACTTATTGGACAACATCACTCGGTTTTGATTGGCTAAATACAAAACGAGCAGATGTAAGTAATGAATTTGATCCAAATGAACCCGTCTATTTAGACGGAAAATTAATGACTCGTAGTCAAATGCTACAACAAGTTAATAGCAGTACAGAAGATTGGATTGCTCGTTTAGGTATTGATATGGAGATGCCAGATTACAATATCACTTGGTCTAATAAAGTGTATATGAAAGCCCCAATTCGTAGCTATGAGGAACTTGAGAGCAATGATAATGGCATTTCACGCTTCCGTAGCTATCACTATGGCAGACATACACAATGGGATAGTAGCATTCGTTGGCAGCCGACCATTCTAGGTAAACATAGTGTCTATTTGCAAGTAGATATTTTAAATGTACTCAATAAAACACGTAAAAATAAAGTCACTACTCTTTCCACTAGCGATGAATACGGTGTTTATACGCCTGGGCGTGAATTTTGGCTAGAAGTTGGCTATCAATTCTAATATTCTTCAATGTATAGGGCTTGTGGGCTTTGAAACATCCACCAGCCCTACTCTACACTCGTTTTACTTAGCGTAGAGTTTTCTTTTTTTATC
This sequence comes from Haemophilus seminalis, assembly GCF_006384255.1. Taxonomy (GTDB): domain Bacteria; phylum Pseudomonadota; class Gammaproteobacteria; order Enterobacterales; family Pasteurellaceae; genus Haemophilus; species Haemophilus seminalis. The sequence continues at coordinate 25,366 of NZ_VCED01000004.1, forward strand.
AGGTGAAAATAATGAAAAAAATAACCGCACTTTTTTTGCTTATCTTTTCGTTAATTGCTTGTCAATCACTGAATCTATCACCCAATAGTGATTTACCTTTTGATCCAAATATTCAGCACGGTAAACTATCAAATGGTCTGCAATACTTTGTATTAAAAAATACTGAACCCAAAGAACGCGTTTATATTCGATTAGTGATCAATGCTGGGTCAATGCATGAAGATGACGATCAAAAAGGCATTGCTCATTTAGTTGAGCATATGGCATTTAATGGCTCAAAGAAATATCCGGAAAATCAAATTATTAATGCGTTAGAAAAACTTGGAATGAAGTTTGCACGAGATATTAATGCTTTCACCGATTTTGAAAATACAGTCTATACTTTAAATTTAGATAGCAACAATCAGCAAAAATTAGAGTTGGCTTTTGATGTCATCAATGAATGGATGAATAATATTACTTTTTTGCCTAAAGATGTGGACGGCGAACGTGGCGTAGTACAAGAAGAATGGCGGAGACGTTTAAGCCCAATGCTACGTATTGGCAATAAGAAAAGTGCTATTGAAATGGCTGGTTCTCGTTATGTGTTGCGTGATCCTATTGGAGATATGGATATTATTAAAACAATTTCAGCTAAACGCGTAGCTGATTTTTACCACAAATGGTATCGACCAGATAATATGTCAGTAATTATTGTAGGCGATATTGATACAAAACAAGTAGTAAAATTATTAAAACAAAGCCTATCCCAAGAAAATCCAATTACTAAAACAACATTGGAAAAAATTGATTTTAATATTCCTCTTATCAACAAATGGCGACTAGATTCTATTTCTGAACAAGGCACAACAATTCCGAGTATTGAATTAAGTTTTTTTGAAAATACAATTGAAACCAATACATTAGCGAGTTATAAACAAGAATTAATTCATCAAATTACCACTCGATTACTTAACTTACGTTTACAGCAATGGGAAAAGGAAACAGAAAATGGCGTAGATTCTGCGAATTTTTATCGTACTCATTTAGGTAAAGAAACGCTACAAAGCATTTTTTCTCTCCAGCTTATAGATACACAATATTCAAAAACGATAGATAAATTATTTGCCTTTATTGCCAGTATAAAACAACAAGGTTTTACTCAAAATGAATTAAACGGCGAGATTAAGCGCTTAACTCAACTCAATGAAAAACAATTAAATATTCGTTCTGGTAGTTTAAAAATTGCCGATGATCTCATTACTTCTGTGGCAAATAAACAAGTAGTATTGAGCGTAAATGATCGTTATGAACTCAATAAACGTTTTTTATCCCAAATTACATTAGCTGATTTACAACGCACGTTAAATCAAACCTTAGCATTAAAAGCAAAATTATTATTAATCACTCAACCCTTGCCACAAAAAGCCTTGCCTTTTGATATAGCAGAAATAGAAACTCGTTGGAACAATGCAATGAAAATGCAACAACATCAATGGGATGAAGAAAAACAACTCGAAAAATTACCGCACTTAATATTTAACACAGGCTCACTTTCTCAAGAAAAATACTGGGATCGCGGCGATATTTATGAATTTCGGTTAAGTAATGGAAGTAAATTGATCTACCACTATAGTGACAAAACTCCAAATCAAGTACATTTTCGTGCTGTTACTCAAGGTGGTTTACGTTCTATCCCAGATAAGGACTATCACTTATTACGTGCTGCCGTTAGTGTAGTTGATGAAACAGGTGTTGGAGAACTTTCTCTTTCTGCGGTTAATCAAATTTTTTCGCGCGATCCATTGGTAATTGCAACTGTGATTGATGATGATAAACAAGGTTTTACTGGTGTATCTAAACCTAAAGATTTGGAAAATTTACTGACATTGTTTCGCTTAAAATTACGTTCTTCTCCTATATCTGATCTTGCCTTAGAAAAATATCGACGTGAAACCCGTGATTATTTCAAACAGATTGATTTAGAAACACAATTTATGAAAGCCGTTTCAAAACTACGCTTTCCAAATATTGAAACTGTCTATACTCAAAAACAAGCACAGCAATTAGCATTTGATAAAAACCAATTAAGTAACACTTATCAACGTTATATTTTAGATAAAACAGATTTTACCTATTTTATTATTGGTGATATTGAACTTAATCAAGTAAAGAAATTGGCAGAACGTTATTTAGCTTCTGTTGAATCAAAAACTCAGATACGTCACTTTATCCCAACTATTATTCATACACCAACTCAATCATTTATTATGAATGGCTTGAAAGAACCGAGAGCTGATGTAGAAATATACCTTACCGCAGATAATACTTGGCGAGCGGAACAAAAATATTTATTCAATATTCTTGCGGATATTGTGCAAGAAAAATTACGCTTAATTCTACGTGAAAAAGTTTCAGGTGTTTATTCTGTAAATAGTTGGTTTATGCAAGATGTTCATACACCACAAATTGAGGGAAAAATTGAATTTAGTTGCGATCCTAAGCGAGTAGAAGAACTTACGCATATTACAAATCAGGTGCTAGATGATATTGTAAAAAATGGCATTGATGAAAATTTATTACGTAAAAAACTAGCAGAACAACATACTCAGATTCGACGCGAATTTGATTCTTTAGTTTCAGTTGCTTCGATTATTGAAGAAAGTTACTGGCAACAAGATAATCCAAATACTATTTACACCTATCAACATTTAGATCAGTTAGCGACAAAATCTGCAATAGACGCGTTGGCGCAAAAAGCCCTAAAAAAATCAGGCAGATTTGTCAGCGTATTAAAAGCAACTACTGATTAGAAAATAAATGAAATCTCAATAGATCTGAAACAGATAAAAATAACGGTGATCGATTAAACAATCACCGTTAATTTTGTAATTTGAAATGCTGACAGAAACGCATATTTGGCACGTGTGGGCCACGGCATATATCAATATATTCTAAATGATGATATAACGCAGGCGTTGCAGTACGTTCAATGTTTTCATCTAAAATTGCCATTTTGTATGGCTCGCCACGTTTTTCAAAGGTATCACACGCTTCTTGCCAAGTAACACGTTTTTTCACGACGTCATAATTGGTTTTTGCCAATTCCAACATACGTTTTTCGATGGCATCTAAATCTTCTTGCGTTAAAGAGCGGTCTAAATCAATGTCATAGTAGAAACCATTTTCAATAGTTGGACCGATTGCCATTTTTACATCTGGGAATAATTGTTTAATAGCGTGACCAAACAAGTGTGCACATGAGTGGCGAATAATTTCTAAACCATCTTCATCTTTAGCGGTAATGATTTCAAGCGTTGCATCTTGGTCGATAACATCGCATGCATCACGACGCTCACCATTTACACGGACTGCGATAGTAGCTTTAGCAAGACCCGCACCAATATCTTGTGCGACTTCAAGAACAGAAACAGGATGATCGAATTGACGTTGGGAACCATTAAGTAAAGTAATAATTGGCATTGTTTTTTCCTTATACAGTGGTCACCCATACGAAAGGTGACGTGTTCGTTTAAAATTCTATAAAAATTAACCGCACTTTTTCCCTACTTGGCTTCATTCCTACCATTGAACGAGCGAAATTAGGCAAAAAATGCGTGGCAAGTTCTATCACTTTCTTGACGTATTGTTAAATAAATGCACATATTTTACAGAAAGGAAATAATGTTTTTCTAGCTAGGGGCTTTATATCCTAAAAATAAAGGCTAGAATAACCGCACTTTTTAAATACCCAGTTAAGGAATAAAAATGAGCAACGTATTAGTATTAAAATCTAGCATTTCAGGAAATAACGCCCAGACCAATCAATTGGCTTATTATGTTATCGAAAAATTACAAGGTAATCACATTGTCGTACGCGATCTAGCCCAACAACCACTTCCATATTTTGATGCCACAGCAGCAACAGCTGTACGCGGTGAACCTAAAAATAATGAAGAAAAACAACTTCTTGCACTTTCCGATGAATTAGTCTCCGAATTAAAAAATGCAGATACTTTGGTTATTGGTGCGCCAATGTATAATCTTGGCATTCCAACACAATTAAAGACTTATTTTGATTTTATCGCACGTCCACGTGTTACTTTCCAATATACGGCAAACGGCCCTGAAGGGTTATTAAAAGGTAAAAAAGCGATTGTGTTATGTGCATTTGGTGGGTTGTATGATGAAGAAAATTTGGTGACCCAGTATATGAAAGCTATTTTGGGCTTTATTGGTATCACCGATGTAAAATTTGTCTATGCAAAAGGCATCGGATTAGGCGCTGAAGCCATTGAAAAAGCACAAGTATCAGCAAAAGCAAAAATTAATGAAATTATTACCGCTCTTTAAGCCTTCATTTTATTTCATCTGAAACTTATAAAATGACTACACTAGATAGATTCAAATACTTCTAGTGTAGTTTTTTTATAGAAAATAAAATTCCTACATTTTCTTCATAAATTTATATATTTTTTTGTACTAGTGTAGTAGTATAAAAATATTCTACATAAGAAAGGAGAAAATGATGTCTAAAATTGCCCTTATTACTGGTGCTACTGCAGGATTTGGTACTGCAATCTGTAGAACGCTTATTCAAGCTGGATATTTTGTAATTGGTACTGGCCGTCGTACCGAACGTTTAACTTCACTAAAAGCTGAATTGGGTGAAAAATTTCTTCCTCTTACTTTCGATATATCTGATCGACTAGCCACTCAAGAAGCAATCAAATCTTTACCTACACAATGGAAAAATATTGATTTACTCGTTAATAACGCAGGATTGGCTCTTGGTTTAGAATCTGCCGATAAAGCGAATCTTGATGATTGGGAACAAATGATTGATACCAATATTAAAGGATTGGTGAATATTACTCGATTCGTTTTGCCTCAAATGGTCGAAAGAAATACAGGTCATATTATAAATATTGGTTCAATAGCAGGCAATTATGCTTACCCGGGTGGTAATGTATATGGTGGTACGAAAGCTTTTGTTAAGCAATTTAGTTTAAATCTAAGAGCCGATCTCGCGGGTAAAAATATTCGTGTAACAAACTTAGAGCCGGGCCTTTGTGGTGGAACAGAATTTTCTAATGTGCGCTTTAAGGGTGATGATGAACGAGCAGAAAAAGTTTATGAAAATGTGCAATATGTTACACCACAAGATATTGCAAATATGGTTTTATGGCTCAATCAACAACCAGAACATGTTAATATTAATCGCATTGAAGTGATGCCAACTGCTCAAACTTTTGCACCGCTTAATGTGGCAAGAAATTCAAATTAAAACAATAAGGAAACACAATGTCAGAGACTCTTTTAAATCCCTATTTTGGCGAGTTTGGTGGTATGTATGTACCAGAAATACTCGTGCCAGTGCTTAAACAGCTTGAGAGAGCATTTGTAGAAGCGAAAGACGATCCTGAATTCCAACGTGAATTTCAAGATTTACTTAAAAATTATGCAGGCAGACCGACCGCACTTACTCTTTGTCGCAACCTAACAAAAGGCACTAAAGCAAAAATCTATCTTAAACGTGAAGATTTATTACACGGTGGCGCTCATAAAACTAACCAAGTATTAGGACAAATTTTATTAGCTAAACGAATGGGTAAAACGCGTATTATTGCGGAAACAGGTGCGGGTCAGCATGGTGTTGCTACTGCTCTTGCTTGTGCCATGTTAGATATGCCATGCCGTGTTTATATGGGCGCAAAAGATGTTGAGCGTCAATCGCCGAATGTATTTCGTATGCGTTTAATGGGTGCGGAAGTGATTCCTGTACAAAAAGGCTCTTGCTCTTTAAAAGACGCTTGTTGTGAAGCTATGCGTGATTGGTCAGCAAACTATGAAACCACCCATTATTTACTTGGAACGGCGGCAGGCCCTCACCCATTCCCAACGATTGTAAGAGAATTTCAAAAAATGATTGGGATTGAGACGAAACGTCAAATTCTCGAACGAGAAGGTCGCTTACCTGATGCAGTGATTGCTGCTGTTGGCGGTGGTTCTAACGCAATTGGTATGTTTACTGATTTTATTGATGAACCAAATGTGCGTTTGATTGGCGTTGAACCTGCGGGTAAAGGCATTGAAAGCGGTGAACATGGCGCGCCATTAGGTCATGCAAAGGTGGGCATTTATTTCGGGATGAAATCCCCTTTAATGCAAACGGAAGATGGTCAAGTAGAGGAATCCTACTCTGTTTCAGCTGGGTTAGACTTCCCTTCTGTTGGACCTCAACATGCTTATTTACAAAGCATTGGACGTGCAGAATATCCAAGTATTACCGATGATGAAGCATTGAATGCTTTCCAAGAGTTAGCTAAACATGAAGGCATTATTCCTGCATTAGAAAGCTCACATGCTCTTGCTCAAGCCTTAAAAATGATTCATCAAGAACCTAACAAAGAACAAATTTTAGTCGTGAATCTATCTGGCCGTGGCGATAAAGATATTTTCACCGTAGATAAAATTTTAACAGAAAAAGGAATGAAATAATGAGCCGTTTTGAAACTCAATTTGCTGCTCTTAAAGCAAAAAATGAAGGGGCGTTTGTTCCTTTCGTCACCTTATGTGACCCTACTTTTGACCGCTCTTTTGACATTATTTGTACGCTTGTGGACAACGGTGCAGATGCTTTAGAGCTTGGTTTTCCTTTTTCCGATCCGCTACTCGATGGCCCCGTTATTCAAGCTGCGAATAATCGAGCTTTAACTGCAGACCATAGTACTGAAGATAGCTTTAAGTTATTAGAAAAAGTGCGGTCAAAATATCCAGAGATTCCAATTAGCTTATTACTTTGTGCCAATTTAATTTTTGCCAAAGGACTAGATACTTTTTATCAACGTTGTGCAGAAGTCGGTGTTGATGCTGTACTTGTAGCAGATATTCCATTACTCGCAAAAGAAGATTATGTACAAGCAGCTAAAAAACACGGCATTCAACCGGTATTTATTTGCCCGCCAAATGCGGATGAGAAAACGATCCAAGGTGTAGCACAAAATAGCGAAGGATATACTTATTTAGTCTCACGCGCAGGCGTAACAAGTGCTGAAAATCAAGCCCACGCAGCGAATTTAGATACCCTTGTAGAGCAGCTTAAGGCACATAATGCTCCGCCAATTTTACAAGGCTTCGGCATTGCTCAACCAGAGCAAGTTAAAGAAGCGTTATCTTTGGGGGCAGCCGGTGCAATTTCAGGTTCGGCAACGGTGAAAATCATTGAGCTGAATCTGGATAATCACGAGCAATGTTTAGCTGAATTAGCTGAATTTGTTCAAGCGATGAAAGTAGCAACAAAATAACTTATAAAATACCAAAAAGCGGTGAAATCCACCGCTTTTTTATTACCATTTCTTTAATGCTTCTTTATCTGAATCTCTCGCCTCTATCCAGCGATCCCCTTTGTTGGTTTGTTCTTTTTTCCAAAAAGGTGCTTTAGATTTTAGATAATCCATAATAAATTCATTTGCATGATAGGCATCGCCACGGTGAGCAGAGCTTATTCCTACTAATACAATTTCATCTCCCGTATGCAATAATCCTACTCGATGAATCACACTAACTCGTTGGATATTCCAACGGGATTGAGCTTCAGAAATAATTTCTTGTAGTGCTTTTTCGGTCATTGCAGGATAATGTTCTAAGTATAGACTCGAAACATCATCACCTAAATTAAGATCACGAACTTTTCCAACAAAAATTACTGTTGCACCAACAGAGTGAGATTCAGAAAGCCAATGATAAACTGCATTTTGATCAAACTCAGCTTCCTGTACTGAAATATGAACATTACTCATCTTATCCCCCTGTTACTGGTGGAAAAAATGCAATTTCATCACCTGATTTTACCGCACTTTCAAGAGGCATTAAGGTTTGATTTATCGCAACTAGCAGTTTTTCTTTTTCTAAAGCTAATGCCCATTTATCACCTTTTTGCGCTAAGTGTTCACGTAATTTATCAGCTGTTGTAAATTCTGCCTCAATAGAAAGTTCATCTACACCAATTAATTCTCGTGTTTGAGCAAAAAATAATACTTTTAGCATGTTATTTCCCTATTTATATTGGGCAACAAAGTGACCTGATTTTCCACCACTTTTTTCCAATAAACGTACATATTCAATAACCATATCTTTTTGAACAGCCTTACACATGTCATAAATAGTTAAAGCAGCAACACTTACCGCTGTTAATGCTTCCATTTCTACGCCAGTTTTTCCCGAAAGTTTACATAAAGACTCAATTCGTACTTGGTGTTTTTCCACTAAAGGTTCAAGACTGACCTCTACTTTAGAAAGTAGCAAAGGATGACAAAGCGGAATTAATTCCCATGTTCGTTTAGCGGCTTGAATACCTGCAATACGCGCAGTTGCAAAAACATCACCTTTATGATGCTGCCCACTAAGAATCATAGTTAAAGTTTCAGGCGCCATTGTCACCAAAGCTTCTGCACGTGCTTCGCGTACGGTTTCTATTTTGCCAGAAACATCCACCATATTGGCTTCACCTTGGCTATTGATATGCGTAAATGTTTTCATAATTTAAAAGTGAGGTTAATTTTAAGAAATTTATCCACCGATAGATGCTAAATGCTGACGAATGCCAGTGTCGCCTTGGTGTAAGTAATGGTGTTCACGCTTACCTTGAAGCGCAGAAAAAATCCGAGCCTGTAAAATTGATTGCTGATCATCTGAACGTAAAAGATCGCGAAGTTCAATCCCCTCTTCACCAAATAAACAAAGATGTAATTTTCCTTTTGCTGAAACACGAAGACGATTACAACTTGCACAGAAATTCTTTTCATATGGCATGATCAATCCTATCTCACCCATATAATCAGGATGTTTAAATACCTTTGCAGGACCATCTGTTATAGCTTTTTGTTGTAATAGCCAACCTTGCTCTAATAATTTCTTGACTAAAATTTCACCTGAAAGATGGTGATGATGAAAGAAAGTATCCATTTCTCCCGTTTGCATTAGCTCAATAAAGCGCATTTGGATTGGTCGATTCTTTACCCAAGCTAAAAATTGATTGAATTCATGATCATTTAAATTTTTCATCAATACTGAATTGACTTTAACTTTTTTATAACCAATCTCAAAGGCTCGCTCAATTCCTCTCATCACCTCATCAAATTTATTAATTCCTGTAATTTGATGAAACATTTTAGGATCAAGGCTATCAACACTAACATTAATGGAAGTAATGCCCGCACGTTGCCAAGCATCTACATCTTTTGCCATACGATAGCCATTTGTAGTTAAAGCTAACTGACGAATGCCACTTACATTCGCTATATTTTCAGCAATCGTAATAAAATCTTTACGTAAAGTGGGTTCTCCACCAGTTAAACGAATCTTTTCTGTCCCCATAGCAGCAAATGCTTCTGCGACACGAACAATTTCACTTAAGGTAAGAAAACTTGGTTTGTTTGCTTCAGGCTGATAACCATCGGGTAAACAATAGTTACAACGAAAGTTACACTGATCAGTTATTGACAGTCGTAAATAATAATAGGCACGCTGGAACGCATCGACTAATCCCACGTTCCCTACGTTTTTAATGGGAATTGATTGCATGTGACACCTTTCTAATATGGAGAGGATAAACCGTTTCCAGCGTATCCCTGAATAACAAACATCGTTATTGGCATTGCGACCCTATTTTGAATATAAACGTAGGTCAACAAGCTCGGAGTTATGCGTAAAATTTATTGCTCGTGATTTTAAAAGATTTCACTTCGCTAACACAATTACTAATTTTGATGAAAAACAAAATTTATATAAATTCTTAAAAATTAATTATATAAAAAAATACATAATGGTATTTTAAAACAACATATACGCTTACTAATATATAGTAAATTTAAACATTATTTTTTTGAGAAAACTTGCACATTTGAAAAACCATTTTCTTTCAAATATAAGGCTTGTAATTTGCTCATCACACCACGTTCACAATACAACACGTAATTTTTACTTTGATCAAGGCTACCAAATTGAGAAGAAAGTTTGTAGAACGGCATTTGAATGACTTCATGTGTATCCGATTCAAATGGATTTTCATCCGTTTCTTCTGGGCTACGAATATCCAAAATCACTTCATTTTCACCTAATACAGAAATTACCTCGACTTCTACGACTTCTTTTTCTGTTTCTTCTGCGATCTGGCGAATATCTAAATATTTCGCATTTTGTACCGCACTTTCTAGAATCTCAAAATTAAAATGCCCTTCTTCTTCTAGAATCTTTTCACGAACAGCTTTAATCGTAGGATTTTTTGAAATAACCCCACAAAATTCTGGCATAGATTTTGCAATATCGTCAGTACCAATTTCTTTCGCCATCGCGATAATTTGTTCTTTATCGTGCGTAATTAACGGGCGTAATACTAAGGCATCAGCAGCTTCATCAATCAAGCGTAAATTGGTTAAAGTTTGGCTAGAAACTTGCCCTAATGCCTCCCCTGTCACAATCGCTTCAATATTAAAACGTTGAGCGACTTTACTTGCGGCTCGCACCATCATCCGTTTTAATACAACGCCCATTTGGCCGTTATCGACTTTCTCTAAAATCTCACCGACAATCCCCTCAAAGTTAATCGCAATAAAGCGTACTTTATGTGAAGCGCTATAGCGTTGCCAAATATGATAAGCCATTTGTTTAACGCCGATTTCATGAGCTGCGCCGCCAAGATTAAAGAAACAATAATGAACTCGGGAACCACGACGAATCAACATGTAACTCGATACGCCTGAATCAAATCCCCCCGAAATCAAAGAAAGCACATCCTCTTGCGTCCCAATCGGATAACCGCCAATCCCTGCGTGACGTACTTTAACTAACATCATTTTGTCATCTTCAATATCAATACGAACTGTAACATCTGGATTTTTCAACCGCACTTTTGCGCTTTCAATATGTTGATTTAATCCACCTCCGATATAACGTTCTGCTTCAATCGAACTAAATTTATGTTTTCCCTTACGTTTTACTCTAACGCAAAAGGTTTTGCCTTGAAGTTGTTGAGCGACGTCAGCAAGCGTCAATTCAAAAATATGATGTAAATCGGTAAACGGTTTTTCTTCAACTTCTAAAAAATGATGAATACCAGGAATACGTTGTAACAAGGCGATTAATTCTTCACGATTTTCTTCATTTTTTGACCGCACTTCAATGTAATCCCAGTGACGTACAACCGCGGTTTCTTCGTCATATTTCTGTAAAATATTGCGGATATTAGAGGTTAAAATTTTGGCGAAACGTTTACGAACAGTTTCGCTCTTAATCATAATTTCAGGAAAAAGTTTAACGATAAATTTCATATAAATAGCTTAGGTATTTCTTGGGTATTTAAAGTGGCGAGTATTTTACGCAAAGATAGTGAAAAGTCCACTGGTCCTAGCTTGAAATAATTTTTTAACAACTCAAGTAAAATACAGTACAATGGCAAGCAATTTTACCGTGAAAAAGGATAATTCCATGGCGCGTAAACCCGCATCTTCACAAGATTTTGAAACAACGTTAGCGCAGTTAGAAAATATTGTTACACATTTAGAAAATGGCGATCTACCGTTAGAAGAAGCGTTAAAAGAATTTGAACAAGGTGTGCAACTCGCTAAGTTAGGACAAGAACGTTTACAACAAGCAGAACAACGTATTCAGATCTTATTGCAAAAAACTGAAGATGCCCCACTGAATGATTATGAAGGGAATGCTTAATGGGTAACTTTTCTGAAGAATTACAGCAGGTTCAAACTCGTATCAATCGCTTTTTAGAAGCCCAATTTGAGGGTATTGAAAGTTATAATGCACCTTTGCTTGACGCGATGAAATACGCATTATTACTTGGTGGTAAACGGGTTAGACCTTTTTTAGTTTACGCAACAGGTCAAATGCTTGGGGCAGAGAAACAAACCTTAGATTACGCTGCCGCTGCTATTGAAGCCATTCATGCCTATTCCTTAATTCACGATGATTTACCTGCAATGGATGATGACAATCTACGTCGTGGGCATCCAACTTGTCATATCCAATTTGATGAAGCTACGGCTATTCTTGCGGGCGATGCACTGCAAAGTTTTGCTTTTGAAATGTTAACTAAAACGCCAAATATTTCTTCTGAACAAAAACTGGCTTTAGTGCAAATTTTAGCGCAAGGCTCTGGCGTACAAGGGATGTGCTTAGGGCAAAGTTTAGATCTTATTTCTGAGCATAAACAAATTAGTTTAAGCGAATTAGAATTAATCCATCGTAACAAAACGGGCGCATTGCTGATTGCTGCATTAAAATTAGGTTTTATTTGTTCTCCGTATTTTGCCGACAAAAGGTTAGAACAATCCTTAACACAATATGCGGAAGCCATTGGCTTAGCCTTTCAAGTTCAAGATGATATTTTAGATATTGAGGGTGATAGCGCAGAAATTGGCAAACAAGTTGGAGCCGATCTTGATTTAGATAAAAGTACATATCCCAAATTACTTGGGTTAAGCGGCGCAAAACAAAAAGCGCAAGATCTATATCAAAGTGCTTTGTCTGAATTAGAAAAAATTCCTTTTGATACGACCGCACTTCGTGCATTAGCTGAATTCATTATTACTAGAAAAAGTTAATACCAACCGCATCAATGCTGACAAAGTGCGGTTAAAATTATAACGTTTTTAAAATGACTAACAATATGAACAATTACCCCTTATTATCTTTGATTAATTCACCAGAAGATTTGCGTCTTTTAAATAAAGAACAGCTACCACAACTCTGCCAAGAATTACGCGGTTATCTTTTAGAATCGGTTAGTCAAACTAGCGGGCATTTAGCGTCAGGTTTAGGCACTGTAGAGCTAACTGTTGCACTACATTACGTATATAAAACACCATTTGATCAGTTAATTTGGGATGTTGGACATCAAGCTTATCCCCACAAAATTTTAACCGGTCGTCGAGATCAAATGTCCACAATTCGCCAAAAAGACGGTATTCATCCTTTCCCTTGGCGTGAAGAAAGTGAATTTGACGTATTAAGCGTTGGCCACTCCTCTACTTCTATTAGTGCTGGATTAGGTATTGCTGTCGCCGCAGAACGAGAAAATGCAGGTAGAAAAACGGTATGCGTTATCGGTGACGGTGCAATTACTGCAGGAATGGCTTTTGAAGCGCTGAATCACGCAGGTTCTGTTCACACTGATATGTTGGTCATTTTAAATGACAATGAAATGTCTATTTCAGAAAATGTTGGCGCGTTAAATAATCACCTCGCTCGTATTTTCTCTGGTTCTATCTACTCCACATTACGAGATGGAAGTAAAAAAATTCTCGATAAAGTTCCACCTGTAAAAAACTTTATGAAAAAAACCGAAGAACATATGAAAGGAGTGATGTTTTCTCCAGAAAGTACATTATTTGAAGAACTCGGTTTTAATTATATTGGCCCGGTGGATGGGCATAATATTGATGAATTAGTGGCAACACTTACGAATATGCGTAATCTGAAAGGCCCACAATTCTTACATATAAAAACGAAAAAAGGTAAAGGATACGCCCCTGCAGAAAAAGATCCAATTGGTTTCCACGGCGTACCAAAATTTGACCCAATCAGTGGTGAATTACCTAAACACAATACTAAACCAACTTATTCGAAAATTTTTGGTGATTGGTTATGCGAAATGGCAGAAAAGGATTCCAAAATTATTGGTATCACACCAGCAATGCGTGAAGGTTCTGGCATGGTGGAGTTTTCCCAACGTTTTCCAGAACAATATTTTGATGTAGCGATTGCAGAGCAACACGCCGTCACATTTGCCACCGGACTTGCTATTGGCGGATATAAACCTGTAGTTGCGATTTACTCGACATTTCTACAACGTGCTTACGACCAATTGATTCACGATGTTGCCATTCAAAATCTGCCTGTATTATTTGCAATTGATCGCGCAGGTATCGTAGGCGCTGATGGCCCAACACACCAAGGGGCATTTGATCTCAGCTTTATGCGTTGTATTCCAAATATGATTATCATGACACCAAGTGATGAAAATGAATGCCGTCAAATGCTCTATACAGGTTATCAATGTGGAAAACCAGCGGCAGTGCGCTATCCTCGCGGAAATGCCATTGGTGTTGAACTAACACCTTTAAAAATACTTCCTATCGGTAAATCTCGTTTAATTCGAGAAGGGCAAAAAATTGCGATTTTAAATTTTGGTACCCTGTTACCATCCGCTTTAGAGGCTGCAGGAAAACTCAATGCAACAGTTGTCGATATGCGTTTTGTGAAACCGATTGATATTGAAATGATTAATGTGCTTGCACAAACTCACGATTATCTGGTTACATTAGAAGAAAACGCAATTCAAGGTGGAGCTGGCTCTGCGGTTGCTGAAGTACTAAATTCATCTGGAAAATCAACCGCACTTTTACAGCTTGGTTTGCCCGATTATTTTATTCCACAAGCGACACAGCAAGAGGCATTGAAAGATTTAGGATTAGATTCAAAAGGAATTGAAGAAAAAACTCTCCACTTTATTGAAAAGCAAGGTAATTTATAAAAATAAACGCGATGATAACTTCATCGCGTTTTTTCTTAATCAACAATTCTTAAATGGGAAACTGATTTTGTTTTCTTTTTTTCTTCTCGTTTTCTAGGGCTATCTACAGCCTCATGAAAACCTGTTGGTTGTTCAGTATCTGGCTCAGAATTAAGTTCATCGTAAACCTCTTCTGGCTCAAACATCACGCCATCACCATTTTCACGAGCATAGATCGCAAGCGCTGCTCCCATTGGAATATATAATTCACGAGAGACACCTTTAAATCGAGCATTAAACTGGATGAAATCATTTGTCAGTTGTAAATTGCCCGTAGCATTGGCAGACAAGTTCAATACAATCTGCCCATCTTTTACATATTCGACAGGAACATTCACACCTAAGTAAGTCGCATCAACAACTAAATAAGGCGTGAAATTATTATCTACTAGCCAATCATAATAGGCGCGTAATAAATAAGGGCGCTTAGGGGAAGATTTGTATTCCATTATTTATCATCCATCAAATTTTTTGGTGCGGCTTCACCTACAGACTGCAAGAATGAATCTCGGCTAAATACACGATCCATATATCCCTTAATCGGTTTACTACCTGGACCTGTAAATTCTACGCCTAAATGCTTTAATTTCCATAATAATGGCGCAACGTAACAATCCACTAAACCAAACTCTTCATTCATGAAATAAGGTGTTTGCTGGAAAACTGGTGTGATTGCTAAAAGTTCTTCTTTTAATTGTTTGAGCGCTTCAGCTTTTTCACTTTCTGTACCATTTTCTGCTTTCTTGAGAGTTGGATACCAATCTTGTTCAATTCGTAACATCAAAAGACGATCTTTTGCTCGAGAAACTGGGTACACTTGCATTAATGGTGGATGCGGAAAACGCTCATCAAGATATTCCATAATAATTCGCGAGCTAAACAAAACAAGATCACGATCAACTAACGTAGGCACTGTAGCATACGGATTTAATTCCATTAAATCTTCTGGTAATGCTTGCAAATCAACTTCTTCGTTCTCATAAAGTACACCTTTTTCAGCTAAAACAATTTTTACCTGATGACAGTAAATATCATCTTTATTTGAAAAAAGGGTCATTACTGAACGTTTACTTGATGCGCTGGACATTTATTCCTCCGAAGATCCAAAAATATTCTATATTTTATAAGGGGTGTGTATTCTACCACAAAGCGTAAGTCATTTGCCAAATAATTCTTTTTTATTGTTTTATAATCAATAAGTTAGATAACAAAAAAGCAGAGATTTCTCTCTGCTTTTCTTTTTCGAAACGAAAATAAAAATTAACGTTTTGAGTATTGTGGACGACGACGTGCTTTGTGTAAACCCACTTTTTTACGTTCAACGCGACGTGCGTCACGAGTAACGAAACCAGCTGCACGAAGTGCTGGGCGTAATGTTTCATCGTATTCCATCAATGCACGAGTGATACCGTGACGGATTGCACCCGCTTGACCAGAAATACCACCACCTTTAACAGTAATGTATAGGTCTAATTTATCAGTTAATTCAACCAATTCTAATGGTTGACGTACTACCATGCGCGCAGTTTCACGGCCGAAGTAAACGTCTAATTCACGTTGATTGATAGTGATTTTACCACTGCCCGGTTTGATAAATACACGAGCTGAAGAGCTTTTGCGGCGACCTGTGCCGTAGTTTTGATTCTCTGCCATTTTCTAAACCTCGTGATTAAATATCTAATACTTGTGGTTGTTGTGCAGCGTGTTGGTGTTCAGCACCCGCGTACACTTTCAATTTACGGAACATTGCACGGCCTAATGGACCTTTTGGCAACATACCTTTAACCGCAATTTCAATCACTGCTTCAGGACGGCGAGCGATCATTTCTTTGAAAGTCGCTTGTTTAATACCACCTACATAGCCAGTGTGCCAGTAGTAAAGTTTATCTGTTTCTTTACGACCAGTTACTGCCACTTTGTCTGCATTGATAACGATGATGTAATCACCAGTATCTACGTGTGGAGTGTACTCAGCCTTGTGTTTACCACGAAGACGACGTGCTAATTCAGTCGCTAAACGACCTAAAGTTTTACCTGTCGCATCTACTACGTACCAGTCGCGTTTAACCGTTTCTGGTTTTGCTACAAAAGTTTTCATTAATTAATTACCAAAAATTAGTTTGATACCCAGTGTTCTTACGAACACAACCATTGATCTTAATCGCCACCCCTTCGAGTGAGATCTCGATAAAATAATGTACGATGGGAATTCGCACATTTACAGGGTCGGTGTATTATACATATTTATTTCATTAATGCTAATTTTTTATGCAAAATTTTAGTATTTTTGCTGAAACCTATTTACATTAACTAAATTAATATTTTTAATGAATTTATTAAAATTGACTCATACATAAAGTTATTTTATTGTTAACTCAAATATCATCATACTAGTTATAGGAATTTTTATGAGCTACGCTAAAGAAATTGATACGCTTAATCAGCACATCGCTGACTTCAATAAAAAAATTAATGTTTCTTTTGAATTTTTCCCACCAAAAAATGAAAAAATGGAAACGCTTTTATGGGATTCGATTCATCGTTTAAAAGTGTTAAAACCGAAATTCGTTTCTGTTACTTATGGCGCAAACTCTGGAGAACGTGACCGCACTCATAGCATTGTAAAAGCAATCAAACAAGAAACCGGATTAGAAGCGGCTCCGCATTTAACTGGTATTGATGCCACACCTGAAGAATTAAAACAAATTGCTAAAGATTACTGGGACAGTGGTATTCGTCGTATCGTTGCGTTACGCGGTGACGAACCCAAAGGATATGCTAAAAAACCATTTTATGCGTCAGATCTTGTGGAATTACTCCGCTCTGTCGCTGATTTTGATATTTCTGTAGCGGCTTATCCAGAAGTTCATCCAGAAGCAAAATCAGCACAAGCAGACTTGATTAATTTAAAACGTAAAATTGATGCGGGTGCAAATCATGTTATCACTCAATTTTTCTTTGATATTGAAAACTACCTACGTTTCCGTGATCGTTGTGCATCAATTGGTATTGATACTGAAATCGTACCGGGCATTTTACCTGTAACTAACTTTAAGCAATTACAAAAAATGGCTTCTTTCACTAATGTGAAAATTCCTGCATGGCTTGTTAACGCTTATGAAGGATTAGACGATGATCAAACTACTCGTAATCTTGTAGCAGCAAGTGTTGCGATGGATATGGTGAAAATTTTATCTCGCGAAGGAGTGAATGACTTCCATTTCTATACACTAAATCGTAGTGAATTAACTTATGCAATTTGTCATATGTTAGGTGTAAGACCTAGCTAATATACGACTTATTTAATATTCAAAACCCACGCTCTTTCAAAGCGTGGGTTCTTTTTTCTTTACAATTTTTATCTTAGATAAATGATGATCAAAAAAACCGAGCTTTTGGAAAATGCCTTGACGGAATAATTGATACATACTCGTTTATCTCTCGGGATAGTTGACTGTAAGAAAGTGCGGTTAATTTTCACCGCACTTTAAAGGTAAGATTGCTCGTATTCTACGAGGAACAGGAATAATGTGCAAATAATAAAAAATGTGATGATCACAACGTAATCATCACATTTTAATATCAACCTTTCATTAGAAAGTTAAAGGAAAATCAGGTTATTACCAGAAGTATGCTACACCAGCACCGGCACCAACATTACCTTGTGTATTAGCACCTAGTGAGAATTTAACCCCATATTTTCCATTATCAGAAAGGCGACTATAACCAACAGCAACCGCAGATTGACCACGATATTGACCTACTGCAGCAGTAGCAGCTGACAAACCAGGACGATAAGATTGGAGCAAGTTTGCCGTAGCAATTGCACTTGCCGTACCAGCATCTGCACGTTTGCCCATTTTATCAATGCGATGGTTTAACTTATCCATATTGCCACTCAAACGGCTTTCAACAGCATGTAACTGACTACCATTCACAGCATCTTTACTGTCTTTAGCAACACGTCCATTAGCCACATTACGGATTACACCTTCATCCTTTAAGGTAATTGACTTATCTGCTGCATCTTTAGTAAACGGTAAGTCTGCAGAAACAGTGTATTTATTGCCAGTAGACTCGACTTTAATGCCATTACCAGCAGCTACTTCAGTTTTCGCAGCCTTAATCGCTTCCGCTACTTCGCCAGCTTTCGCCAGTTTATTCTCATCTCCTGTAGCAACTGATGGGGTCGTTCCAGCTGTAATCGTACCCGTTTCTGCTTCAATCGTTAATGTATCATTCGCACTATTTACTGTAGCAGTAATACCGTTACGCCCAATTACTTGACGGCCAGCATCACCTTTTTCACCTTTTTCACCTTTTTCACCTTTTTCACCTTTGTCGCCGGTCGCACCTTTGTCACCAGTTGCGCCTTTATCGCCGGTTGCGCCTTTGTCACCAGTTGCGCCTTTGTCACCAGTTGCGCCTTTGTCACCAGTTGCGCCTTTGTCACCGGTTTCACCTTTGTCACCAGTCAAACCTTTGTCACCGGTTTCACCTTTGTCACCAGTTGCGCCTTTGTCGCCGGTTTCACCTTTGTCACCAGTTGCGCCTTTGTCGCCGGTTTCACCTTTGTCACCAGTTGCACCTTTGTCACCGGTTTCACCTTTGTCACCAGTTGCGCCTTTGTCGCCGGTTTCACCTTTGTCACCAGTTGCGCCTTTGTCACCGGTTTCACCTTTGTCACCGGTTTCACCTTTGTCACCAGTTGCGCCTTTGTCACCGGTTTCACCTTTGTCACCAGTCAAACCTTTGTCGCCGGTTTCACCTTTGTCACCAGTTGCGCCTTTGTCACCGGTTTCACCTTTGTCACCAGTTGCGCCTTTGTCACCGGTTTCACCTTTGTCACCAGTTGCGCCTTTGTCGCCGGTTTCACCTTTGTCACCAGTCAAACCTTTGTCGCCGGTTTCACCTTTGTCACCAGTTGCACCTTTGTCACCAGTTGCACCTTTGTCACCGGTTTCACCTTTTTCACCTTTGTCACCAGTTGCGCCTTTGTCACCGGTTTCACCTTTGTCACCAGTTGCGCCTTTGTCGCCGGTTTCACCTTTTTCACCTTTGTCACCGGTTGCACCTTTGTCACCAGTCGCGCCTTTATCACCGGTTTCACCTTTTTCACCTTTGTCGCCGGTTGCACCTTTATCACCAGTTGCACCTTTGTCACCAGTCAAACCTTTGTCGCCGGTTTCACCTTTTTCACCTTTGTCACCGGTTGCACCTTTGTCACCAGTCGCGCCTTTGTCACCAGTTGCGCCTTTGTCGCCGGTTGGGCCTTTGTCGCCGGTTTCACCTTTGTCGCCTCGAGGGCCTTTTTCACCAGCAGTACCACCTTGTGGTTGTTCAGCTTTAATAGTAACTATGTGCTTACCATTCTCATCAGTTGTGTTAGTTACGGTAACACCGCCCTCGCCTTTAAATTCTACTTCATCGCCACTTTTTACGGTTGAAGCTGCACCTCCATTTGCAGAAACTTTCCAACCCAACTCATTTAACGCGCTCGATAAATCTCCTGCATTAACAAGTTTTTTCTTATCCTCTTCTTTAGGGTCGCTTACCTTGCCGTCTGCAACGGTAAGTTTAACGGTGTCTACGCTAAATTTAGCTAAACGACCATCTTGATCAATTTTGATCCCATCACCCTCTTGAAGATAAATATAACTGGTTGCTTTTTTAGGAGGAGTTCCATTACCATCTGGATCAGACTCAACAGAGATAGTGACACTACTATTAATATCGTTTGTATCCTCGTAATTAGGTTGTGGCTCTTTCTTGTGTCTATCTTTATCAACAACAGCAAGACCAAATCCCAACCCATTAAAATGAGATGCATTTGGCTCATCATCTGGTGGAACAATTAAATTTTAATTATTTCGCGGTTTATTATACCCACTTATAACTCCAGGCTCACTACTGCCCGGCTCCGAGTCCGTATTACTCGCCTGCGCGAAAGGAGAAAGCATGCCAGCAACAAGAGTAGCTGCAACGGCGGTTGCAGAAGCACGTTTTTTGTGTTTTTTAGTCAGTTCAGATACGGCGACCCAGGCTTGAGCTGCTTCGTTCCACACAATTCTAAAAATTTTATTCATAATTTTCCTCTTTAAATAGTAACAGTAAAAAATCGAGCACGGATTATACACAACAACAACAACAACAACAACAACAACATAATTATAACAATCATCTATTTTATGTTTCACCATAAATATAAAGGACTGAAATGGTAAAATACAACCTCAGTCCTTAAGTTACAGTTAAGTAATTAACTTAAAATTTACGCTAATTCCGCACGTAATTTTTTGGTTACATCCACCATCACTTTTAGTTGATCGATAGTTTCTGTCCAACCACGTGTTTTTAAACCGCAGTCTGGGTTTACCCATAAGCGTTCTTTTGGAATGACTTTTAACGCTTTGCGTAATAAATGTTCAATTTCACTTGCGGTTGGTACACGAGGGCTGTGGATATCATACACACCTGGACCGATGTCATTCGGGTAGTTGAATTTCACGAAGGCATCTAATAATTCCATATCTGAACGAGAGGTTTCGATGGTAATTACGTCTGCATCTAATGCGGCAATGGCAGGTAAGATGTCGTTAAACTCGGAATAACACATGTGAGTGTGAATTTGCGTATCATCTTGCACGCCCATTGAGCTTAAACGGAATGCTTCGCCTGCCCATTGTAAGTATGCATCCCAATCTGCACGTTTAAGTGGTAGCCCTTCACGAATGGCTGGCTCATCAATTTGGATAACTTTAATGCCTGCTGCTTCTAAATCTAACACTTCATCAGATAATGCCACACCAATTTGTTTACATACGGTTGAACGAGGAATATCGTTACGCACGAATGACCATTGTAAAATAGTCACAGGGCCTGTGAGCATCCCTTTCATTACGCGGTTTGTGAGGCTTTGTGCATATTGAGACCAACGTACTGTCATTGGCTCTGGGCGGGTTACATCACCGTAAATCACTGGTGGTTTTACACAACGTGAACCATAGCTTTGTACCCAACCAAATTTAGTGAATGCGAAACCGTCTAATAATTCCCCAAAATATTCCACCATGTCGTTGCGTTCTGCTTCGCCGTGAACTAACACATCTAAGTCTAATTCTTCTTGGCGACGTACCACATATTCGATCTCTTTTTTCATTGCCGCTTCGTAATCTGCAAGGGATAATTCACCTTTTTTGAAACTTGCACGGGCGTGACGAATTTCAGTCGTTTGTGGGAATGAACCAATGTTTGTAGTTGGTAGAAGCGGTAAATTTAACCACGCATTTTGCTTAACAATACGTTCTGCAAATGGCGATTTACGTTGATCCGCACCTTTTGGCAAGTTTGCTAAACGCTCAGCCACTTCAGGACGATGAATTTCTTTTGAGGTTGCGCGTGCATCTGCTGCCGCTTGGCTTGCATCTAATGCCGCTTGAACAGAGGCTCTGCCATTATTTAAGGCTTGTTTTAATACATTTAATTCTTCCACTTTTTGTAGCGTGAAAGATAACCAGCTATAAAGTGCGGTATTTTTTTCTTTTAATTGTACTTCCACTTCTAAATCAAATGGGGTGTGCAATAATGAACAGCTTGGTGCAATCCATAAACGCTCGCCTAATTTTGCTTTTAATGGCTCTAATACATCTAACACTTTGTTTAAGTTTGCACGCCAGATATTACGACCTTCAATCACGCCAGCTGATAACACTTTGCTGTAATCTTCAAAGGCTGCAAGTTGTTCTGGCGCACGCACTAAATCTAAATGCAAGCCTGCAATAGGTAAGGCTTTTAATAACTCAGCGTGTTGTGCAACGGAACCAAAATAAGTGGCTAATAATAATTTTGCGTTCACTTTGCTTAATTCAGCATACACAGATTTATAGGCTTCAACCCATTCTGCAGGTAAATCTAATGCTAATGCAGGTTCATCAATTTGAATCCACTCCGCTCCTTCAGCCACTAATGCGTTTAAGATTTCAACATAAACAGGCACTAATTGATTTAATAAATCGAAACGGTTAAATGCTTCGCCCTTTTCTTTACCTAACCATAAGAATGTTAATGGGCCAACAATCACAGGTTTAAAGTTTAAGCCTAACGCTTTTGCTTCACGGATTTGATTTACATAATGTGCTGGATTTGCTTTGAAAGCGGTCGATTTTTGGAACTCAGGCACAAGATAGTGATAGTTCGTATCAAACCATTTGGTCATTTCAATTGCGAATTGATCTTTGTTACCGCGTGCAAGTTGGAAATATTGATCAAGGGTTAAATTTTGGCTATCAAAACCAAAACGAGCAGGAATTGCCCCTGTTGCCACTTGTAAATCTAAAATATGATCGTAGAACGTGAAATCGCCCACGGCAACGAAATCTGCATTCGCCGCGGCTTGATGTTTCCAGTTTTTTTCACGCAATGCTTTTGCTAAATCTAATAAATCTTGCTCGGCTAATTCTTTACGCCAATAACGTTCTTGTGCAAATTTTAATTCACGTTTTGCCCCTACACGAGGAAAGCCTAAGATGTGTGATGTTGTCATAATAACTCCCGTTTTAAAGTAATCTTCTTAATCATTTAGACGGCTAAACGTCTGTACGGGTATAGAATGCGTCATCTCAGTGTATTATGCAAACTTATTATTTTCAGGATTTGCATGAAATAAATTAATATTAAAACCACATATAAAACAAAGGGGCATACTAAATGCCCCAAAACTATCGCAAAATTTACCGCACTTTTACTGCAACGCTTTCTCAATTTTTTCAAATAAATCTTTTGAAAGATTTTCTACAATGCTTAGGCGTTCTAAAGCTCGTTTCATGAGCGTTTGACGTTGAGCATCAAAGCGAGAAAAACGAATTAATGGCTCGATTAAACGTGCTGCCACTTGCGGGTTACTTTCATTTAACCGGATTAACACATCCGTTAAGAAACGATAGCCTGATCCGCTTACGTTGTGGAATGCTTTTAAGTTGTGATTTGCAAAGCTACCTACTAATGAACGTAAACGGTTTGGATTATTAAAGTTAAAACTTGGGTGATCCATTAATAACTGAATAATTTCCAATACATTTTCATCTGGGCGAGTGGCTTGTAATGCAAACCATTTATCCATGA
The DNA here is from genome assembly GCF_006384255.1 of Haemophilus seminalis. Taxonomy (GTDB): domain Bacteria; phylum Pseudomonadota; class Gammaproteobacteria; order Enterobacterales; family Pasteurellaceae; genus Haemophilus; species Haemophilus seminalis. The sequence continues at coordinate 49,052 of NZ_VCED01000004.1, forward strand.
CTAATCCATCGTGTTGCCATTTTTGTTCAAAATCAGCTAACAACGCATCTCTGCAAGGTAATGCCGCTTTAGTCGCAACACTTAATGCAGCCAATGTATCTGTCATATTATTCGCATTATTGTAGTGTTTTTGTACTAGATTGTTGCCCAAATTGGTGTAAGCCAAATAAGTTAAGCAAAGATTACGCATTGCACGTAAGGCGATGTCTTGTTGCATAACTTGATAATCATCAAGACGAATATGGGTATAAACACGCAAGAAATCATCTTTTAAAGTCTCGGCAATTTGCGCTTGCATAAATGCTCTTGCGGCTGAAATGCCATCAGGATCGATGGTTTTGAAACCTTCGGCAAATTCCATTTCTTTTGGCAGCGTGAGAATTAAGGTTGCCAATTCAATATCTTTCTCATAATGGTTGAGAACATGAGAAAGTGCGGTCAACATTTCAGACGAAATTTCTAACGCCTCGCCTTGTTGGAAACGCACAACATTACGACGTAATTCTTGCGCAAATAACATCTGAGCCGCATCCCAACGGATAAATTGATTATCTGCAAATTTCAGCAAGCCTAATAACTGTTCCGTTTTATAATCATAATCAAGTTTTACTGGCGCAGAAAAATCACATAGCAATGCGGGAACAGGGCGACCATAAATGCCATGAAACTCAAAGACTTGGTCTTTTTCAGTAACATTTAATACATCACTCAACAATTCGCCATTATGTTGTAGCATTTGTTTCGTGCCGTTAGCATCATAAAGCGCCACTTTTAATGGAATATGTAAATTCACTTTTTCCATTTGATCGGCGGTTGGCGGTGTGGATTGAGAAACTGTTAAACGATAAGTATGCGTTTTTTCGTCATAGGCATCGCTAATCAATAATTCTGGTGTACCCGATTGGCTATACCAACGGCGGAATTGGTTTAAATCGAGGTCATTTGCCCGTTCCATGGCAGAAACAAAGTCTTCACAAGTTGCCGCTTTGCCATCGTTTTCAGCAATATAAAGTTGCATCCCTTTTTGGAAGCCTTGCTCCCCTAATAAAGTATGCAACATACGAATGACTTCTGCCCCTTTTTCATATACGGTTACGGTATAAAAGTTATTCATTTCAATCACTTTTTCAGGGCGAATTGGGTGTGACATTGGACTTGAATCTTCGGCAAATTGCACGGTGCGTAAAAATTTCACATTATTAATGCGATTGACTGCTCGAGAACCCGTATCTGAAGAAAATTCTTGATCGCGGAAAACCGTTAAACCTTCTTTCAAACTTAATTGGAACCAATCTCGGCAAGTCACACGATTGCCTGTCCAGTTATGGAAATATTCGTGTGCAATCACACTTTCAATGGCAAGATAATCCTCATCTGTTGCCGTTTGTGGATTGGCTAACACAAATTTAGAGTTAAAGATATTTAACCCTTTATTTTCCATTGCGCCCATATTGAAAAAATCGACAGCAACGATCATGTAAATATCGAGGTCATATTCTAAATTAAAGCGATCCTCATCCCATTTCATCGCTTTTTTCAGACTTTCCATTGCCCAGTTTGCACGGTTAAGATTGCCGCGATCTACATAAAGCTCTAATGCAACTTCTCGTCCACTTTTAGTAATAAATTTATCTTGTAATAAATCAAAATCACCCGCCACTAAAGCAAATAAATAGCTTGGTTTCGGGAATGGATCGTTCCATTCTACCCAATGGCGACCATCTTCTAATTCACCACTTGCAATGCGATTACCATTAGAAAGTAAGAATGGATATTTGGCTTTATCTGCGGTAATTTTAGTTGTATAACGCGCTAACACATCAGGACGGTCAAGCATATAAGTGATTTGACGGAAACCTTCCGCCTCACATTGCGTACAAATGCCTTCACCAGACTGATATAACCCTTGTAATGAAGTATTTTCGGCTGGTATAAGGAAGGTCACAATTTCAAGTTCAAATTCTTCCGCACTTTTGCCTTTTAAATCGAGCGTTAGACTCTCGCCATCTTGTTGATAGGCAGAAAATGGCTCACCATTAAATTTAATAGAAGAAAACTGGAAGCTATGCCCATCTAAACGTAAAGAAGTCGCTTCATCATTTAAGCGTTGGAATTTTGTGGTTGCCGTCACCACAGTATGTTTAGGATCGAGTTGAAAATCTAAATAAATGTCTGTGACCGTAAAATCAGGTTGTTTGTAATCTTTTCTATATTTTGCTTTGGCTAACATAATTTGCCCTACTTTGAAGAAAGAAAATGTGAATATGATATCGTTACGTTTTGTTATCTTAAACTTGGTTTTTCACGAAAAATTTTTTCTTGAATCGCTTCCGTCACAAAAGCATTAAGCGAACGCTCACCTGCTATGATCGTAGCTTCTCTATGTAATTCCTCGCCAATTCGTACATTAAATACACCTTTAAAAGGCTTATTCGGTTCTTTACCTAATTCCAAACAATCTTGTAAATATAAATCAACAGATTGACGAAATTCTTTTTCTAGCTCAGATAATGACTCTGCTTCGTAAGTCACTAAATCACGAATGTAAGCAAGTTTGCCAAACAATATATTGTTTTCTAAATCCGCCTCAATCGTGCCTACATAACCTTTATAATTTAATAACTTCATAGAATACCTACCTGTTTTAATGATTCTTTCACTGACTTTAAAGCACCGCCTTTAATATAATTTTCAGGGTGAGGCTTGTGTAACAAAATCGTATGCTCGAGCGTTCTATTATAAAATCTCACTCGAGAACCGGCCATTTCTCGCTTTTCATAACCTTGTTGAGCTAACAAAGATACTAATTCATTCCAATTAAATGTAGATTTTGATTGTGCGAGCTTATCTAATAATTTTTCAGTTCGTCCCATATAAACTATCGCCCATTAATTTGGTATCAAGTATAGTTACTAAAATTTAAAAATCAAATAATTATAAAATAAGACTAGATACTACCTACGCAGATAGCAAACGTTTGCTTGATGTATGTAAGATATGCTATTCTACGCCACGTTTTTAATTAAAAAATTGAGAAAATAGCATGTCAAAAACTGCACAAATTGCCGTTGTAATGGGTTCCAAAAGCGATTGGGCTACCATGCAAGAGGCAACTCAGATTTTAGATGAATTAAAAGTACCTTATCATGTGGAAGTCGTCTCGGCTCATCGTACGCCTGATAAACTTTTTGAATTTGCCGAAAATGCACAAAAAAATGGTTACAAAGTGATTATTGCTGGTGCAGGTGGTGCGGCACATTTACCCGGTATGATCGCAGCCAAAACCCTCGTACCAGTGCTGGGTGTACCAGTAAAAAGTTCTATGTTAAGTGGCATAGATAGCCTTTATTCAATTGTGCAAATGCCAAAAGGGATTCCTGTCGGAACATTAGCAATTGGCCCTGCGGGTGCGGCAAATGCTGGATTGTTGGCTGCACAAATTCTAGCAAGTTGGGATGCAGAATTACTTTCACGCTTGCAATCTTTCCGTGAAAACCAAACTCATGCTGTATTGGATAATCCCGATCCACGCACATAAAAATATCTTCAGATCTGACCGCACTTCTAGAGTGCGGTTGTTTTTTTCGTAAATTTAACGAGAAATATTATGCAAAACTCCACCTTATATCCAACCGTTTATGTACTCGGCAACGGACAACTCGGCAGAATGTTACGTTACGCAGGCGCACCTTTAGATATTTATGTTGAACCTTTAGCCTTCAATGCGCCAGTTTTTGACTTACCTGAAAATGCAATCATCACGGCGGAAATTGAACGCTGGGAAAAAACGCCTTTGACTGAATTACTCGGCAATCATAAAAACTTCGTCAATCAACATGTATTTGGATTATTGGCCGATCGTTTTACTCAAAAATCCTTGCTAGATGAACTGAATCTTTCGACCTCGCCTTGGTGTTTATTAAAAGATAAAACGCAATGGAATGATATTTTCCAAACCGTTGGCGAGAAAGTCGTCGTCAAACGTAGAACAGGCGGATATGATGGGCGTGGTCAATGGATTATCAGCGATGAAAACAAAGCGGACATCACCGATGACTTATTCGGTGAAGTGATCGCAGAAAAATTTATTCCTTTCGATTATGAGATTTCTATTGTAGGCGCAAGATTTAAAAATGGTGAAAAACGTTTTTATCCCGTTACACATAATCTGCAACAAAACGGTATTTTGCGTTACAGTGTGGTTGATAGTGCATTTCCTCAACAATCCGCACAACAAAAACAAGCGGAAGCCATGCTCAGCAAAATTATGGATAAGCTAGACTATATTGGTGTGATGACAATGGAATGTTTTGTTGTAGGCGACAAATTACTGATTAACGAACTTGCGCCTCGCGTACATAACAGTGGGCATTGGACACAACTAGGATGCTCGATTAGCCAATTTGAATTACATTTACGTGCGCTGCTCGATTTGCCAACGCCAGAATTACAAACATTCGCCCCAAGTGTAATGGTGAATTTAATCGGCACACACCATAATCCAAAATGGCTCAATACACCGTTTGCACAACTTCATTGGTACGGTAAAGAAGTGAGAGCTGGGCGTAAGGTTGGGCATATCAATCTTTCTCATCCAAATAGAGCGGTCATTATTCAACAATTAGAAAAACTTCGCACTGAGTTACCAGAAGATTATCAATCGGGATTAAATTGGGCGATTGAAAAACTAAAATAATGTAAAAAATGACCGCACTTTTTGATGAATATTTAAAAATATCAAAGTGCGGTTAATTTTTATAAAAATCTTTCTTGATAAAATAAAACGGCTGAAGTATAAAATTATCCACCACACAACACATACATAAGGAAAAGCTATGTTTGAACATATCAAAGCGGCACCAGCCGATCCAATCTTAGGCTTAGGCGAAGCATTCAAATCCGAAACTCGCGAAAATAAAATCAATTTGGGCATTGGCGTTTATAAAGATGCGCAAGGCACAACCCCGATTATGCGTGCAGTAAAAGAAGCCGAAAAACGCTTATTTGATAAGGAAAAAACGAAGAATTATCTGACTATCGATGGTATTGCGGATTATAACGAACGAACAAAAGCACTACTTTTCGGTAAAGATTCTGAAGTAATCAAATCTAATCGTGCAAGAACAGTACAAAGTTTAGGCGGAACAGGCGCATTACGCATTGCGGCTGAATTTATTAAACGTCAAACCAAAGCACAAAATGTTTGGATCAGCACCCCAACATGGCCAAATCACAATGCCATTTTCAATGCGGTAGGCATGACAATTCGTGAATATCGCTATTATGATGCTGAACGCAAAGCCCTTGATTGGGAAAATTTACTCGAAGATTTAAGCCAAGCAAGCGAAGGTGATGTGGTGCTTTTACACGGTTGCTGCCATAATCCGACTGGTATTGACCCAACTCCTGAACAATGGCAAGAATTAGCCGCACTTTCAGAGAAAAACGGTTGGTTGCCACTCTTTGACTTTGCTTATCAAGGTTTAGCCAATGGCTTAGATGAAGATGCTTACGGTTTACGTGCTTTTGCGGCAAACCACAAAGAATTATTAGTCGCAAGTTCATTCTCGAAAAACTTTGGTTTATACAATGAGCGTGTAGGTGCCTTTACCCTTGTGGCAGAAAATACAGAAATTGCATCGACCGCATTAACACAGGTGAAATCAATTATTCGCACACTCTACTCTAACCCGGCATCTCACGGTGGGGCGACCGTAGCAACAGTATTAAATGATCCACAACTTCGCCAAGAATGGGAAAATGAATTAACTGAAATGCGTGAACGCATCAAAAAAATGCGTCATTTATTCGTTCAGTTATTAAAAGAATATGGTGCAGAACAAGATTTCAGCTTTATCATGGAACAAAACGGTATGTTCTCTTTCAGCGGCTTATCACCAGAACAAGTGGACCGCTTAAAAGATGAGTTCGCCATTTACGCTGTTCGTTCTGGCCGAATCAATGTAGCGGGTATTACTGAAGACAATATTCGTTATTTATGTGAAAGTATTGTGAAAGTGCTTTAATCATCTTGAGTTTAAGAGGGCTAAAATTTAAAAAATTTAGCCCTTATTCTTTACCAATATCCCTCAATGTCAAAAATATCGACAAACAAATGCGATTATAAGAATGCACAACATAATCAAAATTTGAATCAAACGTTTTTTGGTTAATTTCTCAGCAGGCATTGATGATTTACTCTTCTTTATATGACTAATTAGTGGTATACTTTTTTGCGTTAGATCAATTTTACACTAATTTCTCGAAATATTTGAGGTTTACATGAAGAATTTCGTTGCAGAAACCAAGGCAGGACGCCGGATTCAATCGGGAGGTTGTGCTATTCATTGCCAGGATTGCAGTATTAGCCAACTTTGTATCCCTTTTACACTGAACGAACACGAATTAGATCAGCTTGATAATATTATCGAACGAAAAAAACCCATTCAAAAATCCCAAGTACTTTATAAAGCCGGTGACACACTCAATTCTATTTACGCTATTCGTTCTGGCACCATAAAAACCTATACCATTAGTGAATCTGGTGAAGAACAAATTACCTCTTTTCACTTACCTGGTGATTTAGTGGGGTTTGATGCAATTACCCAAATGCAACATCCAAGTTTTGCTCAAGCATTAGAAACTGCAATGGTATGCGAAATTCCTTATGATATTTTGGATGACTTAGCCGGTAAAATGCCAAAATTACGCCAACAAATTTTACGCTTAATGAGTAATGAAATTAAAAGTGATCAAGAAATGATTTTATTACTGTCTAAAATGAATGCGGAAGAACGCTTGGCTGCTTTTATTCATAATCTTTCTAAACGATACTCTGCTCGTGGTTTTTCAGCTAAAGAATTCCGTTTAACCATGACTCGAGGCGATATTGGAAATTATCTCGGTTTAACTGTTGAAACTATTAGTCGTTTATTAGGTCGTTTCCAAAAATTGGGTATCCTCACCGTACAAGGAAAATATATTACTATTAATGATATTGACGGTTTGATTGAGTTAACTGGAACAAATAAAACCAAAATTACAATGGTTGAATAATGAAAAAAGGCGTGCAAATTCACGCCTTTTTTACATAGATAAAAATAATCTTAGAATAAGATCACCTTTTTATCTCTCACACCTTGCCATTCTAAAGATTCTTTTTTATTCTATGAAAAGCTTCGGAGGTTATGATGAAATTTAAAAATATCCTAGTTGTTCTTAATCCTGAAAACGAAAAACAATATGCTCTTGCTCGTGCTGTTCGTTTAGCGAAAGAACAAAAAAATGAAACAAAAGTAAAAATTACCGCCCTTTTATCTGTATATGATTTGTCTTATGAAATGTCTGCCTTACTTTCTTCAGAAGAACGTTCTGAAATGCATCGTCAGGTGATTGAAAAGCATCATCATGCTGTACAATATTACTTAGATAAATATGCTGATCCAGAAATTGAATTACAATCTCACATTGTTTGGCACAGTAATGAGGCAGAGGCGATAAAAGAAGAAGTTGAAAATAATGATTATGATCTTGTAGTGAAATATACAAAAGATCAAGAAAGTTTTACTTCTCTAATTTTCACGCCAGTTGATTGGCAATTACTACGTAAATGCCCGATTCCTGTATTAATGGTACGCGATGGCGACTGGAAACATCAACGCCGTATTTTAGTAGCGGTAAATGTTTCAGGCGAACAAGAATATCAAAATGAATTTAATCTAGAACTTGTTGAAACTGGTATGTCATTAGCTGAAAACTTAAATCGTGGCAATGTGCATTTAGTTGCAGCCTACCCTTCAACACCAATCAACATGGCCATTGACTTACCTGAATTTAACACATCAGGTTATGAAAATGGTATTCGAGGCCAACATCTTATTAATATGAAAGCCTTACGACAACAATTTGGTATAGCAGAAGATCATACTCATGTACGTGAAGGTTTCCCTGAGGAGGTTATCCCTGCTGTAGCTAAAGAAATTGAAGCAGAGCTAGTTATCCTTGGCACTGTGGGTCGTACAGGACTATCTGCCGCCTTACTTGGTAATACTGCAGAACATGTTATAAGTAAATTAAGTTGTAATCTCTTAGGTATCAAACCATCTAAAAAGGATGAATAATTCATCTCACACATAAAAGTGCGGAAAATATTACCGCACTTTTGTGATTTAGATCACAAATCCACACTTTTTCTACACAATCCATTTAAATAAGATTTGTTTTCATTTAGAATCCATAAAATTATTTCTCTCTCCTTTTAATTTAAGGACAAAAAATGAAAAAAACACTTATTGCAAGCTTACTTGCATTTGCAAGTATCGCCCAAGCACATGATCTTTGGGTTGATGTTCCTGCTCAAATTCCATCAGATAGTATATTAAAGGCTAATATGGGATATGGTCACTATCCTTATGTAGAAAAAATTCCTGAAGCTCGTTTAAAAATTTTTGCGCCAATGGAAGTTATCAGTCAAGATGGCGAAAAACAAATACTGGTTCAAAAAGGAGAAAATTACCAATATCAATCAAGTAAACCTTTAACTAATGGCTCTTACTGGGTAACAGCAACATACAAACCAACATTCTGGTCACAAAATGCAGAAGGTTGGAAAATGGAAAATTTAAAAGGTTTACCTAATGCGACCTATTGCGAAGAAACCCAAATGTTTGCTAAAAAACTTATTACTGTAGGCAAACAAAAATTAAATGCTGAAATGGCAAAAACACGTATTGGTTTGCCACTTGAAATTGTACCATTAGAAGATCCAAGTAAAGTAAAAGCAGGCGAACCGTTCCCTGTTCAAATCTTCTATAATGATCAGCCTTTAGCGGGAGAAACCGTCATTGCGACATCTGATACCATCGCAATGAAAGATTTTGAGGCCGTTGATGGACATCGTGAACCACAAGGATTCTCAGGGAAAACCGATGAACAAGGTCGTGTAAATATTATTCCTCTTATTGAGGGAATTTGGAAAATCAAAGTTATTCATAAAACTTCATTTCCAGAACAACAAATTTGCCAACAATCGGCAAACTACTCAACATTGATTCTTCCAATTGGAAAAGGTTTAGATAAACTGCCGCCACGACCAGCGCATCACCACCATTAATGTCTATACACCATAAAATAGTGGTGATAGAATGCAAAAACGCTAGCAATAAAATGGATATTTTTCTTACGAAGAATATCCATTTTTATTCAATATAGCAAAATAAAAAGAGATGTATATCAATGAGCAAACAAAATAGTAAAACCGTTGCAGTAATCACTTCAACAATTGGTCGTCCAGAATTAGCTTTGGCTATTAAAAGCGTACAAAATCAAACTTATCCATGTAAGCATTATGTATTTGTCGATGGCAATATATTTTGCGATAAAGCCAAATCCATATTGGCACAATTCCCTAATGTAGTGCCAATTTATTTACCGATGAATACCGGTAAAAATCGTATTCTCAATGGTGCCATTAATGCTGCTGCAGCTTTTCTTGTTGAAGAAGACATTATTTGTTATTTAGATGATGATAATCAGCTACGAGAAGATCACGTGGAAAGCTTAGTAAATGTGATTGAACAAAGTGCTGATTTTGCCTATTCATTGCGCGCTTTTTACGACTTAAATCATCAATTTATTTGCAATGATGATTTTAACTCCCTCGGAAATTGGACTACAAAAAGCGATATTTTCGTAAATGTTAAAATAGAAGATATTCAGCAACAAATACATTTTAATTTTAACGGAATCAATGCTCATATTGATACCAATTGTTATGCTGTGCCTCGTGAAATAGCGCAGAAAGCTGCACATGGTTGGCATACTCCATCTATCGGTGATCGAGGATTTTTGTCTGCTTTAAAAGATTTGGGTTTAATGGGACAAACCTCTGGAAAATATACCGTAAAATACACTGTCGATTTTAATAAAATGATATCAGTTCGTCGTTTCTTCCCTCAATTAACACTATCAGATGAAATTAATGATCATACTTCTGCCAGAATATTAAAGCTGATTAATCAGCAAAATATCGAATATTACAGAGGTCGTCCTTGGGCAAAGGAATAAAAAATCTTGCAAATGATATTACCGACCTGATATTTTCCATTACACTTATTTAAAATTTAATTAAATTAGTTACATTAAAAAATACAAGAGTTTTACAGTTATGAATCAACCAACCAACCAACCAACCAACCAACCAACCAACCAACCAACCAACCAACCAACCAACCAACCAACCAACCAACCAACCAACCAACCAACCAACCAACCAACCAACCAACCAACAAAATGGTAAAACAGTTGCGGTAGTGACTTCAACAATTGGTCGTCCAGAATTAGCTTTGGCTATTAAAAGCGTACAAAATCAAACTTATCCATGTAAGCATTATGTATTTGTCGATGGCAATATTTTCTGGGATAAGGCCAAATCAATATTAGAACAATTCCCTGATGTAATTCCTATTTACTTACCAATAAATACAGGAAAAAACGGAATTCTTAACGGAGCCATTAACGCAGCAGCGACTTTTCTTGTGGAAGAAGACATTATTTGTTATTTGGATGATGATAATCAGCTACGAGAAGATCACGTGGAAAGCTTAGTAAACGTAATTGAACAAGGTGGTGATTTTGCCTATTCACTGCGAGATTTTTACGATTCAAATCATCAATTTATATGTCGCGATGATTTCGAATCTCTCGGTAACTGGAAACCTAAAGAAAATATGCCGGTTCGCTTTATTATGGAAGATGGTCAACAAATAGGTTGCTTTATTAATACTAAAACTAAGAATCATATTGATACTAATTGTTATGCTATTCCTCGTGAAATTGCTCAGAAAACAGCATATGCTTGGTACACGCCTTTCCTTGGAGATCAAAAATTTTTCTCAGCTTTAAATCAATCAGAATTAAAGGGACAAACTTCTGGAAAATATACTGTAAAATATACCGTTGATTTTGATAAAATGATTGGAGTTCATAACTTGTTCCCTCAACTAACTTTATCTGATGAAATGATCAACCTCATTTCATCGAATATATTAAAAGGGTTAAGTCAACAAAATATTGAATACTACGGAGGTCGTCCTTGGGCAAAGGAATAAAAGTAAACATTTTTCATCAAAAAACATAAAAAATCTTAATTCAGGCTTGACTTATTTCTCATGTACTAGTTTAATAGTACAAAAGTTTCCAGAAGGATATCAATATGCAAACTCAAGCCTTTATTGCGGTGACAGCTCAACCCGTTCCTTATTATGCTGACACCACTGCTATTTTTAATACACTTTGCCAACCTAATTCAAATTCTCTTCTACTCGACTCTGCCGAAATCGGGAGTAAAAACAGCTTACAAAGCCTTATCTTAGTCAATGCTGCGGTTAAAATAACGTGCTTAGGTCACAACGTCACATTTAAAGCATTAAATGAGAATGGAAAACAAGTTTTAAAAGAAATTCATCCAAAATTAACCGCACTTGGAAAAGTAAGTGCGGTCAATTTTAAAGAAGAATTTACTGTACAATTTTCGCCACTTGATAATCAACTCGATGAAGATAGTAAATTACAGTCTGCTACTATTTTTGATGGATTGCGTGTTGTATCTACTCTTTATCAACATAGCCAAACGCCTATTTTCTTAGGCGGATTGTTTGCTTACGATCTTGTCACAAATTTCATTCCAATGGATGGCATTACATTGCGAAATGATGGTATCAACTGCCCTGACTACAGTTTCTATCTTGCTGATCACCTCATTACTATCGACCATCAAAATCAACAAGCGACACTAAAAAGTTTCTGTTTTGCTCAAGAAGAACAAGTCAATATTGCGAAGACCTCGCTTTCTATTGCGCAAAAACTAAAAAATATTGATAACGTTCTTTCTATTAAAGCGGCAAGTGATGAAGTTAAAACAAACTTTGACGATCCTGAATTTACCGGCATTGTGAAAGCATTAAAACACCATATTAATATTGGTGATGTTTTCCAAATTGTGCCTTCTCGCCGTTTCTCCTTGGCTTGCCCAAATACATTAGCCAGTTACGCCCAACTCAAACAAAATAATCCAAGCCCTTATATGTTCTATATGAATGATGAAGACTTTATTTTATTTGGTGCATCGCCAGAAAGTGCGCTGAAATATGAGCCAGAAAATCGTCAGTTAGAAATTTACCCAATCGCAGGTTCACGCCCTCGTGGTTTTGATGCTCATGGCAATATCGATCCTGAATTAGATGCACGTTTAGAACTAGAACTTCGTCTTGATCACAAAGAACAAGCGGAACATTTAATGTTGGTTGATTTAGCGCGTAACGATATTGCTCGAGTTTGCCAAAGTGGCACCCGTAAAGTGGCAGAATTAATGCAAGTGGATCGCTATTCTCACATTATGCATTTGGTCTCTCGCGTAGTGGGTAAATTACGCCCTGAGTTAGATGCGCTCCACGCCTATCAAGCCTGTATGAATATGGGCACATTAACTGGTGCGCCAAAAATCAAAGCAATGCAGCTTATTTATCAATTTGAACAACAAAAACGCCATAGTTACGGTGGTGCAGTGGGTTATCTCACTTCCGATGGACATTTTGATACCTGTATCGTGATCCGTTCTGCTTTTGTACAAAATGGCATTGCCCATGTACAAGCTGGTTGCGGCGAGGTATTGGATTCTGATCCACAAATGGAAGCCGATGAAACACGCCACAAAGCAGCGGCTGTCTTAAAAGCTATTCGTCAAGTTAATACACAAGCAAAATAAGGAAGAATTATTATGGCTAATATTTTATTTTTAGATAACTTCGATTCCTTTACTTACAATCTTGTGGATCAATTCCGTGTATTGGGTCACAACGTGACAATTTACCGCAATGATTGCGATTTAGAAAAACTGGTAGAAACTGCACTCAATACACCTGATACTATTCTTGCACTTTCTCCAGGGCCAGGAACACCATCAGAAGCGGGGGTTTTACTGCCATTGATCGAACGCTTAAAAAATCAAGTGCCGATTATTGGAATTTGTTTAGGTCATCAAGCATTGATTCAAGCCTTTGGCGGAAAGGTTGTTCACGCTGGCGAAGTATTGCATGGTAAAGTTTCTCGTATCACCCATGATAACGAAGCCATGTTTAAAGATCTTGCTAATCCAATGCCTGTGGCGCGTTATCATTCTTTAATGGGACAAGATTTACCAAAAGAATTTATCGTCAATGCGGAATATAATGGCATTATCATGGCAATTCGTCATCGCGATTTACCTATTTGTGCATTCCAATTTCACCCTGAAAGTATTTTAACTGTGCAAGGTTCGCAATTATTACAACAATCCATTGAATGGTTGTTAAATAGATAAGACATCAAAAAGTGCGGTGATTTTTAACCGCACTTTAAAGGAGAAAAAATGATCACCGTATTCGGACTTAAATCCAAACTCGCACCACGTCGTGAACAACTCGCGGAAGTAATTTATAACAGCCTCTACCTTGGCTTAGATATTCCGAAAGGCAAACATGCGATTCGCTTTTTGTGTTTAGAAAAAGAAGATTTTTACTACCCTTTCGACCGTAGCGATGATTACACGGTCATCGAAATTAACCTGATGGCTGGTCGTATGGAAGGCACGAAAAAACGCTTGATAAAAATGCTGTTTAGCGAATTGGAGTACAAACTCGGCATCCGTGCTCACGATGTGGAAATTACGATTAAAGAACAACCTGCGCATTGCTGGGGTTTCCGCGGAATGACAGGCGATGAGGCGCGCGATTTAGATTACGATATTTATGTTTAATAAAATATAGAAAATTAGCAAATCCATATACAAAGAAAAACAGGAATAGACTATGCAACACAACCAATTATTAGAACAACTTTATAGCGGACATTCACTTTCAACCTCAGAAAGCACCGCACTTTTTAATGCAGTCATCCAAGGTGAGCTTTCCAATGAACAAATTGCTGCAATGCTTATCGCTTTAAAAGTGCGGGGAGCAAATACTGAGGAAATTACGGGGGCGGTTGCCGCCTCATTACAAAATGCCAAAGCATTCCCACATCCAAATTATTCTTTTGCGGATATTGTAGGAACGGGTGGTGATGGGCAAAACACCATTAATATTTCCACCGCCAGTGCGATTGTGGCAGCATCAATGGGAGCCAAAGTAGCAAAACATGGCAATCGAAGCGTGTCAAGTAAATCAGGTGCTAGCGATGTATTAACCGCACTTGGCGTTAATGTGAATGTCACACCAGAGCAAGCTCGACAAGCATTAGATGAAATTGGTGTCTGCTTTTTATTTGCTCAACAATATCATTCTGGTTTCCGCCATGTTGCGCCAGTCCGTGCTGCTTTAAAAACGCGCACTATCTTTAATATTTTAGGTCCGCTTATCAATCCTGCTCGCCCAACTTATCATTTACTTGGCGTGTATGCCCCTGAATTAGTGAAAACCTATGCTGAAACCGCAGTCGCCTTAGGATATCAACATTCCTTTGTTGTACATGGTTCTGGCTTAGATGAAGTTGCATTGCACGATGAAACGCAAGTGGCAGAAATTAAAAATGGCAAAATTGAATATTTCACTTTAACGCCTAAAGATTTTGGCTTAAAAACGCAATCCCTCGAAAGCCTTCGTGGTGGTGAACCACAAGAAAACGCCAAAATGCTCACCTCACTTTTACAAGGCAAAGGAAAGGCTGAACACGAAAATGCTGTCGCAGCAAACACGGCATTATTATTAAAATTATTCGGGCATGATGACTTAAAACAAAATGTGCAAAATGTATTGGCGCATCTTGCATCAGGTAAAGCCTTTGAAACATTACAGAAATTAACCAAATATTAATAAAAAGCTAATTTGATACGCCACAATAAGAAGAAAAATGATGATCACTCAAGATTTTACTAAACCCATTGATTCCGCTACGGTGTTACAAAAAATCGTCTTAGACAAAGCACAATGGGTTAAAGCAAAGGAAACTGAATTTCCGCTTTCACAATTTAAAGAAAACCTTCAAAAATCTGACCGCTCTTTTTACGAGGCATTAGCAAAAGGTACGCATCAAAAGCCTGCTTACATTTTGGAATGTAAAAAAGCCTCCCCTTCCAAGGGATTAATTCGTGCTGAATTTAATTTGGAAGAAATCGCCAATGTCTATAAACATTATGCCTCTGCCGTATCTGTGCTAACTGACGAAAAATACTTCCAAGGCAATTTTGAATTCTTGCCTTTAGTTCGCGATATCGTGAGCCAACCTGTGCTTTGCAAAGATTTTATGATTAGCGAATATCAAGTTTACCTTGCACGCTACTATCAAGCGGATGCAATTTTATTAATGCTTTCTGTGGTAAACGATGAGACTTATCGTGTGCTGGCAGATCTTGCGCATTCTCTTGGTATGGGCGTATTGACAGAAACCAGTAATGAAGAAGAATTTGAACGCGCCCTTGCGCTTGGTGCGAAAATTATTGGTGTCAATAATCGTAACTTGCACGATTTAACTGTGGATTTAAATCGTGTTGTTGAACTCACTGAAAAATATTCCGACCGTATCCCTGCTGATGTACGTATTATTAGCGAATCAGGCATTTACAACCACAAGCAAATTCGTCAATTACAAAAAGTGGCGCATGGTTTCTTAATTGGGAGCAGCTTAATGGGCAACCAAGATTTGAATAATGCGGTTCGCTCGGTGATTTTTGGAGAAAATAAAGTATGCGGTTTAACGCGCGCGCAAGATGTCAAAATCGTTTACGAAAACGGCGCACTTTACGGAGGATTAATCTTCGTAGAACATTCAAAACGTTGTGTAAGTTTACGCCAGGCGCAAGAATTGGTAACCACTGCTCCACTTCGATTTGTTGGTGTGTTTCAGAATCAAGAAATTGACTTTATCGCAAAAATAGCCAGCCAGTTGCAACTTTACGCGGTGCAATTACATGGTGCAGAAACTGAAGGATTTATTACCGCACTTCGCCAACAACTACCAAAAAACACGCAAATCTGGAAAGCGATTTCTGTCAATACTGAAGCTCAAAGTGCGGTCGATTTTACTGATGATTTGAATGTGGATCGTTATATTTTTGACAGCAAAACAGCGAACCAACAAGGTGGCACAGGGAAAACTTTTGATTGGTCATTAATTCCTGAAAATCTTAAACATAAGATTATTTTAGCCGGAGGCATCTCACCAAATAATGTGGAGCAAGCCATTCAACAAAATTGCTTAGGCTTAGATCTTAATTCTGGAGTAGAAAGTTCTGCGGGCGTAAAAGATCAAGAAAAAGTGCGGTTAGTTTTTGAAAAAATTTGCGGTATTATGTAGCAGTTGCACAAAGACCGAAAATTGACTAATTTACCGCATAAATTTGAATGCCTTTCCGAATGAAAATTGTGAAAGGCATTTCTTTTACCTCAAATTCTAACTTCAACCTCGCAATTTTTCACATCAATTTTCCATTTTTTCAAACTCAAGGCGTAGCTATTCCACTCAACCTTCATTCAGGTAAGCTATTTCTTTCTATCTAGTCTATTAGCGTCTATTCGGTTCTATGCTGCCATCAGAATTTCATCGTATTCAGCTTGTTCTTCAAGTCGCTTAAAGTCGCGTGATGAAATTTCGTTAGGCGCAAAGGCTTTCATACCTAGAAACTCACCTTCACGATGCTCTGCCAATAACCAACCCATTCTTGAAATGACAGAACCCATAAGCAACGTTTAAGAACATCTTCAAAGAGTTTCCTATTTAAAGAAATGATAAATAAGTCAATACAAGACAAATGCATTAACACGAAAAATTCCAAATCAAATTTTTAGATGAAGAGATTTTTGTTGATAAGGAAACAATAGTGGAATATAATCCTCATCAATTCCTTATAAATAAGATAAGATGAAGAGAATTAAGAAAAAGCCGCCACCGCAAGGAAGCGGCTTTTTCACTTCTAAATATCTTTTATTTTAAAGCGATATTTTTGGAAAGTAAAGCGGTTATTAAAAGAAGTTAAATTAATTTTTCATTTTGTTTATTTTATTTTTCAGTTCACAATAGCAATACTAACTTTCATAGTTATTAATATATTTATTGATAATTTTTTTATCACTTCGATGTTATTTTTGGCTAACTATACTGTGTAAATAGATTCAATTATTATTGAATAATAGTTTAGCTCGAAAACATAATATACTTTTGTAAAGGATTATTTGAAAAAGATAAGGTAACTGCCACACTTTTACTTGCTATGTATAGTTTTTTAAGCCAAAGGTTGGACTAGGGATATTCCTTAATATCGAAACAGCCTGTTTCCAAGACAATTTATTGATTGCCTACCTGTCTTTTGATTGTGAAGTATATACTTTAAAGTTACTTTGATAATGATACAATAATATATTACAATAATCGTGTATTTAGATAATGAGAAAATCACGCAAATCAGAGAATTATTTACGTAGAAAAATTGAGTGTTTTATGGACTTAGGACAGGTATTTACTAGACGAGAAATAGCGGACTATATGGTATCGCTTTTTAATATTGATACTATTGAAACTATATTAGATCCTTGTTTTGGTGAGGGGGTGTTTATTCATTCATTATTAGAGCACCAGTTTAATTCAATTCAAGGTTATGAAATCGATCCTTTTTTATTTGAACATGTCAAGAAAAATAAACTAAATTATGTAGAATTGTTTAATTCAGATTTTTTATTATCGAATATTCCAAAAAAATATAGCGGAATTATTATGAATCCACCATATATTCGACATGAAAAGATTAATGACTTAAATGAATTAGGTATTACTAAAAAGCAGTTATCCAAGGAAAAAATATATGAAGGATTACCATTAAATGCAAATATCTATATGTATTTTGTAATCAAAGCAATATCCTTACTTAAGCCCAATGGTGAGCTTGTTATCATTTTCCCAAGTAATTGGCTTCAATCAAAACATGGCATAGTATTTAAAAAATTATTACTTAAAGATTGTTCGATAGTTAAACAGGTGTCTATAAAGGGGCAACTATTTGAACAAAATGCGTTAGTAGAAGTTGTTGTTTTAAAACTCGTGAAGGCTAAAGTGACATCTTTGACAGTAACAGATAATCTAATTTTTAATGGCAGAAAGTTGGTAAGGGATTTGTCTGATAATATGGATTTAGACGTTGACTTTCCTGATTCCTTAACTAAATTAGCTAAAATTAGACGAGGGTTGACAACGGGTTATAATAAAATGTATATCAATCCTCCTTTAAATAATTGTGAGGAGTATATTTTCCCAATTATCTCATCCCCTAAATCAGTAGTAGGTTACTCCACCAAAAATGCTCACTTAGATCAAATACTAATATTAGATAAATATAATTACAAGGATATTTCTAGTGATTTAAATGAATATTTAAATACTCATAAAAAAAATATATTATTTAACAAGAGCCCCAAGACTCTATTTGAGAAAATTAAGGCTAATGAAAATAACTGGTTCAAAATAAATAAAATACCATCAAAAGGGATTATTTTTGGCTATTTTATTAGAGATGAGATAAAATTTATTATACATGATTGTGACTCTCTAGTTAGAGATAATTTCTATATCATTGAGCCTAATATTGATAAATTATTGATGCTTGCGTTATTAAACAATTACTACTGTTATTACCAACTTGAAAAAATGGGTAAGGAATATGGTGGTGGGTTATTAAAGTTACAAAAATATGATTTAGAACATATAAAATTTCCTAATATAGAAACTATATTAGGAAATGATATAGAAAATCTGAAACGATTAGGGAAAAAGCTTATGGATTCAAAATCAGGATATCTAAATATTATTGATGATATTACTAAGGTGATTGCTAACTATAGTAGCATAACTTATGAAGTGATTAAATTAAGTTATATTAAGAAGAAAAGTAATAGGTTAAAAAAATGAAGGTTGTTAGTTTATTTTCCGGTGGTGGCGGACTAGACTTAGGATTTATTAGTGAGGGTTACAATATTATATGGGCTATAGATAATGAGCCTAATGCCGTGGCTACTTACAGAAAAAATATTGGTGAACATATTATATTAGCCGACATTAATACAATTAATATTCATGAAATCCCCAAAGCAGATGTATTAATTGGTGGTCCACCATGCCAATCATTCTCATTGGCGGGTAAGCGGGATATAGATGATCCAAGAGGAATGCTTGTTTGGAGATATTTAGAAATACTAAAAACTACCAAGCCAAAAGCGTTTGTGTTTGAAAACGTGACAGGGCTTTTATCTGCTAAAAATAATAATGGGGTTAAAGTATTAGATATCTTACAGAATGAATTCAGAAAACTGGGCTACAATATTTCAGTAAAAGTAATGAATGCCGTTGACTACGGTGTACCACAAAGGCGTAAAAGACTTATTATTGTTGGGCTAAGAAAAAATATTGTGTTCAACTTTCCCACTCCTACTCATGGCGAAAATTTACTTCCTTATATAAGTGTATCCGATGCACTAGATGACTTGAAAGATATTATTGCTAATGACAATACTTTTGTATCTTATTTGCAACCACCTCAGACAACATACCAAAAGTTGATGAGGGCAGATGAGCAGTTTCAGGTATCGGAGCATACAGCTCCACAGATGAGCGACTTAGATAAATATATTATTTCTCATGTAAAGCAAGGAGGTAACTATATGGATATTCCTAATGAAGTGGCTTCGGCAAGAATTAAACGTTTACAGGCTCAGGGAGGGCATACGACTTGCTATGGCAGATTAGATGAGTCTAAGCCTGCTTATACTATTAACACTTACTTTAATAGACCTAATGTAGGCTGTAATATTCACTATACAAATGATCGTTTGATTACTGTTAGAGAAGCATTAAGACTGCAATCATTCCCTGATTCTTATGAATTAGTTTCAACAAGTAAGCTTGGTAAACACAAAATAGTGGGTAATGCTGTGCCTCCTTTGTTATCAAAAGCAATTGCTAAACATCTAAAAAGCTATCTTTAAATAAATGATTTGATATTGTAATAAAAATTTATGGTAATTTAATAAGAGGTTAGAATGAAAATCAACTATAGTGATTCGGAGGTCGGTGTATTTCATCCTATTTGTGAAAAAGCTTTAAATCTTGCATTAGAAGAATTACATCTTAGCAGTGAATATCAAGTCTTACACCATCAGAGCACGGGTTCACTTGAAATGGATTTTGTGATAAAGAACCGCTCTACGGGGAAATATCTGTGTGTAATTGAAGTGAAAAAGACTAAAAATGCAGTCAATAGCGAACGCTATCAGTATCAGGCAATGTCCTATGTTCAATCTGCCATAGAGCAAATGGAAAAAAACTATTATATTTTAACTAATTTAGAATATATTACTTGCTTTCGATATGATAAAGAACGTCCTCGCTCCTACCAACAACGATTAGAGAATGGTTCACGCAATGTGGATGAGTTCAAAAATATTGTAACTGATAAAGATTTGAATGAATTTACTTGCAAGCTTAAAGATGCTTTTAAGAAATTCATAGAAAAATTTATTCACGATAGCTTTACTTATGATCATTCATTCCAGGAGTTTATTGAGCATATTAAATTATATAAAGCGGGTGATCTCTCAATATGGAAATCTTATCTGGCTGTTTGTTTTTACCAATACATTCGTGGTTCTCAAATACAGAAAAGAGTAAGTAGGAAATTAAAAGATATCAAAAACTTCAGAGGGAATATAGAGAAGCTTTGTGATGAAGCTCTTATGTTAAATTTTAAATCAATCTTTGACTATCACTCTAATCCTTTTACTAAGGATAATATAGTGGATAGGAGTATTATATCCGAAATGTTTAAATTAGGGCAAAAATACCCTATCGGTGATAAGATTGCAGATTTATTACATTACTATGTATCTTATGGGAAAGAAATTGATGGTGAAGTAGCAACTGATACTGAACTAAGTAAAGTGGTCGCGATGTTAGCTCATTTAATTCATGGCAATCTAAAGATAGATGAGTATATTTGTGATCCTGCGGCTGGTAGTGGTAATCTAATACACGCTACTGCACAAGAATTTAAAATATCTCCTAATAGAATTCTTGCCAATGATATCAATTCTAAATTACTTGAGATTTTATCTTTAAGACTTGGTTTAGAATATATTGACACTATCAAACCTAATAATTCACCTAGTATTTCAGATCATAATATTGAGACTCTGCCTAAAGAATATTTTAATAATGTAGGCGTTTTAGTGATTAATCCACCTTACGTATCCGGTATAAATTGCATCGACAGAAAAGAGTATTTTTTTAATCGAATTAAGGAATTAACAGGGAAAGAACCTATTACCCAAATTGGTCAGATGCCCTTGGAAGGAGCTTTCTTAGAATTGATTACTCATTTACTTCCTCAAGGAACGACCGTTGCTTGTGTTCTATCAAAATCACATTTACTTGCTAGGGGAGTAGAGTCAACTACTATTCGTAAGTTAATTTTGAATTCTTTTGGATTGCGAATTGTTTTCGACTATCCTAGGGAAAGTATATTTGAACATGTAATTAAAGACACTTTTGTTTTTATTGGTAAATTAGGGCAACCTGCGCAACGTATTGACTTGATAAATTGTATAGCGGATATTCCTGATGTAGATATTTTTGAATTAAAGAATTTCCTAAAAGAGAACTTAGGCGCAGAATGTAAATATGAAGGGGATGGTTTTGCGATTGCAGGCGTTAGCTATGACGTATTTAGTCAAGCAATTAATGATGGTTGGCGCTTTATTAATCCAACTCATTTAAGAATTAAAGATTTTTTAACCCAATATTTTTATCAAAACTCTCAACTACAAAGCTTAGATAAAACTCAGTTTAACTTACATAGAGGAGAAGTTGCAAATAAAGGGGGTTCTGATTTAATTTATCTAAATAAGAAATGGTTTAATAGCAAATTAAAGGATAAATATTCTGCTCATCTAAAATTAGGTATGAGAAATGCAGATCCTATGATAATGGTGTTATCTAAGGGAGATACCAATTTCTTATGTAGTGATGCTTTAAGCGATATGGAATTAGATGAGATTATTACTGTTTACCTTAATTATGAATCAGAAAAAGATAGCTCAAAAGTAAAACAGAAGAAAAAATCTAAATCACTTGAACAACTAAGATCTATTGTCAAGAATGAAAATTCTCGTAAAACGTTGACTAATTCAATCCTGATTCCTAGAGATATCAGAAGGTATGGTAAAGCATACTTGGCAACTCAAGAAATTTTTGTTTCTACAAATTTCATGATACTAAACCTAGAAGATTATACAAATGCGTATTTATTAACGACTTGGTTTACAACAATTTTCTATCAGCTTATCTGTGAGAATACGACTAAAAATCAAGAAGGAACAAGAAAAATGGAGAAACAAGATTTAGTTACAACAGTTATACCCAATCTTGAAATTATTCCATTAGACTTAAAAAATGAATTACTTGGAATACAGAACGTCACTTTCTTAGATTTAGAGAATCCTCAAGTTAGAGATATTGACATTTTATGGAGCAAAATTTTATTTGGCAATGATTATGAATATGTTTTAAGTAAGGCAAAAGAATACCTAAGTCAAATGGTAGAACTACGAAAAACTAGATAATTCTTAGAATACCTAATCAAAATAGGCGGTTGCTATTTCAATGTTAAAATAGCCTGAAACGACACCTCAACAGCCCTTTGAACATCACTCGACATTTGTCGATAATGATTGATAAGGGCTTGCTCTTTTTCGGCTAACTCATCACTTGGCAAACCTTGAAACATTTCCCCTTCTCCAGTTAACAGCCAGTTAATGTTGATATTCATCATTTCTTTTAGTTTGGTAAGTGCTTCTACATTTGGTTCACGTCCATTGCATAAATAGTTTTGAACAGAACGATATGGGATGCCCGATAATTCTGAAAATTCTTTAATGTTGAGATTTTTAGATTCAATAACCTGTTTTAATCTTTCACTTATACTCATTTAAGTATTCTATATTAGCCTTTTCATGCTCTCTATGGTAACTTTAAGAATATAAAAGTTACCCTAATGGGTATATTTTAATGTTAAATATGGAATAAATCAAAAGAAATGGCTCAACACTTCCTTCTTTCCAGTAAGGCGCGTACGATTTCTTCTCGTGAAGTAGCTCAACTTTCCGATGAAGAATTTGGCTTGCTTTGTGAATTGCGTTGGGGAAGTAAAGAAGTGGTCGTTTGTCCGAAATGTGGTGTGCAACATAAGGCTTATTGGATTGGTACGCGTAAGCAATTGGCGATGCAAGCATTGCAATCATACTTTTAGCGTGACATCAGGCACTATTTTTGCCAATCACAAATTGTCATTCCAAACCTACCTTTATGCCATTATCTAATGGGGCAATGCCGTGAAGGGTATTTCTTCGCATCAACTTGCTAGAAATATGGGGATTAATCCGAGAACGGCATTAGTCCTTTCTCACAAGTTCCGTAAGGCGTTACTTAAAAAACGCGACATAAGGCCCCTTTCGAGCATAGTGGATATGGATGGTACTTATGTTCACCCAGAGCCCCTCGCAAAGCAAATAAAAAATCTGACCGCATTGACTATCGCTTGAAAGAAAATCAGAACCCTGATAAACGTTGTGTGATAGTGGCACGCAAACATTATTCAGCCGAAGAAAAAGCCAGTAATGTGTTGCATTGTGGAGCGAAACGTTCGCACGTTTTCGTGGCACGAACCGAGTCACAATATGTCGTGAAAAGTTTTGCTAACAAATTCATTAAACCGAATACTCGAATCAACACCGATGAAAGCACGACTTATGATGTGCTATTGCCTTAAATCGAAATTGGGTTCAATGTATATCAAGGCATTTTCAAAACAAAGTATTTTATCCTCTAAATCTAATTTCTGTTGTTTTAACTGCTCAAGTTGATGTTCAAGAATTGCTTTTTCTTTATAGCTACTTTCGATTAATTTGGTAAGTTGAGAAATAAGGTGGGATTCTGCCATAATAAAAATCTCCATTGAGTTAAACTTTCAATGGAGATTTTAGTATTTTCAAGAGGTTAAGTATTTGTGCAACTGCTACATAATACCGAAAATTTGTTCTTAATCCAATCTAAGGCTGTGTTCTACAGCCTTTATTTTTGTTCTTTTTCAATCAAATAAGAACTCCTCTCAAATACAATAACATTACGTTCACAATTTGGACATATTTTTTCTATAAATTCTTCATTTCATGATTATGATCAAATTTTTTTTGAAGAAAACATTTATCATTGGCCAATTCCCACAATAAATGTGTGTCTTTGGAGTGATACTATGAATAATCCAGATGGCGTTTTTTCTGCGTTGGCAGATGTTTCTCGCCGAGATTTTATGAAATTATGTACCGCACTTGCGGCTACGATGGGGCTAAATTCTAAAGCGGGCGCTGAAATAACGGCAGCAATGACCAGCCCTGCACGCCCACCAGTGCTTTGGATTGGTGCGCAAGAATGTACTGGCTGTACCGAATCTTTACTGCGTGCAACCCACCCAACTGTTGAAAATCTCGTGCTCGATTTAATTTCCCTAGAATATCATGAGGTGCTTTCTGCCGCATTTGGTGAACAAGCGGAAGAAAATAAACATAATGCTATCCATAACTATTACGGCAAATATGTGCTTGTAGTGGATGGTTCCATTCCAATTAAAGACGGCGGTGTGTACTGCATGGTGGCTGGCAAACCAATTGTGGAACATATTCGTGAAGCCGCAAAAGGTGCTGCAGCCATTATTGCGATTGGATCCTGCTCATCTTGGGGCGGTGTTCCATCTTGCGGTGGCAACCCAACAGGTGCGGTCAGTCTTTCTGAAGTTTTACCAAAAGGCACACCAATTATTAACATTCCTGGTTGCCCTCCTAACCCACATAATTTCTTGGCAACCGTTGCCTATATCATCACTTATAAAAAATTACCAGCAATGGATAAATTAAATCGCCCATTGTTTGCTTATGACCGTCTAATCCATGAAAACTGTTATCGCCGACCGCACTTTGATGCCGGCCGTTTCGCAAAAGAATTTGGCGATTATGGTCATCGTCATGGCTGGTGTTTATATCATTTAGGTTGTAAAGGGCCCGAAACTTACGGCAACTGCTCGACACTAGAATTCTGTGATGTTGGTGGCAATAACTGGCCAGTGGGTATCGGACATCCTTGCTATGGCTGTAACGATCAAGGTATCGGCTTTACCAAAGGCATTTTCCAATTAGCGAACGTCGAAAACCCAACGCCACGCGTGGAAAAACCAGATGTGAACAATGTTGAAGGCGAAGGTGCCTCAATGACGGCGATTGGCTTATTAGGCGGTGCTGCAGCCATTTTAGCAGGTGTCAGCGTGATGACCTTGAAAGAATTGAGCAAACAACATAAAGCGAACAAAGCTGCAGACAATCAAGCCAATCAAGATCAAGGACATTAAAGATGGATAGACGAAATTTCCTTAAAGCAGGTCTGCTGGGAACAGTCACATCAGGTCTGCCCGTTGCAAAAGCCGAAGCGGTGGAAAATCTTCCACCCATTCCTGGCGCACTTGGTATGCTTTATGATTCCACACTTTGCGTTGGCTGTCAGGCTTGTGTCGCAGAATGTCAGCAAGTGAATAAAACACCTGTCAATCCAAAAGGTGAGCAAACCTGGGCAAACAATGACAAACTCACTCCGTTCACACGCAATGTGATTCAAGTATGGAGCGATGGCGATGGCAAAAATAAAGATAAAACAGAAAACGGTTATGCTTATGTTAAAAAACAATGCATGCACTGTGTTGATCCAAACTGCGTTTCTGTTTGCCCAGTACAGGCTTTAACCAAAGATCCTAAAACAGGTATTGTTAAATACGATCCTGATATTTGTACTGGTTGCCGTTATTGCATGGTGGGCTGTCCGTTTGACGTGCCAAAATATGATTATGACAATCCATTTGGCCAAATCAGCAAATGTGAACTTTGCAACCAAAAAGGTGTGGAACGCTTAGATAAAGGTGAATTACCAGGGTGTTGTCATGTTTGTCCAACTGGCGCAATTATTTTTGGTACCCGTGAAGAACTTTTAGCAGAAGCAAAACGTCGTTTAAGTTTATTACGTGGCACGGAATATGACTATCCTCGCCAACACGTAAACAGTAAAGACACTTATCGCGCAACGGTGCCAGCCTATCAATATCGTATTTACGGTGAAAAAGAAGGTGGCGGTACACAAGTATTAGTGTTAAGTGCGGTTCCACAAGAAAATTTAGGTTTCCCAGAGTTAGATGATATTGCTACAGGTGCACGCGCAGCGCATTTACAACACTTCTTGTATCGCGGTTTAGCATTGCCTCTGGTGGCGTTAGCTGGTTTAACAATGATGACTTATAAGAATATGCACGGCGATAAGATTCGTGAACGAATTGAAGCGCAAAAAGAAGCAATGCGCCAAGCGCGTAAAGAAATGGAAGAAGCGGAGGATGAACATCATGGGTAATCCACGTCCGGTGGGCGGTCGATTAGTTTCCGCCAGTATTCTCTTTTTTGCACCTTTGGCTGTAATTTGTATCTTATTAATTATCAAACGTTTGTTCTTAGGTATCGGTTCCGTCACCGCACTTAACGGCGGTTATCCTTGGGGCTTATGGATTTCCTTTGACTTACTTGTAGGTACAGGTTTTGCCTGTGGTGGTTGGGCATTAGCTTGGACAGTATATATTTTCAACAAAGGGAAATATCACCCTCTTGTGCGTCCCGCATTGCTTGCAAGCTTATTCGGCTATTCACTAGGTGGTCTTTCCATCACCATTGATATGGGACGTTACTGGCACTTGCCTTACTTCTACATTCCAGGTCAATTCAATACAAACTCGGTGTTATTTGAAACCGCATTTTGTATGACGATTTACATCATTGTTGTTACCCTTGAATTTGCGCCAGTTTGGCTCGGGTTCTTAGGATTGAAAAAATGGTTCAATAAGCTCAACAAAATTATGTTCTTTGTCATCGCACTTGGCGCACTATTACCGATGATGCACCAATCATCTATGGGATCATTAATGATCGCCGCTGGTCATAAAGTTCATCAAGTGTGGCAAAGCTATGAAGCATTACCAATCTTATCCTTGCTTACCGCATTTATTATGGGCTTTTCTATCGTAATTTTTGAAGGTTCTTTAGTGCGCGCAGGTTTAGCAGGAAAAACACCAGATGAACGTTCACTCTTTACCCAGCTTGCAAAAGTGACCGCTGGATTAATCGCACTTTTCCTTGCAGTACGCTTTGGCGAATTGATTTACCATGACAAACTCCATTATGTATTCGGATTCGATAAACTTGGTAAATTTGAAGCTTGGATGTTTTGGATGGAAGTATGGCTAATGACATTACCATTACTCACTTTATTCCTTGGTGAGAAAAAATCTGATTCACGTTGGCTATTTATTTCAGCCTTGAGCATGTTACTCGGCGCAGCCCTATGGCGTTTAAATTATTCAATGATTATGTACGATCCAGGTAATGGCTATCGTTACTTCCCATCAGCAGAAGAATTGCTAATTTCTATTGGTTTCGTTTCCATCGAAATTTGCGCCTATATTTTAATAATTCGTCTATTCCCTGTCTTACCAGTGTTGAAAGAAAAACATCATGAAGACTCGGAACAAATTATTGCCGAAAAAGCACAATTCAGTAAAAAAATGAGCGGAGCAGAATAATGACTGAAAAAAAACGTATCTCAATCGACCCTATCACACGCATTGAAGGCCATTTGCGTATCGATTGCGAAATTGAAAATGGCGTAGTAACCAACGCTTGGTCATCAGGTACAATGTGGCGTGGTATGGAAAATATCGTGAAAGGTTCAGATCCGCGTGATGCTTGGATGATTATGCAACGTATTTGTGGCGTTTGTACAACCGTTCACGCCATTATGAGTGTGCGTGCAGTAGAAGATGCTCTCGGTGCCCAAGTACCAGTGAATGCACAATATATCCGCAATATGATTCTTTCTGCTCATAGTATGCACGACCATATCGTTCATTTTTATCAACTTTCTGCGATGGACTGGGTGGATATCACTGCGGCACTGAATGCTGATCCCGATAAAGCCGCTGAAATGCTTAAAGGTGTTTCAACATGGGGACTAAACAGTGCAAATGAATTCCGCAATGTACAAAATAAAATTAAATCTTTAGTTGAAAGCGGTCAGCTTGGTATTTTTGCCAACGGTTATTTCGGTCACCCTGCAATGAAATTACCGCCAGAAGTAAACTTAATCGCGGTGGCTCACTACTTACAAGCACTTGAATGTCAGCGTGATTGTAACCGTATTGTGGCATTACTCGGCGGAAAAACACCGCATATTCAAAACTTAGCAATTGGTGGCGTAGCAAACCCAATCAACTTAGACTCTCAATCAGTATTAAACTTAGAACGTTTAATGTTTGTAAAATCCTGTATTGATCGTTTAAATGACTTTGTTACTCAAGTTTATCGTGTTGATGCGGCGATCATTGCAGCTTATTATCCTGAATGGCTCAATCTTGGTAAAACATCGGGCAACTACCTCTCTGTACCTGAATATCCAATTGATGGTGATAATTCTAAATTTGTTCTAACGGGTGGCTATATTGAAAACTTCGATATTTCAACCTTCCGTCCAATTACCCAACAGAAAGATGAATTTGTTGTGAAAGGCATTAAAGAAAGTGGTAAACACTCTTGGTATGAAGACGATGAACCGCTTGAACCTTGGGCTGGTTTAACACGTCCGAAATATACAGGCTGGCAAGATGAAGGAAAATATTCATGGGTTAAAGCGCCAAGTTTCTACGGAAAAGTTGTTGAAGTCGGCCCTCTTGCCTATTTAATGTGTAACTTGGCAAACCAAAATAAAGATACATTACATCACTTTAACCATATTAAAGGGCTGTATGAAAAACTGAGCGGCAATACCTTATCCGTTGACCATTTACATTCAACCTTAGGGCGTATTATTGCTCGTACCGTACATTGTTGCGTGCTAAATAATATTCTTGAACAACAATGGAAATTACTTGTTGATAATATTGGCACAGGTGATACCGTTGCTTATCTCAAGACAGACATTCCACAAACAGGTGAGTTTAAAGGTGTTGGTTTTGGTGAAGTACCTCGTGGTATGCTCTCTCACTGGGTTGTCGTTAAAAATGGCAAAATCGAAAATTATCAAGCTGTTGTGCCATCGACTTGGAATGCAGGCCCTCGTAACCAAAATGATGAAATGGGCCCTTATGAGCTTTCCATCATCGGTACACCCGTAGCAGATCCGACAAAACCATTAGAAGTTGTGCGTACTATCCACTCTTTCGACCCTTGCATGTCATGCGCAGTGCATGTTGTGAATACAGAAAATGGTGAAGTCACACAAGTGAAGGTGCTCTAATGAAACCATTAATCTTAGGTGTTGGTAATATTTTACTCGGCGATGAAGGCGTAGGCGTACGAATCGCCCAAGCCCTAGAAAATCGCCCTGAAATTCTACCGCACTTTGATGTGGTTGACGGTGGTACTTGCGGTATGGAATTATTGGATGAAATGGCGAATCGTGAGCATATCATCATCATTGATGCTGTACTTGCCAATAAACAGCCAGGAGAAGTCATTGTGCTTCATGATGAGCAAGTACCAGTATTTTTCTCGCGTAAAATTTCACCACACCAACTTGGTATTTGTGATGTACTTTCCGCATTAAAGTTAACGGATGAATTCCCTAAAAACCTATGTTTAATAGGGATTCAACCAGAAACTTTTGAGCCGCAGATTGAATTAAGTGAAACAATTCAAAAGCAATTTCCAGAAATTTTTAAAACATTAGAAAACGTTTTGAAAGAGTATGGATTTCACGTTCAAATGTAGATGAGAAATAATATATTTCACGCATGCCATAATTTACTCTTATGGTATGCGTGAATTGTTGAAATTAACCTCACTGTAAATTTTAATAATTATGTATCGACACGAAAAAACACCAGAAAATACCACCGCACTTGAAGGTGTCATTCAAGGCTTCTCCGAAGATCCATCTTCAATCTTCCAAAACGAAATGCGAAAAGTTGCAGAAGAAATGAAAGATCTTCCTTTCTATCGAAAAGGTATCGACTGCTATTGTCCTAAATTTGTACTTTTTGAAAACCAATGGATAGGTACAGTTGTGACACCTTGGATGTTAAGTATTGTCATTTTGCCTGGCAAAGATCAGGAATGGGAACCCCGTGAAATTGGCGATAAACTTTCAGTACAACTGCCCTATAAAACCTTCACCTTCACAGTGAGTAGTTTAGAAAATATTCCACAATATCTTAGTTGCTCCCTTCATTCTCCGATTGATCCTGCAATGACAAATACTCAAGCAGCTCAACTCGCGCAAGATTGCCTCAGAATGATTTTATCTATGCCAACAAAAGCAACAACTTTTGATCCAGATCGACGTAACTTATTCCGCGCGATAGTAAAATAGGCACAAATTTCAATAGGAGTGAAAGTATTATGTGTTTAGGTGTTCCAGGCCAAATTGTTAAGATTGGCGAAAGCGCTCTTCAACTTGCCACTGTGGATGTATGTGGCGTACAACGTGATGTGAATATTTCTCTAGTCTGCACGGGAGATCCTTCCGATTTACTTGGCAAATGGGTGCTCGTTCATGTTGGCTTTGCAATGAGTGTTATTGATGAAGATGAAGCCAAGAAAACCCAAGAAGCTTTACTTGCAATGAGTCAACTAGAGCACGAAGTTGGGGATTTTTTAGGATTGAATCAAAAATAAAGATAACATACTGATCCGATGTAATTTATCTCATCGCTTAATCCTATAAGAGCAGGACAGGATATACCTGTCCGCTCCATAAAACTAAAATGCTGAAGTATCTTGAAATAAACCTACTTTTAAATCTGTAGCGGTATAAATGATACGTCCATCAACTTCAACTTCACCATCAGCCATACCCATCACAAGCTTACGATTAATAACACGTTTCATATTAATTCGATAGATCACTTTTTTAGCCGTTGGCAAAATCTGTCCGGTAAATTTTACTTCACCAACTCCTAATGCCCTACCTTTTCCTTTGCCACCAATCCAGCCTAAATAGAATCCTACAAGTTGCCACATAGCATCTAACCCTAAACACCCAGGCATAACTGGATCACCAATAAAATGACAGCCAAAAAAAGGTAAATTAGGGGTAATATCAAGCTCTGCTTCAATATAGCCTTTACCAAATGCGCCTTTTTCTTCATTCATTTCGATAATTCTGTCCATCATTAACATCGTTGGTGCAGGCAATTGAGGCCCATCGTTACCAAATAACTCACCACGACCTGATGCAAGCAAATCATCATATGAATAACTGCTTTTTTTATTAGGTGTACAAGTGTTTTGCATTTTACCTTCCTATATACATGATAATTTCAGCACTATACTGATTAAATATATTCTAGAAAGAATAAATAAATCTGTAAATAGCGAACACTTGTTAGCAGAACTAGTCGGATCAGTGCCGTTTAATTATAACTAAAAGAAAAGCGAACAAATGTTCGCTTTTTTTAATTAAGATTTAAAAAAATCCCAAAATCCTTTTTTTTCAGAATCGAGCCGATTTTCAATCCTACGTTGAATTAAACGAGAAATAGGCATTGTTTTTTCTGAATATTCTTTATTTTCATCTAATAAATCACGTTCAAATAAGTACTCACAGGCTTGATAAATATCTTCTACTGGATAAATAAAAAATTCATT
Organism: Haemophilus seminalis; assembly: GCF_006384255.1. Taxonomy (GTDB): domain Bacteria; phylum Pseudomonadota; class Gammaproteobacteria; order Enterobacterales; family Pasteurellaceae; genus Haemophilus; species Haemophilus seminalis. The sequence continues at coordinate 80,839 of NZ_VCED01000004.1, forward strand.
ATTTTTTACCGCACTTTTAACTTCATCAGATAGGCTCAGTTGCTGTATAGTTGTCATAGGAATAATCACACCTTGCTTGCCTGTTAATCCACGACGCTGACAAATTGTGAAAAACCCTTCAATTTTATCATTTACACCGCCTACTGAATGAACCAATCCAAATTGATCGATAGAACCTGTAATCGCAATGTTTTGAGGTAGTGGTAAATCAGACAAAGCACTCACCAATACACAGAAAATTGCAAGTGATGCACTGTCACCATCAATTTCACCGTAAGACTGTTCAAACACCAATGATGCAGAAAAAGGCAATTGAGAAGGGAGATCAAGAATATTAGAAAGACAAGCTTGAGCAATCATCATACCTTTACTATGAATATTTCCTGCAAGCTCATTTTTTCTTTCAACATCAATAACTTCCCCTTCACCAAACTGGACAATACAACTAATACGTGAGGGTTCACCAAAACTCACCGGCGTGCCTGGATATTCAATCACTGAAAGCCCATTTATCTGTCCAACAATTTCTCCTTGGGTTTCCACATAGACTTGTTCATTTAAAATATCAGCATAAGTTTGCTCTTTTAAAAAGCCATGTTGTATAGATTTTCTTTGAAAAACAGCTTCAAAATCATCCGCACTTAATATTGAATTACCTGTTAATGTCACTACATCTTGTAGCATTTCTTTAAGTTTAAGAGGTGAAATATTAATGAGAAATCGATCTTCACTTTCGCGTACTAATAATTTATATAATTTATTGAGTGCAGAAAAATTCATTTCAACATTAAGTGTTTGTGCTATTTTCTTCACATAACCAGCCCACATCTTTTGAGATTCAACTTCTGCCACTGAAATATAACTCTCAATTTCAGCATAATCAGCAAAAGAATATAATGATTCTTCTAACTCACCTAAAGTTGCCAATTCTGTACGACTTCCAAGCACAATAACTTTCAAATTAAGCTTATAGCTAGGCACATCGCAGGGCAAGTGTTTAAAAGGATGAGCTGAATACCAATCAAAAGTTTGTGTTTGTAAAATTTGCTTTAGTCGTAACCATAAGTCAAACTGAGATAATAGCATTGCTGCACTTAAAATTAATACTCCTCCATTTGCACGATGAACTAATCCAGGATTTAGTTGAATATCATGAGAACTAGGATGAACACGAAGAGAACCAAACAATTGAAATTGATCACAATAAAGTGCGTTCACCACCTCACCTGGCGTAGCAAAATTATCGTCTAGGGAATGGGCCACCTCTGTATAAACACGTGGAAAAGAAAAAGCGTCTCCTTGCTCAACAACATAACTTACACCAAAAACCGATTGTTCACGATAATGATGCAACTTAGTAAAGGATTCCAATAACGAAGCATATTCAGCTTGATCATCAGCTTTAAGCATTAGCAAAAAACGACTAGGATGACGTAAAAATACAGATAGAGCCTGTTTAGCATTAGGTTGTAATGACCAAAAATCAACCGTCTCTGATGGGAAGTCAGTTATAGCTAGATCTGGTTGCAACGCTTGCCAATCCAAGGCTTGTTGAGGAAAAAATGAACTCACAGTCACTCTCTTTTTGAAAAAATTAGGGCTATTATCGCATATTTCATACGCTTGTAAAAATCTGCTAGAAAATTCATTTAAAAAGACTTACACTAGCTGAGTTACCACGTCACTGAATAGTTAAAACATGAAATATCAAAAACTTGAAAATCAAGAAGCTAATTGGAAATGGATTTATCTCATTCGAAAATACCGTGAAGGAGAAAATATTACATGTTATCAAGAACGCAGTCTACAAGAGGCAAAATCACAAGAATTATTAGCCTGTCAACATTATCCCGAAAAAATAGAAGCATGGATAAAAAACCATCTTTCTCCAGCACTTCCAATTAAATTAGATCAGGCTATTCGGGCGCGCCGTAAACGCTTTTTTAATGGTGAAAAACAACATACAAAAAAGAAGTCTATCGATTTAGAATATGCTGTATGGCAACGTCTTTCAAGATATTCTCGCAAAATGAAAATGACATTATCAGAAACTATTACCTATATGATTGATGAGCGAGAAAGTAAAGCACAATTTGAAAATCAAATGGCTGCAATGAAAAACAGCTTGAAGAATTTACTCAAATAAAAAAGACAAGCTGCAATTCTTGTCTTTTTACTTAGGACTAAATAGAGAAAATCAGAGCAACATCGTTACTCCTGGTTATCCACTATAGGGATAATTTTTGTGGCATGAGAGCCTTTGTCTCCATGAATCACTTCAAATTGTACTTTTTGCCCTGCTTTTAAAGAGCGATACCCTTCCATTTCAATAACAGAATAATGAGCAAAAATATCGGCATCTACACCCTCAGCGGAAATGAAACCAAATCCCTTTGCATTATTAAACCATTTCACTACACCAATTTCCATAAAAGACCTCTCTAGGCTTTGCCTATTAAAACAAAATACCAATAAGGCGATTGCCTTATCACCTCGCATGGTTAATATGTTCAGTCATTTTATGAAATAATGCAATGAGAAATCTTCAAAAATGATAACTAGATCACAAAAAATTAGTTTTATGATGCCTTTTTATTATGATTATGTGCTTCTCGTATCGCCTTTGCTACAATTTGGATAGCCTCACCACTACTTACACCTTTAGCCATCAACGCTTGAATTTGTTCTACTGCTTTTTGTTGTTGTTCATGCGTTAAAATAATATCAAACATTCTCCCATCCTAATTTATTCATTAATTTTAACCATTGTTCATCTAAACCTGCAGTGAGCTTTATCTCTATTTGTGTTATAGGGTGAATAAATATTAATTCATAAGCATGCAAAAATAATCGTTGACAACCTGTATGAGTAGTTAATGCTCGATTCTGATGTAAATCGCCATATTGAGTATCCCCTAAAATTGGATGAAAAATATGTTTCATATGTCGCCGCAATTGATGTTTTCGCCCCGTATAAGGAATCAATTTCACTAAAGAATAACGTGCAGTTTGGTAACGCCCAACCGGATAAGGCATTTCTGCAGTTCTTATCCCTTCATATTTAGTTATGGCATCTTGAGGAGGTTTATCTTCTTGGGATAATTTATCTGCAATTTTATCTAATTGAATTTTTAATGGATAGTCAATGATGTCCCTTCCCTCTAAATATCCTCTTACGACGGCTAAATAAGATTTCTCCACACATCGCTGTTCAAATTGCTGACATAATATATTGGCAATTTCGCTATTTAATGCAAACAATAAGACACCTGATGTAGGACGATCGAGACGATGAACAGGAAACACATGCTGACCAATTTGATCTCGTAAAGTTTGCATGACAAATTGTGTTTCGTGAGGATCAAGCCAGCTACGATGTACCATCATGCCTGCAGGTTTATTCACCGCAATCAGTACATCATCTTGATATAGAATCTCTAATATCATTGATTTTTCAATAATTCTTCTAAGGCTATTAAAGGAGACAATAATTGTTCTAATTCATCAAATTCTTTCATTGCTTCTTCAATATAAGGGGAAATTGCGATCTGATTTGGCAATGGCGCACCACTTTCCAGCAATGCTAGCATACGTGGAATAAATACCCATTGTAACCATTCTTGAGCAGACATCGTATCAATAGAAAACGGTTCTTCACTGAGAAAAGCATCAGCAGCTGGGGGAATACTTTGCCATAATGACAAAGAATGCATAATATTTTGTAATTGCTGGATATACTTTTTTGTTTGATTACGCATAATAATTCCTCTAAAAAAATATAATGCTTATTCTACAAAAAATCATTTTATTTCGCAAAAACACTATAATTTTAATCGTTAATCATCATCTTCCTTACTACTTAATCTCACTATTATGAAGTATTTTTCTTGATTTAAGTCATCATTTTATCAAGAAATGAATATAAACACTTTCCATCACAAAGAAAATATCCTACTATTTTAATAGGTTTTTTTCTATTTCATTTAAGAAGGAGTGATTTATGTCTTTTGCCCAACAAAAACTTAGCGAATTAGCAGTTTCTATCCCGGGAGCAACCAAAATTTTTCGTGAATATGATTTAGATTTTTGTTGCGGTGGTTCTATCTTACTAGAAGTTGCCGCACAGCAAAAAAATCTTAATCTCGCTGAGATTGAAACGCGCTTAGCTCATTTACAACAAAGTAAATCAGAAAATAATGATAAAGATTGGAATGTTGCACATTATGACGAAATTATCGATCATATTATTACACGCTACCATAATCGCCACCGAGAGCAGCTACCTGAATTAATTACCTTGGCTCAAAAAGTTGAAAATGTACATGGTGATCGTGAAGATTGCCCAATTGGTGTAGCCGCACAACTAGAAAAAATTTACATCGAATTAAGCCAACATTTAATGAAAGAAGAACAAATTCTTTTCCCAATGATTAAGGCCAAAAATTATATGATGGCAGCTATGCCAATCCGTGTAATGGAAATGGAGCATGATGAAGCAGGGCAAGATGTAGAAGTCGTTAAATCTCTCACTAATCATTGTACAGCGCCTTCTGATGCTTGTTTTAGTTGGAAAGCTCTATACAGTGGAATTAATGAGTTTATTGATGACCTTATGCATCATATTCATTTAGAGAATAATATTTTATTCCCTAGAGTATTAAGAGAAAAATAATTTATGTAAAAAGGGCTAGATAAAATATCTAGCCCTATGTTTTTAATGACGTAAATACCTAAATTATTTTTGGTATAAAGGAGCTGGTCCTTGAGTACCACCATTAGATTGACTACCTTCCTGTAATTTTAATACAGAACCAGAAGCTGTCACTTCTACACGACGGTTAGGTTTTAAACATTCTCTTAATGCTTGTTTACCTGTTACATCATCACAAGCCTTAACTTGTGGATTTTTACCATATCCAACAGCACTAATCTGAGCAACAACACCATCTTCTAATAAACGTGCTTTAACACGATTTGCACGACGTTGAGAAAGATTTAAGTTATAAGAATCTGAACCTAAACGGTCAGTATAACCTGCAACTTTAACATCTTTTGCACCAGTTGACTTTAATTGATTTGCAACGTTATCAACGACTTCTTTACCACGCGCAGTTAAAGTATCTTTATCAAAATCAAATAAGAAATCACCACTTAAACTGAATGCAGAATTACCGTTACAACCATTTGGGAACCAGAAGAAAGATTGTGCATTATGGTTTTTATCAAATAACACTTTATATTGACAAACTTTGTGAATCCCATTTTCGCGATAATTAAATACATAATCCCATTCTTCTACGCCATATAACCCCTCAGCAAAATGAGGATCACCGATTAATTGGCGAATTTGATCTTTATTTTGACCACGTTCGATCAAACGAACATCAGACCAGTTTGGCCATGAACCAAATTGACTACCATCATGATTAAATCCTGATGTATCAATTTTTGGCCACACTAATTGTGGTACTTGCTCACCATTTACATCTTTATATTCTGGTGTACCAGCATCTGTTACTTTGCTTAAGTTACCACAAGCTGTCACAGTTGCGATTGCAACAGTAGATAATAAAATACGAGATAATTTCATTTGTTTTACCTTTTAATTTGTAAAATCCCTAAATTAAAGGGATAACTAAACTTTATAAATTTCAAAGAACAAAACTTTTAAAGTTTCGATGCATATACTAATGGCAAAACTTTACCTTGTAAATAACAAATTACTTGATTTTGCCTAAATCAATCGTTTTTTTTTTGTAAAGATAATGTAAAGAAATTAAAGTTTATTGAATAAAATTATTTACCTTCTTCATCATATAACTATAAATAATATTCGCTAAACTTTCCTCTGCTTGGCGACCTAATTTTTTTATTAACGATTTTTTCAATTGATATTTCACTGCTAGAACTCGTTTTTCTTTCATCTTATCTAAAATCAAATCATCACTTGTAGTGATTTCATCAACTAATTTCAATTCTAGCGCTTGCGTCCCAAACCAATGCTCTCCTGTTGCTATTTTATCTATATCTAAGTGAGGACGGTTTTGTAAAACAAATTGTTTAAATAATTGATGTGTTTCTTCTAATTCTTGTTGGAATTTTTGTTTACCTTTTTCGGTATTTTCACCTAACATTGTTACAGTTCGCTTAAACTCTCCAGCGGTCATTACATCTACATCCACATCATATTTTTTCAATAAACGATGAATATTAGGAATTTGTGCAACCACGCCTATCGACCCAATGATAGCAAACGGAGCTGATACAATTTTATCAGCAATACAAGCCATCATATAACCTCCACTTGCTGCTACTTTATCCACCGCAATCGTTAACTTAATTCCTTTTTGTTTTAAGCGAGCTAATTGAGATGCGGCAAACCCATAATCATGCACAATACCGCCAGGGCTTTCTAAACGTAGTAATACTTCATCTTCTGGTTTCGCGACACTTAAGATTGCTGAAATTTCTTCTCTAAGTGCGGTTGTTTCTGACGCTGAAATATCACCATGAAAATCTAAGATATATACACAACCTATCTTTGCGTCATCTACAGTTTCACCTTTTTTTAATTTCTCTTTACGTTTTTTGGCTTTTTGCTTTTCAGCTTTTTTCTCTGCTTTAGCTTGTTGTTTTAGCTCTTCTTCAGAAAAATTAAAATCTTGCAACACTCGAACTTGACTATCAAATTCTTCCAATAAATCCTTAATTTCCAGCTCGCCTACTTTCACTTTATTATGCTGACGATGTGAAATAATTAAGCTTACAATGACTAAAATCACTAATAAAACCGTCAAAATTTCTAAAACAAAAATTCCATAACCCGTTAAAATATCGTTTAACATTGTTTCTCCTCACGATGAATAATCCACTCCATTCTATACTTTTTTATGGAAAAAATTCCATACTCAGGTAAAATACCTCTATTTTTACGTAAAATTACATTTAGTTATAGAGGTTTATATGTCTAACGTAGCATCAATTGTTGATGTATTACAAGGAAAAGTGGCGATTGGTGAAACCGTCACTGTGCGTGGTTGGGTACGTACCCGTCGCGATTCTAAAGCTGGCTTATCTTTCTTAGCGGTTTATGACGGTTCTTGCTTTGATCCAATTCAAGCGATTATTAATAACGATATTGAAAATTACGAAAGCGAAATTTTACGTTTAACAACGGGCTGTTCTGTAATTGTAACAGGTAAAGTCGTTGAATCACCTGCAGAAGGACAAGCGATTGAGTTACAAACAGAAAAAGTAGAAGTGACAGGGTTTGTTGAAGATCCAGATACTTACCCAATGGCAGCAAAACGCCACTCTATTGAATATTTACGCGAAGTAGCTCACTTACGCCCTCGTACCAATATTATTGGTGCTGTCGCACGTGTTCGCCATTGTTTATCTCAAGCAATTCACCGTTTCTTCCATGAGCAAGGTTTCTACTGGGTGGCAACCCCATTAATTACTGCATCAGATACTGAAGGTGCGGGTGAAATGTTCCGTGTTTCTACACTTGATTTAGAAAATCTTCCACGTGGTGAAAATGGAAAAGTTGATTTCAGCCAAGATTTCTTCGGTAAAGAATCATTTTTAACGGTTTCAGGTCAGTTAAACGGCGAAACCTATGCTTGTGCATTAAGCAAAATTTATACTTTCGGCCCAACATTCCGTGCAGAAAACTCGAATACTACCCGTCACTTAGCTGAATTCTGGATGGTTGAACCTGAAGTTGCATTTGCAACTTTAGCGGATAACGCAAAACTTGCAGAAGATATGTTGAAATACGTATTCCGTGCAGTATTAGCAGAGCGTAAAGATGACTTACAATTCTTTGAAAAACATGTAGATAAAGATGTTATTACGCGTCTAGAAAACTTTGTAAACTCAGATTTTGCTCAAATTGACTATACTGATGCCATTGATGTGTTATTAAAATCTGGTAAGAAATTTGAATTCCCTGTTTCTTGGGGGATTGATCTTTCTTCTGAACACGAACGTTTCTTAGCGGAAGAATATTTTAAATCACCAGTTGTGGTGAAAAACTATCCAAAAGACATTAAAGCATTCTATATGCGTTTAAATGATGATGGAAAAACTGTGGCAGCAATGGACGTGTTAGCTCCAGGAATTGGTGAAATCATCGGTGGTTCACAACGTGAAGAACGTTTAGACGTGCTTGATAAACGAATGGAAGAAATGGGATTAAACCCAGATGATTATTGGTGGTATCGCGATCTTCGTAAATACGGTAGCGTTCCACACTCTGGTTTTGGTCTTGGTTTTGAACGTTTAATCGTCTATGTAACTGGCGTGCAGAATATTCGTGATGTAATTCCATTCCCACGCGCGCCAAGAAATGCGAATTTCTAATTCAATTTAACTTTAATATTGACCGCACTTACACCAAAGTGCGGTCAATTTTTTCAGAATTTTAAGGAAAGCAAAATGGATAAAATTAAACAACTCTTTGCCAACAATTACAGTTGGGCGCAAAGAATGAAAGAAGAAAATTCTACTTACTTCAAAGAACTTGCGGATCATCAAACGCCACATTACCTTTGGATTGGTTGTTCTGATAGCCGCGTGCCTGCTGAGAAATTGACAAATCTTGAACCTGGTGAATTATTTGTTCATCGTAATGTTGCTAATCAAGTAATTCACACCGATTTTAATTGTCTTTCTGTTGTGCAATATGCCGTCGATGTGCTTAAAATTGAACATATTATTATCTGTGGCCACACCAACTGTGGTGGTATTCATGCCGCTATGATAGATAAAGATTTAGGACTTATCAACAACTGGCTTCTTCATATTCGCGATATTTGGTTTAAACATGGCCATCTTCTCGGTAAACTTTCCCCAGAAAAACGCGCGGATATGTTGACTAAAATTAACGTAGCGGAACAGGTTTATAATCTTGGGCGCACTTCAATTGTCAAAAGTGCTTGGGAACGCGGACAAAAACTCTCATTACACGGCTGGGTATATGATGTAAATGATGGATTTTTAGTGGATCAAGGCGTAATGGCAACTAGTAGAGAAACCCTTGAAATATCTTACCGGAATGCTATCTCTCGCTTATCAACGCTTGATGAAGAAAGTATTTTGAAAAAAGATCATCTTGAAAATATCTAAAGATAACGCCCTTTCGGGCGTTATTTTTAAGCTTTACCTTCAATCAAATTTTTCTTTTCTTCCAATTCTTCCCAGCGTAAAAATGCTGTTTCTAATTCGGCTTCAGTATCCGCCAATGCTTTTAATTTAACGTCGGTAATATCATGAGCCTGTTGGAAAAATGCTGGATCGGCTATTTCAGCTTGCAGTGCGGCGATTTTGGTTTCTAATTCTTCTAAAAGTTGTGGCAGCTGTTCTAGCTCACGTTGTTCTTTATAAGAAAGTTTTACTGATTTCGGCTTAGAAGTGCGATCATTTTTCACCGCACTTTCTTCTTTTAGTGGTTCAGATTTCTTCGCTTTAGCCTGTTCTTCCACTGCTTTGCTTGCCCAGAAATTGGCTTGTTGCTGTTTAGCATCAAAGAATCCACCTACATACTTATTCAAACGCCCTTCACTTTCAAATAAATAACATTCTGTCGCAGTATTATCGATAAATTGACGGTCATGACTCACAATTAACAATGTGCCTTGATAATCAGTCAAAATTTCTTCTAAAAGCTCCAATGTTTCTACATCAAGGTCATTGGTCGGTTCGTCAAGAATCAATAAATTATTTGGTTTGAGCAACAATTTTGCGAGCAATAAACGATTTCGTTCTCCCCCCGATAAGGCTTTAACTGGCGTCATTGCTCGTTTTGGCGGGAACAAGAAATCTTGCAAATATCCTAGCACATGGCGTTTTACACCATTGACTTCAATATCTTGTTTACCATCCGCCACATTATCCATTACAGTTTTTTCAGGATCTAAATCAGCACGATATTGGTCAAAATAAGCAATGTCTAATTTAGTACCACAACGAATTTTTCCTGATGTTGGCTGAATTTCACCCAACAATAATTTAATGAACGTAGTTTTTCCACAGCCATTTGGCCCAACAAGTGCAATTTTGTCACCACGTAAAATCGTTGTTGAAAAATCTTTTAACAAAGTTTTTCCTGTGATTTCATAGCTCACATCTTCCATTTCAAAGACAATTTTGCCTGAACGGCTTGAGGTATCTAATTGTAATTTGGCTGTTCCCATTACGTCACGGCGTTGGCGGCGTTCCTCACGCATCGCTTTTAATGCTCGTACTCGCCCTTCATTTCTTGTACGGCGAGCCTTGATACCTTGGCGAATCCACACTTCTTCCTGTGCAAGACGTTTATCAAATAATTCATTTTGCAAGGCTTCAACGCGTAGATTTTCTTCTTTCGTGGTTAAATATAAATCATAATTGCCTGGATAAGACACTAATTGACCGCGATCTAAATCCACAATCCGTGTTGCCATTTTGCGAATAAAAGAACGGTCATGGGAAATAAATACAATGCTACCTTGGAAATCCAGTAAAAAATTTTCTAACCATTCAATAGCTTCCACATCCAAGTGGTTAGTTGGTTCATCAAGTAATAACACATCAGGATCGCATACCAATGCGCGCGCTAATGCTGCTTTACGTAACCAACCGCCCGAAAGTGCGGATAATTTTGTGTTTGGATTTAAGCCCAGTTTTAACAACACTTCATTGATTTTATTTTCAAATCGCCAGCCATCAGCGTGTTCTAATTTAGCCTGAACTTGCTCTAATTGACTTAAAATTTGATCACTGTAATTTTCTTCCAATTGAACAGAAATATGATGATATTCTTTTAATAAATCCGTTAAATGCCCAACACCCTCCGCGACATAATCAAAAATATTGCCTTGTGCATTACGCGGTGGGTCTTGTTCTAAACGAGAAACCACAAGATCTTTTTCGTATTGGATTTTGCCATCATCCATCAGCACATCGCCTGCAATGATTTTCAATAAAGTTGATTTACCTGCACCGTTACGCCCAACTAAACAAACGCGTTCATTCGGTTCAATATGTAGTTCTGCATGATCTAACAAAGGTGCATCACTAAAGGAAAGGTATCCATTGGTTAAACTAATTAATGCCACAACTGCCCCATAAAACTCTGTAAAAATTAACCGCACTATTCTATACGGTTTGCATAAAAAATCCCATCAATTCAATGGGATTCTCTATGAAATCAAAGTTGTTGATATACCCGCAATGCGTGTGCATCTGACATGCCTGCAATATAATCGCAAATAATCCGTTTCTTCCCTTCTTCTGGTGCATTACGCCAACGATTTGCAGTATTTCGCGGTAATAAACGCTCCGGATCAGATTCAAAAATCTGGAACATTTCTGTCAACATTCTCTGCCCTTTATATTCGATTCTTTGGGTATCCACATTGCGAATAACATAATCCCAAACGAATTTTTTAAATACACCAAGCGCAGCAATCACTTCAGGTGGCAATTCTGCGTTATAACGTAACAAAGGCTCATCAAAATTTGCCGTTAATTTCCACCGCACATTGGTTATAAAGAAATTTACCAATGCGCCAATCGCTTGTTTGCGTTCAAAATGTTTATCAGAGAAAAGCCGTTGGCTAATTGAATCAATATTTTCATGCAACCAAGCTGAAGGAATTTGTTTCAATGCTGCATGCGCCGCTTGCCATTGATGAGGATTGACCACGCCAGTCACAATCGCATCTTCTAAATCATGTACGCCATAGGCAATATCATCTGCCAATTCCATAATGCTGCAATCCAGCGATTTAAACCGAGTATGTAAAGATTCAGCTGGATTTTCCCGCACTTTTTTAAATTGACAGAATAAAGTGCGGTCATTTTCAGAAAGATTTTCCAGCAACCAATTAAACATTTTTAAATCATCGCGGAAAATGCCTTTTCCTGGAATCCAATCATGAATACGCACAAAATGCGGATCAATATTGCGAGAAAAATTAAGTTCTGCATATTGAGGGGAGGCCACATCTAACAACGCGGGATATTTCACTACACCCAATAGTGTTCGACGCGTTAGATTCATCCCTGCATTTTCAGTGTAAGGCTCAAGTTTCGTTAAAATTCTGAAGGTTTGTGCATTGCCTTCAAAACCGCCCTGCTCTGCCATCATATAATTTAATGCTGTTTCGCCACCATGCCCAAAAGGCGGATGCCCAATATCATGCGCAAAACACAAACTTTCGATAAGATCGTTACTCGGCAATAAAGGTTTTAACTGCTTTTGTAATTCGTTTTTATCAATATTTAATGTTTGCGAAATGCTTTCAAAGGTTTCTAAAAATTTAAGTTGTGCAACGAGACTACTACCAATCTGGGCGACTTCCAAAGAATGAGTTAAGCGAGTGCGATAAAAATCATTTTCGCCAATTGCGTGAATTTGGGTTTTCGCTTGTAAGCAACGAAAAGCGGCAGAATGTAAAATTCGCCCACGATCGCGACGAAATGGTGGACGATTATCTTTTTCGCGTGGAGGATCAGGAAGAAAACGTTCTGTCCAAGAAGAATCAATGATAAGTGGTTTCATATCGCTTTGTTTTATTTGGTTTTTCTGCATTATCTAATCATTTAGCACAAAAAACAACCGTACTTTATCTGGAACAAACAAAATCTAGAATGAATAAAGTGCGGTTTAATTTTTATTGATATTTAAACAAAGAAATAAATGAGCTTAAATACAAATGGCGCGAGAATAGAACTAATAATCCCACAAAGCACGAGAGAAATAGAACTATAACTGCCTGCCGTTGAGTTAGTTTCCATACAGCTTACGGTACCAAGTGCATGAGAAACAGAACCAACGGAAAGTCCTATAGCTTCTTGATGTTTAATACCTAATTTTTTTAATACAAGGTAACCAAAAATAGAGCCTTGCAAACCTGCAACAACAACCCCTACAGCGGTAACAGCAGGAATTCCGCCTAAATGGCGAGAAACCTCCATCGCGATAGGCGTTGTAATTGATTTAGGTAAAACTGTTGCGACCATTTCGGGAGTTGCGCCTAAAAGAAATGCTAAAAGTGCACCACTTAACATTGCTAAAAAAGAGGCAATGAAAACCGTTGAAAGAATGATTTTCCATTGTTTGGCAATTTGGCGAAGTTGCTCATAAAGCGGCAAAGCAAGAGCAACGATACTTAATGAAAGCAAATTGTTTATTGGTGCATTCCCAGCCATATAATCATCATATGGAATTTTGCCTACAACCAAAATTACCACAAGAATCAACACGGTTAAGATAAATGAATTGAAAATGACTGATTTCCAACGTTTACTAATTTGTAATGCAAGCCAAAATCCGAAAATTGTTAAAAATGTATAAAGATAAATTGCGTACTGCTGCATAATTGACATCCAAATAAAGACTACATGTTTTCAGTTATTTGTTTCTCTTGAACTTGGCGACGTTTTATTACTTTTTTCCGTTTATGTGTAAAAGATTGGAGTTGATATAAATGATTGGCAAAAAAACCAATCACAACTAATGTAATACATGTGCTTACAATATTGGGAAGTAATAAAATATTAACCTGTTCTCTTAATAAATCAGAATATTTAATAATGCCTACGCTTACAGGTACAAAAAGTACGGCCATAAAGCGAATAAGAAAACTCGCCCCCAAATAAATCCAATCTAAATGAATAAGTCTTGTTGTTAACCCCAAAAAGAGTAATAACAATCCCCAAATACTCCCAGGTACACCTACAGGTACATAATGTGCAATAAGATTTCCGAGATATAACATAATGTATAAAATGACCAAAGAACGGGTCAATAAAAACACCTTTTGAACCATATTCGACCTTTTTCAACTTTTTTGATAATGTTTAAAAAAGATTTTACGCCTTTTAAGAGAAAATTGACCACCTATTTTTAAATAAAATCGGGCGTAATCTGAAAAAAATGTGAGCTCGATCAAATTTTGATATCAAATTACAAAGAGTTAAACACAATCAAATCACTAGCTATTATTCATCAGGCTTAAGATTTGCTACAATGTTCCAACTTATTAACCATAAATCTTAAACAATCTATCTCCACATTTATCACCCATAAGATGGAATACTCTACACGCTTATTGGCACCAATAGCGCCAATTTACCAAGGTTAATGATGAAAAACTGCTTAATTTTAATTTCTTTGCTTTTTTTAACCGCACTTTCTGCTTGCTCCAGTGAGAAAGGTAATTGTCGTGTTGTGGGTATCAGCGATGGCGACACTTTAACTTGCCTTACAAAAGGCAATAAGCAAGTCAAAGTGCGACTAGCTGAAATTGATGCGCCAGAGAAAAAACAAGCTTTTGGACAAAAATCTAAAAAAGCGTTATCTGATATGGTTTATCTCCGTGATGTACGTCTTTCTTTAAAAGGTCAGGATCGATATCAACGCATATTGGCGATTGTTTATTATCAAGATAAAAATATTAATTTAGAAATGGTTAAACAAGGTATGGCATGGGCTTATAAGCAATATTCCCATGATCCGATTTATCTTCAAGCGCAAGAAAATGCACAAGCCAAACGAATTGGTCTTTGGGCGGACAATAATCCGATTGAACCAAGTCAATGGCGCAGACAAGAGAAAAATCAATATGGCTTTTGATTATCAAACGTTTCGTCAAGAATTTCCCTATTTCCAATATGAAGATGCGGTTGTTTATTTAGATAACGCCGCCACCGCGTTGAAACCTCAAGTATTAATTGATCGCACCGCTGAATTTTATGCTTCTGCAGGCTCAGTACATCGTAGCCAATATGATGCGGCCCAAACAGCACAATATGAACAGGCTCGCACACAGGTTAAAGAATGGGTTGATGCAGAAGATAAACGCGCTGTTATCTGGACTTCGGGTACAACTCACGCAATAAACTTAGTGGCAAATGGATTACTACCGCAATTAAACGCAGAAGATGAAATTCTGATTAGCCAAGCAGATCATCATGCTAATTTTGTTACTTGGCACGAAACGGCGAAAAAGTGCGGTGCAAAAATTCGAGTTTTACCGATTTTAGATAATTGGCTAATTGATGAAAATGCGCTTATTTCTGCTCTTTCTGAAAAAACAAAACTGGTTGCGCTGAATTTTGTTTCAAATGTCACAGGCACAGAACAGCCGATTAAACGCCTAATTCAACTTATTAGAAAACATAGCCATGCGTTGGTTTTAGTGGACGCTGCACAAGCGATTAGTCATATTAAAATCGATTTACAAGATTTAGATACCGATTTCCTCGCATTTTCTGCCCATAAAATTTATGGCCCAAATGGGCTTGGCGTTTTAACAGGAAAATTAACCACACTTTCTCAACTTCAACCGCTCTTTTTCGGCGGAAAAATGGTTGATCGTGTATCAAATGATCGTATTACTTTTGCCGAATTACCTTATCGTTTAGAAGCGGGCACACCCAATATTGCTGGGGTTATTGGATTTAATGCCATACTAAATTGGCTACAAAAATGGGATTTTACCGCAGCAGAACAGCACGCTATATCTTTGGCTGAATCCGTCAAAGTGCGGTTAAAATCTTACGAAAATTGCCGATTATTTAATTCCCCTCAACCAAGCACTGTCGTTTGCTTTGTATTTGAGGGCATTGACTGTTCCGATCTTTCTACACTTTTAAGCGAACAAAATATTGCGCTCCGTGTGGGCGAACATTGTGCCCAGCCTTATTTAGCACGCTTAGGCGAACGCACCACATTACGCCTGTCTTTTGCCCCTTATAATACACAGGAAGATGTAGAGGCATTTTTTACAGCTTTAGATAAAACATTGGATTTATTACAATGATAGAACAATTAAAACAAGCTAAAAATTGGGAAGATCGCTATCGCCTGATTATTCAAGCTGGCAAAAATTTATCTCGCCCAAGCGATGATGAACTTGCTCAAATGCAACCCATTACTGGCTGCGAAGCACAAATGTGGTTTCAAATTATGCCTAAAAATGACCTCACTTTTCAATTCAATGGATTTAGCGAAGCCAGAATTATGAATGGCTTGCTTTGGATTTTATTCAATCAAATCAATGGCAAAACAGCGGATGAATTGAATACATTTGATATTACTGTATTTTTTAGCGAACTCGGCATTTCACAACGTTTAAGTGAAACGCGTTTAAACGGCTTAAACCAAATCGGACAGCAATTAAAAAATTTATGTATTTAATCGAAACCTATTTTCGCCTAACTGCGCTCGAAAATAACATTGAATCACAAAGCCGTTTACTTAATGCCGTGATCGATCAATGGCGATATAACGGGCAAATTATCGGACGTGAAATTCCTTTATATTTATTGGAAGAAGATGGCGCACAAGGCTTTGCTATGCGTGTCATTTGCCCTGAACAAGATAGTCTTTTCCCGCAAAATAATAATGCAGAAGTGAATCGAGCATTACAAGAAGCCGAAAAGTGCGGTGTAATTTTTGATGGTTTTCAACTTGTGGGCGATGATCTCAATTCAGATCAAACGGCAGAAAATGTATCTCCAGCTTGGCAAGTGCTTTACACAACCCATTTACAAAGTTGCTCACCGATTCATAGCGGAGAAAATTTCTCACCAATCCCGTTGTATAAACAACTAAAAAATCAACCGCACTTAAGCCAAGATCTCATTAAATGGCAAGAAAATTGGCAAGCCTGTGATCAACTGCAAATGAATGGTGCGGTATTAGAACAACAATCTTTGGCAGAAATTTCTGAGCATCAAAGCACACTTTCAAAACATGGGCGTTATTTAGCCCAAGAAATAGAAAAAGAAACGGGCATACCGACTTACTATTATTTATATCATGTAGGTGGGCAATCTTTAGAATCTGAAAAATCCCGTTGCTGCCCTTCTTGTGGTGCAAACTGGGCGTTAAAAGACGCGATTTTTGATACCTTTCATTTTAAATGCGATACCTGTCGATTAGTTTCGAACCTATCGTGGAATTTTTTGTAATTAATTTATAAAGTGTCGAAATTTGCAAAACTCGAACACTTAATCGGAGAAAAGATGAATTACCAAGACAACAGCTTAAAATCCTTAAAACTCGGTCAAAAAACGGAATACGCCTCTCAATATGACCGCACTTTATTACAGCCTGTGCCACGCGCGTTAAATCGCGATGGATTGGGCATTACTCAAAACCAACCATTTACTATCGGCGCCGATATTTGGACGGCTTATGAAATCTCGTGGCTCAATGAAAAAGGCTTGCCACAAGTGGCTATCGCAGACATTTATCTGGATTATCAAAGCCAAAATTTGATTGAATCAAAGAGTTTTAAACTTTATTTAAATAGCTTCAACCAAAGCAAATTTGCAGATTTCACAGCTGTTCAACAAACTATGCAACGCGATTTAAGCGAATGTGCGCAAGGCGATGTAAAAGTGCGGTTAAATCCAGTAGCAGTTTATGATTCTCAAAAAATTGATCACTTACAAGGCGATTGCATTGATGAACAAGATATTGAAATAACTAGCTACGAATTCAACGCTGATTGGCTGAAAGATTGTGTATCGGATGAAATTGTCGAAGAAAAATTAGTCAGCCATTTGTTGAAATCTAACTGCCTCATCACTAATCAGCCAGACTGGGGAACGTTACATATTCATTATGTTGGTAAAAAAATCGATCACGAAAAATTATTGCATTACGTTGTATCTTTCCGTCAGCATAATGAATTTCACGAACAATGTGTCGAGCGTATTTTTTGCGATTTAATGCACTACGCAAAACCAGAAAAACTCACTGTTTACGCACGCTATACCCGACGCGGTGGCTTAGACATCAACCCATTCCGCTCTAATTTTGAGAACTTACCTGAAAATTTAAGATTAGCGAGACAGTAAAAGAAAACTGCGGTGAAATTTCACCGCACTTTTCCCTACCCTTGTTTCAAATCATTTGCCTGCTGCAATAGCTGACGGCTTTCTTTTAAGAATTGTTCGGAATAATCGCCGAACCAATCACGCACCTTATGGAAAGCATCAATAAAACCTTGACGATCATTATTTTCAAAGAAAGTTAAGGCTTCTTCGTAAGTTTGTTTTAGCGTTTCAATTACTGCTAAATTTTCTGGTTTATCCATAATAATATCTGCATAAAGCTCTGCATCTTGCGCAAATAAACGACCGATCATCGCAAGTTCTAAGCGATAAATAGGGGAAGAAAGTGCCAATAAATTAGCAAGATTAACGGGCTGTTTAGAAAGATGTAAACCATTCGCGAAAGTTGAAAAATGGCGCAAGGCTTGTATATAAGTCATATTGTGATCGTGTTCTGTGGCATCGGTTTGATAAACCTTTACGCCCCAAATTTGAATTTGCTCAAGTAACCATTTGTAACGTTCAGGAAAACGTCCATCACAACGCACAACCACTTGTTTCGCCATACTTGCAATATCTGGCCCAAACATCGGATGTAAACCTAAAACAGCACCAGAATGGATTTCAAGCATTTTCGCTAGCGGTTCACGCTTAACAGAGGTTAAATCTGCAAGTAGCATGTTTTCCGTTAAATAAGGTTTTAAGCGTTCAACTGTTTCTAAGGTGAGATTAATAGGGACGGAAACGATCACGACATCAGCATTCGCTAAAATACTTTCAGCCATCGCCCAATCTTCGCGATCTAAGATAGAAATTGGATAACCAGATGCACGTAAATAGCGAGCAAATAAACCACCCAATTTACCATAGCCACCCACGATAACAATTTTGTGAATATCAGGATTGATGGTTTTAAAGCCAAATTGATTTTCATTGGCATAGGATTCGCGCATAAAACGGCGTAGAACATCTTCAATCAGATCTGCTGAAATGCCTGCTTTTTCAGCTTCTAAACGACGCGCTTGGAGCATTGCTATTTCACGCTCTGGCGCATAAATAGGTAATCCATGTTGATGTTTAACTTTACCGACTTGAGAAACCAACTCAAGACGTTTAGCAAAAAGTTGGATAAGTTCGCAATCAAGCGAATCAATTTCAGAACGTAAATCCTTAAGGGCTTCCATAAAACTCACCTGAAAAATTTAGTTTACACAATTTGTAAAAAATTAATTACAGATGAGATTACTAGAATTTTATAAGAAAGGCAATTAGGTTATGCAGATTGCGTGATTAACCGTTGTGGGCGAATAATATTCCCGTCGATCAATGCCACGCCTAAGAATAAATTCTCCGCTGAAAATAACCGCACTTGACCGCTTAATTGCTGTTCGTTAGCAAATTTCACTCGCTGACCAAAACCAATAGCTTTACTCTGCTCTGCATTCAAATGAAAAGCGGGCAATTTACTTACTGCAGTATCGGTTGGTAGTAATAGACGATCTAACTCACTTAATGGAAAACTTTCAGCGAGCAGTTGTAACTCATCGATTGGCATCATTTCCGCTACGGGGTAATCCGCTACGGCTGTACGGCGTAACATTGCCACATGCGCGCCACAACCTAGCACTTCACCCAAATCATCTACTAAGGTGCGAATATAAGTGCCTTTTGAACAATGCACTTCTAAGGTTAAATAAGGTGCGTGATATTCAATAAAATTGAGTTCAAAAATCGTAATTGGGCGTGCTTCACGCTCAACTGTAATACCTTGGCGCGCATATTCATAAAGCGGTTTGCCGTTATGTTTTAGTGCAGAAAACATTGTCGGCACTTGTAAAATATCGCCACGAAATTGTTCAAGTGCGGTCAAAATTTGCTGAGTTTCAACATGAACTTCACGAGTTTCCACGACTTGCCCTTCCGCATCGGAAGTATCGGTACGTTCGCCTAATTTTGCCGTAACAAGATAACGCTTATCTGCATCAAGCAAAAATTGTGAAAACTTAGTTGCTTCACCCAAGCAAATCGGCAACATTCCCGTTGCCAACGGATCGAGCGCGCCAGTATGCCCGGCTTTGTTCGCTTGAAATAAACGCTTCACCTTTTGCATAATGTCATTTGATGACATGCCTTGTGGCTTATCCAACAAAAACACACCATCAACATCACGCCAGCGTTTACGAGGTCTAGACATTAGTTGCTTTCCTCAACGTGTTTTTTCTCATCTTCACGCACAACATTTGTCACAAGATTTGACATACGCATCCCTTCCACTAAGGATTGATCGTAAATAAAGCGAATCTCTGGCACGATACGTAAACGCATCGCTTTACCTAGTAATGAACGAATATAAGGCGATGCTTTTTCTAAGCCTTTCATGCCTTGCTCAATTGCCGCTTCATCGTGATCGAATAAAAAAGTCACGAAGATTTTTGCGTAAGATAAATCACTCGACACTTCCACATCAGAAACTGTCACCATCCCAATACGGGGATCTTTCACTTCGCGTTGTAAAATGACTGCTATTTCTTTTTGTATTTCTTGAGCGACGCGATCGCTACGTTTAAATTCTCTTGCCATAGTTATTCCTTATTTATAAAAGCGCCCCATTCTACTGGAAATCATTGGATTTAGCACGCAAAAATCCCTTTCAACCCGATACTGTTTTTCGATAAAATGACACCTGATAATTTGTTTGAATATTCAAACTTCCGATAAAAATCACTTTACAGAGGGCATAATTTATGCAAGCGAGACGAGACGAGACGACCAAGATTGTCGCTGAAAATCATGCATTACAACAAGCATTTTTAAATGAATTAGATGAAAAACTTTGGGCATCTGCCGATAAACTCCGCCAACAACTTGATGCCGCTAACTATAAACATATCGTTCTTGGTCTTATCTTTTTAAAATACATTTCTGATAGTTTCACTCATCAACAGGAAAAAATTCAGGCGGAACTCTCCACACCAGAAAATCCCCTCTATCTTGACCGCACTTTTTTGATACTGAAGAAGAGTATCAAGAAGCTTTAACCACATAACTAGAAAACCGTAACTGCTACGCCGCCGACAATGTGTTCTGGGAACCAACTTCTGCACGTTGGCAAGCCTTACAAGAAGTCTCTATTCTCAACACTAGGGCAGAATTGCCTTGGAATATAGGAAAAGAGCGCGGGAAATTTTCTGGTGTGGCAAAACTGATTGACGATGCTTTTGATGCCATTGAAAAAGATAACGAAAAACTCAAAGGCGTACTCCAACGCATCGGCGGCTATGCCGTAAACGAAGACACCCTGAGTGAGCTGATTATCCCTTTCTCTGATACCAACTTTACTCGCCCTAATTACAACACATATGACGTATAACGTGATGTGAATATTTCACTAGTCTGCACTGAAGATCCTGCCGATTTACTTGGCAAATGGGTGCTTGTTCATGTTGGCTTTGCAATGAGTGTTATTGATGAAGATGAAGCCAAAAAAACTCAAGAAACCCTACTCGCTATGAGTCAACTAGAGCACGAAGTTGGGGATTTTTTAGGGTTAAATCAAAAATAACAATCCGCACGTAAAACGTGCGGTTTTAGGCTCCCCTATAAGGGCCTATACTTCACAAGCCCCTCAAGGGGCTTGTGAGAACTGACAACCGCGTCTAATTATTTCCTTGATTACCCCTTAAAGGGGTCAACATGTTCTTTCGTTAATAAATTATCTTGAACCATATTTTCTTTTTCTTGGTTTCTTATATAATCCTCCACCACTTTTGTATTTAACCCTACTGTGCTTACAAAAATCCTTTCTCCCAGAAATTCCTATTTCCATGTCTATATTTTAAGTTCGTGTGTCTTTCAAAAATCATCAGCGCAGACTTCCCCTTCAGATAGCCCATAAAACCTGATACTGATATTTTAGGTGGGATTTTTAAGAGCATATGGATAGGGTCTGGCATTGCATGTGCTTCTATTATCTCCACATTTTTATAGTCACATAACTACCTCAATATTTGACCTATATCTGCTCTTAACTTTCCATAAATTCCTTTTCTTCTGTACTTAGGGATAAATACAATGTGATACTTACAGTTCCATTTTGTGTGTGATAGACTTGAATCGTCACTGGTTTTACTTACCATGATAATCCTCCTATATGTTGAATTTTGGTTGTCAGCCTTGTTCATTATATAGCGAGGATTTTTTCTGTTCATCACTTAAGCTATTTGGCTCCATACGCATAGCGTATGGTTTTTATAGCCAGACTTTCGTCTGGCTATAATAATAAAATACTCGTTCTAATTGAACGACTATTTTATTTATATGCTATTCCAATCTAAATCCTGATAAAAAATATAATTATCTTTATAAAATTTGGGGAAATCTTCATGGTCTTCTTTTAACCAAGGTTTAAACTTTCCAGTGTAATGAATAATATTTGGCACAAAAGTAAAATGAGGACTTAAATCTATATCTGCCTCTCTCAATCTATCTTCTAACAACCCCACTTGAAAATTAAATCCAATAGGTAATAGTTTAATTAATTCCTTACTTAAGCTAAAATTAATTGTGTCTTGATCACCATATTCAAATTTTTTGCCATATTTTAATGCGCCATCAATAAAATATTTATCAACATTTAATTCACGCCATTTATTTAAATTAATTAGCATCACACCAGAATTAATATACTGTTGTTTATCAAAATACTTATGGAACCAATGGAATTCCATACCATAATCAGTAACAGCTCCCAATAAATAATTATCTATGTCAATATTCCAAAGTTCATCTATTGGCTTATTAATAATTACATCTACATCTAAATAAATAACTTTGTCTATATTTTCTGGGAGTAAACGATGAACAAACAATCGAACTAATGAAAATGCCCCAATATGATCTGGAGATCCTACTGTTGGAAATACAATTAACTTATTAACATCTTCAATATATAAGTCATACAGAGAATTGCCTCGATGAGCTAAATGCTGCCCTACTCTCGTTAATTCAGCTCTTGAAATACCATCATGAATAATATAAATATTTACATTATGATGGTGATAGTGCACTGACTTCAGAGCCACCTCTAAATAACTAGAATAATTTTTATCTAGTACAAATACAATATTCATTAATTAAAAACCTTAATATAGAAAATAAAATCCTTTTCTCCTTTCCAGTATATATTAGGTTGCTATCGAGTTATTCCATACCCAATTTTTCTGGTTTATCTGAAAATACTTAGCAAAACGAAAAAAAATAAAAACGTCAGATTAAACCGACGTTTTTATTATTGAAATTAAAGTGCTTCAATCGCCTTATACTGCTCTTGGATTTTTTCTAATCCAGATTGGTATTCCGCTTGTTTTTCTCGTTCTTTCGCAATCACGGCTTCTGGGGCTTTTGCCACGAAAGCCTCATTGCTGAGTTTGTTTTCGATACGTTTAACTTCGTTTTGATATTTTTCAATCTCTTTAGTTAAACGAGCAAGCTCTGCTTCTTTATTGATAAAGCCAGCCATTGGCACAAGCAATTCAGCATTGCCAACGAGTTTCGCTACCGCAAGTGGTGCTGTTTCGTTTGCGGCTAACACTTGAACGTTGTCTAATTTCGCCATCGCTTTTAAAAGAGCGGTTTGTTTTTCGAGAATCTTTGTATTTTCTGTGCTTAAATTACGGAATAACAGATCTAAGCCTTTACTTGGTGCAATGTTGCTTTCTGCACGGATATTACGTATCGCAACGATCACTTCTTTTAACCACTCAATTTCAGCTTCTGCTTCTGGATCAAAGCCGTTTTCTTCCACTTGTGGGAAAGGTTGTAACATAATGCTGTCAGCCGTAATGCCGACAAAACCTTTCACTTTTTGCCAAATTTCTTCGGTAATAAATGGAATAAGCGGATGGGCTAAACGTAATAATTTTTCTAACACGTGAACCAAGGTTTGACTTGCCGCACGGATTTGTGCTGCGTTGCCGTTGGCAAATACTGGTTTAGTCAATTCTAAATACCAGTCACAGAATTGGTTCCAAGTAAATTCATAAATTGCATTCGCACAAAGATCGAAACGATATTGGCTTAATGAATTACGGAAAGTTTCCACTGTGCGATTAAATTCCGATTGAATCCAACGGTCTGCCACGGAAAATTCAATTTCGCCTTGACTTAAATCTAATTTGTCATTGGTAAGCACGAAACGGCTTGCATTCCACAATTTGTTACAGAAGTTACGGTAACCTTCCAAACGTTTCATATCCCAGTTGATATCACGACCGTTTGAAGCCAATGCAGCTAGTGTAAAGCGCAATGCGTCCGTGCCGTGTGCGGCAATGCCATCAGCAAACTCTTTGCGGGTCGCTTTAGCAATTTTCTCTGCTAATTGCGGTTGCATCATGTTACCAGTGCGTTTTTCAAGTAAATCTTCAAGGCTGATGCCGTCAATCATATCGATTGGATCGAGTACGTTACCTTTCGATTTCGACATTTTTTGACCTTGCTCATCACGGATCAAGCCTGTTACGTACACCGTTTTGAATGGTACTTGTGGTTTGCCGTTTTCATCTTTCACGAAGTGCATCGTAAACATAATCATACGCGCAACCCAGAAGAAAATGATATCAAAGCCGGTAATTAACACATCCGTTGGGTGGAACATTTTGAGTTCTTTGGTTTGCTCTGGCCAACCTAATGTTGAGAACGTCCATAAGCCTGATGAGAACCACGTGTCTAACACATCTTCATCTTGTTTGAGTTCAACCGTAGAATCTAAGTTATATTTTGACCGCACTTCTTCTTCGTTACGCGCGACATAAACGTTACCCTCTGCGTCATACCACGCAGGAATACGGTGTCCCCACCAAAGTTGGCGAGAGATACACCAATCTTGAATATCACGCATCCAAGAGAAGTAAAGGTTTTCATATTGTTTCGGCACGAATTGGATTTCGCCGTCTTCCACCGCTTTAATCGCTACATCTGCAAGCGGTTTCACGCTCACATACCATTGGTCGGTTAACATCGGCTCAATAGGCACACCACCACGGTCACCATAAGGCACTTTCAAATCGTGCGGTTTGATTTCGTCTAATAAGCCAAGCGCTTCAAAATCTGCCACGATTTTCTTACGTGCAGCGAAACGCTCTAAGCCACGGTAATCCGCAGGAATAGTCGCTTCATAGCCAGCAAGTGGTTTGCCGTCAGTACCGATAATTTCCGCTTCATCACGAATATCTGCATTTAAGGTTAACACGTTAACCATCGGCAAGCTGTGACGTTTCCCCACTTCGTAGTCGTTAAAGTCGTGCGCTGGGGTGATTTTCACTACACCGGTACCGAATTCACGATCCACATATTCATCCGCAATAATCGGAATTTCACGATTAGCCAACGGCAGAACGACCGTTTTACCAATTAAAGATTGATAACGCTCATCTTCCGGATGCACCGCCACCGCCGTATCGCCCAACATGGTTTCCGGACGCGTGGTTGCCACCACTAAATAATCTTTACCATCTGCCGTTTTTGCACCGTTTGCTAACGGATAGCGGAAATGCCAAAGGGAGCCTTTGCTCTCTTTGTTTTCCACTTCTAAATCAGAAATCGCGGTATGAAGTTTTGGATCCCAGTTTACTAAGCGTTTGCCACGGTAAATCAAACCTTCTTCGTGCAAACGAACAAACACTTCTTTTACAGCATTGGATAAACCGTCGTCCATAGTGAAACGCTCACGTTTCCAGTCGATAGAGTTTCCTAAACGGCGCATTTGCTGGCTAATTGTGCCGCCTGAATAGGCTTTCCAATCCCAAATTTTGTTGATAAACGATTCACGACCATAATCATGGCGAGTTTTGCCTTCTTCAGCCGCAATTTTACGCTCCACCACCATTTGGGTGGCGATGCCCGCGTGGTCTGTCCCAGCTTGCCATAAGGTATTATGCCCTTCCATACGGTTAAAACGGATTAAAGTATCCATTAAGGTTTGTTGGAAAGCATGTCCCATGTGTAGAGAACCTGTTACATTCGGTGGAGGAATCGCAATGCAATAGCTCTGCGCGTTTTCATTTTCAGACGGTTTAAAATAACCGCTCTCTTCCCAATGTTGATAAAGGGCTTGTTCTACTGCAGACGGATTAAAACGGTCTGCCATTTCGAATTTTTGTGTCATTTATTTATTCTCTTTTAGTAAGATTAAACTTATTTATTGGATCATTTATAAAAATACTATGAAAAGCTTTCCCAAAAATCACTATCTAATTTCTTAATGCTAAAAATTTTTTGTGGCTGAACCCCTAATTCATATTCATAAATATATTTAGCCAATAAATCTCCATTAATCAAAACAATTTTTGCTTTTGAAAAATTTTGAACATATTTTATAGCCTCATTTGAGAATTTTGCAGTAGTCACAAAAATACCTTTTGTTGCATTTCCTTGTAAACCAAGCAATGTTCCTATAAATCGTTGAATATCAGGTTGCCCTATTGATGCATCTTTTTGATAACGTTTTGCTTGTACATAAATCTGTTCAAATCCTAGAACATCACTTTTTATAATCCCATCAATTCCACCATCTCGACTTAATTGTGTAATCTCACCATCCCCATACCCCATTTTTTGAAATAGTTCGATAACAATTTTTTCAAAAGCTGCTGGAGATTTGCTTAAAAGCACTTCGATAATCTCATTATAAATCTCTTTTCTAATAGCTAAATAAGACTTTTCTAACTGTTCAAGTGGATTCACCTCAAGCTCAACAATTTGTTGCGTAATTTCTTCTTTTTCTTGCTCTGATGAAGTATCAAACTTTCTTAAGTAGTTTTCTCTAATATATTTTAAAACATCATCACTAGAGGCATATAAAAGCTTAATACCTAAATCAGAGACAAAATATAATCTTTTATCTTTTACCTTCTCAAAAGAGATCAAACCTGACTTATCTAAATCATTTAATTTCCACAAAACAGTATTTTCAAAAATCTTAGCATTACTTACTTCATATCTACGATTCAGGAAATCATTATCTAAATTAAAATATTCAGCTAATTTACTAATAATAGAAGACTTATCTAAATTTGGATTTGTTTTAAGTATATTTAAGATGGGATTTAATAAATCTTTTGGTTTATTGTAAGCTCGCATATTTCCCCTCTATCAAACCAAACGTAACTACATAAAGCAGCCTTTCACTCGGATAAATAATCCGAATCACCTCTTTCAATTCTTCCAACCCCATATTCTCCTGCTTGGCATGTTGTTCCGTCAGTTCATCAAGAGTAATCGACGACACACTTAATACTTCAATAGTGCAGAAATATTGATTATCTTCAAAGCGCCCCACACGCAGAATATCGCCCGTTTTAAAATGGCTTTCGGATTTATCCCGAATGGTAATGGTTTTACGCCCGGCGAGAATATCGGCTTCAAAACGTTGGTAGAAGGTGATGTCGTTGGATTGCATTTTGATCCTTAAAGTGCGGTTGGGATTTAGAAAGTTTTATAAAACTATCTCAATTCTTTCTTTAAACGATCAATTTCATTTAATAAGCGATATTCTTCTTGATGACAAAAACTCTCAGAACCGAGTTTCTCTCCCTCGCTAGTACAACGAACTTGCTGATATTGTTGTTCTAGTATTTGTAATATTTTTCGTTTTTCTGTATTTGGATCATTTGCCTGCTTTATTTTAGCTGGAGCTGGCGATACTTTAGATGAAACTTGAGCCTCTTGCGTTTTTTGTTGAGTAGTCATCTCTACTGTTTTTTCAGCTTCAACCATTTTTTCTTGTTCAACCGCTTCAGATTTCTGATCTACAACAGAAGTTTTCTCTTTATTTTCTTCTAAAAGAGCAGCTTCCTTTTTAACATCATGTTTTGTGGCCTGTTGAGTTTCTTCAACTTTAGGTGTTGCTTCAACTTTAGGTGTGGCTTCAACTTTATTTTCTTGTTTCTCACAAGCTGAAATCATCAATACAGCTGTTCCCAATAATAAACTTAAGCAAAATTTGGTTTTCTTCATAATTACTCCATTCTGTTATGCTATATTTTCGGTGGAAAGTGTCCATCCCAACGCTCTTAACTGTTTATAACGTTCTCGAGCTTGTGTTTTTAAGACGTCATCTTTCGGTACAAAATCAATAATTTGGGTGAAACTATGGCTAAAATCTGGGATTTCTTGTTGCAAATTAATTAACACATCACGGCGTTGTAAATTTCGTTTCCCAAGCCATGAAATCTCAATCGGTGTGGGATATTGTGTTGCCTCACCCGATAAATTATGAGGAACAAATTCATTAGGATCTCGTTGCCACAAACGCTCGTCAATCTCTAACGCTTGAGCCTCACTTTCACAGCTAATCAATACTTTTTTCCCTAATCGCCATATTGAGGCAGAAAGATTACAGGCTATTTCTTCGACAGTTAAGGTACAATCTTCCGTAAGAATGTAAAATTGCGCAGTTTTTGCCATTTTAGCCCCGTTATTTTCTCAATCTTGCCCTATAAAAAGGGTGAAATTTTAACGAAAAAACCCTAAAAAATAAATAATTAAATATACATTATTACAAATGTGTAGAAATCCACCGCACTTTTATGATCTATGTCACAAAACTGATTTTTAACGTTTTTGTTACGTTCCACTCATAACTCGGAAGTGTTAAAATCAATCCAGTTTTAATATTCATTCAATTCATAGGAGTACAGAATGGCATTTCGTATTGAAAAAGACACAATGGGTGAAGTTCAAGTTCCAGCAGATAAATATTGGGCTGCACAAACTGAACGTTCACGCAATAACTTTAAAATTGGTCCTGCCGCATCAATGCCACATGAAATTATCGAAGCTTTTGGCTATTTGAAAAAAGCAGCCGCATTTGCTAATCATGATTTAGGTGTATTACCTCTTGAAAAACGTGATTTAATTGCTCAGGCTTGTGACGAAATTTTAGCAAATAAATTAGATGATCAATTCCCACTCGTTATTTGGCAAACCGGTTCTGGTACACAATCCAATATGAATGTGAACGAAGTGGTTGCAAATCGTGCTCATGTGTTAAACGGTGGAAAATTAGGTGAAAAATCTATCATTCACCCAAATGATGATGTAAACAAATCACAATCTTCAAATGATACTTTCCCAACGGCAATGCACATTGCGGCATATAAAAAAGTAGTTGAACATACCATTCCTTGTGTTGAACGTTTACAAAAAACTTTTGCGGCAAAATCTGAAGCCTTCAAAAACGTAGTAAAAATTGGCCGCACTCACTTAATGGATGCAACGCCACTCACATTAGGCCAAGAATTTTCGGCTTATGCCGCTCAATTAGATTTCGGCTTAAAAGCATTAAAAAATACTCTTCCGCATTTAAGTCAATTAGCATTAGGTGGTACAGCTGTTGGCACAGGTTTGAACACGCCGAAAGGCTATGATGTGAAAGTGGCAGATTACATTGCAAAATTCACTGCACTTCCGTTTGTCACCGCAGATAATAAATTTGAAGCATTAGCCACTCATGATGCGATTGTTGAAACTCACGGTGCATTACGTCAATTAGCAATGAGTTTATTTAAAATTACGAACGATATTCGTCTATTAGCATCAGGTCCTCGTTCAGGAATTGGTGAAATTTTAATTCCTGAAAATGAGCCAGGTTCTTCAATCATGCCAGGTAAAGTAAACCCTACTCAATGCGAAGCGATGACAATGGTCTGCGCACAAGTATTTGGTAACGACACCACTATCGCATTTGTAGGCTCACAAGGTCACTTCCAATTAAATGTGTTCAACCCAGTGATGATTGCAAACTTCTTACAATCTGCTCAATTATTGGGTGATGCTTGCGTATCTTTCGATGAACACTGTGCAGTGGGTATTGAACCAAACTATCCTCGAATTAAACAACAACTTGAAAATTCATTAATGTTGGTGACCGCACTTAATACGCATATTGGCTATGAAAACGCAGCTAAAATTGCAAAAACAGCTCACAAAAATGGCACAACATTGCGTGAAGAAGCGATTAATTTAGGCTTACTTTCTGCAGAAGATTTTGATAAATGGGTTCGCCCAGAAGATATGGTGGGTAGCCTAAAATAATTCACCGCACAAATTAACATCAGTAATATTAAAGGCGAGTAAAATTACTCGCCTTTTTACTCGTTTCTCATTTGTTTTTTGATGCGGTTTGTTATAATCAACACAATTTTATTCACGGCAATTTACTATGAAAATGAAATCCCTTTTTGTGGCAATGATAACGTTTTTTTCTGCCGCACCTTTTGCTCATTGGCAACCCATCGGAAATGCCGAATACACGTGGGGGCCGTTCCATGTTTATACCATTGGCTTATTTTCCGAAACGGGCACTTATCAAGAAAATGAACGCCCATTAATGCTCTCTTTCAAATATGAAAAACCCATTGAAGGAAAAAATTTTGCGATTACTCTTATTAAAGAAATCGAAACCTTAAAACTTAATGATGGCGATACTCAAAGCTGGCTCAAAGAAATGCAATCCACATTTCCGGATTTTTCCCCAAACGATATTTTGAACTATATTGCCTTACCAGATAGAGGTTACTTTGTATTAAATGATACAGTTTTGGAACACGATTTTGATGCTAAATTTAATCAAGCATTTATCGGCATCTGGCTTGCACCGAATAGTACTTTTGTAAAACTTCAGCCACAATTATTAGGCAAAATGAAA
Organism: Haemophilus seminalis; assembly: GCF_006384255.1. Classification (GTDB taxonomy): domain Bacteria; phylum Pseudomonadota; class Gammaproteobacteria; order Enterobacterales; family Pasteurellaceae; genus Haemophilus; species Haemophilus seminalis. Next base: position 111,380 of record NZ_VCED01000004.1, read on the forward strand.
AGCAATCATGAAGCGGCTGAATTTTATCTCAAACCAGAAATTGAATCCTTTGATGAACAAGATTCAATGCCTGAACTGCCGCCAAACTATCTGTTAAATCAAGAGAAAAAATCCTTTGGATAAATAAAAACGCCGCCTTTTATTAAAAAGTGCGGCGATTTTATTTCCATTTTATTTTTGAATAGTAGCAAGAAATTCTTTACGCGTATCACGATCTTTTAAAAATACGCCTCCATAAGCAGAAGTAATAGTATAACTATTTGTATCTTTAATTCCTCGCGCTTTCACACAAAAGTGTGTTGCCTTAATATAAACGGCGACATCCTCTGTTTCTAAAATAGTTTGAAAAGCTGTAAGAAGTTGTTCTGTTAGCCTTTCTTGCACCTGTGGGCGCTGTGCAAAAAACGACACAATACGATTAATCTTCGAAAGACCAATAACCCAATCTTTTGGATAGTATGCTACACAAACTTTACCATCAATCGTCACAAAGTGATGCTCACAAGTACTCGTCAATGTAACATCATTAACCTGCACCATTTCGCTCACTTTCATTTGGTTTTTAATTTTTGTCATTTTAGGGAAATTTGCATAATCCATTCCACTAAAAATCTCATCAATAAACATTTTTGCCAAACGATTAGGTGTTTCTTCAAGACTATCATCTCGTAAATCCAATCCAATTAGTTTCATCACTTCATGCATATGTTTTGCAATACCTAAGCGACGCACTTCTTTACATTGGTTTAGATCTATCATCGGCGTTTCAATGCCCTTAGCAATTAAAGCATTGCGCACACTTATTGCATCTTGTGAAATATCGGTCATAACAGTCTTTCCTAAAAAAATAATGCGTTATTCTAACAAAGGATAAAGCGAACGCAAAATGAGAAAAATCACTAAGTAAAATGAAATCTTTAGTTTTAAGATTTTTCAGACTACAATACTTTAAATTTTACTCTAATTAAGGAATCTCTATGCTCACCTTGGATCAAGCTCGTAATAATATGCTAGAACAGCTCTCCTTTCCTACACAAATTGAAACGCTTAATTTACAACAAGCCGCTAATAGAATTTGTGCAGAAGATGTTATTTCCCCTATTAATGTCCCTTCTTTCGATAATTCTGCGATGGATGGCTATGCTGTACGTTTAGCTGATTTAGAAAAATCACTGACCCTTTCTGTTGCAGGTAAATCCTTTGCAGGAATACCATTTCAAGGCTCATGGCCTGCTCAGAGTGCAATAAGAATCATGACTGGGGCAATGATTCCTGAAGGTGCTGATGCGGTCGTAATGCAAGAACAAGTCAACGTAAATGAAGACGGAACAATCACCTTCTCTGAATTACCTAAAATCAATCAAAATATTCGTCGTATTGGAGAGGATGTTAAAAAAGGGGATATAGTATTAACACAAGGTGATGAATTAAATGCCGTTTCTTTACCATTATTAGCTTCTTTGGGTATCTCAGAAGTAAAATGTTATCATCGATTAAAAGTAGCCATACTTTCCACTGGGGATGAACTTGTCGAGGTAGGTAAACCGTTACAAATTGGACAGATTTACGATACAAACCGATTCACCGTAAAATTACTGCTAGAAAAACTTCATTGTGAAGTTATTGATTTAGGATTATTACCAGACAATGAGGCTGAATTTGAAAAAGCCTTTATATCTGCACAAAAGCAGGCTGATTTAGTGATTACCAGTGGTGGGGTATCTGTTGGAGAAGCCGATTTCACTAAAACAGTATTAGAAAAAGTAGGTGAAATTAATTTCTGGAAACTTGCCATTAAACCTGGTAAACCTTTCGCTTTTGGTAAACTAGAAAATGCATGGTTTTGTGGCTTACCTGGTAACCCTGTCTCTGCACTTGTTACTTTTTATCAACTCGTTCAGCCCCTTATTGCAAAATTGCAAGGTCAAAAACGATGGAAAAATCCAGCACGTTTTTCAGCAATTGCTTCAACAAACTTAAAAAAAGCTCCTGGTCGATTAGATTTCCAACGAGGTTTTTATCACATCAACTCACAAGGACAAATTGAGGTTAAGTCGGTTGGGTTTCAAGGATCTCACTTATTTAGTGCATTCATAAAAAGTAATTGTTTTATTGTATTAGAACAAGAGCGTGGCAATGTATCAGCAGGTGAACGTGTAACCATAGAACTCTTCAATCATTTATTGGGGTAACCTATGACTGAATTAAGTTACGAAGAAGAGCTACGATATAACCGGCAAATTATTCTTAAATCGATTGATTTTGAAGGACAAGAAAAACTAAAAGAGAGCAAAATGCTCATTGTAGGTTTAGGTGGATTAGGCTGTTCGGCTAGTCAATATTTAGCCGCTTCAGGTATAGGGCATCTAACCCTATTAGATTTTGACCATGTTTCACTTTCCAATCTACAACGTCAAGTGCTTCATTGTGATGCTAGACTGAATATGCCAAAAGTTGAATCTGCTAAAATAGCCCTAGAACAGCTTAACCCACATATTGATATTCAAACAATAAATGCAAAACTAACCGAAGAAAAACTGGCCGAATTAATACCGCACTTTGATCTAGTCTTAGATTGCACTGATAACGTCGATATTCGTAATCAACTTGATCGCCAATGCGAGAAAGCGCATATTCCCTTAATCTCTGGTGCGGCAATCCGAATGGAAGGGCAGATTTCAGTCTTTACCTATGAATCAAATACACCAACCTATCGTGAACTAAGTAAATTATTTGGGCAGAACATATTAAGTTGTGTAGAAGCAGGAGTAATAGCCCCAATTGTTGGGATTGTTGGTTCTATTCAAGCATTAGAAGCTATTAAAGTGCGTTTAAAAATTGGCAAGAATTTATGTGGTAGATTACTCATTATTGATGGCTTTTCAATGAACATTCGAGAAATAAAATTACCAATAAATAACCCTTAGTTTTATGAGAATATTTTATGATGACTGAAATCGAAAAACTTGATCCTGATACAGCAATTGATATTGCGTACGATATTTTTCTAGAAATGGCAAGTGAAAATCTTGATCCTGCCGATATCCTTCTCTTCAACCTACAATTTGAAGAACGAGGAGCTGTTGAGTTTGTAGAAACTGCCGATAACTGGGAAGACAAAATTGGCGTACTCATCGATCCAAATGAATATGCCGAGATTTGGGTTGGATTAGTAAACAATCAAGATGAAATGGACGATATATTTGCAAAATTTTTAATTTCTCACCGAGAAGAAAATCGTGAATTTCATGTTATCTGGAAAAAATAATATCAAATACTAAAACTAAAAAATCCCTATTGAATTCACAATAGGGATTTTTCTATTTAATCACAAAATTATTTAGCAGCTTCTTTCACCGCATCAATTGTTTGATTCGCTTTTTCACCTATAGATTGTTTCATTTCTTCCATTTTTGAAGACGCTGCATTTTTGGCTTGTTCAACTTTTTCCATTGCCACATTCTTCGCATCTTCAACTTTAGCCATAGCTGCATCTTTAGTTTCAGCTATTTTTTCTGCTGCCGCTGATTTTGCAGAATCTACAGCGTTACTCGCCATATCCTTCACATCAGATACAGCTTGTTGTGCAGTAGTTTTTACATCTGCTGCAGCATTAGTTGCAGCTTCTTTCACATCCGTAACAGCTGAAGTTGCCGCTTGTTTTGCCTCTGCAACTTTTTGTGCTGCCTCATCTTTATCAAAACAACCGGTTAAAGCGACCGTTGAACCTAACACCAATGCAGCTAATGCTAATTTTTTCATGATAAATCTCCATCTAGTATTCATTTTGCAAAGCCCTATTGCTTTGTGTGGCGTAGTTTACGCATATTTCTTAAAAAGGAAATAGGTAAAATAAAAATTTACATTTCTTTAAAAATCTTTACAAACAAAAATACAACTAGCCAATTGATAAATAAAGTATATTTATAAAGTTCCATGAAAAATATTTATTTTTTGTAAAGATAAACAACCATTAATTTAATTATTAATAATACAATTAGAACAACGTATCTGCATTTTTATACATGAGAATTTTTGCATATTGTCCAGACCAATTTAAATATGCAATAGTGGCTGGGTAAAAACTGATTGGATTTCGCTTTCCATAGAGCTCCGCTACAATTTCACCGACTAAAGGTAAATGAGAAATAATAAATATAGATTTTATACCTTCATTACGCAATACAGAAAAATAATCCGTCACCATTTCTGCATTGCCATAAGGTGTAACACCGTCCCAAATTTCTATTTTTGATGATAGTTCACCATTAAAAGCCTGATTTACCTGCTCGAAGGTTTCTTGTGCTCGCACATAAGGACTAATAATAATACGATCTGGCGTGGCTAACTCTAACTGTTTTCTTAACCATTGCCCCTGAGTAAAGGCTTGTTTAATACCATAGGCAGTTAAGCGACGAGCTTTATCGCTATTAGCCATTACTTCAGCCTCGCCATGACGCATAATAAAAATATTCATTTGCTTTCCTAAGTATTTGATAAAAATAAACCGCACTAAATAAAGTGCGGTTAAAAAATTAATGAGATTTCACTGCTTCTGCAATTTCTTCTGCACATTGTTGTGCAAGTGCAGCATCTTGGCATTCCACCATAACGCGAATAAGTGGTTCTGTACCCGATTTACGCAATAAAATACGGCCTTTACCTTCTAAACGTTTTTCAACGTCTGCGGCAACAGATTTTACAGCATCACTTTCAAGTGGATTTTCCCCACCTGCAAAACGTACATTGATTAACACTTGAGGGAATAATTTAACCGCACTCGCTAATTCATTTAATGATAATTTATGCTGAGCCATCGCCGCCAATACAGCTAATGACGCAACAATGCCATCGCCAGTTGTATTTTTATCCGCAATGATAATATGTCCTGAATTCTCACCACCAAGCGTCCAATCGTTTTCAACCATTTTTTCCAATACATAACGATCGCCCACATTTGCGCGTAAGAAAGGAACACCAAGCATTTTCAACGCAATCTCTAAGCTCATATTACTCATTAATGTGCCAACGACACCGCCTTTTAATTGACCTGAGCGTAATGCTTCACGCGCAATAATAAAGAGAATTTGGTCGCCATCGATTTTATTTCCTAAATGATCGACCATCATAATGCGGTCACCATCGCCATCATAAGCTAAGCCAACGTCAGCTTTCATTTCAACTACTTTAGCTTGCAATGCTGTCACATCCGTTGCGCCACATTTTTCATTAATGTTCAAACCATTTGGATCTGTACCAATTTCAATGACTTCCGCACCAAGCTCTCTCAACACGTTAGGCGCAATATGGTAGGTTGCACCATTTGCACAATCTACCACGATCTTATAACCATCCAAGCCTAAGTGTGCTGGGAATGTGCCTTTACAAAACTCAATGTAACGTCCTGCTGCGTCATTAATACGGCTTGCTTTACCTAATTCAGCAGATTCCACGCAATCCATCGGTTGCTCTAACATCGCTTCAATGGCTTCTTCAATTTCATCAGGTAATTTAGTACCTTTTGCTGAAAAGAATTTAATGCCATTATCATAATAAGGATTATGAGAGGCTGAGATCACGATACCCGCTTCAGCACGGAAAGTTCTAGTTAAATAAGCAATAGCAGGTGTAGGCATAGGGCCGGTAAATGCAGCAGATAAACCCGCAGCAGCCAAACCTGCTTCAAGGGCTGATTCCAACATGTATCCCGAAATTCGGGTATCTTTACCGATTAGAACCATTTTAGAACCTTGGGAAGCTAATACTTTTCCCGCAGCCCAGCCTAATTTTAATGCGAAATCTGGTGTGATTGGATAAGTGCCCACTTTTCCACGTACACCATCTGTTCCAAAATATTTACGATTTGCCATAATACAATTCCTTTAATTTTTTTATAAAACCATCAGGCATTTTCTGTCGCCTGCCAAACTTTGAGCATATCTGATGTTGCCGCAACATCATGTACGCGTAAAATTTTTGCACCTTTTTGTGCTGCAATAAGCGCACCTGCCGCACTACCTATCACTCGCTGATCGACGGGTTTATCAAGCACAGCGCCAATCATTGATTTGCGAGATAATCCCGCTAATACTGGATAGCCCATCTGACAAAATTCATTCAGATTTTGTAATAATTGATAATTATGCAGTACAGACTTACCAAAACCAAATCCCATGTCCCAAATTAAGTTTTCTTTTTTAACACCAGCAGAAAGACATTCATCAGTACGTTTCTGTAAAAAAGCTAATACATCTTGTACGACATTTTCATAATGAGGATTTGCCTGCATCGTTCTAGGTTGACCTTGCATATGCATAATACAAACAGGTAAAGCAAGTTTTACTGCGGTTTCTAACGCATTTGGCTCTTGCAAAGCACGAATATCATTAATCAAATCCATTCCAACATTCGCTGCTTCACGCATCACAACTGCTTTTGAGGAATCGACAGAAATCCAGCAATCAAAACGGCTTCGCACCGCCTCCACTACTGGCACAACACGATGCAATTCCTCTTGTTCAGAGACTTCATCCGCATTAGGACGCGTAGATTCACCGCCAATATCAATAATTGTCGCACCTTCTTCCAACATTTTTTCAACTTGAAAAAGCGCTTTATCCAAACTAAAAAACTGTCCGATATCAGAAAAAGAATCAGGCGTAAAATTAAGGATTCCCATAATCTGAGGAACACTTAAATCAAGACATTTATTATTCGCGTAAAGTTTCATAAAGTGCGGTGGATTTTTAGATTAATTTTAGTCGGGCGATTATAGCGGAATACGCTGAAGAAAAAAATCATTAGGGAAAAATAAAGCCTTTCCGAAGAAAGGCCTTATTGATTAGAGAATTGATTAGGAATTAGAATCTACCGAATTTTCACCCGCACTTTGAGCATTATTGCTATTTGCATAAGCAGCTTGCCCAATGTGCTCTTCCCATCCAGATGGCGGAGTGACTGGTTCACGATTCATCAATTGTTTGATTTGTTCTTCTTCAATGGTTTCATATTTGACTAACGCATCTTTCATGGCGTGAAGAATATCCATATTGTCGATCAAAATCTGTCTTGCTCTCGCATAGTTACGATTTACAATTGCACGAACTTCTTCATCAATTGCATGAGCCGTTTCATCTGACATATGTTTTGCTTTCGCCATTGAACGACCTAAGAAAACCTCGCCCTCATCTTCCGTATAAAGAATTGGACCTAATTTGTCAGAGAATCCCCATTGCGTCACCATATTACGCGCGATATTAGTCGCTACTTTAATATCATTTGATGCACCTGTTGAGATATTTTCTTCACCATAAATCAAATCTTCTGCCAAACGACCTGCATACAGGGTAGAAAGCTTACTTTCTAATTGTTTTTGGCTAATACTAATTTGATCACCTTCAGGCAAGAAGAACGTCACACCCAACGCTCTGCCACGGGGAATAATAGTCACTTTGTGTACAGGATCATGCTCAGGAACTAAATAACCCACAATCGCATGACCTGCTTCATGATAAGCAGTCGACTCTTTTTGTTTATCCGTCATAATCATGGTACGACGCTCTGGCCCCATATTGATCTTATCTTTCGCTTTTTCAAACTCAAGCATGGTTACCGTACGTTTATTTACTCGAGCAGCAAATAAGGCAGCCTCATTCACTAAATTTGCTAAATCTGCACCGGAATAGCCAGGCGTACCACGCGCCAATGTCATTGCATCAACATCTTGTGCTACAGGCACTTTGCGCATATGTACTTTTAAGATTTGCTCACGACCTTTTACATCAGGCAGACCAACAACAACTTGTCGGTCAAAACGGCCTGGACGAGTTAAGGCTGGATCAAGTACATCTGGACGGTTAGTCGCTGCAATAACAATTACACCATCATTACCGCTAAATCCATCCATTTCAACTAGCATTTGGTTTAAGGTTTGTTCACGCTCATCATGTCCACCGCCTAAACCTGCACCGCGTTGACGCCCCACAGCATCAATTTCATCAATAAAGATTAAGCAAGGTGCATTTTTCTTAGCCTGTTCAAACATATCACGTACACGAGATGCCCCAACACCCACAAACATTTCTACGAAATCAGAACCAGAAATAGTGAAGAATGGAACTTTTGCTTCCCCTGCAATAGCACGAGCCAATAAGGTTTTACCAGTACCAGGAGGACCAACCATCAGAATACCTTTTGGAATTTTACCGCCCAAGTTTTGGAATTTATTCGGATCACGCAAGAAATCAACGATTTCGCCTACCTCTTCTTTTGCTTCATCGCAACCAGCAACATCCGCAAAAGTAACCTTAATCTGATCTTGATTCAGCATTTTGGCGCGGCTTTTACCAAAGCTCATCGCCTTGCCGCCACCACCTTGCATTTGGCGCATAAAGAATACCCATACACCAACAAGGAATAACATTGGGAACCAAGAAATTAAAATTTGAGATAAGAAACCACGTTTTTCAAATGGCGTACCTTCCACCTTCACTTTTTTGCTTAATAAATCATCAAGCAATTTTTTATCTTCAAGTGGGGGCATTACGGTTGAATATTTAGATCCATCCGTTTTCGTTACCGTAATTTCATTGGCATCAAAACGAGCTTCTGTCACTTGTCCATTGCTTACATCGTAAACAAAGGTTGTATAATCAGTAGAATTATCTACCGAGGAGGAATTAAAACTCTGGTATGCTGTCATCATAATGACCGCTACTACCACCCAAAGCACCAGATTTTTGACCATATCGTTCAAAGTCTAACCTACCTTTCCTAAGTTAAAAAATTTTTTACAAGATACTACACATCATTAGCGATGAAAAGCTATCAAAGCAATTAGCCTTTATAGCCAGTCGCCACAATATATACTTCACGAGAGCGTCCGCGTGATGCTTCAGGCTTACGCACTTTCACCACATTAAATAAAGAACGAATTTCTCTTAAATATTCATCAAAGCCTTCACCTTGGAAAACTTTAACAACAAAGCTTCCTTTGGTTGCCAAGACTTGTTTACACATATCTAAAGCAAGCTCGACCAAATACATTGCGCGCGGAATATCCACCGATGGCATTCCACTAAAATTGGGTGCCATATCAGACATCACAACATCAACTTTATCTTCGCCTACGCGCGCTAATAAAGCATTCAAAACATTTTCATCACGGAAATCGCCTTGCAGAAAATCAACACCTACAATGGGATCCATTTCCAAAATATCACAAGCAATCACTCGACCTTTTCCACCAATCTGTCCCACCACATATTGCGACCAACCGCCAGGTGCAGCGCCAAGATCGACCACAGTCATTCCTTGTTTAAATAATTTATCCGTTTGTTGAATTTCATCAATCTTAAAATAAGCGCGTGAACGTAACTTTTGCTTATGCGCTTTTTGCACAAATTGATCACTAAAATGTTCATTTAGCCAGCGAGAAGAACTCGCTGAACGTTTTTTCTTTCCCATAATCTTCTATTTTTGGTAGTAGTTTTGCTTATATTTGGTTACAATCTGCCGAATTCAAGCCGAGGCTGATTGAAATCAGTGAAAAACATTGAGAAAATCAACCGCTCTTTTTAATTAGGAATCCTTATGACAACCTTATCAACCAAACAAAAACAATTTTTAAAAGGTCTTGCGCACCATCTTAACCCAGTAGTTATGCTTGGTGGAAATGGCTTAACCGAAGGCGTACTTGCTGAAATTGAAAATGCACTTAATCATCACGAACTCATTAAAGTAAAAGTTGCTGGTGCAGATCGCGAGACAAAACAACTTATTATCGATGCGATTGTGCGTGAAACTAAAGCAGCACAAGTACAAACTATCGGGCATATTTTGGTGCTTTATCGCCCAAGCGAAGAAGCAAAAATTCAGCTTCCACGCAAATAACAACAAAAGTGCGGTCATTTTTAACCGCACTTTTTTATTTAAATATAATTCACTTCAATAATATCAAACTCAACGACACCGCCAGGCGTTGTAATATTAACGGTATCATCTAATTCTTTACCAATTAAACCTCGCGCAATGGGAGAATTAACCGAAATCAAACCCGATTTAATATCCGCTTCATCATCGCCTACAATGCGATAAGTGACTTCTTCGTCTGTATCAGTATTTACAAGCACAACGGTTGCACCGAAAATAACTTTACCGTTATTTGGCATTTTTGTTACATCAATAATTTGAGCATTACCAAGTTTACCTTCAATCTCTTGAATACGACCTTCACAAAACCCCTGTTGCTCACGAGCTGCATGATATTCTGCATTTTCTTTTAAATCACCGTGCTCGCGTGCTTCTGCTATCGCTTTAATAATTTCTGGACGACGTACATTTTTTAAGAAATCCAATTCTTCACGTAATTGTTCTGCGCCACGCACAGTCATTGGAATTTGTTGCATTGTTTTTCCTTTTACTAAATAAAACAAAAACCACGACAAAATCCTAAAATCTTGCCGCAGTATTATTAAAAATAAACTTGAAATGAGAAAATGATTTACTCAATTTCATTCGGGGCTTATTATTGTTCGTCTAAAAAAAAATAGCAACCATAACAAACCTAATATGAAAAAATTATCTTCAATTTCTACCGCACTTGGATCCTTTTTACTTTCAGTGAGCTTTAGCCTGCCAACCTTCGCAAATATTAATGTTTCAGATTTAACACAAAAATTGCCTGAAGGCTCTAGCGTAGGTTTCATCGCAAAAAATATAAATCAAAACCAAATTATTGCGGATTATAATGGCTCAACCTTTATGCTTCCTGCGAGCACACAAAAAGTTTTTACTGCTGTCGCCGCTAAACTTGCATTAGGCGATCAATTCCAATTTGAGACCGCACTTTTGAGTAATGGGAAAATTCAAAATGGGAATTTAGATGGTCACTTAATCGTGCGTTTCACAGGCGATCCTGATCTCACAAGTGGCCAACTTTATACCTTACTTGCAGAATTAAAAAAACAAGGTATCAAAAAAATTAATGGCGATTTAGTATTAGATACCTCTGTTTTTTCTAGTCACGACCGAGGATTAGGTTGGATTTGGAACGATCTGACCATGTGTTTCAACTCTCCCCCGTCCGCGGCGAATATTGATAACAACTGCTTTTATGCGGAACTAGATGCCAATCAAAATCCCGGTGAAACAGTAAAAATCAATGTGCCAGCACAATTTCCAATTCAAGTGTTCGGACAAGTTTACGTAGCGGATAGCAATGAAGCGCCCTATTGTCAGCTCGATGTTGTTGCACACGACAATAATCGCTATCAAGTAAAAGGATGTTTAGCACGTCAATCTAAACCTTTTGGCTTAAGCTTTGCTGTGCAAGATACGGATGCTTATGCTGCCGCGATTATTCAACGTCAATTAAGACAATTAGGTATTGAGTTTAATGGCAAAGTCATGCTGCCACAAAAACCACAACAAGGTCAGCTATTAGCTAAACATTTATCGAAACCATTACCAGATTTATTGAAAAAAATGATGAAAAAATCGGATAACCAAATTGCCGATTCATTGTTCCGAGCGGTGGCATTCAATTACTATAAACGCCCGGCATCCTTTCAATTAGGTACATTAGCGATTAAATCCATCTTGCAAAAACAAGGAATTCGTTTTGGTAACAGTATTTTAGCCGATGGTTCGGGTCTATCTCGCCATAATCTTGTAGCACCTAAAACAATGCTATCCGTTTTAGAATACATCGCCAAAAACGAAGATAAATTACATTTAATGGAAACTTTCCCCATCGCTGGTGTAGATGGCACGATCAGTGGGCGAGGTGGATTAATTAGCCCGCCATTAGTCAAAAATGTTATTGCTAAAACTGGTTCTTTGAAAGGGGTTTATAACCTAGCCGGCTTTATGACAAATGCTCGGGGGGAAAAAGTAGCCTTTGTACAATTTATTAATGGCTACTCAACAGGCGATTTGGAAAGCAAAACAAAACGAGCACCATTAGTACAATTTGAGAGTGGGTTATACAACGAAATCTATAAATATTAATAAAATCTTCTAAAAAAACACCGCACTTAAAATGACAAAGTGCGGTGTTTTTTAATTATTTAACATACTCATTACCTAAAAATAATGGCCCTAAATGGCTTTTAGGAAGGCCAAATTTTTTAGGATAAATTACATCTACTAAATATAGTCCATCAGGTTTTGCAGTTGGTGCCGCAAGCTGACGATTTTTTTGTTCTAGTAGCCATTTCATCCATTCAATTGATTCTTTACCTGCACCAACTTCAATCAAACTCCCAACAATATTACGGACCATATGATGCACAAAAGCATTGGCTTGAATATCCACAATAATATATTGCCCAATCCGAGTAACTGATAAGTGATGAACATTACGCCACGGCGTGTTTGATTGACATTGTGCGGCACGAAAAGAGGAAAAATCATGCTCGCCTAGTAAATACTGACCAGCTTGATGCATTTTTTCTGCATCCAGATCTAAATAACAATGCGTAATTCCTCCGTGTAAAATAGCTGAGCGTAATTTATTACAATAAAGAATATAGCGATATCGACGAGCCATTGCTGAAAAACGCGCATGAAATTCATCATCAACTTTTTTTGCCCAAGTAACCGCAATATCATCAGGTAAATTCGCATTTGTCCCGAATGTCCATGCTTTATCAGGACGTACTGCACTAGTTTCAAAATGTACGACTTGCCCTGTTCCGCTCACCCCTGAGTCAGTTCTCCCGGCACAAAAAATTTCAATTTTTTCATTAGCAATAATGGAAAGCGCGTTTTCAAGTTGTTCTTGTATGCTACGCACATTTTCTTGGCGTTGCCAGCCGTAATAATTTGTGCCTTGATATTCAATACCTAATGCAATTTTCATCTTATGCCTTATTTTTGATAGAGTGAAATTATGGTAACGCAACTTTATAGGGTACGCAAATTTCATTATGTAAGAATAAACATATTTTTTATTAAATGATAATAATTACTATTGATGTAAATTAACCTTTTAGATATACTCGCGCCTCCTTTTACCTATATCTAATCTACGGAAGCATTTTATGAAATTTAAATTAAGCCTAATTTACACCGTACTTTTTGCCGGAGTTTCTGTTTCTGCGTTAGCTGAAACGCAACATAAAGCTAGTACTGAAACGATTGAACAAATTAATGTTCAAGATACAGGTATTAAACAAAATGGCTATCAAACGACAGGAACATCCGTCGTATCAAAAGCTGAAGTACCAGTATTCGACACGCCAAACACAGTAAATATTCTTTCGAGCAAACTACTAGAAGATCGCAAATCTGAATCACTTATTGATGCGCTTTATAACGTCAGTGGTGTGAGTCAAGCGAATACTCTAGGAGGTATGTTTGATGCCATCCAAAAACGTGGTTTTGGTGGAAACCGCGATAACTCAATTATGCGTAACGGTTTACAAGCCGGCCCAGCTAAAAACTTTAGCGCGACAACTGAAACCGTTGAAGTTTTAAAAGGACCTGCATCTGTACTTTATGGTATTCAAGATCCAGGTGGTGTGGTTAATATCATTACTAAAAAACCACAACAAACGCCACGTTATGTCGTTGGTGGAACCTTAGGTAATCATAGCCTCTGGGGAACGCAATTAGATTTCACTGGTGGTTTAGGAAATGGTTTTGCTTACCGCTTTATCTATGACAAACAAGAAAAAGACTACTGGCGTAATTTTGGCACAGTGAAAAATACCACTTACGCACCATCACTTTCTTGGGAAAATGATAAAACTAAAGTGCTTCTTTCTTATGAACATAAAGATATTCTTGAGCCATTTGATCGTGGCACAAATCTTTTAACAGCAACCAATGCATTACCGGATATTCCTGTATCGCGTCGTTTAGATGAACCAAATAATGAAACAACCGCAAAAACCGATAACATTGATTTTAAAATTGAACACAAATTAAGTGATGGTTGGAAATTAAATGCGGGTTATAGCTATGCGCGTTACAAATATTTCTACAATCAAGCTCGTATTACAAATATTAACGTTACAGATATCGCTATCCCTGCTGTTAAAAATAAAAAGGGCGAGATTACCTCTCCTGAATTAAGCGCGCGTCATGCACGCCGAGCTATTGAACAGCAACAAGGCGATCAACGCGTTCATAGCGGTACATTAAATATCGTTGGTGAATTTGGTATTGGTGATATTGCTAACCGCTTTGTAGCCGGTATTGATGCAATGCGTAATATTCGTGATCTTGGTCCTATTTATAACCAAGGCATCATGAATTCTGATATCAATATTCATAATCCAAACTATACCAGCCCTGTTGCGGAACATAAAAATGGTAACGGCAACGCCTATCAATATAACTATCTCAAAACTGTTGGTGTTTATATTCAAGATACCGCCTACTTTACAGATAACTTTATTATGACGGGCGGTTTACGTTATGAGTATTTTGATCAATTTGCAGGGCGTCATTGCTTAAATGCGGCAAACTGTAAAAAAGGTCAAAATCTAACAAAAACCGGAAATACCGATCAACACGATGGTAAATTATTGTATCAATTAGGTGCCGTATATAAATTTACCCCACATATTGCGACCTTTGCAAACTACTCGGAGTCTTTCCGTCCACAAATGAGTGTGGCGACACCCGTTAGTGGAGATTTAAAACCTGAACAAGGTAAATCCTTTGAAATTGGTGCAAAATATGAAAACTCAGGTTTCAATGCTACACTTGCATTATTCAATATCAGCAAACGTAATGTGGCTGAGGCTGTTGGTTCGGGTTCAAATGCACAATTAAATATCGTCGGCAAACAACGTTCTCGTGGTGCGGAATTCGATCTTAATGGTCAAATTACGGATAGTCTAAGCGTAGCGGCTAACTATACATACACCAAAGTAAAATCACTTGAAAATGAACTTTATCCTGATGCGGTAAATCGACAACTTTCTGGTGTACCAAAACATCAAGCTTCCTTATTCTTAGCTTATAACGTAGGTGAATTTGATTTTGGCAACATCCGTGTTGGTGGTGGCGCTCGTTATTTAGGTTCCTGGTATGCCTACAATAATACTTATACAAAAGCATACAAATTACCTCATGCCGTGGTATATGATGCCTTTATTGCTTATGATACTAAAATCTCTGGCAAGAAAGTGTCTTTCCAACTTAACGGTAAAAACTTAACAAATAAAACTTACTATCCATCCACCTCTGGTAATGCAACAAACACGTTAATACCTGTTGCATTAGGTTATGGACGTGAATTTATCTTCAACACTAAAGTTGAGTTTTAATTGAGCGCACAATACGAGGGCGAATATTTCGCCCTTTTTGTTTTGACTTTTATGGATAATAAATGAACTGGCAAACCGAACTTAATAATAGTTTAAACTGGATTTTAACCGCACTTTTTTGGGTGATATTGTGCTTTAGCGTAACAATGTTAGCCTTAAAACAAACTACTTTCGGCAAAAAATTCTGGTGTATCGTCTCTCCATTAATAAACAAAAAAACAAGCATTAAACTAATTTTAATGCTGTTAGTACTCTTTATGATGATATTGCTGGAAGTTAGATTTAGTGTGCTTAATTCATTTTTTTACAATGGATTGTATAGCTCAATGCAAGAATTAAACATTGAGAAATTTTGGTTCTTTGCAAAACTAAATGTTCTTCTTGTGGTAGCACAAGTTATACATGCCATTGCTGATTACTTCTTTCAACAAGTTTTTGAAATTCGTTGGTTGGAAAGCCTTAATGCAACACTTATTAAACGCTGGCTAAATAAGAAAAAATACTATCGCCTGAAATACGAACGAGATTTACCAGATAATATCGATCAACGTATTGAACAAGATGCGAGAGAATTTATTACCAGTACGGTACAAATTGTGCGAGGCGTGATTAACTCAGTGCTCACGACCATTGAATTTACGATTATTTTATGGTCACTTTCTGGCGTATTAACTTTATTTGGATTTAATATTGAAAAAGGCGTCGTTTTCTTCATTTATGCCTTTATTATTTTTGCAACACTCATGTCCGTGTGGATTGGTCGCCCACTAATTAAGTTAAATTTTACAAAAGAGAAACTCAATGGCGATTATCGTTATTCCTTAATCCGTGTACGAGACAATGCAGAAAGCATTGCTTTTTATAATGGCGAACCAAAAGAACAAACTTTCTTACAATATCAATTTCGTCAGATTATTCATAACCGTTGGGCTATTGTATTAAAAATGCTTGGATTGGATGGATTTAATTCTGGAGTTACTCGAGTTGCAAAACTCTTACCATTAATGTTACAAGCACCACGTTTCTTTGCAGGACAAATTAAACTTGGTGATATGCATCAAACTGTACAGGCTTTTAACCGGTTAATGACTGCCCTTTCATTTTTTAGATTATTTTATGAGCAATTTACACTCTATCAGGCTCGTTTAAACCGTTTATATGGTTTTATGAAAAAAATGGATGATTTAGATAATCAAGCGTTTTATCAACCATTTCTATGTTCTCATCGTGTCGCATTAAAAGACTTTGGAATTAAAGATGAAAAAGGTCGTGTATTACTTAATAATTTAAATATTAATTTAGTTAATGGCGATGCACTATTAATTCAGGGCGCATCAGGCACAGGGAAAACTTCATTATTAAAAGCAATTGCGGGAATTTATCCTTTTGAAACGATTGGTATTGCAGAACATCCTTGTACTGGAAGTTTATTCTTACCACAACGTCCTTACATGCCACAAGGCACTTTACGGGAAGCAATTTGTTATCCTAATATCAATCCCAACCATCCAGATCTAATTCAAACAATGGAAGATTGTGCCTTAGGTAAATATATCCATGCCCTTGATCATATAAATGACTGGCAAGTTATTTTATCCCCGGGAGAATTACAACGTGTTGCCTTTATTCGTATTTTACTCACTAAACCCGATGTCGTATTTTTAGATGAAACAACATCTGCATTAGATGAAACAACTGAGTATTTGCTCTATCGAAAAATTCGATATCATTTACCTGAAATGATTATTTTAAGTATAGGCCATAGAAGTACACTTCAACAATTCCACAATAAACAATTGAAATTAGATATATGTTTATTATGTGAATAATCGTTTATTCTAACATATTTTAGATAATAAAAAAGCGAACCAAACGTTCGCTTTTTATTAAAATTTAATTTATAGCACTGAAACATTAAGATTAGAACCGCCACCAACAATTCTAACTCGTTTTCCAGCAACAAAACTCGAATCAGCCTTTTGAACAACGACAATCTCTTGACCATCGTCTTTCTTAATCACTAATTCAGCACCGTTTACTTGACTCATTTTTTCTTCGATTTTGCTTCCAGCTACTGCACCGCCGATCGCTCCAACTACTGCTGCAATAGCTTGACCACGACCTCCGCCAATTGCACTACCTGCAATACCACCTAAAGCACCACCACCAAGCGTACCAACAACACCTTGATTATCAGCTTGGATTTTAACAGGACGCACAGAAACAATCGTACCATAAGTAATTGAACGAGCTTCTTTAGCTTGAGATGCACTATAAACATCACCGCTGAAAACATCAGTATTTGCACAACCAGTTACACTAAAAGCAACTAACAATGCCAATGCCATACTTGTTTTTTTCATATGCTATGTTCCCTCTGAAAAGGAATTAAAGTGGATTTCTCGGAGAAAAAGTTGAAATGTTTTTAGTATTACCATTGTCAGATACTAAAACACAAGCACCAACAACTAAGGTTGAATCATACTTGTGAGTAAGCACAACTTGCTCACCATCTTGTTGACGGCCTGAACAATCATTTTTACGGATGGTTAATTTAAGATTTTCACCTTCCATTTGGCTAAAAACGATTTGACCTTTATAAGCATTTTCATCTTTTTGGAAAGAAGAACAAGCACTTAAACCTACAGCTGCTAAAACCGCTAATGCAAGAGATAATTTTTTCATTTTGCTAAACCTCGAGTATTTTCTTTATAGAATAAGGATGAACCTTAATACAAGTATGATTTGATGTCTTATCAACAAAACTTACTGCAATAGATGGATTAGGCAATCTCTCGCCATCCACTTTAGGCTCGCTCACTTTAATGGTTAATTGAGTTAATTCGCTCCATAAAAAACGCATATTAATACGCTGTACCCATTCATTTATCGATTCATTCGGTAAAAATGGCATTACAACCTCAATATGCTCCCAACCTTCTACAGGATACTGCTTATTTTTAGGGAACGGTAGTTCAATAACATCAACGAACTGATTAGCGAACTTCACTGCTTTTTCTAACTGAATTAGATAAATCTTACGTCCGTTGACAATGTTATCGGATAAAATTCTACCGTATTTCAATAAAAGTGTCAGCCAGTTTTTTGCATTTTGTTCATTATTTACACGCACGGCAAGGTGATCGATCTCATAATTTGAAAAATCGATTGACATCATTTGAGCTAATTGTTGAATTTTTTTTTCAAATTCCGCCAAATCAGAAAAAAGTGCGGGTGATTTTTCCTGTAAATTTGTCATTTTGTCCCTTTGAGAAACTCATAAAGAACGGTATCATAGCCGATTATTTTCATTATTCAATTTGAACATAGGAAAAAACGTGAATATTCAATCTATTTTATCCGACAAAATCAAACAAGCTATGATTCTTGCTGGAGCAGATCAATCTTGCGATGCGCTTGTTCGTCAATCAGGAAAACCACAATTTGGCGATTATCAAGCCAATGGCATTATGGCTGCGGCGAAAAAATTAGGTTTAAATCCACGAGAATTTGCTCAAAAAGTTTTAGATAATGCTCAACTATCTGATATTGCAGAAAAATTAGAAATCGCAGGGCCGGGCTTTATCAATATTTTCTTAAATCCAACTTGGCTAACAACTGAAGTTTCAACTGCGCTTTCCCAAAAAAATTTAGGCATTCAAGCTACTGATAAACAAACTGTTGTGATTGATTATTCATCTCCAAACGTAGCAAAAGAAATGCATGTAGGTCACTTGCGCTCTACTATCATTGGTGATGCGGTTGTAAGAACCCTGGAATTTTTAGGTCACAATGTCATTCGAGCAAACCATGTTGGTGACTGGGGAACGCAATTCGGAATGCTTATTGCTTATCTTGAAAAAATGCAAAACGAGCATGCGAGTGAAATGGAATTACAAGATCTTGAAGCCTTTTATCGCGAAGCCAAAAAACACTACGATGAAGATGAAGTATTCGCAGAAAAAGCGCGTAATTATGTTGTGAAATTACAAGGTGGTGATGAATATTGTCGAGCGATGTGGAAACGTTTAGTTGACATCACCATGCAACAAAATCAGCACAACTATGATCGCTTAAATGTGACTTTAACCGAAAAAGATGTGATGGGCGAAAGTCTTTATAATCCTATGTTACCAAGCATCGTAGAAGATCTTAAAAAACAAGGCTTAGCTGTAGAAGATGATGGTGCATTGGTTGTTTATTTGGATGAATTCAAAAATAAAGAAGGTGACCCAATGGGCGTAATCGTTCAGAAAAAAGATGGCGGTTTCCTTTACACTACAACCGATATTGCTGCAGCAAAATATCGTTATGAAACATTAAAAGCTGATCGCGCACTTGTTTTTTCAGATACTCGCCAAAGCCAACATATGCAACAAGCTTGGTTAATTACTCGTAAAGCAGGTTATGTACCAGACAGTTTCTCTTTGGAGCATAAAAACTTTGGGATGATGCTTGGTAAAGATGGCAAACCATTTAAAACCCGTACCGGTGGCACGGTGAAATTAGCCGATCTATTAGATGAAGCAATTGAACGCGCTACTGTATTAATTAATGAAAAAAATACAAATTTATCTAATGATGAAAAAGAAGCCGTGATTGAGGCTATCGGTATTGGTGCGGTGAAATATGCGGATCTCTCCAAAAACCGTACTACTGATTACGTTTTTGATTGGGATAACATGTTAAGCTTTGAAGGTAACACTGCGCCTTATATGCAATATGCCTATACTCGAATTCGTTCGATCTTTAATAAAACAGATATAAATTCGACCGCACTTTTGGCTGCACCTTTAACGCTTGAAGATGATAAAGAAAGAGCACTTGCAATTAAACTTCTACAATTTGAAGAAGCGGTGCAAACAGTCGGAAAAGAAGGCACACCACACGTGCTTTGTGCTTATTTATACGAACTAGCAGGCATATTCTCGTCATTCTATGAACATTGCCCAATTTTAAATGCTGAAGATGAGTCCGTAAAATTAAGCCGTTTGAAATTGGCATTATTAACGGAAAAAACCTTAAAACAAGGTTTAGAGTTACTCGGTATTAAAACCGTAGAAAAAATGTAATTTAGATAATTAAAATCCCTTTCTTACGAAAGGGATTTTTTATGCTTATTTACAGAATAAAAAAAGTGCCCCAATGGGGCACTACTCGGAAAGCAAAATAGATGTCGGCTATTTAAGATAGCACTTGTTTTTAGTGGTTTCAGAATAAAGAAATCCGATCAGTTATGCAAATACATATTTTCAGATTTGTGAAGTTGGTCACGATTTTTTTATCAAAATCAAGTTTTTTAAGCTTTTAAATAGGAAAACTCGAGAAAAAGACTAATAACAGCGGTGGTAATAAATTTGTCACCATACCAAAAGAAATGGCGATAGGCGTTACTTCAATTCCACCTGATTTTTGAATAATCGGCAATGTACAATCTAGTGCCGTTGCGCCTGTAATCCCAATAGCTGTAGAGCGATAATGTTGCATAAACAATGGAATCAAAAATAAACTCAAAATTTCACGCGATAAATCATTGAAAAAGGCAATGCTCCCCTGAATCGGCCCCCAAGCATTTGTCAACACGACGCTTGATAAAGAATACCAACCAAATCCCGATGAAAAGGCTAAACCTTGAGTAATCGGCATACTTAGAAAAAATGACGAAATAACACCACCGACTAAAGAACTTAGGGTAAAAATTGCCCCCATCGTTAAACCTTGCTTGTTTAATAAGACTTCTTTCAAGGAAATACCGTTATTGCGAAGCTGAATCCCGACAAAAAAGATCAACGCAATAAGCACGTAAAGATTGGAACCATGTGGGAAATGCAACCAATCATTGCACAACCAACCTAAAACAATACCGATAATTACCGCACTTAATAATTTAATTGAGTCCATTAACGAATGCCAACGAGATGGTAATTCTCCCTGCAAGTAATTAACTGGCTTAGGCAAAGTGCGGTCATAAATAGCCAAGCCTACGATATTACAAGTCAAAATAATAGCCGATAGCCCTAAAGCGGTCATACCAATAATTGGCAATTTTTGTTCTAAATGCTCTAGCTGCCCAAGCATAAACCCCATCATAAATAAAATGATGTAAAGCAATAACATTACAATTTTATTAATGAATGACAACGCATTTTGATTCTGTATTTTGACTAAGTAACCCAGTACCATCGGCACAAGCACAATGAGTAGTCCGTTAATTATTTCTTCCATTGTTTCCTTCACAAATACTGGTTTTATCTGCTCTTTAAAAGCAAATTTAACAACTATTCAAACGATATAAGTGTTATTTATAATATATAATTTTCATCAATCTACCAAATTCCCAATGAAAGAATATCTACGTTATGCCAGAAATAAAAAAGCGGCTGGTTAAATTTTAATTACCAGCCGCTTGATTTTATTTCTCAATAAACTTAATTATTTGCTCCCGTCCTAAATGTCCTGGCACAGTTTTCTTCACATTTAAATCAGCATCTAAAAATAGATTAAACGGATAACCTCGAACATGAACACGATCAATAATTTCACCATTTTCATCTAGCAAGACTTTAATATTTTTATATTCTAGCCCTTTGTACCATTCAATAAAATCAGCCGGTGATTTTTCGCCTTTATGACCTGGCGAAACAATAGTTATGACTTCAAATCCACGATCTTTTTCCGCACTTAAATCATCAATTTCAGCTAATCCCGCCAAGCAAATCGGACACCAAGATGCCCACATTTTTACATACACAGGTTTGCCTTTATATTGGCTTAAAGTAACTGGCTGATTGTTTAAATCTTTGAGTTGCACATCCGCCAAATTCGTTTGTGCAAAAGCGTTTAGGCTGAATGCCATTAAAAATATTGATAGTAGTTTTTTCATTGTTTTTTTCCTTTTAATAGATTTCTTTTGTTGAGGTTATGCCTTACGAAAAATTATTCGTAATCAATAAAATGCCCATCACGATAATTAAAATTCCGCCACCGATTTTAAATTTGTCTAAGTGTTTATTTAACCCTTTAGCACGTTTTAGCAAGCTGTCAGAGAAGAACGAAAACAGTACAAACGGAGTTGCAAGCCCCAAGACATAAATGAACATCATTGATGCACCGTAAAGTGCAGAGCCTTCATCGCCTGATAACGCTAACACGGAAGCCAGAATCGGGCCAATACAAGGTGTCCAACCAAGACTAAAAGTTAAACCAAGCACAAATGCCTCAAGTGCGGTCGATTTTCCTGATGTTTTTATTTCCACCAATTTCGTGCGTTCAAGTAACCCAATTTTGAAAATTCCCATTTGGTGAATACCAAGAATAATCACGATAATGCCAGCAATTACTCGAGTTGTATTACTAAATAAAATATTCCCTAAAAAGCCAAAACTAAAGCCTAAACTTACAAATGTAAGGGAAAGCCCTAAAATAAATAAAAAAGTATTTAGGACTTTTTTACCACCTTTACTCAAAATACCGAAATAAATCGGGATAATCGGGAAAATACAAGGCGAAAGAAAAGAAGCAAGCCCCGCTAAAAATACAGTTCCAATAAGGAGTTGTTGATCTAACATCCTACATCTCCTTATTTTTTAATGGACTGAATCAAATATCCGTATCCTGCCTTTTCCATTTCAGCTAACGGAATAAATTTAATTGATGCACTGTTAATGCAATAACGCAAACCACCTTTATCTTTCGGGCCGTCATCAAATACGTGACCTAAATGAGCATTGCCCGCACGGCTTAGCACTTCGGTACGTTGCATATTAAAACTATTATCTGTTTGATAATGCACTACCTCTTTTGCTATTGGTTTCGTAAAACTCGGCCAGCCACAACCCGATTCAAATTTATCATTTGAAGAAAAAACAGGCTCGCCTGTGGTGACATCAACATAAATACCGGGTTGGAAATTATCCCAATATTCGTTACTAAAAGAGCGTTCAGTATGTTTATTTTGAGTGACGGAATATTGCAACGGTGTCAATTTCGCTTTGAGTTCTGCATCACTCGGTTTCGGATAATCTTTCTCGTCAATCACAGGTTCATCTGCTTTGGTAATATCAATATGGCAATAACCATTTGGATTTTTCTTCAAATAATCTTGATGATATTCTTCCGCTACGATGTAATTTTTAAGCGGTTGAATCTCAATTTGTACTGGTTTTTTATATTTGGTTTGAAGCTGGGCGAGTGCTTGTTCGATCACCGCTTTATCTGCCCCATCTTGATAATAAATCCCCGTGCGATATTGTCTGCCACGATCGTTGCCTTGTTTATTTACGCTGGTTGGATCAATCACTTTAAAATAATATTGCAATAATTTATCGAGCGAAATTTGATTTGCATCGTAAGTGACTTTTACGGTTTCTGCATGATCAGTTACGCCAATCATCTGATAACTAGTTTTCTCCGTATTACCATTAGCATAGCCAGAAATCGCATCTTTCACACCGTGAATGCGCTCCATATATGCTTCCATACCCCAGAAACAGCCACCAGCAAGATAAATTTCACGAATGTTTTGTGTATTTTCCATTGCCATTTTTTGTTCTCCAGATGATGATGTTGAATTTTGTATTGCCAAAGTTGGTGTTGCACAGCAAAGTGCGGTAATAAATAGAAATGTTTTTGATAGTTTCATTGTTTTTCCTTATGATGTAAAAATTAACGTTACATAAGGTTAGACGGCGGATAATTCGATTTCTTACAGATTTTTGTAAAATTTTTAAAGAAATTGACTAAAATTCATTGTTATAACCAATAATAAAGAGCTAAAACACACTATTTCTCCCTCTTTTCTAAGGTAAAAAATCTATATGCAATCATATTCCACTCCTTCGCTTTATCACAAAGCGATTAGTTTTATGGTATCAGCGTACTTTTCCATTACCTTGATGAATGTATTTGTCAAAACGGCATCTCAAACAATCCCTGCAAGTGAAACCTTATTTTCACGTTTTTTAATCGGCTTGCTTTTCTTACTACCTTTTGTGATTAAAGATCGCGATTTTAAAGTAGATACTAGTCAATGGAAATTTTTAATCCTGCGGAATGCCGCGGGTGTATCGAGCATGTTGATTAACTTTTATGTCGTAAAGTTCTTACCGCTTTCCATCGCGGTCTTATTGATGAATACCTCTGCTCTATTTATCCCAATTTTATTGCTCTTTTTCCATCAAAAAACACCGCTTAATGTACTTTTGTATAGCTTAATCGGTTTTCTTGGCGTTTCCATTATTTTACTCACCAATAACAATGGCAATGTTGATCCTATTTATGTGCTGATTGGATTATCTGGTGCCGTATTGGCAGGAATGGCATTTATTGGCTTACAAGAATTAAACAAATACAACACCCCCAAAAATATCGTATTTTATTTTCACTTGATTGGTACCTTCATGTTACCAATCTTCTTTATTAACCAATGGAAAATCCCTAATTTATATGAGCTTGGTTTATTGCTATTAGTGGGCGGATTTGGATTGATTTTCCAATTATTACTCACGCGCGCTTTTAAATACGCACCCGCCAATATCATTACTCCTTTTGCGTTCACTGGCGTAATTTTCTCTAGCGTTTTCGACTGGCTCTTTTGGCATCATACGCCTAACCTCTATTTTTGGTTCGGTGCAGTTATAATTGTGAGTGCAGTGAGTTTATTGGCGAAGATGAAGAAATAAAACCTTTGAGATTATCCAATGCCATACGGATAAATTAGCAATACCACTATAAAGTACAGTCAAAAATAGTAGTGTTTTTTATACTTTCACTATTCTTAATGTGAATCTTTAAATTTCTTCATCATCATACTTAAGGTTTTGCAATTTCGTTGAAAACGACGGCAATGAGGACAAGTTAACAAATGCATTTTTAAACCCATTTTTTCTTGCAGTTCTAATGGTCGCTCATGAGAATCAGAAATTATCCGAGTGGCTTGAATACAACGCATAATTTTCTCCTAAAGTTTTTTTGATAGACAATTTTGCAACTGCAAACGGGCCTGATAAAGTGTGGTATGCAAGTTGGATGTGGTAAGCTGAGTTTCTTGACAAATTTCATCCGATGACAATTCTAAAAACTCTCTCATCATAAAAATTTTGGCATGTTTAGCGGGTAAACAAGTCAGGCAAGTTTCGAAAATCAACCAGAACTCTTCAGAATACACCATTTCCTCTTCACCCTGTAATTCGCTCGGATAATATTCTATTTTCCAATGGCCTGTATCATCAAAAAATGTATTAGTTGACTGTTCATCTTCAATCTCACTTTCTAATACAAAGCGTCCTTTCTGGCGAAGGTAATCAATAATTTTATTTTTTAGAATAGCAAAAACCCAAGTTTTAAAAGCGGCTTGATGTTTAAAATTCGCGAGATTGTTAAATGCACTTAAAAATGCTTCTTGTACTAAATCCTCAGCAAGATCGGCATGGTGCAACTGTAACATTGCAAATTTCAGCATCTGCGTACGAATTTGTTGGAGTTCCGTATCAGAAATAGCATTCATTTTAATTCCTTTAAAATTTTTTGTAAGAAATGGAAGAATTTGACCTCCAGCCAGTCTACTAATGCACGTAACCCGAACCAAAGAAGACAATACTTCACTGCACAACCGACAAATTACTGCTTGCAAGCCAATTGGTGCCATAGGGATGTAAATTAAATTCTCGCTCAAGCACCTAGACTTTAGGTGAAATTCCTTTTTCTGCAAGAATTCGTTTTAAGTTTTGTGCAAATTGTTATTTTTCATTCATTGGTAAATGCTGTAAAGAGAAAAGATTTTAGGATTGGAGCTTGATTTAAACTTATGCAGCTATTAGCACTAGTTTTGGTTACATAGCATCAGACTAAAATTACGTTAAATGACCTAGGAGAAAATAAAAAAATGAGTAGATACAATGTGAGATACCAATTCAAGAGAAAAACAACAGATCGTCTTTGGACTAGTGGAAACAGCTATGTTTCAGCAAGTAATGAGAATGAAGCTGTTTCTAAAGTTGAAAAAGATGTTTTGAAAAGATATGCAGAATTCAAATTATTTGAAGTAAAAAACGCTTGATAAAAAGAAATATAATTGCGGTTAATTTCAACCTCACTTTTCACAAGAAAACCTATGGAACGATTAATCAAACAAACCGAAAATCCTTCATTGTACAGCTATATCGTTTCTTACGATCACGGCAATGCACCAAATCCTGATTTTAATATCTGCACGCTCGCTATTTGCAAGCCGGTCATTCGCCGTTGTGCAAAAATCGGTGATATTGTTTTAGGGTTAAGTCCGAAACGTATGGGGAATCATATTGTGTACTGCATGGTAATTGATGAAATCGTTGAATGGAAGGATTACTATCAACGTTGTAAAAATTCGGCGGATTTAAACCATCGTATTCCTACCGATAAAAGCCACAATGGTGATTGTATTTGGATTCCCCAAGAAAATGGCGAGTATGTGTTACTAGAAAGTAAATCAGGACACGACGAATCCTGCAGATATAGGGATCTTTATTCCGGAAAAAGAGTGTTGATAGGGCGTAAATATTGGTATTTCGGTTCAAATCATCCAACACATTACATTCAACTACCAAATGATCATCTTTCAGTCGGTCGCGGGCATCGAAAAACTACAGAACAACAACTTATTAATGAATTTATCCTCTTTTTTAATGAAGAATTAAAACAACGAGGAATTCATTCATCAGGCAAACACGGAAACTATTTTGCATGAAAATTATTTTATCGAGAAAAGGGTTTGATAGTGGAAAAGATAATGGCCGCTTTCCCAGCCCTATTTTACCTAACGGAAAAATCATTTCTTTTCCAATTCCTTCATCTAAAGGCAACTTATCTTGGGACGATATGGAAACTGAAGAGATTGATCTTAAGAAAATTATTCAAGATTTATTACCTGCAGATTATCTGAATATTTCACTTCATTTAGATCCTGATTTGAATCGAAAAAAGGAAAAGCGAACAAAGGGCTGGCGACCTGCAATCGGGCAAGTCAAAGCAGCCGCCGGACATTTGTTAAACCAACATGTTGAAAAAGGTGATTTATTTCTTTTTCTAGGTTGGTTTAGACATATTCGACAAAATCCGCAAACCGAAAAATGGGAATATTATGGACCGCATTTTCATGCTTTATTCGGATGGTTAGAAATTGACGAGATTGTTAATGTTAAGGATATGAAAGTGTTAGAACCTTATCCGTTTCTTTCAATCCATCCGCATTATTATCCTGCCGGTAAAGGTGAAAATAATCTGATTTTCATTGCAAAAGAGCGATCGGATTTTGTGCCAAATTCATTCGGAGGCGGTATGTTCAATCAATTTTCATCGGATTTAATTCTGACGAAACAAGGACGTTCACGCTCAATTTGGTCGTTACCAAAATGTTTTGATGCAAGAAGTAATTCTAATCACGCAATGAGTTATCACGGAAATTTAACCCGTTGGGAGGACGATTCAGATAGTCAAAAGGTTATTTTGAAAACCGTTGCGCGCGGACAAGAATTTGTCCTCGATACCCAATATTTCCCGGAAGTCAAAAACTGGGCA
Source organism: Haemophilus seminalis (assembly GCF_006384255.1). Taxonomy (GTDB): domain Bacteria; phylum Pseudomonadota; class Gammaproteobacteria; order Enterobacterales; family Pasteurellaceae; genus Haemophilus; species Haemophilus seminalis. The sequence goes on from NZ_VCED01000004.1 coordinate 139,216, forward strand.
ATTAACCTTATTAAAAATCATGTCTAACAACCTAAGGAAAAATTATGTCTAAAAAAATCTATGCCTGGCTTGGCATTTTACTCAGCATTTCATTAAGTTTATTCGTGTTGGATAAAGTCTATGAAGATGCGTTACCCAAGATTATTGAAGAAATTAACAATGGCGCAATCGGGGCTATTCTGACAGCAATTGTGACGGTTTTCTTACTACAAGGACAAACCGCAACAGAAGAAGAACGCGATAAAAACTTAACTGTGTTTGAAAAGAAACAAGAGGTTTATCACCAATTCTTAGAAAAATTAAAAGATATTGTGGAAGATGGCAAGGTGCAAATTGCGCTGAATAAAGATCCTGTAGATACCATTGATGAATTAAAGGACTTGCTGTTCCAGCTTTCTTATATCCAAATGCATAGTTCAGAAGAAACCACGCAAGCGATATTTGAACGTGTGACAAATTTAATCAAAAAAATGAATGAATTTATGATTGCAGGCACAGATAAGCAAAGTTTGGTTGCTGGCTATTATGCTTCATTTGCCGAAGAGTTATTTAGCATAGTGGCAATTTTGAAAAATGACTTATATAAAACATCAAGCCACCCAATTGCCAAAGAAAGTATTAAAACTCTGTTAGATGGGTGTGATTTGTTTATTGAAGGGGAAAAACTAGATAAATATGAAATGCAAAATTATTTTTGGAATGAAATGCAAGATCAGCTTTTAGTACAAGGCATTGAGTTTGAGAAACAAGATTTTAGCCAAGATATTACACAATATTATGCTCGTTCAAGAAAACGTCATCGCTGGTATGGTATTGAAATTCCAGTTCACACAACCCAAGATGGAGAAAATATAACCTTTAAACTGGAATTAGACAATTCGCTTTATTATGGATTCCGTCGCCCACAAGAGACAAGGGAAAACACTGAACTTGATAATAAAATTATTGAACTAACCAAATTAGTTTCGTCATCATTAAATGCAAACCCTTGGTGGTTTGGCTGGAAAAATCCCGATAAATATCATTTAAACTTTTGGACATTAGATAGCCAAGATTTTGACTATTTCAAACACCCACAACGCCGAGCAAGAATGGTAAAAGAGTACGCAGAAGAAATAGCAAACTATATTCGCGAATTCCAAGATATTGTGGAAGAGCAAAATATATAAGCACCATATTCCACAACGATTAATGCTAGAAAGAAAATCAATCATTTGCTGACAATGGTTGATTTTTTCTATTTTTAAACCGCTTCATCATTTCACTTAAAGTTTTACAATTTCTTTGAAAACGACGACAATGAGGACAAGTTAACAAATGCATTTTTAAACCCATTTTTTCTTGCAATTCTAATGGTCGCTCATGAGAATCAGAAATTATCCGAGTGGCTTGAATACAACGCATAATTTTCTCCTAAAGTTTTTTTGATAGACAATTTTGCAACTGCAAACGGGCCCGATAAAGTGTGGTATGCAAGTTGGATGTGGTAAGCTGAGTTTCTTGACAAATTTCATCCGATGACAATTCTAAAAACTCTCTCATCATGAAAATTTTGGCATGTTTAGCGGGTAAACAAGTAAGGCAAGTTTCGAAAATCAACCAAAACTCATCAGAATACACCGTTTCCTCTTCGCCCTGTAATTCGCTCGGATAATATTCTATTTTCCAATGGCCTGTATCATCAAAAAATGTATTAGTTGACTGTTCATCTTCAATTTCACTTTCTAATACAAAGCGTCCTTTCTGGCGAAGATAATCAATAATTTTATTTTTTAGAATAGCAAAAACCCAAGTTTTAAAAGCGGCTTGATGTTTAAAATTCGCGAGATTGTTAAATGCACTTAAAAATGCTTCTTGTACTAAATCCTCAGCGAGGTCAGCATGGTGCAACTGTAACGTTGCAAATTTCAACATCTGCGTACGAATTTGTTGGAGTTCCGTATCAGAAATGGCATTCATTTTAATTCCTTTAAAATTTTTGTAAGAAATGTAAGAGAGCTTCGTCTAATAGAATGAAAGAAACAATTTCTTTCAATACTATTTTTACCACTCAAACAAGGAAATTTAAAATGAAAAATATTACATTGAAAAGTGCAATCTTAAGTATGACTATGTTATTTGGTGCGACAACCGTTTATGCAGAAGAAATGAAATCTGATACCATGTCAATGAAATCAGAACCAATGATGAATGCGCCAATGAAAAAAATGATGAAATCAGATGACATGCAAATGCACTCTGACCACATAATGAAGTCTGATGAAATGGGAATGAAATCTGATATGAAAATGAAATCTGATATGAAAATGAAATCTGACAAAAAGATGAAATCAAATAAAAAAATGAAAATGACAAAAGAAAAAATGTAAAGAACAGTCTGTAAAAGTGTGGTGAAAATATCAAAAATTTTTCACCGCACTTTGTTGAAACAGAGTTTACATCACCACCACATCAAACTGTTCTTGGTTATAAAACTGTTCTGTTTTCACCTTCACTCGTTTGCCAATAAACATTTCCACTTCTGGCAGTAAGCCGTGAGATTCTTCGTTAATAAGATATTCGGAAACTGCTGGTGAGGCATAAACAACAAATTGTTCGCTACTGAATAAATGATACACCCGAATAATTTCACGCATAATTTCGTAGCAAACTGTCTCAACAGTTTTCACTCGACCGCGTCCATGGCATGTTGGACATTCATCACATAGCACATGCTCAAGGCTTTCACGAGTTCTCTTACGAGTCATTTCCACAAGGCCTAATTGCGTAAAGCCATTCACATTAGTTTTCACACGATCTTTAGAAAGTGCATCGCATAAAGATTCTAATACTCGATTGCGGTGTTCATCTGTTTGCATATCAATAAAATCAATAATGATTATGCCACCCAAATTACGTAGTTGTAGTTGCTGAGCAATGGCTTTAGTTGCTTCAATATTGGTATTGAATATAGTTTCTTCTAGATTACGATGCCCCACAAATGCGCCTGTATTAATATCAATGGTGGTCATGGCTTCTGTTTGCTCGATAATCAAATAGCCACCAGATTTGAGATTAACACGTTTATCTAGCGCTGTTTGGATCGCATTTTCAACCCCATACACATCAAAGATAGGTTGATTGCCAGAATAAAGAACAAGTTTATCGCTTAGTTCAGGCATAAATTCATCGGTAAATTCTTTCACTTCGCCAAAGCAAAGTTTAGAGTCGATACGAATTTTCTCTAAGTTTGTTCCGATAAAATCACGCAAAATACGTTGCGGAAGGGCTGGCTCGCCATAAATTTTTGATTTAGTTGGATATTTAGATTTACGCTCTAAGACTTTACGCCATAAGCGTTTTAAAAATTCAGCATCTTGACGTAATTCTTCTTCGCTTGCCCCTTCTGTGGCGGTACGAATAATGAAACCGCCGAGTTCATCACAAAAAGGTTCAACTAATGCTTTTAAACGGGCGCGTTCTTCTTCGCTTTCAATGCGTTGTGAAACGCCTACATGGCTATTTTCCGGCATGAAAACAAGATGACGCGATGGCAATGTGATGTCTGTTGTTAAACGTGCGCCTTTTGTACCAAGGGGATCTTTCACCACTTGTACAACAATATCTTGCCCTTCGCGTACTAATTCTGAAATGCTTTTAACTTTAAATTGCTTTTGTTCATTTTCATCTACACATTCCGTATGAGATACAATATCGGCAGCGTGTAAAAAAGCCGCTTTTTCCAAACCAATGTCAACAAACGCAGACTGCATTCCGGGCAGTACTCGCGTTACACGACCTTTATAAATATTTCCGACAATTCCTCGTTTGGCTTGGCGTTCAATATGCACTTCGCGCAACATTCCTGTTTCTACTAGCGCAATGCGTGTTTCGTTAGGAGTTACGTTCATCAATAACTCTACAGCATCCATTTTATATTCCTAATTTCTTAAATTTCATCAAATATTCAGTCTAAATAGAATAATAGCCCGAAATAAGGTAAAATGCACCCTTTCTGAAATTTTTAACCCATTTTGGACTTTTTAAATGTTTGGATTCGACCCAACTCTTGTTACTTTTACTATTTATATTTTCGGGATGTTGCTGATTGGCGTACTAGCCTATTATTATACGAATAATTTATCAGATTACATTCTCGGTGGACGTCGTTTAGGCAGCTTTGTCACCGCAATGTCTGCTGGTGCTTCAGATATGTCTGGTTGGCTTTTAATGGGCTTGCCTGGTGCGGTATATTTATCAGGCTTAGTTGAAGGCTGGATTGCTATTGGTTTAACTATCGGGGCTTATTTTAACTGGCTTTTAGTGGCTGGTCGTTTGCGTGTTTATACAGAATTAAATAATAATGCCCTCACCCTCCCAGAATATTTTCACAATCGTTTTGGTTCATCACACAAATTATTAAAACTTGTTTCTGCCACCATTATTTTAGTATTTTTTACTATTTATTGTGCTTCGGGTGTAGTTGCAGGTGCAAAATTATTCCAAAATTTATTTTCGGTCGAATATTCCACCGCACTTTGGTATGGAGCATTAGCCACTATTCTCTACACTTTTATCGGTGGTTTTTTAGCTGTAAGTTGGACAGATACCATTCAAGCAACCCTTATGATTTTTGCGCTGCTTTTAACGCCTATTTTTGTGTTATTAAGCATTGGCGATACCGCTCAATTTTCCGCGGTATTAGCGCAAGCTGAAGCGGCTGCCAATAAAGATTTTACAGATTTATTTACTGCCACTACGCCACTTGGTCTATTAAGCCTTGCAGCTTGGGGATTGGGATATTTTGGGCAACCACATATTTTAGCGCGTTTTATGGCGGCTTATTCTGTCAAATCACTTATCAAAGCTCGCCGCATTAGTATGACATGGATGGTGCTTTGCTTAGGTGGTGCAATTGGTATTGGTTTCTTCGCAATTCCTTATTTCTTTGCCAATCCAAACATTGCCAGCACAGTCAACAATGAACCAGAGCAAGTGTTTATTGAACTCGCTAAACTTTTGTTTAATCCTTGGATCGCAGGCATATTACTTTCTGCTATTTTGGCTGCTGTAATGAGTACATTAAGCGCGCAATTGTTAATTTCATCTAGCTCAATCACAGAAGATTTCTATAAAGGTTTTATTCGCCCTAACGCATCTGAAAAAGAGCTCGTATGGCTTGGAAGAATTATGGTGTTAGTTATTGCCGCACTTGCTATCTGGATCGCACAAGATGAAAACAGCAAAGTATTAAAACTTGTCGAATTTGCTTGGGCTGGTTTTGGTAGTGCTTTTGGCCCTGTTGTACTTTTCTCTCTTTTCTGGAAACGAATGACATCATCAGGCGCGATGGCAGGTATGCTTGTAGGCGCAGTAACAGTATTTGCTTGGAAAGAAGTTATTCCAGCGGATACCGATTGGTTTAAAGTATATGAAATGATCCCTGGTTTTGCTTTCGGTAGCCTTGCAATTATTGTTGTCTCATTGCTGTCTAGCAAACCAGAAAAAAATGTTCTAGATACCTTTGACAAAGCAGAAAAGGCCTATAAGGAAGCAAAATGATCGACTTTCGCCCTTTTTATCAACAAATTGCGACTACAAATTTATCAGACTGGTTAGAGACCTTACCGCTCCAATTGAAAGAATGGGAAACTCAAACTCATGGCGATTATGAGAAATGGAGCAAAATTGTTGATTTCCTACCTGATTTACATGCTGATGAAATCGATCTCAAAAGTGCGGTGAAATCTGACCGCACTTCTCCCCTTTCAGAAGGTGAAAAACAACGAATTATCCATCATTTAAAACAATTAATGCCATGGAGAAAGGGGCCTTATCATCTTTTCGATATTCATGTAGATTGTGAATGGCGTTCAGATTTTAAATGGGATCGTGTTCTTCCTCATTTAGCACCGCTGCAAGGTCGCACTATTTTAGATGTGGGTTGTGGCAGCGGTTATCATATGTGGAGAATGGTAGGCGAAGGCGCAAAAATGGTCGTCGGGATTGATCCTACCGAACTTTTCCTTTGCCAATTTGAAGCAGTACGCAAGCTGCTTAATAATGATCGTCGAGCCAATCTTATCCCGCTTGGTATTGAGCAAATGCAACCATTAGCGGCATTTGATACTGTATTTTCAATGGGCGTACTCTATCATCGTAAATCCCCATTAGATCATTTAAGTCAGTTGAAAAATCAATTAGTAAAAGGTGGTGAATTGGTATTAGAAACGTTAGTAGTGGATGGCGATGTAAATACTGTGCTCGTACCAGCAGATCGCTATGCGAAAATGAAAAATGTTTATTTTATCCCCTCTGTCGCCGCACTAATTAACTGGCTAGAAAAAGTTGGCTTTACCAACGTACGTTGTGTGGATGTTGCGACAACTACATTAGAAGAACAGCGTAAAACTGATTGGTTGGAAAATGAAAGCCTGATTGATTTCTTAGATCCAAATGATCACTGTAAAACCATTGAAGGTTATCAAGCACCGAAAAGAGCGGTAATTTTATCGAATAAATAAGCTTTCAATCAAAAAAAGGGGGATATTATCCCCCTTATTTTTACCTACTACTATAAAATATTCTTTTCACCACGGGATAAACTAATTAATCCTGAACGAACTATTTCAAGCAATGTCGCCTCCTCTTTTAATGCATTAATAAAAGCATCAATTTTATCTTTCGTACCGCTAAGTTGAACGGTATAAGATTTTGGCGTCACATCTACAATCTGTCCACGGAAAATATCCGCTAAACGTTTGATCTCATCACGAGATGAACCAACTGCTCTTACTTTAACCAAAACTATTTCACGTTCTACATGCTCTTGCTCACTCAAATTAATCACTTTAAATACATCAACTAATTTATGAAGTTGCTTTTCGATTTGCTCTAAAACCTGCTCATCTCCCACAGCTTCTATCGTCATACGAGACAATGTAGGATCGTCCGTTGGTGCAACTGTCAAACTTTCAATATTAAATGCACGTTGGGAGAATAAACCAACAACACGAGATAAAGCACCAGACTCATTTTCGAGTAAAACAGATAAAATTCTACGCATTAGTTTGTCTCCTCTTGAGGTTTACTTAAAATCATTTCATTCATTGCGCCACCACGAATTTGCATTGGATACACATGCTCAGATTCATCTACATTAATATCTACAAATACTAATTTATTTTTAATGCTGAATGCTTCTTGCAATTTACTTTCAAGTTCATCTGGTGTCGCAATTTTTATACCGACATGACCATAAGATTCAGCCAATTTCACAAAATCAGGCAAGGAATTCATATAGGTTTGCGAGTGGCGGCCAGAATAAATCAAATCTTGCCATTGTTTTACCATTCCTAAGAAATGATTGTTCAAACAAATAATAACAACAGGGATGCCATACTGAGTTGCAGTAGAAAGCTCTTGAATATTCATTTGAATACTTCCATCGCCAGTAACGCAAACAACCGTTGCTTCCGGATGAGCCAATTTCACGCCTAATGCAGCGGGCAAACCAAATCCCATGGTACCAGCGCCACCAGAGTTAATCCAATGACGAGGCTCATCAAATGGATAATGTAACGCTGCAAACATTTGATGTTGTCCAACATCAGAAGCCACATATGCCTGTCCTTTAGTAAGACGATATACCGCTTCCATGACTTGTTGCGGTTTAATCACGCCAGAAGTGCGGTCAAATTCCAAACATTTTTTTGCTTTCCATTGGTTGATTTCTTGCCACCAACTTTCAAGATCTGTTTGAGATTTTAATCCCTCTTCATTCAATAAACTCAAAAATTCTTCCAATACATTTTTCGCATTTCCGACAATTGGAATCGCTGCTGGAACATTTTTAGAAATCGAGGTTGGATCAATATCAATATGAATCACTTTGGCATTTGGGCAATATTTTTCTAAATTATTTGTTGTACGATCATCAAAACGAACACCAACCCCTAAAATAAGATCACTTTCGTGCATTGCCGTATTGGCTTCGAAAGTACCGTGCATCCCTAACATTCCTAGGAATTGTTTATCTGTGCTTGGATACGCGCCTAATCCCATTAGAGAGGCTGTTACAGGTAAATTTAAACGATGTGCTAAAATTGTTAATTCTTCACTACACTCCGCTGAAATTGCCCCGCCACCAACGAAAAGTATCGGTTTCTTCGCCACTAAAAGTGCTTTTAATGCTTTTTTAATTTGGCCTTTGTGCCCATTTACTGTCGGATTATAAGAGCGTAACTCTACAGATTCTGGGTATTCATAAGGATATTTAAAATTCGGATTTACAGTATCTTTTGGAATATCCACCACAACAGGTCCAGGACGACCAGTTGAGGCGATATAAAAAGCTTTTTTCAAAATAGATGGAATATCTTCCGCTTTTTTGACAATAAAGCTATGCTTCACAACTGGACGAGAAATCCCCACCATATCACATTCTTGGAACGCATCTCGGCCAATTAAATTACTCATGACCTGACCAGAAATAATAACCATAGGCACAGAATCTGTATAAGCCGTTAAAATCCCAGTGATTGCATTTGTTGCTCCTGGCCCCGAAGTCACTAATACACATCCAACTTTACCTGTAGAACGTGCATAGCCATCCGCCATATGTACGGCTGCTTGTTCATGGCGAACTAAAATATGTTCAATACCACCTAGTGTATGGATCGCATCATAAATATCTAATACTGCCCCACCAGGATAACCAAATAAATACTCTACGCCTTCATCGCGTAAAGATTGAACCACCATCTCTGCGCCAGATAACTTCTTCATTTTTTACTCCTAAAACGAACCCGCACTTTCAAAAGTGCTCATGCTTTGTATCAATGATTTACATCATACTAAGCAAAAAGTTTTTGTCTAGTCTACATAACGGCTAAAAAAAACAACAAAACAGAATAAAAAATTAAACAATCGCACTAAATTAGATTTTTATAAAAAAAATAACACTTTAAAATAAAAAAATGCGACCTTATGTCGCATTTTATAAATTTATCAAAATTTTATACTTTATTTAGATTTTTGAGCAAGATCACATTTTTAACGTTTTTTCACGGCAAATACGATTAAAAATAATGAAACCGCTGTCGCAGCAAAACCAGCTAAACCTGAATAAGTGAATCCAACTACGATGTAACCGATAGCCGTTGCAGTTGCAACTGTTGCAGCATAAGGAAGCTGAGTAGTCACATGATCCATATGGTTACATTTTGCACCAGTTGAAGATAAAATCGTTGTATCCGATACTGGCGAACAATGGTCACCACATACAGCTCCCGCCATCACTGCAGATAAACAAGGGAGTAATAATTCTGGCGCAGTATTTGCAGCCATAGCCGCTGCAATTGGTAACATAATACCAAATGTCCCCCAGCTTGTGCCGGTTGAGAAGGCCATTGCAGAACCAAGAATAAATAAAATTACTGGTAAGAATTGCATTGGGATATTACCAGAAACAAGCGAAGATAAATATTTACCAGTTTGCATATCCCCAACGACTTTATTAATTGTCCATGCAAAGAATAAAATTGCGATTGCACCAGCCATTGATTTAATACCTGCGATCCAAGAGCGTGCATATTCAGGAACACTTACTTGACGATCAATAATAATTAATAAAGTAGAAACTAGAATCGAGCAAGTACCACCCACAACTAAAGAAGTTCCAACAACCGTATTTTCAAACGCACCTAAAATGCTAAATTCTTTGCTATCCGCTGCTAATGCTGATGCACCGGTGTAAATCATCATTGTAACCGTTGAAAAAATTAAAACTAAGATAGGTAATACGAGATTACGTACGTGACCTTTTGCACCAGTTTCTTCTTCTAATTCATCTTCAGAATTTTCCAAAGCTAATTTTTCATGGCGTGCCATTGAAGCAATATCGAAAGAAAAATATGCCACAAAGAACACCATGATAATTGAGAAAATTGCATAGAAGTTCATTGAGCTCATTGCCACGAATGCACCAATTGGTGTGTACTCAGTAATGGAATAAGTTGCTAATAAACCGCCTACTAAGGTAATAATGTATGCGCCCCAACTTGAAACTGGCATCATTACACACATAGGTGCTGCCGTTGAATCCAAAATATACGCAAGTTTCGCACGAGAAACTTTAAAACGATCGGTCACAGGACGAGCAATTGCACCTACAGCGAGACTGTGGAAATAATCGTCAATAAAAGTAACAAAAACTAATGATGCCGCCAATAATTTAGCACCACGACGACCTTTAATACGGCTTTGTGCCCATTCAGCAAACGCACGATTACTACCTGATACGGTTAAAAGTGCGGTTAAAACACCAAGCAATAATAAGAACAAGACAATGTTCATATTAGAGTTAATTGCGCCATCAGCATAAACAAGTGAAATCACGTTGCTTGATAGATAACTGAAAGAGGGGCCAATATTCCAGCCACCTAACATTAACGCACCAACAATAATCCCTGCACTGAGAGACACCAATACACGACGAGTTGCAATCGCCAAGACAATCGCCAGTAAAGCTGGGATGATTGACCAAACTGAGGATGAAAAATCGATAAGTTCCATTAAGAGATACCTACAATTAATGGAGAGAACGGAAAGCAAAGGACAGAATAAGACCAGAACAACCGTAGCGCTCCATAGTTAATCAAAAAAACTATGACAGTGACGCCCCTTTCAAGTACGCCACCAACTAGCTGAAATGACTTTCAACTAATTTCGGCAATCATTCCTTTCTTTTTTCTTCATCGTTATCCACTCAGAAAAAATACTTATAATAATTGCGCCTCTACTTTTGTAGTGTCTAACAAGATTACCTTAAAAATCTTGCATTGCCAACAAAAATAATATTATTTTTATAATAAATTTAGATAAATACACCTTAATTTTAAAACAAAATATTAACATAATTTAATTTTAATATATTTATATAAATTCAGTATTTACAAATTTTTTAACTTTCTCTATTATTAATAGTGCCAATTTTAAATTAACAAACATTGATTTTTACTATGAGGTTTATAATGAATGAATTAACAAAAGGATTAATGAATCTACGCAGTTTGCGTGTTGCTGTACGTGAACTCACTTTAGAACAAGCAGAAAGCGCGCTTGAAAAACTACAAACTGTAATTGAAGAAAAACGTATTGCTGAAGAGGAATTGATTAAGTCTGAATCAGAACGCAAAGAGCGTATTGCAAAATATAAAGAATTAATGGAACAAGATGGTATAACGGCTGAAGAATTCCAAGCTATTTTTAATGTATCATCTGTTACTCCTAGAGTTAAACGTGCACCTCGCCCAGCAAAATATGCCTTTATTGATGAAAATGGAGAGCGTAAAACATGGACTGGTCAAGGCCGAACACCTCGCCCAATTCAAAATGCATTAAATTCAGGTAAATCATTATCTGATTTCGAAATTTAATTTTTCTATTTGAAACTAGAACCCATTTTTATGGGTTCTATTTTTTTATCTAAACCTAGCACACAACATTATGATCGAAAAAAAAATATTACTCACCGATTGTCCTGATGATAAAGGCCTAATAGCTAAAATAACTAACATTTGTTACAAACATCAACTAAATATTCTGCATAATAATGAATTTGTAGATTTTGAAACCAAACATTTCTTTATGCGCACAGAATTGGAAGGTATTTTTAACGAAGCTACTTTATTAGAAGATCTAAAATATAGCTTACCCGAAGGAACACATTGTCGATTAATTAGTGCAAAACGTAAACGAATTGTTATTTTAGTCACAAAGGAAGCTCACTGTCTCGGCGATATTTTAATGAAAAATTATTATGGTGCGCTTGATGTAGAAATTGCAGCAGTAATCGGCAACCATGATAATTTACGCGAGCTCGTTGAGCGCTTCAATATTCCATTTCATTTAGTTAGTCATGAAGGCTTAACTCGTATTGAGCACGACAAATTATTAGCTGAAAAAATTGATGAATATACGCCAGATTATATTGTTCTCGCTAAATATATGCGTGTACTAAATCCCGAATTTGTTGCTCGTTATCCAAATCGAGTGATTAATATCCACCATTCATTCTTACCTGCTTTCATTGGCGCCAAACCTTATCAACAAGCCTATGAACGAGGTGTAAAAATTATCGGTGCAACAGCACATTTCATTAATAATGAATTAGATCAAGGTCCAATCATTATGCAAAATGTCATTAATGTGGATCATACTTATAGCGCAGAAGCGATGATGCGTGCTGGTCGTGATGTAGAAAAAACAGTATTAAGTCGCGCACTTGATCTTGCTTTACACGATAAAATTTTTGTTTATAAAAATAAAACGGTGGTGCTGTAATGGAAAAAATCACCCTTTCTCCAATAAGTGCGGTTGAAGGAACGATTAATTTACCAGGTTCTAAAAGTTTATCAAACCGAGCATTACTTTTGGCTGCCTTAGCTAAAGGCACAACAAAAGTAGCCAATTTATTAGATAGCGATGATATTCGCCATATGCTTAATGCATTCAGTTCCTTGGGCGTGAAATATCAACTTTCTGATGATAAAACAATTTGTGAAATTGAAGGCTTAGGAGGTTCATTTAATATTCAAGATGGACTTTCTCTTTTCCTTGGCAACGCAGGAACCGCAATGCGCCCCCTAACTGCCGCGCTTTGTTTAAAGGGGCAAAAAATGGGGGAAATCATCTTAACAGGTGAACCTCGTATGAAAGAACGGCCAATTCTACATTTAGTCGATGCATTACACCAAGCGGGTGCAGAGATTCGCTACTTAGAAAATGAAGGTTATCCTCCGCTCGCAATTCGCAACACAGGGATAAAAGGGGGAAAACTCAAAATTGATGGTTCTATTTCATCCCAATTTTTAACCGCACTTTTAATGTCTGCTCCACTTGCAGAAAATGATACAGAAATTGAAATTATCGGTGAATTAGTCTCTAAACCTTATATTGACATCACCCTTTCAATGATGAAATATTTTGGTGTTCATGTTGAAAATCATGATTATCAAAAGTTCCACGTAAAATGCAATCAGTCCTATATTTCACCGGGTAAATATTTAGTAGAAGGGGATGCCTCATCAGCCTCTTACTTTCTCGCAGCTGGTGCTATTAAAGGAAAAGGAAAAGTAAAAGTAACGGGCATTGGTAAAAACTCAATTCAAGGCGATCGTTTATTTGCTGATGTATTAGAAAAAATGGGGGCAAAAATCACTTGGGGAGAGGATTTTATTCAAGCCGAACATAATGAATTACACGGTATTGATATGGATATGAACCATATTCCTGATGCTGCAATGACGATCGCAACCACTGCTCTCTTTGCCAATAGTGAAACCGTCATTAGAAATATTTATAACTGGCGCGTAAAAGAAACAGATCGATTAACAGCAATGGCAACTGAGCTACGTAAAATTGGTGCAGAAGTCGAAGAAGGCGAAGATTTTATTCGTATTCAACCGCTTGCATTCAATCAGTTTAAACATGCTGATATTGAGACTTATAATGATCACCGCATGGCAATGTGCTTTTCGTTAATTGCACTTTCAAATACATCAGTCTCAATACTTGATCCTAAGTGTACAAGCAAAACATTTCCGAAATTCTTCTATGAATTTGAGAAAATTTGCATAAGAAACTAACTTAAAGTGCGGCCAAAAATATGACCGCACTTTTCGTACATTATAATCCTACATTATCTTTAATCCGTTCAGCAAATATGCCGATACTCAATGCAAAATAATTAGATTTATTCCAATCTAAAATAGTACGGAAATTATTCGAAACTAAAAACGCTCTATCCGCTTCGCGATCAGGGCGAACTAACCAAAGCTGAGCATTTTCAAGTGTATTTAATTTTGCTTGCTCTTGTGGATTGGCACTTTTTAAAATTAGCCCCATCGTTTGCCAATCTTTTAAAGAGCGAGCTTTATTGCTTTCTGTACCAGAATAACTCAAATCAATAGGTTGGGTGAGCATCACCTCTACGCCCCAAGGTAAACTATTATCCCAGCCTACTGTATGCAAATAATTTGCAATAGAAGCAAAAGTATCAAACTGGTTTTTCCAAATATCTTTTACGCCATCATTATTTCCATCAGCCGCATAACGTAAGAAAGTGCTTGGCATAAACTGAGTTTGTCCCATCGCGCCCGCCCACGAACCTAACATACGTTCACGTTGAATATGATCTTTTTCAAGCATTTTCATGGCTGAGATAAATTCTTTCGTAAATAATTTTTCTCTACGACCTTCAAAAGCCAAGGTTGCCACTGCAGAAAGTACATCATATTTGCCTTGATAATGCCCGAAACTACTTTCCATTCCCCATAGAGCAAGCAAATACTCCTGCTGAACACCATATTTTTGGCTTGCTTTTTGCAATGGTGCTTGCACTTCCCAATAACGCTCAGCCGCGACATTCACTTTATTTTGAGTTAGCACTCTATTGAGATAATTACTCGTGCCATTAGGATTAGCCACTAGAGGGGAGTTAGGATCTTTTTTACGAATTTTACCGGCTTGTTCACGATCTAAATCTACTGCCTTTTGCATATAGAGAATATTATTTTGAGCATTCAATACCGATAATGACACACCTTCAGCGGCTGCTTTACCTTTTAAAAATTGAACATAATCATTAAAATTTTCTGGTGTTCTTTGCTTAGTATAACTAGTGCTATTAACTACAGGCTTAATATCAGACGAACTAGAACAGCCAACTAAAAAAAGTGCGGTCGATAATACAGAAATTTTAAATAACATATTCAATTTCATTGGATTTCCTATTTACGTAAAAAAGTTTGATAAAGGTTTTTCAATAACGAGGTTGGCAATAAACGAGAACCAAAACGCAATGCAAAAGTAAATAATCCAGATAACAATCCTTGAATTCCCAAACGATATTTTAATTTGAATAAACGCCATTCTGCTTTGGCTTGATTGACACCACGACGGCGACTCACCATGCCATTTCCTACTCGTGCATAAACTAAAATATCAGGCAAATTCGCGACATGTAAACCTTGCGCGACAAGTTTGATCCACAAATAATAATCTTCTTGAAGATCTTCATATCCACCACAATTAATGACCGCACTTTTTTGATATGCCACCGTCATGTGATTAAACGGACAACGTTTTTGCGTGAATTTGATAATTTCTTGAGCAGACGTTGGCACATTACGATATGCCACAATATCATTTACATTTTCACCAAATTCAGCAATTTGTCCGCCAAAAATAATGGTTTCAGAATGCTTTTCAATAAACGCCACTTGCTTTTCAAAACGATCAGGCACGCAAATATCATCGGTATCCATACGGAAAACCCAGTCATAAGCACAATGCAATAAACCCTCGTTTAAGGCTTTCCCTAAGCCTCGATTTTGTGGCAATTTAACTAATTTTAATGGCAGTTTTGTTTCAAACTCCGTCACAACAGATTCTAATTCTGGCGTTACTGCCCCATCAAATACCAATATAATTTCATCTGCTTGACGAGTTTGTGCCACAAGACTTTCAAAACACTCCCGCAAGAATTGAGGATTTTCCTTAATATATAAGGACATTAGGACTGAAAATTTCATTTTATTTTCCTACATAAACCGTTTTAAATTAATCGCTAATTTTGGCGAAATTAAAATAACCAACGTAATAATGAATTGCTTAATGCTTTTTGTTTTCTTAAAAATATCAAAATAATATTTTGCCGCTTTACGCGATAAATTCATGATATGGGGATAAGCCAAAATATAGCTCGCGTTAATATCAAAATTATGAGCTTGCTCTACCGTTTTCACATAATGCTCGCGAATATAATCAATCGCTTTCTGCGTATTAGTAGTATCCGTAGACACACTTGAACGTTTGGTATGGAAAGTACAATAAGTTAGTAGCTCATTAATTTTATAAGGTTTAAAACTCGGCTCTTGTAGCAGTTTTAACAAGAAATCATAGTCTTCCAAAGAACGAAGTGCAGTGGATAATCCGCCTATCTTTAAAAACATCTCTTTTTTAATCGCAACCATTGGCATGCCACCAATCTTATTGGCTAACAAAATACGTTCTGTCGAGATTTCTTGAGGTTCAATCGGTTGAGTCACATAAGTAAACCCTTCATTGACCATTTCACACTTAGCTGGATGATAAATAAAATTAATGTCTGGATTTTGCTCAATAACTTGTAACACTTTTTCACATTTTTCTGGCATAAAACGATCATCATCATCGAGAAACAGCAACCAATCTCCCTTTGATGCACGCGCGCCAATATTACGACTTTCTGCCGCACCTTGATTCGTTTCATTACGAATCACTGTAACTGGAAAAGAATAGCTTTCCTCAACGACGACTTTCTCTTTGGAGCAATCATCCACAATAATCACTTCAAAATGAGTCGATGTTTGTTGAGTTAAACTTTCTAATAAAGCTGGCACTTCTGCTTTTCGATTATAAGAAGGCACAATAATGCTTAACATAATTCCTTCCTTTAATTAGCCAAATTTTTCTTAATCGCAAAAAATTTTTTCAATGGATATTTTATTAATTTTTTAAACAAATTATTGGATAAAGATCCACGAACACTTTCTAAATTGCTTATCAATACAGGATTTTCAATTATCATAAGAGGACGAACCACTTTATTTCTTATATTAAAATCCTGTTCAAAGAGTAAAAAATCATCCGCTAACCAAAATGGCTTATTTTGAGAAAATTGCTGAATAAATCTTCTTGCAGCTGATTTTTTAATAAGATAGCCCACAGTTCCAGCAAAATAACTTTTATAAGGGAAAGCGTAATTTACATTGCCTGTTTTTTTGCATAGACAAGAAAAAGTTGTCGGATAATTAATTTCTAAATCAAAATCATTGAAATCATTAATTTTAGACTGTCCAACCAATATAATTTCAGACTCAAGTTTTTCTGATAAAAGTGCGGTTAAATTTTGCTGAAAATCTGAGTGAAATAAAGCATCGTCTTCACAGACTAACGCATAACGATCTTCAGCGATGCCATTGTCTTCAACAATTTTTTGGTACACAGAAAGATGACTTAATGTACAGCCGATTTCGCCCTTAGTGACATTACGGCCATAATGTGCTTTAAATTGTTCAATATTAAAAATAGTAGCTAATTCATCCCAATCTTTTTGCATGGTATTAATGGCAGAAAAAATTTGGAAATCCTCAGTATTTTTTTGAGAAAAGAATAATTCCCGACGCTGAATATCTTTATCTAAAGAGATCAAATATTTTTTTAACATAAAATTATTCCTTATAAAATCACTTTCCATTCTTCAATAATTTTCTCAATGCCATAATCTTCACTCATTAAACGAGATTTATCTGACATTTGTTGATAAAGTTCAGGATTATTCATTAATAAATCTAAACCGTTAACCATTTCTTCAATATTATTTTGTTCACAAAGAAAACCATTTTCTTTATGTTCCACTAATTGCTTTACACCAGGAGAACAATTAAAGGCAACAATAGGTAAGCCAAATGCCATTGCTTCAATAACAACTAAAGGCAAGCCTTCTGTTTGTGAAGGTAAACAATAAATTGAACTGCTTTCATAATAAAAAGCGACATCATTGGTACGAGGAATAAAATTAACTGAATCTTCAATATCCAATGCTTTAGCAAGATTTTTTAAATTCTCTTCTTCCTCACCCGATCCCACTATTTTTAAATTCCAATCCGGATGATTTTTTGACAAAAAATGCCAAGCTTTTAATAAATAATCAAAACCTTTATAAGAAAATAAATGCCCTACAGATAAAAGAGTTTTATTTTCCCATTTTGCTAATTTATTCTTTGGCAAAAGCGTATTTGGATTAGCAATACTGATTATATTGTTCGTTTTAAATTTTTCTTGCCACAGCGTTTTTTCTGACTCGGTTAATGTAACGACTCTATCACATCTTGTTGAAGCTAAATATTTACCAAGTGTACGAACTAGACGATTGCCGGTAAAGTTAAAAGAATAATGCTCCCATAAAATATGCTTTACATGTAAATTAACCAACGCTAAAGCAGAAAAAAGCATAATCGCACCATCAACTACAATTAAGGTATCCAGCTGTAATTCTTTAACCAATTCTCTTAATTTTTTTGTGATAGAAAAATAATCTTTTTTCAATGAATAGGGCAATTTATTCATTGCGTAAATATTAATTTTTTCATCAACTTGGAAAAAAGGCTTATTACCGCCAATGCTAATAAAAGAAACATCATATCCCTGTTTAGCAAGAGCATTAGCAACATTAATAGAAACTCGCTCCGTTCCACCCGCACTTTCGATATTCATAATAAAGAAACCGATTTTTTTCATCTTAAATTTCCTTATAAATCGTTAATCCAAGGTCTGGAAATGAATCGTAACAGAATTGCCATCTTGGAATACTCGTTCTAATAAAACGAATTTCTACATTAGGATGACTTAATAAATTAAATGCAACAGAACTGAAGAACGTATAAATAATCACTTTTTTATTAGCTAAATTCTTAAATACGTAATCTTCAAAAATGAGTTCTGATTCAACATAATTTACCCCATCCACTCGATAATCTTCTGCTGGATGAGGGAAATAATAGTCAAAAGGAATCTGATCTTTTAATTTTTTTATTAATGAGATGTTTTCCTCTTTTGTATTTAACAAGGGTTGTCCAATAAAAAATGAGACCTTACCATCTATATCACCATCTACTTTATTATCCCATAAGGAAATAGGTTCAACATTGGGAACAATATTTTTATAATTAGGATAAACTGTATAATGTTTTTTTATTTTGTTAAATAATTTATTCACACTATATTTATCGCCAATAAAGGCTTTAATCAGTTTATATTTAAATGTATCAGGCTCTCTCAATAAATTAGGGTGTGGGAAAATATTATCTGAACCATCATCAAAGGTATAAAGCTCTTTAAATGAAACATGACTAAGATAAGTTTGTAGCCATAATGAATTAAGATTGGCGAGAAAAACCTTATCAAAACCTTTGTGCGTAATTTTATTCTTAAGCTGACGCATTAACTTGAGAGAATCGAAACCTTTTAGATCTTTTCCCGTATCAATGTTGATCGAATCATTACAAACTTCTGCTAATTTACTCGCATACAAGGTTCTTTTTTTATCCCATACACCACCAAACATGACGCCAAAGAATTGCTCGTTAGGATGTAATTCAATGATTTTTCTCGCAATTAATACTTGCAATGGTGTGCAACAAAGAATGAGATTCATAGGGTTTTACTCACTTTAGATGTCATAAAATAAAGAATAGGAATAATGGAAAGCGAACCAATAATTCCAGCATAAGGGATATATTTAATTTCTGTAAAAGTTAAAACCACAAGGCTCGCTACATAAATGATTGTAGATAAAACGGAACATTGGGAAATAAGTTTATTTTTTCCATAATAGAAAAGATAATTAACTAAAATCAAATAAGGAATACTTAATGTGGTCGAAATTAAAAATAAAATAATATAATATTTCGTTCCCACAAATTGGCTACCTAAAATCCAAACTAGCACATCTTCAGGAATAATCCACATGACTAAAGCAGGAATAGGTATCAGCAAAAAGGAAAATAACGCCCATTTATGTAATTGTTGAATCATTAATTTTTTTTGTTTTAAGGCTTCATAAAAATAGGGAATGATCGCTTTATTAAGTGCTTGAATAGCAATAGAGACAACTAAAGCAAGTTGGGCGCCCATGGCGTAAAGCCCTAAATCTGTTTCACTGAATTTGTGATAAATAAAAATACGGTCTAACTGCCCTTTTAAGAAAAAACTCGCATGATGCAAAATAAGCGGCAATCCAAATCCTAAAATATAAAATAATGCAGATTGATAATGTTTAAATTGATATTTTTTAGATGTTGCACTCTTTCTGTAAAGAAAATAAGAAAAAAACCAAACGACCAAATTGCTCAATAAAATTGCCAAAATTCTTTTTTCAACAAGATCATTTTGATAATACTCAAGCAATGCGACGGTAAACACCGCACCAGTAACAGTGAGTGAAAATTGAATAAAAGCATAGGACCAAGCCTTTTTCTGGCATTGTCTTACACTTAGCTGAACATTTAAGAAAGATTGGAAAATTGAGGAAAGTGCGGCATAAAATAATATTTCAGACTGAGCAATCCAACAACCCATTAAAATAATGCAGCCAATTATCGTGGTATAAGCATAGCCAGTATTCACCACTAAATTTAATGAACGTTTTCCGTAAAAATAAAAATAACGGGAAATTGCGCCCTCTTGAGTTAAAGAAACCACAATCAAGAATAAACTTAAAAAAGTTTGATAATAAGAAAGTGAGCCATACCCTTCTACGCCCAATTTACGTGATAAATAAGGCAAAAGTAAAAAAGGAACTAACTTTGACGATAATTCCCCAAAAAGGTAAATGACACTGTCTTTAAAAACTTTCATAAATATAACCGCACTTTTGATGAATTCGAGCGTTTGTTTATCAAAAAATAAGGGGCTTATTTTAACAAAATCAACATAGACAAGCTATGACTAATCATTATAATAAAACCGCTCTATATCAAGGATCTTATCTATGTTAGAACTAGGAAAACTTCTTACCGCACTTATCGCGCCACCTCTCAATACCTTTGTATTACTAATTATTGCAGTGATTCTTTATCGTGTTCATTTCAAAAAATTAGCCAAATTTCTTGCGCTTATCAGTTTCACTTGGCTTTATGTCATGAGTGTGCCTTTTACAGGTTTATTGCTAACAGATAATGATGATACGCCAGCCCTTACGATAAATGACTATAAACAAGCTCAAGCCATTGTCATATTAGGCGGTGGATCTTACCCAACCAAAGAACTGTATTCAGAAACAGCTTCTGGCGCACCACAACTAGAACGTTTACGTTATGCGGCATTTTTACAAAAAGAAACGGGCTTGCCTGTTTTAACAACGGGCTATTCTTTGATAGGTATTTCCGAAGGCGACTTAATGGCAAAAGAACTTAACCAATTCTTTAATGTACCAACGCAATGGATAGAAAATAAAGCCCGTAATACGGAAGAAAATGCCAGTTTCACTAAAAATATTTTGGTTAAAGATCATATTCAAAAAATCATTTTAGTAACAAATCAATGGCATATGAAACGAGCCAAATATCTTTTTGAAAAACAAGGATTCGATGTACTTCCTGCTGCAGCGGCAAGCTATGGCAGCAAAGGAAATTTATCTGCAAAATCTTTTGTTCCTGACTTAGGTGCGTTGAATAGCAATATGGTTTTATTAAAAGAGTGGATTGGTTATTGGAAAGTACATTAATCTGATATAAAAGAGGTCACAAAATGCGACCAATCTTCTAAAATTCTTTTGAGATTAAACTTTCGGCTAATTGTAAATCCAGAGTTGAATCAATATCAATCGAGCGATAAGTAGGCATTAAATAAAAACGCATAGGCTCAATAAAAAAACGTTTTTCTACAAATAAACTCTCAATATCATTAATATAAATAGCTCCATTTGCACGGTAAGATTTCGGTAATTTTTGACGCGGTGCTTCAAAATCACTTATCTCATGAATAGGTTTTACATCTTCATTTTCTAAAGTAAATGATTTATAAGGATGATGTTCGCATTCACAAGCTGATATCACCGACTTATATTTTCCTCCTAGGAAAATTTCTATTGCATTACGAATATCTAAAGCATTGCGTAATGGACTTGTTGGCTGTAACAAAACAGCTACTCCCTCAGAAATATTTAGGCTTTCTAAGCAATGTAAAATAGCATCAATTGTGCGAGTATCACTTTGTGCTAAACTCTCAGGGCGAGCCACCGAAATTGCACCATATTTTTCTGCCTCTTTCAGAATCTTCTCCCCATCAGAGGTTACAACAACCTGATCAAACATTCCCGATTCTTGTGCAGCTAAAATGGCACGACCAACTAAAGACACACCTCCAACAAGCTGTAAATTTTTATCTTTAATTCCTTTTGAACCAGCCCTAGCAGGTATAATTGCAATTCTTTTCATTTTTTGCTCCACATGACAAAGTGTCTTTCATTTTAGAATGTTTCCCTTGTTTTAGCAAAAATTAATCTTTAACATATCCTCATCTATTTTCTAATAAAAGGAAAACAAATGATTCAACTTACTCGCGAACAACTTATTGAACTATTCAATAGACGTAGCTCTACACGCTATTACGATCCAAACAAAAAAATTAGCAACGAAGATTTTCAAGCTATTTTAGAATGCGCAAGATTATCACCAAGTTCTGTTGGTTCCGAGCCTTGGAAATTTTTAGTCATCCAAAATAAAACCTTACGCGAAAAAATGAAACCATTCAGCTGGGGAATGAACAATCAATTAGATAACTGTAGCCATCTAGTGATCATCCTAGCAAAGAAAAATACACGTTATGATAGTGAGTTTTTTACCGATGTGATGACACGTAAAGGTCTAAATATAGAACAACAACATGCGGCACTAGAAAAATATAAGAGCTTTCAAGAAGAAGACATGAAATTACTTAAAAATGAACGCGCTTTATTTGATTGGTGTAGTAAACAAACCTATATTGCCCTTGCCAATATGTTAACTGGGGCAACCGCACTTGGTATTGATTCCTGCCCTATTGAAGGATTCAATTATGATAAAATGAATGAATGCTTAGCTCAAGAAGGTCTATTGGATCCTAATGAATACGGCGTTTCTGTTGCAGCAACCTTTGGTTATCGCTCACGTGATATTACTAAAAAATCTCGAAAGGAATTTGATGAAATTATACAGTGGGTAGAATAATCCTGTATAAAGTAAAAAGCTCCCAACTTGGGAGCTTTATTTTTAGCATTAAAAATTAGCGACGTAAACCTAAACGAGCGATAGTGCTTTGGTATAAAGCAAGATCAGTACGTTTTAAGTAATCTAAAAGTTTACGACGACGAGAAACCATACGTAATAAACCACGACGACCATGGTGGTCTTTTTTATGCTCTGCAAAGTGAGCTTGTAAGTGGTTGATTTGTGCAGTTAATAATGCGATTTGAACTTCAGAAGAACCAGTATCTTTCGCATCACGACCAAATTCAGCAACGATTGCTGCTTTTTTTTCAGTACTTAGAGACATTTTTTACTCCTAAAAGGTAGTGTTGTTAATACATCATTCGCCGATCTCTAACTCAGCGATGACAGGGAGCTCGCATTCTAGCGTTCAATAAGCTTAAATGCAAGGTTTAAAGCTAAAAGCTAAAAAATAAAATTGAAAAACATTATATCTTCTCAATCACCACCTTTATATCCTCTGGCTATGCATAATAAGGTACAGAAGTGATAAATAAACGAATACCTAATTTGGCATAATCTGATATGTTATCTTTATTTCCCCCTCCAACTACAGAAAGCAGAATATCTTTCTGTTTTAATTGAAATAGCGATAAAGCCTTTAATTTCATATAAATATTAAAGCAACAAAAAAGGTTGGGACTCCCCAACCTTTCACTTAATCTTTCAATAATTTAATTTTTTCAATCACATTTGTTGTTGAACAACCATTTTCAAAGTTTAGTACTTTAACATCACCTCCGTTTGCCCAAACTTCTTTTGCGCCAGCAATCTCTTCGGGTTTGTAATCTCCGCCTTTGACTAAAAGATCCGGTAGAATTTCACCGATTAAACGTTGTGGTGTATCTTCAGTGAATGGCACCAACCAATCCACAGATGCCAAACCAGCCAGTACCGCCATTCTAGTTTCAAGGTTGTTAATTGGGCGACTGTCACCTTTTAAGCGTTTAACGGAATCATCGCTGTTTACCGCGACAATTAAACGATCGCCCAATTTGCGTGCATTTTCTAAATAAGAAACATGCCCTGGATGCAAAATATCGAAACAGCCATTCGTCATCACAATTTTTTCACCGCGCGCTTTAGCTTGTGCGACAGCATCTTTTAATTCTGCTTCGCTCATAATGCCAAATCCCGTTTCAGGACGAGCATGAATCGCATTTTCAAGTTCCACAGTCGAAACCGTTGAAGTCCCCAATTTCCCCACCACAATTCCTGCGGCAATATTGGCTAGGTAACAAGATTCTTCGAAAGAACGTCCATCTGCTAATGCGGTTGCTAATACGCTAATAACAGTATCACCAGCTCCTGTCACATCAAACACTTCTTTTGCGACAGTTGGCAAATGATAGG
The DNA here is from genome assembly GCF_006384255.1 of Haemophilus seminalis. Taxonomy (GTDB): domain Bacteria; phylum Pseudomonadota; class Gammaproteobacteria; order Enterobacterales; family Pasteurellaceae; genus Haemophilus; species Haemophilus seminalis. The sequence continues at coordinate 163,401 of NZ_VCED01000004.1, forward strand.
GTTCTTGATTTGGACGTAATAATGTCATCCCTTTTTCAGAACGAGTTACCAAAAGTGCGGTTAATTCAATATCAGAAATTAATTTTAAACCTTTCTCAATAATCTCTTTTTCTGTATTACATTTACCCACAACAGCTTCAAATTCAGACATATTTGGTGTCAATAATGTCGCACCACGATAACGTTCAAAATCAGTTCCCTTTGGATCGATCAATACAGGCACATTTGCTTTGCGTGCAATTTGAATCATTTGCTGAACATCTTTAAGCGTGCCTTTACCATAATCAGAAAGAATCAAAGCACCGTAATTTTTCACCGCACTTTCTAACTTCGCTAATAAATCTTTGCAATCTACATTATTGAAATCTTCTTCAAAATCAAGGCGAAGTAACTGTTGGTGACGAGATAAAATACGTAATTTAGTAATGGTTGGATGGGTCTCTAATGCAACAAAATTACAATCGATTTTTTGTTTTTCTAATAAGAGGGAAAGTGCAGAACCGGTTTCATCTTGTCCAATCAATCCCATTAATTGAACGGGTACATTAAGTGAAGCAATATTCATCGCCACATTTGCTGCTCCACCCGCGCGCTCTTCATTTTCTTCCTGTACACGAACCACTGGCACCGGTGCTTCTGGTGAAATACGGTTGGTTGCGCCGAACCAATAACGATCAAGCATCACATCGCCTAATACGAGTACTTTTGCTTGCTTAAATTCTGCTGAATATTGAGCCATTTTAAAATCTCTCTATTTGAATAACCAAAATTGCGGCAATTTTACCACAACTCAAATTTACGATAAACTACGCCCCTAACTTACGTGGAAAGAACAATGAAAAACGAAAAACTCCCTCAATTTCAACCGCACTTTTTAGCCCCAAAATACTGGCTTTTTTGGCTAGGCGTGGCAATTTGGCGAAGTATTTTATGTCTTCCCTATCCTATTTTGCGCCATATTGGTCATGGTCTCGGTTGGCTGTTTTCACATTTAAAAGTAGGTAAACGTCGAGCTGCCATTGCACACCGTAATCTTGAACTTTGTTTCCCTGATATGCCTGAAAACGAACGTGAGGCGATTTTACAAGAAAATCTTCGTTCAGTAGGCATGGCAATTATCGAAACCGGCATGGCTTGGTTTTGGTCGGATTCACGTATCAAAAAATGGTCGAAAGTTGAAGGCTTGCATTATCTAAAAGAAAATCAAAAAGATGGAATTATTCTCGTCGGTGTTCATTTCTTAACGCTAGAACTTGGCGCACGCATTCTTGGCTTGCATCATCCAGGCATTGGTGTTTATCGTCCAAATGATAATCCTTTGCTTGATTGGCTACAAACACAAGGCCGTTTACGCTCTAATAAAGATATGCTTGATCGTAAAGATTTACGCGGAATGATCAAAGCTTTACGCAATGAAGAAACCATTTGGTATGCGCCTGATCACGATTACGGCAGAAAAAATGCCGTTTTTGTTCCCTTTTTTGCGGTGCCCGATGCTTGCACAACCACAGGTAGTTATTATTTATTGAAATCCTCACCAAATAGCAAAGTGATTCCATTTGCGCCATTACGCAATAAAGATGGTTCAGGCTATACTGTGAGTATTTCAGCGCCTGTTGATTTTACGGATTTACAAGATGAAACGGCGATTGCTGCGCGAATGAATCAAATCGTTGAAAAGGAAATAATGAAGGACATAACAATATATATGTGGCTACATCGTCGTTTTAAAACGCGTCCAGATGAAAATACGCCTAGTTTATACGATTAAAAGTGCGGTCGAATATCACCGCACTTTTTGATAGAATTTTCTCAAATTTAAAAAATTAACGACTCATCTAACCATGACAACTAATTATTCAGCTCAAGAAATTACCGTTCTTAAAGATCTCGAGCCGGTGCAAATTCGCCCTGGTATGTATACAGACACCACTCGCCCGAATCACCTCGCACAAGAAGTTATTGATAACAGCGTGGATGAAGCCCTTGCGGGTTTTGCCACAAAAATTGAAGTAATTTTACACCCAGATCAATCCATTGAAGTCACAGACAATGGTCGCGGTATGCCTGTGGATATTCATCCTACAGAAGGCGTTTCTGGGGTAGAAGTAATCCTGACTAAACTGCATGCGGGTGGTAAATTCTCCAATAAAAATTATGAATTTGCGGGTGGTTTACACGGTGTTGGGATTTCTGTGGTGAATGCGCTTTCTGAACGCGTGGATATTCAAGTCAAACGTAATGGTGAAGTGTATAAAATTGCCTTTGAAAACGGCAATAAAGTAGAAGAATTGGAAGTTATTGGGAGTTGTGGCAGACGCACAACAGGAACAACCGTTCACTTCAAACCGAATCCAAAATATTTTGACAGCGCGAAATTTTCCGTTAGCCGCCTACGCCATTTATTAAGAGCGAAAGCGGTACTCTGCTCAGGGCTTGAAATCAAATTCATTGATAAAGTAAACAATACTCAAGATATTTGGTTATATGAAGACGGTCTTTCCGATTACCTTATCGAAGCAGTTAACGGCTTTGAAACCCTTCCGGAAAAACCATTCGTTGGTGAATTTAAGGGAACAAATGAAGCGGTTAGCTGGGCATTACTTTGGTTGCCAGAAGGCGGTGAATTGATTGGCGAAAGCTACGTAAACTTAATTCCGACTATTCAAGGCGGAACGCATGTTAATGGCCTACGTCAAGGTTTATTAGATGCCATTCGAGAATTCTGCGAATTTAGAAATCTATTACCACGCGGCGTAAAACTTACCGCTGATGATATTTGGGATCGTTGTTCTTACATTCTTTCCCTTAAAATGCAGGATGCGCAATTCGCGGGGCAAACTAAGGAACGCTTATCATCACGCCAAAGTGCGGTGTTTGTCAGCGGTGTTTTAAAAGATGCGTTCAGTCTATGGCTCAACCAAAACGTACAAGACGCTGAAAAATTAGCAGAAATTGCGATCAGTTCTGCACAACGCCGGTTACGCGCAGCTAAAAAAGTCGTACGTAAAAAACTTGTTAGTGGGCCTGCATTACCAGGAAAATTAGCAGATTGTGGCTCACAGGATTTAGAAAAAACGGAATTATTTTTAGTGGAAGGTGACTCTGCGGGCGGTTCAGCAAAACAAGCACGTGATCGCGAATATCAAGCGATTTTGCCGTTACGTGGAAAAATCTTAAATACGTGGGAAGTTTCACCTGATCAAGTATTAGGTTCAACCGAAATTCACGATATCGCCGTTGCTCTAGGGATCGATCCTGACAGCAATGATTTATCACAACTTCGCTATGGTAAAGTATGTATTCTCGCGGATGCTGACTCTGATGGACTCCATATTGCCACCCTACTCTGCGCCCTGTTCTTACGCCATTTTCCGAAATTGGTACAAGACGGTCACGTTTATGTAGCAATGCCGCCTCTTTATCGCATTGACTTAAATAAAGAAGTCTTCTACGCATTAGATGAAAGTGAAAAAGAGACAATTTTAGATCGATTGAAAAATAAAAAAGGCAAACCGAATGTTCAACGTTTTAAAGGTTTAGGTGAAATGAACCCATCACAATTACGTGAAACAACGATGGATCCTAATACTCGTCGCCTTGTTCAATTAACTTATGATTTAGAGGAAGACCAAGGCGCGGATACATTAGAACTCATGGATATGTTGTTATCAAAAAAACGTTCCGAAGACCGTAAAAATTGGTTGCAAGCGAAAGGCGATCAGGTTGATTTATCTGTTTAGACTAAATTAATCTCAGCAAATCCGAATTTTAATAAATTAAGAATCTATTCAATTAACAGAAACCAAAATGACAAATATCAATTATGAAGGCATTGAGCAAATGCCTCTACGCACCTTCACGGAAAGGGCTTATCTCAACTATTCCATGTATGTCATCATGGATCGTGCTCTGCCTTTTATCGGTGACGGTTTAAAACCTGTTCAACGCCGTATTGTATATGCAATGTCTGAACTTGGCTTAAATGCCACGGCAAAATACAAAAAATCTGCCCGTACCGTCGGTGATGTACTCGGTAAATTCCATCCACATGGTGACAGTGCTTGTTATGAAGCGATGGTGTTAATGGCACAACCATTCTCTTATCGTTATCCACTTGTAGATGGTCAAGGTAACTGGGGGACACCGGATGATCCAAAATCTTTCGCTGCCATGCGTTATACTGAATCACGCCTGTCTAAAATCTCTGAAATCTTGCTGAGTGAACTCGGACAAGGAACGGTAGATTATCAACCAAACTTTGATGGAACCTTGGCTGAACCGCAATATTTACCTGCTCGTTTACCTCATATTTTATTGAACGGCACAACAGGTATTGCGGTGGGGATGGCCACAGATATTCCACCACACAATATTAACGAAATTGCTGATGCGGCAGTAATGTTGCTAGATAATCCGAAAGCGGGATTAGATAATGTACTTGAAATTGTTCAAGGCCCAGATTTTCCAACAGAAGCAGAAATTATTTCGCCAAAATCAGAAATTCGTAAAATTTATGAGCAAGGTCGTGGCTCAATAAAAATGCGTGCAACTTGGAAAAAAGAAGAGGGTGAGATTATTATCTCTGCGCTTCCACATCAATCTTCGCCATCCAAAGTTATTGCACAAATAGCCGAACAAATGACGGCAAAAAAACTGCCAATGCTAGAAGATATTCGTGATGAAGCCGATCACGAAAATCCAATTCGCATTGTACTAGTCCCTCGATCAAACCGAGTCGATACTGATGCGTTAATGGCACATTTATTTGCTACCACAGATCTTGAAAAAAGCTACCGTGTAAATATGAATATGATCGGGCTTGATCATAAACCTGCGGTAAAAGGTTTATTAGAAATCTTAAATGAATGGCTTACCTTCCGTCGTACGACCGTAACTCGTCGCCTTCAATATCGCCTAGATAAAGTACTCTCTCGCTTGCATATTTTAGAAGGTTTGATGATAGCCTTTTTAAATATTGATGAAGTTATCGAAATTATACGTCATGAAGATGATCCAAAAGCAGAGCTTATGGCTCGCTTTAATTTAAGCGATGAACAAGCCGATGCAATTTTAAATTTACGCTTACGTCATTTAGCAAAATTAGAGGAAAACCAACTCAAAGCTGAACAAGATGAACTTGAAAAAGAGCGGTTAAATTTAGAAGCAATTTTAGGATCAGAACGCCGTTTGAATACGCTTATCAAAAAAGAAATTCAAGAAGATGCGAAAACATATGCCAGTCCACGTATGTCTCAACTGGTCGAACGTGAAGAAGCCAAAATGATCTCTGAAAGTGACATGACGCCAGCAGAGCCTGTCACTGTCATCTTATCAGAAATGGGCTGGGTACGTTGTGCTAAAGGACACGATATTGATCCTAAATCATTAAGCTACAAAGCGGGTGATAATTATCGAGCTCATGCTTGTGGCAAGAGTAATCAAGCCGTTGTATTCATTGATAGTACGGGGCGAAGTTATGCACTCGATCCGCTTTCATTGCCTTCCGCTCGTTCGCAAGGTGAACCCCTCACGGGTAAGCTAAATTTACCAGCTGGTGCGACCATTGAATATGTCTTAATGGCGAGTGAACAGCAAGAATTATTGATGGCTTCTGATGCGGGTTATGGTTTTATTTGTAAATTTGAGGATTTAATTGCACGTAATAAAGCAGGAAAAGCCTTGATTTCTTTACCAGAAAATGCCAAAGTGATGGAGCCTAAGACGCTGGCGAATGCCACCGCACTTGTTGTCGCTATGACATCCGCTGGCAGAATGTTGATTTTCCCGGCAAAAGATTTACCGGCATTATCAAAAGGCAAAGGCAATAAAATTGTTACAATTCCTGCAGCAAATGCAAAAGAGCGTAGTGAATTGTTACTGAAATTATTGCTCATTTCAGATCAAGCTAGTCTTGAATTTCATTCCGGAAAACGAAAAATTGTATTAAAACCGGAAGATCTGCAGAAGTTCCGTGCTGAACGAGGCAGAAAAGGTTCGACATTACCACGTGGATTACATAGCAATGTTGAAATAGTGGTAATCGAACCGCAACACAACACATAACTTAAACACAACATAGGGAGATCCAATTTATGAGTCATACATTTAGCACGTATGAAACCCTTGCACTAGCAAGCTTAGTCTTGCTCTTGGGTTATTTTCTCGTTAAACGAATCAGCATCTTAAAAACCTTCAACATTCCTGAGCCAGTTGTTGGTGGTTTTATTGTTGCCATTGGTCTTTTAATTTGGAATAAAGTTGACGGGACATCCTTTAACTTCGATAAAAATTTGCAAACTACCATGATGTTAGTGTTCTTCACTTCCATTGGTTTAAGCGCAAACTTTTCCCGTTTAATTAAAGGCGGAAAACCACTTATCGTATTTTTGTTCGTCGCTGGTTTGCTAATTATTTGCCAAAATGTTATTGGTGTCGTAGGTTCATTAGCATTAGGTATCCATCCAGCATACGGTTTATTAGCGGGTTCTGTAACATTAACTGGCGGTCATGGCACTGGTGCAGCATGGGCTGATACATTCGTTCATCAATTCAATTTACAAGGCGCTACTGAAATTGCTATGGCATGTGCAACCTTTGGTTTAGTCTTTGGTGGTATCATCGGTGGTCCTGTTGCACGTTTCTTATTAAATCGTCAAAAACAAGGTGAAAATCCTGAAAATGATGAAGTAGATGATATTCAAGAGGCTTTTGAACATCCAACTTACAAACGTAAAATTACTTCACGCTCGTTGATTGAAACTATTGCAATGATGTCTATCTGTTTGCTTATCGGCCAATATTTAGATGCTCAAACGAAAGGCACCGCATTCCAATTACCAACATTCGTATGGTGTTTATTTACCGGGGTAATTATCCGCAATATTTTAACCAATATCTTCCGTTTCCAAGTAGCTGATTCGGCTATTGATGTATTAGGTAGCGTGGGTTTATCTATCTTCTTAGCTATCGCCTTAATGTCATTAAAACTTTGGGAACTTGCAGGCTTAGCGGTAGATGTATTAATCATCCTTGCAGTACAAGTTGTCTTTATGGCGGTATTTGCAATCTATGTTACTTATCGCGCAATGGGTAAAGATTATGATGCGGTTGTATTAAGCTCTGGTCATTGTGGTTTCGGTTTAGGTGCAACACCAACAGCCGTTGCAAATATGCAAGCCATTACCAGCCGTTTTGGGCCATCACACAAAGCATTTTTAATCGTTCCAATGGTCGGTGCATTCTTTATTGATTTAATCAATGCTGCGCTATTAAAAGTCTCATTTGCAGTTGTAAATATGCTCGCGTAAAGTGCGGTTAAAATTGACAATGTTTTAGAGAAATGCCTTTATCTTGAATTGATAAAGGCATTTATTTTAAGGAAGAAAAACAAAAGGAAAAACTATGCACGAATTATCTCTTTGTCAAAATATGCTGGAAATAGTAGAACAACAATGCAAGAGTCACGATATAAAAAAAGTTACGGATCTTTGGTTAGAAATTGGCGCACTCTCTTGTGTAGAACCTGACGCATTAGAATTTTGTTTTGATATAACCTTTCAAGGTACCGCTGCTGAAGGCTGTAAACTTCATCTGATTCCTATAGCAGCACAAGCCTGGTGTTGGCAGTGTCAAAAATTAGTTGAGATACAAGCGCATCATGATTCCTGCCCAAATTGTGGCAGCATACACTTGCAACGACAAAGTGGTGATGAATTACGTATTAAAGAAATTGCCTTTGAATAAACCGCTCTTTTTTAGCATTTCCAATATTCTTACCCATATCATATTTCATTAAGTATAAAAAAGGACAGGCATAAAGCCTGTCCTCATCATGATAAATATGATAATTAAGCCACAAGTGCGGTTTCTTTTAAGCGTGATTTGAGCTTAGTATATTCAGTTACAACATAGTGCTCAGCCCAACGTTGATCTTCAATTTTCTCGATACGCACTGCGCTGTATTTATATTCCGGAGTACGAGATCCCGGATTTAAATGTTCAGCCGTGAGTTCGTTACATTTTCCGATCCACCATTGGTAAGTCATATAACACGCACCTTTGTTAGTACGAGAACTTACATCAGCACGAGATATAACTTTACCACGAGATGAAGAAATCCAAACAAGCTCATTATTCTTAATACCTAAAGCTTTCGCATCTTGATCGTTCATTTGAACAAATCCTGGTTCATCAGCCAACGCAGCAAGTGCACGGCAGTTACCCGTCATTGAACGGCAAGAATAGTGACCAACTTCACGCACGGTAGAAAGCACTAATGGATATTCTTCAGAGACTTCTTCCATTGGCGGTTCCCAGTCGCAAGCAAAGAATTCAGCTTTACCATTTGGACGGTCGAAGATTTGACCTTCATACAAGTATGTAGTGCCTTGATCTTCAGGGCCTTCATCCGTACATGGCCATTGAATATAACCCAAGCCTTCCATTTTTTCGTAAGTTGCACCTTTATAAATTGGGCAAAGCTCACGCAACTCATCCCAAATTTCTTTGGTATTGTTATAATGCATTGGATAACCCAAAGCTTGTGCCATAAGACTAATGATTTCCCAGTCGTCTTTCACATCACCAACAGGATCCACCGCTTTATAGAAACGTTGGAAACCACGGTCAGCCGCACTATAAACACCCTCGTGTTCAGCACAAGATGTTGCTGGTAAAATCACATCCGCTTCCGCTGCCGTTTGAGTCATAAAGATATCTTGAACAATAATAAACTCAAGATCTTTAAAGGTTTGTTTCATGGCATTCAAATCAGGTTCAGTTTGTAAAGTATCTTCACCCATAATATAGAATGCTTTGAGTTTACCTTCTGCCACTGCATGTGGCACTTCACTCAATGGTACACCTGGTTTGGTTGGAATAGACGGTACGCCCCATGCTTTCGCAAATTTAGCGTTGATTTCTGGATCCGCATAACTTTGATAACCAGGTAAAGTATTATATAAAGCCCCCATGTCACATGCGCCTTGTACGTTATTTTGACCACGCACAGGGTTTACACCAACATTTGGTTTACCTAAGTTACCAGTAAGCATTGCTAAACTTGCCAACGCACGTACGGTTTCCACACCTTGACGGAACTGACATACACCCATACCCCATAGGATTGTCGCAGTTTCTGCTTTCGCATAAGTGCGGGCAATTTCTCTCAACATTTCAGGCTCAACGCCAGTGATATGTTGAGTTGATTCAGGTGTATAAGCTTTTACAGTTTCATAGAACGCATCGAAATTTTCGGTATGTTCATCAATGAATTTTTGATCTTGTAGCCCTTCTTCAAGAATTACGTTCATCATTGCATTCAAAAATGCGACGTTACTACCATTGGCAAGTGGCGCATAAATGTCAGCAATACGAGCGGTTTCAATTTTACGAGGGTCACAAACAATAACCTTAGCCCCTTTTGCTTTTGCGTGGTTAATACGACGCGCCACAATAGGGTGAGACGTTGAGGCATTATAGCCAAAGATAAATACGCATTTAGTGTCTTCAATCTCAACGATTGAATTGGACATCGCGCCATTACCCACTGATTTGAGCAGACCTGCTACAGATGGGCCATGTCAGACACGTGCACAACAGTCAATGTTGTTATTGCCTAATACCGCACGAGCAAATTTTTGCATAACGAAATTCACTTCGTTACCTGGTCCACGAGAAGAACCCGTTACCATAATTGACTCGTTGCCATATTTTTCTCTAATTTCTTGTAAACGTTTTGCTGAATAGGAAATTGCTTCTTCCCAGCTCACAGGCGTGAACGGCTCGCCACGTTTGTAGCGAATCATCGGTTGAGTTAGGCGAGGAGTGAGGATTTTTGTGTCATGCACGAAATCCCAGCCATAATATCCTTTCAGGCAAAGCTCCCGTTCGTTCGTTTTACCGTTTGCACCTTCAGCACCCACAATTTTGTTGTTCTCAACCAATAGATTGATCTTACAACCTGAAGCGCAATACGGACAGACAGTAATCACTTTTTTAATTGTCATAGTAATGTCCTTATTTTAGGTAACTAGAATGAATTACTCATTCCGAGTAGTATAATACGCCTAAATAAAGAACATAGACTTATAAATTATGTGGATTTTTTGATATAAAACAGGTTTTAAGCAATTTTTTAGAATATTTAAAACAAGTAAAAAAATAGCCGCACTTTATGCGGCTATTTTTATATAACATTGGAAATAAATATATTTATTTTCCCCAGACCTCTTCAGCGATGTCACGGATAAACTCTAATTTTTTCCATTGTTGTTCTTCAGTTAAAATATTGCCTTCTTCTGTAGAAGCAAAACCACATTGAGGGCTTAAACAAAGTTGATTAATATCGACATATTGTGTTGCTTCCTTAATGCGTGCAATAATTTCATCACGATTTTCTAAGTCACCTGATTTGGATGTCACTAATCCTAGAACAACTTGCTGATTTTTAATAAAACGTAACGGTTTAAAATCACCCGCACGATCACTATCATATTCTAAGAAGAAACCATCTACATTACAGTGACCAAATAAGATTTCTGCTATAGGTTCATAACCACCAGCAGAGAACCAAGTAGAACGGAAATTACCTCGACAAATATGCATTGTAATGGCTAGATCAGCTGGTTTAGCCGCAACAATTTTATTAATCATATAGACATAATCTTTTGCGATTTGATCAAGATCTAAACCTCGCTCTGTATAGGCCTTGCGTTTATCTTCAGCACAAAACTCACCCCAACTTGTATCATCCAATTGCAAGTTGCGACAGCCTGCAGCATAGAAGATATTCATTGCTTTAATATAAGCATCAGCAATATCATCAAGTAATAATTGATTATTATCTTGATAACGTGCAATAGGACGATAATCTGTTTCACGTACTGTACAAATTAAATGCAACATGGAAGGAGAAGGAATGGTTAATTTTACTTCTGTTTCACCTGAGATTTTTTGTAAAGCACGATAATGTGCTATGAATGGATGATTCTCAGAAAAATCAATTTTATCAACAATACGTAAAGTTTTTGGGCGGACACTATGATGTTTAAATTGTACCGAAAATTTTTCTACATCCACTTCTTTTACACCATCTAAAGCGGCTAAGAAGTCAAGATGCCAGAAAGTGCGACGAAACTCCCCATCTGTTACAGCAGATAATCCCACTGACTTTTGATGCTCAACTAATTTTGAAATTTCACTATCTTCTACTTGAGTTAAGTCGGCGCAAGAAATGTCGCCACAGCTACATTGATGGCGTGCTTGTTTTAATGTTTCTGGGCGTAAAAAGCTTCCTACAATATCAAAACGATAAGGGGCTTGAGTTCGAGTTTTGGCATTTGGAAATAATTTGCTCATGATGCTTTCCTATAATTAAATTTCAAATGAAATGCGGTCGATTCTAACAAAGAATATCTAGCGATAGAAGTTTTAGCCATATAGATGTATATGAATTTTCTTTATGGTTTTAAGAAATAAATTTCATATAAGTCATTGAAAGCAGATTCTTACAATATTAAAAATACCGCACTTTCATGCGGTATTCACAAAATTAATGGCTACTTAATACTTGTGCTGGTTGTAATTTAGCTGCCCTACTTGCTGGATAAAGACTAGCAATCAAACTCAATGCGAGCGCTGCGACTAAAACCATCAAAACATCCAACCAATGTAACTCGCTTGGCAAAAAATCGACAAAATACACATCACCCGATAATAATTTCTTACCGATAACCCACTCAATGCCTTGAATAAAGGTTGTAAGATTTAATGCAAGTATAATGCCTAACACAATACCAATTAAGCAACCTTTCATTCCTGCCTGTAAGCCATACCAAATAAAAATACGTTTAATGAACACATTATTCGCCCCAAGCGTACGCATAATAGCTATATCGCCCTGCTTATCTTTTACCGCCATAATCAGCGTAGAAACGATATTAAAACATGCTACCCCAATCACTAGCACCATCGCGATGTACATCACTGTTCGAATAAGTTGAATATCGCGATACATATAACCAAATTTACCAATCCAGTTTTGAATATAAAGCATCTGTGGATAATCATTAAGCATAGATAAATCCAGATTTTTCACAGAAAAAGGATCATCTAATTTTAATTCAACCCCTGTTATTTGATCAGATTTATAAGTTAAAAATTCTTGTGCTTGAGCAAGCGGCAATAAGGCATAACTATAATCAAGTTGTCCATCTAGACGCAAAATTGCAGTGACTTGCACGCGTTCACGAGTGGGTTGAGCAAGTTGTTCATAGCCGTTTTGCTGAGAAATAAGTAAGGTAACCCAATCACCTGCTTTTACATCAAGTTCTCTAGCAATACCCGATCCCAGGACTAATCCACCTTCTTTACCAAATTTATCCCAACCTTGCTCTTGTACGAAATTACCAAGAGAGCTCACACGATCTTCTGCTTGTTTTTCAATGCCCTTCACCTGAACCACTTTCAGTTTTGAGCCATTTTCTACCAATGCAGTAAAACTAACAAAAGGGGAAATACCTTTAATTTGGGCATTTTGTTGTAAGCGTGTTTCTAAATTTTGCCAATGGTGAATGGTTGGATCTGCCGCATTGGGCGCTGATAAGATCTCTGCATGGGGAACTACTGCAAGAATTCGTTGGTTAAGCTCACGCTCAAAACCATTCATCGCACTTAAACCAACAATTAAAACTGTAACACCCAGCGCAATACCGATAGCTGAAAATTTTGCAATTAATGCAACCAAAGGATTTTTCTGCTTGCCACGTTGATAACGCCAACTAATAAAAAACGGCGTATTCATCACACACCTTCCTTCAAAATACCATCTTGCATGACTAAGCGACGAGATAGTTTTTCAGCAAGTCCCATATCGTGAGTAACTAATAAAAAAGCGATATTTTGCTCTTGATTAAGTTGTTGGATGAGTTCAAAAATGCTTTCAGTAGTCTTGTGATCAAGATTCCCTGTGGGCTCATCCGCTAAAACTAACGATGGATTATTCACTAAAGCACGCGCAATCGCCACGCGCTGACGTTCCCCACCAGAAAGCGCAGAAGGACGATGCGTAATTCTATGACTTAATCCCACCGCACTTAGCATTTTTTCGGCACGATCTTTCGCTTCTGTTTTATTTTGATAACCAATCAACATCGGCATCATCACATTTTCAAGTGCGGTAAAATCTGCCATTAAATGATGGAATTGATACACAAATCCTAAATAGCGATTACGCAAAGCAGCTAATTCATTAGCCGATGCTTTTTGCAAGGATTGTCCATTAATAAACACTTCCCCACTACTTGGCTGATCAAGTCCCCCTAAAGTATGCAATAAAGTACTTTTCCCTGAACCTGAGCTTCCTACAATCGCAACCAACTCTGCGGGTGCCATAGAAAAAGAAACGCCTTTTAACACTTGTGTTTGGTTTTCACCTTCTTGATAAAATTTATTGATATTTTCGCATTTTAATAAATAGTTATTCATTTTTTACTCGTTTTAACCGCACTTTAGCGGCAGATCATCTCATTAAAAACTGGCGCGAGTCTATCACACTTTTCTTTCAGCTTAAATTTCAATGCGCCCAAAGTATTCAAATCCCGTTTCAGGAAAATATTTTTTAAGATAACCTTTTAAATAGCCTTGTGTCTCTTCACTAATAATTGGATCGTATTCTGGGTAACTGTTATACATTACACTTAGCACAGATACACCATGAGAACGACAAGCCTCCAAACTTAATAATGTATGGTTTATGCTACCTAATTTTCCCGATGTCACTAAAATCAAAGGGTAATTGTTTGACTGGATATAATCTAACGTCGTCGCCTCTTCGCAATAAGGCACCATTAACCCACCAGCCCCCTCCAGCAGCACATAATCATATTTTCCTGCCAAAAGTGCGGTGGATTTTTCAATAATTTTTTCATTAATTTCTCGCCCTTCGAGCTTTGCCGCTAAATGAGGAGAACAAGGGTATTCAAAAAGATAAGGGCAGGTATCACCTTGTAAATCTTCTTTCGTCAAATCAATGCCTTGAATCTTTCGATGTACAACCAAATCATCAGCGATATTTTTACAGCCTGTTTGAATCATTTTTTGTGTAATAACGGAAAAGCCTTGTTCCATCAACTTTTTAGCATAAATGCCTGTTGCAACTGTTTTACCTACATCGGTATCAATGCCCGATACAAAAATAACCTTGCCCATAAATACGCCTTACTAATTTCCAACACGAGAATAACGTGCGATAAAAAACAATGGATGATAAGTTAACCGCACTTTACCCGATGGCAAACTAAAAGCCTTCAAGTAATCACCAATAAATTTGTTGAGATTTTTTCTTGTCCAATTTTTCTGGTTAGTCGCTGTTACACCGGTATATTTCAGATGTTTGAGTACATCCAATGGCGTATCAAAGTCTAGTATTACATTAAAATCATCACACCATAAAAGCTCAAAATCATTGGCTAACCAATTTTTCCATTGAGATAAATTCGGATAACTTAACCCCATATTCGTCATTTGGCGAATCTCCTTTAAATTATCTTCACCAAAGGTCGTCACCACCAATAACCCATTAGGTTTCAATCCTGTTTTACAATGGGAAATAAAATTAACAGGATGATGGAACCACTGCACCGCTGATGCACTTGCAATCAAGTCAAATCGTCGTTGAAAAGGAAAGTTCTCTGCATCACCACAATAAAAATCAAAGGGTTGAATCAGTTTTTCAGCGAGTAGAGAGCGCACATCGCACAAATCGTTAAATAACCAATAATTCGCTGAAATCTGTTTCTGCAACAACGTACTCAACATACCAGAACCACAACCGAGCTCCAAAACACTATCTAGTGGCCCATTTGGTAAATAGTCTTGCAAATGTGTCATTAACTTAATATTCATTTTTTGTTGAATTAACGCATGTTCATCATAGCTATTTAAGGCTTTTTGGAAGGCGTGTTGAATACGCGATTTATCTACGGAAGCTAATGATTCCATAATGCCGACCAGTGGGTAAATCTTGAAAACACATAATGCTCACCCTCTATTTCCTGAACAGCACAACGCGATGCCCAATATTGGTGCTGATTAGCTGGCATAAAAATTTTATCGCGAGAACTAACCCATGCATTTGCCCAGTGAATAAGATCGATGCGTTTATCCTGCTGAATCATCGCAAAAAGTGCGGTGAGTTCTTGATGAATTTCGTTAAATGGTCGTGCAGAAAATTGTTGATAACGTTCAAAAGATACTTTATCACCACAGATTCTACGTTCAAACTTTGAACGAGTATTTTTTGTGAGATTCTCTAGCGTACCTTTAAAAATAGCGTAGGGAATACCGAAGCTATCATCACAAGGTAAACCTGTGCCATTCACTGCGGTTGCTGATTGTAAGGTGATTCCTTGTAATACTCGCTCTGCCACCCAAACACCCATTGACCATGCCACTACACGAATTTGCTGATAGGTAGAAAAATCAAAATCTAACTTCAAATCTTGATAATCGTAGCAAATTAATAAATTGTGATTTGTTGGCAAAATCAAATGAGCTACCGCATCAAGAGGTGTCCCCCAGCCAGCAAAATAAACTATTAAATGCTCACCTTGATGATCATAAAATTTCGTTTTCACATTATTTCCTTATAAGCATGCCACAAACTGTTTTACTTCATCCATTGTCATATCTGCCGTCAAAGACAATCGTATTCTGGATGTACCTTTTGGTACTGTCGGTGGTCTAATCGGCAAGCAATAATAACCTTGCTCTTGCAGATCTTTCGCCTTGGCAAGGGTTGCTTCGTTCTCACCTAAAATATAGGGAACAATGCAAGTTTGGCTTGGCATTATTTGCGTTCTATGCTCCACTTCTTGGCGTAAAAATGCACTTAACTGCTCAAGATGCGTTCTTTCTTTTGAAAGTTGTGGTAATCGTTCAAAAATAAAATGAGTCCACGCCACATTAAACGGCGGAAGTGCGGTTGAAAAAATCAATGGACGCATTTGATTAATCAAGCACTCTTTTA
The DNA here is from genome assembly GCF_006384255.1 of Haemophilus seminalis. GTDB lineage: Bacteria > Pseudomonadota > Gammaproteobacteria > Enterobacterales > Pasteurellaceae > Haemophilus > Haemophilus seminalis. The sequence goes on from NZ_VCED01000004.1 coordinate 179,431, forward strand.
ATATTTGATCACAGACGACATAAGCGCCCATTGAAGCTAAGGCTTTGCCAAAAGTGCCAACCAATAAATCTATATCAGATATCACATTAGCTCGCTCAGCAATACCTAATCCGTTTTTACCATAAACGCCTATTGCATGGGCTTCATCCACATAAAGATAAGTATTGGGAAACTGTTTTTTTAATTGAACAAGATACTTCAAATCAGCTACATCGCCATCCATACTAAAAACCGACTCTGTCACAATAAAAATGCGGTCAAATTTTCCGGCATTTTTTTCGAGCAGACTCTTTAGATGTTGATAATCATTATGACGATAACGAAAAAACTGACATTGGCTCAGACGAATACCATCAATCATACTGGCATGCACTAATTTATCTGCCAAAATTAAACTTTTTGTTGTCGTCAATGCCGGTAAAATACCAAGATTTGCGTGATAGCCACTGTTGAACAATAAGGCACTTTCCCGTTGGAAACGTTGTGCGATAATTTGCTCGAGATCGGTATAAATAGGAAAATTTCCCGTTAATAAACGAGACGAAGAACTGGTAAAAGAAGGGAAATTATCGCCATATTGCTGTAAAAAAGACTGGCGCAAGTTTTCATTTGATGCCAAACCTAAATAATCATTAGATGACATATTCAACATTGTGCGATTTTCTCGCGTAATATATCGTCCTTGATGAACTAAGTCTGGAATTGAACGATATTGATTTTTTGCGCTAAGCTGTTCCAGCAGCTGTTTAAAAGCATCCATTTTTCATCCTAATGTTCATATTCCTGAGTTAAAGCCAGAATCATGCCTTCTGTTAATTTCTGAAGTTCATCATCTTTAATCACAAATGGTGGCATCACATAAACCAATTTTCCGAAAGGTCGAATCCAAACACCTTGTTCCACAAAACGTGGGACTAAAGTTTTCATATTTACCGCACTTTTCATTTCAACCACTCCTATCGCCCCTAATACGCGAACTTCTTTGACGTAATCTTTTTCAGCTAAAGGCGAAAGCTGTTGTTTTAAGGAAGACTCAATTCGCTGAATATTTTGCTGCCAAGGGCTTTCCAATAATAAACGGATAGATTCTGCCGCAATCGCACAAGCCAATGGATTTGCCATAAAAGTGGGGCCGTGCATAAAGCATTTAGCCTCACCGCTACAAATAATTTGCGCAATTTCAGTGGTCGTAATGGTTGCCGATAAAGTTAAATAACCACCCGTTAAGGCTTTACCGATACACATAATATCTGGCGAAATCCCAGCATGCTCGGCAGCAAATAATTTCCCTGTACGGCCAAAACCCGTGGCAATTTCATCAAAAATTAGCAATACACCATATTGTTTACAAAGCGCTTGCGCTTTCACTAAATAAGTTGGCGAATAAAAATACATACCGCCCGCACCTTGCACGACAGGCTCTAAAATAAGTGCGGCGATTTCGCTACCTTTTTTCTTAAGTAAATCAGCTAAAGGTTCAATGGCACCATCATTCCAAGATTCATTAAATGGAATATTGGGCTGAGGAAGAAAATATTGTACGGGCAGGCTATGATGAAATAAATGATGCATCCCTGTGGTTGGATCACACACTGACATAGCATTCCAAGTATCGCCATGATAACCCGAACGGATGGTGGCAAATTTTTGCCGTTGTACTTCGCCTTTAGCGTGATGATATTGAATAGCCATTTTCATCGCCACTTCCACAGCAACTGAACCACTATCAGCAAAAAAGATCTTATCTAATCCATTTGGCAAAATTTGTACCAATAATTGAGCTAATTCTACCGCGGGTTCATGGGTAAAACCGCCAAACATAATATGGCTCATTTTTGCCAACTGATTCTGTGCCGCCGCATTTAAACGAGGGTGATTATAACCATGCAGCGCCGCCCACCAAGAAGACATACCATCAATCAAACGACGACCATCTTTTAAGGTTATCATCACGCCATCTGCACATTCTACCGCATAAAGCGGCATATCAGAAGAAACGGAAGAATAAGGATGCCAAATATGTTGTGTATCAAAAGCTAAAAGTGATTGTTCATCCATCATTCATTTACCATTAAAAACTTATTCGTATCGCAAGGCAGCGGCAGGTTCTACTTTCGCTGCTCGATAAGCGGGATAAAGTGTAGAAAGTAAAGAAAGCAACAAGGAAAATCCAATGACAAAAATCATTTGAACAAAAGATAATTCTGTCGGTAAAAAAACACCTTGTGGATTTACCGCACTTACAACGTCTGTTAAGTTCAAGGTGATTAAGACCCCTAAAATAGCACCGAGCAATGTGCCAACAAATCCCACCAGCAATCCTTGATAAATAAACACTGAACGCACTTGAGATTTTGTTAAGCCCTGAGTTTGCAAGATCGCAATTTCCCCTTGTTTATCCACCACCATTAAACTTAAAGAGGTGACAATATTGGAAATCGCTACGACAATGATCAAACTAATCAGCAATCCCATCATATTTTTTTCCATTCTCACCGCTTGGAAAAATTCACCTTTTTGGACACGCCAATCCGTGATTTTTTGTGTTGGGAAATGTTGTGGGAGTTCTGTAATTTGGAACGGATCATTCAAAAATAAACGATAACCCTGCGCTTGCTGCGGTTGAATACGCATTAAGCGACCAATATCTGTAATATTAGCAAAGGCTTCATAACCCGATGCTTCGCCATAATCATAATAAATATTGCTAACAGTAAATAAACGCTGCATTGGCACCCGACCGAATGGTGTATATTGGCTATTTTCTGTAATCATCAAACGGATTTTATCCCCAATATTCACGCCCAGTTTTTGCGCAAGTTGATCACCAATGACCAGTTTAAATTCACCGCTAGGTAAAATTTCATTAAATTTAGTCTGATCAAAAGATTCAACCAAAGGATCATCAGAAAATGATTGAATACCAATGATTTGTCCTGCACTCACACCTTTTGTCGTTTGGTAAATCACATTTGTTGTATTGATCGGCACCGCTTTTTGGACAAAGTGCGGTAAATTTTCTAATGTTTTTTCTGTAGAAATAGGCTGTTCTTCACTCACAATCGCATGAGGAATGGAAGATAACACCTGTTGTTTTTGGTAACCTTCTAATCCATTCATCACAGAAAGCACGATGATCAATGCCATCACACCTAGCACGATCCCCAGACTTGCAAGATTAGTGACTAATCGCCCAAAACGATCCGCACTTTTCGCACGCCAATAACGTAGCGCAATATAAAGAGAAATAGGGAAATTCATTATTTTTGATTTAATTGTTGTACAAATTCTTCGATGTTTTGCATTACTTTGCCAACTAATGTTGTCACTGCACTATCACTCGCCCAAGCAATATGCGGAGTGATAATTAAATTAGGCATAGTTTTTGCAGCTAAAATTAACGAATTATCTTTTTCTGGTGGCTCTTTTACCATTACATCCAAAGCCGCTCCGCCTAAATGCCCCGTTTTTAACGCATCAACTAATGCAAGTTCATCAATCAAGGGCCCACGCCCTGTATTAATCAAAAATGCACCTTTTTTCATTTTGGATAAGGTTTCTGCATTAATTAAATTCTTGGTTGTTTCAGTTAATGGGCAATGCAAAGTCACAATATCCGCTTGTTTTAAGACTTCCTCAAAGGGCGTATAACCTTCACGGCAAACAGTGGCATCTTTATGTTCTGCATAAAGCACCTTCATTCCCACGGCATTAGCCAAACGCCCCACTTCTGTCCCTAAGCAACCTTTACCAACTACACCTAATGTTGAACCGAACACATCTGTAATTGGGTAATCAAAATAACAAAACTGTTTACTTTCCGACCATTTTGCTTCCATTTGATCGCGTAACCAACCAGCTAAACTATGTTTTAAAGCGAAAATTAATCCCATGACATGTTCTGGTACTGTCGTGCTGGAATAACCTGTCACATTACGCACGGTAATTCCCATTTCTTCTGCAGCCACAAGATCAACATTATTTGTACCGGTTGCAGTAATTGCAATTAACTTTAACTTAGGTAATTGTTTTAACGTTTCTCGATCAAAAATGACTTTGCTCGTAATAACAATATCAGCATCTTTCGCTCGTTCAATCGTTTCTGCAGAAGAAGTATGCTCATATTCAATCCAAGTATGCGCAAAAGTTGGACGAGGAATAGGGATATGCTTCGGGATAGCCGTACTATCTAAAAAGACGATATTCATCATTTCTCCTTTTATATACAAAGTGCGGTCAAAATTAACCGCACTTTTCTCTAAATGATATTTCAATTAATTACTCGTCACTTTACGTCTAGCAATCACTGCATCAGAAAGCTGTTTAAGAAGAATTTCAGAATCTTCCCATCCAATGCACGCATCCGTAATACTTTGCCCATAAGTTTGCGCTTTGCCATCAACTAAATCTTGACGGCCTTCCACTAAATGACTTTCCACCATTACGCCAAAGATTTGTTTAGAACCAGATGCAATCTGATTGCATACATCTTGGCAAACGTCCATTTGTTTTTTAAATTGTTTACAGCTATTTGCATGGCTGAAATCAACCATAACATGTGGAATACGACCAGATTTCTCAATATCAGCACAAACTTTTACCACATCTTCAGCGTTATAGTTTGGTCCTTTATCACCGCCGCGTAAAATAATATGGCAATCTTCATTCCCTTTTGTAGAAACAATCGCAGAATGACCAAATTTGGTTACAGATAAGAAATAATGAGGAGCTTCTGCTGCGCCAATTGCATCTAAAGCAACTTTCACACCACCATTAGTTGCATTTTTAAAACCAACCGCACAAGATAAACCAGAGGCTAACTCACGGTGAACTTGTGATTCAGTCGTACGCGCCCCAATTGCACCCCAGCTCATAAAATCTGCAACATATTGTGGTGTGATCATATCTAAAAATTCACCTGCAGATGGCACACCTAAATCATTAATATCAGAAAGTAATTTTCGTGCAATGCGTAAACCATCATTTAAACGATAAGTATCATTTAAATACGGATCGTTAATTAAACCTTTCCAACCCACCGTTGTACGTGGTTTTTCAAAGTACACACGCATAATAATTTCAAGGCTATCTTTATATTTTTCACGTAATGGTTTTAAACGGTTTGCATACTCAATTGCTGCTTTAGGATCATGAATAGAGCAAGGACCAATAATCACTAATAAACGATCATCTTTACCATGAATAATATTATGTGCTTCATGACGGGTTTGTTTTACTAATTTAGCCGCATATTCACTAGCTGGGTATTTTTCTAATAAGGCAATGGGCGGTAAAACCTGATCGACTTTCTCAATACGCGTATCATCGTTTGCCACGACAATTTCAATTTTTTCTTTAGCCATACATCACTCTCTTGCTTTCAAATGTTGTGTTTAATTATGTTGTTACTCTACACTTATTTTTTGTACTAGTAAACTAGTTCATTATGTTTTTTTTTAAGCTTATTATGATAACAATCTTATTAAACAATCTTTAATAAAGCATTGCAAGTGAAATGGTATGACACAATAACGGGCATATTTTCCTCTCTTTTAATGTTAATTAAAGCATATTTTTAAAGCCGATATAAAAAACACCGCAAAGTGCGGTGTTTTTTCATTATGTTTTCGCTATCAACTGATTACCATTGGTAACCTACGCCAGCTGCAACGCCAGTTTTACCTTGGGTATTTGCCGTACCAGATAAACGGATGATGATCTTACCGTTATCAGAGATACGAGACATACCTAGCGCAAGACTATTTTGCCCTTGGTAGTTACCAGCTGCAATACCAACTAAGCTCTTGCCTGGAGTATAAGCTTGCGGAATTGTCGCCGCCGCTAATGCACTTGCAGTACCCGCATCCGCACGTTTGCCAACTTTGTTGATCTTGTTATCCAAGCCACCAAGCTTATGACCAATACCTGCAGCGACAGCATATAACTGACTACCGTTAATCGCATCAGTAGAAGTTGATGAAATTTCACCCGCCGCTACGTTTTGAATACGACGCTCATTACCTGCTGCACCAACAGAAACTACGCCATCAGCTTTCGCTCCTTGGAAACCACCATAAGTCATATACCCTACCGTTGCAGTGCTTACAGTACCTGTTGAACCAGCTGTTGTGCTAGCACCTTGAGTACCATCCTGTTTCAAGTTACGTAAAGTACCAGTTTTAGAACCATTACCGCCACGAGCTGTAGATTTAGCACCCAAGATAGCAGAGTTTTCTACAGTGTGTTTCACGTCATTACCTAACACAAACGTATCATTGGTTGAGACGGTATTATTGTTACCCACAGAATAACTTCCTTGGCCGCTTACTGTGCTTGGGTCACCAAATGCACCAGAGTTATTACCAGTTACACGGTTACCCGTACCAATACTGATCGAATCCTTACCCGTTACAACAGAATTGAAACCAATTGCAACTGCGTGTTCACCTTCAGCGCTTGATTTAGAACCAATCGCTGTTGCAAATTTACCACTTGCACTTGAATCAAAGTCATTCTCTTGTTCCATTTTCGGGCGAGCTACGCCGTCATTAGAATGGAAGAACTTAATACCTTGCTCATTCATATTGTAAATTGCTTCAACTACGGAGTTAGTTACAATCTCTTTTTGGCTATGAACATTGTAAGTTTTTAACACCGCGACATCATGCCCATCAATTTTTTCAGTTACAACTGTTTTACCTTTAGGCGCGTCTTTAGTCACATACTTAGGATTATTTTGGCTATCATACTCAATCGTATCGTACTTATTATTTGTAGGAGTTACATTTTTCTGATCACCAGCCAATACATAAAGCTGTGCACCATTTACGGCATCTGTGCTATTTGGTGAAATATCACCCGCAGCAACGCCTGTAATCTTAGTTGGTGCTTTACCATCTGCACCACTTACATTGATGTTACCACCATTGTTTGTGATCTTAGGTCCATTAGCATCACCAAATTGAACACTATTGAATTGAACATCGTCTTTGGTTTTATAGGTATATGCCACATTGCCATCTTTATCGACAGTTTGTGCCACTTCCATATTTTTACCAGATTCAAAGTTCACCGCCTTACCAGGATTGATTAGCGTATCTTTCGCACCGCCTGTTGCAGTTTTAGAGTTTGTTCTCCAGCCTGAATTGTTGATAGCTTCAGCAACATTTTGTGCGGTTGCCACTTTGTTCAACGGAGCTGCCGCATCTTGGGCTACTTTAAGTACATCTTGGGCAGCTTTTTTCGCTTCTGGAGTTGCATCCGCAGGCAAATCTTTTACTGCCTGTTCGGCTTTCTTCAGATCGTCTGCCAGTTTCTTCGCTTCATCTGCAGTAACAGGGCCTTTTACCATACCAGGTTTGGTTGCGTCCGCAGTAATTTCACCCGCATCCACATCAAACTTCACATAAGTATCAGTCACTTTCTTGCCAAACTCATCAACACGCTCAACAGTTGCAACAGCCGCTTTTGTGCCTTTACCATCTGCAAAACGAACATTGTCATTTGGATTGACTTTCTCAAGTTTATCTGCTGATAAGGCTTTATCTTTATCACTAAATGCTGCATTAGCTTTGGATGAGTCAGCCAAACCAACATTCCAACCAGACTCTTGGATTGCTGTTGCCACGGTATTACCGGTAACAAAGCCTGAACCACTGTTAGTGATAACATCATTTTTATCGATATTTAGGGTACCTGCAGGCTTACCATTCACATCTGTTTGGAAGCCTTCTGGTTTTCCATCTTTATCGATCTTGTAGTAATTATCTCCGATCTTAACAGCTTCGGTTTTAGTTCCATCTTTATGAGTAACTGTTACTTTATCAGTAACTTTACCTTCTTTGATGCCTACCGTAATTTCACGAGTGCCGTCAGCCAATGTGTTACCGGTAATTTCAATGCCTGTACCGCCTTTAAAATCCACTACATTAGCATTTTTCACCACATCTTTGTAGCCATTGCCATCTTTCGCAGATACCACCCAGCCCATATTTTGTAAGTCACCTACCGTCGCCGCCGCGTTTTTGTTGACAGGTGCACCTACCGTGCCATTCAAGTCCACTAAATCCGCTGTTGTCGGCACTGCTGGCGTGCTA
>NZ_VCED01000005.1 GCF_006384255.1 Haemophilus seminalis
GAAGTAGTCACGCCAGTGATTATGGAGTCGTCCTTGAAATACCACCCTTTAACGTTTGATGTTCTAACGAAGATTGCGGAACGCGGTCTCGGACAGTGTCTGGTGGGTAGTTTGACTGGGGCGGTCTCCTCCCAAAGAGTAACGGAGGAGCACGAAGGTTTGCTAATCACGGTCGGACATCGTGAGGTTAGTGCAATGGTATAAGCAAGCTTAACTGCGAGACAGACAAGTCGAGCAGGTACGAAAGTAGGTCATAGTGATCCGGTGGTTCTGAATGGAAGGGCCATCGCTCAACGGATAAAAGGTACTCCGGGGATAACAGGCTGATACCGCCCAAGAGTTCATATCGACGGCGGTGTTTGGCACCTCGATGTCGGCTCATCACATCCTGGGGCTGAAGTAGGTCCCAAGGGTATGGCTGTTCGCCATTTAAAGTGGTACGCGAGCTGGGTTTAGAACGTCGTGAGACAGTTCGGTCCCTATCTGCCGTGGGCGTTGGAGAATTGGTTGGGGCTGCTCCTAGTACGAGAGGACCGGAGTGGACGCACCACTGGTGTTCCGGTTGTGTCGCCAGACGCATTGCCGGGTAGCTAAGTGCGGAAGAGATAAGTGCTGAAAGCATCTAAGCACGAAACTTGCCAAGAGATGAGTTCTCCCAGGTTATAAACCTGTAAGGGTTGTTTAAGACTAAGACGTAGATAGGCAGGGTGTGTAAGTGATGTGAGTCATTGAGCTAACCTGTACTAATTGCCCGAGAGGCTTAACTATACAACGCTCAAGTGTTTTTGGAAAAGAGCGAAAGAGAAGACTAAACAAAGAAAAGTAGATATAGAAGACTCAATAAAAAGAAAATCAGATTCAGCTTGTGGCCAATGAAGAACATAGATAGAAGTAAGAATACAAGTTATCAAAGAATTATCCTGGCGGCGATAGTGCGGTGGAACCACCTGACACCATACCGAACTCAGAAGTGAAACGCTGTAATGCCGATGGTAGTGTGGGGCTTCCCCATGTGAGAGTAGGGCACCGCCAGGTTACCAAATACATATCTAAATTAAGTAAAAACAGAAGAACCCCGTGTCGAAAGATATGGGTTTTTTGTTTTTTCTATAGAATATTAATTCGAATATTTCGTATTTTAAGGTATTATATCTATCATCTAATTTTCTATTTTGTATGAATATTTTTAATGAAACCAACCTTTCTAGAATTTAGACATCTTAAAACTTTATTGGCCTTAAAAGAGACAGGGAGCGTTTCTTTGGCAGCAAAGCGAGTATATTTAACCCAATCAGCCCTTTCTCACCAAATTAAATTAATAGAAGAACAGTTTGGTTTACCTTTGTTTGAGCGTAAAAGTAATCCACTTCGTTTTACTTCTGCGGGAGAACGTTTAATTCGTCTTGCTAATGAAGTGATGCCAAAAGTCGTAGATGCTGAACGTGATCTTGCTAGGGTTAAAGACGGAGATGCGGGTCAGCTTCGCATAGCTGTGGAATGTCATACTTGTTTTGATTGGTTAATGCCTGCTATGGACGAATTTCGTCGGCATTGGGGGCTAGTTGAGTTGGATATTGTATCTGGTTTTCATACGGATCCTGTTGGTTTATTGCTTTCTCACCGAGCAGATTGGGCGATAGTATCAGAAGTAGAGTATAATGATGATGTAATTTTTAAACCGCTCTTTTCTTATGAGATGGTTGGAATTTGCTCAAAAGATCATCCTTTGGCAGAAAAAGAAATTTGGGATGCGGAAGATTTTGCAGATGAAACCTGGGTAACTTATCCAGTTCCTGATGATATGTTAGATCTATTGCGGAAAGTGCTTAAACCAAAAGGCATTAATCCTACTCGCCGCACAACTGAATTGACTATTGCTATGATTCAATTAGTAGCGAGTCGTCGTGGCATTGCGACTATCCCTTATTGGGCTGCGTTGCCTTATTTGGAAAAGGGCTATGTCGTGGCAAGAAAAGTCACAAAAGAAGGTTTATATAGCAATCTATATGCGGCTATTCGCAAAGAAGATGAATCCCTTTCTTATTTAGAAGATTTTTATCAAACCGTAAAAGCTCAAAGTTTTTCAACTTTACCAGGGCTATCTGTTTTAGATTTATAGAAGTAATAAATGAATTTTTTTCAACAAAATCAGCAGCCTCACCCGATTAGTGCAGCGGCTAAAGCTGCTTTTCCTTATAGTGCACCGATGATTGCAGGATTTCTATTTCTTGGTGTGGCATACGGTATTTATATGAAGGCACTAGGTTTCGGATTTTTATATCCTACTTTGATGGCTTTACTTATTTATGCCGGTTCTGTTGAGTTTATTGCTGCTGGAGCACTTATCGCACCTTTTTCTCCAATCAGTGTGTTATTAATTACCTTAATGATCAGTACTCGCCAGATTTTCTATGGCATATCAATGTTAGAAAAATATGGGGTACATATCGGTCATAAACGTTGGTATTTAATTACTACCCTTGTAGATGAATCTTTTTCTTTAAATTATATGGCCAAAATTCCACCGTACTTAGATAAAGGTTGGTATATGTTTTTTGTAAGCTTATATTTGCATATTTATTGGGTGATTGGCGCAGCAATGGGTAACTTATTTGGCTCTGTTTTACCTTTTGATTTAAAAGGTGTGGAATTCTCGATGACCGCTCTTTTCTTAGTCATTTTTGCAGAAAATTGGATAAAGGAAAAATCCCATGAAAGCTCTCTATTGGGTTTAGTGATTGCATTGGCTTTTTTACTGATTGTAGGCAAAGAATATTTCTTAATTCCAACATTAATTGGTATCTGGTTAATTCTAACTATGCGTGGGCTTAAATTAGACACAAAATTGGAGTTGCTAAAATGACACTCACAGAACAGATTATGACGATTGGAATTTGTGTGCTTACTGTGCAATTTACGCGCTTATTGCCATTTTTTGTGTTCCCAGCTAATCGTCCTATTCCACAATATATTCGCTATCTTGGGAAAGTTTTACCTCCAGCTATGTTTGGTATGCTTGTAGTTTATTGCTATAAGAATATTGATGTTTTAACTGGTTATCATGGTATCCCTGATTTTCTTGCAGGCATACTGGTGCTAGGGCTGCATTTTTGGAAGAAAAATATGTTTCTATCTATTGCCGTTGGTACGCTTTTCTATATGTTTTTAGTACAACTTGTCTTCATTTAGAATAAAATCATAACTTTCATTTCTCTAGAATTCTCTTGAATCTAAAGTTACTTCATGGTTTATAATTAGTCCAATTTCTAGAATGGTAGAAATTGGAATTCTAGTTATTACAAAAGATAGAACCTCGTTTTATTAAATTCTTTTATTGTTCATAGTAAGATCATCTAGATTGCTAAAAGAATTTAGCCGGTGACAAAGTGCGGGTTGAGCGAGTTTATGTTATCTAATCCCCCCAAATTGGATATGCTCCCAAGATTTTAGATGTGCGCACTCGTCCCGGCTTTTTATGCACTAATGATGATGAAAATACCTTTATTTTTCATAAGAAAAAATAATTTCATCTTGCAATCGGTTGCTTTTTTTTCTGATCTTTTCCTTGTTTTAAAAATCTTTTATCATGGCGCCCGTTTTTATTTTTAATCGAAGAGAACAGAACTATGGAATTGAATTTAGTTGAATTATTGGGTTATATCGCAACCTTTTTTGTTGCAGTATCGTTTTTGTTTAAATCTATCGTACATTTACGCATAGTGAACAGCATTGGCGCAATTTTATTTGTGATCTATAGCGTAATTATCGCCGCTTATCCTGTAGCATTATTAAATGCATTTTTAACCGTTGTGAATGTTTATCAACTTTGGCGATTAAGACAAGAAAAAGTCTCTAAATAAAAGAAAAGCGTTGAATTAAATTTCAACGCTTTTTTTCTGGAAAAGTGCGGTGAAATTTCACCGCACTTTGTCGTTTTAATGTTCACGAGTTTTGTAAAAAACGACATCAGGATAACGTTCTTGAGCTAAATTCAGATTTACCATTGTTGGCGCAATATAGGTTAAGTTATCTCCACCATCTAAAGCTAAATTTTGCTCATTTTTGCGTTTAAATTCTTCGAATTTTTTCGCATCGGCACATTCCACCCAGCGTGCGGTTGCAACGTTCACATTTTCATAAATCGCTTCTACGTTATATTCAGTTTTTAGACGAGAAACCACCACATCAAACTGCAAGACACCCACAGCACCTACAATTAAATCGTTGTTCATTAATGGGCGGAATACCTGCACTGCACCTTCTTCTGAAAGTTGTACTAAGCCTTTAAGTAATTGCTTTTGTTTGAGTGGATCTCTCAAGCGAATACGGCGGAATAGTTCTGGAGCAAAGTTTGGAATACCGGTAAATTTTAAAGTTTCACCTTGCGTAAAGGTATCGCCAATTTGGATCGTACCGTGGTTATGCAAGCCGATAATATCGCCCGCATACGCTTCCTCTGCGTGAGAGCGGTCGCCCGCCATAAAGGTTAAGGCATCAGAAATCACCACATCTTTGCCGATACGAACGTGTTTGAGCTTCATGCCTTTTTCATATTTGCCTGAAACAACACGCATAAAGGCAACTCGGTCACGGTGTTTTGGATCCATGTTAGCTTGAATTTTAAATACGAAACCACTGAATTTTTCTTCTGAACTTTCAACGGTTCTTGTATCTGCTTGACGAGATTGTGGTTTTGGCGCCCATTGTGTTAAACCATCAAGGAAATGATCCACACCAAAGTTACCTAATGCTGTCCCGAAAAATACTGGTGTAAGTTCACCTTTAATAAAGGCATCATGTTCAAATTCGTTACTTGCGCCTTGCACTAATTCCAATTCATCGCGAAGTTGTCGCGCTAAATCGTCGCCAACAGCAGCATCTAATTCTGGGCTATTTAAACCTTTCACAATGCGAACTTCTTGAATAGTTGAGCCTTGACCGGATTGATAAAGATAGGTTTCATCTTTAGCGATATGATAAACGCCTTTAAATAATTTTCCGCAACCAATCGGCCATGTAATTGGTGCACAACGAATTTTCAGAATATTTTCCACTTCATCTAATAATTCCATTGGATCGCGAATATCGCGGTCGAGTTTGTTCATGAAGGTGATGATTGGCGTATCACGTAAGCGAGTTACTTCCATTAGTTTAATTGTACGTTCCTCAACCCCTTTTGCGGAGTCGATAACCATTAAACAGCTGTCCACAGCAGTTAAAGTGCGGTAAGTATCTTCAGAGAAATCTTCGTGCCCCGGGGTATCAAGTAAGTTCACCAAGCAATCGTTATAAGGAAATTGCATTACGGAAGTGGTAATCGAAATTCCACGTTGTTTTTCCATTTCCATCCAGTCGGATTTGGCATGCGCAGTCGAGCCTTTGCCTTTTACAGAACCTGCTGTTTGAATTGCATTTCCGTATAAAAGTACTTTTTCGGTGATGGTTGTTTTACCTGCATCGGGGTGGGAAATAATCGCAAAAGTGCGACGTTTATTAACTTCTTCTAATGGATAACTCATTGTTTCTTCTTCATTCAATTAAAAATGTGGGCTATTTTCGCTGATTTTAGGTTTTTGCTCAAACGAATTTGTAAATAAAGTGCGGTTGGTTTTCTTAGAAAAATTGGTCTGCTTTGTACAAAGACAAATTTTCGCTTATACTACGCAAGTTTTTTACGCTAACAATATAGGAAAAATTATGGGTTTCTTAACAGGTAAACGCATTTTAGTCACCGGTCTTGCAAGCAATCGTTCTATCGCTTACGGGATCGCAAAATCAATGAAAGAACAAGGTGCAGAACTGGCTTTCACTTATTTAAACGATAAATTACAGCCGCGCGTAGAAGAATTTGCTAAAGAATTTGGTTCTGATATCGTGCTTCCTTTAGATGTTGCAACTGATGAAAGCATTCAAAATTGCTTTGCAGAATTAAGTAAGCGTTGGGATAAATTTGATGGTTTTGTTCACGCAATCGCATTTGCGCCAGGTGACCAATTAGATGGTGATTACGTAAACGCAGCGACACGTGAAGGTTACCGTATTGCTCACGATATTAGCGCATACAGCTTCGTTGCAATGGCTCAAGCAGCACGTCCTTACTTAAATCCAAATGCTGCATTATTAACGCTTTCTTATTTAGGTGCAGAACGCGCAATTCCTAACTACAACGTTATGTGCTTAGCGAAAGCATCTCTTGAAGCGGCAACTCGCGTGATGGCTGCGGATTTAGGTAAAGAAGGTATTCGTGTGAATGCAATCTCTGCTGGTCCAATCCGTACTTTAGCGGCATCAGGCATTAAAAACTTCAAAAAAATGCTTTCTACCTTTGAGAAAACCGCTGCATTACGCCGCACTGTCACTATCGAAGATGTGGGTAACTCAGCGGCATTCTTATGCTCTGATTTAGCATCAGGTATTACCGGTGAAATTGTTCATGTAGATGCAGGTTTCAGCATTACCGCAATGGGCGAATTAGGCGAAGAATAATTTTTCTTATATTATTTTTTAGGCAGGCTTTTCAGTCTGCCTTTTCTCTTTTTTAAAATATAACTATGTTTCAAGATAATCCTTTACTCGCACAACTTAAACAACAAATCCACGACAGCAAAGAGCATGTAGAAGGCGTGGTAAAAAGCACAGATAAAGCCTATGGTTTTTTAGAGTGCGATAAGAAAACTTATTTCATCGCACCGCCTTCAATGAAAAAGGTTATGCACGGCGACAAAATCAAAGCTACTATTGAAAAGCAAGGCGACAAAGAACAAGCCGAGCCGGAATCCTTAATTGAGCCAATGTTGACACGTTTCATTGCAAAAGTGCGGTTCAATAAAGACAAGAAATTGCAAGTTTTGGTGGATCATCCAAGTATTAACCAACCCATTGGCGCACAACAAGCCAAATCTGTAAAAGAAGAATTACAAGAAGGCGATTGGGTGGTTGCTAATTTAAAAACGCACCCATTACGTGATGATCGCTTTTTCTATGCCACTATTAATCAGTTTATTTGCCGAGCTGATGATGAATTTGCCCCTTGGTGGGTAACATTGGCACGTCATGAGCAATCTCGTTATCCTGTGCAAGGCGCTGAAAGTTATGAAATGTTAGATCAACAAACCCGTGAAGATCTGACTGCACTTCATTTTGTGACGATTGACTCAGAAAGCACAATGGATATGGACGATGCCTTATATATCGAGCCTATCGAACAAAATGGCGTACAAACAGCTTGGAAATTAGTTGTCGCGATTGCGGATCCAACTGCTTATATCGCGTTAGATTCTCAAATTGAAAAAGATGCGAGACAGCGTTGTTTCACCAATTATTTGCCAGGTTTTAACATCCCAATGTTGCCACGTGAATTATCTGATGAATTATGTTCGTTAATTGCAAATGAAACGCGTCCAGCGCTTGTTTGTTATATCGAAACGGATCTTGAAGGCAATATCACGGCCAAACCGCATTTTGTTTCGGCTTATGTTCAATCTAAAGCGAAATTGGCTTATAACAAAGTGTCGGATTATTTAGAACAGGCAGATAACGCATGGCAACCCGAAACTTCAGAAATTGCACAGCAAATTGATTGGTTACATCAATTTACCAAAGCTCGTATTCAATGGCGTAAGACGCATTCTTTGTTATTTAAAGAAAAACCGGATTATTCTTTTGTGCTCGCTGAAAATGGCAAAGTGGCAGAAATCAAAGCAGAATATCGTCGTATAGCCAATCAAATTGTCGAAGAATCGATGATTATTGCTAACATTTGTGCCGCACAATTTTTAGCAGAGCAGGCACAAACTGGTATTTTCAATACGCATAGCGGTTTTGATAAGAAATTCTTAGAGAATGCGCTCAATTTCTTAATGGCAAATTTAGCCAATGAACAAAATCAAGCTGAACTTGCTGAGCGTTATTCGGTAGAAAATTTGGCGACATTAAACGGTTATTGCCAAATGCGCCATGATATTGAACCGATTGAAGGCGACTACTTAGAATTCCGTTTACGTCGTTATTTAACTTTCGCCGAATTTAAATCAGAATTAGCACCGCACTTTGGTCTTGGTTTAGAAGGGTACGCGACATGGACATCACCAATTCGTAAATATTCTGATATGGTGAACCATCGTTTAATTAAAGCCGTACTGACACAACAAGCTTGTAATAAGCCACAAGATGAAGTACTGGCACGTTTACAAGAGGCTCGTCGCCAAAATCGCCTAGTAGAACGTGATATCGCAGACTGGTTATATTGTCGCTATCTTGCTAATAAAGTCTCAGAAAATGCTGAATTTGATGCGGAGGTGCAAGATGTGATGCGTGGTGGATTACGTGTGCAATTATTAGAAAATGGCGCCTCAATGTTTATACCTGCTTCAACTTTACATAGTAATAAAGAAGAAATGCAGGTGAATTCTGATGAGATTGCCCTTTATATTAAAGGTCAGCGCATTTACAAAATAGGTGATATTGTGAAAGTGAAACTTACGGAAGTGAAAGAGGTAACTCGCAGTATTGTCGGCGAAATCGTTCAATAAAATTGTTCTTCTTTAAACCGATTTTCAGTGATTGAAAATCGGTTTTTTCTTTTTAAAAACTTTCTTAGTTTAATACCGCACTTTTTATCCAAAAGTTCTGAAGTGTAATTAAGCATAATGCACGCCAAATTATTCCGTTTACAATACCTTTTTGTGTCCTAAAAAATTGATGTATGTCAATTTTAATAGTAAAAGCACTAATTAATCTATCTGCTTATCAAAGTGATATTGTTAAAAACTATAAGTATTCAAATTTATCTGTTTTATAGTTAGTTGCGCAAACGTTTGCTTTTGCATTTTTATCGTATTAGAATGCCTAGATCTTTTATTTGGGAGGAGATTATTTCATGAGTTCGGAAAATTTTAGTTTAAAACCCGTTCCTTTCAATGAACGAAAGGGTATGATTGCTTTAACATTTGTGATGTTAGGTTTAACATTCTTTTCAGCAAGTATGTGGACGGGGGGAACATTAGGTACGTCGTTAACTTATAATGATTTCTGGCTTGCTGTTATTTTAGGTAACCTAATGTTAGGTCTTTATACATCTTTTCTTGGGTATATAGGGGCTAAAACTGGATTAACCACGCATATTTTAGCGCGTTATTCTTTTGGTATTCGAGGATCTTGGTTACCCTCCTTATTGCTTGGCGGCACTCAAGTTGGTTGGTTTGGTGTCGGCGTGGCGATGTTTGCAATCCCTGTTAATAAAGTAACTGGTATTGATGTGAATTATTTAATTCTTGGCTCAGGTTTATTGATGACGATTACGGTCTTCTTTGGTATTTCAGCGCTGACGATTCTTTCCACTATTGCGGTACCTGCTATTGCCATATTAGGTTCTTACTCAGTTTATCTTGCCGTTACTAATGGCGGTGGTTTAGAAGTATTACAACATATTGTGCCAAAAGAAAGCATTTCACTCTCAATGGCGATCACCTTAGTTGTGGGCTCCTTTATTAGTGCAGGCTCATTAACTGCCGATTTTGTTCGATTTGGTCGAAAAGCAAAGCAAGCAATCATTATTAGTATGATTGCTTTCTTTTTAGGTAATTCATTAATGTTTATTTTTGGCGCTGCAGGCGCGGCTGTGACTGGAATGTCAGATATTTCTGATGTGATGGTTGCTCAAGGCCTTATTATTCCAGCCATTATTGTGCTCGGTTTAAATATTTGGACAACAAATGATAACGCGCTTTATGCTTCGGGTTTAGGTTTTGCGAATATTACAGGATTAAGTAGCCGAACTTTATCCGTCGTCAATGGTATTATCGGAACCTTATGTGCCTTGTGGTTATATAATAATTTCGTCGGTTGGCTTACTTTCTTATCTTCAGCAATTCCTCCCGTTGGTGGTGTCATTATTGCTGATTATATTTTACGTCGTAAAGCTTATGAAAATTTTGAACAAGCTAGATTCTTAAATATAAATTGGACTGCTATTGTTTCAGTTATTGTTGGTGTGGTTTGCGGTAAATTATTACCAGGCATTATCCCTGTAAATGCGGTAATTGGTGGAGCAGTTACCTATTTGGTTTTAACACCATTACTCGGTAAAAAATTAGCGATGAAATAAGGAAAAAGAATGTTAGTTAAAAATGTACATATTCATAATCGCGAAGGGTTATGGCAGATTTTAATTGAAGAAGGAAAAATTAGTCGAATTTTTTCTCAAGATGAGGTTTTTAATTATTTAGGTGAGATACTCGATGGTGAAGAAGGTATTGTTTATCCTCCATTCGTAGAGCCTCATATTCATTTAGATGCGACACAAACCGCAGGACAGCCAAATTGGAATCAATCTGGTACCTTATTTGAAGGGATTGAACGTTGGGCTGAGCGTAAATCATTGTTAAGCCATGAAGATGTAAAATCTCGCGCATGGAAGACATTAAAATGGCAGATTGCAAGTGGGGTTCAGTATGTCCGTACTCATGTTGATGTCTCTGATCCAACATTAACTGCGCTAAAAGCTATGCTTGAAGTCAAAAAAGAAATCGCTCCTTGGGTGGATTTACAGATTGTAGCATTTCCACAAGAAGGTATTTTGTCTTATCCAAATGGCGAGAAATTATTAGATCAGGCTATGGAGATGGGCGCAGATGTTGTTGGCGGCATACCTCATTTTGAATTTACCCGTGAATATGGTGTAGAGTCGATGCATATCGCTTTTGATATTGCTCGCAAGTACAACAAACAGATTGATATTCATTGTGATGAAATTGATGATGAACAATCTCGTTTTGTTGAAACGGTCGCGGCATTAGCCTTGAAATATGACATAGGAGAAAAAGTGACGGCAAGCCATACAACGGCCATGCATTCATATAATAATGCTTATGCATCTCGTCTTTTCCGACTATTAAAGATGTCAAAAATTCATTTTGTGGCAAACCCATTAGTGAATATTCATCTTCAAGGACGCTTTGATACCTATCCAAAACGTCGCGGTGTAACGCGAGTAAAAGAGATGCTCAAAAATAATATCAATGTTTGTTTTGGGCATGATGATGTGTTTGATCCTTGGTATCCGCTTGGTACAGCGAATATGCTACAGGTATTACACATGGGATTACATGTTTGCCAGTTAATGGGATATGGTCAAATTAATGATGGTCTGAAATTAGTCACTGAAAATAGTGCGAAAGCATTAGGTTTAACGGATTATGGAATCAAAGAAGGTAACAGTGCAAACTTTATTGTACTGCCTGCAGAAAATGGCTTTGATGCCGTACGCCGTCAAGTTCCTGCACGTTATTCTATTCGTCATGGTAAGGTGATTTCTGAAACGCAGCTGGCGAAGACCACCATTCATTTATCCGATAGTGAGCAAGTGAACTATCGTTAATCACTGAAAGTGCGGTCAACATTTAAGAGAAATTTGAACCGCACTTTTATCTTATTTCTTGCCTAATTGTGGCAATACTGAATCTTTAATTGCGCTTAATAAACCTGTTTGTGCATAGATACCAAGTTTACCTCGGGTGTCAGATACATCTAAATTACGCATAGTTAATTGACCGATACGATCAATTGGATCAAATGGCGCATCTTCCACTTTTTCCATACTTAAACGCTCTGCTTCGTAGGTTAAGTTCGGTGATTCGGTATTTAAGATAGTGAAGTCGTTACCACGACGAAGTTCAAGTGTTACTGTACCCGTAATTGCTTTTGCCACCCAACGTTGTGCTGTTTCACGCAGCATTAATGCTTGCGGATCAAACCAACGACCTTGATATAACAAACGGCCTAAACGGATGCCATTAATACGATATTGTTCGATGGTATCTTCATTGTGAATACCAGTTACCAAACGTTCGTAAGCGATATGCAATAATGCCATCCCTGGTGCTTCATAAATACCACGAGATTTGGCTTCAATAATACGATTTTCGATTTGGTCAGACATCCCTAAACCATGACGGCCACCGATACGATTGGCTTCTAGAATAATATCAACTGCATTATCAAAATGTTTACCATTTAATGCAACTGGGACGCCTTCTTCAAAAGTGACGGTTACTGTTTCTGGTTTAATTTCTACATTGTCATCCCAAAATGCGACACCCATAATTGGTTTAACAATTTTCATGCCTGTGCTTAATTGCTCTAAGTCTTTTGCTTCATGGGTTGCACCCAACATATTGGAATCGGTCGAGTAGGCTTTTTCAACGGACATTTTGTAGTCAAAACCATTTTCGATAAGAAATTGAGACATTTCAAAGCGGCCACCAAGTTCTTCAATAAATTGCGCATCTAACCAAGGTTTATAGATTTTTAAATTCGGGTTTGTTAATAAACCATAACGATAGAAACGTTCGATGTCATTCCCTTTGAATGTAGAGCCATCCCCCCAAATATTCACATCGTCTTCTTTCATTGCTGCAACAAGCATTGTGCCAGTTACTGCGCGACCTAGTGGAGTCGTATTGAAGTAAGGAATTCCGCCTGTAGAAATATGGAATGCACCGCATTGAATTGCCACAATGCCCTCATGAGCAAGCTGAGCACGACAATCAATTAAGCGAGCATTTTCTGCACCATACGCCATCGCTTTTTTAGGGATTGCGCTGTAATCATCTTCGTCAGGTTGGCCTAAATTGGCGGTGTATGCATAAGGCACGGCACCTTTTTGACGCATCCAAAGTAATGCCGCGCTGGTATCTAAGCCACCAGAGAAAGCGATACCGACTTTTTGCCCTTTAGGTAAATGTTGTAGAATTGTATTTGACATATCTTTTCCTTGTTTATAATTTAGATTGAATAATTAATCATTTTATTTGAATAAAAAGTCACTTAAATATAACCGCACTTTTTATGTTTGTCTAGCCTTTTATGTATTAAGGCTGAAAATCTTTAGTTGTTATCATGCATAAAAATCCCCGCTGTAAATAGCAGGGATTTTGATCTCTATTTTGTTAATAAATCCAGTGCTTCCTGATATTTATCAACCGTTTTCTGAATAATATTTTCTGGCACTTTCGGGGCGGGCGCTTGTTTATTCCAGCCGCTATTTTCTAACCAATCGCGTACAAATTGTTTATCGAATGATGGAGGATTAATCCCTTCTTGGTAAGTATCGATAGACCAAAAACGACTAGAGTCTGGTGTTAATACTTCATCCATTAATGTGAGCGTGCCATTTTCATCTAAACCGAATTCAAATTTTGTGTCGCAAATAATAATGCCTTTAGTCAGTGCATATTCTGCAGCAGCAGT
Organism: Haemophilus seminalis; assembly: GCF_006384255.1. Lineage (GTDB taxonomy): Bacteria > Pseudomonadota > Gammaproteobacteria > Enterobacterales > Pasteurellaceae > Haemophilus > Haemophilus seminalis. The sequence continues at coordinate 13,249 of NZ_VCED01000005.1, forward strand.
ATAAAGTGCGATAGCTTTTTCTTTTACTTGTGCGGCTAAATCAGCCCCGATGAGTTTTTCACATTCTGCATAGCTGATATTTATATCATGACTGCCAACGGCTTCTTTACTTGACGGAGTGAAAATAGGTTCTGGTAATTTACTGGCTTCAACTAAGCCTTCGGGTAGTTTTAATCCGCAGATGGTACCAGTTTGTTTATAATCTTTTAAACCACTGCCAGTTAGATAGCCACGTACGATAGATTCAATTTTAATGGGATTCAAACGTTTACACACTACAGCTCGATCTTTGATTAAATCAGCTTCTTCTTTTGGTAACACATCATAAACACTCTCACCAGTGAAATGATTCGGCATAATGTGAGCAAGTTTGTTAAACCAAAAATTGGAAATTTGAGTCAGAATTTCGCCTTTTCGTGGAATAGGATCATCTAAAATAACATCAAATGCAGATAAGCGGTCAGAAGCAACCATTAGCATGCGTTTATCATCGATTTCATAGAGATCACGTACTTTACCTGAATAGATTTTTTTTAGACTTAGAGTGGGGAGTTGTTGTGTCATCGTTTTGCACCTGTATGAAAGTAAAAACTGGTGCGTATTGTACCGCACTTTTAAAGCAAACGTTTGCTATTTTTTTTTAAGAAATAAAAAAATCCCCTGAAATTTCAGGGGAAGTGTAGTTTTTTCGCTTCAAAAAATTTGCTTATTATTAGAAATATACCGCGATTAATTATTGTGCGGGTGGATTTGGGTTATCCAATACATCCCAGACGCTTTCTTGTCGAGGAGGAATTTCTGTTTCAGCTGGTGGAGTAGCTGGCGATGGAGAAGCATTTGATGTGCCTCCGCAGAAATTCTGCCCATTATTGACCCAAACTGGGATCACTCGATTGCTGTCACAATCCCAGCTGCCATGTTGGGTAATACCAACCCATTTCATATTCTCAGGTTTATTTAGCTTCAATTTCTCAATATAAGTATGGCTTAAATAATCTTTATAAATCTGTAATGCGCCTGATGCACCAGTAAGTTTTGTTTCACCATTATCATCGCGACCAAGCCAAACCGTGCTGATATTTTTTCCATCGATCCCCACAAACCAAGTATCACGCGCATCATTTGTTGTCCCTGTTTTACCGGCTAAACGTAAATCCGCATAATCATTTTGCAAGCTACGAGCTGTACCACGTTCAACAGTTTGTTGCATCGCAAATAACGTTTGGAATGCGGCTTCTTGTGGTACCACTTGTTTTGCGGTTTTATCATGTTGATAAATGATATTTCCTTGACGATCCGCAATGGTATCGACAGTTGTGAGTTCAATCCGTCCACCTTGATTCGCAATAGTTTGATAAAGTTTAGTTACATCATAAGGTGAGATGGTATAAGCCCCGAGCAACATAGCCGGCACTTTTGGAATTTCCACATTATCCCATCCCATCGCTTTTTGTGTATCAATGACTTTGCTCAAGCCGACTTTCATCCCAATATTTACAGTTGGAATATTTAAAGAACGTGCTAAGGCATCCATTAACATCACTGAACCACTATATTTTTTGTCATAGTTGCGCGGTTGCCACGGCGGGCTGCCTTTGATATTAATCGTAATTGGTTGGTTGTTAATTGGGGTATTCAAGCGGAACTGTTCTGGATTTGAAAGTGCGGTTAAATAAATAGAAGGTTTTACTAAAGAACCAATCTGACGTTTTGCCATTAATGCACGATTAAACCCCGCATATTGCGTTTGTAAACCACCCACTACCGCACGAATTTCACCCACTCGGTAATCCGCAACAATCATGGCTCCTTCTAAATATGGATTTTTCGTTTTCAGTTGTAGTTGTGAAACTGTATTCACCACTGCATTTTCTGCTTGAGCTTGTTGTTTTAAATCCATTGTGGTGAAAATCCGTGCACCAAGTAAACTGGATATTTTATGTTCGCCTAGTTCACGACGTAAATCCGCCTGTAAAGTTTGAATAAATGACGGATATTTACGGGAGACTTGTCCTTTTTGTTGAACACCTAAAGGTCGTTGGCTTAATAATTGGTAAAGTTCATCACCGATCATTTTATGTTCAAGCATGAGCTTTAAAACAACATTACGACGTTCTAAGGCATTTTGAGGATTACGCCAAGGATTATAAAGTGAAGGACCTTTGACCATCCCGACTAAAAGTGCAATTTGATCTAAGCTAATTTCACGAATTGAACGACCAAAATAGAATTGGCTGGCTAATTCAAAACCGTGAATTTGCGTATCACCATTTTGTCCGAGATAAATTTCATTGAGATAGGTTTCGAGAATACGATTTTTATCATAACGCCAATCTAACACTAATGATATCAAGGCTTCGTTCGCTTTACGGGTAATTGTACGTTCGCTTGATAAAAATAAATTTTTTACGAGTTGTTGAGTGAGTGTACTACCACCTTGTACCGTTTGTCCTGCACGAATATTGGTAATTAATGCTCGTATAATCCCTACTGGGTTTATACCATGATGATCATAAAAACGGCGATCTTCCGTTAAAATTAGGGCGTCAATCAATAAGCGCGGGTAATTTTGTAAAGGAATTGCAAGGCGATCTTCATTGTCAGATTCCAACATTGCAATCAATTTTGGCGCAAGGCGAAACTCATCGATTGCTTTTACGGCAACGAGATCTTCAATTCGATTAAGTTTGTTATCGACAAAACGTAAACGTAAAACTCGTTGTGGTTCTGGTTTATCAGGGAAAGGGAAAGCTCGACGAAGAACAACAATTGTATCATCTTCTAATTTGAAATCGCCTGGTGCGGCTACCATGGTCGTTTGGCGATATTCGTTATCTAATAAAATTTGAATCACTTCATCAAAAGCGAGATTATCTGAAATTTTCACACTTTCAATACGGCTATATACTTCAGCGGGCAAACGCCAAATTTGCCCATCCATTTTTGAACGGATTTGCCAATCTAAATATCCGCCATAAAATACGGTTAATACCGCACCACTAAACGCTACTTTTAATAGAAAGCTTTTGAAAGAACGGCGTTTTTTAGGTGTTTTTTCTTCGGGATTTTTTTGAACGTTTTCGATGGTCATAGTCGGTTAAGAGATAAAATCAACATAAGCTTCGAGGAAATGGATAAAATCTTGCGTGCCACAAAAAGCAATGCTTTCTTCATCATAATAATGAAAATCGTCTTCCAGAATTTCATCGGTTTCAATGGCGAGATTATTCGCTCGTACCATTACTTCATCAGCATCTAAAAACAATGTATATTCTGCGCCAATTAAGATATTTTCTTGATTTTCAGAGAGTGATTGCGCAGTAGAAAGTGCGGTCAAAATCGCCTTTGGATTTGACCGCACTTCAGTATTGAACCAGTTAGCAAGAGCAATGTGTTCCATCGAACATTTTACGGATACATTGCCTTGATAATGTGTAAATTGAAAATCCATCTTAGATACTAAAGGATGAACCACAGCCACAAGTGCTGGTAGCATTTGGATTATTTACAGTAAAGCGTGAACCTTCTAAACCTTCTGTGTAATCGACGGTACCACCGATTAAATACTGTAAACTCATTGGGTCAATCACAAGTTGAACCCCTGATTTTTCAATCGTTAAATCGCCTTCATTCACTTTTTCATCAAAAGTAAAACCATATTGGAAACCGCTACAGCCACCACCCGTGATATACACGCGTAATTTCAAATTAGTATTTTCTTCTTCGCTGATTAAATTTTTTACTTTATTCGCTGCTGCATCAGTAAATGTCAATGGTACTGTAATGTTATCTGTCATAATTATTTCCCGCTTCCCGAAAATTTGAATTCCGTTATTATCTAATAACCATTTACTCCATTCAAGTGTAATCCAGTTTTTTCCTAGAAATCGTGCTATAATCTGGCAAAATTTTTTTCAAAAAAGGTGAAATAAAATGGCTATTCCAATTAGAACAGAAAAAGAAATTGTAAAACTACGTGAGGCCTGCAAATTGGCTTCGGATGTGCTGGTGATGATTGAACCTTACGTAAAAGCAGGAGTAACCACAGGCGAGCTTGATCGCATTTGCCATGAATATATGGTAAATGAACAAAAGGTTATTCCCGCTTGTTTGAATTATCACGGTTTCCCAAAATCTACTTGTATTTCCATTAACGAAGTTGTCTGTCACGGTATTCCAAGTGACGATAAAGTGCTTAAAAATGGCGATATTGTGAATATTGATGTCACGGTGATTAAAGACGGTTATTTTGGCGATAACTCAAAAATGTATATCGTGGGTGGTGCAACGAATATTCGTAGTAAAAAGTTAGTGGAAGCGGCACAGGAAGCCTTATACGTGGGATTGCGCACAGTAAAACCAGGTATTCGTTTAAATGAAGTAGGTAAAGCTGTGCAAAAATATACTGAAAGTCAAACTTTCAGTGTTGTGCGTGAATATTGTGGACATGGTGTTGGTACAGAATTTCACTGCGAACCTCAAGTGTTGCATTATTACGCAGATGATGGTGGCGTGATTTTAAAACCCGGAATGGTGTTTACCATTGAGCCAATGATTAATGCAGGAAAAAAAGAAGTGCGCGTGATGGGAGATGGTTGGACAGTAAAAACCAAAGATCGCAGCCATTCAGCACAATATGAACATCAACTTGTTGTCACGGAAACTGGTTGTGAAGTGATGACTATCCGCGATGAAGAAATTGCGGAAGGTCGAATTTCGCGGATTATGGTGAATGTGTAATTGACATTAAATTATAAGATAAGGGCGTAGATATACGCCCTTTTTGTTTTTCTTTATAATAAAGCAACTTTGATTTAACAAAAGGCAATTCATATGCTGTTTTCTCCGACACTCTCTTCTCCTTTAACACCAAGTGCGGTCAAAATTGAGCGAGAAAATCTTAAGCAATTTGAGCTTGAGAATTTTTCTCGTTATTCCATTTTTGAGCTTATTGAAAATCGCAGTGATTTTTATGATGCCTTATTGATTCAACTTTGGCATGAAATGGGATTAAGTGAACAACAGGGGATTACTTTAATTGCAGTTGGCGGTTATGGACGGCGTGAGATGTTTCCTTTGTCGGATCTAGATTTTTTAATTTTGGTCGAGCAAATACCTAGCCCAGAAATTGAAGAAAAAATTACTCAATTTATCCAATTTTTATGGGATTGTGGCTTTGAGGTGGGAAATAGTGTTCGAACCTTAGAACAATGTGAATCGGAAGGAAAACAAGATATTACGATTGCCACCAATTTATTAGAAGCCAGATTTCTTGCTGGAAATCGACCGCACTTTGATGTGCTAAACGAATTGGTAAAAAATACTGATTTTTGGTCGAAAGAAGATTTTTTTAATGCCAAAGTGCAAGAGCAAATAGAACGTTATCAGCGTTATCACAATACGGCTTATAACCTTGAGCCAGATATTAAGTACAGCCCGGGTGGCTTGAGAGATTTGCATTTGTTGTATTGGGTTGCGTTGCGCCATTCGGGGGCGCTGACTCTTGAGGCCATTTTACAAAGTGGTTTTATTTATCCTCAAGAATATCAGCAACTACAAGAAAGTCGTGCATTTTTATTTAAAGTGCGGTTCGCTTTGCATTTAATTTTGAAACGTTACGATAATCGTCTGTTGTTTGACCGTCAAATTAAAGTCAGCGAATTGTTGGGTTTCCGAGGGGAAGACAATCAAGCTGTGGAAAAAATGATGAAATGTTTTTTCCAAGCATTGCACCGAATTTCGCTTATCAGTAATTTGTTGATTCAGCATTATCGAGAAAATGTGCTTTCATCAAATCAGGACAGTGTGATTCATCAGTTAGACGATGATTTTCAACTGATTAACCAATGCTTATGTTTGCGTAATAGCCGTGCTTTTCAAGAAAAACCAGAGCGAATTTTAGATCTATTCTTTTATTTAACGCAGTACGAACAGGCTAATATTCATTCTGATACTTTGCGTCAATTACAAATTACCTTAGATCAACTACCACAGAAATTATGCGAGATTCCTGCTGCTCGAGAAAAATTTCTACGTTTGTTTAATCAACCTAATACGATTAAGCGTGCATTTATACCAATGCACCAATATGGCGTATTAACAGCGTATCTTCCCCAATGGCAAGCCATTGAGGGATTAATGCAATTTGATTTATTCCATATTTATACGGTGGATGAGCATACATTGCGCGTGATGTTGAAATTGGAAAGTTTTCTGTCACAGGAAAGTGCGCAAGAACATCCGATTGCCCATCGAATTTTTAGCCAACTTTCTGACCGCACTTTGCTTTATATTGCGGCGTTGTTCCACGATATTGCAAAAGGGCGGGGCGGTGATCACGCAGAACTTGGCGCAGAAGATGTGGCAGACTTTGCGCAATTACATGGTTTAGATCGCCGAGAAATTGATACCCTTGCTTGGCTCGTAAAATCTCATTTGCTGATGTCAATTACGGCGCAACGCCGTGATATTCATGATCCTGAAGTGGTTATGAATTTTGCGGAAGCCGTGCAAAATCAAGTTCGATTAGATTATCTCACTTGTTTAACGGTGGCGGATATTTGTGCAACCAATGGTAATTTATGGAATAGCTGGAAACGTTCGCTTTTTGCCTCTTTATATGAATTTACTGAACAGCAATTTGTACAAGGCATGAAAGAATTGCTTGATTACTCAGAAAAATCGGAAGAAAACCGAAAACTTGCACAACAAATTTTAACGCAGGATTATTCCGATATTGCACCAATCTTGATTGAGCAATTATGGGCTCATTGTCCTGAAGATTATTTTGTGCGTAATACGCCAAAACAAATCGCGTGGCATACAAGTTTACTGGTGGATTTCGATGAGGCATTATTAGTGAAAATTAGTAATCGCTTTTCACTTGGCGGCACGGAAGTGTTTATTTATTGCCAAGATCAACCGCACTTATTTAATAAAGTGGTGAGTACCATAGGCGCAAAAAAATTCAGTATCCATGATGCGCAGATTATTACGACACAAGATGGTTATGTTTTTGATAGCTTTATCATCACGGAACTTAACGGTGAATTAGTGGAATTTGATCGCCGCCGAGAACTAGAGCAAGCCCTAACAGTAGCGCTTCAAAGTGAAAAATTACCCGAACTTTCTATTACGCCTAATCGCCAGCTTCAACACTTCACTGTACAAACCGACGTACGTTTTTTACATGAAAACAAAAAAGAGCATACTGAAATGGAGCTGGTTGCGTTGGATAAACCTGGGTTATTAGCGCAAGTGAGCCAAATCTTCAGTGAGCTAAATCTCAATTTATTGAATGCGAAAATTACCACCGTGGGCGAGAAAGCCGAGGACTTTTTTATTTTGACGAACCAATTTGGGCAAGCTCTTGCAAGAGAGGAGCGAGAAATATTAAAACAAGTTCTTGTGAAAGAAATTCACTAACTAATAATGTAGATATATGAATGAATTAACTCTTATAGCCTTACATTAAAACTATTAAGAATAATTATATATTCTACTATGGTTATTTTTAGATTTGTGACGAACTTCACATTTTTTTGAATTAGTTAGAGTATAATTCACGAACCAATTTTATTCTATTTTTATACTGCATTGATTTAGTAATGGAGGATTGTATGAATACTATTTATAAAGTATTGTGGAACGCTGGTTTGCAAATGTTCCAAGTCGTATCTGAATTAGCGAAGGGAAAATCAAAATCAAAACGTTGTAGCTTACAAGTTTTTGACACATTATCTGCCTGCCTGCCTGCCTGCCTGCCTGCCTGCCTTAACATTTTCTTCTCTTCTATTATTTTCAACAAATAGTTTTGCGGCTGATTCTGAAATTGAGCAGTTAAAACAAGATATTGATACTTTAAAACAAGAAATTATTGCACTCAAAACACAGAAAATTAAATATGTTAGTGTGGAATCAGATAATACATCGGAAGGAAGTAATGTTAATAATGATGGTGCGAAAAAATCTGGTTCAATTGCTATTGGCGATGGCGCATTAGCAAATATAGATAATAGTATTTCAATCGGTAAAAATGCTGGAAAAGGTTCATCCTCATCAGAAAATGGACAAATTGGAAACATTTTTTTAGGTTATGGTGCTGGTGAGAATAGTAAGGACTCTATCAATGTTTATATAGGTTATTCTGCTGGCTCTAATGCTTCAGGACATAATAATTTAGCTTATGGTAATACTGCGGGAAAAGGCATAAAAGGAGATCATAATATCGGAATTGGTTTTAATTCTAGTCTTTTGGTAAGTGGTAATAATAATGTCGCCTTGGGGCAAAATTCAGGTACAAATATTAAGGGAATTAATAATACTTCTATTGGCTCAATGGCTAATAATTTTAATAAAACTACTGAATTTAATTATTCAGTTGCTTTGGGTTTTCAAAGCGAAACTACAGCTTCAAAGGCTACAGCATTAGGACCTGCGGCGAAAGCTAAACAAGAGGGAGCATTAGCCATCGGTTTTGCAGCTAAAGCAAATGCCGTAAACAGTGTGTCAATCGGTACAGGAGCCTCTTCTAAAGAAAATGCAGTAAACAGTGTGTCAATAGGGACAAGCTCCTCTTCTAACATTGAAACCTCAGTTGCTTTAGGTTTCGATTCCGTAAGTAATCGTCTTATAGATACGATTGGTTATGATTTTTCAGAAATAAATACTAAAAATGGGAGTTTCGTTGGAGATATAAACACTAAAATAGATGGAGTTAATGGAGAAATTTCTTCTTTGAAAGATAAAATTAATGAACTTCAAGCTGAACTTTCACAATTAGAAGATAAAAAGAAACAACTAAAAAATGAGAATAATACAACTGAGTTAGGCGTTGTTGAAAATAAAATTACACAGAATAAAAGAGAAATAGAGGAAAAAAAGAAAGAAATAAATAAGAAACAGGTGGAAAAAAATAAAATTCGCTCTACTTGGAAAGGTACATTAGGTGCGGTTTCTATTGGCGATACACAATATGGTGAAACACGTCAGATTATTAGCGTTGCCGCAGGTACGGAAGACACCGATGCAGTAAACGTAGCTCAATTGAAATCATTAAAAAACGCAGGTTTACAATTTGCAGGGAATGATTACTTTAAAGATAAAGCAGATAGCACCCAAGATAAACTAATTAAAACAGAAATTGGTAATATTTTGCAGATTCAGGGCAAAAGTGGTTTGGTTTATAACGATGATAATAAAGCTAAGTACGCTTCTGATAATTTAGTGACATTTAACGATAGCGGCGTATTGCGTATTGGAATGTTGAAATCTCCAAGTTTTACTGGTGTTACATTGGGAGAGGGCGATAATACCGTTTCACTTACCGTTGATGATGGTGCTTTAAAAGCTGGCGGTAAAACAATTTTCACAGAAGATAACTTTAAAACGTTTTTTACAAAACTTTATACTTTTGAAGGTGGCTTGAAAACAGAAGATAAAGACGGAAAAACCGTTGTTTCATTGAATAAAGAAACCATTAAGCAAATGCCTGAATTAAAAGGTGAAAAAGGTGATAAAGGTGACACTGGTGCCGCGGGTGCGAAAGGTGACACTGGCTTATCTGCTAAAGACCAATGGTTAGCGGACAACCCGAATAAAACTGAAGCCGACTATACTAAAGCAATTAAAGGTGATAAAGGTGACACTGGTGCCGCGGGTGCGAAAGGTGACACTGGCTTATCTGCTAAAGACCAATGGTTAGCGGACAACCCGAATAAAACTGAAGCCGACTATGCTAAAGCAATGAAAGGCGAAAAAGGCGAACAAGGTCCTAAAGGAGAACAAGGTCCTAAAGGAGAACAAGGTCCTAAAGGCGAGAAAGGAAAATCTGCTTATGAAAGTTGGAAAGAATTGCCAGCTAATCAAGGTAAATCAGAAACTGAATTTGCTGAGATATTAGGTGGCGGAGCGAGTAAAGTAGAGTTACAACAGCTTCGTACTGAACATGATAGCTTGAAAGCGCAAATCCGCAAAGATCAGCAATCTATTCAACAACTCGATCGCAATATGCAAAAAATGAACAAAGATTTGCGGGCAGGGATTGCGGGGGCAACAGCGATTGCTTTCTTGCAAGGGGGAAATTTTGCTGGAGAGTCTGCGGTTTCTGTGGCAGTAGGCACTTATAAAGGAGAACACGCGTTAGCGGTCGGTTATGGCAGACGTTTAACCAATAACAAAATTGAGATTAAATTGGGTGCGAGTGTCAATAGCCAAAGCGATGTTAATGCGGGCGGTAGTGTAGGATACCACTGGTAAAATAAAGGATAAGAGTAAAAGTGCGGTCAATTTTGAGCTGACCGCATTTTTTAACACTAAGCAATCGCTGAAAAAGCAATATCTGCAGCCGAAAGTGTTCTCTCTATATCTTCATCGGTGTGTGCGAGAGACATAAATCCTGCTTCAAAAGCAGATGGCGCAAGGTATACCCCCTGTTCTAACATTTTATGGAAGAAAATTTTAAATTTCTCGATGTCGCATTTCATGACTTCAGCATAGGATGTTATTTCTTGTTGTTCAGTGAAGAAAATACCAAACATACCGCCTACATAGTTTACGACAAAAGGTACATGATGTTTTTCGGCAAGGGATTTTAATCCTAGACAAAGTTTCTCTGTTTTTATTGCAAGTTGTTGTTCATTGCCTGGTTTTTTCAATTCGTTTAAGCAAGCTAAACCCGCCGTCATTGCAATAGGATTACCAGAAAGTGTACCCGCTTGATATACCGGACCAGTTGGAGCAAGATATTCCATGATAGCTTTTTTACCCCCTACCGCACCGACGGGCATTCCACCACCGATAACTTTACCTAGAGTTGTAAGATCAGGTGTTACACCATAATAAGATTGTGCTCCAGCAAGTGACACACGAAAACCTGTCATAACTTCATCAATGATGAAAAGTGCGCCATATTTGTCGCAAAGTTCTCGTATTCCTTGTAAAAATCCCGATTTCGGTGGAACACAATTCATATTGCCAGCTACAGGCTCGATGATGACACAAGAAATACTATCAGGATATTGTTCAAATAGCGCTTTTACTGAGTCAAGATTATTGTATTCTGCCGTTAATGTATATTTCGCAAAATCTTCAGGTACGCCTGGAGAGCTTGGTTGACCAAGTGTTAATGCGCCCGAGCCTGCTTTTACAAGCAATGAGTCTGAATGACCATGGTAACAACCTTCAAATTTTAAGATTTTATCACGACCAGTATAACCACGAGCAAGGCGAATTGCCGTCATCGTTGCTTCGGTGCCTGAACTTACCATACGCACCATTTCAATAGAAGGGACAATATTACAGACCAGTTCTGCTAAATCAATTTCAGAAGGGGTGGGAGCACCAAAACTTAAACCATTTTCAGCCGCTTTAAGTACAGCCTTTAAGATCGATGGATGATTATGGCCTAAAATCATTGGCCCCCAAGAACCAACATAGTCAACATATTGTTTTCCATCAGTGTCATAAATATAGGCACCTTGCGCTTTTTGAATGAATACGGGGGTACCACCAACGCCTTTAAAGGCGCGTACAGGGGAATTTACTCCACCTGGAATAAAGGACTGTGCACGAGAAAAAAGTGCGGTTGAATCTGTCATTGTTTTTTTCCTTTCTTATAAAAATAACGGTATTGTACTGAAAAATAGACTCTTTGTTAAAAATATCTTTATTGGTAAATTTCCCTTATGTTATCCTTTACAAAAAAATTTTAGGGTCAAATTATGTTGAGTCTTTTAGTTGCGTTTTTAGGCGCATTTATTACGCTTATCGTAATGCGTCCAATTGCAAATAAAATTGGATTAGTTGATAAACCAAATTATCGCAAACGCCACCAGGGTGCAATTCCGCTAATTGGTGGCGTATCGCTTTTTGTCGGTAATCTTTGCTATTACTTGATGGAATGGGATCAGCTTCGACTACCGTATCTCTATTTGTTCAGTATTTTTGTTTTATTGGCGATTGGGATTTTAGATGATCGCTTTGATATCAGTCCTTTCTTAAGAGCGGGGATTCAAGCAATTCTGGCGATTTTAATGATCGATCTTGGGAATGTTTATTTGGATCATCTAGGTCAGATTTTAGGGCCTTTCCAGTTAACGCTTGGTTCAATTGGTTTGATTATTACCGTCTTTGCCACTATCGCGATTATTAATGCCTTTAATATGATTGATGGTATTGATGGATTGCTCGGTGGGCTTTCTTGCGTTTCTTTTGCTGCGATTGGTTTCTTGATGTATCGAGATGGGCAAATGGATATGGCGCATTGGAGTTTTGCTTTAATTGCATCGATTTTACCTTATTTGATGCTAAATCTAGGGATTCCATTTGGCCCGAAATATAAGGTGTTTATGGGGGATGCGGGGAGTACATTAATTGGTTTTACCATTATTTGGATTTTGTTATTGAGTACGCAAGGAAAAGGGCATCCGATGAACCCGGTAACCGCACTTTGGATTATTGCGATTCCTTTGATTGATATGGTTGCGATTATTTATCGCCGTGTACGTAAAGGTAAAAGCCCATTCCGCCCAGATCGTTTACACGTTCATCATTTAATGGTGAGAGCGGGTTTAACATCAAGACAAGCCTTTTTATTGATTACTTTTGTTTCTGCAGTTTGTGCAACTATCGGTATTTTAGGGGAAGTTTATTATGTGAATGAGTGGGCGATGTTTGTCGGCTTTTTCATTTTATTTTTCCTTTATGTCTATTCAATTACGCGTGCATGGCGAATTACCCGTTGGGTCAGAAGAATGAAACGTCGCGCAAAACGGTTGAAGAAAGCATAAAAAAATAAAGGCTTGTGTTATTAAATCACAAGCCTTTATTTTTGAGAAAATTCACCGCACTTTTTAACATTTTGGTGATCTATTTTTATAGATAGAAAAAATCCCCAGCCTTTTGGCTAGGGATTGAAATTTGGAGCGGGAAACGAGGCTCGAACTCGCGACCCCGACCTTGGCAAGGTCGTGCTCTACCAACTGAGCTATTCCCGCAATAATACTTTTATAATGTGAAATTGGAGCGGGAAACGAGGCTCGAACTCGCGACCCCAACCTTGGCAAGGTTGTGCTCTACCAACTGAGCTATTCCCGCAGTTCACATCAGTGAATGAGGTCGCATTATACAAATATTTTTAGGGCTTGCAAGGGCAATTTCATAAAAAGAAATTTTTTGTTGAAGTTTTCGTCAATCTAATTTCATGAAATGTTCGCGATAATAAGCCAGCTCTTTAATCGACTCTCGAATGTCATCTAGCGCCAAATGCGTATTCTCTTTTTTGAAGCCGTCTAAAATTTCAGGTTTCCAACGCGCTGCAAGTTCTTTTAATGTACTCACGTCTAAATGGCGATAATGAAAATAATCAGCTAAATCAGGCATATATTTCACTAAGAAGCGTTTATCTTGGGCAATGCTATTACCGCAAATTGGCGATGAACCTTTTGGAACCCATTTTTTTAAAAAGTCTAAGGTTTGTAATTCTGCTGCACGTTCGGTAAGTTTGCTAGCTTTTACGCGTTCAATTAAGCCGTTTTCACTATGTGTTTTTTGGCACCAATCATTCATTTTATTGAGTAATTCATCAGACTGATGAACAGCCAACACAGGGCCTTCTGCCAAAATATTTAAATTTTTATCTGTTACGATAGTGGCAATTTCAATAATACGTTCTTTTTCCGGATCTAAACCGGTCATTTCTAAATCAATCCAAATAAGATTTTGTTTATCGAATGGCATAATATCAGGTATCCTATGCAAAAATTTTTTTCATTTTACCAAAAACAAGGGAAAAAACGACCGCACTTTTATGGCTAAACGTAAATTAACTCAGAACCAAACCAGAAGAATTCAATCGAATAATGTGAAAACATTACATCGCCATAAGAAAAAAGAGATTGAATGGTCAGATGAAATGCTTGGCAAATCACAAGAAGGTGTTGTGGTCACGCGTTATTCGATTCATGCTGATGTCGAAAATGAACAAGGCGAAATTTATCGTTGTAATTTGCGTCGTACTTTGTCGAGTTTGGTGGTGGGAGATAAAGTCGTTTGGCGTAAAGGCAATGAACAATTACAAGGTGTGAGTGGCGTGATTGAGGCGATTCACCCTCGAGAAAATGAAATTTCCCGCCCTGACTATTATGATGGTTTGAAACCCATTGCGGCGAATATTGATCGTATTATTATTGTATCAGCGGTGTTGCCAACGCTTTCCTTAAATATTATCGATCGTTATCTTGTTGTGTGTGAAATCGCGGGAATTACGCCTCTCATTGTTTTGAATAAAGTGGATTTATTGGCGCAAGAACAGCGTCAAGAAATTGAAGACCAACTTAAGATTTACCAAGATATTGGCTATGAAATTTTAATGATTTCAGCAAAGAGCGGTGAAAATATGGAAAGATTAACCGCACTTTTGGCACAAGGCACGGCGATTTTTGTTGGGCAATCTGGTGTCGGTAAATCGAGTTTAATTAATCATATTTTGCCTAGCGTAAACGCTCGAGTAGGTGATGTGAGTGAAACATCAGGCTTAGGGCAGCATACGACGACATCATCGCGTCTTTATCATTTGCCACAAGGCGGTAATTTAATTGATTCGCCAGGAATTAGAGAATTTGGGCTTTGGCATTTAGATGCGGAGCAAATTACAAAAGGGTATCGAGAATTTCAATATGTTTTGGGAACCTGTAAATTCCGTGATTGTAAACATTTGAGCGATCCAGGGTGTGCGTTGCGTGAAGCCGTTGAGCAAGGGAAAATTTCGCCTGTTCGTTATGATAATTATCATCGATTAATTGAAAGTTTAAGTGAAACAAAATCACAACGTCATTTTTCAGCAGTTTAACGATTGCGTAGTGTGGCTAAAAAATAGGCATATTTGTTGCTTTTTTACGATTTAGTTTAAGTTTTTTGTGTTTATTGTTGATTATTTTGCTTTGAACAAGGATACTAAGGCGATTTCTTAGTTTTTATTTTTTTAACTATTATTTAGTAGGGGTAGCATTATGTACTCAAAAGATGTCGAAATCACTGCGCCAAATGGCTTACATACTCGCCCAGCTGCTCAATTTGTGAAAGAAGCAAAGGCATTTTTATCTGATATTACTGTGACTTCAGCAGGAAAAAGCGCAAGTGCAAAAAGTTTGTTTAAGCTACAAACATTAGGGTTAACACAGGGAACAGTGATTACCATTTCTGCAGAAGGTGAAGATGAGCAACAGGCTGTAGACCATTTAGTTGCTTTAATTCCAACCTTAGAATAATACTGACTTAGCCATAAAATTGAGAAATTTTATGGCTATTGTTTATCTATCTCTTTTTTAATTATTTCGGAAGGTATCTATGATTTCTGGCATTCTCGCATCCCCAGGTATTGCCTTTGGTAAGGCACTTGTTCTTAAAGAAGAAAAGATTGTTCTTGATACGCAAAAAATTACTGATGATCAACTTGACGCAGAAGTCGCTCGATTTTATGAAGGCCGTGCATTGGCGGTGGAACAACTTAATTCAATCAGAGAGCGCGCATTAATTTCTTTAGGTGAAGAAAAAGCTGCAATCTTTGAAGGTCACTTGATGATCCTTGAGGATGAAGAATTAGAAGAAGAAATTCTTGATTATCTTCGTTCAAATAAGGTCAATGCCGCAGTTGCAGCGAGCAAAATTATTGATCAACAAGTCACAATGTTGTCGGAGATAGATGATGAATATTTGAAAGAGCGTGCTGGTGATATTCGTGATATTGGTAACCGTTTAATTAAAAATATTTTGGGCATGTACATAGTAGATCTTGGCGATATTCAAGAAGAATCAATTCTTGTTGCTTATGATTTGACTCCATCAGAAACGGCTCAACTTAATCTTGAAAAAGTATTAGGGGTTGTCACTGATATTGGTGGTAGAACCTCTCATACTTCTATTATGGCGCGTTCTTTAGAATTACCGGCGATTGTAGGCACAAATAATGTGACCGAATTAGTCAATACAGGTGATTACTTAATTTTAGATGCCATAAATAATCAAGTTTATATTAATCCAGCACAATCTCAGATTGATGAATTAAAAACACTTGAAGCTAAAATTTCTCAGGAAAAAGCAGAGTTAGCTAAATTAAAAGATCTTCCCGCAATCACATTGGATGGACACAAGGTTGATGTGGTCGCGAATATCGGGACAATCCGTGATTGTGAAGGGGCAGATCGCAATGGTGCGGAAGGTATTGGTTTATACCGAACTGAATTCTTATTTATGGATCGTGAACAACTTCCGACAGAAGAAGAACAATTCATCGCCTACAAAGAAGTCGTAGAAGCAATGAACGGGCGTTTAACCGTGCTTCGTACTATGGATATTGGTGGCGATAAAGAGCTTCCATATTTAGATTTACCAAAAGAAATGAATCCATTCTTGGGATGGCGTGCAATTCGCATTGCGTTAGATCGCCGTGAAATTTTAAATGCACAATTACGCGCGGTGTTGCGTGCTTCAGCATTTGGTAAATTGGCTGTGATGTTCCCGATGATTATTTCCGTAGAAGAAGTTCGAGAATTAAAAACGGTTATTGAAACATTAAAAGCGGAATTACGTGCAGAAGGCAAAGCTTTTGATGAGAATATCCAAGTGGGGGTAATGGTTGAAACGCCATCCGCTGCTGTAAATGCAAGATTCTTAGCAAAAGAAGTAGATTTCTTCAGTATCGGTACTAACGATTTAACCCAATATACTTTGGCGGTGGACCGAGGCAATGAGTTAATTTCTCATCTTTACAATCCGATGCAGCCATCTGTGCTTGGTTTAATTAAACAAGTGATTGATGCTTCTCATGCAGAGGGCAAATGGACGGGAATGTGCGGTGAATTAGCCGGTGATGAACGCGCAACCTTATTGTTACTTGGTATGGGATTAGATGAATTTAGTATGAGTGCTATTTCTGTACCTCGAATTAAAAAATTAATCCGTAATGTGAATTTCCAAGATGCAAAAGCGCTTGCTAATGCCGCATTACAAAAACCGACCGCTTCGGAAATTGAGCAGTTAATCGAAGAATTTTTGGCGGAAAATGCATTAAATTAAACAAAATTGTTTGATTTTACGTTAAAATAACGGCCATCTATGAGTTGATAGGAGATTAAAATGGGCTTATTTGACAAGTTATTCGGTTCAAAAGAAAACAAATCTGTGGAAGTTGAAATTTATGCACCTATCTCTGGTGAGATTGTAAATATTGAAGATGTTCCCGATGTAGTTTTCTCTGAAAAAATCGTGGGTGATGGTGTTGCTATTCGTCCTACCGGTAACAAAATCGTCGCGCCAGTGGATGGTGTGATTGGTAAAATTTTTGAAACCAACCATGCTTTCTCAATGGAATCAAAAGAAGGTGTGGAATTATTTGTACACTTTGGTATTGATACCGTTGAGTTGAAAGGTGAAGGCTTTACTCGTATTGCACAAGAAGGTCAATCTGTTAAGCGTGGTGACACCGTGATTGAATTTGATCTTCCTTTATTAGAATCAAAAGCAAAATCTGTATTAACACCCGTTGTTATTTCAAATATGGATGAAATTTCTTGCATCGTGAAAAAATCAGGTGAAGTGGTTGCTGGAGAGTCAGTGGTATTAAGCTTAACTAAATAATTTCTTTACGATAAAAAAGTCCGCCTTTGTGCGGATTTTTTATTTATGCAAATAAAACTGTGGTGTAGATAGGATTCAACCGGAAAAATTAAAAATGATCTATAAACTTACTGGCTCACTCCAACACTACGTATGGGGAGGGCATCAATATATTCCTCAATTACTAAATATTCCTGCGGAAGAAAATCAATATTATGCTGAATGGTGGTTAGGCGCTCATCATTCTGCGCTTTCAACCATTGAAGTTGATGGTAAAAATTTGTCACTTACTGAATTTTTACAAAAAAATCCTACCGCACTTGGTGCACAAAGCCGAGCAAGTTTTGGTGATGAATTACCCTATTTATTAAAAATTCTTGATGTCGCCCAACCTCTTTCCATTCAACTTCATCCAACAAAAACACAAGCTGAAATAGGCTTTGCGGAAGAAAATGCGAAAGGTATTGATTTAAAAGCATCAACACGAACTTATAAAGATAACAATCATAAACCTGAAATGATGATTGCTTTATCTGATTTCTGGTTGTTGCATGGTTTTAAAAATAAATCGGATATTATCAAAACTTTAGAGGCACGATCATCTTTAATCCCGCTTGCAAAAAAATTGCATGAACAAGATTTACATGCTTTCTATGCCGATATTATGCAGGCAGATCAAACGCTACTGCATCAATGGCTTTCCCCAATTCTATTGGAGAATCAAGTTGCTTATGAGGCTAATAATCTGGATTTAACTAATCCAGATTATTGGGTGCTTTACACCATTGATGCAATGAATATTTCTTTAGATAAATTAGATGCCGGTTTAATTTGCTTCTATTTGTTTAATATTGTTCATCTCAAAAAAGGTGAGGGAATTTACCAAGATGCAGGCATTCCGCACGCTTATTTACGTGGGCAAAATATTGAATTGATGGCTTGTTCGGATAATGTGATTCGAGGTGGTTTAACGCCTAAATATGTGGATATTCCAGAATTGCTTAAAATTGTCGATTGTCGTGAAGTGGAGCCTAAAATTATCCCGTCAGCACCTCAAGACGCGCGTATATTTACTTATGCTACGCCGGCACAAGATTTCGCTTTGCAAAATATTCAATATGAATGTGGTGAAACTCATCATTTAAAAGCACAAAGTGCGAGTATTTTATTGGTGATGAATGGCCAGTTAAATTTACGCTCAGAAACGACCGCACTTTCTTTGAAACAAGGTGAGGCAGCTTTCATTACCGCGAATGCTTCTTATGAGGTGGAAGGTTTAATTGAAGGCTATGCAGTGGTGGCAAAATTGCCTTGATCGTGAATTTAGGAAGGATAGGTAAATACCTATCCTTTTCTGCATTTAGTGGAGTAATTAGAAATTCTTTTCTAAAATCAATCGTACTTCTTTTTCTGAGTAAGAATATAATGTATCTAAATTACTATCTTGTTTCTTCCAAGATAGATTGATTTTAGGCGTGATACCGAAAAGATGCCAATTACGTTTCCATAAATTAAGTGATGTATTATAAATTATATCTTTACGAATTTTACCCAATGGAAGAATGTCACCTAAAATTGCTTTATCTTTAAAATGTCGCTGTGAAATTCCCATATTTAAACGAGTAGAGATTCCGTATTCCCATTCTTGCCCCCAACCAAAACGTAAACCCTTTAAGGTTGAGCTATACCGTTTTACTTGTGTTCGCTCATCATTTACATCAGCACCGATATAAAAGTATTGTCTAGGATTTCTAAGCCACAGCAAGGTTGTTGAGGCTAATTTATTAGAGCCATTTTGGTATCTATTTTCAAAATAATATTGCTTCCCCCATTCTAGCGCAGTAGTAATCTGCCAATTAGGAGACAACCAACGTTGATATTCTGTACGAACCCCATTACCCCAATGATAACGATGATTACCATACCAGCGGCGCTCATAAAACGGTAAAACTGACAAAGTTTGCTTCGCTCCCTTATGTCTGTATCCTAAATAAGTTCGATTATAAAGATCGTCATAATCATGATGATTCCAATATGTTTTTCCGTTTAATTCGGTTTCCGCATGTAAATAATGCGCATTAAAAAGATTAAAATCGCGTTCAATACCAATGCTATAAGCAAAGCCACGGGCTTTTTGTGGCAGCATTTCTTCACCCTTTGTAAAACCCGTATTTTCGATATTTCGAGCCGAGGATGTATTGTTCACATTATGCTCATTTAAGTAATAGACAGAAAGAGAACTTTGCCAACTATCTCGTTTGTCTAATTCCTCTAAATAAGCATCAATCAATTGATTGATTGGCTGGGGAATATCTCTTACTGCTTGCGCTTTTTGGAATTGCTCTCGAGCATTGTTATCTTGTTTATCGAAAAATAAGGCTTTAGCTAATTCAATACGTACAGGATTTAAATTAGGCTGGTTTGCTAGCAACTGACGATAATTTAGGATGGCAGATGGATAATCATGCTCGGCTTGTGCTACAGCGCCTTTTGCAAAGAGATAAAGTGCGGTGTCCTTTTCAGGAAAACGCTGATAAATCGTCAACAATTTTTTTACGACATCGAATTGCTGTGTTTGTAATGCTTGATTGATTAGGCGTTCTGTTGTATCTAAGTTATTAGTAGATAAAATTGAAATCGGGATTGCTGTGTTATAAGTGTGGTTTATTTCAATTTCATTTTTCTCTGGTAGCTTTATTTCTGCCATATTTTGTATCTTTTCGATATGATCCATTGGTTGTGGATTTGCGATAGAATTTAAAGACAAAAATGATGCAGATAATAGAAAAAATTTTTGTGTTTTCATAATCTTTATTTTAGAAATAAAAAGCTACCTATCTACTCTGGGTAGCTTTATATACATCATTATTTTTGTTGTTCCGCAACAAAAGCACCTTCAATTTGAATAAATTCGTTTGGCTTGTCTGGATTATCTCTATGCAAGCGAAAATTTCCTGATATTTGGCTCCCATTTTCTCCCATAAACATACCTTCATAGCCCCCTTTATATTTTTCACTATGAGCTAAACCAAAAAAGCTGGTTGTATCATTATCACTAATAGAGTAACTTCTGATTTCAGTTTGTGATAAATAAACAGTTTCAGGTATATTGGGATGCTTGGTAAAATCTGAAATATTGTTATCTTCAGTATAGTTAATAACCCCATTAATTTGATGTTTTGTGAAATTTGCAGATAATGTAATGGTGTTTAGGGTCTTGACAGGGCCAAGTAATGGATCATTTCTATTTGTATCATCAAGATAAATGGCTCTGGCTCTTCCTTTATAAGTAGCCTCTCCTGTTAATTTATTTAGTTGTTTTGCCAAGGTTGGATACCCGCCATACTCAGCTTTTAATACTCCTATATTTTTCCCAGCATATGGATGAATTCTTCCTACAACTTGGTAACCAGCATTTTCCAATTGGTATCTTGAGCTTAATAGAGTATAGTTATTTTTGTTCTTGTCGCCAACACTAGTATAGGGTTCTCTTGAGAAACGACCAACGTTTGGCTCAAAGCTAACTCCATCTGAACTAACTGCTTTGTTGAAATTAGCATTTTCTTTTTGGATTTTAGCTAAAGTGCTCGCTATTTTTTGAGCATTTTTTTCTGCTGTTATTTTTTCAAACAAAATTTTTTCTTTTGAAGCCTCTATTTGCTTAATTTTTTCCTTTGTATTTGATAACTCTTGTTCTAGATTAGTTTTTTCTAATTGATGATTTTGTGTAGCCTGAGCAAGCTGCCCAGATAAATCATTTTTTTGTTGAGTGAGGGTATCAATTTCTGATTTTTTACGGTTTAACTCATTTTGAAGATTTCTTGCATTTTCTTCAGCTGTTGTCGCTCGTGCTTTTGTTGTTGTTACTTCTCTTTCTTTTTCAGAAAGATTGTTTGTTAATGTATTTACTTGATTTTGTAAATGTTGCTCACGAGTATTGGCTTCTGAAAGTGCGGTTGTTTTTTCTGCTAAATTTCGGTTAGACGTATTTAATTGTGTTTCTAACGATTGAATTCTTGCACTTGATTGAGCGACTAAATCTTCTTGTGTTTTTAAATGTTCTTTTGTGTTTTTTAATTCTTCTTGAAGTTGAGTTAGTTTTTTATTTAATTTTTGTGTTTGAGCGCTTGAAGATGACGTGAGATTATTAATTTCTTGCTGTAATTGAGTGGCTTCTTCTGTTTTTTCGTTTAAAGTATGTTGAGTTGCTGCTAAATTTTGGTTTGCCTTAGCAAGTTCTGTTTCTGCAGATTTTTTCTCAGCTTGTAATCTTTGAAACTCGGCTTGTGCAGCCGCTAGCTCTTGTTTTGCTTGAGAGCGTTCAGTTGTCATTGTGGCAAGATTTTGTTCCGCTTGTTTTAATTGTTTCAATTGTTCTGCAAGATGCGCTCTTGCTGTTGTTAAATCATTTTCTGCCTGTGTAGATTTAGCTTGAGCAGTGGCGAGTGCTTGCTGAGTTTGTTGCAATTGTGCTTTCAACTCATTTGTTTTTTGTTGTACTGTATTGATTTCTTGTTGTTTTTCTTTTGCTTCATTTTCGTGATTTTTCTTTGCGTTGGCTAATTCGGCTTGTAAAGCGACGCTTTTTTGTTGCAAAGTGACAAGTTGTTGATTCGCTGATTCTGCTTGTTGTTCAGCTTGTGTAAGTTTTGCTTGAGCATTTTGAGCTGCTTCAGTTTGTTTAGCGAGTTCTTGTTGATAACGGGCTGTAGCCTGTTGGATTTCAGATTCTAATTGCGTGACTTTATTATTTGCAGCATTTGTCGCTTCCATTTGTTTCGCTAATTCAGCTAAATATTGTTTTTCAGCTTGTTCAAGTTGTTGGTTTAATTTTTCTGCATTTGCTTTAGCTTGTTCCGCTTCATTTTGCGCTTGGTTTAATGCAGTTTCATTTTGTTTTTGTGCCGCTTCGTGAGCTTTTTGTTTTGCTTCGTTTAATTTATTTTCTGCGCTTTGAGCTTGTTGTTGAGCAAGAGAAAGCTTTTGTTCTAAATCTTTTAATTGTGCGTTATTGTTATTTCCACTGGATCCACCACCAGAGCTGCAAGCAGTAATACCTAATGAAATAAGAATAGCGACAGCAGTATTTTTAACTGAAAAATGCATAATGATTTCCTCTGATTTAACTGTGAAATTTTTATAAAAAGTGTGTAAAATGCGACCCATTATAAAAATTATCTACAATTCTCTCTAACAACAAACTGTGTAGAATATGCACTCAATTTGTTGGTGGACTAATCAAATAAAAAGGAATCATTGTGAGTGTAAATGAAAAAATAAGAGCTATTCGTGAAGTGAATCAATGGTCGCAAGAAGAAATGGCAAACAAAATGAATATGTCCACCAATGGTTATGCAAAAATTGAACGTGGGGAAACTAAATTAAGCCTCCATAAATTGGAGCAAATTGCGAATATTTTTAATATTGATGTATTAGAATTGATGAATACGGGTGGAAAAGGCATTGTATTCTTGATGAATGAAAATGGAGATCATTCTGCAAACTATTATAGTGATAGTGATAATTTAGCTTCAGAAATTGAGAAATTTAAAATGATCGTTTCTCATAAAGATGAGATTATTCAGCAGAAAAACGATGAAATTTGTGCATTGAAAGAGATTATTGCATTATTAAAATCAAAATAATAATTTGGGTTATAGTGAATAAATAAAGGCTAGTTTCAAAAGAAATTAGCCTTATTAAATTCTTTTATCAAATTTACCGCACTTTGAGATTAACCTAGCGTCGCTAAAATAATTTGCTCTTGATCAATATGAATCCAAACTTGTTGTCCGATTTGCCATTGATTCGGCTGGTGGACTGTGGCACAAAATTCAATGTCGCTGTTAGTAAATTGAAGGATGGCTTCCTCTTCATTTAGTGATTTGATATTTACAGGGAACTGATTAGATTGATTATCCAGTGGTTTTTCACTAATTTTCACCCAAGGTGCTTTGAACATCAACATCACTTCTTTTTCCGTAATGAGTTTCAAACGAGCCGAGCTTTTTGTGGTAATAGAAACTTGCAACGATGTTGGTAATCCTTGTACATTCACATCCACAATACAACGAGAGTCAATGATTCGTTGTTGTGCTACTCGTCCAAAAAATTGATTGCGTGCGCTACTTTGTAAAGAAAAACGTGCAGTTGCCGTGAGTAAACTATCTAACGGAACGGATTCATCTTGTAGAATATGAAAAGCGTGTTCTTGCGTACGTTCTAATAAATCATAAAGCTGTAACAAGCGCTCGGCATAAGTAGTAAGTGCCGTGCCTCCGCCATTTTTTCCACCTGTATTTCGTTCAAGCAATGGGCGAGGGCTGATTTTATTCATCGCTTCTAAATGATCCCACGCACTTTTATAGCTCACTTTTGCATTTTTCGCAGCTTGATTAATTGAACCGCATTGTTGAATTTCTTTGAGTAAACGCACTCGTTTTGGATCGATAAAAAGTGCTTGTTGAAGTTTAATGGTGAGTAAGATCTCGGTATTTTTCATTTTTCTGTTCCTTATCACAATACGGACATTTTACTATGAAAATAGATGAGATAAAACGTTCTGGCGGATAAACTATCTTTGCATAATATTAACCAACTGTTTTTTTAAACAGTTGATTGTTGAAATATATTATGAACTTCAGTAAACTGTTCGTCAGTTTTTAAACAAGCATTAATGCGTTATTGATATTTATGAAAACGGCTTTTTTCCAACCTGATATTCCTACTCAACCCAATGATCACAAAATTTTAGGCAATGTATTACCCGGCGCTGATGCATTGGCGATTAGTGAAATTGCAGAGCAAAATCAAAATTTAACTGTAGTGGTGACACCAGATACGCGAAGTGCGGTGCGTTTATCACGTATTTTATCGGAATTAAGTAACCAAAATGTATGCCTTTTTCCTGATTGGGAAACGTTGCCTTATGATACCTTTTCCCCTCATCAAGAAATTATTTCCTCTCGTTTAAGTGCGCTTTTCCATTTACAAAATGCGAAAAAAGGCATTTTCTTATTGCCGATTTCGACATTAATGCAACGCCTTTGCCCGCCACAATATTTACAACACAATGTGCTTCTGATTAAAAAAGGTGATCGTTTGGTCATCGATAAAATGCGCTTACAATTAGAAGCCGCGGGCTATCATGCTGTGGAGCAAGTATTAGAACACGGTGAATACGCTGTTCGAGGAGCCTTGTTGGATCTTTTCCCTATGGGAAGTGCGGTGCCTTTTCGCCTCGATTTTTTTGATGATGAAATTGATTCCATTCGTACTTTTGATGTGGATACGCAACGTACTCTTGATGAAATTAACTCAATTAATCTTTTGCCGGCGCACGAATTTCCAACGGATGACAAAGGGATTGAATTTTTCCGTGCGCAATTTCGTGAAACTTTTGGTGAAATTCGCCGAGATCCCGAACATATTTATCAGCAAATCAGTAAAGGTACATTGATTTCTGGCATTGAATATTGGCAGCCACTTTTCTTTTCTGAAATGGCAACGTTGTTTGATTATTTGCCAGAACAAACGCTGTTTGTGGATATGGAAAATAACCAAATGAAAGGTGAACGTTTTTATCAAGATGCAAAACAGCGTTATGAACAACGTAAAGTGGATCCGATGCGTCCGCTTTTACCGCCTGAAAAATTATGGCTTAATGTTGATGAAGTTAATCGCCGATTGAAATCTTATCCACGCATTACATTTAAAGCGGAAAAAGTGCGGTCATCGGTACGCCAGAAAAATTTACCCGTTGTCGCTTTACCAGAAGTGACTATTCAATCCCAGCAAAAAGAACCATTGGGACAATTACGCCAATTTATTGAGCATTTTAAAGGAAATGTACTGTTTTCGGTGGAGACGGAAGGCCGTCGAGAGACGTTGCTTGATTTGCTTTCACCGTTAAAACTCAAGCTAAAACAAATTCAATCCTTGGAACAGGCTAAAAATGAAAAATTTAGCTTGTTAGTCAGTTCCCTTGAACAAGGTTTTATTATTGAACAATCGCTTCCTGTTGCGATTATTGGTGAAGCTAATTTACTTGGCGAGCGCGTTCAACAACGTTCTAGAGATAAACGTAAAACAATTAATCCTGATACGCTTGTGCGCAATCTTGCCGAGCTGAAAATAGGACAACCTGTTGTGCATCTTGATCATGGTGTGGGGCGTTATGGTGGTTTGGTCACGTTAGATACAGGCGGTATTAAAGCAGAATATTTGCTGCTAAACTATGCAAATGAATCAAAACTTTATGTGCCCGTTACTTCATTACATCTGATTAGCCGTTATGTCGGTGGTTCTGATGAAAGTGCGCCATTACATAAACTGGGTAACGAGGCTTGGGCAAAATCACGCCAAAAAGCAGCGGAGAAAATTCGTGACGTGGCGGCCGAGTTATTAGATGTTTACGCACAACGTGAAGCGAAGAAAGGCTTTGCCTTTAAATATGATCGTGAAGAATTTCAACAATTTGCTGCAACCTTTCCTTTTGAAGAAACCTATGACCAGGAAATGGCAATTAATGCAGTGATTTCGGATATGTGCCAACCAAAAGCAATGGATCGCCTTGTTTGCGGCGATGTAGGTTTTGGTAAAACTGAAGTGGCAATGCGCGCTGCCTTTTTGGCTGTGATGAATCATAAGCAAGTTGCAGTGTTAGTGCCAACCACACTGTTAGCTCAACAGCACTATGAGAATTTTAAAGATCGTTTTGCGAATTTGCCTGTGAACGTAGAAGTATTATCGCGATTTAAAACTGCAAAAGAACAAAAACAAATTCTGGAAAACCTTGCAGAAGGCAAAGTCGATATCCTAATTGGTACCCATAAATTAATTCAATCAGATGTAAAATTTAGCGATCTTGGTTTGTTGATTATTGATGAAGAGCACCGTTTTGGTGTGGGGCAAAAAGAGAAAATCAAACAGCTCCGTGCGAATATCGATATTCTTACGCTAACGGCAACGCCAATTCCGCGTACGCTCAATATGGCGATGAATGGTATTCGTGATCTTTCCATTATTTCTACGCCACCTGCTCGCCGATTAAGTATTAAAACCTTCGTCCGCCAGAATGACGATCTTGTTGTACGAGAAGCGATTTTGCGTGAAATTCTCCGTGGTGGGCAGGTTTATTATCTCCACAATGATGTCGCAAGCATTGAAAATACAGCAGAAAAACTGACCGCACTTGTGCCTGAAGCACGAGTGATTGTGGGGCACGGACAAATGCGAGAACGTGAGTTAGAACGTGTGATGAGTGATTTTTATCATCAGCGTTATAACGTCTTAGTTTGTTCAACCATTATCGAAACGGGTATTGATGTGCCAACGGCAAATACCATTATTATTGAACGAGCAGATCATTTTGGTTTGGCTCAGTTGCATCAATTACGTGGACGAGTAGGGCGTTCACATCATCAGGCTTATGCTTATTTACTTACGCCACCACCTAAAATGATGACAAAAGATGCCGAACGCCGTCTAGATGCGTTAGAAAATCTTGATAACCTTGGGGCTGGTTTTATCTTGGCTACTCACGATTTAGAGATTCGTGGTGCTGGCGAATTACTTGGAAACGAACAAAGCGGACAAATCGAAAGCATTGGTTTTTCGCTTTACATGGAATTATTGGATGAGGCAGTTAAAGCGTTAAAAGAAGGGCGAGAACCATCGTTAGAAGAATTGACGCAACAACAAGCGGATATTGAATTACGCGTGCCTGCTTTATTGCCTGATGATTATTTAGGTGATGTGAATATGCGTTTATCCTTTTATAAACGTATTGCCGCAGCAGAGAGTAAATCAGAGTTGGATGAGTTAAAAGTTGAGTTAATAGATCGATTTGGATTATTGCCTGACGCGACAAAAAATCTACTGCAAATTGCAGAATTGCGTTTGTTGGTTGAGCCGTTGAAAGTTGTGCGAATTGATGCGGGAACGCAAGGCGGTTTTATTGAGTTTTCAGCAAAAGCACAAGTGAATCCAGATAAATTTATTCAATTGATTCAAAAAGAACCTATTGTGTATCGCTTTGATGGCCCATTGAAATTTAAGTTTATGAAAGACCTATCAGATAACAAAGTGCGGTTAGAATTTGTGGTAGATTTGTTGAAAGCAATTGCTTCATAAAAAAGAAGTCCGATCATCATGATCGGACTTTTTGTTTATATCTTTGGTGGAAGAATTATTGTACTAATAAGTAAAAATTGTTGTCTCCACGTAAAATATTTAAGGCTACAGCCGATGGTTCATCATCAAGCGCTTTACTTAATTCAGCCGTGTTTTCAACCAGTTGACGGTTTATACCAATAATAATATCGCCAGCTTTTAAACCACGTTGTGCAGCAAGCGAGTTCGGTTGAACTTTGGTGATTTCAATCCCTTTGATGCCTTTTGCATCATAGTTTTTCAATGTCGCGCCATCTAATGCAGGCAATTCCGTTTTAGAGGAAAGTTGATTTCCATCATCTGCTTGTAATTTCACTTTAACATCGTGAGATTTCCCATCGCGTAAGTAAGTTAAATTAATCTCTTTTCCTGCACCAGATGTAGCGATTTTTGCACGCATTTCTGCGAAACTTGAGATTTTTTGGCCGTTCATCGCTGTGATAATATCTCCCGCTTTAATGCCCGCTTTTTCAGCGGCTGATTTAGGTAATACTTCACTCACAAATGCGCCTTGTTGTGCGCTTACATTAAAGGCTTTGGCTAAATCAGCATTGAGTTCGCCACCTTTAATACCAAGCAATCCTCGGCGTACTTCACCAAATTCTAAAATTTGTTGCACTAAATTGTTTGCTTGATTACTTGGAATCGCAAAGGCAATTCCTGCATTGCCACCGCTTGGCGAAATAATCGCGGTGTTGATACCAATGAGTTCACCATTTAGGTTGACTAATGCACCACCTGAATTACCGCGATTTACTGCAGCATCGGTTTGAATATAGTTTTCATAAGCACCGCTATCAGAGCCAGTTGAGCGACCTAATGCAGAAACAATGCCTGATGTAACAGTTTGACCTAAACCAAATGGATTACCAATTGCAACAGTAAAATCGCCTACGCGTAATTTATCAGAATCAGCAAATTTGATTTCTGTTAAATTACTTGGTTTTTCAAGTTGAACTAATGCAATATCTGATTGCTCATCTTTACCCACTAATTTGGCTTTAAACTCACGGCCATCTTGTAATTGCACGGTAATTTTATCAGCCCCGTCAATAACATGATTATTTGTTAAAACATAACCTTTGCTTGCATTGATAATAACGCCAGAACCTAAACCACGGAAATTACGTTTTGATTCACCGCGTCCACCAAATTGTTCAGCAAAACGATCGCCGAAGAAGAATTTAAATTCTTCAGGAATATCGTCTTGAAAAGGAGAACGTGAATCAACTTTTGCTTTTCCTTCAACAGAAAGTGTCACCACTGCAGGTTGAACTTTTTCTAACATAGGCGCCAAACTATTTTGCTCTGAAATAAAACTTGGTAAACCAGCTTGAGTCACAAATGGTGTACTCAAGACACTTAATCCGAGAGCAATACTGCTTAATACAAAACGTGTTTTTTTCATAAAATACTCCAAAATAGATTTCAGATAACGTGCTCTATGAGACAAAGAAATAAAAAAAATGTTCAATCATGGATTTATTTCTCATATTTATTGAAAGTTTCTAAAGGAAATCGGAGCAGTACAAAAACGCCTTACAAGTAGCAAATTCTGCAAATTTATGGTCTAATACGCAGAATTTTCTAGTCAATAAAAAGGTCAAAAAATGAGCTGGATTAACCGAATTTTTAGTAAAAGTCCGTCTTCTTCTACTCGAAAAGCAAATGTGCCAGAAGGCGTGTGGACAAAATGTACTGCTTGTGAACAAGTACTTTATAGTGAAGAACTCAAACGTAATCTTTATGTTTGCCCTAAATGCGGTCATCATATGCGTATTGATGCCCGTGAGCGTTTATTAAAATTATTGGACGAAGGTTCAAGCCAAGAAATTGCGGCAGATTTAGAACCAAAAGATATTTTAAAATTTAAAGATTTAAAGAAATATAAAGATCGTATCAGTGCAGCGCAAAAAGAAACGGGTGAAAAAGATGCGTTAATTACCATGACTGGTACGCTTTATAATATGCCAATTGTTGTGGCTGCATCAAACTTCGCTTTTATGGGCGGTTCAATGGGGTCTGTAGTTGGGGCAAAATTTGTTAAAGCGGCTGAAAAAGCAATGGAAATGAATTGTCCATTTGTGTGTTTCTCCGCGAGTGGTGGTGCACGTATGCAGGAAGCATTATTCTCTTTAATGCAAATGGCAAAAACCAGTGCAGTACTTGCCCAAATGCGTGAAAAAGGTGTGCCGTTTATTTCGGTATTAACGGATCCGACTTTAGGTGGCGTATCAGCAAGTTTTGCAATGTTAGGTGATTTAAATATTGCCGAGCCAAAAGCTTTAATTGGGTTTGCGGGGCCACGCGTAATTGAACAAACCGTACGTGAAAAACTCCCAGAAGGTTTCCAACGTAGTGAGTTTTTACTTGAGAAAGGGGCAATTGATATGATCGTGAAACGTTCAGAAATGCGTAAAACTTTGGCAAGTGTACTGAGTAAATTAACGAATCAACCTTCTCCTTTTGTAGAACCTGAACTCATTTCAGAAGATGAATAATATGCAACTTAAAGCCACTTCGTCACTCGCTGAGTGGCTTTCTTATTTAGAAAAAAGCCATTTTAAACCCATTGATCTCGGTTTAGATCGCATTAAATCCGTGGCAGAAAAATTGGATTTACTTCACCCTGCTCCTTATGTGATAACGGTGGGGGGGACGAATGGTAAAGGCACCACTTGCCGCTTATTAGAAACGATTTTGCTTAATCACGGATTACGTGTGGGTGTGTATTCTTCGCCTCATTTACTACGTTATAACGAGCGAGTACGCATTCAAAATCAATATTTACCCGATGAAGCACATACCGCCTCTTTTGCTTTTATTGATGAAAATAAAACAGAATCACTCACTTATTTTGAATTTAGCACCCTTTCTGCATTGCATTTATTTAAGCAAGCGAAATTAGATGTAGTGATTTTAGAAGTCGGTTTGGGCGGTCGTTTAGATGCGACCAATATTGTGGATAACCATCTCGCTGTGATTACTAGCATCGATATTGATCACACCGATTTTCTTGGGGATACCAGAGAGGCCATTGCTTTTGAAAAAGCAGGAATTTTCCGCAAAAATTGCCCTGTCGTGATTGGAGAACCTAATGTGCCACAAACAATGTTAGATCAGGCTGAAAAATTATATTGCCAAGTTTCTCGACGTGATGTGGATTGGTCATTTGAGCAAAATGCTGAAAATTGGCAATGGCAAAATAAAAAAGTTCGGTTAGAAAATTTGCCATTTTGTCAGATTCCATTGGCAAATGCTGCAACGGCTCTTGCTGCTGTTCAATACTTGCCTTTTGATATTTCAGAACAGACTTTGCGAAAATCTCTGCAAGAGGTTGAACTGGTTGGTCGTTTTCAAGCAATAAAAGCAGATAGACGTGAAAAATTAGCGGATTATCTTGGCGTACCAGTTGAAACCTTGCCAACAATCATCGTTGATGTGGGGCATAATCCTCATGCTGCTAAATATTTATCTGAAAAATTGACCGCACTTAAACGTAACATAGAGGGCAAAATGATTGCCGTATGTGGAATGCTAAAAGATAAAGATGCAAATGGGGTATTTGCGTATTTAACGCCTATAATTGACGAATGGTATTGTGTGACCTTAGGCGGTTATCGCGGGCAGTCAGGCGATGAATTAGCTGATAAACTGAAAAGTCATTTCCCACATGTTCAGGCTACATCAGATAATTCTGTTATGGATGGGGTACGTATAGCACTCAAAAGTGCGGTGAAAAATGATGTGGTTTTAGTCTTTGGATCTTTCCACACCGTTGCCGAATTTTGGTCGGTTGTAGAGTAAGTATCAATTTACCTTACTTACTGGGGAGGGAGAGGTTCTGGCTCTCCCAAAAAATAAGGCTCAACACCTAATATCAAATCCAAAACTGCTTTTATACGCGCAAAAACTTCTCTTATTCGAGTAGATAGATGTAATTCAGGTTGTTTTGCTACAAAACAAATCGCATCAATATCATGTGCTTTAGCAATTAAAAGTGCACGTTCGCAATGAAATTTTTGACTGACAATCGTAAATGCTTGTACTTGGAAAATTTTATCTGCGCGGATAACGGAATCTAGCGTACGGAAACCAGCAAAATCACGGAACATAGAGGTTTCAGATATGCCCATTTTTCGTAAATCACGAAACATTGCTCTTGGTTCGTTATATTGGACAGTGCGATTATCACCACTTAATAAAAGGTAATTGACTTTTTGATGATCGATTAGCTCTTTTGCGGCAGCTAAACGATACTCGTAATAAGCATTAGGTTTTCCACCAACAATATATTTCGATGTGCCCAGCACAAGAGCATATGCGCGAGAGGGGAGTTCATCAATATTCGTGAATATCTTATCACGCACGTAAAAACTTACGCCTTTATCGACAAGCAAGCAAAGCATAATCAGTGCAAAGATTGTATAGAGCGATATACGAAAAAGTGCGGTTAATTTTGATGGTAATTTTTTTATTATCATGTTTGTAAACATAATGAAAAATTCCCCGCACTTCAAGGAGAATTTGATGGATTTTATGAATTGCATTGATGTGTGATAATTTAGCCGTTTAGACGGCTAAAATTTCTTGACAACCTAATCGACTTACTGATAGTTTAAGTGCCATTCTCATTATTACAATAGGTTTTCAATGTCTGTGCAAAATGTAGTGCTTTTTGACACACAGCCTTTAACCATGACGCTTGGTGGCAAGCTTTCCCATATCAATGTCGCGTATCAAACTTACGGTACGCTCAATGCCGAAAAAAATAATGCGGTATTAATTTGCCACGCTTTGACTGGCGATGCTGAGCCTTATTTTGATGACGGTCGCGATGGCTGGTGGCAGAATTTTATGGGCGCAGGTTTAGCATTGGATACGGATCGTTATTTTTTTATTAGCTCGAATGTATTAGGTGGTTGCAAGGGAACAACTGGGCCTTCATCAATTAATCCGCAAACGGGTAAACCTTATGGTAGCCAATTCCCTAATATTGTCGTGCAAGATATTGTCAAAGTACAAAAAGCCTTGCTTGATCATCTTGGTATTAGCCATTTAAAAGCTATTATTGGCGGATCTTTTGGCGGCATGCAAGCGAATCAATGGGCGATTGATTATCCTGATTTTATGGATAATATCGTGAATCTTTGCTCATCTATTTATTTCAGTGCTGAAGCCATAGGCTTTAACCATGTTATGCGTCAAGCAGTCATTAATGACCCTAATTTTAACGGCGGCGATTATTATGATGGTACACCGCCGGATCAAGGGCTATCTATTGCGCGTATGCTAGGTATGTTGACTTACCGTACTGATTTACAGCTTGCAAAAGCTTTTGGACGAGCAACAAAATCAGATGGCAATTTTTGGGGCGATTACTTTCAAGTTGAATCCTACCTTTCTTATCAAGGGAAAAAATTTTTAGAACGTTTTGATGCCAATAGTTATTTACATTTGTTGCGTGCGTTGGATATGTATGATCCAAGCATAGGGTATGAAAATGTCAAAGAGGCATTATCACGTGTTAAAGCACGCTATACATTGGTTTCTGTGACAACGGATCAACTCTTTAAGCCAGTTGACCTTTATAAAAGTAAACAGCTTTTAGAACAAAGTGGAGTCGATCTACATTTTTACGAATTCCCATCAGATTACGGACATGATGCGTTTTTAGTTGATTATGATCAGTTTGAAAAACGAATTAGAGATGGTTTGGCGGGTAATTAATTAGTCATAAAAGAAGTGCGGTGAAATTTCACCGCACTTCTTTTTTATAATAGGCTATTCTTCAGAATCGCTTTCTTCCAAAGAATCCTCTTCATCTGCATCACAAACACGCTCTAAACTTACTACATGTTCATCATCTGCAGTACGAATTAAACGAACACCTTGCGTGTTACGACCTACGATGCTTACCTCGCTTACGCGTGTGCGAACAAGAGTTCCTGCATCAGTGATCAACATAATTTGGTCTGTTTCTTCTACTTGAGTTGCGGCAACGACTTTACCATTACGTTCACTCACTTTAATCGAAATCACACCTTTTGTATTACGTGATTTAGTTGGGTATTCACTTAACTGTGTGCGTTTTCCGTAGCCGTTTTGCGTTGCCGTTAAAATGGCACCTTCACCTTTTGGCACAACGAGAGAAACCACTTTATCGATATTTAAGTCTAATGATGCTTCAGCGTTGTCATCAGAAATATCTTCAATTTCTACCGCACTTTCATCATCAGAAATATCGTTTGTTAAAGCGAGTTTGATACCACGAACCCCTGTTGCTAAACGCCCCATTGCACGCACAGCATTTTCTGCAAAACGTACCACGCGACCTTGTGATGAGAACAACATAATTTCGTTGCTGCCATCAGTAATATCCACGCCGATTAATTCATCTTCGTCACGTAAATTCAATGCGATGATACCGTTTGAACGTGGACGGCTAAATTCGGTCAAGGCGATTTTCTTCACAATACCGCCAGCAGTTGCCATGACCACGAATTTATCTTCTTCGTAAGCAGAAACTGGCAAGATTGCAGTAATACGTTCGTTTTCTTGTAACGGAAGAATATTCACAATTGGACGACCGCGTGCGCCACGGCTTGCTTGCGGAAGTTGATATACTTTCAACCAATATAAACGGCCACGGCTAGAGAAACAGAGGATCGTATCGTGAGTATTTGCCACCAGTAATTTTTCGATGAAATCTTCTTCTTTCATCTTCGTTGCAGATTTGCCTTTACCGCCTCGACGTTGTGCTTCATAGTCAGTCAGTGGTTGGTACTTCACATAACCTTCATGAGAAAGTGTCACCACCACGTCTTCTTGTGCGATTAAATCTTCTAAATCAATATCACCAGAAGCTGCGGTAATTTCAGTTAAACGATCATCACCGAATTGTGCTTTCACTTCTTCCAATTCTTCACGAATCACTTCCATTAAGCGTTCTGCGCTACTTAAAATATGAAGAAGATCCGCAATTTTAACTAATAATTCTTCATATTCTTTTACAACTTCTTCAAAAGCAATGCCCGTTAAACGGTGTAAACGAAGTTCTAGAATCGCGTTTACTTGCGCTGGCGATAAGTAATACTGTTCGCCTTGAATGCCAAGATTTTCTTCTAAATCATCAGGACGAGCAGAAACATCAAGAAGATTAATAATATCGCTATGTAACGTCCAAGAACGTGAACTGATTGCTGTTGCGGCCTCTTCACGGTTTTTAGAGTTGCGAATGATCGCAATCATTTCATCGATATTAGAACGAGCAACCGCTAAACCTTCCAAAATGTGTGTACGTTCACGCGCTTTGCGAAGTTCAAAGATAGAACGACGAGTCACCACTTCACGACGGTGTAAAACAAAGGCTTCAATGATTTCTTTAAGATTAAATAAACGTGGCTGACCGTGATCCAATGCCACCATATTGATACCAAAGGTCACTTGCATTTGAGTGAGAGAGTAAAGATGGTTTAATACCACTTCCCCTACTGCATCACGTTTAATATCAATTTCAATACGGATCCCTTCTTTATTTGAAAGGTCAGTAATATTGCTGATGCCTTCGATTTTTTTCTCACGAATTAATTCGGCGATTTTCTCGACTAATTTTGCTTTATTTACTTGGTATGGCAATTCAGACACGATAATTTGCTCGCGTCCTTTTTCGTTGGTTTCTACTGTTGCACGAGCACGAACATACACTTTACCACGACCAGTGCGATAGGCCTCTTCAATCCCTTTACGACCATTAATTAATGCAGCGGTTGGGAAGTCTGGTCCTGGAATATGTTGCATTAATTCATCAATGGTAATTTCATTGTTGTCGATATATGCCAAGCAGCCATTTAATACTTCATTTAAGTTGTGTGGAGGAATGTTAGTTGCCATCCCCACCGCAATACCAGAAGAACCATTTGCTAAAAGTGCTGGAATACGAGTCGGCAATACATCTGGAATCATTAATTCGCCATCATAGTTTGGCGAGAAATTGACGGTTTCTTTATCTAAATCAGTGAGCAATGCTTGCGTGATTTTTTGCATACGTACTTCGGTATAACGCATTGCAGCTGGCGCATCACCATCAATTGAACCGAAGTTACCTTGCCCATCAACCAACATATAGCGAAGTGAGAATGGTTGTGCCATACGAACGATTGTATCGTATACAGCCAAGTCACCATGCGGGTGATATTTACCGATTACATCACCCACAACACGCGCTGATTTTACGTATTTTTTATTGGCGGTATTGCCTTCGCGATCCATTGAGAACAACACGCGGCGATGAACAGGTTTTAAACCATCTCGAACGTCAGGTAATGCACGCCCAACGATAACCGACATCGCATAGTCAAGGTAGGAAGATTTGAGTTCTTCTTCGATATTGACAGGGGTGATAGATGATTGGATTGAATCCGTCATTGGTATTCCTTTTTTGATCAAAAATTGTGGCGGATTATAGCATAAAGGTATGTTTTTTTACATTAGGATTTCGCCTAATGGCGACTTACTTTCTTTTGCTTGTACAAAAGAAAGTAAGCAAAGAAAAGTACTCCCAGTTAAATCGCTTATCTTTGCTTTGTTTCAATTTTCTTTACGGCAATTTTCTAAACTCGCAACTACGTTGCTCAAACAGACGAAAATTGCCTAAAAATTGAAAGTCGCAAAGGCGATTTATATGGGGCCCGAGTTTATCGGAGGATCATTTAAAAAGTGCGGTTGGTTTTAGGGCGATTTTTATAGGTCGTTTTATTTGTAGGTAGAATTAAATGGGTTCCCTTCTTTTCCGCCTTTGTTTCATAGAATTTGTAGGAAATTTTCGTCTGTTTGAGCCGTTTGCAGCGAGTTTAGAAAATTTCCGTTAAGCAAATTGTATGAAACAAAGGAAATAAGGAAAAGCAGGGGCACTTTTCTTTTGCCTACTTTTCTTTGGCGAAGCAAAGAAAAGTAGGTCGTACTTTCAAGAATTGAAAGTACGAAATAAGCCTCATTTATTTTTGATGTGATCGCTTTGCTTTCTGCAACTTCCCATAAGCCCCTAGCAACGCCTGATGTTCCTTAAAGTTTTCCAAATTTTCATCACTTGCAGGAAGATTATAGAACGGATTACCACCTTCAGAGACCGCGCCCCAAGCTTGTTTAACTGCATCTTTGCCATACATTTTCTCAAACACTGCACGATATTGCGCTGGGTCGCGATTTTCATCTAAATGTAATTCAATGATGGAAATTAATGCGCGGTAATAATTCACACGTTCTGTGGTGAATACGGAGCTGTTCATATTCAGCGTCCAGTTTGCCCAATCTAATGTCTGTTCTAATTCGCCTAATGCAAGGTGGAGCATTGATTTTAATTCACCAACGCGTAAGGTTGTCCAGCCGCTATTTTTAGGTGCAACGATACCGATAAATTCACGCACGCGAGTCGCATCGTCAATATCTTGTCCGTCTAATTCTTCTAATAACTCTTGATAGGTTTCCGCATCGTGATGCCAGTTTGGTAAATCCAGTAAAATTTCGCGCCAATCCATTCCCATATTGTTGTTGGCGTAAATTAAATCGTCTGCAGGATAAATATCAGACATGCCTGGCACAATAATACGGCACGCATAGATATCCAAATGGTTGTAATCCATCACGTAAACTTCTTTTTCATCCGCACGGAAAATTGCCATTAAATTATTGTATTCTTCTTGCGTTGTACCGCTGAAATCCCAATCAGCAAATTCATAATCAGGCGTTTGTTTAAATAAATCCCAAGAAATTAAACCGCTCGAATCAATAAAGTGGGTTTCTAAATTAGCGTGTTCTGCCACGCCATCGTTGTTGAAAGATGGTGGAGAGAAAACATCCAAATCTTTCAAGCTACGACCTTGTAAAAGTTCTGTCACCGTACGTTCTAATGCCACTTGGAAATTTGGATGTGCACCGAAAGAGGCAAAGCAAGTGCCGTTATTAGGATTGAGTAGCACCACGCAAATAACAGGGTATTTTCCGCCAAGTGAAGCATCAAACGCATAAATAGGGAAGCCTTCTTCCTCTAATTTTGCAATGGAAGCCTGAATAGATGGATAGCGATCCATTACAGATTTTGGAATTTCTGGCAAGCTGATCGCTTCAGCGATAATTTTGTTTTTCACATAACGCTCAAATACCTCTGACAAGCCTTGCACGCGTGCTTCAAATTTTGTATTGCCCGCAGACATCCCATTTGAGACATAAAGGTTGGCAATAATACTTTGTGGAATGTAAACGGTTTGTTCGTCCGATTGACGAACATAAGGCATCGCTACGATCCCACGATCATAATTGCCAGATTGTAAATCTACCAATAATTCAGGCGTAAGCTCGGCATTAGGATCAAAATAATCCAATAAATAATCATCTAAAATGCCATTAGGCAGTAAAGCATCATCTTCAATCGGGAACCATTTTTCATTGGAATAATGTACAAAATCGCCGTTTGCAATCTCTTGCCCTAAATAGAAATCAGCAAAAAAATAGTTGGTGGAAAGACGCTCAAAGTATTCGCCAAGGGCGGAGGCTAATGCCGCTTTTTTGCTTGCTCCTTTACCATTCGAAAAACACTGTGGGCAGTCTTTATCGCGAATATGCACAGACCACACATTTGGCACAGGATTCAACCAAGATGCCTCTTCAATATTAAAACCAAGTGCGGTCAATTTTTGCTGAAATTTTGCAATACTATCTTCCAATGCGGCATCTTTGCCTGGGATAAACGTTTGTTCTGTCATTTTTGTTCCTAAATAAGAAAAAAGTGCGGTGAATAATAGGGGAGTTTTAATAGCGGGGCAAGATTTTTTCAGCAAAAATAAACCCCGAAAACTTTGGGGTTTTCTACCGCACTTTTAACGTATATTTGATTGGCGTTAAAGTAACCTTGGATTGAACCGCACTTTCAACGCAATCGTAATGGTGGCAAAAATTTTCTCATCGTTGAGAGGAAAGTTTTCGCATAAAGTGCGGTGGGAATAGGTAATGTTTATTTGAGCTTGTGATAATTCATTTAATAAAATCGGGAGAGAAATATTGAGCTGCTCGGCGATTTGTTGAATAGAAAAATGCTCGAAAGTCATCATCAAGCGATCTAAATTGCAGTAAGAAGGCATACGATTATGCGTGATGAGATCGGCAAATTGAGTGTTGATTTTTACCCATTTCTTCTTACGGCTATAAAAATGCAGTAACAAACCAAATACGGAAAATCCAGCAAAGAAAAGATGAATCTCTAGGGCTTGAGCAAAAGGCAAGCCTAGCCACATTGAAATGCCACTTGCAACAACGAAAAGCAAACTTAAGGCTAGTCCCCACACTAAGAAAAATTTATAA
The DNA here is from genome assembly GCF_006384255.1 of Haemophilus seminalis. Taxonomy (GTDB): domain Bacteria; phylum Pseudomonadota; class Gammaproteobacteria; order Enterobacterales; family Pasteurellaceae; genus Haemophilus; species Haemophilus seminalis. The sequence continues at coordinate 52,390 of NZ_VCED01000005.1, forward strand.
ATCACTTTAAATTTCATTGAATTATCCTTTTCTACAAAGTAACCATAGCAAAATATAGAACACCTAATATTATAGAATCCTTTTATCTCATTTTACTACGTTATATTTGAATTAATATATCGATGCTGTAGAATTCGTTGTAATGTCTGGTTTTTAAAAAGTTAAAATGAAAAAATGCTTACCATTTTAACCGCACTTCGCTCGAACTTTTACATCAACATTTGAATAACCACATTGAAAAATCACTATGACTATTTACGACATCAATTTTGCTGAACTGTATCAACAACACTTAATCGCTTGTAATCATTACAACTTGCCTCCGACAAAATGGGATAAAAAAGCCGTGAAAATGGCAGAGAATTTAGTTGGCAAGCCTTCAGCATATAATCAGCAATTATTGCAAGCTATGAATGTGCAAGCCGATGAAACTGTGTTGGATATTGGCTGTGGCCCCGGTACTTTTGCTGTGCCACTCGCACAACAAGGTTCAACGATATATGCCTTAGATTATAGCAATGGAATGTTAGATTGCTTGGCGCAGTTCAAACAGAAATTTGGTTTGCATCATCTGACTACATTTCATAAATCTTGGGCGGATAATTGGGATGATGTGCCACAAGCTGATGTGGTGTTGGCATCTCGTTCAACGTTGGTGGACAATTTGGACGATATGATCGAAAAACTCTGTGCCAAAGCGAAAAAACGTGTGTTTTTGACTTCTGTCACACAACGCCATTTTTTAGATGAGGGCGTATTTGAGGCGATTGGCCGTGAAGATATTGGTTTCCCCACTTATATTTATTTACTCAATCGGTTGTATCAAAAAGGCATTCAGGCAAATTTGAATTTTATTGAAACCGAATCGGGTTGTTTTCAAGGTGAAAGCTACGAGGATTTATTAGCCTCGGTGGAATTTTCTTTAGGCGAACTTTCCGAAAAAGAAAAACAAGGTTTGAAAGCCTTTTACGATCGTAAACAAGCTAATAACGAACCCATTTCTCACGGACAGAAAAAATGGGCGTTGATTTGGTGGAATGTAGAATGTGCCTAGCTTTTAAGCTTGAATGCATTTACCGGCTCTAAAAATACCGGTATTTTTGACCGCACTTTTTCTGGGTTGAGAGTCAGAGGATAGGTACGTTTTTGTGCAATGATTAACGTGAGCGGCGAACAGATTGTTGCGCGTTTATTTTTTGTTGCGATAGGGCAATTTTCAATCACTTCAAAATTGAGCAACGAAAGCCAATCAATCACACGCCAAGCAGGGTAGTGACGCAACGGATAATCCCCCATTTTTCTTTTGAAAATCAGTGGACTTAATGGATTAAATAAAGCAATAAAAATCCAGCCATCGTTAGCCAGTACACGATGAGATTCACGCAGAATTTGATGCGGATCTTGCGCAAAATTAAGCGTATTCATTAAAAACACGGCATGGATTTCTTTTTGAATGAACGGCAATTCGGTGAGGCTTGCTTGAACTAAGCTAACTTTAGTATTGTAAAGTGCAGTGAGATTTGGCGTGATTTTTTCACTCAGAATAATCTGGTGGTGCATAGGCAAATTCGTATTAACTTCACCACTTAACCCACCAATTTTCAAAACCTGATGGCCTAAAATTTTGGGTATCCAAGGCATTAACGTTTGGCGTAAGGCTTGGCAATAATCATCCCCCTTTGGCAAATTTTGCCAACTTTCAGGCTGAATGAAAGGCTTGGTCGCTTTGGCATTCCAGTTTACAATCATTTTATTCCTCCATCACAAATGAAAAGGACGATTATGTTATTTGCTTTGCCTGCGCTGAATGATAACTACATTTGGCTTTATCAACGAGAAAATCTGCCTCTTATTATTGTCGATTTGCCTGAAACGGACAAGCTGTTTACATGGCTAGATAAGCAAAACGCAACGATTGAAGCGGTATTGCTTACTCACGAACATGAGGATCATACACAAGGTGTGTCGGCATTTAAAAAACGTTATCCAACGGTGCCGATTTATGGGCCGCAAGAATGTGAGAAAAAAGGTGCAACTCAAATTGTGAATGAAGGGAAGATCCTTACCACACATTATCAAATTGATGTCATTCCGACGGGGGGACACACTAAACAGCACGTTAGTTTTTTAGTGGATAATCATTTATTTTGCGGTGATGCGTTATTTTCTGCTGGTTGTGGACGTGTTTTCACAGGTAATTATGCGCAGATGTTTGAAGGTTTACAGAGTTTGAATGCATTGCCTGATGACACGATTGTTTGCCCTGCTCATGAATATACCTTGGGGAATTTAGCATTTGCGGAAACTGTACTGGTGGAGAAAAGTACGGTAGAAAAAAGTGCGGTGGAAAAACAACGTATTTTTGTTGAAAAACAGCGAGCTGAAAATAAACCAAGTTTGCCGACAACATTAAAACTAGAGCGAGAAATTAATCCGTTTTTACAAGCAAGAACACTTGAAGAATTTACCGCACTTCGTAAAGCAAAAGATATTTTTTAATCATTTGGCACGATTCTAATAAATTTATGATGTGTGAATTTGCTCAATGCGTCACAATTCATTAGAATAATACACCGTATTTTTATCATTAATATGTAGGCAGGATGGAAATAAGGTGTGGTGCTTAAAGTATCATATCTATGTTTTTGAAATTTTGCTTTCTACAGATTATTTTTTAATTATTTTATGACACTTCTTGTTCTCGGCATTAATCACAAAACCGCATCTGTTTCAGTGCGTGAAAAAGTCGCGTTTTCAAATGAGAAACGCGAGCTTGCCTTGCAACAAATTTATCACCAAAACCTTGCTGAAGGTGCAGTGATTCTTTCTACGTGTAATCGCACGGAAGTGTATTTTCATCATCGACAAATCTCGCCACAAGAATGTGAAAAATGGTTGCATAATGCAGAGCAATGGTTTGCTGATATCCATCAACTTTCTTTATCAGAACTGAATCCGAGTATTTATACCTATCAAAATCAGCAAGCGGCAAATCACTTAATGCGTGTGGCTTGTGGATTAGATTCACTCATTTTAGGTGAGCCACAAATTTTAGGACAGGTAAAACAAGCATTTCAAATTACAGAAGATTATTATCAAGCTGCTAATTTACCTCTATCAACAGAGCTTTCTCGTTTATTTCAAAAAACATTTTCTACGGCAAAACGGGTCCGAACCGAAACCAATATTGGTGAAAGTGCGGTATCAGTGGCTTATGCTGCTTGTAGTCTTGCTCGTCAGATTTTTGAATCACTCCGAAACCTAAATATTTTACTGGTTGGTGCAGGGGAGACGATTGAACTCGTCAGCCGTCATTTATTGCGTCATGGTGTGAAAAAATTAATGATTGCAAATCGTACTCGAGAAAGAGCCGTGCAATTAGTTGAGAAATTAGCAACTGAGACGCAGATAGATGTATTTGGTTTAGATGAATTGCAATATGCATTGCATCAGGCTGATATTGTGATTAGCTCTACAGGTAGCCCAAATGTGTTGATCACTCAAGACATGGTGAAGCAATCTCAAAAAGTGCGTCATTATGCGCCAATGTTATTGGTAGATATTGCGGTTCCCCGAGATATTGATGAAACGGTGGCAGAACTTGATAGTGTATATCATTATACCGTAGATGATTTGCAAGATATCATTCAACGTAATTTGAATCAGAGAGAACTAGCTTCTGAACAAGCGCAAGAAATTATTTCTCAAGAATGTCATGATTTCTTTGAGTGGTTAAAGGTTCATCAATTCTCTAATTTAATTAAATATTATCGCCAAGATGCGGAGCAAATTCGCCAAGAGCTACTTGAAAAAGCACAATTAAGTTTACAAAATGGCGAGCTCGCTGAAGATATTTTGCAAGAGCTGAGTTATAAACTCATGAATAAATTGATTCATGTACCAACACAGACAATGCAAGCAATGATGAAAAGTAGTAATGCCGAAGGATTACATGCATTTTCTAACGCCTTACATTTGGATCATCCGTTGAATGAAAAATAAGGCAAATATTCAAAGAAGAAACCAATATCGCTCAGCGATAACTTACCTACGTTCTTTTTAATAATGTAAAAGAACGTAGATTTCCTCTAAGTAACACTTCATTTCAGCTACACATATTGAATATGTTTAGGAAAGCCAATCTCAATATTTAAAGATCGGTTTGTCACAATAACGTTTTCCCTATCTGCGATAAAAAATCTTGATGTCATGGTTTTTTCACCATTATTTAAGAAAATTTCTACAATAGAACGATCAAAGAAAATTTCGATAGTATGAAGTTCGTGTACTCTGCAGTAACGTTGCGATCCAAATTTTATCATTAACTCAGTTTGTGTGGATTGATAGCGATCTAAGCAAATTAGGTCATTTTCATAAGATAAGCTTAGCTTTTCCTTAGCTTTATTGGAAAAGAAATCTAATGTAAAGGGGCGATTTTGCGCATCAAATTTCAAATAAGCCCGATCTAAATGTTCAACTTCCATTTTTCCTTTTAAGGTGAGGAATGAAAGTGCGGTCATATTTTCATAGATTTTTTTAATCGGGCGCTGGAATAGCTGATTGTTTTTTAACTGAATTTCGCGTGGCATGGTAAGAGTTGAATGCCATTTGAATTGATTTGTTGGATAAGTTAAATCAGGCAAGCCTATCCAGCCTAGTAGAATAGTATTCTCTTTATTTTCTAAACCTGAAAAGGTTTGCGGTGCATAGAAATCAAAGCCTTGATCAAGTTCTGCAATATATTCTGCATCAAAAGTATACTGGTTTAATTGACCGATAGCATAAGTAGCATGATAGTTATTTTGGAACTGATGCGTTTCACGCGCTTTTCCTTGCGGTGACCAAATAAAAATATCTTTATTGCCTAATTTCATCAAATCAGGGCATTCCCACATAAAAACCTGATGGTTGTTAAATTTAGGGACGTCAAGTTCACCCAGTAAACGAGGCGTGTCGTCTAAATTATCCATTTCAAATAGGAGTGCAGTGCCTGTGAGATTTTGCCGTTGCGCGCCACAGATAAAACGAATTTTACCTTCAGAAGTCAAGTAAGGTTTAGGATCCCGTACATGTTCAGTATAACCATTAGGCGCTTTTGCAATTAGCGGACGTTTACTGATAAGCATGCCGTTACAATCAAAAATAGCAAGATTTTGGTAAGGGATTCGTTGATTATCAGTCAAACGGCGAGTATTCCCCGTATAGAACATTGCTAATTTATCATCAACTTTTAATGCCCCTCCAGAATAACAACCATGAGATTCAAATGGCTCACATGGAATTAAATCATCTGCATGTTGGAAGACTTGAAAGTCATTTGTAATAAAATGTTTCCAGTGCTTCATCCCATGTAATGCATCAAAGGGAAACCATTGATAAAAAAGATGATATTTTTCACCATCAAACACTAAACCATTCGGATCATTTAATAACCCTATTGGTGGGGCAAGGTGATAGGTCGGATAGAAATCTTTATCGCTTTTCACCGTTTGACGTATAGTGTTGAGCTCACCTGGTTCTGCTGCAAGAATACTTTTGTATTTACCGTTGTTAAAAATGATCATTATGGTGTTGTGTCTAAATTGAAATGTGCGAATTCAGTGAAAAAAAGTGTGTGAACCTTTTATTCATACATTCAGCAACTAATTTTCTAAAAATTCAGTTAATTGATTTTTATTTGGCAGGGCGGACATCGCGCCTTTGGCTGTGGTTGCCAGTGCGCCACAAGCATTTGCTTGACGAATAATACGAACTAGCACATCAATATCACGCCAATTTTCATGTTGAGAAAGTCCTGCTAATAAACCACCCACGAAAGCATCACCAGCACCGGTGGTATCAATTGGTCTCAATGCCTTACCTGCAACGACATCCTTTTTCCCTGCAAGGTGATACAATGCCCCGTCTTTACCTAAGGTGACAATAATCAATTTCTCAGGATAAAGTGCGGTGATTTTTTCAAATGCTTTTTCAAGGCTGTCAGTATTGGTTAAAAGTATTAATTCTTCTTCGGAGAATTTCAATACATCAGCGAGGGCTACCGCATCCATCACAACGCTTTTCATTTCATCTAAGCTTGCCCATAGTGATTCGCGTAAATTGGGATCAAAGGAAAAAAATCCTCCTGCAATTTTAATACGGCGAATTGCTTCAAAAGTTGCCTCACGTGATGGGTTATTAATGAGAGCAATAGAACAACAGTGTAACCATTCACCAGATTTAAAATGAGGGAGATCATTGGTTTGTAAAAACTGATCCGCACTTGGATTAACCATAAAAGTGAAGCTACGTTCACCATTATCTAATCCCACTACTACCGTTGATGTACGATGTTGAGGATCGAGAATCATATGGGTTGTATCTACGTTTTCCGAATTAAGCGTTTCTTGCATAAATTGACCGAGAGGATCATTCCCCACTCTTCCGATAAATGCACTTTGTCCACCTAAACGCGCAACCCCTACCGCCACATTTGCAGGTGCGCCACCCGCACAACGTAAATAGTGATTTTCACCGTCTGAGATTAAATCGACTACAGCATCACCAGTTACCCAAATTTTTTGATTCATTTTACGTTCCTTTATACGACAAAATTGATTAAAAATAACCGCACTTTAAAGCGCGGTTATGTTATGTTCTTATTCTACCGTTATACGAGCAAATTTTCGTTTACCCACTTGGTAAACATTTGTACCTTTTGGTGCATTGTCTTTTACGTTATCGACTTTTTCACCATTGATTTTTACACCGCCTTGTTGAGCAGCGCGAATTGCTTCTGAAGTGGAAGGCACAAGCCCGGCTTCTTTTAATAAGGTAGCTAAACCCATTTCGCCAGAGAACGTAAATTCAGGCATTTCATCAGGCATTGCGCCTTTTTGGAAACGATTAATGAATTCTTGTTCTGCAGCGTTTGCTGCCTCTTCATTGTGGAAACGGGCAATTAATTCTTTTGCTAGTAAGATTTTTACATCACGAGGATTTTTGCCGTTTTCTACTTCCGATTTTAATTGTGCAATTTCACTTAATGGACGGAATGAAAGAAGGTTATACCAATCCCACATGAGTTCATCTGAAATAGACATCACTTTACCGAACATATCGTTTGGTGCTTCTGTTACACCGATATAGTTGCCAAGTGATTTAGACATTTTTTTCTCGCCATCTAAACCAACGAGTAATGGAAGTGTAATCGCAACCTGTGGTTTTTTGCCTGCTGATTTTTGTAATTCACGACCAACAAGTAAGTTGAATTTTTGGTCTGTACCGCCTAGTTCTACATCTGCATCTAATGCAACAGAATCATAGCCTTGTAGCAATGGATAAATAAATTCATGGATGGCAATAGGTTGATTGTTGCCAAAGCGTTTTTTGAAGTCGTCACGTTCAAGCATACGCGCAACAGTGTAATTACTTGCAAGACGAATCATACCTTCTGTACCAAGTTTGCTTAACCATTCAGAGTTGAAGACGATTTTGGTTTTTTGTGGATCGAGAATTTTATAAATTTGCTCTTTGTAGGTTTCCGCATTGCGCAATACATCTTCACGGCTGAGTGGAGGACGCGTTGCATTTTTACCTGATGGATCGCCTACCATTCCAGTGAAATCACCAATTAAGAAATAGACTTCATGACCGAGTTGTTGAAATTGACGTAGTTTGTTTAATACAACGGTATGCCCTAAATGAATATCTGGTGCGGTTGGATCGGCGCCTAATTTTACTTTTAATGGGCGATTTTCTTTCAGTTTTTCGATTAAATCCGCTTCTGAAAGGATTTCATCAGTACCGCGCTTTAGTTCCGCGAGAACGGTATTAATGTCAGTCATTATTATTTCCTAATTATGTTTTTTGAAAGGTTTTATTATAGGGATTCTTGGCGATTTGTGAATAAAAAAAACGCCTATTTGTGGGGAAATAGGCGGGAATGTTGGAGTGATTATCTGTTGAACGCTTCAAATTAAGAAAACGCTCTGTTATTGTTGGAATGACTAGATGATAATTGTTATCAATAATCTTGTCAATAGGAAAATGAAAATAATTCTCAAAAATATTATTTTATATAAGGCACCGATTCTGTTAAGGAAAGTGCGGTAGGAATTCCATTAGAAATTTCAAATTTACCCGCATAAGCATAGGCTTCAACGCCTTGTTCTATTGCTTCTTTTAATAAGCGATCATATTCGGGATCGATATATTCTGCGATTTTGAAACGATCAAAACCATTATGTAGCCCAGCAAATAGTACGACTGCACGATGACCTTGTTTTTTCATTGCGAGTAATTCACGGACATGTTTTTGTCCACGCGTAGTAACCGCATCAGGAAACATACCTAAATTTCCTTTGACTAAGGTGATGGATTTCACTTCCACATAACAATCAGGTAAGCCTTCAGATTTCAGTAGGAAGTCAATTCGGCTGTTTTCTTCGCCGTATTTCACTTCAGGATAAATTTCGTCGTACATTGACAATTCTTTGATTTGCTTATTTTGTAGTGCTTCAAAGACAAGCTGATTAGAACGATGCGTATTGATACAGCAAAGTTGCCCGTTTTCAAGTTGAGTGAGTTCCCAAGAATGAGGATATTTACGGGTTTGGCTATCGGAATGTGAATACCAAATTGTGTCGCCTTTTTCACCGCAGCCAGTCATCGCGCCTGTATTAGCGCAATGAATTGTCATAATATCACCCGTAGGCAGTTCAATATCCGCAAGAAAGCGTTTGTAACGACTAATTAACTTTGCCGATTGTAAAGCTGGAAGTTGCATAAAGTTCCTTATTTGAGTTTTTCTAAACGTTGTAAAATGGCGTTATCGCTCATGGCTTGCATTTTTTTCATTCTCAAAGAAAGTAAGAATGCCGCAAAAGTGAGTGAGACCACAAAGGCAATCCAGAAACCTTTCGCATCAATGTGAGGCACAAGCCAATCTGTACGACCGAGTATGTAGCCAAGTGGCACACCAATTACCCAATAAGAGAAAAGGGTGATGTATAAGATGACTTTGGTATCTTTATAGCCTCGTAAAATGCCGCCAACCACCATTTGGATGGTATCTGAAAATTGATAAAGTGCGGCAAATAATAATAAATTTGCCGCCATGGCGATGACAATTTCGTCTGTTACGAAAATAGAGGCAATTTCATAACGGAAGAAAATCGTAATTAATGCAGTAATGATTGTCACCGTTAGCCCTAATAATAAGGCGGCATAGCTTATTTTTTTCGCATTTTGTGGAGAGCCAGAGCCCAATGCTTGTCCGACTAAAATCGTTGTTGCCATACCAATTGACAGAGGGAACATAAAAATGAAAGAGCTGGTATTCAATGTAATTTGATGGCTCGCCACAACGGTTGAGCCTAGCGGAGAAAGCATTAACGAAGTGAGGGCAAATAACGCCACTTCACAACAAAGTGCAATAGCAATGGGCAAGCCTAAACGCAGTAGTTTTTTAAGCGTTTTGGGATTCGGCATTTCAATTAATTGGCTAAATACTTTTAGCGAACGTTCTTGAGCATTCGTGTAGGAATAGAACATCATCATTAAGCACATTGCCCAGTTCACAATCGCTGTCGCAATACCACAGCCCACTGCACCAAAAGCAGGCATACCAAATTTTCCATAAATAAAAATGTAATTAAGCGGAATATTGAGCAGTAAACCTAAAAAGGTAATGATCATCGCAGGCTTGGTTTTGGCAATCCCATCATTTAAACAACGAAAATTAATTAGCATCAAATAAGCAGGCAATCCCCACAACATCGCATGTAAATAATCACGTGCTAAATCTGACATTTTGCTTTCCATTTGCATATATTGCAGCGGAATTTCACAGAAATAAATCAGCAAGCCTAAAGGAAGACTCACGCCTAACACAAGCCAAATGCCTTGGCGAACTTGATGGGCAATGCGATGGCGTTGACCAGAACCGTTTAAATAAGAAATAGTCGGAGGCAGCGCCAATAATAAGCCTTGACCGAAAAGTACTAATGGCATCCAAATCGATGCGCCAACAGAAATGGCAGCCATATCAGTAGAACTCACTCGACCAGCCATAATGGTATCCGCTAATCCCATTGAGTTTTGTGCGATTTGCGCCAACAAAATGGGTAAAGAGATTTTAATTAATTTTTTAATATCAGCGTGATATTGGGATAAAAGACGAAAATTCATAAATTTGATATACTAAGAAAAATTTTTAGAAAAGGAGAAAATATGTTTACCGGAATTGTACAAGGCACTGCGCCTATTTATTCAATTACAGAAAAGGCTAATTTTAGAACACAAGTGGTAAAATTACTACCTGAAATGCGTAAAGACCTAGAAATTGGCGCATCGGTGGCAAATAATGGTGTATGTTTAACCGTGACTGAAGTCAATGGCGATCTCGTTAGCTTTGATCTTATGCAAGAAACCTTAAGAATTACGAATCTAGGCTTGTTGAAAGTAGGCGATAATGTGAATATCGAACGAGCCATGCAAATGGGAACCGAAATCGGTGGGCATTTGTTATCTGGTCATGTGTATTGCACCGCAAGCATTTCAAATATTATCGCCAGTGAAAATAATCGACAAATTTGGTTTGAGCTGCCAAGCGCAGATGTAATGAAATATATTTTAACGAAAGGATTTGTTGCCGTAGATGGCATCAGTCTGACTATTGGCGAAGTAAAAGGCACGCAATTTTGTGTGAATTTAATCCCTGAAACTTTACAACGAACCTTAATGGGGCAACGTAAAGTGGGCGATATTGTGAATATTGAAATCGATCCTCAAACTCAAGCCATTGTGGATACCGTGGAAAATTATCTGAAAGCGAGAAATTTATAGTCCATTGAAATAAAAAGAGCGGTTAAAAAACACAGAATTTTTAGCCAACTCTAAAGAGTTGGACTGTTAAATCAGGGCTGGGTCCTATAATTCACAGGACTTAGCCCCTTTAGTTTACATTGAATACGCTTATTATTTTAATAATGAATGCTATTCTATTAGCTTGTAGGATCTTTCTCTATTCGAGTGTTTTATAGTGACATATGGGGAATAAAAAAAGCCCTTGAAGTCAATATTTTCAAGGGTTTTTAGGATTTGATAAGTTTGCTTGGGATTGTTATTTGGTGGAGCTGGGGGGAGTTGAACCCCCATCTCGGTAATATATAACTTCATGATTTTATTATATAAAGTTTGTTTACTATTGAATCGCGGATCAAATGCGTATCTTTTGGGGAATTACTTCCTTGTATTCCCTTCGTATTCTTTTAGGTATCGACCATAGTGACGGAACAGCATTTCCGGTCCTTTATGCCCCATTTGATTGGCGAGCCAAAATAGGTTTTTACCTTGAGAGATATGCATTGTGGCAAAGGTGTAGCGAGTTTGATAGGGGTTTCTATAACGAATTCCAGCTTGAGTAATTGTTGGAATCCATGCTTTCTTCCGAATTGCATCAGCAGAAGCCCATGGTTTTTTTGTTTTCGGATCGCTAAACACAAAATCACTTTTTCGAGTGAAATTAAGTTGATCTTGTAGCGCATCTATTGCTACATCATCAAGCTCAATCAAACGAGTTCCAGATTTTGTCTTAGTGCCTTTGATTACACCTACAACTTTAGCTTTTTGTACGTGCGCCGTTTTCTCCTTAAAATCAATATCGATCCAGCGTAAAGCGCATAGTTCCGAGCTGCGCAAGCCTGTCCGTAAAGCAAACTTGAAAAGGTTTCGCCATTGCTCAAAACGGCAATTATCAAGAATCAATTCAATCTCTTGTGGCGTAAATGGATCGACTTCATATTCATCATCTTGCGATGCTGTTTTGTTAGTTGATTTATAGCGATCTACTGAGATCTGCGATACGGGATTAATTTGTAAAATGCCGTCTGTTACGGCTTCATCTATCGCGCTACGTAAAACGGACAGCTTGTTACGTATTGTTTTGGTTTTTGTGCGTTGCTGCTTAATCCAGTTTTTAATCATTGCTGGCGTAAGACTATTTACCGCTACTTTATGAAAATCAGATAGCTCATTAATCACCTTTTGATACCCCGCAATAGTAGATGGCGATAACCGGCGAACTTTAGCTGTTTCAATGTATTCATCAAGATAATGCTTAATGGTTACGCCTTCCACAAGTTTCCCGAAGATCCTTAATCTAGATGACGTTGGAAAGTAGTCGGCATAATTAAAAGTATTACGCTCTATTTTGTTTTGAATTTCGCCAAGCAAGCGGCCAGCATAATTAATATTTGATTGAGTTACAGGTAAAGAGAGTGGCTCGCGACAGCGCACTCCCTTAAATGTAAATGTGATATTAATTGTTTCACTTGCTTTATGTTTACGAATCGTTACGCCACGTGGATTTTGTTTTTTCGCGCCCATTTATCAACCTCTTCCAAATCTATGAAACGCTCCTTGCTACCATCTACCGATAAAACATGAACTCCTTTCTGCCATATACCACGATTTAATCGCATATTGATTTGCTCTGCTGTCAAACCAAATACTTTACAATAAGTCACAATAGGCATTGTTTTGGCTGGAATAATCATAATATTTTCCATATTTCCTCCAATAAAAAACCGCCCATAAGAGCGGTGGTTTGTTAATATTGTTGTATCTGTTCGGTGTGACAGATTTTGCCGTCACAGTCTTGATTAAGGTTTAGGGCGTGCGCTATATACACCACAAATGCACACACGAGCGTCATGATTAATTTGTTCATTTTCTGTTCCTTTTGTCGGATTTTAGGTGTGAGAATCCGCCACAGGCTTAAAAAAGTGCGGTCGGATTTTGTGGTGTTTTATTGGTCGATAAGGTTTTTCGCTCTTTCCCAGTTCATTCGATTAGATGCTTTAAATGGCGCAATCAATTTCTGAATAGTTGGGAGCGTGTTTTTGTATTGGCGTTGATATTCTTGGTGATGGCTGATCACCATACCAGTGAAATAAGAGCCGATAGTTTCTAACGGCTTAATCATATCGCCAAGTAGGGTATTCATCTGCTTGTGTCCACACCAAAGCCAGACAAGTTGTTCGAGTTCGTACTCGGTAAATTCAAAGGTGAATTTCTTTTCAGGCTCTGGCAAGGATAATTGTTGTGGTTGAAGTTGATATTTTCCTGTCTTTCTGATTGCCGGTAAAACTTCTGAAGTTATCCAACGTTTTACTTTTTTAGCTTGCTCTAATTTTGAACTCAAGACTAATGAATACATTCCGCTTTCATTCACGAAGAGAACTTGAGCACGTTTATTGATAGTATTCACGATCTCGCGTTTTGCTAGGTCGTCAGAATCAACGTGTTTTCTTAATGCGTCATGTGGATTTTTATATTGCAACAATTCTGCAAGCTGAGTTGCTCTAAAAAAGATTTCATTGTTTTCTACAATGGTTTGAACAGGAGTGTTTTCAAAATTGAAAATTGTAAGAGCTGACATTTTGTAATCCTTTTTGCTATTTGTTTGTTTAAACAAGCCACTTTCGACAGTGGCGTCGGGAGGTTCGAAAACCCTGCAAAAAGGAAAGGGCTGGACGTATTTCCAGAAGGTATTGTATTAGTCGCCCTCCCGACATAGTCAGGATTACGGATATAAAAAAATCGCCATATGGCGATCAGTTGAACTATCCGCCTTTTTGCATTAGGTTTCGACACCTGTGATGGATAGTAATATAAGAATTTTGGGTTGTAAAGCGAAATTATTTTTTTATTGCTTCTGACAAAACGTGAAATAACGTCGGATAAAACTGCTCAACACGCTGACGAATTTCACGCATTTGTTCGAGGTTTAAGTGCGGTAATCTTTCGATAATTTGCTGTTGTAAATTCACTCGTTCAGTTTCTTGCGTTTCACGTATATCACCAATCAATTTATTCAACGCGGCTTCTTCGGTAAGGTTATGGCTTTTGGCGTATTGTTTAATCCATTCTTGATGTTCTTTACTGACTTTCATTTTCTGCTCCTTTAGGTATAAAAAAAGCTGTCAAATGACAGCTTGAAAGTGAGAATATCCTAAATGATTGGGCGGTGGGTGTCAAATTAAATTGTAAAAGTTTTCATTACAAGCTGTTTATAGGCTTCAACAACTTGAGTAAATTTACTTTGCTCATCGTCATCAATACGAACCCCGAAAGAGGGCGTGCCGTCAATATTAGGAAAGACGAATCTTACGGAATTTTCTGAAAGATAATAAGCTGTGATAACAAGTCGAACCGGTTTTTTGGGGTAGATTGTTGGACCTTCTTCCAGTGTTAACGTTAATCCAAATGTGATATCCGGATTGTGTAAACAGTCATATTCGGCTTTAAGTTGGTGCGCGTCACTTGGCGCGCCATTGCAGTCAGTTATTTTCACATAAAGTTCTGTCGGGGCGGGGTCATTAAGTTGTTTTTTGTAGGTTCTCTCGAGTAGTCCCAAATCCATTGCCAGCGCTACTCTAAGCTGTCTGATTTGCTCTCTTAATGTTGCTCTGCGTTCAATTAGAACGTTGTTGTATTGTTGCTGTTGTTTACATAAGTCTTGGTATGTGAGTGATGCCATTTTGTTCTCCTGTGAATTTTGGGCACAAAAAAAGCCGTTGGAGACGGCTTAGATGTGGGGGGTATCTTAATCCGATGTGAGCGGTGTTGTCAATAAAAAGCGCTGAGAATTTGAGGGAGCGAGTTATTCATCATCAATTAATTCTTTTGTTTTCTTTGGAATGTCATTCACCTCTCCTTTAATACCATCAACAGCTTTATCCAGGCGTTTTCCTACGCCATCGATAATCGTTTCAAGTGGTGTGCTTTTTAAATCTTTATCAAAGACTTTGGTTGGATTTATCCCTAAATTATCCACTGCAATTTGCAGAAGTTGCTGATGTAATTTAGGGTCTTGTTCTTGTACTTGTTTCTTATAACCTTCAAATGCCATTGCTGAGGAATATTTGTAGTTATAATCCTCCCTTAATCTAAAGAGATAAGCCCGTTCTTTGGCTTTTAACCAGGCGATGACAAGTAACGGGATTGTCACAATAGACTTAGCAAGAAATTGTAAAATATTAAGACTGTCTGTTGCACTCAGGCTTGTTGAATAATTGATAAATGAAATAGCAGATGTTGCAACAAGTGAGCCAAGCAAAATTTTATCTACAGCTTTCATTTTACTATCGATATTTTCAGATTGAGTTTTAAACGAACCTGCCATGCTTGCTCGGTTGGCGTCTTCAATAATCATTTCAATCTCCTCTTTTTGTTTATTGAATAATTTAATCATACCTTCAATATCTTCATGATATCTCTCTATTTTTGGTTTATTGGTTT
The DNA here is from genome assembly GCF_006384255.1 of Haemophilus seminalis. Taxonomy (GTDB): domain Bacteria; phylum Pseudomonadota; class Gammaproteobacteria; order Enterobacterales; family Pasteurellaceae; genus Haemophilus; species Haemophilus seminalis. The sequence goes on from NZ_VCED01000005.1 coordinate 67,675, forward strand.
CCGCCGTGGTTGCTAATGTCGTGATTTTAGTAAGATTATTTTGTGCGGTGATTGCATAGGTCGAAATATTGTTACTTAATGTGTCTGACTGTTCGTGCCACTGAGAAATTTCAGTTATTTGTTCTTGTGCATCGTTATAAGATTTTTTGAGTGTAATCAGCGAGTTTTTTAAATTTTCGAACTCCTTTTTATCCTCTACTAACTGTTCTTCAAGTGAGATATGTTCTTCTAAATTCAATTTTGCTTTGGATATATCAGCAGCAATAGCATTGAGTTCTTCTTCTGTTCTTAATTCACCTTTAACTTCAATTAAATATAATTCCTTGATTGTCATTCTTAGTTTGACTAGAGATAAAATAAATGAATTTACATCATATTCATCCCATTTATTATTCGTTCTTTTTTTATTAAGGATACGAATTATTTTTTTAATTAATTGAAGAGAAATATATTTTGCATAGGAAATTTCAAGGGTTTTTCCAGATTTTTCTATTTTCTCTATTAAGGGATAAAGTTTCTCTATTTCTTTGATGATTTCGGGTGATTTTATTTCTCCCATCCACTCATAGTCTTTGTTGATTTTTGTATTAATTAAGTTTTTTAACTCAGTCAGTCTTGCTTTAACGGTTTTCATAGCATTCCCTTTATATATTAAAAATTACTTTGATTGTAAGGTAATTTTTCGGGATAAAAAAGCCCCCGTTTTACGGAGGGCAAACCTAAGGAACCGCATAAGTTTTAAGCCCTCATGCTCGGCTAACCTCGTTTGTTTTATGTTTGCCATTTCAAAACACACTTCATCTATCATTCGCAACGGTTTCACATGCCATTGTGTCTCTGTACTAGCAAATGTGTTTTGAAATGTGATATTGCGTTTAGCTTTTCCCACCGACTGGCTTCGTTTGTCATTACCGCAATATCTCACACTCATTGGTGCAGGGCTTTTAATCTGCAACTGGCGATTTTCACAAATGGCATTTCACGAGTGTGTTTTTATCCAAATTGTCTAAAATTGTGATGATTATCACTTACTTAAGTGAATTTTTTGACTATACTAACAATTAACCTTGCAAGCCATGATTTTTCCTTAACCGGAATATAAATAGAATGATGGATTACGCCATCTACAGTTGCTTGGGACATTGCTTTAACCTTTTCTTTCGCTTCTTCGAATGAATGAGCGTAAACTTCTGAGCTCCATTTGGAACCTTTAAAGTTGTAAGAAATGGCATAGCGTTTCATTTCATCTTGCATAAGGTACTACCTCTATGTATTTTCAAATTTTTAAAAGTAAGGCTAATAATCAATGGTACTGGCATTTAAAATCTGCCAATCATGAAATTATTGCTCACGGAGAAGGTTACATTAATAGAGAAGATTGCGTACATGCAGTTAATCTTGTAATGGACACCACTCGAAAAACTCCATTTTATGAAGCCTAATAACCAAGCCCTGTTCATCAGGGCTTTTTTATCACAATTTTTAAAGAGCATCGAGATTGTGTATCTCGTTTTGATGTGGATATTCTACTTAAAGTAGTTTTAATTGCAACTAAAATTTGTGCAAAAGTAGATATATTTTCTATTTAAAGTAGTAAATATTTGATTTTGAATTAGATTTATTTTTGACTATTTGCTGAATTTGTGACCTAGATCACAAAAAAAGAGAGTAGATGAGAGTGTGATTTTAAAAAGTGCGGTCGGTGTTTAGCACAAAATTGAGAAGAAATGGCAAAATTGAACAAATGAACTTGTTCAGTGAACAAAATAAAGTGCGGTAGGAATTGCAGGTAAAAGAAAACCGCCACGAGGGCGGTCATAAGATAAGATTATCACTGTAAATAACAATTTCAGTCGCTTTCATCTTTTTATTAGCTGAGTAATTCAGCGAGTATTCACTTTGGCGGTATTGGTGGTAAATTTCTCTAATGTTTGGGTGATTATCATAAGAGACAACCCAATGCATTTTTACCTTGGCCAACTTTTCTTGAATAGCAACGTGGTCCTTATGTTGGTAATAGTTACGATAAAGCCCTTGCCCTTTTTCATAGTATGGTGGATCGAGATAAATTAGTGAGTTAGCAGGAATGTTATAATCAAGCGTAGAAAGCCATTCCTCGGTATCAAAATTGGTAACATGAATATGCTTGGCCACACTACCAATTCTTTCTATTCGCTGAATTAAATCCGCTTTATTAAAACGGCTATCTAGTTTGTAATTGCCAGTTTGATTTAGTCCACCAATAACACCTGCTTTCAGAATGCCCGAGCGGTTGGTGCGATTAAGAAAGAATGCAGCAAAACCATACTCTAAAGGAGAGATATTTTCTTTCTCTTTGAGTATATTTTTTTGTTTGTGCCACTCTTCAATGGTTACTTTGGTATCGTTGGCCAAGCGGATAAAATCTTCGGTTTGTTCGGTAATAGACTTCCAGAAATAGTAGATGGCTAAGTCTAAATCATTGATGTGAATATCGGTACAATAGTCACTAAAGAGTAAATCCAATGCAACACCAGCCCCACCAGCGTAGGGTTCTACATAGTGCCCGTGCAGATCATTATTTTCAATAATTGATTTTATTGTCGGGGCAAATTTAGCTTTGCCCCCTGGATATCTTAATGGAGTATGATACATAATCAGGGCCTATTATTAATACATGCTCGTCATTATAATTCTTTAGTTTGTATTTGGCCAGCGGAATTTTTGCCACATTGCAATAATAAATGGACGAAGATTATTATGTGCGCTAATAATTTGTTCTGCGCAAATATTGTGCGCATAATTGTGTAGTACGCCATGTAATAAATTCAATGTTCCCACACCATCTTTCTTTGTAGCGCATTCATTGGTTAGAGCAGATAACTCTTTATCCTCTAAATGTTGATTTGCCTTGAAATACTGTGCGATGCCAAGAATCTTTTCTCTAAGTTTTGAATTCTCATCAGTTCTTTGAGTCTTAGAACCTTCATGAAATTGTATAGAGTTTCCAGATTTTAATAGAAAATAGTCACAACTTTGTTCAATTAGAGCACGTAGTAATGCTGCTGTTGCGTAGGGATGCTTTTCTATATCCATGGTATTAATTTCAGAATAAATTGATTGTATTTTACTTACGGGGATATCTAAATCATAATCAATTAATTGTGCTGATTTACCTTTAGTCGTCCTAGTAGTTCTCTTTTGTATAGTATTTTTTTGTGAAATGGCACTGCCTGTAGGTGTTGTAGATGATATACCTGGAATTAATTCAATTTCTTTATCTAACCTGTTGCTTGGAATTTTTCCAATACTTTTTAGGTGTTGAATATAGTCTAGTCGATTCCTTTTATTTGAGCGGGACCCTATATTGTAATTTGGGTCATCAAAATCATTAAAATATTGGGTAATGATCGCAGTGAATTCTTCTTTTGTAATATTAATGAGGATATTGCGTTCTGTGACACCGGTGGTAATACCGAAAGCATCTCTTACCTCTGGAGTACTTAACATACGTGTTATTGTTGTAATCACTTTCTGAGATTTCTCAGGAGAAATTAAATTATTCTCTAATGAAAAATCAAGAATAGTCAATGCCGCAGCATGATCCGGTTTTCCATCAACGCTTTGATCAAATCGAGTTTTTTGTTCAGGGCTCCAAGGCTTTCTTGATGTATTTGAACTAGATGTATGCAAAGTAGATAACCAAGGTAGTGCCTCGTCCCTATTTGGAAATACATGAACGGGAATTTTTGTGATTTGATTTTTTACTTTTCCTTGTAGAGTTGTAAAATATCTTTGGTACTTTTTAGGTGCCAAACACGGTTTATCTAATAGCTTTAAAGCACAAACTCGACGATTACCTTCGACTACTAATTTTTTGTTATTTTCGGTGATAATCCCAACAAGATCTAATGGGTTCGTCATCCCCTTTTCAGCAATATCTTTCGCAAGATCTTTTACCTTCTCATTCTCAATGAGATAACTGATAATTGCTTTTTGATTTTCAATTGGGATATGTCTTGGATTTTTAGGGTCCAAATATAATGTTCTAATGCTTACGTTAGCCATATTCTTTCCTTAGGTCTTGGTTAGTTATTACAGATCAACAATATCCAGTGTTAGTTTCTATAGTAAAACTGAATACCAAAAGACTTTTCCAATGACTGATATATCTTGCATGTCAGCTATCTCATCCGGATGTTCTTCGCTGTTGTAACTACGTATTTTCACTTGTTCGTTTGGCATATTGTAGAGTAGCTTTATGCGCAACAAGCCGCCGTGATTGATAGCGTATATCTTGCCGTCTCGGATTGTCTTATTGCCCAAATCAATTCCCACCGTTGTTCCATCCGGAATAACCGGCTCCATTGAATTTCCATCTGCAATTACACATACCGCATTTTCGTACTGTACGCCTTGTTTACGTAGTGTTGCTTTGGAAAAACGTAATTTGAAGTTGTTATAGTCCATTATGTCATCAGCAAAGCCGTTTCCGGCAGCAAGCCTAATATCTTGATAAAACGGAACGGCATATTCATCGCTATTTAGTGGGGTATTGCGATCCCATAAGTCGAATGAGCCAACGTCTTTCACATTAGAAGTTAGTTGATTTTCTAAAGAATCGGCTGTGCCGTATTTCAAATGAGCGGGACTAACTCCAAAGTACTTCGCCATAGCTTCAATTTTCTTATCTCTCGGGGTTGCAGTGCCTAAAGTGTAACGTCTAGCCATTTCATAAGTTACGCCAATAGCTTTTTGTAGATCCACAATATTTTTGCCTTGTTTAGCCATTAATTCATTAAGTCGGCTTGCTAAATCTGTCATAGACGCTCCTTTAATTCTACTAAAGGTAGAAGATACAAAATTAAAATAGTTGATTCAATTCTATTTTTAGTAGTAGAATTACACTACTTTAAATAGAGTGAAGAGGTTAAAATGCTACCAATCGAAAAAGCTTATGAAATCGTGGGCGGTATTTCGGCTATGGCTCGACATTTCAATCTTACCCCTTGGGCTGTTTCCAAGTGGCGTGAAAAAGTACCTGCGGAACGTTGCGCAAAGATTGAAGAACTTACAGCTGGAAAAGTCAAGAAATCCGAATTACGTCCTGATTTATGGGATTAATTTACCAACACCAACAGAAAAGAAAACCATAAAAACAAGGCAAAAATTATGGAAATGAAGAAAGTTATTATCGAAATGATTGATCGGATCCCTGGGGGGAGAAGTGCGGTAGCAGGATTTCTAGGTTTTACCGAAAGTGAATTAAAGAATCGCCTTTATCAAATAAAAGGGCAACGATTCAAAAACGAAGAATTGATTGCACTGCAACTTGAGTATGGATGCACTGATTTTATCGATGAGCTTTGCCGTACCGCTGGTGGTCGTTTTGTACCTGATGTGGCAGAGGATGAATTAGACAAGGTTGAGCTTGCTAATTTACAACTGCACGAGCTTTCGGCTCGTGGCTTGTTATTTGCTGTATTAGAAAAGGCTTTAGAAGACGGTGAAATCACTTCACAAGAAGAAGACAAAATCCGTCAAGCATTGAGTAAACATTTGGCAGCAACACAACATTCAGTTGAACTTGCGATTTCTTTGTATAAGCCACAATGAAGAGCTAAGGATCATTTTTGATTTTTCTTAAAAAATTTATCTAGCACAACAGGCAGAAGAATAAGGCTCCAAAAGAAAAATGACAATTTGAGTACAAAGTAAGGCCAACTTGACTCAGTTAGCAAAAATTTAAAACCAAACTCAATAAGTTCTTCTTTACTAAATGAACCAAGTGTAGTTAGAACGGCAATGCACATCATTGATGGAATGTAGGCGTAGTTATCTAAAGTTTGTTGATATTTCCTTACTCCCCATTTGTGCAATAAAACTAATCCCAGAGGGATGCCGTTTACAAGTATTCCAATGAGCCAATACGGAATATCACTTCCAATAATTAGCCGTGGAAGTAATAGAAAGACAATAAAACATAACCCGACGAATAAATCACGGAATGTAACAAAGGACATAAAAAGAATGAGTAAATTGAAAAGTAGATTGCGCATTATTGCACAAATCTGGCGAGAGGATAGCGAGTTTCGTTACTTTACGGCGATTGCCATTCTTTTTGTGGTTGTGAGTTTTTTTTAATAAAAAAGCCACGAGGAGATTTCGTGGCTAATTCATTAAGGAACATACAGATGAACCAATTATTAACGATTACGAAAGAAAACACAAGTACTTTGACGATGAGTAGTCGTGAAATTGCGGAGTTAATCAATAAAAACCACAGCGATCTGTGTCGTTTAATCGAAAGACTTATCGCAAAAGAGGTGATTGGGGGGTATCAGCCAATGGCTTACACCCATCCACAGAACGGTCAGACTTATTATGAGTACCATCTAAGCAAACGAGATAGTTTAATTGTTGTTGCTCAGAATTGTCCTGAATTTACTGCGGCAATCGTTGATCGCTGGCAAGCGTTGGAAAATCAACAAAAACCAACCGCACTTATTCCGCAATCTTTTTCTGAGGCGTTGATGTTAGCCGCTCAATTACAAGCAGAAAAAGAGCGTAATGCGCCTAAAGTCGCTTTTGTTGATCACTATGTGGAAGTAGGGACGAGTAAATCATTTCGTGAGACGGCGAAGATTTTAAAAATGCCTGAGCGTGCATTGGTCAATCGCTTGGTGGAAGATAAATATTTGTATCGTCAATCAGGCGTGCTTTTGCCTTATCAATCAGCGCACACCAAAGATCTTTTTACGGTTAAAACAGGTACCGCTGAACACGGTCACAATTACACACAGACACGCGTCACAAGCAAAGGCATTGAATTTATTGCGTCACGTTATGCTTCGGAGTTGATGCTATGAGTCGATTTATTCCAAATTCTTTTCAAATACCAAATTCTGTTATTGATGAATTACTAGCAAAACTCACTTGCGCAGAACTTAAATGTTATTTGTATGTTGTACGCAAAACTAAGGGGTGGAATAAAGACTCAGACAACATTTCAGTAAGTCAATTTATGGAAGTGACAGGGTTAAGCAATCGTTCTGTGATTACTGCTTGTGAAAGTCTTGTTCAAATGGGTTTACTTGAGCGTTCAGGCGGTGAACGCAAATTGAATACTTATTCAGTAAAAGCATTTGAGATTTCACAAACTGGTGAAAAAAGTTCATCAGAACAATCTGGTGAAAATTTTTCACAAACTGGTGAAAAAAGTTCATCAGAACAATCTGGTGAAAATTTTTCACAAACTGGTGAAAAAAGTTCATCAGATCTGGTGAAAAAAGTTCACACACAAAATAACAATAAAAACACTATACAAAATCACCCCCCTATATCCCCCCAAGGGGAATCGGCTACGCCTGCAAATGGGAAAATCAACGCAGAAAATATTCCTTTGCCGGATTATGTCGATCGTGAGACATGGATCGCTTATTGCCGAATGCGTAAAGCCAAGCGGGCGGAAATTAAAACTGAAGATACGATTAAGCGATGTTTGCGAGACTTGGAAAAACTCTGTGGGAGAAGTCCTGATTTGGCTAGGGCGATTTTGGATCAATCTATCGCCAATACCTACACAGGATTATTTGCTCTGAAGTCCTTACCTAATCAAACGGTAAACTCAAGTGCAAGCAATGACCCTTTCGCCGATAACGGCACATGGGGCGTGGGAAGAAAATTAAACGTCGATCCAAGTTTAATTCCGGAGTATTTACGATGAACGCAATCACACCAACTCAGAAAAGTGCGGTCGAAAAATCCGATGTTTCCAGCAATGCAACGGAATTAATTGACCGGATGTTTACCCGCTTGAAGTCGCTTTTCCCCGCTTGGAAACAAGCATTTGACAGCATTGAGACTTACAACGAAACCAAGCAAGTGTGGCTTGAAGAATTGATCAAAGCGGATGTGATGACCCCATTGGCATTAAAACGAGGATTGGATCGTGCAGCAGGTTCTGAAAGTCCATTTTTCCCAAGTGTCGGACAATTTATTGCTTGGTGCAGTGAAGACTATCACGGATTGGGTTTACCGAACGAAGCGGAATTATACCAACGTTATAACACTTTCTTAGGTTATGCCCGATTCAATCTGAATGAATTTCAATATCGTTCAAAAGTGGAATTTTGGTTGCTTAAAAATCTGTACGAAAAGTGCAAGAAAAAATCGGAAGAGGACACGTTGAAAGCTATTCCGAAATTACTCACAGAAGCGGCAGAAAAAGTGCGGTCGAATTTTCCTTTTGAGGATATTCCAAAGATGATTCCAGCAAAACCAAGTTTTTACGATAAAGCTAAGGCTGATAAGGCGCGCGATAGCTTGATGGCGATGATGAAAGGAGCATTGCAATGACAGAACAACAATTTGATAAAAATACATGGCAAACACCAGACTATGTTTTTGAATGGCTATCTCAACGTTTCGGATGGATCGATCTTGATGGTTGCGCAACAGCAAACAACGCCTTGACATGTCACTATATCGGCGAACCTAACTCAGACAATGATGAGCATCAATCAATCGCAGATGACTTTCTAATGCCGATTGAGCAAATGTTAGATGTATTGTTGGATGAAGTCGCGGAACGTTGTTCGGCTCCGTTAAGAATTTATGTGAACCCGCCTTATTCCAACGTTACACCATATCTACAACGCGCAAAAGAATTATGTGATGCCGGTTATTTAGTCGTGATGTTACTCAACAATGACAAATCTACTCAATGGTATCAAAACCACATTCAAGGCGTGGCAAATGAAGTGATTGATATCACAGGTGGTCGAATTGCATTTATCAACCCTGTAACAGGAAAAGAAATTAAGGGGAATAGCAAAGGGCAAATGGTCGTAGTCTTTGATCCAACAATGGAAGATTTTGTCACACGTTCAATTAGCCTTGATTTTATTAAAAAGGTTGGTGGGTATAGTAAATGAGTTTTGAAGAGCATAACAATCGAAAGAAAGCGAACAAATTTGCTGAATATATTACGGGTGAATCTCTGCGCCGATATTTGGCTGGGAAAGTCGAGAAATACTTAGGTAAAAATCCAAGCGTTTTTGATGGTGCAGCAGGCAGCGGACAGCTTGAGCAATTTATTCAACCAAGCAAGTTTATTGCAGTAGAAATTCAAGCGGAATCATGCGCGGCATTAGCCAATAATTATCCAGATGCTGAAATTCATAATACGAGTTTTTTCTTGTATCAAAGTGAGCCAAAAAGTGATTGTGTTGTAATGAACCCGCCATTCTCACTTAAATTTAAAGAACTTGCCGAAGAAGAAAAGACCGCTATTCAAGCAGATTTTCCGTGGAAAAAATCAGGTGTACTTGATGATGTTTTTATGCTGAAAGGATTAGCCAATGCGCATCGTTTTGGGTTTTTCATTATGTTCCCAGGTATTGCCTATCGAAACACCGAAAAAACACTCCGTGAAGTTATTGGGAATCAATTAGTCGAGTTGAATTTGATTCAAAATGCCTTTGAAGATACGCCAATTTCAGTGCTTTTCTTAGTGGTTGATAAAACCAAGTCGAATAACAAAACATACCGTGAATTGTATGACTGTGCCACGAATAAAATAATTAACGCTGATGAATGGTTAATTAATTCTGATAAATGGGACACGGTTTCACCGCCAGAGCTGCCAAAAGAAAAAGTAGATCCAATGAAATTAGAGTTGATCTCGCAAGCTCAATTAAAAGAGCAAATTCGCGCTCAAATTCAATTTAGCGGTATGGTATTTGATTTAGAAGGCTGGCCACGTGAAGAATTTGAAAAATTCTGCGATGAAGTCTGTGCATTGATTCAGGAAGAGAAAAAATTAAATCGATTTTTATTTGGCTGGGGCGAATGATGTTATGAGCCAATACAAACCTTTCTTTTTACGCGATCAACGCATTAAAAATAATTGTTTGGATTTAATCAAAGAACTGCCAATAGACGATAAAAAACCGTTGGTAGTCAAAATCCAACCAATAACACGAAACCTTGAGCAAAACGCCAAGTTTCACGCTATGTGCCAAGATGTCGCAAATCAGGCGGAATTTATGGGGCGTAAGCTCACAATGGAGCAATGGAAAGTCTTATTTATTTCGGGCCACGCAATCGCCACAAATCAAAAAGCAGATGTTGTGCCAGGTCTTGAGGGCGAATTTGTGAATATCCGTGAAAGTTCGGCTCAAATGAGCGTTAGCAGAATGGCGAGCCTTATTGAGTATGTCACAGCTTATGGTGTGGCGAACGGGGTTAAATTTAACGATAAATGGGGATTTTTCGGACGATGATTGAGGTAGGAATTATGATTTTATTTTTGATTGCATTTTCGGCTATGTTGTTTTTTCTTTTCGACGAGCCCCTTGCTGCCACCCTTGTCTTGTGTGGAGCTTGTTGGCTTTCTGGTTGGTATTTTGCTCATAGCACGGTTGCAACAGAGTGCGAGAGATTAGGAAAGTTTTACGTTGGCAAAAACGTTTATCAATGCTCAAAAATCGAGAGCAAGGATGAGTGATGAGTAAACTTAAACCCATCAAGCCTAAAAAATGCAAGTCATGTGGCATGGAGTTTATCCCACAAAACTCTCTCCAAAAAGTCTGCTCGCCTAAATGCGCACTTGATTTAACTCGTCAAAATGCGCAAAAAGCACAAGAACGAGCAGAAAAGAAAAAACAAAGGGAACGTAAAGCTAAATTAAAAAGTCGTTCAGAATGGCTGAAAGAGGCTCAGTCAGTATTTAATAAATTTATCCGTTTACGGGATAAAGACCAGCCTTGTATAAGTTGCGGTCGGTATCATCAAGGACAATACCATGCAGGGCATTATCGGAGTGTGGGAGCGTGCCCTGAATTACGATTTTGTGAGCTCAACGTACATAAACAATGCGCACCATGTAATGACCACAAGAGCGGCAACATTATTGAGTATCGAATCAATCTCGTTAATAAAATCGGTGCAGATAAGGTAGCTTGGCTAGAACGGCAAGACCACGAACCGAAGAAATACACCATTGAAGATTGCAAGGCGATTATTAAGTATTACAAGACAAAAATTAAAGAGCTGGAAGGAGAGTAGAATGTCGTATAGCGTTGAGAGAGTATTAGAGAAGTGGGGTAATTGCTGGGGCAGAGACCGTATTGGCACAGAATACCCAAGCACCACAATTTCTATTCCTGTTTTACCTACCGTGCGCAAGGCTCACATTCGATTCTTAACTGATGACGAATGCTTAAAAATTGAGGAGCAGATTATAAATCTACACGAGGATAGTTTGCTGCAATACCAAATCTTAATGGCGTTATACGTTCAACAAGCGAATGAACGAGATATTTGTACCGCACTTCATATTTCCCCTGCTTGTATGTATCGTGAGCGTGCTAAGGGCGTGAGATTCCTAAAAGGTGCATTTACTGGGGCGAAGATTAAATTTATGTTTTTAGGGTAGGGAAGTGCGGTCGATTTTGACCGCATTTTTATTACACTTCATCTTGACTTGTGTGTATTTGTGTATTATAATTCATCTTGATTAAGACAAAGGAGGATGCATGCACTCAGGTGACTTAATCAAGGAGCTTAAAGCAAATGGTTGTTATTTTGTTAGACATGGAAAAGGTGATCATCAAATTTGGTTCTCGCCGAAAACTGGAAAGCGATTTCCAGTTCCGCACCCCAAACAAGATTTAGCAATCGGAACTTTAAAATCCATTAAAAAATCGGCAGGGCTTTAAGCTCTGCCGAGCTTAATCGGAGGAGTATTAAATGATTTTTACCGTAGGTGTTGAAACCCCAGAAAATGAAAACCAAGCATACGGAATGATCGTTCCTGCACTTTGTCAATTAGATTATGGTTGTTTTAGCGGTGCTGACGATGTTGATGATTTATTACCAATGGTGTCAGAAGCCATTACAATGATGCTTGAAGCGATGGTTGAAGATGGTTTTGATCTTACCACGCTAAAAGATAAAGGCGTAACGCACTATAAAGCCGATCCTGAATATGCTGATTTTGATACTTGGCTTTTAGTTGACGTTGATATTTCAGAATACTTAGGTAAAAAACAGCGTATTAATGTGTCTTTACCTGAATATTTATTAACGCGCATTGATCGCCGTGTTGCAGCAATGGGTAACTACTATAAAGATCGTAGCCATTTCTTAGCAAATGCGGCGCACCGAGAATTGCATGCGCATTCAGATAAAGAAATGTAATCTCTGACTACCCTTGACAAGCTCCTATTTCAAGGGTAGGATTTATCCCAAGGTCTCAAAAGCCTTTTACACAACGGAATTAATTCACCCCGTCAGCGTGATTTTTTTGTATCTAAAATTTGAGAATTTTACCGCCATTATAAAGTTCTCAAAGAATCAATGACCGACGGTGCGAGGAATACAATACCGAAAGGGAATAACTCCGCCAGATTGTGTACTGGTTTTGAGCCGTTGGTCGCCCAATTATGGGTAAATTATCAATCCTCTCAAAAAGGAAATACACAATGAAAAATCAAGTTCAATTTTCAGCATTTACTTTCAAATCTAATTCTGTTCGAGTCATCACTGATAAAAATCAGGAGCCTTGGTTTTGTGCGAATGATGTTTGCGATATTCTCGGTTACTCAAACCCACGTGATGCTATTTCAAAACACTGTAAAGCAGGGGGTGTAGCGAAACGCGACACCCCTACCAAAAGTGCGGTGCAAGAAATGACATTCATCAATGAACCAAATCTTTACCGCCTGATCATCAAATCTCGTAAACCAGAAGCTGAACCATTTGAAGCGTGGGTATTTGAAGAAGTTCTTCCGCAAATTCGTAAAACAGGAAAATATCAACTTCAACCGCAACAGTTATCTTTGCCTGAGCCTGAAAAGAAATACACGTTTGAATTTACTGAGTATGAACTTGAACAGCTCGTTTGGCTTTGGTGCGGACATAAACAAATGAACACTCTACTTGGAGATATGATTAAGCCGTTAGAAACGATCGGCTCTTATTTCACAGGAATGGTAATCAGCCATCATCAAGAATATCAACGCCAATACAAAAACACGCTCCCAACTATTCAAAAATTGATTCAGCCATTTAAGGCATCTAATCGAATGAACTGGGAAAGAGCGAAAAACCTCATCGCCCAATAAAACACCGAAAAATTTATAAAAACACTTGATTACTTGCAAGTGAAAGTGTACTATATTAGGTAAGTTGCGGTTTTAGCGCACAGCAAACGCACAAAAGAATTTTACAGCCCTGATCGGAAACGGTCGGGGCTTTTTTGTATGCAAAAGAAAAGCCGAGGTGGTGGAACACTTCGGCTTTTTTCATTCCTGTTAAGTTCGATTTAAAGGAACGAATTTATGATTAAGTATACACCAAAACATCAAGTTAAGGTAGGTGGGAAAATGTCAGAAAAAGCAGCAGATAAAGTTGGAAATAAATTAGCTAATGCCGCACTCATTATTACTACTTGTTGGGGTATAAGCGCAATTATTTTTGCGGTAGCTTATTTTGTTAAATAATCTCTAGTTGTTAATACGACTAGGGTATCAATAAGGGCGTAGTCTAATGGTAAGACAGCGGTCTCCAAAACCGCTAATCGAGGTTCGATTCCTTGCGCCTTTGCCACATCACAAGCTCACGTTAATACGTGGGCTTTTTTATTGCCCTGAAAATGGGGTGGAGTATGAAAATGTTTAAAGACCCTGGAAGTCAAGCTTATGTATGGTCAGGGTTTTCTAGTGTACTGGCTTGGTTAGGCGATCAGAATAACCTTATGTTGCTTAGTTTGGCTATTGGTATTTTGACCGCACTTGTTAATGTCTATTCAAAATTTGTCGAATGGCGAATGATGAAAAGAGAAAATAAGCGCAAGGAAGAAATACATAAGGTGCGCATGGAACGGTTAAAACGAGGGCTACCTGATGAAATTAGCGAGGACTAGAACCACGCTTGGTGCAACAGGATTTGTCTGTGCAGTATCGAGCATTATTACGTTGATGTATGCGCAGTTTGGTGAGGAGCTTATCCTTAGCCCTAAGGGTGCAGAGATTATTGGCAATGCGGAAGGTTGCAGACGAGACCCGTACAAATGCCCATCCGATGTTTTAACTGTTGGTATTGGCTCAACAGCATATAGCGGTCAACCTGTCGATCCAAAGCACCGATACACAGATTTAGAGATTGCGGAGCGATGGAAAAATGATATTCAAGTTGCCGAAAAATGTGTGCTGAATTATGGCAATGGCCGAGCATTGCCTCAGTCTGTTTTTGATTCAGCCGTATCGATTACCTTTAATGCAGGTTGTGGCGCTGTTCGCAACTCAACCTTATTCAAACAATTGCGAGCAGGGAACTATCACCAAGCCTGTTATGAATATCCTAAATGGGTATATGCAGGCGGAAAGATATTACCTGGCTTAGTCTCTCGTCGAGAAAAAGAGAAAGCATTATGTTTAGCCGATTTGAAACAGCCTTAAAGCTAACCGCACTTTGCTTGATTTTGGGCTTGTGCGGTTGGACTTGGTATCAATCTCAGAAGATAAGTAGCTTAAAGGCCGAGAACCAAGCACAAGCCCAAACCATCCAGCAACAAGAAGATGCGAACAAGGCATTGACCATTGCTCTACAACAAGAGCGTGATGCAGTCATTGAGCAACAGCAACGTAATGATGAAATAGAAAGGATAGCAACAGAAAATGCTGAATCAGTTAAAACAATCATTAAGACACAACCTTGTGCTCACACTCGTTTGCCTCAGTCTGCTCTTGACCGCCTGTACAAATAAGGTCACGACCAAAGCAGAATATATTTACCCACCTCAAGCCTACACTGCACCTTGTGTTAAAACAGCGTTTACTGGTGAGACATATGGTGATGTAGTCATACAACTTGTTAAGGTAACAGCAGAGCGAGATAAGTGCGCAAGCCAAATAGATAATATTCGTAAATTTGTAGAGAAAAATAAGAAAAATTAAAGACGGGGCTAGTGCTAGACACTATCGGAGGAAATAGTCGGAGAGTGTACATACCCGATTTCTTAGCGCTCTCGTGAGTTTAAGCTAGACCGAAAAAAAGCCCAACAAGGGCTTTTGTTTAGAAATCTAATTGACTTGGATTGATGCCAAGAGCATTTGCCATTTTTATGCGAGTTGTTTTCCGCAAGGTCTGTGAATTTTCGTGTTGCGAATAAGCTGCTTGAGAGATGCCTAAGCGTCCTGCAACTTGCACTTGTGTTAAACCTAAGTGTTCACGCCAAGCGCGCAATGCAGAATAATCGTTTAATAACGCTAATTTGGCGACAGATTCAGGGATACCTGTTTCAATAGGGTCTGAAAAATTAGCTTTTTGTTTTAGCCAGTTAAGCGTGGCAATTGGCATAACAGCAAAAGCAGGTACGCCTTGCTCATTATTAATATATTGAATATTAGTAAGTGCGTTCATCTCTTTTTTTAACCTCTTCAATAGATACGATATTCATCGTATTGCCAACGATATTAAAGAAAACACGATAATCACCAACACGGTAACGATATTCGTAAGTGTGATTGGTCAGTGCTTTGATATTAGAACAATCGGGAAAGGTTTTAAGCGATTCACATTTTTCAATTATATGTGCTTTTGTTGGAATCTTTCTCAATTGTTTTAATGCTTTTGGCTGATAGATGATTTCTTTCATAGCTAAAGTATTACGTTTAATTAATAAGTATTTTATAGGTTTTATAAGTTTTATTCAAGTTATTTTAAGGATTTTCTATGTCAGACGTGAAAGGAAAATCCACGTCTGATGGCGTGGGGAAGTTAACTGATAAACAAAAGCGATTTGTTGAAGAATATCTTGTTGATTTAAATGCAACGCAAGCTGCGATTAGAGCAGGATATAGTGAGCAAACAGCCTATTCAATCGGACAGCGGTTGTTGAAAAAAGTTGAAGTGCAAGAGGCAATTCAACAAGCCCAAAACAAGCGGTCGGAACGCACACAAATCACCCAAGACGAAGTGATTCGTCGCTTAATTGAAAATGTGGATATTTCAATGGGTAAGAAAGCAACGGTTATCACCATTCCAAGCAAAAGCGAAAATGGTGGAGTGGTAGGCAATGATGTAGCACAGTTTGTGTATGAACCTTCTGCGGCAAATAAAGCGTTGGAGTTACTTGGTAAACATTTGGGTATCTTCAAAGACGGTGTCGATATTACTTCAGGTGGCAAACCATTACAGCCAACTATTATCGAACTTGTCGGGGTAAGCAGTGAGTAAAGTGCAGCTTTCTATTCCTGCCAAATTGATTGATGTATTCAAAGGTGAATGCCGTTATCGCGGTGCTTATGGCGGACGTGGCTCTGCCAAAACACGCACCTTTGCTTTAATGACGGCTGTTTGGGCGTATAAGCGAGATATGGCAGGCGACAGCGGTGTGATTTTATGCGCCCGTGAGTTTATGAATTCATTGGAGGAGTCTTCGCTTGAAGAGGTAAAACAGGCGATTCGCTCAACAGAATGGCTGTTGCCACATTTTATTATTGGTGAGAAATTTATTAAAACCAGAAGCGGTCGGATTTCTTACGTTTTTGCAGGCTTAAGGCATAACCTTGATAGCATTAAATCCAAAGCCCGAATTTTGCTGGCGTGGGTAGAAGAAGCGGAAACCGTTAGTGAAATGGCGTGGCAGAAATTAGAGCCAACGGTGCGTGAGCATCAATCTGAAATTTGGGTAACGTGGAACCCTGAAAAACGAGGTTCGGCAACTGATGAACGATTTCGACAGCATAAGCCTGAAAACAGTAAGATTGTAGAAATGAACTACCACGACAATCCGTGGTTTCCTGCTGAGCTTGAGCAAACACGTCTGGCAGACAAGCAGCGTCTCGATGATGCTACTTATCGTTGGATTTGGCAAGGTGATTATCTCGAACAATCTGAAGCACAGATATTCCGTGATAAGTTCAAAGAACTGATGTTTACGCCGCAATCTGATTTCAACGGTCCATATTACGGATTAGACTTTGGTTTTGCGAACGACCCGACTGCTGCGGTGAAATGCTGGGTGTTCAACAATGATTTATATATTGAATATGAAGCGGGCAAAGTGCGGTTAGAGTTGGACGAAACGGCAGAATTTATCACACAACGTATTCCTGAATTTGCTCAACATAAAGTGCGGGCTGATTCGGCTCGACCTGAGTCGATTAGTTACCTTAGACGACACGGTGTGCCGCAAATGGAAGGTGTGAAAAAATGGCAAGGCTCGGTTGAAGATGGTATTGAGCATATCAAGTCTTACAACAAGGTGTACATTCACCCACGTTGCAAAGAGACGCTCAATGAATTTCGCTTATACAGCTACAAAACAGACCGTTTGTCAGGTGATGTGTTACCACAGATTATCGATGCAAATAACCATTACATTGATGCATTGCGGTATGCCTTAACGCCTTTGATTAAGAAACGAGGCGATTTTAAACAAACCAGCCTCAAACTCTATTAAGGATTCACTATGTCAGTTCATCTTCCCACCGCTGAAATGGTGGAATTAACCAAGAAAACCAAAATCATTGATGATTTACTCGGTGGCACAGCAACAATGCGGAAAGCCGCACAAACCTATCTTTTCCAAATGGAAATGGAAGAATCCGATAG
This sequence comes from Haemophilus seminalis, assembly GCF_006384255.1. GTDB lineage: Bacteria > Pseudomonadota > Gammaproteobacteria > Enterobacterales > Pasteurellaceae > Haemophilus > Haemophilus seminalis. The sequence continues at coordinate 85,279 of NZ_VCED01000005.1, forward strand.
TTACCGCAAACGCCTTGAGCGTTCGACCCTTTATCCTGCATTGTCGGAAACCCTTTCGCAAATGACAGGTCGAGTGTTCTTCAACCCGATTGACGTTGCCGATGTAACAGAAACGGTGCAAGCCCTTTTTGATGATGTGGATTTAGCAGGCAATAACCTTGATGTATTCGCCTCCCGTTGGTTTTATTCCGCCTTGGCGTATGGTTGCTCGTTCGCTCTGATTGATTTTACCCGCGTAGAAGTCGTGAAAAGTCGCGCAGAAGAGAAAGCCTTAAATGCCCGTCCATATTGGGTACATATTAAACCGCATCAAGTACTGGGTATTAAAACCGCACGAGTAAATGGTAAACAAGCGATTACTCAATTCCGCTATGTTGTAAATGAACAGGTTGAGGATGGCGAATTTGGCGTAAAAACCGTGAAACACGTTTATGTGTACGAAATCGGTAAAGTGCGGAAATTTAGCGAAGCGGAAGGCGAGTTTCGTCTTGAATCGGAATTGCTCCTCACTGCCCAAAATCGACCTCTTGATTTTGTGCCTGTCGTGCCATTTATCACAAAGCGTAACGAACTCACCAATGCCATTGAGCCGCCTTTAATGGAGTTGGCGTATTTGAATGTAAAACACTGGCAGTCTCAATCGGATCAGGACAATATCACTAACATTGCTCGCGTACCGTTGTTAGCGATTTATTCTAATGATGAAGTGAAACAGCTTGCTATTGGTGGTAGCGCGATTCATTTACCTGTTGATAGCTCAATGCAATTTGTCGAACATTCAGGACACGCAATTGCTTCAGGTGTTGAAAGCCTGAAAGATTTGGAAGAGCAAATGAAAACCGCAGGGGCGAAGTTGCTTACCAAAACCGCCTTAGCAATGACTGACAGTCAAGCCCGTGATGAAGCAGGCAAAGAAATTTCCCAGCTACGTTTACTGGCAAACCGATTTGAAGATGCTATTGATTTAGCCTTGGAATATACAGGGCATTGGCTTGGCATTGCCAAAGAGCAAGTGGGTAACGTGCAGATTTCTGGCAACATTGAAAACGATCTCGACCCGTCCGCTTCAATGGCAAGTGTGATTCAGTTACGTAATGCTGGCGTGATTTCGAATCAATCCACCTTTGACGAAGCCAAACGTCGTGGTTTATTAGCCGACGGCTTAGAATGGAACGCAGAGCAAGAACGCCTGCAATCGGAGGGAATGAGTTTTGGAAACGAAGAAACATCAGAAACCAACGCTTAGACAACGCATTGCCCACGCCTTAACCGACCGCAAAATCTTGCATTTTCGCTATGATGCTCACTTGCGACAACAGGTGTACAAGCGGTTAAATACATTGCAAAAATCGCTGATTAACCGCATCAGTGCTATCGGTATAGAAGGCTTGTCCGCAAAGAAACTAGATAAACTGCTTACAGAACTGCAAACGGAAATTGCAAAAACTTACCAAGAAACAACCGCTTACACGCAAGACGAGTTAAGCGGTTTTTTATCGCTTGAAGCCAGCAAAATCAGCCAGCTTTATAACGATGAAATCGGCTTTGATTTGTTTAATGATGTGCCAAAAGAACGTATTAAAGCGATTAAAAACGTTGCTGTGATTGAAGGGCAACCGTTAGAAGCATGGTGGAATAAACAGCGTGCCGATTTAGCCTTTAAGTTTGAGGGAATTATTCGCACAGGCGTTGCCGAAGGCAAACAAAACGGACAACTTGCCACCGAAGTACGAGAGTTAATGAGCGTTAGCCGTCGCACAGCGGATACTTTAGTCATTACCGCTGTCGCAAAAGTAGCTGACACCGCCCACGAAGCCTTGCGCGATGCCAATCTTGATATTCTGCAAGGCGAAGAGCATCTTTCCACCCTTGATATGCGAACCTCCACCGTCTGCCAAGTGCGAGACGGCAAACGATGGGATTTGGACAAAAAGCCAATCGGGCATAACATTCCCTACAAACGCCCACCGTTGCACCCACGTTGTCGCAGCATTCTTCAGCTTGTCACCAAAAGCTGGGAGGAATTAGGCGTGCAAGGAATGGAGGAAATGCCAACTAGCACCCGTGCTTCAATGAATGGACAGGTGGATGAGCGGATTAATTATGAGAGTTGGCTCAACAATAAAACGGCTGAAGAGAAAGAGCTGGTTCTAGGCAAAGGTAAAGCAGATTTATGGGAACGTGGCGTGATTACGTTCTCGGATATGTTAGATCAGAGTGGTAGACCGCTGACGTTGAAAGAGCTATACTCTAAATCTAGCTTAGTGCAAGAATATAATCCTATGGATGTAACAAAAAAATATCAGCAAGCGGCTGAAATAGAACCCAAAATCACAAAAGCTGTGACAACTATTATCGCTTCTGTAGATGGCGAGGTTGCTGGACTCGAATATCGCTTAAAATCAATGGATTCGTTGAAGCGTAAAATAGAAACTGAAATGATGGCAGGGATTTCTGAGCAACAAGCAATAGATAACATTAAAGATGTTATTCGCTATACAGCAATATTCTCGCCTGAAAATTTTGTAACACAATATAGGGAAATGCAATCCGCTTTAGAAAAACAAGGGTATAAAACAATTATTGTTAAAAACACTTGGAAGGACGGTGCTGTTTATAAAGGCATTAATACATTCATCACTACTCTTGTAAAGAAAGATAATGTAATTTTCGAGATGCAATATCATACAAGTGAAAGTTTTGCGTTAAAAAATGGTGAATTACATCAGCTTTATGAACGTTTTCGCGACCCAAATACCGAACAAGAAGAAAAAGAAAAATTGTATATTGAAATGCAGAAATTAAGTGCTAAATTAGTTACGCCAAAAGATATTCAAAAAATCAAAGGAGTAAAATAATGTATCAATACTACTTAGCTCAGTTAGATGATAATCAACAAAAATTGATTCGTGGTATGGGTAATAATTTACTTTCATTTGCTACCTATGAACCTCATAAAGAAGATTGGGATAAAAAGTTTGGTTCGTTTTGGGCGGATAAAATCTTAGTCAGCGATTTTGATGCTTATCGTGAAATTAGTGAAAAAGAAGCCATTCAATTTATCAAGGTGCATTAATGTGGGCAGAAAAAGCTGAAGTATTGGCAAGATGTTTGCATCACGGTCAGAAAGATAAAGCCGGTAAGCCATATATAGAGCATTTGGAATTTGTTGTAGAACATTTAGACGATTCAACAGATGAAATGCGTGCTGTTGCTTGGTTGCACGATAGCGTGGAAGACACGGCAATTAGTATTGATGAAATTCAAGAACAATTTGGTAATGTGATCGCAAATGCCATCTTGGCTATATCAAAACGTAAAGATGAAGACTACCAAGATTATTTAATTAGAGTTAAGCAAAACGCTTTAGCGCGTTCAGTTAAATTAGCAGACTTACAGCATAATGCCGATCTTTCTCGATTGCCTAGAATCAAAGAAGAAGATATTCTCCGTAAAGAAAAATATTTAGCGGCCATGGCATTTTTATTATCTTAACCTAACAAACATTATCAACCGCTTGTAGCGAAAGTTACAGGCGGTTTTTTTACGCCTTGGAAAAGGCACAACCTTAACTAACTGGAAGGAAATCCAATATGAAATTAAAACTTGATGAAAATGGGCACGTGGTTGTTGAAAACGGGATGCCTGTGTATGTTCACGAAGACGGGAAGGAAATTCCGTTTGATGCCACAAAAGCCACAGCCAAAATCGCAGAGCTTAACAGTGAGGCGAAAAAACACCGTGAAGCCAAAGAGCAGGCGGAGGCAAAACTCTCGGCATTTTCGGGGATTGACGATCCGAAAGCAGCAATCAAAGCCTTGGAAACGGTGAAAAATCTCGATGATAAGAAGTTGATTGATGCGGGCGAAGTGGAAAAGGTGAAAGCAGAAATGCGTAAAACCTTTGATGAACAACTGGCAGAATTCCAATCTCAAGCTGAAAAACTGCAATCGCAATTGCACGCAGAACTAATTGGTGGTTCGTTTGCTCGCTCTAAATATGCCGCAGAACATTTAAATTTACCTTCTGATGTGGTGCAAGCCTTCTTTGGTAAGCATTTCAGTATTTCAGATGAAGGTAAAGTGGTGGCGAAGTTCGCCGATGGCAATGAAATTTACAGCCGTTCACGCCCAGGCGAAAAAGCCGATTTTGAGGAAGCATTAGAGGCGTTAGTCGGTGCGTATCCAAATAAAGATGCGATTTTAAAACCATCAGGTACATCAGGTTCAGGTATTGGCGCGGGAACAGGCGGCAGCAATGCCCCTAAATCCCTTGCCGAATGCAAAACTGACGCAGAAAAAATTGCGTATATGCAACAACATTCATAATCGGGTGCAAGAGATTGCACCTTTTTTATTCACGGTGCAATCGCACCATAACATAGGAGCTTATTATGGCTTTTGACTTACAAGTCTTTAACAAACAAACGCATTTAGCGTTAACTGAAACTGTCGATCAGGATATTGAAAAATTCAATCAAGCCTCAGGTGGCGTGATTACATTGCAAAATGCGCTAACACAAGGTGATTTTGATATTCGTGCGAGCTTTAAAGCGATTCAAGGCTTAGTGCGTCGTCGTAATGCTTATGGCAGTGGTACGGTGCAAGCGAAACGCCTAGAGCAATTACTCAATGTAGCAGTAAAAGTGGCTGCAGGTACGCACCCGATTGAGTACGAACCGCAACAATATCGCTGGGTATTACAAAACCCTGAGCTTGCTGCGGTAGAAATCGGGCAACAACTTGCCAAAGCCCGTTTAGCGGATATGTTAAATACCGCAATTTTAGGGGCGGTTGCTGCGATTGGCGGGCAAACTACTGCAGTGTTAGACGACAAGAAAAACGCCCCGAATTTCCGCACGCTCAACAAAGCGGCAGCATTATTTGGCGACCGCTCCAGCGCATTAAAAGCGTGGATTGTTCATTCAACCACCTTACATACTTTGTACGACAATGCCTTAACTAACGCAGAACGTTTGTTTACTTACGATAACGTGAGTGTGATGCGCGATCCGTTTGGTCGCTTGTTTGTGGTCACGGATAGCCCTGCGTTAGTTGATAGCACCGCTTCAGCCTATAACACTCTAGGCTTGCAAGAAGGGGCGATCGTGGTAAGCGGTAACAACGATTTCAATAGCGAAATGCAACCGAAATTAGGCGGTGAAAATATCGCAGCAGTTTATCAAGCAGAATGGACTTATAACTTAGGTATTCTCGGTTATGAATGGGATATGACTGCAGGCGGTAAATCCCCCGACGACACCAAGTTAGGGGCATCAGCCAACTGGCGTAAAACCGCAACTTCATTGAAAGACACCGCGGGCGTATTGGTTAAAACCAAGTAGCCATATCGCTAAAAAAGCACCCCCAAGTAACGAATTACTCGGGGGTTCTTATTTCCCTTGCCCATTAATTGCAAAAGGAAATAACTGTGCGAAATTGTACCAAAACAAAATTGAAGATTCTTCTAAATAAGGAGAAAAAATGAGCGCTTATGTTTCTGTAGAAGAAGCTGATGCATATCATAATCTCAGAATGAGTGCAGAAATATGGGGGGCACTAAGTGCAACAGAAAAGGCTCGCCGATTAGTCAATGCATCGGATTATATTGATAGTGGCTATATCTATTTAGGAAAGCCATCCGATAAACATCAATTACGAGCGTTCCCACGTAATGGGGATACAGACGTGCCAGTAAAAGTAAAAAATGCAGTCTGCGAATTAGCTTTGGAAGAAAATTTAACTCAAAATCCAACCGCACTTAAAAGTGCAGTGAAAGTTGGTGAACTTTCTGTAACGTATTCTTATCCTTCAGCTGCAAACGGTGTAGAGAATCAGCGATTTAGTTATGTGGCGCAGTTGTTGAGAGAGTTTGTTCGAGAGAAAGGAGCTATGCGTAGAGTATTGCTTGAACGGGGGTAAGAATGGGATTTTATGATGAGTTGGCTGATACTGCAAAGACCTTGTTAACCGAATTTGGGGTGCCATGTAGTATTGAGCAAAACATTACCAGTGATTACAACGTTAAAACAGGTGAGGCAACTCGACGCAAGCGTCGCTTATTGGGTGTTTGTATATTTAACCAATTGACCTATGACTTTCCTCAATTCCAAAGTTCTGGTGTTTTAAAAGGTGAGGCAAGCTTAGTTCAACAAGGCGATGTGTCTATTACGTTAAGCCTATCATCTCCTCTTTCGAGAGAAGAGCTGCTTTTAAGTGTGCTCCTTGTTAATGGAGAGCGTTGGCAAATTGTGAATTGTCAGCCATTAAAACCATCTGGTATGACGATTTATTACAAGCTTCAGGCAAGATTAGTAAATGGGTAAATTTGTAGCTGAAATTGATGCTTTTAGAGAACGAACGATGCAACGTGCAGATATGTTGGTACGGAAAATCGCATCGGATACATTTAAAAAAGTTCAATCTAAAACGCCTGTCGATAGCGGGCAGTTACGTCGGAGTTGGACAGTCTCGGTGGGAGAAGCGCCATCTGTATTTAATGGTTCTAATGAAGTGATTAACAATGCAAAATTTGGTAATACGCTTTACATTGCGACGGATAAGCCTTATGCCTTGACGCTGGAATATGGTTTATACCCTAAACCAGGAGGGCGTAAAACAAACAATGGCTTTTCGATTCAGGCTCCAAAAGGCATGGTGAGGATTACTGTGCAAGAAATGGAAGCGTTATTAAAGAAAAGTAGGTGGTGATTTTAGATGAAACAAATTATTCGGTCTGTATTGCAAACACACTTAAACCAATTAGGACAATTTAATACCGCATGGGAAGGCGTTTTAAGTACGCCCAAACTACCATATCAAACGCTCCACTTAACTATTTCATCTAGCGATACAGGTGCAATCTCTGATCGGCCACATGCTGAAGAATTAGGTTTTTTGCAATTAACGTTATTTTATGAGGCAGGATTAGGCACGAAAGCCATTGAGGAGCGTGCGACAGCTATTCGACGGCATTTTTACGGTCAGTCCTTTATTAAGGATAACGTTCAAATCATCATCCATAAACCGCCACTTATTGGCGGTATTTTTTTAAACGATAATAAACTGGCGTTGCCAGTTACAATCAATTTTACCGCTTATGAACTCTAGGAGGTTATATGGCAAATGCACAAGGTGTAAAACGTAAGGTTACGTTTGCAAAAGAAACAACATTTGGAGTACGTGCTGCAAAAGGTATTGGTAAAGTGATGCCTCGCACAGAAAGCTCATTGAACTCAACCTTTGATTCATTCTCAAGTGAGGAAATTCGAGAAAATATGCAACGCTCTCCATCCATTGTTGGATTTGAAAAAGTGGAGGGCGATTTGAAAGGGGAATTGTCTGCAGGTCAATGGTCTGATTTTTTTGCAGCCGCATTGCGAGGAGCATGGACAGAAGCGAAATCGCCTGTATTAAAGAAAACTAGCACTGGGGCAGGTGAAAAACAAGGTAAATTACTCGTAATTCCTGAAACTGGCCATACAACTGATTCCTTTACGCTTGAAGACACCTTCGCAGATATTGGATTAAGTCGCATTTATACAGGTTGTCGAGTATCTAAAATTAGCCTAGATATTCAACCGAATGGTATAGCATCGATTGCGGTCACCTTTTTAGGACAAAAAGGCGAGGAGAGTCAAACTGCATATTTTACTGGTGCGCAGGAAGTGACTCAATCAGCTAAGGTTGCAGGTGTAAATGGGCAGCTGATGGTTAACAAAACCAAAGCAGCGTTAGTTACTGGTTTGAAGATGGACATTGATTTGAATGCGTCGAGTGAGGCGGTACTGGGCGCGAAATACGCACCTGACGTGTTTATTGGCACAGTGGCAATTAGCGGATCGTTTACGATGTATTTCCAAGATAAAACCATGATTGACGCAGTGCGTAGCGGCGCGAATCTTTCTCTTGCTTTAAGAATGGATGCCGAATCAGTCGACAACGGAGATTATTTAACGTTCATCTTGCCAGGCGTGAAAGCAACTTCTATTGAAATTGATGACGGTGCAAAAAACCTTATTCAAACCCTAAACTTTGATGCTTTCCCCGCGATTTATGATGCGGAAAGTACAATTGATGATGTATTAAAGAAACCAACAACACTCATCATTCAAGATTCATTAGCCTAAAGCGCGATGAAATTTAGTCATACTTTATAGAAAACAACCCCCGAAAGTTCATCACTTTCGGTTTTTTTTATTTCAATCCAATTTATAAGGAAAACACAATGGACTTTTCTAAATTAAATACTGTTAAAGCCTCTGAAAATACCTATCGCTTTGAAGTCACTCACCCGATTACCGGGGAAGGAACAGGCGCAATGATTGATGTTTATGCCTCGCAAAGTGATGTTGTACAGCGTTTTCAATCTAACGTCTTACGCAAATTACAAAAGCAAGAATTTGAAAACCAGCGCACCCGCAAACCACAATTTAAAGAACTCTCTGAATTGAAATCGGAAGCTCTTGAAAACGCCATTGTGCGCGTAGCTAGCTGGGAGAATTTAGAATGGGAAGGAACTCCTCTTGAGTTTACCCCCGCCAATGTGAAAATGCTGCTTACCCAGTGTCCTTGGTTGGCTGAACAAATTATTGAACAGTCAGAAGACTTGGGAAATTTCTTGAAGGCCTGATCGAACATCTCTACGAGTTTGCTCAGGCAGAATTTCGTCTTGATAAACGACCAGACAATTCCAAAGCGACACAACGCGAGCATCTTCAAGTTATTGAGCAACAATTAGGTATAACGCCCGAAGAGCTAAACAACCCTCCGCCCAATATTGCGGTGGGTTATTTGCTTGAGTATTTTTATGCCGTATCCTCCTCTCGACAGTGCGGAATGTCCGCTAACCCTATTACTTTTAGTGAAATATTGGCATGGTCTCAATTGACTAATACTTCATTGGCAAGATGGGAAATTGAGGTGATTAAACGACTTGATGTATTGTGGTTGAATATTCAAGCTGAATAGCTCAAGGTTTGGCTTGAGCCTTTTACTAAGGAATGAATATGAAAGAATTTACTTGGCAAGCCGACTGGAATATGAAGCGGAAAAAAAAGCCGAATGTAAATATAATTCGATTTGGTGACGGTTATGAACAGCGACAATCAGATGGCATTAATAATAACCTAAGGACTTACGATGTAGTCTTTAGTGGTTCAGAAGAAAAGATCAAGGCAATAGACATGTTCCTTGATGAATGTCGTGGGGTGACAGCCTTTTCGTGGCAACCTTACGGAGATAAAAAAGGATTGTTTACCTGTGGTGAATGGGATGAAACCAAAAAAACAGGATATAGCACGCTAACAGCAACCTTTAAGGAAGTTGTTGCATAGAGGTAAATTATGGCAGATTTCGCACAATTAGGCATAGAGTTACGTTCTATAGGGGTTGATAAAGTTAATCGTGATATTCGTTCGGTGACGGATAACGCAAAATCTACTGAGCGCTCAGTGCAATCTCTTTTAGGCGTAATGGGTAAATTAAAAGTCTTAATGACAGCTGGATTGGGAATTCAAGGCCTTGGGCAATTTATTCAAATGTCCGACAAAATGAAAACCCTTGCTGCCCAGGTGAAATTTGTCACGAATTCATTTGAAGAATATAAAGCTGTTCAAAGCCAGCTTTTCTCTATTTCGCAACGCACACGCGCTGATTTAGAGGCTACAACCACAATTTACGCTCGCTCTGCTCGAGCATTGAAAGATTATGGTTATAGCCAAGAGCGGATTCTAACTTTTACTGAAACGTTAAATAAAGCGATGGCAGTAGGTGGAGTGGGCGCACAAGAGCAGGCGAGTGCACTTTTCCAGCTTTCACAAGCATTAGGTTCAGGTCGGTTACAAGGTGACGAGTTCCGTACTATTGCTGAAAGCGCCCCCATTATTTTAGATGTTGTTGCTCAGTATATGGGGAAAACCCGTTCAGAAGTGAAACAACTTGCTTCTGAAGGTAAAATCACCTCTCAATTGTTATTTGAAGCTATTACAGGCGCAACTGAGAAAATTTCAGCAGATTTTGAAAAAATGCCTTTGACTTTTGGTCAGGCAATGACTCAATTGAAAAACCAAACACTTAAATTTGTTGATGATGTCGGTAATCGCAGTGGTATCTTTGATGGGATGGCTGCATCTGTCTCATTTTTAGCCAAAAATATTGACTATCTTTCGGTAGTGATTGGTTCGGTTCTGCTAGGACAATTAGGTAAAGCCTCTGTAGCAGGGATTAAGTCTGTATTAACTAAACGGCAAGAGGCTCTTGCGGCTTTAGAGGTTGCACAGGCTACATCTGTTCAAGCTACGGCTGAATTAAGACTAGCACAAATACAAATGCAGTCTTTACGCGCCCAATTAAGTTTAGCTCAATCAGAACAAACAAGAATGGCGCTACGTGGTCAAATGGCCGCCCAAGCCTCTCAACTTACAGTATTAATGAACGCAGAGAGAGAGGCAACAGAAAGGGCGGCGCTTGCTAAACAAAAACTATCTTTGGCTGGGCGAGCATCAAGTGGTGTTTTAAGTCTATTAGGTGGACCTATTGGACTGGTCACCACTGCGCTTACTTTGGGGGCGGGGGCATTTTATACCTGGAAACAAAATGCAGAGCAAGCCAAACAAGAAAACCTTGATTATGCGAAAAGTCTTGATGTAACAAGTGATGCTCTACAAAAATTGACCGCAAATCAGCTAGAAGCAATGAGCGCAAAATTGAAGCGTTCTATGGCAGAGCAGAAGAATCAAATCCAATCATTGATTGAAGAAAAATCAAGAATGGAGCGCGCATTATCGATTCAAACTAAAAGTATGGATGAGGGGAACCTTTGGCAAAATCAATATGCACTGAAACGCTATAATCAACTTCTTGAAGATTTAAAAATCAAGAAAGGCGAAATAGATTCAGCTAATCAGCAGTTAGCGAAGTCAGAGCGAGATTTAAAATCTATTGGTGCAGAGGAGTCAGTTCAACGCCTGAAAGAGAGCGTAGAAAAACTCTACCCTGAATTACAATTTAATAAAGACAAATTTGTTGAGTTAAAACTTTCAACAGAAGACTTTAAAGATTTGTTACCAGACGCCAATGGTAAAATCTTAGGGATGGCTGATGCATTAGCTCAGGCGGCGCAAAAAGCAAGATTGCTAATTAGCGGTGTAATTGGCGTAAAAGAAGAAACCGCAGGTATTGGCGCAGATGCTCAAAAGGTTATTGACGATCTTCGCCTTGATCGAAAAATTGCTAATGCAAAAACGCCGCAAGAAAGAGCAGCGGGAGAAACAGAAAAATATATTAAACGGCTTTCTGAGCAAGGCAAATATAATAAGTCTGAACTTGATGCAATCGAAAAAGAATATCAAGCCAATGCGTTAGCTAGAGAGAATAGATCTAGCGGGGCAAAGGGGAGTGGGAATAAAGTTGATTATGTCAAACAGTACACTGATCAAGTGACCCAACTCCAACAACGCCTAGCGGACATAAAAGCCAATCTACAAGATGGTGGAATTAGCCAATATCAAGAGTTAAAAAAACTCACAAACGATATTGCTGCCAATGGTGAAAAATATGCGCACTTTGGTGCAGAAGGGCTTGCGAATCTAAAACGCCTTGCCAGTGAAATTGACAGTGGGCAACAGCAAGTTGCAATCCGTGATTTAGGCGACAATTACAAAGAGCAGATTGAGGCTCGACAATTTGAATTGACACTTATTGGTCAAACAAGTGAAGCGGTAGATCAGTTACGTTTTAATCATCAACTAGAGCTTGAAACGGCAAAATTGCGCAAAGGCATGACGCAAGAAAATATTGCCTTACTTGAGCAGACAATTGATGAAATTAAACGCTTAAAAGAAGAACAAGCTAAACAAACCGAATTACTAAAAGGCGATCCAGTGGCAGGATTCAGAGATGGTTTCCAAAAATTCCGAAACACGGTGGAAGATGTAATGGGCAACGTATCTCAAATCACGTTAAATGCGTTTAATGGAATGTCGGATGCCTTAACTAATTTCGTATTAACTGGTAAAGGAAATTTCCGAGTCTTTGCACAATCAGTGATTAAAGATATCACTTCAATGATTGTAAAAATGATGATTTTTGCATCAATTAAGGCAGCGTTCGAAGGAACATCTTTTGGCAAAATTCTCGGGTTGTCTGGAGGTGGCTTAGTCCCTGAATCAAAATATACTGGCGGACTCGTTGGATTTGATGAAGGGGGATTTACTGGCCAAGGAGGAAAATATACGCCAGCTGGTATTGTTCACAAAGGCGAATATGTCTTTACCAAAGAAGCAGTAAGCCGTTTGGGGGTTGATTACCTGGATCAGCTCAACTATCAACGCAAGGCTAAACCACAGGGCTACGCAAACGGCGGTTCAGTGGGTGGATACGCACCAAGCACACCAATGAATGCGAATAATCGGGGCGTGAAGGTAAACATCATCAACAACGGTGAGCCAACAAACGCCAACGTAGAAACCAAAGAGACCAGTGGCGGCTTAGAAATTACTGTGGAATTAGTGCAAGCCATTGCTCGAAAAGAGGCAGGAACAATAATGCAACAAAATATGCGACCGGGTGGAATGTTCGCCTAATTTTAGGCGAATTTTCCATTTTGTGATCTTGTTCAATGTTTTTTAATTTTTTCAAAATATAATATTCCCCATAACCGTTATGTGGAGAATATTAATGAAAAAATTATTATTAACTGGGTTAGCTTGCGCATTATTGGTAGGGTGTGCTCAAGAACCGTTAAAAAAACAAACATCTTCAGGAAAACCTGAGACTGAATTTCCAAACAAAACTGTAGATCAGGTTATTAATGGAATCACTGAATATTGCAATGACAAAGGATTTGTTGTTGAAGAACAAAATAAAAACTATGTAGTTTGCGCAAAAGAAGCTGAAGGAGCTCAAGGATTCTTTACTCAGCTTGCTATAGGTAATGCCTACTCAACTACTCCACAAAATAAATTAAGATTTTCAGTATCAAAAAAAGGAAATGGTTCTAAAGTTTGGGTAAATGCTTGGAGCGAAACTCAAATGGCTATGGGGCAAGTAAATAAAATGCCTTTTGAAGGTAATAAAGCACAAAATCAAATGCAAGATATGCTTGATCTTTTATTACCTCAATATGTAAATAAGCAATAAAATAAATATAAGCCCCTTGACACCCAAGGGGCTTTTTCATTATGATTTTTATCAAGCAGATAGTTATCTGCTCAAGGTGTCGAAACCTTATATCACAAGCGGTTAGTCCGCTCCCGATAGCATAGCGGTTTTTTTATGCGTGAAATTTAGTAACCTTGTTTGTTTATTGCCATTAAACATTCATTGCGCATAATCACATCTTATCTATGCCGAGAGGGCGGAGAATAAAATACCCGAAAGGGGAATAATCCCAGCCTACTTGTGAAGGCTTTCGAACCTCTTGGCGACCCTATGAGGTCAAATCTTAATATCGAAAAATTCACAAGGAGACAGTTATGTCTAATCAAATTTCAACCCAAACAATTTCATTCAACAATCAGTCATTAATTACCGTTGAACAAAATGGCAATCACTATGTTGCTATGAAGCCAATTTGTGAAAATATTGGTCTTACATGGGAACCTCAAGTATTACGTATCAAACGTGATGAAGTTCTTTCTCAAGGTATGATCGTCATGATCATACCTACTAATGGCGGCAACCAAAATATGATCTGCTTACCAATCGAATATTTAAACGGCTGGTTATTTGGTATTGATATTAATCGTTGTAAACCAGAAATCCGTGACACATTAATCAAATACAAAAAAGAGTGTTATCAAGCGTTACATGATTATTGGTTTAATGGTAAAGCAGAGCGTAAAACCACGGTAGATGATCGCACAGGCTTACGCAATGCTGTGAATATGCTCGTGAGCAAAAAGGGATTAATTTATTCTGATGCTTATCATTTAGTCCATCAACGCTTTAATGTGGAAAGCATCGAAGATTTAACATTAGAACAGTTACCGCAAGCAGTAGAGTATGTTCACAGAATCGTGCTTGAAGGTGAGCTTATCACTGAACAGAAAAAAGATGAGCTATTCATCCGTGAATTTACAGAGCATGATCTGCAACAGCTCGTTTGGGCGTGGTTCGCTTTATTGCGTGGCACGGAACTTTGCCAAGTACTTCACCCAGCATTAAAACAAATTGGTTCGCACTATGCTGCACCGGTGCATGACATGGCTTATGAATATCGTAGCACTCTCCGTCAGGCGCAAAAAGTATTAGAGCGAATCACTGAAAAATTTGAGTGCAAACAAGGCAATAACTGGCGTGTCTTAAAATATCTTCGAGCCTACAACCCTAAAGCAACAGGATTTCAGCTAGATATCCTATAAAACACCACAAAATCCGACCGCACTTTGGGAAAGAAGAAAAACAAAGGGGAGCCTAATGCTCCCCACTTCACGATTAAACTGGCTTGTTATCGCCTTTGTTTAATCGACCAACTGTTTTTCAAATTGGTTTTGCAAGCCCCTCTCGGGTACGGGTAAGATTTTACCTTAGTTTTAGGGCTATTGCAGTACAATTTTTAATCAACTGGAAATCTTCGTCACACACAACAGGAACGATATAGGTTCTTTTATCAATCTTATATCGATCTAACCTAGATAGTGACACTGTGTAAACCATATCGCACTTTGCCCAACATTGAATATTTGCTTTGTCTGGTAGCGGATTTACAGGTAACGCATAATGATAATTTTCTAGGGGATTAGGTTCGGTTGTACTCAATGGGATAACAGTAACAAGTTCTCTGTTTCTCTTATGTCGAGCTATGACAACAACAGGGCGAACCTTTGTCATTTCTGGTGACTTGAATTGAGAAAAGTCACACATTAAAACCGATTTTTCCTTTGGTTGATATTTTAAAGTCATAAGATTTATTGATGTTTTTATTAGATCTTATATGACGCTATGACGGAGATCAACCATTAGATTTTCCTATAGAGTAGGGTTTACCTGCAACATGGAATAAACACAATAATACTAACAAATAACCGCTCTTATGGGCGGTTTTTTATTGCCTGTAAGATAGCGATGTACACGTGACAAGCGGTGCTTCCTTTCTCCACTCACTGCTTCTTACAGGCCCCTTTTTGTGGAGAAAACAGGAAGAAATATGCAAACATTAACTGCAGAATTTTTAGGTAAAGAAGTTACTTTAGTGGATAACAACGGCGTGGCTTATGTAGCAATGCGTGAGATTGTGGAAGGAATTGGGCTGGATTGGAAGGTTCAACATAGAAAACTCACCTCTCATTACCAAAAATTCAGTTGTGGTCATATCACCACAACTGGTAAAGACGGCAAAAAATATGAAATGCTTTGTATGCCAATCAAGAAATTAAATGGCTGGCTGTTTAGCATTAACCCAAACAAAGTGCGCGCCGATTTAAAAGAACGCTTGGAAAATTACCAAGAGGAATGTTTCTTGGCGTTGTGGGACTATTGGACGGAAGGTGTCGCCCGCCGTGATGAAGTCAAAAACAAGTTGGCATTGTGGCAACAAAAGAAAGCCGAATACACGCAACGAGCTGGTGAATGGGGAAAATTATTGCAGCAATGCAAATCGGAAAAGCAAGCCCTTGAGCGTGAGCTTTTACAAATTAAACAGTTAGATCTTTTCGTGAACTTATAACCGCACAATCTTTTAGAAAGTGCGGTTTTTTATTATTCCTAGGAGTTCTCATGAAAGCAATTAATTACGGCTATTCGGTGGTGATGATTTTTAACTTTACAACCACAAATTTGAGTAGTGGTATCTCCCCACGGTCTCTTGAAATAAATTTGACTAAAAGGGTTACAGAAATATTTTGCATTTAGTAACGAAAGACGTTACTATACAGACATATTAACTCAATGCGTTATCAATATGATTTCACACTTCGCCTGTAAAGATACCAAAGCTTTTTTTGAGGGAGGACGCATTCGCCGTTTTATTCCCTTTGAAAAAGTGGCGATGCGGAAGCTTCAACAGCTTAACGCGGCGGCGGATTTGAATTTTTTGAGAATCCCGCCGGGCAATCATTTAGAAATGTTATCAGGCGATAGACAGGGACAATATAGCATTCGGATTAACGATCAGTGGCGAATTTGCTTTACTTGGTTAAATGGTCATGTTGCTGATGTGGAAATTGTGGATTATCACTAAGGAAATAAGATGGCACGAGAAATCCCACTTGCTCACCCCGGTGAGATTCTTTTGGAAGAATGGTTGAATCCGTTAGGTATTAGTCAGTATGCGTTGGCCAAAGCGATTTCGGTTCCGCCGCGTCGCATTAATGAAATTGTGAAAGGAAAACGCGCAATTACGTCTGATACGGCATTGCGTTTAGCTGCCTATTTCGGTACGGACGCGCAAAGCTGGCTCAACTTGCAATCTCATTATGATATGGAGCAGACTAGAGCGATGATTAATGACGATCTTAATCATATCTTCCCTTGTCAGTTTGAGCGAACCGCTTGAGTTAGATTGACTTAAACGAATTTTACAGTAGTTATCACAAGATAGCCGAATTGTAGCGATACAGTTCGGCTTTTTTATTGGAGCAAATATGCCACAACTAATTAGCAACAAATTCAAGTTAGACCTTGCCAAGCTAGAGCAAAACGCATTAATTGAGCTATTTGAAGTGGATTTGCGAGGTTTAAAAGATGCTGACGGTATAAATGGCGAGCTCTATCGCTTTTACGTAGGCAAAAATGAAAAATCGCAATCTATCGTATGGCAAGGCAAAACATTTGAGCCATTTGCTGTAAAAGCAGATGGTTTTGAAATGTCAGGTAATGGCCCAAGTAATCGACCAACTCTCACTCTGGGAAATATTAACGGATTTATTACCGCACTTTGTAACCGCTTTGATCAATGTTTGGGTGGAATTGTCAGACGCAGATTAGTCTATATGCACTATCTTGACGCGGTGAATTTTGCAAATGGCAATAAAAAAGCAGATCCAACGCAAGAGGCATTAAGTTACTTTGTGATTGAGCAATTATCCTCATTAAATCGAGATATTGCCCAATTTACACTGGCTTTGCCATCTGAGACTGACAACGCATTAATTGGTGCAAGAATGATTACATCCACTTGTAGTTGGTTATACCGTAGCGTTGAGTGTGGCTATACAGGCGGAGCAGTCGCAGATGAAAAAGACCAGCCAACTACAGATCCTCAAAAGGATAAATGCAGCGGATTATTGACTGGATGTAAATTGCGAAACAATACGCATAACTATGGCGGATTTGTTAGCGTTGATAAGTTGGGGTAACAATGGACGGCAAATTACATAACGAAATTATTAGTTATTCAAAATCAAAAGAACCGCAAGAAAGTTGCGGTTTTATTGTTTTAGTAGGTGGTGAAAAAGTCTTTATCCCTTGCGAAAACGCATCAGAAGATAAAGAAAACCATTTTGAAATATCGCCAGAAGATTACATTGCAGCAAGTGAGAAAGGCGAGGTTTTTGCCTTAGTCCACTCACACCCACAAGGCGAGCCAAAACTATCACAAGCAGATTTACAAACACAACTTTATAGCCAGTTAGATTTTTGGTTAGTTTGTGATGAGCAAATCCATATTTTTCCGAAGATTCCATTTTTAATTGGCCGTGATTTTAAACACGGTGAAATGGATTGCTACACATTATTTAGAGATTTTTACCGCTTATCTGGTTGTAATTTACCTGATTTTGAGCGTGATGATTACTGGTGGGAAGATGGCTTTAATCTCTACCTAGATAACATGGCTAAACATGGTTTTGAGCAAGTAGAAGAACCACAAATAGGCGATGTTATTTTAATCAATATCGGGGCTGATGTACCCAATCACGCGGCAATTTATGTGGGCAATCAAATGGTACTTCATCATGCGCCAAAACGATTATCTAAGCGTGATTTATATGATGGATATTGGCTTAAACACACTCATAGTATTTGGAGATATAACGCATGGTCAACGTTAGATTTTACGGCAGCCTTAAACACTTTGGATCTGAATTTAGGCTAGATTGCCAAACTACGGCGGAGATAGTCCAAGCCTTAACGAGCCAAATTCCTAAATTGCGTCAATCCATCCAGCAAGGATTGTTTACCGTGCGAGTAGGGCGAGACTACTTTGATAATCGCTATCTTGAGCAAGGATTGAGCCACAAGCTAAAAGATGATGCAACAGTCCATTTTACACCTGTTTTAAAAGGCTCAAAACGTGGCGGATTATTTGGCGTGATTGCCGGTGTCGCAATTATTGCGGGTGCAATCGCTTTAGGCCCCCTTGGATTTGGTCTTCTTAGTAGCAATGCGGCTTGGATAGTGGGTTCTGTTGGAGCGTCTCTATTATTGGGTGGTGTTGCTCAAATGCTCACAAAAATGCCAGAAATGAAGATGGGCACTGAAAAAGAAAAGAAACAATCTACGGCATTTTCAAACCTGTCGAATATGACAGCGCAGGGAAAACCTATGCCATTGGCGTATGGGAGAATGAGAGTAGGCTCTCTCATCATATCTCAGGGTGTAGAAACGATGGATACTGAAATTTAAGGAGTTTTCAATGGGTAAAGGTGGCGGTGGTGGCGGACATACGCCAGTCGAGGCAAAAGAGAGTGGAAGAAGTAAGCAACTTGTTAAAATTGTTGAAGTAATCTCTGAGGGCGAGGTTTACGGTTTAGCCGATGGGATGAAGTCCATCTATTTTGACAAAACACCAGTACAAAACAAAGACGGCTCTTATAATTTTAAAAATGTGCAGGTAGAGGGGCGTGTAGGCGGTCAAGTACAGGATTTAATGGCTGGGTTTAACACCTCGGAAAAAGAAGTAGGTGTTGGCGCTCTAGTTAAAAAAAAATCTACCGCTTACAAGAACTGTGACGGATGCCAAAGTATCTCGATTACGCTTAACTATCGGTGTCCAATCGCTTTTTAAGCAAGAGGATAATGGCGACACAAACGGAACAACGGTAAACTTTATCATTACCATTGGCTCAAGAACTTACCCTGTGTCAATTAGTGGCAAGTATAGCTCTCAGTATTTGCAACATCATACTTTTGACAATCTGCCTAGTGTGCCATTTATCGTGAAAGTTGAACGAACTACAGACGATAGCACAATACAGCGCCTACAAAATAACACCATTTGGTCTAGCTACACTGAAATTATTGATACCGAGTTTACTTATCCAAACACCGCTTTAATGGGGGTTAAGTTTGACTCGGAGTATTTTAGCAATATCCCTACTCGTACCTATGACTTACTAGGTTTAAAAGTCAAAGTACCAAGCAACTATGACACTCGCACGCGTCAATATACTGGTATATGGGATGGCACATTTAAAATTGACTGGACGGATAATCCTGCTTGGGTGCTCTATGATGTGGTGACGAATAAACGCTATGGCTTGGGCGGAAGACTTGGTGAGTTTGGCGCGGATAAATGGGCGTTATATCAAGTCGCTCAATATTGTGACCAATTAGTGCCAGATGGTTTTGGTGGGCAAGAACCAAGATTTACTTGTAATGCTTGGTTAACCGAACAACGCTCGGCTTACCAAGTTATTAATGATATTTGCTCAATTTTCAGAGCAATGCCAGTTTGGAATGGTCAGCAACTAACCGTGGTAATGGATAGACCTGCAGATCCAGTTTGGACTTATACAAATGCCAATGTGGATGAAAACGGATTTAGTTATACATTTTCAGCCAGAAAATCCCGCCACAACGCAATACAAGTTGAATACGCAGATAAAGAGAATAGCTATGAAAAAGCCATTGAGTATGTCTCTGATGACGAATCTATCCGTAAAAACGGATTAAACGTTAAGAAAATCACGGCTTTTGGCTGTACATCAAGAGGGTAAGCGCACCGTACAGCTCTATGGTTGTTGCAAACAGAAAAACTAGAAACTAAAACCGTTACCTTTACTGTTGGCGCGGAAGGGCTAATGCATATACCTGGAGACATTATCAAAGTCGCTGATACGCACTATGCTGGTACGAATATTGGAGGTCGAGTTTTAGCTATTAATGGCACGACCGTTACATTAGATCGCGAAATTACCCTTAGCGGCAATAGTTATCTTAGCTATATCAATGCTAACGCTAAGCATCAAAATATTAAGATTATCTCAGTCAATGGTGCAGAGGTCACACTCGACCAACCGCCAGTAGGTTTGGAACTCTACGGTGTATGGTCTTTAGCTACTCAACAAGTAACAAGCCAATTATTTAAGGCGCTATCTGTAAAAGAGGAGGATAAAGGCAAGTACACCATTATGGCGTTACAACACGAGCCACAAAAAGAGGCGATTGTTGATAATGGCGCCAAGTTTGAGCCAGTAGGAACGAGCGTACTTACTACACCGCAAATTAGTAACATTGGTGTGGCAGTAAATGCAGATGGTAGCGTATCAGTTGACAGTAGCGTGACTGGCGGTAATGGCATCGTCAAATACGATATCCGCATTTACAAAGGCGGTGTGCTATATGACGTACGATTAGGGCAATCGTCTCCCAATCTTAATATAGATAGTCTCGAAAATGGGGATTATAGCGTCCTTATCCAGGTTAAAAATGATAATGGGCAGTTATTGAGTGAAAAAACTCAGACTTTTACCATCAATAAACCGCCAGCGCCAACAGGCGTAAGAACAACTGGCGGTCTGGGTAATATCACGCTTGAGTGGGATTGGGTTGATGATGCGACGGCAACAGAAATTTTTGCCAGTGAAACAGATGACATTAAAACAGCCAAACGTTTGACGAAAGTCACGGCAAGAATGTACACGCACGAAGTTGGCGCAAAACAGGTTAGATATTACTGGTTGCGACATACTCGTGGTGTGAATGTTGGCCCATTTAATCAGCAGTCAGGAATTAAAGGCGAAAGTGCGGTAGATATTGATGCCGAATTAGAGGTGCTGAATAAAAAGCTATCTAAGAACATTGTAAATGAGGTAATTGATACTGCGTTGCCAGCTCGCAACCTTGAAATGACTAAAACCGTAACAGGGTTAAACGTCAATAAATTTATAGGCTACAAGCAAGTCTATAATACGGCCGATGGAAAACTATACACTTGGAACGGAAGTAAATACATCGAAAATGGGGTTGATGTAAACGGCATACGAATCAATACAACTCAATTAGTAGGCACGTTACAAGCTAATCAGATTGGTGTAAACACAATTGGAGCTGGAGCGTTACAGGCTGGAGCTGTGCGAGCCGAACACATGGCAGCAGGGCAGGTTACTGCTGATAAAATGGCTATAGGGCTAGGTGGAAATTTATTATACAACCCTATTTTTGCTAATAATGGTTATGGTTGGAATACATTTTTTAATAATAATGCAACAGGAACCCATATAGCTCATCAACGTTCTGATACTTGGGGAAATTTATGTTATTTACCAAATGAGAATATATTTACAGGTAGTTTTAACGTTTCTAATGCTAGTATTGCTAACGGTGCTAGAGTTGGTGGTGTTTATATCAATGTACCTGTTATTGCTGGAAAATGGTATATGTTGTCTTGTTATGTTGGTTGTCATCGTGGCGTTATTCGAGTCTCACCTGAGTTTAGAACGGCTAACGGTGGTTGGGTTGGCATTAAATATAGCAAGACTTCTAACGCAGGATTTACAGGAGGACTAAAAGGAGCAGAAAGAATATATGTTCTAGCACAAGCTCCTAATGATGCAATAAGCGTTGATTTTTTTATTTCTGTTTATAAAACAGAAAATACAAGTAATCTTGCTTGGTTTGCTCAACGTCCAATGCTCGAAGAATGCACTGAACACACCCGCGAACCTAGCCCATGGCAAAACGCAGGTGTAACCGCTATTCACGGTGGGTCGATTGTTACTAACTCAATCACCACGCAACAAATGGCAGCTAATAGCATTACAGCTAATGAGATTGCAGCTGGTGCGGTTGCTGCAAGACATATTGCAGTAGGTAGTATCGGAGCGGATCATATTGCTACACGGTCATTGACTGCCGACAAGCTTAATGTGTCTCAACTCTCTGCTGTTAGCTCTAATATGGGCGATATTAACGGTGGGTCACTTAATATTAATAATAGATTTAAGGTTAGTCGAGATGGCCAAGTTGAAATGAGGGCAGCAACTGGCAAGGTCGGAATGGTTGTAAACAACGACAGTATTATTGTTTATGACGAGAGAGGTAACGTGCGAGTTAAAATAGGTAAATTATGATTAGTTTAATCTTATTTGTATCGATTGTATCGGTTGTTTTGTTATTGGTTCTGCTGAAGAGAAAACGGAGGGTAAAGGTGGCCAATCAAGGAATTGAAACTTATGACGCCTTAAACAATATAACATTCTCAACAGAGAATAGGTTATTTAAGTATATAGGTTATAAAGACTTACCGATAGGCAGGTTTAGTATAACCGCTGGAACGAATGTTGGAAACGTTGTTTTTATTCCAATTACGCTCTCGACCAACAATCAAGAGCTATCTCATCAAGTGGCTATAGCAGTTGATATGCCGTATATTTCAGAGGCGAGAGTTAGCGGGAATACTTTTACGGGGACGGTTAAATCACCTATGGATTTTCGTTATGAGGGAAACCTCAGAACTAAACCATTAATCAGAATTTTTTATGGAGTCTATTAATGTACGGATTTTCAGGCATTACAGATGTAAATGACGGCTTTTTAAGTATGTCTCTACAAAGACGAGGGCGCTCTCAATTCTCTAACAACTTCGCTAATATTGCTGTATCTGACACCGATATTATTGTTATATCTAGTTGTAATGGTGATGTAGCGCAGTTTAAGAAAAATGGCGGAAATATAGTTTTATACAGCCCAAATGCAACATACGTTGAGTATTTAATATTTAATACAAACACAGCCAAAAGCAGCGGATATGGAATAGAAACGTATGATAGCAATGGTCGAGTTGTTTTCTCATCAAACCATAAATTCCTTAGACCAATCAAAATTGTAGATACAAATTTAAACAAAGGCACTTTCACCGAAACAGTAAAAGCAGGCGGAAAATATGGAGTTATCCTTTCTAACTACGGATTCCGTATAAACATCACACCAGATTACTGTCGCAAAATAATGAGAAGTATCAGGATTGATAATCAAATCAAATTCAGCTCTATCAATCACGATGATCAAGGTGCTGGAAGAATAGGTATGACATATAACGATGATTCATTCTATGCTAATGCAATCATTGTTGACATTACATGGTATTAACAGGAGCAAATATGACAACATTCAACAAAATCTTAAACCCAATGTATTCGGTGATTGCGGCATACTCAAGACAAGAGGATGGCTCAATTAATGCTAAATATGTACTTGGTACTGGCACAGACAATGACGGGGAAGTGACAGACTTTACTCCGATCATCTCGGAATATAAATGGATTGATCCAGCCGCAGCAAAAAGCATTTTTGGTAAGCCATTAACTCAAGATGACATTGGCAAAACAACGGAGCAAATCGATTTAGATCGCATCTATGCTTACTTAAAAGAGCAAGGACAAATTGTTATCTAATCATCTAATTATTAGAGATACCGCCTACGGGCGGTTTTTTGTTGGAGGGGAAAATTAAAATAATCGATTTGGAAATGATTCGTGGAAATGACGAACTATTTAGGGAGGATAAGAATGGATGAGATTATTTTTGAGTGGATTCGTGGCGATGATGAAGTGGAAACCTTAGTTTTTATTGAAGAAAATGGAGATCCTTTGGATTTTACAGGCTGCCATTTTGATTGCGACATTGAGCCTTTAAATAAGAAGGGTGATAGGATTCATTTATCCACCGATAATCAAGGCATTATTATCAACGGGAATGAAGTCAGCCTTATCATCGCCCATGAACAAACGGAAAATGTGACGTGGAAAGAGGCAAGATTTGACCTGCAGCAAACCACGCCAGACGGAAAAATTAAAACGTGGTGTGGTGGAGAAGTGCAGTTACACCACGATATTACACGGAGAGTATGATGCAAACTATCCAAGTAAAACCCAAGCAAACTGTGCAAATCAAGGTTAAGCCTTGTGTAAAGCTGGCAAGCCTTGCACTGTTTGATAAAGCACTTTTAACAATTTACAACCAAGCTAAAGAGGACTACAAACATGGAAAAATTAGAAATTAACCAACAAGACCAAGGTTTTGCGTATCAAGTTGGCAAAGATATTACTCAATTACAAGAGGCTGTAGCAGCATTACAAGCCGCCGCTACCGCTCAACAGGGGACAAAAACTCAATGGGTACAGAAAGTGACGGCTAAACCAGGTACGGTTTTTGGCGGGATGACACAAATCAAAGTCCATCCTAACCTGGTCAACAAAATTTGTGCTGTTAAGTTAGGGGATTATTCGCCGACGTTCGAACAGTTGGGCGAATACTTCGAAACACAAAAAAACGAAGATTCTTTTCCTATCTATTTTATTGCCCTTGCAGACCAACATGAGCATGTGGATTTTGAGACTGAGGTGGAGTGATAAATGTGACGGCGGGTAATTCCGCTGTTTCTTATATCTAATTTAAACGCCCTTTAATGATGATTTAAAGGGCGTTTTTTATCTAGGTTTAATCTGTGATTTATGCAAAAAATTTTGCGAACTTATGCACGCATTATTCTTTCCAAGAAATTTAATACTCAGGGAATAGAACAGTCCGCGGATCATTCACGGATCATTTTAAGTTATTATTTAGTTATATCGCCGTTAGTGAATTCCCTATAAGGTATTGTTTTTATTGGCGTTGTTATGGCAAGGTTATTTAAAATTTGGTGGAGCTGGGGGGAGTTGAACCCCCGTCCGAAATTACTCTACCTTCAGTACTACACGTTTAGTCTAGTCTTTAATTTCACTTAAGCATGCGGACAGACACGCTAAACTTAAGCTAGTTTGATTCAGTTTAGTGCTTCGATCCTCAAACGGTGGCTTCCACACGATCTCGTTTTGGTTTGACTCCGCGTTATCCCCGTCTTACGAGCGGAAGCTAGGGCGCGAAGGCTAAATGCAGGTTATTAAGCTGCTAAAGCGTATTGTTCGTCGTTTGCGACTATTTTTTTGCGGTTTATTTACGAGGCCTACCGCACCTCGACGTGCACCTTGGGCTTCGCTAATCCCGTCGAATCCAGAATCAGCCCCAAAATTATGCACTAGTCTAACAAAAAACAAGCAGAAGAAAAAGAGCGGTATTTATTAAATGCGTGAGTTAGGGTAAAATTTCGGCGTTTTTTATAGGAGAAAATAATGTCATTTTTTAAATATTTAGTGCTCGCTTTGTTTGCAGCTAGTTGTTCAATTTCTTCTGCAATTGCAAAAGAAAATGTTTCAAAGGAAAAACCTAAAAGTGTAGAAAAAACTGCAACTGCAGAAAAAAGCTACCCTAAGTATGTTAACTATGCTATTTCTATTGATGTTGGCGATAGAGATATTGTGGTAGGCGAGGATGGTCAAGTGCTTTCTCGCTTTAAATATACCATTACAAATAAAAGTGAATTCCCGATTCAAAATATTCAATGGATGAGTGTGTATGTGCATAATCGTCAAGTTGTGCATAGTCAAGATATGCAAATAGAATTAGAAAATACCTTATTACCAGGCAAGTCTCTGACAATCAATTTACAAATTCCATTTGCTCAAATTGATGAAAAATACCGTTCAATTTTTATGAATACACAAGAACCTATTCATGTTTATAAAATTGAACGTTCAGTCATGTTTAAAGATAAGAAAGTCGTTTCTGATAATTAAGTATGTATGTTTGAACATTGATTAAAGTGCGGTTATACTAAATAAAATTTAACCGCACTTTTTTTATGCTACAAGATAAAAAAATTATTCACATTGATATGGATTGTTTTTACGCATCGATTGAGATTCGTGAAAATCCTAATTTGCAGGGAAAACCTGTTGCTGTAGGTGGTTCTTCTCGTCAACGTGGTGTATTAACAACTTGTAATTATGAGGCGAGAAAATTTGGTTTGCATAGTGCAATGCCAACGGCTCAAGCCATAAAAAAGTGTCCTAATCTCATTCTCGTGCCCGTGAATATGGCGTTGTATAAACAAGTTTCGGCACAAATTCATCAAATCTTCCAGCGTTACACTGATATTATTGAACCACTTTCTTTAGATGAAGCTTATTTAGATGTCACACACTGCCAAAAATGTTCTGGCTCAGCGACTTGGATCGCACAAGAAATTCGCCAAGCCATTTTTGATGAGTTGAATTTAACTGCCTCGGCAGGTGTGGCGCCTTTAAAATTCCTTGCCAAAATTGCCTCGGATATGAATAAACCTAATGGGCTATTTGTGATTAAGCCTAATGAAGTCGAGGAATTCATTAAAACCTTATCTTTAAATAAAATCCCTGGCGTGGGTAAAGTGACATCACAACGATTACTCAATATGGGATTAGAAACTTGTGCTGACATTCAAAACTTTGATCAAATTGTCTTATTAAACCAATTTGGTAAAGCGGGTAAACGTATTTGGGATTTTAGCCACGGCATTGATGAGCGTGAAGTACAAGCCCATCGTGAACGTAAATCAGTTGGCGTAGAACAAACTTTGCTTGAGAATATTCACACAGTTGAGCAAGCTTTAGCCTTATTAAATAATCTTTATCAAGAGCTAATTCGTCGCCTTGAGCGTGTTAGCCGTAATATACCGTTATCTGCATTTCGTAAAATTGGCATAAAGCTTAAATTTGAAGATTTTCAAGTAACAACTTTGGAGAAGACAGGTTTGCCACTTTCTTTGGAGAGTTTTCAACAATTACTTCCTCAAATTTTTATGCGAGCAAAAGGGCGAGCGATTCGTTTGATTGGGCTACATGTCAATTTACCCGAAGAAAATAAACAAGAACAAATGAGCCTCTGGTGATATAATCTCGCGGTTTTTTAGGAGTCGATACCATGGAACATAAATTAGAAGATATTATTGCAATTTTTAATCAATGTTTTGAAGATGAATACAACACTCGCTTAGTCAAAGGTGGTGAAGAACCCATTTATTTACCCGCAAATGATGACGTGCCTTATAACGCGATTTATTTTGCTAGAGGGTTTTATAGCAGTGCATTACATGAAATTGCCCATTGGTTAGTGGCAGGCAAAGAACGCCGTAAACTAGAAGATTTTGGTTATTGGTATGAGCCAGATGGACGTTCTGAAGAACGTCAGCGTGATTTTGAAAAAGTTGAAGTTAAACCGCAAGCATTAGAATGGATTTTGGCAACGGCGGCAGGTTTCCGTTATTTTGCCAGTGCGGATAATTTGAATGGCAATCCAGGCGATACACAGCCTTTTAAACAAGCCGTGTATGAGCAAGTGAAAACCTATGTAGAAAAAGGTTTGCCAAAACGAGCGGAAATATTACGCAAGGCGTTAGTGGCATTTTATGGCACAGAAGATGAAATTGATCTGGCAAAGTTTGATATCGCTCGTATTTAATAGCAGAAAGTGAGCAAGATGGCTCACTTTTTCAGTCTTAATACCCACTAATTCCTCCCTAACTAAATAGTCTAATTTTTAATCATTTTACACCCAGTATACTGGGTGTTGTACTCTCTTTACAGAGAGTACAACAAAACATCTTGCTAAACAAAAAATATTTGGTTATTTCAATTATTGATTAATAAATGGACGATTTTATGAAATTCTCAAAAACACTTATTACTACTGCTATTCTTGGCTTTTCACTTGCTTCTTTTCATTATACTGCTTGGGCAGATACGCCTGCGCAGCAATTCCAACAAGGTTTTGAAGCCGCTACGAGAGAGGATTATCAAACAGCCTTTAAACTTTGGCTGCCTTTGGCAGAGCAGGGGGATGCAGATGCTCAATATAATTTGGGCTTAATGTATGACAACGGGCGAGGCGTCAAACAAGATGATTTTGAAGCGGTGAAATGGTATCGCAAAGCGGCGGAGCAGGGGTATGCAGATGCTCAATTTAATTTGGGTAATATGTATGCCAATGGACGAGGCGTAAAACAAGATGATTTCGAAGCGGTGAAATGGTATCGCCAAGCGGCAGAGCAGGGGTATGCAGATGCTCAGGTTAATTTGGGCGTGATGTATGGCAACGGACAAGGCGTCAAACAAGATGATGTTGAAGCGGTGAAATGGTATCGCAAAGCGGCGGAGCAGGGGAATGCAAGTGCTCAATATAATTTGGGCTTAATGTATGGCAACGGACAAGGCGTCAAACAAGATGATGTTGAAGCGGTGAAATGGTATCGCAAAGCGGCGGAACAGGGGAATGTAAGTGCTCAATTTAATTTGGGCGTGATGTATGACAACGGACAAGGCGTAAAACAAGATGATTTTGAAGCGTTGAAATGGTATCGCAAAGCGGCGGAACAGGGAGATGCAAGTGCTCAATTTAATTTGGGCTTAATGTATGGCAACGGACAAGGCGTCAAACAAGATGATTTTGAAGCCGTAAAGTGGTTTAAGAAAGCAGCGGAGCAGGGGTATGCAGATGCTCAGGTTAATTTAGGTTCGGCTTATAGTGCAGGGCGTGGTGTCAAACAAGATGATTTTAAAGCCGTAAAGTGGTTTAAGAAAGCAGCGGAAAATGGTAGTGAAAATGGGCAGTTTAAATTAGGTCTGTCGTATCTTATTGGACGAGGTATTCAGAAAGATAGAACACTCGCTAAAGAATGGTTTGGTAAGGCTTGTGATAATGGATATCAAATAGGATGTGAATATTACGGTAAGCTAAATAGAGGGGAACTCTAATGCCAACTTTACAATGCGAATTTTGGAATGTGGGGCAGGGCTTATTTTCAAGTGGGCATATTCAAATGGGAGACGCTCTGGCTTTCCATTGGGTTTATGATTGTGGCACAAGTTCAAGTCAAAAACTTATTCAAAATGCAGTAAATAAATATAATTCTAATAAAAATCAAGGGGATATTGATTTATTAGTACTTTCGCATTTTGATAAAGATCATATTAGTGGTGTAAAAGAACTACTCAAAAATAGGCGAAAAATAAAACGCTGGGTTGTGCCTTATTATCCTTTATGGCAACGCTTAGTAATTGCTTCTCTTTTAGAGATTCAGCCAGATGATGAAGAATGGGCATTTTATCAAAACCCTATTCAATATTTCAAAACTGATTTTGCTGAAGAATTAAAAGAAACCCAATTTCTCTTATTACCTGCAAAAGAAAATGAGAATGAAATTTCGATAAGTCTTGAACCAAGTAATTTTGATGATGTACTTTCTTTTGAAACTACTAAAAAATTATCAGATGAATTTGCTAACTTAGAACAAAATGTACATTGGCTCAATCCTGATAAAGCCCTTTTATTAAGAAAAGGCGAAGAACAGTTTGAACTTGTTTTATATAACGTGCCATTTCATTTGCTTGCAAAAGTGCCAACAAATTTGACCGCTTTTCAAAAGCAGGTTAAACAAATTATTCAATCTCATCAGTTTAATTCCACAGATCCAACTCCAGCCTTAAAAACACTCTACACTCTTGCATTTGGAAATGGAAGTAAACACAAAAATATTATTTCTCAATATTTATATATTCGAAATATAAAACTCTCTTCTTTTTGGAGAATGGGAAATAATCATATTTTTGATGTTTCGATAGACAATGAAAATGAAATAGCGGTTATTCCAAAGGATAAAACAAAAAATGCCATTTTATACACTGGCGATGCATTTTTAAATGATTTGCTATTATTAACCGATTTAATGCAATCATTAGGTGCGGAGAGAATGGCGAGAATTTATTGCTTGCAAGTTCCCCATCACGGTTCAAAGCATAATTGGCAACAAGGATTAGCGAAGATATTGTCGCCTTGTATTAGTGTATTTTCAGCTGATAGCCAACGAAGAAAAGGGCATCCACATGGTGAAGTACTTAAAGATTTTGCAATTTATACGCCAATTTTAGTGAATAAAACTAAAAGATTATCCATTCATTCAATTTAATAGGAAATTAAAATGAAACTCACAAAAAACCTTTTAACCACCGCACTTTTCGGTGCTTCTGTATTTTCTTTTCAATCCACCGCTTGGGCGGATACGCCTGTGCAACAATTCCAACAAGGTCTTGAAGCAACGACGAGAGGCGATTATCAAACTGCCTTTAAACTTTGGTTGCCTATGGCGGAGCAGGGATATGCAGGTGTTCAATTTAATTTGGGTGTGATGTATGAAAATGGACAAGGGGTAAAACAAGATTATTTTGAAGCGTTGAAATGGTATCGCAAAGCGGCGGAGCAGGGAGATGCAAAGGCTCAATTTAATTTGGGCTTAATGTATGGCAACGGGCGAGGCGTAAAACAAGATGATTTTGAAGCGGTGAAATGGTATCGCAAAGCAGCAGAGCAGGGGGATGCAGATGCTCAGGTTAATTTAGGTTCGGCTTATAGTGCAGGGCGTGGTGCCAAACAAGATGATTTTAAAGCCGTAAAGTGGTTTAAGAAAGCAGCGGAAAATGGTAGTAAAGATGGGCAGTTTAAATTAGGTCTGTCGTATCTTATTGGACGAGGTATTCAGAAAGATAGAACTCTCGCCAAAGAATGGCTTGGTAAGGCTTGTGATAATGGCGATCAACAAGGTTGTGAGTTTTACGGTAAGTTGAATAGAGGGGAGATGTAATACCACGTTTACAGCTCATATTGGCGAGTAAAAATTGTGTTTTATTTAATTATAAGTCTAATAAGGATAAAAATAATGAAGAAAAAATTAACCTTAGCCGTTTTATTATTAGCAGTAATTGGTGGCGGAGCAGTGTATTTTACCCAATATTACCCAGAACAGGCAGAAATTCGGAAGTTGGAACGTTTATTAGAGCGTGAACAGCATTATGCAGATATAAAGGCAAGCGAGGAATTAGAAAACTTTCCTGCTGAGCGTTTGCGTGTATTGGCTGAAAAAGGTTATCCAGCTGCACAATTTCAGTTGGCTAAAATCTATAAAAGTAATGATCAAGAAGAATTTGCTAAAAAATGGTATGAGAAAGCTGTGGCACAGAATTATGCTGAGGCTTATTATCAATTATCGAATTTATATAAGCAAAGAAAAGATGAATACCTTGAAAAAGCTATTCAATTAGGAAGTTATAATGCGAAAGATTCCCAGGCACTCCGCTTGCTTGCTAAAGGAGATAAATTAAGTGCAATAATGTTATTGACCCAAAACGCTGAAGCAGGATTTCCAGCGTCTCAAGCACATTTAGGAAATGCCTATTTTTATGGTGATGGTGTGCAACAAGATTGGCAGAAAGCATTTTATTGGTATAGTGAAGCTTATAAAAATATAAAAATAAATAGTTCATCTGATTTTTTTCTACTATTACTTGGACGTGTAGATTTTGATATTTACCAAAATCTAGCCACGCTTTATTTATTAGGTTTAGTTAGTCCAAAGAATGAGGAAATGGTTGAAGAACTACTGAATAGATGTAATGAACATTCGACTTGTAAAGAGAAAAAAATTACTGATATAACCGATTTTAAACTGAATATTCTTAGTCGTGATGATTTACCAAAACAACCTGAGCTTCAAGAAAAAATCGAAGCGATTAAAGAAGAATTGGTGTTAAGTAAAGATCCGAAAGTGTTAATTAAGCTAGGCGAGTTGGAAAAAGATAAATCCAAAGCCAAAAAATACTTTGGCGATGCTTGTGATTTACGCAGTCAAGAAGGGTGTGATAAATATCGTGAGCTTAATCAAAAAGAAGACATCAATAAATAGTGGGTAAATCACAAATAAAGCGTCTGAGATTCTTAATTTCCTTTTCGCTGTCAATTTTCCCTAAAATCGGCTAGAATACGCCGATTTTATTTTCGGTGACTTATAAATGATGAAAGATTCCATTATTGCAAAATTAGAAAGTTTAAAAGAACGTTATGAAGAGCTAGAAGCCTTATTGGGCGATGTTTCTGTAATTAGTGATCAGGATAAATTCCGTGCGTATTCTAAAGAATATTCACAACTTGAAGAAGTGGTGAAATGTTTTAATCGTTGGACGCAATTAAATCAAAATATTGAAGAAGCTGAAATATTGCTCGACGATCCTGAAATGAAAGAAATGGCGCAAATGGAAATCGAAGAATCCAAAGCGGAAATTGAAGAAGTGGAACAACAACTTCAAATTCTTTTACTGCCGAAAGATCCTAATGATGAATATAACTGCTATTTAGAAATCCGTGCGGGAACAGGCGGTGATGAAGCGGGTATTTTTGCGGGTGATTTATTCCGTATGTACAGTCGCTATGCTGAAAGTAAACGCTGGCGTGTAGAAATGCTAAGTGCTAATGAAAGTGAGCAAGGCGGTTATAAAGAGGTGATTGTTAAAGTCACTGGCGAAGGTGTGTATGGTCAGTTGAAGTTTGAATCTGGCGGTCATCGTGTGCAACGCGTACCAAAAACTGAATCACAAGGGCGTATCCACACTTCTGCTTGTACTGTTGCGGTAATGCCAGAATTGCCTGAATCTGAAATGCCAGAAATTAATCCAGCAGATTTGCGTATTGATACTTATCGCTCATCAGGTGCAGGTGGTCAGCACGTAAATACGACGGATTCTGCGGTGCGTATTACACATATTCCAACAGGTATTGTGGTGGAATGTCAGGATGAGCGTTCACAGCACAAAAATAAAGCGAAAGCAATGTCGGTATTAGCGTCACGTATTGTTCAAGCAGACCAAGAACGCCAAGCTGCAGAACAAACAGATATGCGCCGTAACTTATTAGGTTCGGGCGATCGTTCTGATAAAATTCGTACATATAATTATCCGCAAGGTCGAGTAACAGATCACCGTATCAATCTCACTATTTACCGTTTGGATGAAGTGATGAATGGTAAAATTGATGAACTGATTCAGCCGATTATTACCGAATATCAAGCGGATCAGTTGGCGGCATTGTCTGAACAGAATTAATGATAGGGGCATCTGATTTCAGATGTCCTTTTTAACTTTACAGGGAAATAAAATGATCATTGAAAATCAAAAAGATGCTGAATTTTCTTCTGCTTTCAAGCCTTCTCAACCTGCTCAAGCAAGCCGTTTTAAACGTTGGCTTGCGAGTATGATTAATGGGCTTGTACTTTGGGTGATGGTTGCTCTCGGTTTTGCATTGGGGGATTTTGCCGGTGTAGTGGGGACGATTGTATATGCTGGTTTTCAGTTATATTTCATGAAAACTTATGGTCAAACAATAGCAAAACGCTGGTTAGGCTTGCGTGTATTTAATTATCATACCAATCAGCCTGTTGAATTTGGTAAATACATCGGCCGTGAGATTATTGATATTTTATTGGCGTGGACGAGTTTCTTATTGATTATTAGCGGTATTGTTGCACTTGTGCGCGATGATCGTCGTTCTTTAACTGATTTAGTGGCTGGCACAATTGTGTTAAAAGACGAAAAATAATGAATTATAAAGAATGGCTGGCACAAGCGATGGCGGATTTAGCACAAAAAAATCCCTCTGAAAATAGTAAAATTGATGTACTTGTGCTTCTTCAACATGCTACTGGCAAATCGCGTACGCAAATCCTTGCTTTTGATGATACCGAGATTGATGAAAAAGTGCGGTTAAAATTGACCGCACTTTTAGATCGTCGTCTAAAAGGCGAACCTATTGCTTATATTCTTGGTGAAAAAGAATTTTGGTCGTTGCCGTTAAATGTCTCAAAAGGCACCTTAATTCCAAGACCAGATACTGAAATTTTAGTGGAAAAGGCATTACAAATTGCTTTAGAAAAATTACAAGAAAATCCACCGCACTTTCGTATTCTTGATCTTGGCACCGGTACAGGCGCTATCGCGTTAGCATTAGCCTCGGAGCTTTCCTCTATTTGTCAAAAACAGCCGATTTCATTAGAAATCATTGGTGTTGATCTTATTCCTGATGTTGTGGCGTTAGCTCAATTTAATGCAGAAAGAAATAAGTTAAATGTGCAATTTTTGCAGAGTCGTTGGTTTGAAAATATAACAGGGCAGTTTGATCTTATTGTTAGTAATCCGCCTTATATTGATGCTCAAGATGAACATTTACGTCAAGGTGATGTGCGTTTTGAACCCCTTTCTGCATTAGTTGCCAATGATGCGGGGTATGCTGATTTACGTCATATTATTGAATTAGCACCGAGTTATTTGAATTCTAATGGCGTATTATTACTTGAGCATGGATGGCAACAAGGCGAAAAAGTGCGGTCAATTTTCCAAGAAAATCATTGGGAAATGGTTGAAACCGTGCGTGATTATGGCGACAATGAGCGCGTCACTTTAGGTTTTTGGAAGAAGTAATGAAATATTATCGACGTGCGTTATACGATCAATTTGTGCATTTTTATAATACCATCTCAGATGATGGCACATCAGAAGCGCAACTTCGGGGAAAAATCGGTGGGTTTGTGCGTCGAGCGCGTAAAGAAATTTCGCCAGATTGGCCGAAAGAAGAGCAGATTCATCAGTTACTACAGCTATTTTATGGTGATTGGGGCTTTCATTGTGATTCAGAAGAGTATTTCTACGCGCGTAATTTATATTTGCCTTATGTGTTGGAGCACCGCCAAGGAATGCCAGTGACGCTTGGGGCAATTGTGCTTTATTTAGCCGAGGTATTGGATTTGCCGATTTACCCGGTAAATTTCCCAACACAGCTCATTTTACGTGCCGAAGTAAGAGATGAAGTGGCTTTTATTGATCCTTGGGATGGCACTTATATATCGCAAGAAAAATTACAGCAACTTTATGAAGGGGCATTTGGTTTTGGTGTGCAAATTCAAGCTGAAGAACTTGATAGAGCCGATCTTTCTTTGCTTTATTCTCGTTTTGAGCAACTGGCGAAGAATTCGCTCATCCGCGAAGAGCATAACGACATGGCATACCGTTATATTGAGAATTTACTGATTGGCAATGATGAAGATCCTTATCATATCCGCGATCGCGGTTTAGTTTTAGCTCAGATGGGTGCCTATCCTTCAGCATTGAAAGATTTAGAATTTTTTGTGGAACGTTGTCCGGAAGACCCAACTGCGGCTTTAATCCGAACTCAACTTTTAGAACTTAAGGGCGAGATTGATAAAGATACTTTTCCCCTCCATTGATTTAAGGAAAATTTATGCAAAATAAAATTGTAAAAATTGGCAATATTGATGTTGCAAATGACAAACCTTTCGTGCTTTTTGGCGGAATGAACGTTCTTGAAAGCCGAGATATGGCAATGCAAGTGTGCGAAGCCTATGTGAAAGTGACGGAAAAATTGGGCGTGCCTTATGTGTTCAAGGCTTCTTTTGACAAAGCGAATCGATCATCTATTCATTCTTACCGTGGCCCAGGTATGGAAGAAGGATTAAAAATTTTCCAAGAATTAAAAGATACATTCGGTGTAAAAATTATTACCGATGTACACGAAATCTATCAATGTCAGCCTGTTGCAGATGTTGTCGATATTATTCAACTTCCCGCCTTTTTGGCGCGTCAAACAGATCTCGTTGAAGCGATGGCAAAAACAGGCGCAGTGATTAATGTGAAAAAACCACAATTTTTAAGCCCTGGTCAAATGGGTAATATTGTGGAAAAAATCGAAGAATGTGGTAACGATAAAATCATTCTTTGTGATCGTGGTACAAACTTTGGATACGATAATTTAATTGTGGATATGCTTGGCTTCAGCGTTATGAAAAAAGTATCTAAGGGTAGCCCGGTTATTTTTGATGTAACCCATTCGCTTCAATGCCGTGATCCATTTGGGGCAGCATCAGGTGGCCGTCGTGCACAAGTAACCGAATTAGCGCGTTCAGGTTTAGCGGTAGGAATTGCAGGTTTATTCTTAGAAGCGCATCCAAATCCAAATCAAGCGAAATGTGATGGCCCATCTGCATTGCCTCTTTCTGCGCTTGAAGGCTTTGTGTCTCAAATGAAGGCGATTGATGATTTAGTAAAATCTTTCCCAGAATTGGATACTTCTATCTAAGAAAATATTTAAGCAAAAGTGCGGTTAATTTTGACCGCACTTTGATCTGCACCCCAAAAACCTGGACACCTATTTTGAGGTGCAGATTATGTCTTACTCTTATCCATTTCGTTTGAAAATTATCAAACTCGTCACCGAGCAGGATTATGGTATCCGTGAGGTGGCTAAACTTCACCAAATTTCCCATTCTCTCGTCATTTATTGGCTAAAAGCATTTCGGGAAAGAGGACTTGATGGCGTAAAATCGCATTATACAAACCTTCAAACCCCGAAAATAGTGAAGCCAAAGATGAAAAAGAAAGACATTGAAATTCCAGAAACCACAGACTTTTCACCTAAAGCGTTTAAAAAGTTACAACGAGAGCTCGCCTTGGCTCGTGCGGAGATTGCTTACCTAAAGGAGTTGGAAGCGCTCGACCGTCAAAAACAACGACAGAAAAAAGAAAAATCATTGAAAGCTTGAAGCCAAGCCACGCGTTAAATGATTTACTTCGAGTGGCTAAAATGCCTCGCCAAGCTTTTACTATAAAGAGATTAAGCGAAACTATCACGAAGCTAAAGATGCTATTTTATCGCCGTATAAAAAGAACAAAAACCGAGATGGTTATCGCCCCATGACGCTCAAATTACGCCAAAAGGTAAAGCGGTGCAAAGTATGAGTCGCCGAGGAAATTGCTACGATAATGCGGTGATTGAAAGTTTTTTGCGATACTAAAATCAGAGTGTTTTCACTCACGGACTTATCATTCAATTGCTGAATTACAGGCTGAAATTGAAGAATATTTAAGTTAACTAACCTGTCCAACTTTTTGGGGGGCAGATCGCTTTTTCCGTTAATTTTTACTTTATCCAACAGCGCTGTATAATGTCACGCTTTTGAATATAAACGATATGAGGGGGAAGCTCATGATTAAAATCGATACCTTACCGCAATTTTTGCGTAACAAAGTGGCGGAAAACGATGCCTTTGGTCTCGTGGAGGGCTTGTGCCAATTATTACGTAGCAGCCCCACAGAAAAAATTTCTCCGACCTTGCATTTGTTTAAGTTTATCTTAAAGAAAGATAAAGAATTAGGATGTTCTGTTTCGAAATTATTATGTGGTTGGTTATGTGGTTTACGCCTTTATCCCTTGTTTATTA
This sequence comes from Haemophilus seminalis, assembly GCF_006384255.1. Lineage (GTDB taxonomy): Bacteria > Pseudomonadota > Gammaproteobacteria > Enterobacterales > Pasteurellaceae > Haemophilus > Haemophilus seminalis. The sequence goes on from NZ_VCED01000005.1 coordinate 122,404, forward strand.
GTAGCGGTATTCTTACACGAGGCGGTTTTGGACAGGAAATGAAAACGCGTATTTATGAGCGTTTTAACCCCTCTTTTAAAGATATTAATGATTTACGTGATATTTTTTATTTATTGTTTAGTGATAAAAATGATGCGCGCTGGATTGATGCCGTCCCATTAAAAACGTGGCGAGGCGTATTTGGCGTTTTAACCCGTTATACAGAACAAAAAGATCGGGAACGTTTAAAAAATCATATTGAAAGTGAAGGGCTATTTGCCATAGAGATGCTTTCAATTTGGATTGCAGCTGAAGATATGGATCCTGAGCTGATGCGAATGGAACCCTCTCTGTTAAATGCTGATTCACCTTTTGTTGCTTTACACCATGAGGTGGTTGATTGGGTAGCAGCGCGTCGCCAATCAATAGATTTTGATGATAGCCATTTACAGGTAATGTTTGATCAATGTAAGGCATTGATTATTGGCTTACAGAAACGTGGGGCAGTAGTGGGGTCTTCCTTAAATACAGCGTATTTATTAGAACGTCTTTCCCAGACTTTAGAACGATTAGAAACGTTGATGGCAATTTTTGTTTCAAATCGCTATTTACCGCGTCGAATATTGTTATTAACGGGTTGTTTTGCCCGTGCAGCTGCAGAGCGACATAGTATTTCCCGATTATGGAAACAAAGCTCAGGATTAATTTCACGTAGCATTACCCAAAATGCGGGCGATCATGGCGAGCATTACATTACGCGAGATAAAAAAGAGTACTGGGCAATGTTTTATTCTGCGGCTGGTGGTGGTGTATTAATTGCACTGATGGCGCTATTTAAAACCTATTTAGGCAGCATTATTGATGATAAAGTTTGGAAAGGTCTTGCCGAAGGTTTAAATTACGGCTTCGGTTTTATGGTGATCTTTATGTTGCATTTCACGGTTGCAACCAAACAGCCAGCCATGACAGCTGCTCGTTTTGCTGAGGCAGTAGAGAAAAATCCACAAGGCAAAACATTAAATATGAAATTAGCCCAGTTATTAGTGGATGTATTTCGTTCCCAAAGCGTGGCCGTTTTAGGCAATGTAGTAGTTGCTATGGGATTAGCGGCATTAATTGCTTTTGTTTATCAACATCAAACAGGTGAACCATTGATGAATTCAGAGAAAATAGCCTATCAATTACACCGTATTGATCCTTTAGATGGTTCTTTATGGTTCGCAGCTATTGCAGGTGTATGGTTATTCTGCTCCGGAATTATTTCTGGCTATTTTGATAATCGTAGCAATTATTTGAATATGCGCATGCGTTTAGTACAACATCCGTTATTAAAAAAATTGATGTCTGAGAAGTCTCGCGTTAAATTTGCTAATTATATGCATGAGAATTATGGCTCGCTTATTGGTAACTTCTGTTTTGGTATGTTACTTGGGCTTACCGGTTTAGTGGGATATTTAACTCATCTCCCGTTAGATATTCGTCATGTTGCATTTTCATCAGCGAATTTAGGATATAGTGCAGTCAGTGGACAATTTGCCTATCCATTCTTTTTACAATGCATTGCTTTTGTGTTGCTGATTGGTTTAGTGAATTTAATGGTCAGTTTTTCATTGACACTTTGGGTCGCACTGCGCTCTTTAAATACGGAAATTGACAGCTGGTGGGCAATTTGGCATGAAGTTTGTCAAATTGTGAGAAAACGTCCATTAAGCTTATTTCTTCCTGTTCAATTAGATAAATAATCGGCTTAAGTGATCTGCACCCCAAAACCTGGACACCTAATTTGAGGTGCAGATTATGTCCTACTCTTATCAATTTCGTTTGAAAATTATCAAACTCGTCACCGAACAGGATTATGGTATCCGTGAAGTGGCTAAACTTCATAAAATTTCCCATGCTCTCGTTATTTATTGGCTAAAAGCATTTCGGGAAAGAGGGCTTGATGGCGTAAAATCGCCTTATGCAAACCTTCAAACACCGAAAATAGTGAAGCTAAAGATGAAAAAGAAAGACATTGAAATTCCAGAAACCACAGACTTTTCACCCAAAGCGTTTAAAAAGTTACAACGAGAGCTCGCCTTATTTAGAGCGGAGATTGCTTACCTAAAAAAGTTGAAGGAGCTCGACCGTCAAAAACAACGACAGAAAAAAGAAAACTCATTGAAAGATTGAAGCCAAACCATGCGTTAAATGATTTACTTCGTGTAGCTAAAATGCCTCGTTCAAGCTTTTACTATAAAGAGATTAAGCGAAATTATCACGAAGCTAAAGAAGCTATCTTATCGCTGTATAAAAAGAACAGAAAACGAGATGGTTATCGCCCCATGACGTTTAAATTACGCCAAATGGGTTTTAATTTGAATCATAAAACGGTGTTAAAGCTGATGAACGAGTTAGGGATTCATTCCATTTTACGCAAGAAAAGATATGGGAAACGTGGAAAAACATCGCATATTGCCCCGAATTTACTGAATCGTGATTTTACAGCGACGGCACTCAATCAAAAATGGGTAACGGATGTAACGGAATTTCAGGTTGGGCAAGAAAAGCTTTATTTTTCACCGTTAATGGACTTGGCTAACCGAGAAATTATTGCCTATAATTTTGCGACACGCCCGAAGTTTTCATTGGTAAAAAAGATGTTAGAACAAGGGCTTAGTAGGATTAAACCAACAGAATGTCCGATTATTCATAGCGACCGAGGTGTATTGTATGGCTCGGCGGAATGGGTAAAGATGTTGAAGGGTAAAGCGGTGCAAAGTATGAGTCGCCGAGGAAATTGCTACGATAATGCAGTGATTGAAAGTTTTTTTGCAATATTAAAATCAGAGCGCTTTTACTCTCGAACTTATCATTCAATTGCTGAATTACAGGCTGAAATTGAAGAATATTTAGTGTATTACAACCAAAAACGAATTAAACTTGGTTTCAAAGGATTGAGCCCAGTGCAATACCGAGCTCAATATTTAAGTTAACTAACTGTCCAACTTTTTGGGGGGCAGATCAAAATCACCGCACTTTTTTATTTGCTTTTAACTATGCTGCCCATTTCATTTTATCGCGACGTTTCATTTGGTGAATCGTATTGGTTACTGTGCCGACAATAGGTAAATTCGACCAATCTTTTGTATTTATATTTGGTGTAGTGGAATCCAATGACATGAAAAGGTAATTGCCGTTATGCGCCATAAATTCATAGACATGAAATTCATTGTTTTCTTCAAGTACAACAAGATCACCTGAATAAAGATCGTCATTTTTTTCGACGACTAGCATATCTCCACTTTCAATTCCCCAAGCTAACATGTTTGGATTGGTGACATGAATAAAACAGGTCTGCTTTGGACGTTTGATACAATAAAGATTTAAGTCTAGTTTTTTATTGAATTTAAGGCTGTCATCCATATCATTGAAAAAAGGCAGTGGATTATAAGAAAAATCCATTTCATATTGTGCAGTCAAAGTTTGGTTGTTCATTCTCTTATCTCCTGTTAAATAATATGGATAAATAACCTTTTACCTTGTTTTTTTGTACAGTTAAATTTTACTGGTGTTTCATACAGGGTGTCAATAGGTTAAATAAAAAATTTTTTTATAAGTATGTTTTTAAAAAATATCTAATAAATTCAGAAAAAAGTTCACTTATTGGATAAAAAATAACAAAAAATATTTTCTTTCGATAAGAATTTACGCTATCTTTAATTCCCTTGTAGGTGGATTGGTAACAATCTGAAGTTAAATTTATTAAAAAGAAAGATAAAAGTATGAACACATCTCGTTTATTTCGTCTGTTATTCCAGGGCAATTTAGTAAAAAGAATTGCGACTGGTTTAGTTCTAGGGATCATTATTGCGCTTGTTGGACCTGCCCTCGAAGGTGCTTTAGGTTTTAATATTGCGGAAAAAGTGGGCGTTTTAGGTACCATCTTTGTTAAAGCATTGCGTGCTGTTGCGCCAATTTTGATTTTCTTCCTTGTTATGGCTGCGCTTGCAAACCGTAAGATTGGTACGAAAAGCAATATGAAAGAAATCATTGTGCTTTACCTTCTCGGTACATTCTTAGCAGCGATTGTTGCAGTTATTGCGGGTTTCGTATTCCCAACGGAAGTGGTTCTTGCAACGAAAGAAGATGCAAGTTCAGCGCCGCAAGCTGTTGGCCAAGTTTTATTTACCCTTATTTTAAATGTGGTAGACAATCCATTAAATGCGATTTTCAAAGCAAACTTTATTGGTGTATTAGCATGGTCTATCGGTTTAGGTTTAGCGTTACGTCATGCATCTGATGCTACTAAGAACGTATTATCTGATTTTGCAGAAGGTGTATCAAAAATTGTTCACGTCATTATTTCTTTTGCACCATTTGGTGTATTCGGTTTAGTGGCTGAAACCTTATCTGATAAAGGATTAGTCGCATTAGGCGGTTATGTGCAATTACTTGCAGTATTAATCGGTACAATGTTATTCACTGCTTTTGTTATTAACCCAGCATTAGTTTATTGGAAAATTCGTCGTAATCCGTACCCATTAGTATGGACTTGTGTACGCGAAAGTGGTGTAACTGCATTCTTCACTCGTAGTTCTGCGGCAAATATCCCAGTGAATATTGAATTAGCAAAACGTTTAAACCTTGATGAAGAAACTTATTCTGTTTCTATTCCATTGGGTGCGAACATCAATATGGCGGGTGCTGCAATCACGATCACAATTTTAACGTTAGCGGCAGTACACACATTAGGTGTGGAAGTATCTTTTGTTAGTGCGATTTTATTAAGTATCGTGGCTTCTCTTTGTGCTTGCGGTGCATCTGGTGTGGCAGGTGGTTCATTATTATTAATCCCATTAGCATGTAGCTTATTTGGTATTTCTGATGATGTCGCTGCACAAATGATCGGTGTTGGTTTCATTATCGGTATTTTACAAGACTCAACTGAAACGGCATTAAACTCATCAACTGACGTATTATTTACTGCGGCAGTATGTATGGAAGAAGAACGTAAAAACGCAGCATAATGATGATGCAAATAAGAGAGCGGGCTATGCCCGCTTTTTTTATGTGATTTTATATGCAAAGTGCGGTCTATTTTGATAGACTTCTGCCACGTTTTATTTCCCTACAAATAGGTAAGAAAAATGAACCACTTAATTATTTTTGCTCACCCTAATTCAGAACGTAGTTTTGGGCGAGCGATTGCTAATCGTATTGAGCAAATTAGTCAAGAAAATGGTGTAAATGTATTTTTTCGTGATCTTTATGAAATGAATTTCAATCCAATTTTATCTCATGAAGAATTGCAGAATGCTAACAAAGGTGTTATTCCAGAAGATATCCAGCAAGAGCATAATTTTATCCTTCAAGCGGATTTAATTACGTTGGTCTATCCCCTTTGGTGGATGGGATTTCCATCAATTTTGAAAGGCTATTTAGATCGCGTATTAAGTCACGGCTTTGCCTATAAAACGGAAAATGGCGAATCAGTGGGATTGCTAAAAAATAAACAAATGCAGCAATTTATTACTATTGGCAGTAATCTTGATAAATATAAAGAATTTGGTGTGGATAAATCGCTTAATCATTGTTTAATTAATGGATTGTTTAATTACTGTGGCATTGAAAATGTCGAGTTTGAATTATTCGGTGATATTCATTTAATTGATGATGAGGCGCGTAAAGCAATGATTGAAGTTGCCGCTCAAAAAACACAAGAAAAATTGACCGCACTTTTAAAGGAAAAAGCGTAATGTCTGAAAAACAAATTAATAATTTTTCATTAATTAGTCGATTATTCGGTAATCTTTTTTATCGTTCTCCTACCGATGAAGTACTTGCAGGCGCGTTCACTTGGTTGCAACAAAAAGGTTTGAATCAAGTTTGGGCATTAGATACTGATAAAGAAAGTGAATTAGCGCTGAATAGCCTACAAGCTAAAATTGATCTCGATTTATTGAACCAAGAGTATCAAAAATTATTTGGTACCAATGGTAAAGTTATGATCTCTATTTCAGCTTATGGCATTGATGTTGAAGAATTTATGAATTTTCGCCTTGTACGCAATATGCCAGAAGTGGAAAGTGCGGATCATTTTGCTTTATTATTGCTTACCGCCTCTTGGCTTGAAGATAATTCGGATTCTTTAGTGGCCCAACAAGAATTGTTTGAAACCTTTTTATTGCCTTGTGCAGCGAAGTTTTTAACTCAAGTAGAAACTCAAGCAACTTTGCCTTTTTATCGTGCATTAGCCCTTCTTACACGAGAAATATTGGCAGCGATGGCGGATGAATTAGAAGAGTAGAGCAATATTTTGCCTTCCTCAGAGTTTCGAAGAAGGCAAGAAATGTTTTATAGATAGCTTACAAAATCTTTTGTCTCGATAACACGGTATTCGCGTTCTGCTTTCTCTATGCCCGTGCCAATCATGACTAACGCAATCACTCGATCTTGTTCACGACATCCGAAAGCTTCTCGTAATGCAGTGCCATTAACCCATTTCCCTGAAATCCATACATTATCAAATCCTTGTGCTTGTGCAGCCAGTTGTAATCCATAAGTTGCACAGCCAGCACTTAACATTTGTTCCCATCCAGGTACTTTAGCGATAGTTGGATCGACCTTTGCTACGACACCAATCACCATAGGTGCGCGATGTGCTAAATTTTCAGCTTTCTTTAATTTTTCTTCACCCAAATCAAATTCTACAACGGCAGCTTTAAGTAGCGTTTCTAATTTATTTAAGCTCTCGTTTTCCATTACAATAAAATGATAAGGATGTAATTTTCCATGATCAGGTGCACGCATTGCTGCTTGAAAAATTTGTTCTAATTGTTCAGCATTGGGCGCTGGTGCGGTTAATTTTTTATTTGATTTTCTTGTGGTTAAGAGGGTAAGTGCATTCATTGTATTATTCTCTGTCAATAAAAGTGCGGTAGATTATAGCATAGTTTTTGACAAGGCTTTGTGATACGCTAGCGCAAATTTTTTAAAGGTAATTCGTATGTTTCGAGTATTAAAATTATGTTGGAAAGCGCTGTGTTTCATTCGTGATCTCGTGATGAATGTGGTGTTTCTAGGTTTTGTCCTATTGCTAATGGCGATTATTAGCTTTTCAAGTGGTGGAAAAAAATCTACAACATTAACAGAGGAAGGCGGCTTATTGCTAAATTTAGATGGTTATTTAGCGGATAATCGTGATGACACACTTCGTTGGCAAGATGCGTTAAGTGAATTGAACGGTGAGTATGTACCAAGAAAAATTTCAACATTTGATGTTGTGTCAGCGATTGAGTATGCGCAACAGGATCCTCAAATTAAAGGATTAGTGCTCGATCTTAATCATTTTGAAGGAGCTGATTTACCTGCTTTAGATTTTATTGGTGCAATGATTAATCGCTTTAAAGAAAGTGGAAAACCTGTTATTGCTTATGCAGATAATTATACTCAGGGGCAATATTATCTAGCCAGCTTTGCGAACGAGATTTATCTTAATACAATTGGTCAGGTGGATATCCATGGTCTGGCGCAAGAGAATTTATATTTTAAAGATATGCTCGATAAATTGGCAGTGACACCACATATTTTCCGCGTAGGAACTTATAAATCAGCAGTAGAACCTTTTATGCGCAACGATATGTCAGTTGAGGCAAAAACGAATATGCAGCGCTGGTTAAATTTAATGTGGAATCACTATACCTCAATGGTAAGCGAAAATCGTCATATTAAATCAAATGAACTGTTGCCTGCGGCGAAACAATATTTAGCTGAATTGAAAACATTGAAAGGGGATTCGACACGCTATGCGCAAAAACGTGGTTTGGTGACCCATTTGACAACACGTTTTGATTTAGAGAAAAAATTAACCGCACTTTTTGGCAAAAATGCAGATGGGGAAGCTAATTTAGTCGCATTTGATGATTATTTAACACAATTCCCTGATCGTTTAACACCACAGGATAATTCGCCAAATAAAATTGCCGTAGTGAATGTGGAGGGCACGATTATTGATGGGGAAAGTGATGAAGAAAATGTCGGAGGAGATACCATTGCGCGTCTTTTACGAAAAGCTTATGACGATAAAGCTGTAAAAGCGGTGATTTTACGCGTTAATTCTCCAGGTGGAAGTGCATTCGCTTCGGAAATTATTCGACAAGAGGCTGAAAATTTACAGAAAATTGGTAAACCTGTTATCGTATCTATGGGAGCAATGGCCGCGTCGGGTGGTTATTGGATTTCATCTACTTCAGATTATATCATTGCCGATGCAAACACCATTACGGGTTCTATTGGTATTTTTGCGATGTTCCCAACTTTTGAAAATAGCATTAAGAAAATAGGAGTGAATGCTGATGGCGTTTCAACTACTGAATTAGCCAATACATCAGCTTTTTCTCCGTTAGCAAAACCTGTGCAAGATATTTATCAAACAGAAATTGAGCATGGTTATGACAGATTTTTGGAAATTGTCAGCAAAGGCCGTCAAATTTCAAAAACACAAGTAGATAAACTTGCTCAAGGTCAGGTTTGGTTAGGCAGTGATGCATTCCAAAATGGTTTAGTGGATGAGATTGGTTCTTTTAATGAAGCAATCAATAAAGCTGAACAATTAGTGAATCAACGTCAAGAAAAAGCAATGGAATCTTTTAGCGTAGAATGGTTGATAGATGATGATAGCAATAGTTTTGTAAAGACATTATTACACGATACGAAAAAAACAACGCAACGTGCTTTTTCTAGCTGGATAGGGATACCAGCTCCAATTCAAAAATTACAAAAAGAATTGAATGTATTAACTAAATTTAATGATCCTAAAGGACAATATTTGTATTGTTTGAATTGTGGAAGCGTGAAGTAAAATTTACGTTTATTATGTTAACAGCACAAGTTTAATACCTGTGCTGTTATTTTTTTGAAGTAAAATTATTTCACGACACTTCCTTTCAACCATTTTCTCACCCAAGCTCGGTTAGCTGAAAGATTATGTAATATAGCTTCGCTTATAGGCAATGGCTCGCCATAAATGATTGAAGCTAAGGTTTCACCTAAGAGTGGAGCGGAGGTAAGCCCACGAGAACCTAAGGCTGCCGTTAAGAAAAGATTCTGAAAATTGGCCGCACTTTGAATAGGTTGTTTACGACGGCGGAGGTTGAATAAATTGTAATAATCCGCTTGTTGCTGTTCAAAATGGGGTACGTTTCCAACCATTGGGGCAAGATCTCTTACAGAGCAGCGGATTCCTACACGAGCGAGATTGCCTGATGTATCCACATCCTGCGTCCAAGATTGGGCGATATTTTGTTGGAGTTTTTGTTGATTTTCTTGTTGTTCTTGTTCGCTAAAATGGCGATCAACATTATCACGAACATGGCTTGCGCCGATGCAATGTGAGGTTTTTAATTGATCGGCTGGAGTAAGATAGCCATCATAACAAAGCACTGATTTCAGTTTGAGTAAGTTTTCTGATGTTGGAATTTGGCTGACTTGCCCGCGGATAGGGTAGAGCGGTAGCTTTTCTGTTTGAACAAAATCAGTAATTTTATATCCGTTCGCAAGAATGATGACTTCATGGCAGTATTTTTGACCTTGCGTATTTTCTAGTTCCCAGCCTTTTTCTTGTTGAGAAAGTGCGGTAATTTTTTGTGAGGTTTTAATGACGACACCCTGTTTTTCAAGAAATGAAAAGGCATTTTGAACAAATTGTCTTGGTGCAAGCCAAGCCCCTTGTTCAATCCAACCGCCTTCGCAATTAAGCGGTAATCCCACTTTTTCACTGAATTGTTCAGCATTTAGCATTTGGAATATTTCACTCGGCAAACCAAGTTGAGAAATCTTTGTTAATTTGACCGCACTTTTTTCGTTGTAAGCACATAGTGCCACGCCACAAAATTCGTGTTCAAACGCTATGTTTTGTGCGATTGCCCAATCAAGTAATTGGCGACCGTAACTGAAAGCGTGCAGGTAAAAATCAACGGTGAGCGCATTATCATCGCTAAGTTGCGGATAAAATGCGCCTTGTTTATTGCCTGAGGCATTAAGTGCGAGCGCGTCATCTTCACAATAAATAGTGACTTTTGCCCCTCGTTTAACTAAGGAAATGGTAGTACAAAGAGAAGCAACACCTCCGCCGATAATAGCGACATCTTGTTTTTCCATTTTCGCAGGCTGAGCGAGATACCAAGGTGTAGAAAGTGCGGTAGATTTTGATTGTATTTTTAGCCCACTTAAGCATTCTCGTTTCTTGCCGAAGCCTTTACGTTTTGTCACATTAAAACCAGCGGATTCAAGTCCTTTTCTGACCGCACTTGCTGCAGTGAAGGTGGCAAAAGAACCATTGGGTTTCGTGAAACGGAACATCAGGTTATAGAGATCATCATTCCACATTTCAGGATTTTTGCTTGGCGCAAAGCCATCTAAAAACCAAGCATCAATACGTTCATTCATATAATCGCCAAGTTGTGGCAAGTTTTCTGATACATCACCAAACCATAAATCTAATGTTGTCTCTCCAAAATGGATACGATGGCAACCGAGAATCAATGAAGGCCAATAATGTTGCAAATGAACGCTTAAATCTTCAAACTGAGGATAGGCAAGATGCGCTTGCGAAAGTGCGGTAATTTTTAGCGGATATTTTTCAAAGGAAATAAAATTTAGGCATTTTAAAGGATGATTCTCATGTTGCTGGCGAAATTCACGGAATAATTGGGTTGCCGCAAAGAAATTTAATCCTGTACCAAATCCTGTTTCTGCGATAACAAAATTGGCTTCTTTGTGGGTCATCCAACGTTCCCAAAGTTGATTACCTTGTAGAAAAATATAATCTGTTTCTGCTAATCCATTTTCGTTAGAAAAATAGACATCATCGAATTGATCTGAGACGGGAATATGGTTTTGATTGAAGTGAATCTCAGCATGTTGGACACTAAAGGTCATTTTTTATTCCTTCCTTGCCTAATGAAATTTACGTATAATAACGCGATTTTCTAAACTGGTCGAACAAATGAATTATTGCTTGAAATATTTTTATTTCGTAGTAATTTTGAGCCGTTATTTTTACATATAAAACAATAAGGAAGAAGCAATGAGAAGAGCTGTAATTACAGGCTTTGGGATTATTTCAAGTATCGGTAACAATAAAGAAGAAGTATTGGCTTCATTAAAAGCAGGGAAATCAGGTATTGAAGTTGTGCCTGAGTTTGTAGAAATGAATATGCGTAGCCATGTTGCCGGAACAATCAAATTAAACCCAAGCGAGCACATTGATCGTAAAGTGTTCCGTTTTATGGGTGATGCAGCGGCTTATGCTTATCTTTCTATGCGTGAAGCGATTGAAGATTCTGGCTTAACAGAAGATCAAGTTTCTAATGATCGTACCGGTTTAGTGATTGGTGCGGGTACGGGTTCTGCACATAACCAGTTAGTGGCGTGTGATGCGGTACGTGGCCCTCGCGGTGTAAAAGCGATTGGTCCTTACGCTGTAACGAAAACCATGGCATCAAGTGTTTCTGCTTGTTTAGCCACCCCTTATAAAATCCGTGGTGTGAACTATTCAATCAGTTCAGCTTGTGCAACCTCTGCACATTGTATTGGTCATGCGGTTGAGTTAATTCAATTAGGCAAACAAGATGTCGTTTTTGCTGGTGGTGCAGAAGAATTATCTTGGGAATGTGCTACTGAATTTGATGCAATGGGTGCAGTTTCAACTAAATACAATGAAATGCCAGAAAAAGCATCTCGTGCTTATGACGCAAACCGTGACGGTTTCGTGATTGCTGGTGGTGGTGCAGTTGTAGTTGTGGAAGAATTAGAACATGCACTTGCTCGCGGTGCAAAAATCTACGCTGAAATTGTAGGTTATGGCGCAACTTCTGATGGTTACGATATGGTTGCTCCAAGCGGTGAAGGTGCAGAGCGTTGTATGAAACAAGCAATGGCAACTGTAGATACCCCAATTGATTACATCAACGTACATGGCACATCTACACCAGTAGGTGACGTGAAAGAATTAGGTGCAATCAAAAATGTATTTGGCGATAAAATCCCAGCGATTTCTTCAACTAAATCAATGACCGGTCACTCTTTAGGGGCTGCAGGTGCACACGAAGCAATTTACACGTTATTAATGCTCGATAATGACTTTATTGCACCAAGCATTAATATCGAAACCTTAGATGAAGCCGCTGAAGGTTGCAACATCGTTACTGAGACGAAAGAAAATGCGGGATTACAAACTGTAATGTCAAATAGCTTTGGTTTTGGTGGTACGAATGCAACATTAATTTTTAAACGTTATAACGGTTAAAACTCTTCTATGAAAAAAGCCACTTTCGATTAAAAGTGGCTTTTTTGTAAATTAAAAAAAATTAAGCAACGATACCAAATTGTTCTTTCATTAATGCTTCAAAATCAGTGCAACCACCGATTGGTTTTTCATCAATAAAGATTTGTGGTACGGTTTCTACTGGTTTACCAACAGATTTTGATAAATCTTCTTTAGTAATGCCTTCAGCATGAATATCCACATAACGATAGTCAAAATCAGCAACTTCGCCTTTTAATTTTTCAGCAAGGTTTTTTGCACGCACACAGTAAGGGCAGCCAGGACGACCAAAAATAACAACGAACATAAGATTTCCTTTTTTGAGTTAAAAATTCTAGGCAATTCTACCTGATTTTTATCGTATACATAAAGTGTTTTTATTCGTGTAATATACGGAACATCGTAGACAATGAGTTAAATATTATGAAATTACTAATGCTTTGCCGCGAACCTCGTCTTTACAGTTGCCAACGCTTAAAAGAAGCTGCTAAACGCCAAGGGCATGAGATGGATATTTTAGATCCGAGTCGATGTCTCTTAAAACTCTCACAAAATCCACCGCACTTTCAGATTTTTTATCAAGAAAATTCCGAGTCGAAACCTTATTTATTGCCTGATTATGATGCCATTTTACCTCGATTTGGTACAACGAGTACGCAAATGGGATGCTCAGTCTTACAGCATTTTGAAGGCAAAGGGACTTTTTGTTTAAATTCATCTCAGGCATTTTTAAATGCGCGTAATAAATGGAAAAGTTTGCAACTTTTGCTGAATGCTGGTGTTCCTGTTCCCAATTCACTTTTAAGTGGCAGTGAAGTGCAAGCTCAGGCGACGACACCTCATATCAGTTCGCCGACAATTTTAAAAACGCTAAATGGTTCACAAGGAATAGGGGTGATTTTGGCTGAAAAACCACAAAGTGCGGTGAGCATTATGGAAGCTTTTAAACAAACCAATATATCTATGTTGCAGCAAGATTTTATCGAAGAAGCGGGCAATGCAGATATTCGTTGTTTTGTGATTGGTGATCAAGTCGTGGCAACGATGCAGAGAATTGGACAAGATGGTGAGTTTCGGGCAAATTGCCATCGTGGCGGAAAAACCGAAAAAATTACCCTAAGCGATGACGAGAAACAGATAGCCATTAGAGCAACAAAAGCCATCGGTTTAGATGTAGCTGGCGTGGATTTAATTCATTCAAAAAATGGATTATTGGTTTTAGAAGTAAATGCAAGCCCAGGCTTAGAAATGATTGAAAAAACAAGCGGGATTGATATTGCCACTCAGATAATTGCTTATGTCGAAACGGCTATAAGCTGTCATGTGAAATAGTATTACTGGTATATTTGATAATAAAAGCGCGTGTTTAGTATTCCACGCGTTTTTTATTAGTCAGATAAATTTGCGGCTATCATTGTTTGCCCTAAACTCAACCCGCCATCGCCCATAGGGTATTGATGGGCACTTAACACATTAAATTCTGCTAAATTTTCTTTTAATAGTTTGCGTAATAGTTGATTATGCATCACGCCACCAGAAAGTACGATAGTTTTACAATGGTGATATAGGGCTTGTTTCCGCGCTAATTCTGAAAAGCCTTGTGCTAAGGCATAATGGAAAGCAAAGGCTTTATTAGCTTTAGACGTGTCGTAAGCAAGCCAGCTTTGCCAGAAAGTTGATAAATCTAATTGATTATCTTTAATTGCCATTTTAACGGGAATATTCATCGTGCTTTTGTTTTCTTTAATAAAATCAGATTGTGTAGCAAGCGCTTCTAAATGGCAAGCCGCCTCTCCTTCCCAAGAGAGTTTAGTCTCTGTAATCCCTAAACCATAGGCGACCGCATCAAATAATCTTCCTGCTGATGAGATAAGTGGTGAGTTAAGTTTTCGTTGAATCGCATTGGTGAGGGGCTCCCAAGGTAAATGAGAGCAAGTTTTTGTTGCAAATGTCTGCCAATGAGGAACAAACTGTTGTAAATGGGCGATCCAATTACGCCAAGGTTGGGTTGCTGCAAGATCACCGCCAGGTAAAGCTACGGCAGGTAATCCACCAAGATGTTGGCAAGTTTCTCCCTCTATAAGCAAACATTCTCCGCCCCAAAGTTGTCCATTCGCGCCCATACCAATACCGTCTAATGCGATGCCAATAGCTTTTTCCTTGCAATGATGTTCGGCTAATACGGCTGTAATATGTGCATGATGATGTAAGACGGTGACATAAGGAATAGAAAATTTTTTTGCCAGATTTTTGCCTACTTTTGATGAAAAGTAGCCAGTATGAGCATCAATCGCAATTAAATCTGGTTTAAATTGATAAATCTGACAAAATAAATCAATGTTATTTTCTAATTGTTGTTGTATCAGTTCATTCGCTGTGTCGCCAATATGTTGGCTGACAATGGCTTTATTTTGTTTAAGTAGGCAAAAGGTATTTTTAAGATCGGAACCCAATGCCAAAATATTTTTTTCATTTTGGGTATTTAGGACAATTTCATCGGGTACATATCCTCTTGCTCTACGTAAGGTTTCCACACCGTCAAAGGCTACACGAACTAAACTATCATCTGCGCGTTGTAAAATATCACGATTATGGCAAAGATAGAAATCAGCCAAATGACTTAATTTTTTTACCGCATTTTGGTTGTCTAGTACGGGCGGTTCTCCACTCGGATTGGCAGACGTCATCACAAGTGGTTGATTTATCTCTCGTAAAAGTAAATGTTGTAATGGATTACTTGGTAACATAATGCCGATTTCATTTAGATTAGGGGCAATATTTTCTGCTAAATTAGGCACTTTATATTTATTTAATAAGACGATTGGTGCTGCTGTGCTAGTGAGTAATTTAATTTCAGCTGGCGTTAGGTTTTGTAGAAAATCTAAACTAGGCACCATTACGGCAAGTGGCTTGCTAGGTCGATGTTTACGTTCACGTAATAATTGAACGGTATGAAAAGCTTGTGCATCACAGGCTAAATGGAAACCACCAATGCCTTTTATCGCAATAATTTTACCTTTTTTGAGTAAATCAGCAGTTTGTTTTAGCGCATTTTCATGTATTGAAAGTTGTTGATATTGATCTTGTAACCAAATGTGTGGCCCACAAACGTTACAAGCGTTAGGTTGGGCATGAAAACGACGATCTGCGGGATTTTTGTATTCATGTTCACAATCAGGGCAAAATGGAAAATCAGACATAGAAGTATTTTTACGATCGTAAGGGATTTTTTTTATGATCGTAAAACGTGGGCCACAGTGAGTACAATTTGTAAAAGGGTAGTGATAGCGGCGATTTTGAGTGTCAAACAAATCAGCGATACAAGCAGAACAGGTTGCCGCATCAGGTACAATTTGTGTATCCATGTCATTATTTTCACTTTCACGGATAACAAATTCTGAAAAGTGCGGTAAATCCTCCCAATATTTTTCTTGCTGTTGGATATCCGTAATTAATGCTAAAGGAGGAAGTTTTGTCTGTAAGTCCTGTAGAAAAGCAGTAAGACTCTTTTCCTCTGGTTCGATAAAACGGATGAGTACGCCTTGGCCATCATTATTGACATCGCCTTTTAATCCATATTCATTGGCTATAAGCCATACAAACGGGCGAAATCCCACGCCTTGTACTTTTCCTTTTATACGTAATTCGATTCCTTTCATCATTTTTCCTGATGTGATATTGAGTGTATTTATAGTAACTTGAAATAGAAAAGTGAAATCTGATCTTTGTCAAAATTTGTTATTTTTAAATCCACCACACTGGCAATGCCACCAAATCTTCTGCAAGCCATAATTTTTGCGGATATTGATTAATAATCACGCCGTTCCCTATTTGGATTTCATCGGGCGGGAGATTATCTTTCAAAATACCAAAGGCTTTTGTCATTTTCTTGTTGGGGCTGGCAGTAGTCTTAATTTCGATGGGGTAGAGTGTGCGATTATGTTCAATCAAAAGATCGATTTCTTTTTGATTGGTATCGCGATAAAAATAAATAGGTGGCTCAATGCCGTTATTGTAGAAAGATTTAATGACTTCACTTACTACAAAAGTCTCAAAAAATTGACTGCTCTTTGCCCCTTGTTGAATAGTTTCCGGTGTCAACCATTTAGTTAACCAAGCCATTAAACCAGTATCCATCATATAAACTTTCGGAGTTTTGATTGCACGTTTTAGATGATTGTTGTGATACGGCTGAAGCAGATAAATGATGCCTGATGTTTCGAGAATTGTCGTCCAGCGTTTAATGGTATCAACGGAAACACCAACTTCTTGCGCAACATTGCTGTAATTTAGTAATTCACCACTTCGTGCGGCGATAGCGATCATAAATCGCGTGAAATCAGTGATGTTGGTGATATTGGTGAGTGCGCGTACGTCTCGTTCAATATAGGTGGAAACATAGGATGCATAATAAATATCCCAGCTGGTTTCTTGTTGATATAGGCGTGGCATATAGCCTTGGTGGATAATTTGCCAAATATTTTCTACAGGTTTAATAAGTCTTTCGCGCGTGTTGAGATAATCCATATTGGGCAGAAAAGGCGAATAAAACACCACATCTTGAATTTCACGCAGAGAAAATCCTTGTAATTTTAATACTGCAATACGACCCGCTAAGGTTTCGGTAACATTTTGCATCAGTTGAAAAGCTTGTGAGCCAGAGAGCAAAAAGAGCCCATTGATTTTTTGTTTATCAATGGCAAGTTTTAAACAGGAAAATAATTCAGGCGCATATTGTACTTCATCAAGGATTAATTTGCCTTGATGGTTGAGCATAAATAGGGTTGGTTCGTTACGTGCTTGATCGAGTAAGATAGGATCATCAAAGGTAATATATTGATGTTCTTTGCTGATATGCTGTAACAACGTGGATTTTCCTACTTGGCGTGGGCCAGTAATGAGAATTGCTGGAAATTGTTTTATCAAAGTTTGCAATAAAGGTTGTATTTGACGTGAATAAAAATCTGACATGATGAAAATTAAGTTTAATTTAAGATTGCATAGTAAATTAAACTAAAAAATAGATAAGAAGTAAAGATAAAATCAGTTTAATTTAAGATTATATCGTAAATTAAACTTAAAATTGCCACAATTTCACATTTAAGTATCGACCTAAATGAAACATTATCAACAGCATTTTAACATTCCATTAATAATTATAATGCTAATTAATTCAATTGCTTACAATCATAACCTATGGAAATAAGAGTCAATCTCAATAATTATTTTACGCATTAAAAAATCGAAAAAATTTATGATCTCAGTCAATAAAACAATTGTTTTACTCTAGTCTGGGTAACTCCGAAGGAGTATCCTTATTTCCAGAGTGGTTATTGGACGTTTGGGTGTAATGCCCTCCACTTACTTTCTGTTTCTATCTATTATAATTTGGGGGAAAATATGAACCGTTTTGTTATAGGTGATCCGAAAGATTGCATTGGATGCAATACCTGTATGGCTGCTTGCAGCGAAGTACACAAAGCTTTTGGATTACAATCCTTTCCGCGGTTACAAGTAATGCGCAACGACGATATTACTGTGCCGATCTTATGTCGTCATTGTGATGATTCACCTTGTGCTACAGTATGTCCTGTGCACGCGATAAAGCATGATAATGACACCATTCAACTCAATGAAAGTTTATGCATTGGCTGTAAACTTTGTGCTATCGCTTGTCCATTTGGGGCGATTACACAACATGGTAGCGCACCATTAGATGCACCAAACCATTATGACAGTTTTTCTTTCACTGATGCGGTAAAACGTGATATTCGCACTGCACCAAATAATACCGATGTTCACAATATGCTTGCATGGGAACCAGGTGTAAAAGCTATCGCAGTGAAATGCGACCTTTGCTATTTCCGTGAAGAAGGTCCTGCTTGTATGCAAACTTGCCCAACCAAAACTTTATTTTTAATTAGTGATGAGAGTATCGAACAAGCAAATCGCAAAAAACGCGAAATGGCAATGATGGGTTCTCCTGTCGTGCCAAGATAAAAGTTTATTGTTTGTTTACTCGTTAATCAATGGAGTGAAATTATGAGTTCTTCAATCAGTTTACTCATCACGTCCTTGTTGATTTATGTCGTTGGTGCGTTTATTTCTCTCGCTATGCGAAAAAATGAACAACTTTCAATCAATATATCCGGCGTGACCGGTGTACTTGGTGGCTTGTTAGGCATTGTTGCCTGCATTCCCGTGCTTATCAGCAACGATACGGTCGTTGATGTGTTTTCAACCCCTTTCGACTTCGCCCAATTTTCAATCCGTATTGACGGATTAGCTGCGTTTATGGTGTGTGTAATTTCTTTAATGGTTATTATCACCGCACTTTATTCCTTTTCTTATGTGAAAGAATACATTGGTAAAGGCGCTGGCACGATGGGCTTCTTTATGAATTTGTTTATTGCCTCAATGGTTGCTTTAGTCACCAGCGATAACGCTTTCTACTTTTTAGTATTCTTTGAAATGATGTCTTTGGCATCTTACTTCTTAGTACTCACCGAACAAGATGACAACGCAACCAATGCGGGCTTATTGTATTTCTTCATTGCTCACGCAGGTTCTGTGTTGATTATGATCGCTTTCTTTATTTTCTATTGCTACGCAGGTAGCTTTGAATTTGAAGCCTTCCGCCACACTGAGCTTTCAATGCCTTTAGCCTTTACGGTATTTATCTTGGCATTTCTTGGTTTCGGTGCAAAAGCAGGGATGATTCCATTACATAGCTGGCTACCAAAAGCTCACCCAGCTGCGCCTTCTCATGCTTCTGCAATGATGTCTGGCGTAATGGTTAAGATCGGTATCTTTGGGATTATTAAAGTTGGTATTGATCTACTTGGCGCACACAATATGTGGTTTGGTGTGATTGTGCTTGCTTTTGGCGCAGTTTCTTCTGTGCTTGGTGTACTTTATGCCTTAGCAGAACATGACATCAAAAAACTTTTGGCGTATCACACCGTAGAAAACATCGGCATTATTATGATGGGTGTGGGTGTCGGTATGATTGGTATGGCAATCCATAACCCTGTACTTGCTATTGTCGGTTTACTTGGCGGTTTATATCACTTACTTAACCATGCAGTATTCAAAGGCTTATTGTTCTTGGGCGCTGGTTCTGTGATGTACCGTTTACATTCAAAAGATATGGATTTAATGGGCGGACTTGGTAAATTAATGCCATTTACTGCTTTCTGTTTCTTGATTGGTACCATGGCAATTTCTGCATTACCACCGTTTAACGGTTTTGTGAGTGAATGGTTTACTTATCAATCTTTATTCAGCCTAAGCCAACACAATGATGTGGTATTACGTATCGCTGGCCCTGTTGCAATCATTATGCTTGCCTTAACTGGTGCGCTTGCCGCACTTTGTTTCGTGAAAGTGTATGGTATTAGCTTTGGCGGTGCACCACGCAGCGAAAAAGCAGCACATGCACGCGAAGTACCGAAACCAATGGTGATTGCAATGGCAATCTTGGCATTATTCTGCGTACTTTTAGGCGTGGGCGCTTCTGTTGTTACTCCAATAATTGCCAATATTGCAACTGCACTTTCTCATAATGAAATGCTTAATTTAGCAGAAAATGGCGTAGTGGTAGCAAGCAATACACCGAATACGGCACTTTCTACACCAATGGTGAGCATTATGTTGATTGCATTCTTTGTGTTGCCGTTTATGTATTACGCTTACACCAAAGGCAATCGTATGGCAGATCGTGCAAAAGGCAATCCTTGGGCTTGTGGTTATGCTTACGAAATGGATATGGCAGCCTCTGCGGGTAGTTTTACTCGTCCGCTTCGTATTATCTTCAAACCACTTTATACCTTGCGTCAAGTGCTTGATCCTGCGCCTGCTGGTGCAAAAGGTATCAATGCATTAATTTCAGGTGCGACCAAAACAGAACCATTCTGGGAAGAAAAAGTAACAATGCCGATTGCGCATTTTATCCCATGGTTAGGTCGTAAAATTCAATGGCTACAACAAGGCGACTTCCGCGTTTATTGCGTGTACTTCGTGATTGCCTTGGTTGTATTATTACTTTCCATTGCGTTGATGTAGGAGGAAATTATGATTTCATTACCTTCAGAAATTTCCACTTCCGCTGGAATGTTCCTTTTAGCCATTGTGCAAGCGTTAATTCTTCTTGCTTTGGCACCGCTCTTTTCAGGCATTTCACGGATGATTCGGGCTCGTATTCAATCTCGTCGTGGCCCGGGCTTGTTACAAGATTATCGCGACATTGCTAAATTAATGACTCGTCAAAACATTTGGCCAGATAATGCGGGTTGGGTATCTCGTGTTATGCCTTATGTGTTAATTAGCACAGTCATGGTGGTTGCGATGAGTTTACCCATGTTTACTCATCACTCACCGTTTGGGGCAGGCAGTGATTTAATCACCGTTATTTATTTGTTCGCGTTGTTCCGCTTTTTCTTCTCAATTGCGGGTTTGGATTCCAACAGTACTTTCTCAAGTTTAGGTGCAAGCCGTGAAGTGACATTAGGCGTACTTGTTGAACCCATCTTAATGTTGGCATTCATTGTGATTGCTTTAATTGCAGGTTCTACAAATTTTGCAGTGATTAGCACCGCACTTTCTAGCCAACCTTGGCAATATCCCGTTGCAACGGTGATTGCCTTAGTTGCCGCTGCTTTTGCGATCTTTATTGAAATGGGCAAAATTCCATTTGACTTGGCAGAAGCAGAACAAGAACTTCAAGAAGGCCCACTTACTGAATATTCAGGCCCTTCTTTCGCCTTATTGAAAGTCGGTTTGAGTTTAAAATCAATGGTGGTTGCCTCTATCTTTGTGAGCGTGCTTTTCCCATTCGGTGCAGCACAAGAGTTCACAGTAAGTGCGGTCATTTTAGGCATCGTTTCTTTCTTTGTGAAATTACTCGTGGTATTTATCGCCGCATGTGTGTTTGAAAACACATTGGCTCGTACCCGCTTTATGCTAACAGGACGTTTAACTGTGGTCGGTTTCGGCATTTCAGTGTTGGCGTTTGTGTTTTACTTCACAGGATTGTAAGGAGGAAATATGGAACGTTTAGCACTAATTACAATCATTTTGCCGTTTGTCGGTGCATTTATTGTGGGGTTGAACAAACAATCTTTCCCCAAAATTGCCACAATTTTTGCCGCACTTGCTACCCTTGGCACACTTGCTGTGGCGGGGCAGTGGTATGCAAATGGCACACAATCTGTCACCTATGATTTAGTCAAATTTGGTGATACCGCAATCTTCGGCGTGACCTTAGATGCAGTGAGTACATTAATTGCCTTTACCGTTGTGGGTTTAGGTTTCTTAATTTGCTTATATTCTTGTGGCTACTTAACTGATAAAAACCGTGAACATCCGCATAACGGATTACCTCGTTTTTATGCTTTCTTATTGATTTTCATTGGTGCAATGGCAGGCTTGGTGTATTCATCAACTTTAGCGGGTCAGCTGCTTTTCTTTGAAATCACAGGGGGATGTTCTTGGGCATTAATCAGCTATTATCAAAGCCAAAAAGCAATGGCGGCTGCGATGAAAGCGTTGATTATCACTCACGTAGGTTCATTAGGTTTATATCTTGCCGCCGCTTATTTATTTAGCCAATCTGGCACATTCTCTATCACCGCGTTAGAACATCTTGCGCCAGAAGCGAAAACCATCGTGTTGTTTGGTGTGATGTTTGCCGCATGGGGTAAATCAGCACAACTTCCAATGCAAATTTGGTTACCAAATGCGATGGAAGCACCAACACCAGTCAGTGCGTATTTGCACGCGGCATCAATGGTAAAAGTGGGTGTCTATATTTTCGCTCGTTCCGTGATGTCTGCTGGTGAAATTCCGCACATTGTGGGTGAAGTGGGAATTGTGATGGCAATGATTACATTGATTTATGGTTTCTTAATGTACTTGCCACAAGCTGATTTAAAACGCTTACTTGCGTATTCAACTATTACTCAACTTTCTTACATTTTCATTGGGCTTTCTCTTGCAGCATTAGGTTCTAAATTAGCTTTTGTTGCAGCGATTGCTTATATCTTTAACCACGCCTTTGCGAAAAGCTTATTCTTCTTGGTTGCGGGTTCATTGAGTTATGCCACAGGTACACGTTCAATGCCTCGTTTACAAGGGATTATGCGCACCATGCCTGTTGTTGGTACAGGATTTGGTATTGCTGCGTTGGCTATTGCAGGTGTGCCACCATTTAACGGTTTCTTCAGCAAATTCCCATTGTTTGCCGCAGGTTTCGACCTCGGGCAAGAATATTCATGGGTAACTTGGTTAATGGTGATTGCGTTGATTGAATCTACTGCAACATTTGTTTGGTTGCTTTATAAATTTGGTCAATGTGTTATCGGTAAACCATCTGAAGACGTGCAAAATGCGCAACCATTGCCATTCTCTATGACATTTGTTTTAGTGATTTTAATGGTGATGTCTGTGTGTTCTAGCTTTATCGCTGCCTATTGGTTAGGTCTTGCGGGTTAAGGAGAGAATTATGTTAATGATCAATGTATTAGCGAGTTTACTCATCATTACATCGCTTTGTGTCATTATGGCAAAAACCGCAAAAAAATCCGCGTTGTGCTATGGCTTACAGTCTCTTGTATTGGTGGTGTTATTCGTTTATTTGGCATTTGAAATGCAAGCTCACGAACTTTATATGTGGTCCATTAGTGCATTCATCACGAAAGTATTATTAGTGCCAGGAATTTTAATCTTTTCTTTACGAAAAATTGACGAAAGTCAAACTCCTGCAGGAATGAATGTCGCTTGGTTGATCCCGATCACATCTATCATCGTTTGCTTATGTTACTTTGTTGTCATTCCAGTGAACTTACCGTTAGTTGAACATTTAAAACCAGCGTTGTCAGTATCACTTAGCCACTTCCTTTTAGGTTTAGTGTGTATTGTGAGCCAACGCAATATTGTGAAACAAGTTTTCGGTTATTGTTTAATGGAAAACGGTGCGCATTTAACGTTGGCTTTACTTGCCAACAATGCGCCAGAACTAGTTGAAATCGGCATTGCCACCGATGCGATTTTTGCGGTCATCATTATGGTGGTGTTGGTGAATAAAATTTACCGCACTTTCAACACTGTTGATGCTAAACAACTTATGAGTTTGAAGGGGTAACGCTATGTATGAACAATGGATAATTGCGTTATTAGTCGCACCTTTAGTCATCGCTTTTGAAAGCTTTGCACTACGCGGAACAAAAAATCGGACAGTTTGTACCGCATTCCATATTACCGGGTTAATTTTGATGTTGTTCTTTTCTGTACAGGTCATTTCTGGCGTGTTGGAAAAAGGCAGTATCAGTGCATTTAACAACTGGGTGTATGTTGATAGTCTTTCTGCCATTTTCTTAGGCTTAATTGCTGTCGTGGGTTCACTTGCTGGGGTGTATTCTATCGGTTATATGAACACAGAATTGGAAGAAGGGCATATTGATTTTAAAACCTATGCTCATTACCACGGTTTCTTACACTTGTTCTTCTTTACGATGATTGTGTCAGTTATCACCAATAACTTAATTTTAATGTGGGTTGCCATTGAAGCGACAACATTAAGCTCTGCGTTTTTGGTCGGTACTTACAAACAAAAAACATCCCTTGAAGCCGCGTGGAAATACATCATCATCTGTTCTGTGGGCGTTGCCTTCGGTTTATACGGCACACTTTTAACCTTTGCTAATGCAAATGGCGTGCTTGCCGATCCAAGCCAAGCGATTTTTTGGTCAGCAGTGAATCAACAAGCCACTGGTTTAAACCCAATGTTGATGTATATCGCATTCGCTTTCGTATTGATTGGTTTCGGCACGAAGTGCGGTCTATTTCCAATGCATACTTGGTTATCAGACGCACACAGTGAAGCACCAAGCCCAGTGAGTGCAATTTTATCAGCAGTGTTATTAAACTGTGCAATGCTTGTGGTATTGCGTTACTACACATTGGTTTCAAAAGCAGTTGGCGCAGAATTTCCACAAACTTTAATGTTGATCTTTGGTTTACTTTCAGTGCTTGTGGCGGCGTTATTTATCATCGTGCAATTTGATATTAAACGTTTGCTTGCTTACTCAAGTATCGAAAATATGGGCTTAATTAGCTTTGCTTTCGGTCTTGGTGGCCCAATTGGGGTATTTGCAGGTTTACTTCACACCATCAACCACAGTCTTGCGAAAACTTTATTGTTCTGTGCATCGGGTAATATTCTATTGAAATATAAAACTCGTGATATGAATCAAGTGCGTGGATTATGGCGTGTTGCACCAGTGAGTGCGGTGCTTTTCGCAGGTGGTGCGTTGGCATTGGGTGGTATCCCTCCATTTAACGTATTTGTGAGTGAATTTAGTGTTGTGGTCGCAGGGATTACAGCGGGTAAAACTTGGTTAGTTATTTTATGCTTAATTTTACTTACCATCGTGCTTGCAGGACTTGCCTTAATGCTATTAAAAACAGTACTTGGTAAACAACCCGATAATGTGGAAGCTGGCGAAGTCAGTAAAGTCTCTTTGGCGGCAATGGCCATACTATTGTTGTTAATGTTTGTAATGGGTATCCATATTGCAGAGCCAATCTTGCAGTTACTAAAAAGTGCGGTAGGAATTGTGCTTGGATCTGAACATGTGTCCTTTGGCGATATGCTAGTTTTACCTTGGCAAAGTTTAGCGAAATGATCGACAACTGGGGGAAAAAATGGAATTAACTAAAAATACATCGGTCGATCCGGTAAAAATGCTCGGCAAAAATTATATTGAAGCCGTTAATGCAAAATTTCCGAATACAATTTTAGATGAGGAGTGGTCTACACCGAATCAAGTAACTTTAACAGTGAAAACGAATATGTTACCTGATGTGGTGGAATATCTTTACTATCAACATGAAGGCTGGTTGCCATTAGTTTTTGGTAACGATGAACGTTCAATTCATGGTCATTATGCCGTTTATTACGTGCTTTCTATGGAAGGTGTCGTCAAAACTTTTGTGACGATTAAAGCACTCGTAGATCCTATTACACTGGAATTTCCTTCCGTGACACCGAAAGTCAAAGCGGCGGTGTGGGGCGAACGTGAATTATTTGATATGTACGGTTTAAAAGCCGTTGGTCTTCCCGATCAACGTCGTTTAGTGTTACCAGATGACTGGCCAGATGATCTTTACCCATTACGTAAAGATTCGATGGATTACCGTTTGCGTCCAGATCCAACTACGGCAACGGAAACCTATGAGTTTATTAACGAAAAAGGCGAAGCGCGTATTGTGCCTATCGGCCCTCTCCATATTACATCTGATGAACCGGGACACTTCCGTTTGTTTGTCGATGGGGAAGATATTATTGATGCGGACTATCGTTTATTCTATGTACACCGTGGTATGGAAAAATTGGCAGAAACCCGAATGGATTACGATCAAGTCAATTTCTTGGCTGACCGTGTGTGCGGTATCTGCGGTTTTACTCATAGCGTTGCTTATGCTAACTCAGTCGAAAATGCATTAGGTATTCAAATTCCTGAACGGGCACAATGGATTCGTGCAATTTTGTTGGAAGTTGAACGCTTGCACAGTCATTTATTGAACTTAGGTTTATCTAGCCACTTTACTGGTTTTGATACTGGCTTTATGCAATTCTTCCGTGTTCGTGAAAAATCGATGACACTTGCGGAGGTGCTTACTGGTGCGCGTAAAACCTATGGTATCAACTTAATCGGTGGTGTACGCCGTGATATGTTGAAACACCAACGTGAACAATGCATTAAGCTTATTGCAGAAATGCGTGAAGAGCTTAAAACTTTGGTAGATATTTTACTCAATACGCCAAATATAGAACAACGTACTGTGGGCGTAGGAGTGCTTGATCGTCAAGTTGCGCGTGATTTCAGCCCGGTCGGACCGATGATTCGAGGTTCTGGCTTCGCACGTGATGTGCGTAAAATTCACCCCTTCTCTGGCTATGGCGATGTACCATTCAATATGTTCACCGAACAAGGTGGCGATGTGATTTCTCGTGTGAAAGTGCGGGTAAATGAAGTGTTTGAATCCATGAATATCATTGATTATATGGTGGATAACTTACCAACTGGTGCGATTATTACGGAAGGTTTCAATTACACCCCTGGACGTTTTGCCTTAGGTATCACGGAAGCGCCGCGTGGTGAAGATATTCACTGGTCAATGCTTGGCGATAACCAAAAATTATATCGCTGGCGTTGTCGTGCAGCGACTTATGCAAACTGGCCAACTTTACGTTATATGTTGCGTGGCAATACGGTATCAGATGCGCCACTTATCATTGGTAGCCTTGACCCTTGCTATTCTTGTACTGACCGTGTGACTGTGGTGGATGTACGTAAACGCAAAGCACAAACGGTTTCTTACAAGGAAATCGAACGCTACGGCATTGAACGTAAAAATTCACCATTAAAATAGGGGGCGCACAATGTTTAAATTACTTAAAACCGTATTAAATGCGGGGGATGTTACCACAAAATATCCGTTTAAACCCTATGAAGTTGATCCTGATTTCCGTGGTAAACCAGAACTGAACTCTGATCAATGTATTGTTTGTGCAGCCTGTACAATGGCATGTCCGGCTAATGCGCTTACCATGCGTACCGATCCAGAAACAGGTGAACGTACTTGGTCATTATTTTTAGGCCGCTGCATTTTCTGTGGCCGTTGTGAAGAAGTTTGCCCGACAAAAGCGATTCGTTTAAGCCAAGATTTTGAATTATCAGTCAGCAATAAACAGGATCTTTATCAAGAAACAACCTTCACTACAACGATTTGTCATCAATGTGGTCAGCCTTTTGTTTCTCATAAAGAACTCAATTATGCAGTGGATTTATTCAAACAAACATTGGATAACGATGAACTAGTAAAACATAAATTAGCGGTGCTCAACACTTGCCCAACCTGTAAACGCCAAAACAGTTTGGAAAAAACCGCCGATATGGAATCCAATATGCGCGTGAAATTGGCGTTATTTGATCACGTTAGGGAGATTGCAAGATGAACACACAAATCCCAATGCCCGTGAATGGTATTTCAACGCCATTTAGTGTGGATGAAAACATTGCGAAAATGAAACAAACTTTGTTGAAAAATATTCAACGTTCCGCTTATGTTTACCGTGTTGACTGTGGCGGTTGTAATGGTTGTGAAATTGAAATTTTTAGTACCATTACACCAACCTTTGACGCAGAACGTTTTGGGATTAAGGTTGTTGCATCACCTCGCCATGCGGATATTTTATTATTTACTGGTGCGGTAACTCGTGCAATGCGTACACCGGCAATGCGTGCTTATCAAGCTGCCCCCGATCCAAAAATCTGTATTTCTTATGGGGCGTGTGGCTGTGGTGGTGGTATTTTCCATGACTTGTACTGCGTGTGGGGCGGTAGCGATCAAATTGTGCCAATTGATGTGTATATTCCTGGTTGTCCTCCAACTCCAGCCGCGACTATTTATGGTTTTGCAATGGCACTTGGTTTACTTGATCAAAAACTCAAAGGCAAACAAGAAATTGCCGATCCTAATGCTGAGGCTAAATTACGTTTTCAAAATATTCCATTAGATTTACGCGTGGAATTAGAACGTGAAGCACGTCGTTTGGCAGGGTATCGACAAGGTGGAGACATTGCTAATCAATTTATGAGTATGATGTCTGAAAAAGATCAGGTTCCATTTGGTGTTCGCCTTGGCGAATTTTTGGAACGTGAAGCGGATCCTCGTTTGAGTGAAATCGTAAACCGATTACATGCAATTAGTATGCCGTTTTCGGGATAGTCTAACGATTGCTCAATAAACTAATAGCTCTGTTTTGATTTCTGTCAAATCTCCCCTTACCCCTCTTTGCTAAAGAGGGGAATAAGAGCGGTCAATTTCAATCTAGTTTTCTGCATTAACAACAGAAAATTAAAATGAGAGAGAAGATGCTTTATTGCTAAAGAAGAATTTCTCTTTAGCAAAGAGGGGTAAGGGGAGATTTGGCAGTATTGATTAGCGAAGAAATTACGTTATTACTTTACAAGTTTTATAGGACGTACCATGACAACCCAAGTTTTTTTCTATTTACTCAATGAGCGTTTTGTTGAAAACGATGAGCAAGTCCCTGAGCAAGCCAAGCAAGTAATGTATTATTCCCTTGCGATTGGTCACCATGTTGGTGTGATTGACTGCTTTAAAAAATTGCTAATTTGTGATTATGCAGATTATCAACGTTTTGTAGATACCTTCCCTGAAGGGGATGCAAAACGTAAGTTTGCGGGCTTAATGAAATTTGGTGAAATAGTGATTGATTCGAGTCATGTGAATTTATTAGCTAAGGCACTCGATGAAAATAGACCTAATTTTTCGCCGGAACATCAAAAATGGGTCGATATTTTAATGGACACGCTTGCTTCCATCCAGTGTGAACCTGTGATGTATATTATGGTGAAACGTCGTGATGAATGAAAATGTAATTCTAACTGTTGGTAACACAATGATGGGCGATGATGGGGCGGGTCCTTATCTTGCTCAGCTTTGTAGTGAAAATCCGTTGCCAAATTGGACCGCACTTGATGGCGGTTCAGCACCAGAAAATCTTGTGCATCAGATCCGTGCCATGAAACCAAAGCGTTTAATTATCTTTGATGCAACAGAAATGGAACTGCCCGTTGGTAAAATTCGTATTATCGATAAAGAACTCATTGCAGAAATGTTTTTCGTCAGCACGCATAATTTGCCACTTAATTTTTTAATCGAGCAATTAGAGGAAGATATCCCTGAGGTTATTTTTATTGGTATCCAGCCTGATCTTGTTTCCTTTGGTTTTCCGATGAGTGAAGCTGTAAAAAGTGCGGTGGAATTTTTCTATGGATTTCTAAAAGAGGATGGTTCGTTAAACGAAATTGCAAGATTATAAAGTACATCTCAACAAAAGTGGGAATTTCACAAATATTGTTAAAATTCCCACAGTTCTTAAAGATCATTGTCTAGCATTTTAATTTAATTAAACATAGCTGAAATTGACTCTTCATTACTAATACGACGGATAGCTTCAGCAAGCATTGCTGACAGAGTAAGTACGCGTACGAGACCTAATGCTTTGATTTCATCAGAAAGTGGGATTGTATCTGTTACAACGATTTCATCAATAGCGCCACTAGCCAAATTTTTCGCTGCAGCACCAGAGAATACAGCATGAGTCGCATAAGCAAATACGCGTTTTGCACCGCGTTCTTTTAATGCTTCAGCTGCTTTGCAAAGCGTACCGCCTGTATCGATCATATCATCGACAAGAATACAATCGCGACCTGCTACATCACCGATAATATGCATTACTTGTGCTACATTTGCACGAGGGCGACGTTTGTCAATAATAGCCATATCAGTATCGTTTAATAATTTGGCTACTGCACGAGCGCGAACAACACCACCAATATCTGGAGAAACAACAATTGGATTTTCAAGATCAGATTTTTTCAAAATATCGTGAATTAAAACTGGAGAACCAAACACATTGTCTACTGGTACATCAAAGAAGCCTTGGATTTGTTCTGCGTGTAGGTCGCAGGTTAATACGCGGTCAATACCAACAGTTGAAAGTAAATCTGCCACAACTTTAGCGGTAATAGGTACACGAGCTGATCGTACGCGACGATCTTGACGAGCATAACCAAAGTAAGGAACAACAGCAGTGATACGACCTGCAGATGCACGACGTAATGCATCCACCATCACAATCAATTCCATTAGGTTATCATTGGTTGGTGCACAGGTTGATTGTATAATGAATACATCTGCACCACGCACATTTTCATTGATTTGAACTTGGATTTCACCATCACTGAAACGGCCAACAGTGGCATCGCCTAGTGAAATATATAAACGTTCAGAAATATGTTTTGCAAGTTCTGGTGTTGCATTACCCGCGAAGAGTTTAATGTCAGGCATTTTATAAAACCTCAGGTTTAGATTGTCGATGAGTATGAATTGGTGATAGCTGCTTCAACATTGCGTGCAAGGGAGAAACATTGAGTCCTTTAGCGATAAAGCCAAAAAATTCTTCTGGTTTTTGCCTAAATACCGCTTGTGCCTCTGCTTCATGATCAAATTCAGCAAAAACACATGCTCCCGTTCCTGTTAATCTTGCCGGCGCATATTGTAGCAACCAGTTTAGCGCTTTTTCAACGTTTGAATAATGATTTATCACAACTTTTTCGCAATCGTTTACATAAGGCTCGCTCAAAAGTTGTTCTAGGGATTTTTTAGGTGTATTACGTGGTAAATTTGGATCTTGAAATATGACAGCCGTCGATATTGAATCATCAGGTTTCAATACAACAAACCATTTTTCGGCTGGTTCACAATAAGTGATTTTTTCCCCGACACCTTCAGCAAAAGCTGCATGTCCATGTACAAATATTGGCACGTCCGCGCCTAGTGTTAATCCTAATTTTGCTAGTTCATCAATGGATAAATTGGCTTGCCATAAATAATTTAATGCGACTAATGCGGTTGCCGCATTAGATGAACCACCACCAACACCGCCTCCCATTGGAAGAATTTTATCTAAATGAATATTTGCCCCCAATTGAATACTGGCTTTTTCTTGTAAAAGTTTTGCAGCTCGATAAATCAGATTATCTCCCGTTTTTAGATTTGGAATTTCTGGCGTTAAAACAATTTGATTATCTTTTTCTCGAATACTCATTTCTAACCAATCGCCAAAATCTAAAAATTGGAAAAGGGTTTGTAATTCATGATAGCCGTTCGGTAATTTTCCGTTGATATAAAGAAATAAATTCAGTTTGGCTGGGCTAGGGAAGCGAAATGGCTTCCCATTTGATTGTGTTGTATTTTGAGAAAGTGCGGTAGAAAATTGATGTGATTTCATTAATGTATTCATTAGTAAATCCACTCATCCACGCGAATTTTTAGAGTTTGTTTCGTGCTGTCATTTTTTAGCAGAATATTTTCAGGCATCGAATTATTTGAGTGATAAGTGAGATAATCTGCTGTCCATTGAGAACCATCCACATGATAAGTAAATGCGCCAAGTAAATGGTTGGTACCCACTTGATAATCCGCATTCATTGCCGGTTGACCTTTCAGCCAATAAGCTAAGTGTTCTAATGGCACATCCATTCCAATGATCTCTTGTAATAATAGTTTAGCATTGGCTGCAGATTGTTGATTGCCGTTGTTATCGGAAATTGTCATTCCACTTTGATGCATTTGAATCCAAAGGGTCGATTTACTGATTAAAGAATAGAGTTTAAGCGTATAAGATTTTGGATTTTGGTATTGCCATTCAAAGCGGCTAGAAAAACGTTCTGTAGGACTGATATAACCAATTTGTCCTTTAGCTTGATAGGATTGAATTTTTTGAATCTTTTGTAAATGCTGTTGCCATGTGGCGTCCGTTTTATCGATATATTGCACGTTAACTGGACGTTCAGCATCCATTGTACAGGCTGTAAGTATGCTGGTTACAAAAAGTGCAGTGAGAAATTTAAACGTTTTCATATTATTCATCAAGTTAATAAGCTCGCGTATTTTAAGGATTTAGTTTAATTGAGTAAAGTTACTTTTATTTGTTAATTTTTGGGGTAATTTGCTTTTGTTTGTTTAACCGCTAAGATTCTTCGTTTCGTCAATTCATTTCTGATTTCTTGTTTCTCAAATCCATCTGCAATAATTTGCTGTACATCTACTTCATTTGCCGCTTGTAATAATTGATTAATATAATCTATTTGTGGATAGTCTTTATTTTCAAAACCGGTTCTACCTCGAGTATCAGCTAGACATACTTGTAGAAATTCTTGAAAGCGTTGTGGTTTTCTCCACACATCAAAACGATTAAACAGCGTTATGACGGTTTCAGCTCGAAGCTCAAAGGCTTTGTGAATATGCGTATGAAATTCACAAGTTAGTTCTGCAAGTTCTTGAAAATAACTTGGAACCTTCAAGCGTTTGCACAATGATCTAGTTGGTTTTATGCCAGCTTGCTCATGCCCATAATGATGAGGAAGAATATTTTGAGGCGTAAGAGCCTTGCCTAGATCATGACAAATTGCGGCAAAACGGACCGCACTTTTATTTAAGATAGGGTTATTTTCAGTCAAATTAACCGCTTGTTTTAATACCAACATGGTATGAATAAAACTATCCACTTCTGGATGATGTTTTACTGGATTTGGCACACCATAAAGGGCATCGATTTCAGGAAATAAAACTCTTAATGCACCTGTTTTATGTAAGGTTT
Source organism: Haemophilus seminalis (assembly GCF_006384255.1). Lineage (GTDB taxonomy): Bacteria > Pseudomonadota > Gammaproteobacteria > Enterobacterales > Pasteurellaceae > Haemophilus > Haemophilus seminalis. Next base: position 154,947 of record NZ_VCED01000005.1, read on the forward strand.
CAAAATAAATTTCAGGATTTTTTTCGTTTAAGGCTTTTTCTGTTTCTAGCCAAACTCGCTCAGAAGTGAGATGTTGTAATTCTCCCGATTGGGCAAGTTCTGCCATTAGGGATAGCGTTTCCGAGGCAATTTTAAAACCGAGAGAATGATAACGGGCTGCAAAGCGTGCCACACGCAATACACGTAAAGGATCTTCTGAAAAAGCAGGAGAAATATGGCGTAAAATTCGATTTTCTAAATCTTGTTTTCCACCATAAGGATCGATAATTTCACCGTCTTCGCTTTGAGCCATCGCGTTAATAGTGAGATCTCGTCGAATTAAATCTTGTTCTAATGTAATTGTTGGGGAGAAATCACAAATAAAGCCAGTGTAACCTGCACTAGATTTACGTTCTGTTCGGGCAAGCGCATATTCTTCTTTTGTTTTAGGATTGAGAAAAACCGGAAAATCTTTGCCTACTTGTTGATAACCGAGAGAGAGTAGCGTAGCGGGGTCTGCGCCTACCACAATCCAATCACGATCTTTTACCAGTAAACCTAATAATTGATCGCGAACAGCCCCACCAACCAAATAAACTTTCATTCGTGATTATGCCCAACCATCACGACGGCGACGTTTTGGTAAAACATAAGGAATAAGCAAGCCGAAGAGTAAGCCTACGCCCAACACTGAACCGCCATAAATAAACCATTGGATTGCAATTTCTCGTTTACCTGCATCAAGCATCGCTTCTAAATCACGATTTTTATTTTTGGTCATTTCAAGTTCGCGTTTCAGTTGAGAATTTTGTTCTAAAAGATCCGCACTTTGCTGCTCAGCTTGTTTGGTTCGACGTTGCATTTCGACGGTACGTTGTTGCCAATCGCCATCTAAACGACTAAGTTTTAAGGTTAATTCTTGAACTTGAGCTTTTAATTTTGGATTTTCTTCTTTACTACTTGGCGTGCTACTTAAGTCTGAATTTAAAATCCAAGCTTCACGATTTTTATTGTCGCGAATGAGTGTGTATTTACCTTGGCGATCTAATACATTCACCGCTTCACCCGCTTGAATTGAACCTGCAATTTTAAATTGTTCACCAGCACCGCGGCGTAAGAACGTACTGAGATTTTCGGTAACATATTGTGTTTCTGCATGAGCAGTTGCAATACCTGTACCAAGTAAGGCGCAAGATAAAAGAGTATTGTAGATTTTTTTCATGCTTTCTCCTTAAAAATAAAAACAACAAAAGTGCGGTTGAATAAACCGCACTTTTTGTTGCAATAAATTAATTAAACACCGCACGCAGTAAATAGAAGATAATAATTGCGAAGAATGCGCCGGCTGGTAAAGTGATTATCCAAGAACTAATGATGTTTCGGATAACCGTTAAATTGAGTGCTGCGATACCGCGAGCAAAACCGATACCTAAAATTGCCCCAACAAGTGTTTGTGTTGTTGAGATCGGCAAGCCTGTACCTGATGCAACTACAACAGTCATCGCAGTAGCAAATTGAGCGGCAAAGCCTCGGCTTGGCGTTAAATCGGTGATCCCAGATCCAACAGTCGCCATTACTTTTTGTCCCATAGTAATTAAGCCTACAGCAATACCTAATGCACCTAATGGTAAAATCCACCAAGTTAAGGCTCCGCCTGAAACAATTTTACCGCCTTGTTCCACGATAGACACAACTGCTGAAAGTGGACCAATTGCATTGGCTACATCATTCGAACCGTGAGCGAAAGCCATCGCACAGGCTGTTAATAACATTAAAATGCTGAAGACTTTTTCTACCGCACCAAAAGTACCTTTGCTTGCAGATTGAGTGAATGTTTTGCTTTTAAAGTAGAAATGGCAAAACAGCATGCCTACAAGGCTAATGACAAGTGAAATGACTAAAGTTTCTTTATTGGAAAGATTTAAACCAACATGTTTTAAACCTTTTGTCATGGTTACGATACACAGCACAAATACGGTTATCCCCATGTAATAAGGACCATATTTTTGTGCATTTTTCAGAGGGTGTTCGGTATCAAAAATAAGTTTTTGCGTACTTGCAAAGATTGCATAGGCGAGAATACCTGCAATAACAGGCGTGATGAACCAGCTACCAACAATGCTCCCAATATTTGACCAATCTACTGCGCCAGGGCCAATCGTAATGCAGGCAAATCCAATAATTGCACCGATGATAGTGTGAGTACCTGAAACCGGCCATCCCATTTTTGTTGCGATAAATAACCAAGCACCAGATGCAAATAAAGCAGAAAGCATGCCCAGTGCTAAAATATCGGGCGTATCAACAAATTGCATTGGATCGATTACGCCACTTTTAATGGTTTCTGTTACTTCACCACCGGCTAGATATGCGCCAGCAGATTCAAAAATTAACGCTATAATAATTGCTTGTTTGGCTGTTACAGTACCGGAACCTACGGATGTACCCATTGAGTTTGAGACATCATTGGCTCCAATACCGAAAGCCATAAAAAAGCCGAAGGCTGCTGTAATCCACACCAACCATGAACCATATTGACTAATAACTTCCATAGTTAATTTCCTATGTTTTGTTGATTATGAACGCGCCAGCATTAATTCAATGCGTGAGCCAACACGTTGTGCTTGGTCAGCCAGCACACCAACCCATTCAATAATTTTATATAAGAACATCACATCAATTGGGTTATAACGGCTTTCGATGGTGTAAAGCATTTTACGCAGTTTGATCTGCATTTGGTCGGTATCATCTTCAATTGCATCGAGTTCTTGAATCATATTGTTAACTAATTTTAGTTCACGGCCTTTAAAACCGGTTTCTAAAAGTTGATCCATTTCTTCGATTACTCGATGAGCTTGATGAATAGCATCTAAACTACGTTTTACGTAACGTAAGAATTCTTCCTGCATTTCTTCAGGAATACCAAATTGACGACCAATCATACGCCCTGCAATATCTTTAGCAAAATTTGCTAATTTATCTTGTTGCGTGACTAATTCTAAGAGATCAGTACGATCAATAGGTAAGAATAAACCACGTGGCAATTTCAAACGAATCTCACGTTTCAAGCTATCTGCTTCACGTTCACGCTGAGAGATTTCTAAGCGTTTTTCTTCCGCTTTTTCCCAATCCTTTGAGAAGGTGGTTTCAAAAAAAGGAATTAAAAGATCGCAACATTCAGTGACTTTTTCCGAATGCTTTTGCAATGGTTTTAAAGGCGAATGGGCAAATAATCCGAGAATATTATTCATTGCCATAAGTGATTTACTCCATAAGGGGTTAAAAATTCGTGCGCATATTACCCGATTTTTATTAATAATTAAATGTATTTTAGGCAGCCATCCCTTCCCTGAAAAGGAAAAGACGAATTTTTCATCTTTTCAACGTATCATTAATATTTCTTACAACGAGATGAGCCGTATTTACTACCGCCAGGCAAACATTCACAGGCTTCACCGTCTCGATCTCTATCTAAATGATAGGCATGATGGGTTTCATAATAGTGCTGTGCTTCCTCTTGCGTATTAAAATCTGAACAACGAACGCCAGCATTTATAGGCAATGTGATGCTTAGAAGCATAGAAAATAGAAACAATTTTTTCATAGAGATCCTTTATTAATTCGTTATTTAAAATTAAGTCAAATTATATCCCTTTATATCTATTTTTCGATGTTTAATTTTAAGGAATATAAATCTATAAAACGCTTGATTTATCTATTTTTATCTGTATATTTGAACAGTCTTAAGTTGAAGGGAGTATAATTTTATGAGTAATGAAATTGAAATCAAATTAGCGGTATCTGACCAAGCATTTAATGAATTAGAAGAACATTTAAAAAACTTTACTTGTTTAGCGCATAAAAAACAGTTTCTGAGCAATACTTATTATGATTATCCTGATCATTTCCTTGCTAAACGAAAGATGGGATTACGTATTCGTCAAGAAGATCAGGAACTTACATTAACGCTTAAAACCAACGGCAAAGTTGTTGGTGGATTGCATAGTCGCCCAGAATATAATTTACCATTAACCGAAAAAGAAACGCCAACTAATGCCCAATTAAGAGAGCTTTACCCTTTTGAACAATTACCTAGTTCTACACTACAACCTATTTTCTCCACAGATTTTAACCGCACTTTTTGGTTAGTTGAATTTCAACAATCCAAAATTGAAGTGGCGTTCGATCAAGGCCAAATTATTGCAGGCGAATCTGAGCAACCTATTTGTGAAATTGAGTTTGAATTGAAATCTGGCAATGTGCAGGATCTTTTTGATTTTGTAGAAACCTTGCCTTTCGAAAGAGATATTTATTTTAGTAGTGCAAGTAAAGCGAAGCGAGGTTATTTGCTGGATTCAAAACAATTTTTAACAGATTGGTTAAATAAATGGCGTGATTTCTTAAAAGAAGAACGAGAAGAAAGTGCGGTAGATTTTTGTGCAAAATTTAATTCCGTGTTGAAAATGGAACAGAAACTTTTGGAAGAAACCTTATCCTTTTCTCCCGCACTTTTTAGCCAAGATTTTATGAAAACAGTGGAGCGAGTTGGGGCATTTTTTAATCTTTATCATTATTATGATGAAAATGGAAAAATCCTAGAAGCGATGGTAACAGAGAAACAAAAAGAAACGTTCTTACCAGCTTTATTAGAAAGCAATCAAACAATCTTTGCTGAAATCCGTGATTTGATTCGTTTTCATAGTGAAACGAAAGACAATGAAAAAACTATTGAAAAATTGACCACACTTTTGAAAAGTCGAGTTTATTTTGAGCGAATGATCAAATTAATGAGATTCTCGGCATAATGCGAATCAACCGTGCAAATGGGTAAGCTATATTTCTAAGCATTATGTAAGCTTGCCTTGAATAATATAACGATATTTAGCTGTAGGTATATGAATACTCGGTTAAAGGATGAGAAGGATAAAAAATGGCTAAAGCTCCGAAAACAGCTTATGTATGTAACGATTGTGGTGCGGAGTTTTCTCGTTGGCAAGGGCAATGTTCAGCTTGTAAAGCGTGGAATACAATCACCGAAGTGCGGTTAATTTCCACGGCAAAATCAAAAAATGATCGTTTTAGCGGCTACGCGGGGGAAACTCAGGCAAAAATTCAAACGCTTTCTGAAATTAGTTTACAAGAAACACCACGTTTTTCCAGTGGCTTTAATGAATTAGATCGGGTACTGGGCGGCGGGATTGTACCAGGCAGTGCGATTTTAATTGGAGGGCATCCTGGTGCAGGGAAAAGTACATTGTTATTACAAGTCATGTGTAGTTTAGCGAAAAATATGACCGCACTTTATGTGACGGGAGAGGAATCGTTACAACAGGTTGCGATGCGTGCAAGTCGATTGGGATTGCCAAACGATCAATTAAAAATGTTATCAGAAACCTCTGTGGAACAGATTTGTAATTTGGCGGATCAGTTAAAACCACAAATTATAGTGGTGGACTCGATCCAGGTAATGCATTTGGCAGATATTCAATCATCGCCAGGCAGTGTGGCACAAGTGCGTGAATGTGCTTCTTTTCTCACTCGTTATGCGAAAACCCGCCAAGTCGCCATTATTATGGTGGGGCATGTAACGAAAGACGGAACTCTTGCAGGGCCGAAAGTGTTAGAGCATGCCATTGACTGTTCATTACTATTAGAAGGTGAAGCCGATTCTCGCTATCGTACCTTGCGTAGCCATAAAAACCGTTTTGGTGCGGTCAATGAATTAGGTGTATTTGGTATGACCGAGCAAGGCTTGCGAGAAGTAAAAAATCCATCGGCGATCTTTTTAAGTCGAGGTGATGAGATTACATCGGGCAGCTCTGTTATGGTACTTTGGGAAGGTACTCGTCCTCTTCTAGTTGAAATTCAAGCCTTAGTGGATCATTCAATGCTAGCGAATCCTCGCCGTGTTGCGGTGGGTTTAGAGCAAAATCGCTTAGCGCTATTATTGGCGGTGTTACACCGACATGGGGGCTTACAAATGGCTGATCAAGATGTCTTTGTGAATGTCGTTGGTGGTGTAAAAGTCAGTGAAACAAGTGCGGATTTAGCTTTGTTGTTGGCGTTAATTTCAAGTTTCCGTAATCGCCCCTTGCCACAAGATTTAGTGATTTTTGGTGAAGTTGGATTAGCGGGAGAAATTCGTCCGGTGCCAAGTGGGCAAGAACGTATTAGTGAAGCGGCAAAGCATGGCTTCAAACGTGCTATTGTTCCTTTTGGTAACAAGCCGAAAAGTGCGGTCGAAAATATGCAAGTTTTTACGGTGAAGAAACTTTCCGATGCGTTAGCCGTGTTGGATAATTTCTAAATACTTCATTAGAGATAATTAATAGCCTCAATGGAAATGAATTATCTATGGCCGTTGTACTGAAAACGTTAGCAAAATTTGTTAAAATAAACATACTTTTTATTCAAAGAAAAATAAGAAAATGGAAAAAAAACTGAATAAAGCGCTGGATGCGATTGATATAAAAATTCTTAATGAATTACAACGCAACGGTAAAATTTCTAATATTGATTTGTCGAAAAAAGTAGGGCTTTCACCCACTCCTTGTTTAGAACGTGTGAAACGTTTAGAAAAACAAGGCGTAATTATGGGATATCGTGCGTTGTTGAATCCTGAATTATTGGAAGCACCTTTGCTTGTGATCGTGGAAATCACGTTAGTTCGTGGAAAACCTGACGTATTTGAGGAATTTAATGCTGCGATTCAAGAGTTGGAAGAAATTCAAGAATGCCACTTAGTGTCGGGTGATTTTGATTATCTTCTAAAAACTCGAGTTGCTGATATGGCAGAGTATCGTAAATTGCTTGGCTCAACTTTATTGCGCTTACCAGGTGTAAATGATACGCGCACTTATGTGGTGATGGAAGAAGTAAAACAAACTAATTATCTTGTATTGAAATAATAAACTATATGATTAAACGAATTACAGAACGCTTTACACCAAGACAGTATTTAGCTGAATTATTATTAGCATTAACCGCACTTTTTGGACTTTATTTAATTATTGCTTGGTCTAGTTATACACCTTTAGATAATTCTTGGGCAACGGCTGCATCTCATGATGGAACAATTAACAAGGCTGGAGCATTCGGCGCTTGGGTAATCGATCTCCTTTTTGTCTTTTTCGGATATGTTGCACATATTTTTCCTTTTACTACGTTTTTAGTGCCAGTTTATCTATTAAAAACTAAAGCGGTTAAACAGCTTTCATGTACGCGAATTATTTTACGTAGTTTTGGTTTTTTTACTTTAATCATCGGTCTTTGTGTGATGAGTATGTTGCTTTTATCAAGTAATTCTTTTTATTTGAGTGGCGGTGTGCTTGGTGGTTCACTTGTAGTGAATTGGATTTATCCTGTACTCGGTAAATTAGGTGCAATATTAATTGGGCTGGTCTTTGCTGTCATTGGATTCATTTTTTGTTCTGGTGCCTCATTTATTCGATTGCTTGTGACGTTTTATCATTGGTTTACTATGAAAAATGAACAAACTGAAGATGTTAAACAAGATGAATCTGGAGAGGAATTAGAGCAAATTTTGATTCAGAAACCAGATTTTATTCAAAATATGATATTGCCAGAAGTTGCGGAACAAAATGAACATAATCCAAAATTTGTAGAAGATAAGAATGATAGTGAGCTTGGAGAAAACGAAAAGTTATCTAATGAGCAAATGATAAATATTAGTGGATTAACACAAAATATCGCTATTCAAACAGATTATAACGAACTTAATTCACAAAATATTGATGAACAATTTATTTCTGATTTAGGTATGGAAAAATTGCCTAGTGTTCATATTTCAAATGAGTTAAATCATCAAATGCCGAATGAAAATGATTTTGTCCCAGTGTGGATTAATAATAAAAAAGAAAAGGGACAGTTGAATAAATCAGAAAATGAAATAAGTGCGGATAATTTTTCAGAAGTTTCTTTACTACAAGATGATGAAATCCCAACGGTTTCCTTGCGTGAGGGTTTAGCGCATCAGAATGATGAAGAAAATAATTTTTCACATCTTGCTAAAGAATTTGCAGCTCGTGAAGCAGCACGTTTTGCTCAAGCTGATGAACAAGTTCGTTTAGCAGATAATAATTCAGAAATGATGGTTTCTTTACAGAATGAGGTGACTGAAGAACAAGTTAAAACTACAGAGAATACACCTCATTATCAAGGTTATAGTGGTTCACTAATTCATCCAGCATTCCAACAGCAAACAACTAAACGTGAAAAGCCTAGCACGCCATTGCCAAGTTTAGAGTTATTATCGAAGCATCCGGCGGTAGAACAAAATATTACTCAAGAAGAAGTTTTGGAAACATCTCAACGTATAGAGCAACAATTACGTAATTTTAATGTGAAAGCGACTGTAAAAGATGTGCTTGTTGGCCCTGTTGTTACGCGTTATGAATTAGAATTACAACCTGGGGTGAAAGCGTCAAAAGTAACGAGTATTGATACCGATTTAGCGCGTGCATTAATGTTCCGCTCGATTCGTGTAGCGGAGGCTATTCCTGGTAAGCCTTATATCGGTATTGAAACACCTAATCTTCATCGTCAAATGGTGCCATTACGTGACGTGTTAGATAGCAGCGAATTCCGTGATACTCATGCCACTTTGCCAATGGCTTTAGGTAAAGATATTAGCGGAAAGGCAGTGATTGTTGATTTAGCGAAAATGCCACATTTGTTGGTTGCAGGATCAACGGGATCGGGTAAGTCTGTTGGCGTGAATACGATGATCTTAAGTTTACTTTATCGTGTTCAACCAGAAGATGTGAAATTCATCATGATCGATCCTAAAGTCGTTGAACTTTCTGTTTATAATGATATTCCGCACTTGCTAACGCCTGTTGTAACAGATATGAAAAAAGCTGCTAATGCATTGCGTTGGTGTGTAGATGAAATGGAACGCCGTTATCAGCTGCTTTCTGCGCTACGTGTACGTAATATTGAAGGCTTTAACGAAAAAATCGATGAATATGAAGCAATGGGAATGCCAGTGCCAAATCCAATTTGGCGACCTGGCGATACAATGGATACGATGCCACCTGCATTGAAAAAATTGAGTTATATTGTGGTTATTGTCGATGAGTTTGCTGATTTAATGATGGTAGCGGGTAAGCAAATTGAAGAACTCATTGCTCGCTTGGCACAAAAAGCGCGAGCTATTGGTATCCATTTAATTTTAGCGACGCAACGTCCTTCTGTCGATGTGATTACAGGTTTAATTAAAGCAAATATCCCAAGTCGGATTGCCTTTACGGTTGCAAGTAAAATTGACTCACGCACAATTCTTGATCAAGGTGGGGCTGAGGCGCTTTTAGGTCGTGGTGATATGCTTTATTCGGGGCAAGGTTCATCGGATTTGGTGCGTGTTCATGGTGCCTTTATGAGTGATGATGAAGTTATTCGTATTGCGGATGATTGGCGAGCACGTGGTAAACCTGATTATATCGATGGCATTTTAGAAAGTGCTGACGATGAGGAAAGCACAGAAAAAGGAATATCAAGCGGTGGAGAATTAGATCCACTTTTTGATGAAGTAATGGATTTCGTTATTAATACTGGTACAACTTCAGTATCTTCTATTCAACGTAAATTCAGCGTAGGTTTTAACCGAGCAGCGCGTATTATGGATCAAATGGAAGAGCAAGGAATTGTTAGCCCAATGCAAAATGGTAAGCGTGAGATTTTATCGCGTCGTCCGGACTACTAATTTAAAAGGAAAGTAAAATGAAAAAAACAACGTTAAAATTTGCCGCACTTGCGTTACTTGGTTTGAGTAATTTGGCATTGGCTGATGCGGCAAGTGAATTGCAAATGCGTTTAGCTAAAGTTGATGTGTTAAGTGCAGAATTTGTGCAAACAGTGACTTCTGGAAGTGGCAAAAATGTTCAACAGGGAAGTGGCAAACTTCAAATTAAACGTCCAAATTTATTCCGTATGGATACTAAAACTCCTCAAGAAACCCAGATTATTTCTGATGGTAAAACCTTGTGGTTCTATGATCCATTTGTGCAACAAGTAACAGCACAATGGGTGAAAGATGCGGTAAATAATACACCATTCGTATTGCTCACAAGTAACGATAAAAGCCATTGGGATCAATATTCGGTCATGCAACAAGTGGATACTTTCGTATTGAAACCTAAATCTTCGAAAAGTAATATCAAGCAATTTGATATTCGCGTCGATGCTAATGGCGTATTAAGAAATTTCAGTACGACAGAGAAAGATGGGCAAACCAATCTTTATGTTTTACGTAATATTACTAATCAAACTTTGTCTGATAGCTTGTTCCAATTCAAGCCAGAAAAAGGCGTTGAAGTGGATGACCAACGTAAAAAATAACAAATGATTATTTTAAATAAGGGCGTAGAAATACGCCCTTCAATTTTGTGAGAAATAAAAATGTCTAACCTCAATTTTGATTTTGCCGAAAATGATTTTCGTCCACTGGCAGCTAAGATGCGTCCAACGAGTCTAGAGCAGTATTTTGGGCAAACTCATCTTATTGGTGAAGATAAGCCACTGCGTAAAGCGATTCAAGCTGGGCATATTCATTCCATGATTTTCTGGGGGCCACCAGGTACAGGAAAAACAACACTCGCAGAAATTATTGCGCAACGTATTAATGCAGAAGTTGAGCGAATTTCTGCGGTGACGAGTGGTATCAAAGAAATTCGTGAAGCTATTGATCGTGCAAAACAAAATCGTCTTACAGATCGTAAAACTATCTTATTTGTGGATGAAGTCCATCGTTTTAATAAAAGCCAGCAAGATGCATTTTTACCGCACATTGAAGACGGAACCGTTATTTTTATTGGGGCTACAACAGAAAATCCATCTTTTGAGCTAAATAATGCGTTGCTTTCTCGTGCCAGAGTATATGTGCTGAAATCACTCACCTCGGCTGAAATTGAACAAGTTTTGCAGCAAGCTGTAGAAGATCCTGAACGAGGATTGGGTAAAGAGCGGCTAATTTTAGAAGAGAATTTACTACAAGTGCTTGCCGAATATGTTAATGGGGATGCGCGATTAGCCTTGAATTGCCTCGAATTAATGGTGGATATGGCGAATGAAACCGAAAATGGAAAGAAAATCGACCGCACTTTATTAAAAGAAGTCTTAGGCGAACGTCAAGCGAGATTTGATAAACAAGGCGATCGTTTCTATGATTTAATTTCTGCGCTACATAAATCTGTTCGAGGTTCTGCACCAGATGCTGCATTGTATTGGTATGCACGAATTTTAACGGCAGGCGGTGATCCTTTATATGTTGCGCGCCGATTACTTGCCATTGCTTCAGAAGATGTGGGAAATGCCGATCCTCGTGCTATGCAAGTCGCATTGGCTGCATGGGATTGTTTTACTCGAGTGGGGGCTTATGAAGGGGAGCGCGCCATTGCTCAAGCTATTATCTATCTTGCGGTAGCGCCAAAAAGTAATGCGGTTTATACCGCATTTAACACTGCCAAACAGCAAGTGAAAGATTTACCCGATTATGATGTTCCACCACATTTACGCAATGCACCAACTAATTTAATGAAAGAGCTTGGCTATGGTGCTGAATATCGTTATGCCCACGATGAACCTAACGCTTATGCGGCAGGTGAAAATTATTTCCCGCCTGAATTAAAAGACACTCAATATTATTTTCCGACGAATAGAGGTATGGAAATTCAGATTAAGGAAAAATTAGAACGATTACGTGAGCAAGATAAAAGTGCGGTGAAAAAACGGTATAAATAATTTTTATTTAGGATATATAAATGCAAAAAACAAATTCAAAAGCCTTTTTAGTGATTTTACTTGGTGTACTTTCTGCCTTTGGACCATTTGTTGTCGATCTTTATTTGCCATCATTGCCACAGCTTGCACAATTTTTTGATACAACAGCCTCAATGACACAATTAACGCTCACAACGGCAATGATCGGTTTAGCCGTTGGGCAGCTATTACTTGGCCCGATGAGTGATAAATTTGGACGCAAAAAGCCGCTGATTATTTCACTTTTAATTTATATCATCAGTACGATTTTACTGATTTTCTCACCGAATATTGAAACGATGATTGTATTAAGAGCGGTACAAGGGCTTTCCTCTGCTGGAAGTGTAGTAATTTCTCGTGCGATAGCGACGGACTTATATCGTGGTCGTGAAATGACACGTTTTTTTGGGCTATTAATGACGATTAATGGTATCGCACCGATCATTTCACCTATTCTAGGCAGTTTATTATTAGAATATATTGGTTGGAAAGGCGTATTTTTCTTTTTAGCAATTATTGGTATTGTTGTATTACTATTTTGTCTTCGTTTAAAAGAAAGCCTAATTATTGAAAAACGTTTGAAAGGTTCTGTACTTTCCACATTCTTTACATTTGGCAAGATTATAAAAAATAGAATGTTTATGAGTTATGTTGGTATTGAAAGCTTTTTGCTTGCCGCCATGTTTGCGTATATTTCCGCTTCACCTTTTATTTTGCAAAGTTTTTACGGGTTAAGTGCGTTTACTTTTAGTTTATGTTTTGGAGCAAATGGTGCAGCATTAGTTATTGGAGCAAATATAGGTGGTAAGTTGTCAAATCGTACAGCCCTTTCTTTTGGAGTATTGGGCTTTGGGATTGTTGTTCTTTACACCATTTCGACACTTATTATTCAACCTAACTGGTTTTTAGTTGAAATTGGCTTCTTTCTTATGTTATTGATGATGGGGCTTACCTTTCCTGCAATTTCTTCATTGGCAATGGAAAGTGAACGTCAATATGCCGGAAGTGCTTCTGCATTACTTGGTTTTACTCCCTTTTTTCTAGGGGGCGTTGTTTCACCATTAGTCGGTATTGGTAATATTTTCTATGCAACAGCTGTGGTGATTTTAGTTTGTGCTTTCATCAGTTTGATAATTTATTTTTTAATTCGTACTAATATTAAGGCATACACAGAATAAAATTAATCGTATTTTCTTATGGCTAAACGGAAGTCTGTCCATGAGTGGCATACGTATAGAGCCAAATTGCTTAAGCGATGAACAGAAAAATTCTCGCTATATAACGAACAAGCTTTGCAACCAAAATTCAATATATAGGAGGATTATCATGGTAAAGTAAAACCAATGGCGATTCGTGTCTATCACACACAAAATGAAACGGTAAGTACCCCATTGTATTTATTCCGAAGTTCAGAAGAAAAGTAATTTATGGAAAGTTGAGAGCAGATATAGGGCAAATATTGAGGCAGTTATATGGCTATAAAAACGTGGAGATAATAGAAGCGCAGGTAATGCTAGCCCCTATCCATATGCTCTTAAAAATTCCACCTAAAATATCGGTATCAGATTTTATGGGCTATCTGAAGGGCGAGTCAGCGCTGATGATTTTTGAAAGACATGCGAACTTAAAATATAGATATGGAAATAGGCATTTCTGGGCGAAAGGATTTTTTGTAAGCACAGTAGGGTTAAATACAAAAGTGGTAGAGGATTATATAAGAAACTAAGAAAAAGAAGATATGGTTCAAGATAATTTATTAACGAAAGAACATGTTGACTCCTTTTTTAGGGGTAATCAAAGAAATAATTAGACGCGGTTGCCGGTTCTCACAAGCCTCTTGAGGGTTGAAGTATAGATCTTTATGGGGAAGTCTAAAAAATGCATATTTTACGTGAGGATTGTTATTTAAAAAGCGGGATATTATTACTCTTACCAATTCGATTATTACCCAATATCTTTAGAATATTTCTATCTCTTATTTACTGATGGAAAATTACTCAGGGCAGAATGTGTAAAAGAAGAACAATTATTTTCTTGGTATGATTTTATAGAAAGATAAAGACGTATTGATTTTTAAAATGCATATTTTATAGGGGACTATTTTAGAAGTTACCTAAATTAAAACTAGACTATAGTTACAATTACCAGAATGATAATTATGGATTATAATAAGTAACAATATTATTCACTTAAGAGTTATGGTGGCTACTCTGTATAGGATATTAAATAGTTGATACGTTTACTTTCTGTAATTTAACGACGAAATAAGTTAATTTTCAATAAATTGTTATTGATTTTACTATAAGAAGAAAATTTAATGTATCTTTTTGCACCTGATTAATATAGTTCTATTGATAGCCATCAATAAAGATTATTTATTTCTTTTTCTGATAACGATGGTTTTAGATAAGTAGAAATTCTCTCAGAAAGAACATATTTAATAGCATAGCTATTATCTCTCCCAATAGCTATGCTATAGTTGTTTCATTGCTTTACAGATTCTGAAACTCTTACTAACAACTTCTCTAATTCATTACTTACTCTATCAATATTAAAACGCGCAATAGATTCTGGTAAACGATGAATATAGGTATTTCTTTCAATATCATTATTTAATAGCGCATAAACTCGGTTTACGAATTCAGTTTTATTGCCTAAAGGAATTAATGCACCAAACTCTCCATTTCCCAAAATATCTCTAGGTCCAGTAGGGCAATCCATTGCTACAACAGGGGTTCCACATACCATGCTTTCTAAGAATACTGTAGGTAATCCTTCAGACAAAGATGTATGGATAAAAAGTTTTGCATGTTTCATAAATATATAAGGATTATCTCGTCTTCCCAGTAATAAGCAATCACCTTCCAAACCTAATTCTTTAATTCGTTCTTCTAATTTTGAATAATTTGGCCCAGCTCCAATAATATATAACTTTTCTTTTATACCTTTCTGTTTTAATTGAGAATAAATATCTAGCATTGTAAAATGATCTTTATAATCAAATAAGCGTGCAACTTGTAAAATATAATTTTCAGAAATTAATATTTTGTCATTTTCAGTAATTTCTTTTTCTTGAATAGATAGTTTTTCTTTTATATCTTTTTCGTCAATTGGATTAACTAATGTAACAATAGGTTTATCTACTCCTAACTCTGGTAAAATTTGAGAGCATTTTTCTGACATTTCATTACAGATATTAACAAGGTAGCTATGTTTATTTAATAAGTATTTATATAAATCAGGATTGTTCTTCCATGTTGTAAAATTGGTGTCTGAATGGATCCATCGGATTATAGGAAGTTGATTTGTTATATCATATTTTTTCAAGAAATCATCAAAATGACTATCGAAATTGATGATGATATCATGATTTCCTGAATTAATAACATTTAATATATTTTTATTACAATAATCGGTAATTTGATCATCCCAACTGCTAAAAAATTTCTTTTCAGATATAGAATAATGTCCTTTATTTCTTTCAATTGAACAGTAAATTTGAAACATTTCTTCAAATACACTCAATCCCCTGAAATTGAATGTTGTATTAATGTTTTTTGGTATAATAGCTAAGTCATCTTCTGTTATTTCTTTTAACAATAAAAGATCAACTTTACATTTTTCTTGTGTTACAAATTTAGATAATATTTTCAAATATGAAATTAAAACGGTTTCAACTCCTCCACGGCCAAAGGGTGGAGATAAAGTAGGATGAACTATTAGTATATTAATCATTAAGTATTTCCTCTATAAAATTAAACAATCTGTAAACTAGCAAAAACCCACTGGATGCGATTTTCTTCAACATTTAAATCTTGCGTGTTAAAACTGATAGTTTTACCCGCTCCTATAATATCTTTATAATAACAATTTTGTTTGGGGGTAAAAATATCGCCATTATTAACATAAATTCGAGTGCATTCAGGATAAGTTGCAATTCCACTATAAAGCCAATATAAAATTACTGGAGAATCCTGATTATTTATAAAAGAAATAGTACTTTCTCCTGAACATTCAACACATAGAGCACCTTTCCTAAAAAGGTCACCACTATCAAATTTTATTAAAAGATGTCCGTTGGCTTTTGCATAATTTAGTGATAATTTAGTTTGGCTTTCACTATTATTTGTCACTAAACTTTCTCTAGTGATGTTATAAAGTATATAATTTTCTGTTTGGAAGGCTTTTCCCCTTTTGTAAAAATCATCAGGATAAAGTCCATTAAACGTAATTAATTTATCTTCACGATGATTCCTTGTAATATGAAATCCCTCTACTTGTTCATTTTCTATAAGAAAAAGATGATGATTATTTTTTACGAGATGTTTCACTCCCCACAATGGAGTACAATTATACTTTGTAGGAAGTAAACTTACTTTATTTTCATCATAGGAATAGCGATTTAAAACGGTAGCATCTATCCCATATTTCATAGAAAAATTATTCTTTAATAATAGATTTTCAGTGTAATTCTTATATTTTATAAATGCGTTTTTATGCCCTAATATTACCCCAGCTTGCCAAACATATCCATATTTACTCTCAATTTCATCAAGTTTTTTATATTCATTTTCTTGTTGTTCATTTGGAACAACATCAGCTAAAAAACTGCAACGCCAAGCATCATAAGCGCAATATAAATTATCCTGATAAATAATCTGATCAAAAATAGTCAGTCTTTGTGAGGGAAACCAAATATCTGCATCATAAAATGCAATTTGCTCATAAGCATATTTTTCTGCAATATCTGCAACAGAAATATGTCTATCTAAAAGCATTTCACTATAACAATGAGAAGGGGGGAAACAAAAAATATTATTTTTTTCTAAAACGGCCTTTTTTTCTAGAGAAAGGCCGTAATCTAATACACCAATATCACCTTTTTTCTCGGTATAGAAATCTGTTTTTTGTAAACTCAATATAAAGGGTAAGAATTGCTCATACCAAATAGTATTATTGTTATCTAATGCGGTTAAAATAATTCTTTTCATTTATATTTTCCTATTTAAACAAACGTTTTAATTCATTTTCATAAATAGCAAGATTAATAGGATTATATGGATGTAGAGAAGCTAAATAGTCATTTGCTCTAGCAACATATTCATCATGGTGTTTATCATGATTTTCAATGACATCAATTAAAACTTTTGCACCATCAAAAGCATCAAATTGATCGTAATAATATCCTACACCTTTAGGTAGAAATTTAGAATTATGTATTAGTGGATACCCTCCATAAAGTACATCATTATAAGCATTATTTAAGCCGTTTTCCCACTGTGTACTTAAGACTATATCTGTGTATTCTGATAAAAAAAATGGCATATGAAAGCGCCCTTCTGTAGAAATTTTCCCACTTTTTAATAAATCTGTTTTTCCTATAAAATCTTTAAAAGAAGGACGCTCTCTTTTATCATAAGTATTACATAAATAAACATGTTCAATTAATTCAGGTCTATATCTATAGGCTTGCTCTGCAATTAATATATTAGTAAAACAATTTTTTAAAACAGATAAGTTAGGTTCAAAAGAGGAAATTCTTTTTTCTTTCTTAGAAAAATTTGTACTATCAAAATAGTGAAATGGTTTCTTTAGATCTTTTGCTGCTTTATCAAAAAATAAGGGAGACCAAATATAAGGAATTTTACGAGCTACTGAACGTTGCATTATTGCAAAATATGATGCGTTTGTATTCATATGATGAGGAAGAATCCAATGTGCATCAAATAATGTTCCATTAAAACTACTATTAGATTGTCTATTATTTACAAAGGATTCAACATCATAAATAAAATCGTTTCCCATCTTATAGCAAACAACTTTTCCACCATTCTTTCGAATAATATCTGCGTAACGCGGTTCAATATATAAGGAACCTTCTACTAAAATATCTAGTTCATTAATCTTTTCATCAATTTGATAAAATTTTAGATTAAGATCTGATAGCATATTCCATTCTTTAGGATCACTTATATTTTCAGGTCCCCAACTCACAAATATAACATCTTCAACACAATCCAATGCATTAAAAAGTTGATATAAAAAAACTAAATTTTGGTGAACACCGTTAGACCATATATCTTTATTTTGATGTTCTAAATTAAATGTAATACCTATTTTATATTTTTTCATTTTTCTCACTCAAATAAACGTTTTAATTCTCTTTCATAAATGGATAAATTAACTAGATTATAAGGATTTAATGAATCTAAATAATCATTTGCTTTTTGCATATATTCATCATAATTTTTATCATGATTTTCTATCGCATAAATTAATTTTTTTGCACCATCAAATGCATCAAATTGATCATAGTAATATCCAATACCCTTTGGAAGCAAGGTAGAATTATGTACTAACGGATATCCTCCATAAAGTGCTTCATTATAGGCATAGTTCAATCCATTCTCCCATTGAGTGCTGAGGACAATATCAGTATAAATAGACAAGAAATCTGTCATTCTAAAGCGATTTTCCACGCTCATCACCCCATCTTTTACTAGATCTGTTCGACCAATAAAATTATGGAAAGTACTATGTTCTCTTTTATCATAGGTATTGCACATATAAACATGCTCAATCAAATCAGGTCTTTCTCTATATGCCTGTTCTGCAATTAAAATATCGGTAAAACTATTTTTAAAAATAGAAATATTTGGTTCGAACGAGGATATTCTACGCTTATGGTTATGTTTATTTATATTACTTAAATAACCAAAAGATAAATCAGAGCGTTGAGCAATAGCAGATTGGCAAAATAAGGGTTCCCAAATAAAAGGAATTTTAACAGATGGACAATCATGCATAATTGAAAAATAAGCCGAATTTGTATTCATATTTTGTGGAATGATCCAATTTGCATCAATTTTTGCTCCATTAAATTGATGAATAGGAGATTTATTATGTATGGTTGATTCTATATCATAGATATAATCATTTCCCATTTTATAAACAACCGTTTTTCCTCCTCTTTGATGAATTCGATTAGCATAATCAGGTTCAATAGTTAACGTCCCTTCAATTAAGACATCCAAGCCATCAAGAACATCATAAATATAAGCAAAAGATAAATTAAAATTATCAAGCATAAAACCTTTATCTGGTACAGTGATTTTATTCGGTCCATCACTCACCAAAACAACAGATTCAACACAATCTAAGCTTTCTAATAAATTATAGAGAAAAATGATATTTTGTCCTGCGCCATTTGCCCAGATATCTCTTATTTTCCCTTCTAAATTAAATGTAATACCAATCTTATACTTTCTCATTCTTTTACTCTTTTATTCAAATAAACGCTTTAATTCAAGTTCATAAACTGCTAGATTTATAGGGTTATGTGGGTGTAAGGAATCTAAATATTCATTCGCACGTTGAACATAAGCATCGTGATATTTATCATGATTTTCAATCACATCAATTAATACTCTTGCTCCTTCAAATGCATCAAATTGATCATAATAATACCCTACACCTTTAGGTAATAATTTAGAATTATGAATAAATGGATAACCACCATAAAGAGCATCATTATATGCATAATTTAGCCCATTCTCCCATTGTGTACTTAATACAATATCAGTATATTCTGATAAAAATAATGGCATAGCAAATCGTTTTTCTACACTCATAATACCATCCTTGACTAAATTTGTTCTACCTATAAAATTAAAAAAAGTAGGATGATCTTTAATATTATAAGTATTACACATATAAACATGTTCAATTAAATCAGGTCTTTGTCGATATGCTTGCTCTGCAATTAAAATATCAGTGAAACTATTTTTAAAAATAGATATATTCGGTTCAAAAGAAGATATTCGACGAGATTTTTTAGACTTATCCAAATTATTTATATAACCAAATGGTCGATTCAATTCAGCAATTCCTTTATCACAAAAAACTGAAGACCAAATAAATGGAATTTGTCGAGATGGGCAACGATGCATAATTGAAAAATAAGCCGAATTCGTATTCATATTCTGTGGAATAATCCAATTCGCATCAAACTTAGTACCATTAAATATTCTTGTTGCTGATTTATTATGTATGACAGCCTCAATATCATAGATATAATCATTTCCCATTTTATAACAAATGACCTTTCCGCCATTTTTATGAATGATCTCAGCTTGGTTTGGCTCGATAGACAATGATCCTTCAATCAAAAGATCTAAATCTTCAATAACATCATCAATGTGTGAGAATTTAAGATTTAAATTTTCTAACATAAAATTTTTATCTGGTGTTGTTATGCCTTCAGGCCCCCAACAAACAAAGGTAACATTCTTTACAATATCTAATGCTTCAAATAATTGATATAAAAAAATTAAATTTTGATTAGCGCCATTAGACCAAATATCTCTAATTTGGCTTTCTAAATTAAACGTAATACCTACGTTGTATTTCTTAGACATGTTTTATTCTCAATACCCATATAATAAAAGAGCGGCTATTTTACCAAATAAATGATAAAAATACCGCTCTTTTTCAGTTAATCAACTAATTTAGATTAACTATTTAGTTATTACCATTGGTAACCAATACCAGCACCGAATGTGTAATCACGTTGTGTACTTGCACCTGCACTCATCTTAATAATAACTCGGTTGCTATCACTTGCTCTTGAGTAACCCACAGCTACGGCACTTTGACCTTTGTAGTTACCTACGCCAAGTGCAACCATGCTAGCTCCAGGGATGGTTACTTGTGGAATGTTTGCAACTGCCACTGCACTTGCAACACCACTACGGTGTTTCTTATCAAGTTTACCAAGTTTATTATTGATACGGTTTTCTACCGCATTAACTTGACCAACATTAGCTGCATCAGTTGGATTCACACCAGCAGCGACATTCGTGATACGACGTTCATTACCTTGTGAACCGATAGACACTGTATTTGCCTCAGCAGCTACAGAGCCAGTACCAATTGCTACAGCATTTTCAGCAGTTGCTTTCGCACCTTGACCAATTGCTGTTGCACCTTTTGCAGTCGCTTCAGATCCTTGACCCACTGCAGTTGTATTTTCCGCAGTTGCTTTAGCTGATCCACCAATTGCAGTTGCATTTGAACCACCTACGTAGGTTGCTCCATTTCCGAGTTTGGTATTTTGACCATCTACTTCTAAGCCAGATTTGGTTACTGTATCCATAGCTGCAGTTGCTTTGCTATCCGCCGCAGTTGCTTTGCTGTCTGCAGTAGATGCCGCAGTTGAAGCTGCTGTTGCTTTAGAGTCAGCAGTAGATGCCGCAGTAGATGCTTCAGTTGCTTTGCTGTCTGCAGTTGAAGCCACAGTTGAAGCCGCAGTTGCTTTGCTATCCGCTGTAGATGCTGCAGTTGACGCTGCTACCGCTTTGCTGTCAGCAGTTGAAGCTGCTGTAGAAGCTGCTGTTGCTTTGCTGTCAGCAGTAGAAGCTGCTGTAGAAGCCGCAGTTGCTTTGCTGTCAGCAGTAGATGCCGCAGTAGATGCTTCAGTTGCTTTGCTGTCAGCAGTAGATGCTGCAGTTGAAGCTGCTGTTGCTTTGCTGTCTGCAGTAGATGCTGCAGTTGAAGCTGCTGTTGCTTTAGAGTCAGCAGTTGACGCTGCAGTAGATGCTTCAGTTGCTTTGCTGTCTGCAGTAGATGCTGCAGTTGAAGCTGCTGTTGCTTTAGAGTCAGCAGTTGACGCTGCAGTAGATGCTTCAGTTGCTTTGCTGTCTGCAGTAGATGCTGCTGTAGACGCTGCTACCGCTTTGCTGTCAGCAGTTGACGCTGCAGTAGATGCTTCAGTTGCTTTGCTGTCTGCAGTAGATGCTGCAGTTGAAGCTGCTGTTGCTTTAGAGTCAGCAGTTGACGCTGCAGTAGATGCTTCAGTTGCTTTGCTGTCTGCAGTAGATGCTGCTGTAGACGCTGCTACCGCTTTGCTGTCAGCAGTTGACGCTGCAGTAGATGCTTCAGTTGCTTTGCTG
>NZ_VCED01000006.1:0-875 GCF_006384255.1 Haemophilus seminalis
CAGTAGATGCTTCAGTTGCTTTGCTGTCTGCAGTAGATGCTGCTGTAGACGCTGCTACCGCTTTGCTGTCAGCAGTTGACGCTGCAGTAGATGCTTCAGTTGCTTTGCTGTCTGCAGTAGATGCTGCTGTAGACGCTGCTACCGCTTTGCTGTCAGCAGTTGAAGCTGCAGTAGATGCTTCAGTTGCTTTGCTGTCTGCAGTAGATGCTGCAGTTGAAGCCGCAGTTGCTTTAGAGTCAGCTGTAGATGCTGCAGTTAGAGCTTTCTCTGCGTTTGCTTTGGCTGCCGCTGTATCAGATTTTATTGTATCAATGTCTTGAGCAACATTTGTAGCTTTTTCCAGAGCACTTTTAGCAGCTGCACTTAAACCATAAATAATATTGCCATTGCTATCAGTGGTCACAGAAAGATCAGAGGTTGCACCGAAAGTAATTTCATTATCTTTGTTTAATGTCCATTCTTCAGCTGTACCATCCTCATTTGCTGCTTTATCTGCATTATTCTTTATTTTGAAAGTTTGTTTACGAGACTCAAGATTACTTACAGCAGTAGATACTGCAGTAGCCGTATTTTGTGCAGCGACTGCTGTTGTAGAAGCTGCAGTTGCTTTGCTGTCAGCAGTTGATGCTGCAGTAGACGCTTGAGTTGCAATGTTTTGTGCTACGACTGCTTTAGAGTCGGCTGTTGATGCCGCAGTAGAAGCTACAGTTGCTTTAGAGTCAGCAGTAGATGCTGCAGTAGAAGCTACAGTTGCTTTGCTGTTAGCGGTAGATGCTGCTGTAGAAGCTACAGTTGCTTTGCTGTCCGCAGTAGATGCTGCAGTAGAAGCTACAGTTGCTTTGCTGTTCGCTGTAGATGCTGCAGTAGAAGCTACA
>NZ_VCED01000006.1:885-136800 GCF_006384255.1 Haemophilus seminalis
TAGAAGCTACAGTTGCTTTGCTGTTAGCGGTAGATGCTGCTGTAGAAGCTACAGTTGCTTTGCTGTCCGCAGTAGATGCTGCAGTAGAAGCTACAGTTGCTTTGCTGTTCGCTGTAGATGCTGCAGTAGAAGCTACAGTCGCTTTGCTGTCTGCAGTTGAAGCCGCAGTTGAAGCCGCAGTTGCTTTGCTGTCAGCAGTAGATGCTGCAGTAGAAGCTACAGTTGCTTTGCTGTTAGCGGTAGATGCTGCTGTAGAAGCTACAGTTGCTTTGCTGTCCGCAGTAGATGCTGCAGTAGAAGCTACAGTTGCTTTGCTGTTCGCTGTAGATGCTGCAGTTGACGCTGCTACCGCTTTGCTGTCAGCAGTTGACGCTGCTGTTGATGCTGCTGTTGCTTTACTTTCTGCCGTTGAAGCTAACGTATTTAACTCAGTTGCAACATAATAAAGTTGTGAACCGTTGATTGCATCGGTAGATGTTGCAGATACATTTCCTGCACCTACATTTTGGATTTGACGTTTAACTGCTGTGCTACCAACGGAAACAACTCCTCCAATATCTCCACTTGCTTTTGCTTTTTGGAAGTTAGTTGAAATATCTTCACCGTTAATAGTTAAAGTAGAAATCTCATTAACTGCAGAGGTTGTGGATGAATCACCAATTGCCACATCTCCAGTTGCCGTATTGGCTGTTGCACCACGACCTAACGCTAATGTTCTGTCTAGTGCTGCATTGGCTCCTGCACCAAGAGCTGTTGCATTAACACCTGAAGCTGCTGAACCTCTACCAATTGATGTTGCATTTAGCGCAGACGCATTTGCTCTATTACCCATTGCAATAGCAAAGTCACCAGTCGCGTTTACATCACCGCCAACTGCCACCGTCCAGCTTCCAGTCGCATTTGCTTGATAACCTAGTGCTAATGATGCGGTATTGCTTGCATTTGCTCTTTGACCGAATGCAGCAGAACTTCCTCCAGCAGAATTTGCCTCTGTACCTACCGCAGTACCACTAGAACCAGTAGCATTGGCTCCCTTACCAATCGCAACAGCATTGTTGTTACTTGCACTTGCTGCACCGACAGTAACTGAGTCCTTACCTGAAGCGTTACCATAAGAACCCACAGCTGTTGCATTGTCTGCAGTAGCCGTAACGTTATAACCTAAAGCAGCTGTTGCACTTCCTACAGTAACGGTGTTTTGACCGATAGAGATTGAACTTGCACCAGATGCATTTGCATTTTTACCAATTGCAGTAGCTGATGTAGAGGTGGCAATTGAACCTAAACCAATTACAACAGAATCCGATGCCAGCCCTACAGTTTTTGCATCACGACCAATTACGGTTGAATTAGTTGTATTGGCAGCTGCATTTTGACCAATAGCGATTGTACCCTGACTGTTGTTTGTTACAGCTTCATCACCAATTGCGATTGAGCCTGGTCCTGCTGCTGTTGCATTTGGACCTAATGCAATAGAATTAGCACCTGTCGCATTAGCAGCAGCATTTAATGCCCCAAGGTTACCTGCTTTATTTGAATTGACATGTAGGTAGCTATTGCTCACTGCAGCTACTGCATTATCTGCCGCTTGTTTTGCAGCACTTGCATTTGTATTTGCTGTGTTGGCAATATTTTGTACATTGGTTACGTTTGCATTCGTAGCTTGTAATTGTCTACCTGTTACAGCCTCATTGCTTGTGGTAGAAAGTGTTGCATCTGCTAATCCAGTAATTTTTTTATTGTTAGCATTTACTGCAACGTTGTTTTTACCAATTTCAACGCCACTTGCAGTTACGCTGGTAACACTCAAATTATCAGCTAGAGTAAATTTAACTTTACCATTTGCCGCATCAGCAGAAACAGCTAAGTTATTGTTTGTTGATTCAAAGCCAATTGTTTTATCTGAATTTGCTTTCCAATCAGCAACTTTGTTTGCTGCAGCCGTGCCGCCAGCATTAATTGTTAATGTGCCTGGTTTTACTACTTCGGCTAAAGCGTATAATTGTGCGCCGTTGATTGCATCTGTAGATGTAGCAGATACATCACCTGCAGCAACGTTTTTAAGTTGGCGTTTTACTGTGTCGCTACCAAATGAAACAACACCACCCTTATCAGCACCGGTAGTTTGAATTGTGCCCGCTTTATTGTATTTAGATAATACATCTTCACCAGAAACAGTCCACGCTGATAGGGTGCTATTGGTGTTTGCGGCCGTTTTGGAATTACGACCAATAGCCACATCCACAGCATTATAACTTTCTGCACCTAAGCCTAATGCGATACCGCTATCGCCTCGTACCACGCTGTTTCGACCAATCGCAATACCATTATCGTTAGAATTGTTTAGAGTCGATGCATTATTACCGATTGCAATTGAATAGTTTTGCTCTGTTTTGGTGTTGCCTGAACCTATTGTAACTGTATTAGGTTTATTGGTTGAAATGTCACTACCAATGGTCACTGAATTAGATGCAGATTCTGAAGTCACATTCGAGCCGATTGTGACTGCTTTTACTCCACCTGTAACATTAGATTTTACTCCCATTACAACAGCTTCGGTTGCTCTATTGCTACCTGGTGCATTTACAGTAAGAGAATTACCTACAGCAACTAAGTTGTCAGCCCATCCTTCATTAATGGTGATGTCTCTACCCATTAATGATGCACCAAGTAAACCAGAGGTAATGTTTTTACCGGATATAAATTGGTTTTGGTTAGTTGCTGTAATACCATCACCCACTAAAAAGTTATTGGCGTTACCAGTAGTGATTGATGAACCAAACGCCATTGAGTTGCCAGACAATCTAATATCTGTACCAACCGCTTGACCACCCGCTGCAACAGTAAGGTTATTACCAATCCCTAAATAAGCAGAGTTTGCATAAATATCATTACCAAAATAGCTACTTCTTCTAGGGTTCATTACAGCAATGTTATTACCCATAGCATTAATCGCTAGATTTGTGCCCGAATTCCCAATAGCATTATTAAGAACATTATTATTGGTACCAATGATGTTTACTTTGTTACCAACGTTTACTTTGTTATCTCGACCGAATATGTTTATTGCATTTGGTGTTACTTGATTACCGCTGTCGTTTCGGTTATCGTAGGCGAAGAAAACCCCACCTGGTCTTTCATCACCCAATGCATTGCCAGTACCTGTTATTACTGCCGCTTGAACTAGAGCATCGCTTACACCGCCTTGAGAGACATTTTTTTTCCCCCAAATATGAAGCGAGTTGGGTTGATTTTTGTTATATTCGGTTACCGTAGCATAACTTGGCATAGCAATAGCAAATGCTACGAGCAAGGAGAGCGGTTTTAGTCCTTGCGTTAGTTTAAATCCTTTTAAGCTAGAATCATTTAAGGATTCACGCTTATCTGTACTTGCCTTTGCTTTCCCTTGCGACTTGGCTAATTCAGAAACGACTTCCAATCGTTGGGTCGTTTTATTCCAAATTATTTTAAAAATTTTGTTCATTGATTAGTTTCCTAAAAAATAATTGATAAAAAAATAGCAGCACATTATGTACTACTATTACTCATCTCTTAATTTCATAAAGAAATCAAAAATAAGATATTCCTTTTTAGAGGAATGGCGCATTCTGCCATAAAAATGATGATAAATACACCATATTTTTGTAAAGATAATGTAAAGATGGAAGAAGTTGAAAGGTTTTATTTTTTTAGGATTGGCACAAACTCAGAAAGCATTTTTATCTCTTCTTCACTCAATCTGCTTTTTACCATGTTACCTGCACCTTGTATTTTTCCACTTTTACGATCGGAAAGTGCGGTGTAAATTTCCTCTGAATTTAGCGTATTGATAATTCTGGATTGTCCTAATGCTGATTTTTCAGCGGATTTTCCGTGGCAAGTGGCACAGGTTCGTTTATAAAAATTTTCAGCTTGTTCCGTATTCACATTAGCCAATACAAATTGGCTGGCAGTGAGCAAGCTTAAAGAGAGTAGAGTAGAGTAAATTCTTTTCATGGGTTATCCTTTAAATAATTTAGTTAAATCGTCTTCGGGAATTGCGCCTTCATATTTAGCTTGAATGTTTCCTTCAGGGCTAATAACAAATGAAGTGGGCGTACCCATAAGCTGATAACGTTCTGCGGTAATTTTCATTTGATCTTTAATTACAGGCAAGTGGAGTTCACGTTTAGCCACTATGGCTTTGGTGTCCATTTTATCGCCATCCACATTAATTGCAATGAGCGAAACTTTACCAGGATTGTCTTCTGCGAGTTTTTCAAATTCTTTTAACTCTGCGATGCAATGTCCGCAAGTTTCTGACCAAAAAACTAATAATCGTGTACCTTTCCAATTCTCAAGGTTTGCAGGATTGCCTTGAAGATCATAGGCGGCAATATCAGGTGCTTTTTGCCCCACTGAGGCGACTTCATCTTTACAAGAAACGGCGCCAAAAATAACCGCACTTATGGCAACTAATTTCAATAGTTTATTTGTTCGCATGATTTTCTTCCTTTACAAATTTTCCGTGATGTAAATAAATAACACGATCGGTGAGTTCACCTAACTCTGGATTATGCGTTACCATTACAATAGTGCGCCCTTGTTGATTAAGTTTCGTGAGTAAATCTAGTACTAAAGATTCGTTTTGCTCATCTAAATTTCCCGTTGGTTCATCAGCAAAGATAACGGGCGGTTGATTCACTAACGCACGCGCAATGCAAACACGTTGTTGCTCACCGCCTGAAAGTTGGCTAGGGCGGTGATCAATGCGATGGCCTAAGCCTACTTGTTCTAATACCGCTTTGGCGGAGGCTTCATCAATCACGCTGTGATAATGTTGTGCCAGCATAACGTTTTCAAGTGCGGTCAAATAAGGGATTAAATGGAATTGTTGAAACACTAAGCCGATTTTTTCCGCGCGGAAACGTTGGCGACCGACTTCATCTAACTGGGCGGCATCCACACCATCTAAAATGACTTTGCCTTCGCTAGCGGTATCTAAGCCCGTTAAAATATTCATCAGCGTAGTTTTACCAGAGCCTGATGCCCCCATAATGGCAACAAATTCTCCTTGTTTGATTTGAATATTGATGTCTTCCAGCGCGGTAACTTGCCCGAAGCGTTTGTATAAATGTTGGGTTTCTATTACAAAATTGGTCATGGTTTTTCTCTTTTATTATCTAATTTATAAGCGTTTCAGTTTTACTCACCCTTCAACACATTCGCAACATTAATACTCAATGCTCGCCGTGTTGGAATAATAACAGCCACAAATGCCACTAATAACGAAAGTACAACCGTAATTGGTAACACTGGTAATCGCATATCAATATAAGATTTGAATACAGTTATTCCCAATACTTGAGCTAATAAATACCCCAATCCAAGCCCGATAATAATCGCACAAAATGCGATAATTAAAATTTCAGTGCTGATTTGGCGAATGATGTCAAATTTTTTTGCACCCAGTGATTTTTGTAAGGCAAATTCTTTGGAACGTTCACCGACAATGGCAATTAAGGTGGTGTTCACACATAAGGTTGCAAGCACCAAAATCACAAGGGAAATTAAGCCCATTAAGCCTTTAATTTTTTCTAAAATTTGCCCTTCTGAAGCGGAAACTTTACGGATCGGGCGAGCGGTTAAATCGGGATATTGTTGCATGATTTTTTCGGCAAATTGATCCACTGTATTGGCACCTTGCTCATTTTGCACATTGAGTAATGCGTTGTTTACTACGCCTTCTTTATCCAGCCAATTTTGTGCAAATTCAACATTCACAATAAGCATATTGTCAGTTGCATCACCAGCTTCTACAATTCCTTTAATGTTGAAACTGTGTTTTTCTACGGCATTTTTAGAAAGTTGTAGGCTGTCTCCCACTTTCACATGTAATCGTTCAGCAAGGGTTTTCCCGATCATCGCATTGCGATCGTCAAAGTTTACGTTGATTGCTGAACCCGTAATTTGCCAGTAAGGGGCGAGGATTCGCATGGCATCAAAATTTACGCCCATCAGAACAATTTTTTCCAAATCACTGCGTGCGACACCATAAAGGTAAGGACTGGCTGCGGTGATAAAACCATCAGGTGATTTTTGCAAAATTGCATTTAATTCTGCTTGATTCATCATTCCACCATCGGCCGAACCAATGTAGAAATTTGCTCCGAAAGTACGCAGTTCTTGGCTCATTTTGGTGTTGATGTCGAAGTAAACCGCTGCCATTGCAGTGACGATACTTGCCCCCACTGTCAGTGCGGTGAAAATAATAAATACTCGTTGGAGGCGTAATCTCAACGCACGGAAAATTAATCGCCAGAACATGCTTTGAGTATTTGCGCTTTTATGCTCTGCCATAAAGCACCTCGACAGGGTAAAGTTTAGCGATTTTATGTGCTGGGAACCAAGTGCCAATCACAGCAATAAGAATGGAGAGTACGAGAACACAAGGCACGACGATCCAAGCAAAATCAAGAGGCGCGCCAAATAATGCGGCACCGATAAATTTGGCTAATCCCCATCCCGCTAAACAGCCAAATATTCCGCCTACTAATGCACTTAACACTGCTTCACAGTAGAACAGTAAGGTAATTTGCCATTGATAAGCGCCCAGGGCTTTCATTAAGCCAATTTCTTTTGAGCGTTCGATAATTCCTGCGCTCATTAAGGAAGCGATACCCATTGCCGCAGCGATTAATGCCGCGAAGGTAACTACCGCTAGTAAGAGTTGGATTTTGCCAATGACTACACCTTCAGATGCAGCGACTTGCCAAATTGGGCGAACCATTGCGCCAGAAATGGCTTCTTCTAATTGATGGGAAATTGACGAAACATAAGCGGTGCAATACCAACGGTCATAGGCTTCCGCATCTAAGGCATCCGTATTGGCACGCGCTTTACGGGAAAGATCGTTTTCTGGCACAGTGAGGGCAGATACGCGGACGGATTGCACTTTGCCTTCCAAACCCAGCAAATTTTGTACCGCACTTAGGGGCATCACAAGCTGATTATCTTCTGTTCCACCCGTACTTAAAATCCCTTTAATTTCTACCGCACTTTGTTGGCTTTCGCCGTTATCGTTTGTGTAGCTTAAGCTAAGTTTATCGCCAATTTTCCAACCATTACTTTTGGCAAGTTGTTCGCCTGCAAGTGCAGGAACGATTTCGCCAAAGTCATTGTTTAAATCATCAACCCATTCTCCTTCCACTTTCCAATAAGGGCTAATGATTCGTTGTCCTGTGTGGTAATCCTCTTCATCAGGCACGGCAATATTATGATCAAAGAAGGTACCAAGCACATTAATCGTTTTAGGCGCTGAAAGTGCGGTGGAATTTTGTGAAGATTTTGTCACTTGCACATTTGCTGAAAGCAACGGGGCAAAACCCACGATATTATTTCGCCAGAAAATATCTTTGATATTGGGAAGTTCTTTTTCATCTAAAAAATCTTGGCTAGATAATGAAGAACTATGGCTGAGTTCATCAGGTAATGCTGCATTGCTGGCTGGCTCCACCAAAATATTGGCACCGTAAGATTTCAGCTCTTTCGCCATTTTGTCACCAATATCAATGGAAACAGCAAGCAGCGCAGAGACTAAGCCTGCTGCTAAGAAAATAGTGATAATGGCGAGCAATTTACGTTTGATACCAAATCGCCAAGATTGAAATAACATTCTAGCAAGCATTGTTATTCCCCTTTTGGATTTTCGTTTTTGTTAATACCGAGATAGTTATCGGGATTATCGCGGAATAAATCGAGATTTTTTTCGTTCTCAAAGAAATAAGTATGCCCTTCGTGGCTATATTTATATTCAGTTTTAGTGTTTTTGAGTTTGACGCCACTAATCGGATCTTGTACTTCAATTTCCACAATCGTACTGAATAGATTTAAGCCATCTTCAAGGCTTTTACGAGAAATCACGATTTCATTTTCAGTTTGTTGCCAATTTTCAATCGGTACAGGGTTGCAACCGCCTGGTTTACCGATAGATGGAATAAAGAGATGCACGCCACAACCAACACAGACTACTTGATTGCCTTGCATGACATAGCCTTGATCGCCACAGAGTAGGCAAGCATCGAATACTGCCGCCATACTGACTTTATTTGGTTGGCGATTGATAATGAAAAAGCGTACGGCTTTGCCATCGTCAGCAATCCAAACAAAACGGTGAAGTTTACCATCTTTAAGTGGCTCAAGTGCTAAATGCACTTCATTTTTGTCATTAAGTTCTACTGGAATTGCTTCGGAAAGTTGTGGCGGTTGAGAGGCAACTTTTTCCCAATAAAGTTGGCTTGCGGCAACAAATAAAATCCCCAATATGCCCCAGTAAATGGTGCGTTTTGATGTTTGTACGAAGGCTAATTTTTTGCGTTTTTCAATAAGATCTTTTTCGGCTTTTGCTTCTTTTAAACGTTTTGAATGTGTTTGAATGGTAAAAATACACAAAACAACTAACATTAACACAACACAAATAATATTGAGCCAAGCGGTGATTTCCCCTGATTTTGCCACAAAACTTAACCGCACTTTAGTGAGTTCAATGAGTTGTAATTTCATCAAGGTAAGCAACAGTTCTGCTACAAGCGGAAGAATTAAAGCGATAAAAAGTAAAAAGCTGAGTGCAAAAAGTGCGGTGGATTTTCCTTGTGTTTTTTGTTGCTGTTTAAGTAAGAAATAGAGCCATGCACTTGAAGCTAAACTAAAAATTACGCCAAAAATAACCGCACTTATATTTAAAATAAAGTCTGTGTTAATCACATCTGTGTTGGTGAGAGCGGTGATGTTTGGATCTTTCGCCCAAGTTGCTCCCGCGATAAGCATTAATGCAAATTGCCAGAATGCGGCAAGGTTTGATGATTTACTCCATTGGCTGATTGCAAAGAGTAAAAAGATAATTAAAAAGCCGATGGTTAGAATAAGATTACTGGTTTGTCCATTAGGAATATTTAGTCGTAGGACAACACCCAAAGCCAAACCAATAAGGCTTAGCCAAATAAGCGTTTTAGGCGAAATATTGCCTTTTTTAATTGCCCAAGATGCACCGAGTAAAAGCGAAATCGGCAATAGAGATTGCAGAACAAAAATGAAAAAATAAGTCATAGAAGGAGGATTTTTTAATGGTAGGGTGGGCTTTAGCCCACCGTTTTTTCATGTCTGATTGTTAATTGGTGGGCAGAAGCCCACCCTACAGCACTATTATTTTAAACCAGTAAATTTAAATTCATAATTTACATCAAATGGTTTCCACCAACGACCTACGCCAGTTTCTTCATCAGTGTGGCGGTGCATACCAGCTTTTGGTGGCGGATCGATATGATAAGTTAATTTATAGTTACCCACGCCCATCATTTTGATGTTTGCGCCATAGTGTGGGCCATCGCCAGCAACCATTGGCATGAAAGTACCTTCTTGTTTAGCACCAGTATCGGTATTGACTAAGGTATAGTTGATGGTTAAATAAGGCATCCATTCACCTTCACCAAAACCGTTTTTGTTACCTTTCACCGCGTGAATATCTGCTTCTAAGTGAATATCAGATTTTGCTGCAGGCAAGCCCATGCCGCGAGGTTCCATATCCACTGGTTTTAAGTAAACCGCTGCAATTTCCATGTCATTCATAGTAACTGCTTCACCGATTGGATATTCTTGGAATGCGTAAGCAGAAGTTGCTGCAAACATTCCTGCTAATAAACTTGCGCTAAGAAGTGCTTTTTTCATAGTTTCTCTCCTGAGATGAGTTTTGAGTTAATTTGAAACCGCTTTTTTGCTTTGATATTTCATAACAAACAAAGCAAAAATAGCAGCAAGAATTAAGATTGCTTGTGGTACAAGGGTTTCCACATAAGGATAAACACCTAACCACGAGATTTCTGGTACACCGTTAATTAATGTCGGTTCAAACAGTTTACCTTCAATAAGTTCAAGTACAGATTTGCCAGCGAATACAAATGCCATTAAATACATAAATGAACCAGTAAACATAAAGAATGGTTTTAATGGCAATTTAACCACGGTGTAACGCATTATAAAGTAGCAAATCGCCAGTAAAATCACCCCGCAAATAAAGCCAGCAAAAAGATAAGCTAAACTAACCGCACTTTTCGCATCGCCAACTAGGGCATAATAGAATAATACGGTTTCTGCGCCTTCACGATATACAGCAAGGAAACTGGTCAGCCATAAGCCGAATAGCGAGCCTGCTGTTAATGCCGTTGATAGTTTACCTTCGAGATAGCGTTTCCAGTTTTGTGCTTCGACTTTAGAAAGCAACCAGTAACTCATACTAAATAACATGAAGACTGCAATAATCATTGTGAAACCTTCAAGCAATTCGCGGTTTTGCCCTGAGTTTTCAAAAATAAGTTGGAAGATGAATGCAGTAACTATGCTTGCCCCTAGCGCCACATAAACGGATTGGCGAATAACTGGCAATTTATCGTGATGATTGTTTTTCACCATATAAGCCACAATAGCGGCAACGATTAATAACGCTTCTAAGCCTTCACGTAAAATAATAAGCAAGCTATATAAGAACATGGACCAATTACTTTGTTCTCCGCCTTGTAATATTTGAACGGCTTTCGCTAAGTTTTGGCTTAAACCAGCGGCTTGTTCTTGCAATTTGTCGCCATTTCCCGCTTTCATCAGACTGACTAAACGAGTGAAATAACCTTCTAATTCTGCTTTAAAATTGCTATCGCGCGAGCCTACTTTGTTTTCCATGCCAGAACTTTCAAATATATCAAAATAAGTGTCTTGCACCGCAAGCATGGCTTTTTTCGCATCGCCTTGTTCGTAAAGGGCAATAGCTTGTTGAATCCGTTGGTTGATTTCAGTCGTAATTTTTGCCCAATCTTGATCTGCAACGTTATCTGAAGTTTGCGCTTGTGATTGTGTCGCTTGAGCGTTTTGTTCATCGCGAGTGGTTGGCAAATTAGGAAGCTGTTCTTCAATATCTTGCAAGAGTTGTGTGCTTTGGTAAGCAATTTCTGTCATTTGATCGGGTTGTTCGCTCAAACGAATCAAATTATAGAATTGTTGATTGATCGCTGCTGAAATTTCAGAAGAGCGGTTAGTTCTAACCGACATTTCCATTTCAGAATTTTTGTAGCCGTCATATTGAGCTTGTTGGAATGCTTTTTTAGCATTGGCAAAATCACCGCTTTCATAAGCGGTAATAGCTTGAGCAATAAAATCATCGATGGTTTTGAAACTTTGTTGCCAATAAGGTTTGATGGCTTGATTATCATAAACGCCGTGCTGACTATCAGCATTGAGTTGATGTCCTTCAACAAGAGAAGGTAAAACTTGCTGTAATTCATTTTTTAAACCGTTGATTTTGGCTTGAACCTCATTCATTGGTTTACCTTCGCCAATCATTTTGCGAATTTCACCAAAAGTAGCTTCCATTTGGTAGCTTTTTTGCGCTGAAAAATTAATGCGAATCGGGCCTTCTAAATTTTCAAATATTTCAAAATAGGCCATTTGTACTTCGGTTTTGGCATCATCAATTTTGTTTTCTTTAAGAAGTTGTTCGGTGTGATTCAAGCGTTGAGTGATGTCATCTACCCATTTTTGATAGTTGTTTGCAAAAACAGATTGAGACAAGAGAAATAGGAAGGGAATCATTACGTAACGAAAAACGCGAAACATAAGAGTTAATCCTTTAAATGAAATTTATTCTTGTTTAGAGGTTATATTAAATAATAAAAAACCGCAATAATGAAATCGTATTTTTGTGATGGAAATCAATTTATGCTGAAATATTTAGGATTTTTATACAGTGTTTTTGTATAATCTGACCGTTTTTTTATTGATGTACGGAGATTTTTATGACTGCGCAAACGGGTATTTTACTTGAATCTTGTAAAGCAGGTGTATTTTTAGAAGCAAATATTACGGATTATTCTGTTGTCTCTAAAGCTATTCATCAATTCCTTGATAATCTTGAACAGTTACAACAAGCGTATCCTGATGCTCGTCTAGGTGCCGTGCTCGCTTTTGGTGATAGCGCATGGAAAAAGTTAGGTGGTCAAAGTGCGGCAGAGCTTAAACCTTTCGTAACCTTAGGCAAAGGTGATCTATCTGCGCCTAGTACACAAACTGATCTTTTAGTTCATATTCAATCGTTACGCCCTGATGTTAATTTTTCTGTGGCACAAGCTGCAGTGAATGCTTTTGCTCAAGCTATTGACGTTCAGCAAGAAATTCATGGTTTCCGTTGGGTGGAGGAACGAGATCTCACAGGTTTTATTGACGGAACTGAAAATCCTAAAGATGCACAACGAGCGGAAGTTGCCTTAATTTCAAATGGCAATGATAAAGATGGGAGCTATGTGTTTACTCAACGTTATGAACATAATCTCGCTAAATGGGAAAAATTAAATACAGCAAAACAAGAAAATGTGTTCGGACGCACTAAAACGGATAGCGTAGAAATGGAAGATAAGGCAGATACTTCTCATGTTGGTCGAACAGATTTAAAAGAGAATGGCAAGGGATTAAAAATATTACGTCAAAGCTTACCTTATGGCACTGCGAGCGGTACGCACGGATTATTCTTTATTGCTTACTGTGCAACGCTTTATAACATTGAACAACAGTTGCTTAATATGTTTGGTGAAAAAGACGGAAAAACTGACCGCATTTTAGGTTTTACTAAGGCTGTAACGGGCGCTTATTATTACGCACCGTCTATTGAGCAGTTAAATAAACTTTAATTTATGAGAAACCTAAATTAAAAAAATTTAGGTTTTTTTATGTTTCTTAATCTTTTCTTAAGATTTGTTTGTTTTAATACACACATCCAAGCAATGGTGCTTGAAATTAACTGACTTAAAAAGGAAACATTATGAAAAAATTTGCATTAGCAACAATCTTCGCATTAGCAACCACTTCTGCATTTGCAGGTTTTAACGGCGGAAATACTCAAGGCGGTTTTCAACAAGCAACTCCTTCAGCAATTAGTGTAAAACAAGCTTTATCTGCAGCAGATAATTCAATGATCACTTTAGTGGGGAATATCACACAACAAATTGATGACGATGAATTTTGGTTTACCGATGGTACAGGTCAAATCAAAGTGGAAATTGAACGCCACGTTTGGAATGGTTTAAATGTAGATCCAAGTGATAAAGTGAAAGTTTACGGTAAATTAGATAACGAAGCATTCGAGAAAGCGGATCTTGAAGTATTACGTATCGAAAAAGTAAAATAATCATTCTTTGAAAATGGCGAGCATTAGCTCGCTGTTTTTGTTTATAAAGAGCGGTCAATTTTTTATGAGAATTTTATTGATAGAAGACGATAATCTAATCGGCAATGGTTTACAGATTGGTTTAACTAAACTAGGTTTTGCCGTAGATTGGTTTACGGATGGTAAAACTGGAATGAATGCTTTAGTTTTAGCACCTTACGATGCTGTAGTGTTAGATTTAACTTTGCCGAAACTTGATGGATTGGATGTATTGCAACAATGGCGCTCCAAACATCAAGATGTTCCAGTATTGATTTTGACTGCCCGTGATACCTTAGATGAACGTGTAAAAGGATTGCAAAGTGGAGCAGATGATTACCTTTGTAAGCCTTTTGCTTTGGCTGAAGTTGCGGCGCGTTTGCAAGCACTTATTCGTCGTCGTTATGGCCATCATCATTCTGTGATTGAGCACGCTGGCGTTAAACTCGATCCCAATCAGCGTTCTGTTTGGCTAAATAATCAACCTATTTCTTTAACAAGCCGTGAATACAAATTACTTGAATTATTTATGCTGAATAAAGATCGCGTACTGTCTCGCTCATCTATTGAAGAAAAATTATCAAGCTGGGATGAAGAAATTAGCAGTGGGGCATTAGATGTGCATATTTATAATCTCCGTCAGAAATTAGGTAAGCAATTTATTCGAACTGTACACGGAGTTGGATATGCGTTGGGAGTAACGCAATAAATGAAAAACAAACGTTTAAGTTTTCGCCTTATTTCTGTTCTTTCTTTCACCGCACTTTTTGTGTGGGGTGTATCTACTGCTGTCGCTTGGTGGCAGGTGCGTAGTGAAGTGAATGATGTTTTCGATGCCCAACAAATCCTTTTTGCAGAACGTCTTGCCAATTCAGATCTTAGCCATATTCTGTTAGAGCATGTCGAAGATATTAATAAAATCCAGCCACATTCGTTCAAAAAAAACTATGATGATGACGCATTGGCTTTTGCTATTTTTTCTAAAGATGGAAAACGTTTATTAACAGATGGGCGTAATGGCGATAATTTTGTGTTTGATAATGAAATTGGCTTTGCGAAAGGCTATATGCTGAATGATGACGATGAATGGCGTATTTTCTGGCAGCCTGTAGCGAATGGAAATTTGATTATTGCTGTTGGGCAAGAGCTTGATTACCGGGAAGATTTAATTGAAGAAATGATCTTTGGGCAAATGTGGATTTGGTTTGCGAGTTTGCCTATTTTGATCATCGTTTTAGGATGGTTGATTCATAAAGAACTTCGACCGATTAAACGTTTAAGTCAAGAAGTTCAAACGAGAAAATCTGGCGATGTGTCATTGCTGAATATAGAGGGCTTACCTGCTGAGATTTTACCCTTAGTAAAAAATTTAAATCAATTTTTTGACCGCACTTCGGCCATGCTACAACGCGAACGTCGTTTTACTTCTGATGCAGCCCATGAATTGCGTAGCCCATTGGCAGCACTGCGTATTCAAACTGAAGTTGCTCAACTGGCGGGTGATGATAGGGAATTGAGAGAACAAGCACTTTTGCATTTAACACAAGGGATTGATCGTGCATCGCAGTTAATTGAGCAACTTTTGACCCTTTCAAAACTAGATAATTTACAAGAATTGGAAGAATTGCAGCCTATTGATTGGGAAGGCATCATTCAATCGCTGATTGCTGAGCGTTATTTTGTGGCAGAAAAGCATAAAATTACGTTGGCTTTTGAGAAAGAATCTGAACCCAAGCAGAAACAAGGACAACCAATTTTAGTTTCATTGATGCTTAGAAATTTACTCGATAATGCCATTAAATATTGCCCAGAAGAAACAACCGTTTCAGTGAAAATCGCATTTTCTCAGATTATTGTTGAAGATAATGGTGGTGGCGTTAAACCTGAAGATTTGAAAAAACTTGGTCAGCGTTTTTATCGCCCAGCTGGACAAAATGAAAAGGGCAGTGGTTTAGGGCTTTCTATTGTCATGCGAATTGCGGAATTACACGGATTCAAAGTGCGGTTAGAAAATGTTATAAAAGAAGGGCAGAGAATTGGCTTAAGGGCACAAATATTTTTATAAACATTTCCTTTAAAAAAGAAAACCGAGTAAAGACTCGGTTTTTCTCTTTAGAATAGGTTACTGATAAAGATGACCAAAATAATCACTGGCACAACGAATTTCACATAGTTAAACCAGATTTTAGTAAATGTTGAGTCAGGTGTCGGAGAAAGTTCTTTTTTCGCCTCATCTTTTAACACGAAACCAACGAAAATAGCACAACCAAGTGCGGTCAGCATAAAGAGAATATTTCCACTAACATAATCATAGAAATCAAAAATGCTTTTGCCGAAAATGGTGACATCTTTCCATACATTATCGCCTAAAATTGCTGGAATATTACCCAAGATAAAAATCCCACCAAGGGTTAAGACAATCGCTTTGCCACGGCGCATTCTGAGCTTTTCTTGTAATGCGGTAATGATCACTTCATAAATTGTGATTGAAGTAGTTAGTGCAGCAATTAATAATAAGCCGAAGAAAATAATTGCAAAGAATTTACCCGCCCATAAGTGAGAGAATACGATAGGTAAACTTTGGAATACTAAAGTTGGGCCTGCATTTGGTTCAATCCCAAAGGTGAAAAGTGATGGGAAGATCATAAAGCCAGCAAGTACGGCAATAATTGTGTTGGTGAAACCTGTAATAACTGCAGTATGGATTAAGTTTTCTTCTTTATTTAAGTAACTGGAAAGGGTAATTAATACACCAAAACCAAGGCTTAATGCGAAGAATACTTGACCTAAAACGAAGATAAATAATTGTGGCGTAATTTTGCTGAAATCTGGTTTTAAATAGAATGTAATTCCTTCCATTGCGCCAGGTAATGTTACGTTGCGAATAACCATTCCAATGAGGAAGATGAATAGCAATGGCATTAAATATTTTACAGAGCGCTCAATTCCACCAATGATCCCTTTCGCTAAAATAATGTAATTCACCACAACAAATAAGAAGGTGTATAGAATAATTTCATAAGGGCTATTGCCAATATGTAGCTCGTAGAAATCTTTGGCGACATCTTTAGTAATGGGTGCGGAGATATCTAAGGTACCGCTGATTAGGCTAATGATATAAGAAATAACCCAGCCACCAAGCACCATATAATATGCCATGATACCGAATGAACCGAGTAAGCCCATGTAGCCAAGGATTTTCCAATATTTGGAAATGCCTTTTCCTTTATCTAGAATTTTATCGCCAAAGGCATCAATGGAGTTTACACGTAAGCGACGGCCAATAACGTTTTCAACGAGAATCATCGGAATACCGATTACGATCATTGCGATACAGAAAAGTAGCACGTAGGCTCCGCCACCATTTTCGCCCACAAGGTAAGGGAAACGCCAAGTAGCGCCGAAACCGACAGTTGCGCCTGCGACAGTCATGACATAAGTGAGTCGGCTCGACCAAGTTTGTCGTTGTTTGTTGTTTGTTGTCATTTGTTTTCCTATTTTTAATAAAAAGTGCGGTAAATAATTAGAGTGTTTTATCGCAAAAATTAAAACTCAATTTTTTCTTTATATTCACACAGATCTTCAATAATGCATGAGCCACAACGAGGTTTCCGTGCAATACAAGTGTAGCGTCCGTGTAAAATTAACCAATGGTGAACATCCACTTTAAATTCATCAGGTACGACTTTAAGCAGTTTTTCTTCCACTTTTACCACGTCTTTACCCGGTGCAAAATTAGTTCGATTGCATACACGGAAAATATGGGTATCCACCGCAATAGTTGGATGACCAAATGCCGTATTTAGTACAACATTGGCTGTTTTTCTGCCCACACCTGCTAATGCCTCTAAGGCTTCGCGATTTTCAGGCACTTCACCATTGTGCTTTTCAATTAAATCACGGCAGGTTTTGATAATATTTTCTGCTTTGCTATTAAAAAGCCCGATAGTTTTAATATAGCTTTTTAAACCATCTAATCCTAAATCTAAAATCGCTTGAGGTGTGTTTGCAACAGGGAATAGTTTTTCTGTCGCTTTATTCACACCTTTATCAGTTGCTTGTGCCGATAGAATTACCGCAATTAATAATTCGAAGGGCGAATTATACTGTAATTCTGTGGTCGGGTGGGGATTTTGATCTCTTAATCGGGTTAATATTTCGATTCTTTTTAATTTATTCATCTTATTTATCAATTCGATTTTTTATTGCAAGGAGCAAGCCTAATCCTATAAATGCGCCTGGAGGCAAAATGAAAAGTAAAAAACTACTGTCTGTATGGTAAATATGGAGCGTTAAAAATTTCGCTTGTTCGCCGAATAGATTTTCGATGCCATCAAAAATCGTACCTTGTCCAATGATTTCACGCAATGCGCCAAGTACTGTCAAGCTAAGCGCCATCCCTAATCCCATTGAGAAACCATCCCAAACTGAATGGAGTAAGCTGTTTTTTGAGGCGAACGCCTCTGCTCGACCAATCACAATACAGTTGGTAACGATGAGTGGAATAAAAATCCCAAGTGATTGATAAAGCGTATAAGTGTAAGCATTCATTAAAAGTTGAACGACAGTTACAGTTGTCGCAATAATCATCACGTAGATTGGAATGCGGATTTCATTTGGAATATATTTACGGAAAAGCGAAATGACCGTATTTGTGCAAGTGAGCACAAGCATTGTCGCTAACCCCAATCCAAGAGCGTTGGTGGCGGTGCTAGACACCGCTAAAAGCGGACAAAGCCCGAGAAGTTGGACAACCGCAGGATTATTTTTCCAAATTCCTTGAGCAAAGATTTCTTTCCACATGGATTTTTGTTGATTTTCAACCGCACTTTCTATCTGTTCATCTTCAAGTGCGGTATTTTTTTCAGTTAAATCTGTCATATTATTTCATTTGTGTTGAAAGCTGTTGTAACAAGGCTTGGTTATTCAGCATGATTAATGTTGATCGTTTAGTTTGATTAACCACTGCGCGAGGTGTAATGGTTGCACCAGAAAATTGATCAAATTTTCCACCATCTTTTTTTACCGCCCATTCGCTTAAATTATGCTCATTAATCGACTGATGAGTGAAATTTAAAATCCAGTTGGAAATACGAAGTTCAATTTTATCGCCTAAGCCAGGTGTTTCATGGTGTTCAATGACTCGCACGCCTAACACTTCACCTTTCGGATCTAATCCCACAAGCAAGCGAATATCACCAGAATACCCATCCGGTGCGGTGGTTTCATAGGCATAGGCAGAAACATTTCCATCTTTTTTCGCAAAATAAATTTTCTGAATGCCCACCAAATTTTTATCTTGAGGAATAACCGCACTTTCTAGCAAATTATTATTGAAATAATCTTGTGGAATGACCTGTAAAAGCAATTCTCGTTGTTGTGCCGCCATCACTGCGTCAATTTTATCTTTTGTTAGAAAAAAAATACCCGCTGAAATGGCTGTGCAGAGTAGGGCGACAAAGCCTAACAATATCCCGTAACGCGATGTAATTTTTACTGTGCCCATTATTTTTTCCCTTTTGTTGGATAACCAGATACTCGAGGACGTGTGTAATGATCGATAAGTGGAACGCAAATATTACTTAATAAAATTGCGAATGCTACACCATCTGGAAAGTTTCCATGATAGCGAATGAGATAGACAAATACCCCCACTAATGCGCCAAAAATAATTTTTCCTCGTGGTGTAATGGAGGCTGTGACAGGATCTGTCGCAATAAAAAATGCGCCAAACATCATTGCTCCACTAACCAGTTGGCTGATCGCACTTAAATGCGTGAAGCCAGTAAAAGCAGTCACAGTGGCTAAACAGAAAAAGGTGACGAGCATCGCCACTGGAATTTGCCAATGAATGACACGTTTTAAAATAAGGAAAACTCCGCCCACTAAGAAAGCCACGTTGACTTGCCACCATCCTTGAGCAAAGTCGGTTCCATTACCCATAAAAATCGGAAGTTTAATTAACTCATAAAAATCATTTAATTGAGTGTGACTCTTATAGAAAATTTTTGCGCTATCCAAAGGCGTTGCTTGGGTGATGCCATCAATATTATGTGTAAGTTGTGAAAGCGTAAATCCATCAGTGGTTAAACCTGAAAATATTAATGAAAATGCATCTGAAAAAGTCGGTGGTTCCTGTAATAAATTAATTGGTGGCATCCAAGTTGTCATTTGTAACGGGAATGAAATTAAAAGAATTACATAGCCAATCATTGCTGGATTAAATGGATTTTGCCCTAAACCACCATAAACCTGTTTACCTAATAAAACCGCACAGAGTGTTCCAATGATGATGATCCAATAAGGCGCATAAGGTGGAATAGCCATCGCCAAAATTAAAGCAGTCAGGGATACGCTGAAATCTGAAAGATAATTTAGCGGTTTTTTACTACGTAATTTTATTGCAATAAATTCCGCAATGATAGCTGTACCAATGGCTAATACAGATTGGAGCACCACGCCAAATCCAAAATAATAAATTTGCGTGAAAAAAGCTGGCATCATTGCCAACATTACCCAAAACATAATACGCGCTGTGAGTTTCCCCGAATGAGTATGAGGAGAGCTAACCATTTTAAACATTATTTTATTCCTGATTATTTTCTAATGTTGCTTGTGTTTTTGCCAATTTCTTTGCTTTTGCTCTAGCAATGGCCGCAGCTACAGCCGCCTTTTTCGGATCAAGTGCAGTTGAATTTTCTTCTGTCTTTTCTACCGTACTTTCTATAGCTTGAGTGCTTAGAACTGATTCTGTAGTCCCATTCACTTGCGCAAGTTTTTTTGCTTTTGCACGAGCAATCGCAGCGGCTACCGCCGCTTTTTTCGGATCGAGTGCGGTTGAATTTTCTTCTGTTTTTTCTACCGCACTTTCTACGGCTTGAGTGCTTGGAACTGATTCTGTTGTTCCCGCTTGTGCAAGTTTTTTTGCTTTTGCTCGAGCAATAGCAGCAGCTACGGCTGCTTTTTTCGGATCAAGTGCGGTTGAATTTTCTTCTGTTTTTTCTACCGCACTTTCTACGGTTTGAATATTTGAGACTGATTCAGTGGTTCCATTCGCTTGCGCAAGTTTTTTTGCTTTTGCACGAGCAATCGCTGCAGCTACCGCCGCTTTTTTCGGATCAAGTGCGGTTGAATTTTCGTCTGTTTTTTCTACCGCACTTTCTATGGCTTGAGTGTTTGGAACTGATTCAGCGGTTTCATTTGCTTGTGCAAGTTTTTTCGCTTTTGCTCGAGCAAGTGCGGCTGCAACTGCTGCTTTTTTCGCATCGGTTGGTTGAGTTTGTTGTTCTTGATTTTCGACTTGAGATTCCGCTTGCTGACGAGCCAGACGACGAGCTTTACGTTGTGCCATTAAATCCGTGTTATCAGGTAAAACTTCCCCTTTTTCTGAGGTGATCGTTTTAACTTGTATTGATTCTGTTTCATTGGCTTTTTTCGCTTTCAAGCGTTCTAGCGCTGCTTTAACAGGATCTTCACCTTTGGTTTGCGCTAATTCTTCACGACGTGCTTCTGCTGCACGTTGTGAACGTGCTTTACGCTCTTGTTCTTCACGTTCCATTCGCACTTGTTTCGCTTCAAAGCGAATTTTGGCTTCATCTGATTTTTTCTGTTTTTCTTTTATTTGCCAAATTTTTGCTTTTTCTTGGCGGAAATATTGAATCAGTGGAATATGGCTTGGGCATACGTAGGCGCAAATCCCGCACTCGATACAATCTTTGAGGGCGTATTCTTCCGATTTTTTGTGATCTTCACTACGCGCAAACCAGTAGAGTTGCTGTGGCATCAAGTTGACTGGGCAGGCATCAGAACAGCTAGAACAGCGAATACAAGCTTGTTCGGGCTCTGGTTCTGCATATTCAAAATAGTCTGGTGCAAGCAAGCAGTTGACAATTTTTGTCACCGGTGCATTGAGGTTGGAAAGTTCCAATCCCATCATTGGGCCACCCGCAAACACTGGGTAACGTTTATCAAATTGATAGCCTGCGTTCGTCAATACTTGAGAAATTGGTGTACCAAGTCGAACCCAATAATTACCTTTTTCAGGAATTTTATCACCTGTAAGGGTGACGACACGTTCAATTAAAGGTTCGTCATTTATCACCGCTCTTTTAATTGCAAAGGCTGTACCAACATTATGCATCAGTACGCCAATACTAGAAGAACGCGCACCACTTGGCACTTCCATTCCTGTAAGCAAATAAATAAGCTGTTTTGCGGCACCCGAAGGATATTTTGTTGGAATCACTCGAATGCTAATGTCATTTGCTCCCTGTAGCGCTTTGCGGATTGCCTCTATTGCTTCAGGTTTGTTATCTTCAATGGCGATGACTACGTTTTCAGGTCGTAGGATATAACGTAAAATACGAATGCCTTCTATGATTTCATTGGCGCGTTCACGCATAAGACGATCATCACAAGTGATATAAGGCTCACATTCTGCACCATTGATAATTAAGAGTTTAACTTTTTTCTCTGCTGATTGAATTTTAGCGGCAGTCGGAAATACTGCACCGCCCAAGCC
Organism: Haemophilus seminalis; assembly: GCF_006384255.1. Taxonomy (GTDB): domain Bacteria; phylum Pseudomonadota; class Gammaproteobacteria; order Enterobacterales; family Pasteurellaceae; genus Haemophilus; species Haemophilus seminalis. The sequence goes on from NZ_VCED01000006.1 coordinate 22,626, forward strand.
AGCTATACCAGCTTGATAGATTTTGTTAATGAGTTGTTCTGGCGAGAGTGTTAAAAAATCATCAATAGGATTACGTTCTAGCCATTGATCTAACCCATCTGCTTGCAAATGAATTGTAGCTTCATCAAGACCAGACGGATGTGCAGCGACATAAGGTTTAATCGATTTAATTGTGCCTGAAGTGGGCGCATGAATGGGTAGCATACGTAAGCCATCGCCTTGCGTTAAAGATTGACCTTTTAATACGTAATCGCCTTCCTTTACTAAAAGGTTACCTATTGTTCCTGCGTGCTGTTTAAGAGGAATGTAAAAATCCGTAACTAAAGGGTGATAACGTAATGGTTGTGAATTAGATTGTGATTTCATTTCAGGCGGATGAATGCCACCTTTGAAATCCCATAATTTACCGGAATTGAAACGAGATAATACGTCCGCCATTTATTCCCCCACAACCAATTTTTTCTCAGTGCCATTTACATTCATTACTGGAATGACTAATTTTGCATCAAACTTCCAATCCCAATTATCGATATTTTTTTTCACGGGAATCATTGATATACAATCTGTCGGGCAGGGCGCGACGCAAAGTTCACAACCTGTACAGAGATCTGGAATGATTGTATGCATGAATTTATTTGTACCAATAATAGAATCGACAGGACAGGCTTGAATGCATTTTGTGCAGCCAATACACATATTTTCATCAATAAAAGCGACTTTCTCGATAGGTTCTTCTACACCGTCCATTGCTGGTACATCAACACCTAAAATCTCTGCGATTTTTACGATGGTAGGTTGACCTCCAGGAATACATTTTGTGATTTCATCTCCATTGCAAATAGCTTCAGCGTATGGTTTGCAGCCAGGATAACCACATTGTCCACATTGGCTTTGTGGCAAAATAGAATCAATTTTTTCCACAATGGGATCAGCTTCAACTTTGAGTTTAAGTGAAGCAAAGCCTAAAATCGCACCGAAAATTAAAGCGAGTAAAGTGATTATGATGAATAGAAGGGTCATTATTTCTTTCTTTTTCCTGAAAAATACTGAGAGAACCCAATAAATAAAATCAAAATGGTAATAGCCATTAAAAGATAGATCATTTTATTACTTCACTAGTCCTGTGAATCCCATAAAAGCAAGAGACATCAAACCAGCTGTGATAAGGGCGATAGATGAACCCTTGAAAGTTAAAGGTACATCGGCCGCGACAAGACGTTCACGAAGCGCAGCAAAAAGCACTAATACAAGTGCAAACCCAAGAGATGCACCAAAACCATAAACGACTGATTCCGTTAAATTATGAGCAAGATTTACATTTAATAATGCGACACCGAGAACTGCACAGTTTGTGGTTATCAAAGGCAAGAAAATTCCAAGTAAACGATATAGCGTTGGGCTAGTTTTATTTATTACCATTTCGGTAAATTGTACCACTACGGCAATAACCAAAATAAATACTAATGTGCGTAAAAAAGTAGCACTCAAGGGAACAAGAATATAATGATCAACTAAATATGCGCAAAGGGAGGCGACGGTTAATACAAACATTGTTGCTAGTCCCATACCTACTGCGGTTTCAATTTTCTTTGATACCCCCATAAACGGGCATAGTCCTAAAAACTTTACAAGTACAAAGTTGTTAATTAATGCAGTACCGATAATCAATAAAATATAATTTGTCATTTTTCTTTGCCTTTTATGTAGGGAAGTATTATCGCTATTTATGAATTGAAGAACAATAGGTATTTTTAAATGCGATAAACCCTACTATTTATCAGTATTCTTTGTGAAAATAACCATAAAAAGCGGGCAATAATTGTGTGATTAAATTTAGCTGCTGATAAGGCAAGCTAAATGCTGTGCGATCTTGTTCTGTCATTTCCTGTTTCTCTAACTCCTTTAGGTGGGTTTCAATGTTTTTTTGGAGTTTTGCAAATATATCTGGCGGTATTTTTTCGATATTTTCAAGAGAATAAATAATTTTTTTGGCAACAGGATAGAAACCAGATAAAAATTGTGTAGTTTGTTGTAGAGTATTCATTTTTTCACGATAGGAACCTAGCGCAGAAATATAACTTAATAAGGAATAATTCAGTTTAAGTAAATCAAACCCTTGTTGTAAAAATGCTTTGTATTTTTCAGGTTCATTATTCATGTTTGAAAGTGTTGTACTAAGTGCTGCTGCATATTGATGTGCATTACGACGAGCAATGCGATACTTTAGATCATCACTTTTACCAAATTGTAGTTGACTAATAATATGTAAAAGATAAGTTGCATCACTTTGAATCGCTTTATGGCTAACTTTATCTAATTGTAAATATTTCCAATCAGGCCATAAATAAGAAACAGCAAACCATGAGATAGCCGAACCTAGTAATGTATCAAGTAAACGAGGTATGAGTGCAGCTGAAGTATTAAAACCCATAACATCAAAGCTTAACAAGACCTGTAATGTGATAAAAAAGGTAGAGAAGCTGTAATTATTACTGCGAAAGAAGAAAAATAGTGTACTAGTAAGGACTACAAGACCCAGCTTAAGTTCTAAGGTTGGATTAAAATAGGGTAAAAGCGATCCTATCACCACGCCAAGAAAAGTGCCGATAATCCGCTGGCGTAAACGTGTTTTGGTGGCAGAATAGTTTGGTTGGCAGACAAAGACAGCGGTGAGTAAAATCCAATAACCAAGATTAAATTGGAAAAACTCTACGATGACACAGCATAAAAAAACCACTATTGATAAACGTATTGCATGGCGAAAGAGTTGAGATTCAAAGGTAAAGTGGCTAAAAATTGCAGTAGAGATATTTTTTAAGCCTGTAATTTGATCCGTATGAATTCTTGCTAAATGATCAGCATCATCTGTTTCTTGGGTAAGTTGTCGAAGTTGCCAGTTAATACTTTGCAAGTTGTCTAGTAGGGTCTGAATCTCAATAAGCTGATCTTTATCATAGATGTGTTGTTCTCGATATAGCTGGAAGGAGTGCAATGTACCCGATAGTGCGCGTTCAACCCGTTCATTGAATTGATAGTTTTTATTTTGGCGTAAACTCGTTGTTACTTCTCGGCAAGATTGTGCTTGTAATTCTAGTAGGCGCTGAATGCGAAAAATTAAGTCTGTATTTTTTAGTTTTTCAGTAATTTGCTGATAATCAAAATGAGTAGAATTTACACGTTCATGAATATCTTGCGCAGCAAAATAATAGCGGAGCATTCGTTGTGTGCGAGGATGTCGATGTTGACCACGAATACGATAGAATAGTGCTGTACGAACAACATTAAATGCAGAAACTACATTTGCATTTTTCATAGCGAAATTAAGATGTTTTTTTTCTATTTCATTTATTTCATCGGGATCAAAAAAATAAGATTTGGCATCTAAGTAATCACCTAGCGCACAGAAAGCTTTAGCAACACTTTCTTGTACGGGACGATTGGGAAAGAATAAGTAGACAATGAGTGTTATTACACTATAAAGTAGTGTACCGCATAGAATCATGACAGGGTTGATAAACCATTCATGTATTTCAGGCGTATAGGTTAGCGTAGTATAAAGTGCCACAACTAGTGTACCAAATGCAATGGTACTATAGCGTTGCCCAACAGCACCTATCATAGTAAAAATAAATGTAAGCGCAGTCATCAAGGCAATATATTGTATTGGCTTACCGATATTTAATTGGACAATAAAGGATGAAATAGAGAAAGCTATCAATGTATAAAAGACATTTTTTAAACGCCCAGTTAAACGATTGTCTAAATCAACTAATCCTCCTGCAATAATACCTAGAATTAAAGGCATAGACTGTTGAGAGATATTAAATGCCCATACGCTAATTGCGGCAATATTTACAGCAATAAAAATAGGAATGGAAGCAATCACTTTAGCATTTAACCAGTTGTTCATTATTCATCCTTATTACAATAGAAAAAGTGAGCAGCAAGGCTCACTTTTATTATCTATATAAGCGCACTCAAACATCAAAGCTTTTTGAACGAGATAATGCATTAATTGTGGGATTTTGCCCAGTTTAAGAAACGTATTTGGGTTTCCTTATCTGCTTGTTGGAACCAGTATTGAAGTTGCTGTTCTGCAACATTCTCACCTTGAACAACAACTTTCCCTTTGTTTATTTTAGCATTGCTTGCAGAAGCAACTGGCATTGTGGTTGGTATTGCTGCAGTCGAAAATGCTGCAACAGATGCGGTTGCACCTGAGGCATTATATGTAGAAAGATCGTTTACCACGTTTGCACTAGGGAATAAACCCTCTTGTTTTAAAACATCTACTTTCGCTGCAATAGTATTACCTGATTTGCTAGTAATATTAATTGTTGGTGTACTATTAAATTTTTCACCTTCGGAACGGCTACGGATTGAAGGTGCAGAGATAGTAATATCTTCTGGGGAACCTTTGAATGTAACAATGATAGGACTAGATTCAAATAAAGATTGATTAGAACCTGAACCAACAATATCACCTAAACGAACAACTACTTGATGTGTTTCAGTATCATTGATGTTAAACGATTTTGTTTCTTTTAATAATGCTTTTGATGCTTTTTGTCCATCAATGGCTAAAAACTCAAGATTAGATGACGTCGAAACCATTCCAGCAAAGCTCGTTGAGCTAGCACATAATACTGCTAGGCTTAATGCAATAGTGCGTAATTTCATAATTGCTCCTTTTAATAGATGAAAATTAGAACAACGCCTATGCTATGCTAAATTCACTAAAATGAAAATAAAAAAGTGCGGTTGGTTTTAAAAAAGTTTTTTTATGCTAGAATTCTCTACCAAATTAACGATAGCGATTTTTTAATAGGAAAAAATATGAAAGTTTTAGAAGGCTCAGTCGCAGCACCTAATGCAAAAGTTGCAGTAGCAATTGCTCGTTTTAACAGTTTTATTAATGAAAGTTTATTAGAAGGCGCAATTGATGCATTAAAACGTATCGGCCAAGTGAAAGATGAAAATATCACTATCGTGCGTGCTCCTGGTGCGTATGAGTTGCCATTAGTTGCTCGTCGTTTAGCTGAAAGTAAAAAATTTGATGCGATTGTGGCATTAGGCACTGTTATCCGTGGCGGTACTGCGCACTTTGAATATGTAGCAGGGGAAGCAAGCAGCGGTTTAGGAAAAGTTGCAATGGATGCTGAAATCCCTGTCGCTTTTGGTGTATTAACCACAGAAAATATTGAACAAGCAATTGAACGTGCTGGTACTAAAGCAGGTAATAAAGGTGCAGAAGCAGCCTTAACTGCACTTGAAATGGTTAATCTTATTCAACAAATTGATGCGGCATAAATCATGACAGAACAAAAACAAGTGAAAAAGCCTTCTGCTCGTCGTCGTGCGCGTGAATGTACTGTTCAAGCATTGTATTCTTGGGCGGTATCTGGCAATCCTGCAGAACAAGTTGAATTAGCCTTTGTGTTAGATCAAGATATGGATGGGGTAGATAAACCTTACTTCCGTAAATTATTTCGTCAAACAGTAGAAAATATTGAAACCATTGATTTTTCAATTTCTCCTTATATTGACCGCGCTTTTGATGATCTTGATCCTATTGAAACTGCAATTTTGCGTTTGGCCGTTTATGAATTACACTTTGAATTAGATGTGCCATATAAAGTGGTTATCAATGAAGCGATTGAAGTAGCAAAAGTATTCGGTGCAGATGAAAGCCATAAATATATCAATGGCGTACTTGATAAAATCGCACCAGCATTAGGGCGTAAGTAATCCTTTTAAACTGAAAATGGCGCGCGTTTTTAACGCGTGCCTTTTCTTTTATAAGATAGGTGAAAATGGCAATGGGTGAATTTGATTTAATTAAACTATATTTTCAGCCACAAATATTAGTTGATGATTCCGTTCAATTATCTATTGGTGACGATTGTGCGCTGGTTTCCATGCCAGCGAATTATCAACTTGCCATTACGACCGATACAATGGTGGAAAATACACATTTTTTACCGACCATTTCGCCTGAAGATTTAGCTTATAAGGCCGTTGCAACAAATTTAAGTGATCTTGCTGCAATGGGGGCACAGCCAAAATGGGTTTCTCTGGCATTAACTTTGCCAAATGCAGATCAAAATTGGATTTCAGCATTTAGTCAAAGTTTATTGCACACGTTAAAACAATACAACGTCACATTAATTGGTGGCGATACCACAAAAGGCAACTTATCTATTACGATTACGGCACAAGGTTTTGTCGAAAAAAGTAAATGGATTTGTCGGCATAAAGCGCAAGTTGGTGATTTAATTTATGTTTCAGGCACTTTAGGCGATAGCGCAGCAGGTTTAACACAAATTTTATCAGGTAAAAGTGCGGTTGATTCTGATGATGTTTTTCTGCAACAACGTCATCTTAGACCCACACCTAGAATTGAACTTGGGCGGGCGTTAATTGATATTGCTCATGCTGCCATTGATCTTTCCGATGGGGTAATCTCTGATTTAGGGCATATTCTTGAACGAAGTCAATGTGGTGCTGAAGTTGAACTTACAGCTTTACCTCTTTCATCATCGATTTTAAATAAATATGATCGCACTCAAGCAGAACAATTTGCCTTAAGTGGTGGAGAAGATTATGAACTTTGTTTTACCATACCGCCCGAATATAAAAATGAATTAGAATTACGCTTGAAAAAACTGAACGTGCCTTGTACTTGCATTGGTAAAATCACAGAAAAGTGCAGCGACTTTTCGCCACGTTTTTTACGTGATGGAAAACCTGTGAATATAACTTTTTCAAGTGGTTTCGATCATTTTAAGGAATCAACATGACAGAAAATAATCCTCTTAAAAAAATCTCTCTTTTAAATCCTATTCATTTGCTTGCCGTTGGTTTTGGCTCGGGCTTAATTCATCCAGCTCCAGGTACTTGGGGGAGCTTAGCTGGAACAATTTTAGGCGTGATTTTGCTTTCTTTGTTAGGTGTAAAAACCTTTTTGATTTTTACCGCACTTTGTTTTCTACTAGGCTGCTATCTTTGTCAAAAAACCACAGCAGATATGGGCGTGCACGATCATGGTTCTATCGTCTGGGATGAATTTGTCGGCGTATTTATTGTATTAGCGGCGATACCGTCATTATCTTGTCAATGGATTTTGGCTGCTTTTGCATTATTCCGCTTTTTTGATATTTTAAAACCGTTCCCAATTCGTTATTTTGACGAAAAACTAGAAAGTGGTTTTGGCATTATGGTCGATGATGTTTTAGCAGCAATTTATGCCGTGATTGTCGTATTTGCAATTCAGTATTGGACGTTGTGATGCTGAATTTAATCATTGTGCATTTATTTGGATTAATGACGCCGGGACCTGATTTCTTCTATGTAAGTCGGATGGCGGCAAGTAACTCTCGTCGTAATACAGTTTGTGGCATTTTAGGCATAACGCTTGGCATCGTCTTTTGGGGAATGCTTTCTATGTTGGGATTGGCGGTGTTATTTGTCACTATTCCTGCATTACATGGCGTTATTATGTTACTAGGCGGTAGTTACTTAGCATATCTCGGTTTTTTAATGGCTCGCAGTAAAAAATACACCCAATTTGAACCGCACTCTGATACTGAATTTAATCAGCAAACCACAATCAAAAAAGAAATTGTGAAAGGGCTTTTAGTGAATTTATCCAATGCAAAAGTCGTGGTGTATTTTAGTAGCGTGATGTCGCTTGTCTTAGTAAATATCACTGAAATGTGGCAAATTATCTTGGCTTTTATGGTGATTGTGGTAGAAACATTTTGTTATTTTTATGTGATTTCATTGATTTTTTCACGTAATATTGCCAAGCGTTTATACAGTCAATACAGCCGTTATATTGATAATATGGCGGGTATTGTATTTTTATTTTTTGGTTGGGTGCTTGTTTATAGCGGCATCAACGAAATAATTCATTAATAAAAAAGGAAGTAACATGACATTAAAAATTGCAATCGCTGGTGCTGGCGGAAGAATGGGACGTCAATTAATTCAAGCGGTTCATTCTGCGGAAGGCGTAGAACTAGGTGCGGCTTTTGAACGCAAAGGATCGTCTTTAGTTGGGACGGATGCGGGAGAATTGGCGGGAATTGGTCAACTTGGTGTAACAGTTTCAGACGATCTTGAAAGCCAAAAAGATAAATTCGATTTATTAATCGATTTTACTCGACCAGAAGGCACCCTTGAACATATTGCATTTTGCATAGCGAATAATAAAAAAATGGTGATTGGTACAACAGGTTTTGATGAAAATGGTAAAGCGACGATTAAAGCAGCTTCAGATAAAATAGCTATTGTGTTTGCATCAAATTTCAGTGTTGGCGTGAATTTAGTTTTCAAGCTTTTAGAAAAAGCGGCAAAAGTGATGGGGGATTATTGCGATATTGAAGTGATCGAAGCGCATCACCGTCATAAAGTTGATGCGCCATCTGGTACCGCACTTTCTATGGGTGAACATATCGCAAAAACCTTAGGTCGTGATTTAAAAACTCACGGCGTATTTTGCCGTGAAGGAATCACAGGCGAACGTAAACGTGATGAAATTGGTTTTTCTACTATTCGTGCTTCGGATGTGGTGGGGGAACATACGGTTTGGTTTGCTGATATTGGCGAGCGTGTAGAGATTTCCCATAAAGCATCAAGTCGTATGACTTTCGCTAATGGTGCAGTACGTGCTGGTAAATGGTTAGAAAATAAGGCGAGTGGCTTATTTGATATGACCGATGTATTAGATTTAAATAATTTATAAATCAATTTCAATGTCACTTTCTACGTGACAACAGCATAATAAAATTTCATCAGGTTGAATAAAGGCAAGGGGCGTATCTTTATAGGATACCTTGCCTTTTTTGATCTTCACACGACAAGAACCACAATAGCCACTACGGCATTGATATTCATGATGAATATTATTTTTCTCGAGATGATCGAGTAAACTTGTTTCATTATTGAATTCTAATGTGGTGTTACTGTAGATTAGATGAATTTTCATAATAACAATGCAGTGAAATTTGTTGGGCATTATATAAGGAAAATCCATATGTTAAAAATACTGTGTTTTATAACCGCACTTTTTATTACGGCTTGTAGTTCAATTAGCAAAGAACCAGTGAAGACAGTGGATGTTTATATTAAACCTTATTATTCTGCTGAAAATGGAAAAGCAGAAAATGTATTTGTACATAAAGCAATTGATCCGATGCTACGTGAAAATACGATAAAAGGTTATGAAAGTGCGGTGAAATTTGTAGAAGAAAGTCCTGCTCGTATTTCACCAATGACGATGTTCACGTTAGCCGCTCGGGCTTACGATTTTGGCTTAAGAGATGAAGCGGTTACTTGGTTTTATCGTGGGCAAAACCGTTTGATTACCGCACTTTATGTGTTGGATTTACCAAAACAAACGGTGCAGGATAATACAGGGTTTAGCCATGTAGTGGGGCAGTTTGTTAATGCTTATGCGTTTTGTAATTTTGATAAACAAAATCGTGCTGCCGAAAATGCGGTGAAATGGACAATTACGCATCCTTATGAAGTTATTTTCTTACCAGCATTGCCTTCAAAATTTGCAGATCGTCAAAAAGCGTTAAAAGAAGCAGAAGAAAAATTAGTTCAACGTTTACAGGAACAAGCACGTTTTTTTGCTAATCCAAAAAATAAAGAAAAATGGCAAAAAGAGCGGTCAGAAAATTTTGTGAATGAACGATTTTGTTGGTAACAAGAAAAAATGGAATAGCAATAACGTTATTCCATTTTTATTTTTGATAAACCAATGATTTTTCGTATTATTCTTTTACTTTTTAAGTACTTGGTATTATCATTACTCGGTTTTTTATTTTATAGAGAAAAGAGAAGCAGGGGAAACTATGCAACATCTGAACGAGCTTGTTGAGAAAGCGAAATTAGCGATTGAATCCATTCAGGATAAAAGTTTAACGGCTTTGGATGAAATCCGTGTCGAATATTTTGGTAAGAAAGGGCATTTTACTCAATTAATGCAAGAATTGCGTAATGTGTCAGCTGAAGAACGTCCGGCTATGGGCGCAAAAATTAACGAAGCAAAACAAGCTGCGTTAGAATTTTTAAATGCAAAAAAAGCGGAGTGGGAACAGGCTGAACTTAACGCAAAATTAGAAAAAGAACGTGTTGATGTCAGTTTACCAGGTCGCAAAGTTGAAACCGGTGGCTTACACCCAGTCACCATGACGATTAATCGTGTAACAAAATTTTTCTCAGAACTTGGCTTTTCAGTTGAAAATGGCCCTGAAATTGAAAGTGATTATTACAACTTCGATGCTTTAAATATTCCTAAACATCACCCTGCACGTGCCGATCACGATACTTTCTGGTTTAATCCAGAATTATTACTGCGCACCCAAACTTCTGGCGTGCAAATTCGTACTATGGAAAAAATGCAGCCACCAATTCGCATTATGGCTCCAGGACGTGTATATCGTAATGACTACGATCAAACACATACGCCAATGTTCCATCAAATTGAACTACTTTATGTGGATAAAAAAGCAAATTTCACAGAATTGAAAGGTTTATTGCACGATTTCTTACGCGCTTTCTTTGAAGAAGATTTACAAGTGCGTTTCCGTCCATCTTATTTCCCATTTACTGAACCTTCAGCCGAAGTGGATGTGATGGGGAAAAACGGTAAATGGTTAGAAGTATTGGGTTGCGGTATGGTGCACCCAAATGTGTTGCGTAACGTGGGCATCGATCCGAATGAATATTCTGGTTTTGCCGTGGGAATGGGCGTTGAGCGTTTAACAATGTTACGTTATAACGTGACAGATTTACGTTCGTTCTTTGAAAACGACTTACGTTTCTTAAAACAATTTAAGTAATTTCTCGGATTTGAATTAAAAGGATAACAACAAATGAAATTTAGTGAACAGTGGGTAAGAGAATGGGTGAACCCTGCGGTGTCCACCGAGCAATTATGCGAGCAAATTACCATGCTTGGCTTAGAAGTGGATGGCGTGGAAACCGTTGCGGGTAAATTTAATGATGTCGTTGTTGGTGAAGTAGTGGAATGTGCACAACATCCAGATGCGGATAAATTACGTGTAACTAAAGTGAACGTAGGCGGTGATCGTTTATTGGATATCGTGTGTGGCGCACCAAATTGTCGTCAAGGCTTAAAAGTCGCTTGTGCAACAGAAGGTGCGGTATTACCTGGCGATTTCAAAATTAAGAAAACGAAATTACGAGGCCAACCATCAGAAGGAATGCTTTGTTCATTTTCTGAATTAGGTATTGATGTTGAAGCGGACGGTATTATTGAATTGCCACTTGATGCACCAATCGGTACAGATTTACGTGAATATTTAGGTTTAAATGATAATGCCATCGAAATTAGCTTAACGCCAAACCGTGCGGATTGTTTGAGCATTGCGGGTATTGCGCGTGAAATTGGTGTAGTAAATAAACAGCCTGTAAATCAACCGCACTTTGAAGCGGTTCCCGCAACAATTTCTGATAAAGTTCAAATTGATTTACAAGCACTAGAAGCTTGCCCGCGTTATTTATTGCGTGTGGTGAAAAACGTTAATGTGAAGGCTGAATCGCCAATGTGGATGCAAGAAAAATTGCGTCGTTGTGGTATTCGTTCTATTGATCCTATTGTTGATATTACTAACTACATTTTGCTTGAGCTTGGTCAACCAATGCATGCGTTTGATGCGGCTAAAGTTGCGCAACCTGTTCAAGTTCGATTCGCAAAAGAAGGTGAAGAATTAGTATTATTAGATGGCTCAACAGCAAAACTTCAATCAAATACTTTATTAATTGCCGACCAAAATGGTCCTTTAGCAATGGCAGGAATCTTTGGTGGTGCAGCCAGTGGCGTGAATAGCGAAACGAAAGATGTGATTTTAGAATCCGCATTTTTCGCTCCATTAGCTATTGCTGGCCGTGCAAGACAATATGGTTTACATACGGATGCATCACACCGTTTTGAACGTGGTGTGGATTTTGAATTAGCCCGTAAAGCTATGGAACGCGCAACCGCATTATTGCTTGAAATCTGTGGTGGTGAAGCGGGTGAGATTTGTGAAGCAAGCAGTGAAGCTCATCTTCCTAAAGTCAATACCGTTCAACTTCGCCGTAGTAAATTAGATGCACTTTTAGGTCATCATATTGAAACAGAAAGCGTAACGGAAATTTTCCATCGTCTTGGTTTCGATGTTACTTATGCAAATGATATTTGGACGGTAACTTCTGCAAGCTGGCGTTTTGATATTGAAATCGAAGAAGATTTAATTGAGGAAGTGGCGCGTATTTATGGTTATAACAGCATTCCAAACAATGCGCCATTAGCGCATCTCCGCATGCGTGAGCATAAAGAATCTGATTTAGATTTAGCTCGAATTAAGACCGCACTTGTGGATGCAGATTATCAAGAAGCCATTACTTATAGCTTTGTGGATCCAAAAATTCAAAGTTTATTACATCCACATCAAGAAGCACTTGTATTGCCAAATCCTATTTCTGTGGAAATGTCAGCAATGCGAGTGTCTTTGATTAGTGGTTTATTAGGTGCAGTGCTTTATAACCAAAATCGCCAACAGTCTCGTGTTCGTTTATTTGAAACTGGATTGCGCTTTGTGCCTGATGCCAATGCTGAATTTGGCGTGCGTCAAGAATTTGTTTTAAGTGCGGTAATTACTGGAACGGCAAAATCTGAACATTGGGCAGGTAAAGCAGAGTCTGTAGATTTCTTCGATCTTAAAGGCGATTTAGAATCTGTACTTTCTTTAACAGAAGGTGGTAATAGAGTTCGTTTTGTTGCAAAACAATTTGATGCATTACACCCTGGCCAATCTGCTGCTATTGAATTAGATGGTCAAGAAATTGGTTTTATTGGTGCAATTCATCCATCTATTAGCCAAAAACTTGGCTTAAATGGCAAAACTTTTGTATTTGAAATTCTTTGGAATGCAATTGCGGCACGTAATGTGGTGCAAGCAAAAGAAATTTCTAAATTCCCAGCAAACCGTCGTGATTTAGCTTTAGTCGTCGCGGATAGCGTACCAGCAGGGGAATTGGTCGCTGCATGTAAACAAGCAGGCGGCGAAAAATTGGTGCAAGTGAACTTGTTCGATGTATATCAAGGTGTGGGCGTCGCTGAAGGCTATAAGAGTTTAGCTATTAGCTTGACTGTCCAAGATAATGAAAAAACACTTGAAGATGAAGAAATTAATGCAGTGATTTCAGCAGTATTAGCGGAGGTAAAACAACGCTTTAATGCTGAATTAAGGGATTAATATGGCTACGATAACTAAAATTGATATTACTGAGAATTTAATTGAGAAATATCAGTTACCTAAAAATGAAGCAAAAAAAGTTGTAGAAAACTTTTTTGAGGAAGTCCGGATATCACTTGAATCTGGTCATGATGTAAAATTATCAGGGTTTGGTAACTTTGAATTACGTAATAAAGCTTCACGTCCAGGACGTAATCCTAAAACTGGAGATGTAGTGGCAGTTTCTGCTCGCCGAGTGGTAACATTTAAACCGGGGCAAAAGTTACGTGCTCGTGTAGAAAAAACTAAATAGTAAGCAACAAAAAGTGCGGTGAATTTCTACCGCACTTTTCATATGAAAAGGTATGAAAGTATATAAATCATTTTTAATCGCTACTGCCTCGCTGTTTTTATTCGCTTGTTCCAGTTTTCAAAACGATGATTATGCGATGAACTATAAAGGTCAAATCGGCGATCCTATTATGGCCATAGCCATGTTGAGCGAACAACAACATGAATGGGCGGGTACACCTTATGTGCTTGGCGGTGTTTCACGTCGTGGCGTAGATTGTTCTGGTTTTGTGCAGAAAACTTTCTTCGATCGTTTTAATCTTCATTTGCCAAGAAGTACAACTGAACAAGCCAATTATGGTAAACATGTACGCAAAGAAGATATTCAAACGGGTGATTTAATTTTCTTTAAAACTGGACGAGGCCCTAATGGTTATCATGTGGGGATTTATGTAAAAGAAGACAAATTCCTTCATGCTTCAACTAGAGGGGGGGTTGTCTATTCTTCAATGAAGAACCCTTATTGGTCTAAGGCATTTTGGCAGGTTAGACGGATTTAGATGATTTAAGTATAAGTGCGGTTTTAACCGCACTTGTATTTATTAGAATTATTTAGCTGCTTTTAATTCTTGATAATATTGTTCATAGAATTGAATTGCATCGCCAACGTCATCTTGCCAGTAGCTATTTTTTAATACATCAGCCGGTGGATAAATCGCTGGATCTTCAGTGATTTCTTTTGGTAATGCTTTTTTCGCTTCTAAGTTAGCTGTTGGATAGCCAATTGCTAAGGTTAATTTTTCTGCCGCTTTAGCGCCTAACATATAGTTAATAAGTTTATGTGCACCATCTGGGTTTTTAGCAGTTTTAGGAATTGCTAGAGTATCAACCCAAAGTACAGGGCCTTCTTTCGGGAATACCATGTCTAAAGGTGCTTTTTCTTTTTTAGCAATACGTACAGAACCATTCCATAATTGACCCACTTCAACTTCACCTGAGATGAAAGAATTAGCTGGATTATCGGAATTGAAAGAAAGTACGTTTGGACGTAGTTTTAATAATTCTTCATAGGCTTGTTTGATAATTGCTGGATCTTGAGTATTTGGATCTTGACCAATTTTCAATAAAGCGATGTTGAATACTTCGCGCGCATCGTCTAATAACTGAACTTTGTTTGCAAATTCTGGTTTCCACAAGTCAGCCCAAGAAGTGAATTGAGCGCCTTTATAAGTGTTGGTATTGAATGCAATACCTGGTGCACCTAATAACTGTGGAAGAGAGTATTTGTTACCTTTATCATAAGGTTTATTGAGCCAATCAGGGTCTAATTCTTTAATAACAGGCAATTTGCTGTGATCGAGCTCCATTAACATGCCTTCTCTAGCCATCTTAGAAACAAAGTAGTTAGATGGTGCAATCACATCATAGCCACCAGCAGCACCTTGAGTTTTGAGTTTTGCATACATCGTTTCGTTTGATTCTAGGCTTGAAACGATAACTTTGATGCCAGTTTCTTTAGTAAACTCATCTAAAAGACCATCTGGTACATATTCAGTCCATGTGTAGAGGTACACGGTGTCATTGGCAGTAGCCGGAGATTTTGCAGCTTCAGCTTTGCTATCTTTATCATTACAAGCAGTTAAAGTCGCAGCTACTAAGCCTGCAGTAATTAAACCTGCGAATTTTTTCATTTTTGTTTGTTCTCCGTAAAGAGTCGTAAAAAACCACCTGCCGAATGACAGGCATAAAAAAACGCCTTGATTGTGCGTCAAGGCGTATTTTATTTTAAATTCAAAGGTTTGTGAAACCTTTTGTTTATTAATGGTTATTTTTTCGTGTAATTAGCTGGCTTAAAACGACAAGAGCCAGTGAAAGCACGATCATAATCGTTGCTAAAGCATTAACTTCAGGTGTTACACCGGTTTTCACTAGAGAGAATATTCTCAATGGTAAAATTTCATAACTTACGCCACTGACGAATGATGAAACTACGACATCATCTAACGAAATAGTGAAACTTAATAACCAACCTGATACAACAGCAGGTAATGCTAAAGGAAGGATAATTTTACGTAAAATAGTCACTTCGCTTGCACCTAAGTCTTTCGCTGCTTCTAACATTCTAGAATCAAAGCCATTTAAGCGAGAGAAGATAGTTACGGTCACATACGGTAAACAGAAGGTCACATGGGCCAGTAATAAAGACCAGAAACCTAATGAAATACCCACAACCATAAATAATGCAAGCAAAGATACTGCCATTACAATATCTGGTGACATCATGACGATAAATAACATGCCGCTTACCGCTTGTTTACCGCGGAATCGATAGCGGTAAAGTGCGATTGCAGTTAATCCACCTACAATAGTAGCCAGTGTTGCCGCAAAAAATGCAATAGTTACCGAATGAATTGCAGCTTGTATTAAAGTGTCATTATTAAATAAACGCTCGTACCAGTTCCAGCTAAAACCTTTCCAACTTAAACCATAACGATCTTCGTTAAAGGAATTGGTGACCAAAATAATAATTGGGATATACAAATAAGCGTATACCACAAACATAAATGCATTACGTAGTAAACGACTCATTATTCTAACTCCACTTTCTTATTCAATAGTTTGTTCGCTCGGTAGTACACGAAAATCAACAATGCCATTAGAACAGTTAAACCAATACTGATTGCAGAACCAAATGGCCAGTTACGGGAAATTAAGAATTCGCTCTTAATTACGTTACCAACAAGCAATACTTTTGCTCCGCCAAGTAAGTCTGCTACGTAGAACATACCCATTGCTGGTAATAATACTAATAAACACCCCGCGATAATGCCTGGCATGGTTAATGGTAAAATGACACGGAAGAAACGTTGGAATGCATTTGCGCCTAAATCTCTTGCAGCCTCTAATAAGCGACCGTCTAATTTTTCAATCGCAGAGTAGAGTGGCAAAATCATAAATGGCAATAGTAAATAAACTAAGCCAATGATTACCGCAATTTCTGTATTCAAAATGCGAATGGGTTCACTCAAAATTCCCATGTCCATCAACATGGTATTAAGCACACCTTTCACACCAAGAAACACTTTCATTCCATAAATACGGATCAACGAGTTTGTCCAGAATGGTAAAACCACAAGGAATAATAAGAGCGGTCGATATTTAGGATTAATTTTGCTCATCATGAAAGCAAATGGATAGCCAACTAATAAGCAAATAATGGTAGCTATGCCCGACATATACAATGAATTCCACACAACTTGTGCATAAAGCGGATTAAACAAGTTTGTGTAGTTTTCAATGGTGATTGGGAAAGCGTAAAAGTCGCTACCGTCTCTAGTCAGAAAACTTACGGCGAATACCAATAAGTTTGGAATCAACACAAAGAAGATGAGCCAACTGAAGATAATCGCAACAGTAATTTTCTGGAATTTATTATTGATTATCTTCATCGTTGAGAACAACCTCCCAGCCTTCATGCCATGTGATACCTACGCGTTGACCTACGCTATGATCCATATGTGGATCGTCTTCGTTAAAGAATTCACTTACAAGTACACGCATGCCATTATGATCAAATTCTACCGTTGATTCTAATGTCATTCCTTTATAAGTGCGGTCAACAATGTGGCCGATAATCGCTTTAGAATGTTCATTTTCATCTAATTCTTCAATCACAATATCTTCAGGGCGAAGGAGTACTTGAAGTTTTTGATCTTTCTCAACAGGCATGTCTGTGTAAATATCACAAACGCGACCTTCCACATTCGCGAGTACAACTTGTTCTGATTTACGTTCAATCACAGTGGCTTCAAATACGTTAATTTCACCAATGAAACGAGCAACGAATAAATTCGCAGGATCTTCATAGATTTCACGTGGAGAACCATCTTGTGCGATTTTACCTTTACGCAACAACACAATACGATCAGACATTGTAATCGCTTCTTCTTGATCGTGGGTAACGAAAATAAAGGTAATGCCAAGCTGACGTTGTAACATTTTGAGTTCATTTTGCATTTGTTTACGCAATTTATAATCCAATGCAGATAAAGACTCATCAAGTAACAACACTTTTGGTTTATTTACTACGGCGCGAGCGATGGCAATACGTTGTTGTTGTCCGCCAGAAAGTTGGGTTGGTTTACGATCTGCCATTTCTTCTAGCTGTACCATACGCAAGGCTTCTAAAACACGCGGTTTAATTTCGTCGTTTGGTACTTTTTGCATACGCAAACCAAAAGCCACGTTCTCAAAAATTGTCATATGTGGAAATAGCGCATAGCTTTGGAATACCGTATTAATATGACGTTTTTCAGCAGGCACATTGGTGATATCTTCACCATCTAAAATAATGCTACCTGAATCCAATTCTTCTAAGCCTGCAAGTAAGCGCAAAACTGTGGTCTTACCACAGCCTGAAGGGCCGAGAATAGTGACAAATTCACCATTATTAATTGTAAGATTGAAATCGTTAATAATGGTGTTAGAACCATAGGATTTTTTGATTGAACGAAGCTCAATAATAGGCTTGTTTTGAAGCTGATTTTCCACTAGCTTTGGTTTTCTCCCTAATTTCACCAATGATTTGGTACTGAGTAGAAATAAAACCTGCAAGACTGCAGGGGCGACATATAAAAATAGACGCCTATGATATAGTGAATTGTTAATAATTAAAAGGACTTAATGCCTTAGAAAGTAAAAAAACTGCCGTTCATAAAAATAACAAGAAATTTAACCGCACTTTCGATGAATTTTACTTCGTTAATTTTATAAATATTGTTATATATCAAGATGTTTTCTATTTTTCTCGTTAAACTAAAAAAGATATTTTTAAAAGGAGCGAGAATATGATTTCTCAAACAGATAAAACAGAACTTTCAGAACGATTTTTACATTATGTGTCTTTTGACACCCAATCAAAACCTAATGCTAAGCATTCCCCCAGCTCAGTCGGGCAAATGAAGTTAGCCATGCAGTTGCAAAAAGAGCTCATTCAACTTGGTTTAGAGAATGTTGAAGTCAGTAAATATGCAGTTGTGACAGCATTTTTACCCGCTAATGATCCTAACTTAACGAAAACCATTGGTTTAATTGCGCATCTTGATACATCTCCACAATGTAGTGGTAAAAATGTGCGCCCTGAAGTGATAGAGCAATATCGTGGCGGAGATATTGCATTAGGTATTGGCGAGGAGTTTATTAGTCCTGTTTATTATCCTTTTATGCAAAAATTGGTAGGACAGACTCTGATTGTTGCCGATGGAACCACTTTGCTTGGGGCTGATAATAAAGCTGGAATTGCAGAAATTATGACCGCACTTTCCATTCTTCAGAAAGAGAATATTCCTCATTGCAATATTCGCGTGGCTTTTACGCCTGATGAAGAAATTGGTTTGGGTATCCATTATTTCCCAATGGAAAAATTTTCCTGTGATTGGGCATATACTATTGATGGGGGAGAAGTCGGGGAATTAGAATACGAAAACTTTAATGCTGCAACGGCAAAAGTGCGGTTTTTCGGGCGGAGTATTCATCCTGGTTATGCAAAGGGAAAAATGGTGAATGCACTGACTTTAGCTTGTGAATTTCAGCAAGTTTTTCCTGTTGATGAAGTCCCAGAAAAAACGGATGGGAAAGCTGGCTTTTATCATTTAGAAGATTTTTCTGGCGATATTGAGCAAGTAGAGCTCACTTATTTGATTCGTGATTTTGATGAGCAGAATTTCGCACAAAGAAAAGCCTTTATTAAAAGTCAGGTGGAAAAATTTAATGCTAAGAAAGGTTTGAAAAAGCCTATTGAGTTAGAAATTCAAGATAGCTACCAAAATATGTATGATGTGGTAAAAAATGTTCCTCAATCAATTGAACTTGCTGATTGCGCAATGAAAGCGGTAGGGGTTAAAGCAAATCATAAGCCGATTCGAGGTGGTACAGATGGGGCATTTTTAGCCTCTAAAGGTTTAGCATGCCCGAATATTTTTACTGGTGGCTATAATTTCCATAGTAAACACGAGTTGGTTTCTTTACAAGGCATGGAAAAGACGGTTCAAGTAATTATCGAAATGCTGAAATGTAAAGATCTGTAAGGAAGCGTAAAGATTTGTAAAGAAATGTAAAGATTTTTCTTGCTATTCTTTAGATTAGTCAATATAATGACCCTGTTTTATCGAGATTCCTTTGATAAAGCTAAACTTTAGAGATTTTATTCATAAATTCCTTTTTGATGCCCCTAATGATTTAGGGGCTTTTTTTATCTATTGTAAATGCTTTGTGTCATTTAGTTTTTCAAGTCTAAAGCCTTTTTCACTGTCATAATGAATGATGCTAATAGCAGTATTTAATAAAGATACTGATTTGTCTTTATCTCGGTGATTTTGCCAAGTTGCGCCATTAAGTAAAGCAATCAATAGACGCAAGGTATGGCCATGCGATACTACTAAAATATTCCCTTCTTGATGAATCTTAATAATATCTTGTAAAGCTGAGATGGCTCGTTTGGCTAGTTGTTCATAAGTTTCTCCACCATTCGATTCAGCTTTATAGTTTGCAGGATCATTAATCATTTGTTGGAATTCGGGCAAAGGTCGAATCAGTTCGACATTTGTTCCTTCCCAATTACCAAAATAATGTTCATTTAATCCACGATGTTGGAATAAGGGAATATCACGATCTCCAATAATATAATTGGCTGTGTCAATGGTACGTTGTAAACAGCTCGAATAGGCCGCAATAAAATCGACATTTTGTAAAGCTTGCCCAGTTTTTACCGCATTTTTAATGCCTTCTTCTGTTAATGGAGAATCCCCACTGCCTTGCATTAATCCTTGTTCATTCCAAACAGTGCGGCCGTGACGAATAAAATAAAAAGTCAGTTGTTTTTTCATTTTTAGGAATATTTATTGATAAGGTTTATACCCTAAGTGAGGAATCAAATATTAAAAAGGGCGCTTAAAAACGCCCTATGTTTGGTTTTATTAACGAGAGTAATATCCCGCCATTGAGCTATATACTGCATTTTCACTTTGCAACACTTGATATTTTGCATTCAAAATTGCAAGTTGTGATGATTTTTCAGTATTGGCTGCAACTAACCATTCGCGCAATTCGGACACGCCCGCATTATAGCGATTTCGATAATATTGCGTGATACGCTGATTGTAACTATGGGTTTGTTGTAAATTACTTAATGTGCTTTGCGCTTGGGTGAATGCAAAGTAGTTGGTATCCACATTATTGAGAGCCGTGGTAATACGTTGTTCGTAATTTAAACGCGCGGTTTCATAGTCAGCTTCAGAAATTTTAACGTTCCATTTTACGGTGTTCCAATTTAAGAATGGCAAGCTAATTCCGACTGTGCCAGCAGCCACAGGATTGTGTAACGCCGTGCCAACAGTACTTGCTGTTGAAGATAGGCTTCCGCCTAAATTAACTTCAGGGAACCAACTTTTTTGAGTTGCTTTGGCATTTTTGAATGCGCTACTTAAACGAAATTGTGCTGCTTTTACATCAGGACGATTTGCAATCACAGATACAGGAACATTCAAATTCACCCCAGCTGTTTTCACATTCATAATATGTGGGAACGTGATATTTAACGCATCGTTTGGTTTTAAGTTCAGCAGATTGCGTAAGGTTTGTTCTGCCGTTTTGCGTTGGGTTTCAAAATTTAATTTGTTATTACGCGCCGTTAATACTGCTTGTTGGGCTTGATCTACACTGACCGCATCAGCCACACCCTGTGCTAAACGCGTTTGCATAATATTACCAATATCAGTGTAATATTTGATCGTTTCGTTGGTTGTGCTAATTGCATCATTTAAATAAGCAATTTGATAATAAGTCGTGACCACAGAATTGATTAATGATAAACGAGCAGATTCCATGTCTTCTGCAGTTGCTTTGTGCGACCATTCTGCAGCATCAGCGGCATTGGCTAAACGTTGCCACAGATCTAATGTATAGCTCACATTTAAAGAACCTTTGTGTGAAATGGCAGAGTTTGCACTTGTATCAACTCGACGTTGTGCCGCAGATGAAGTTGAACCATTAAATGCAGGCACTAAATTTGCACCCACTAAATTTGCACTGTAAAGCGCACGGTTTACTGCCACAGCTGCTTTAGCTAAATCTTTGTTGTTTATTAACGCTTGTTCTACGACGCGATTTAATTGCGCATCGTTATACAATGACCACCAATTTTCTTTTACATTATATTGCTTGGTAATTTCTTCATATTGCTTGTAATCTTCAAGGCTAGCTTGATAAGAATCGCCAATATTGGCACATCCCACCAATGCACCAGACATCAACAAAGCAAGCGTAATATTTTTCATTTTAAACATTGAGTTTTCCTTCTTACGAAAATGAGTGGAAAGTGCGGATGATTTTAACCGCACTTTTGTGTTTTACAAAATTTCTTTATTCTCGTGCAAGTGCGGTAATTGGATCTAATTGTGCTGCACGTTTTGCCGGCATATAACCGAAGATCACACCAATCAAGGTTGAGAAGACCACTGCGGCAACAATTGAGCCAGTTGAGAATGCCATCGTAAAGTTAGTCATAAATACGTTAAATAGCAGACCGATTAAACCCGAAAGAAGAATACCCGTCACGCCGCCAATTAAACAAATCAACACCGCTTCAATTAAAAATTGTTGCAGAATATTGAATTGTCTTGCCCCAATAGCCATGCGCACACCAATTTCTTTGGTTCGTTCTGTTACGGAAACCAACATAATATTCATCACCCCAATCCCACCAACGATCAATGAAATAAAGGCGATGGAAGAAATCAGCAATTTCATCGTGCCCGTTGTGCTTTCAATAGTTTGTTTAATGGTATCGCTATTCATGATAAAGAAATCTTTTTTACCATGACGCATGGTCAGTAATTCAGTAATCCCTTTTTCAGCGACAGTCGTATTGACGGAGTCATCTACTTTTACGGTAATCGAGCCAATTTTTTTGCTACCTGAAATACGATTCATCACGGTGGTATAAGGGGCATAGAGATTAAGTGAACTACTTGCTCCGCCCATTTGTTTATCAGATACTACGCCAATAATGCGTAATGGACGTTTATTAAACATTACAATTTTGCCGATAGGATTTTCATCAGGGAAAATCGACTTTTTCGCACTTTCATCGATTAAGGCTACTTGATTATTATCAGCAACATCTTGAGCAGAAAATAAATTACCAGATTTTAGTTTTAATCCATCTACATCAAAATATTGTTCGCCTACACCTTTTAAACTGGTCGAGGAGAAAGTTTGGTTGCCATAAATCAAAGTGCCACTTGATGAGCTATTCGGAGTGACGCTTTGTACATAGCTTTGTTGGTTTAAGGCAGTGGCATCATTAATCGTAAGATTTTGCATCTGTTCAGCACGACGATCACCAAAGCCGGTGCCATTAAAGATGGTCATGGTACTTGTACCAATGCCTTTAATGTTTTCCAAGATTTTTTGTTGTGAACCATTTCCCAATGCCACGACGGAAACCACAGAAGTAATTCCGATAATAATCCCGAGCATGGTTAAAAGAGAACGCATTTTGTGGGCAATAATCGCACTCACCGACATACGAAAGGCTTCGACAAATTGATCTTTGCTGAACCCAAAGTGCGGTTTAGATTTAGTTGGATTTTCGACCGCACTTTTTACCGCTTCTTTTTGCGTATCGCCAATGATTTCGCCATCTTTAATTTCAATCACGCGATTCGCACTGGCGGCAATTTCTCGGTCGTGGGTTACCATAATAATAGTGTGGCCTTCTGCGTGTAATTGACGCAGAATTTCCATCACATTTTGACCGCTTTGTGAATCCAATGCACCAGTGGGTTCATCGGCTAAAATAATTTCACCGCCATTCATCAACGCACGCGCAATACTCACACGTTGTTGCTGACCACCAGAAAGCTGGCTTGGTTTATTTTGCCATTTATCGCCTAAACCTAATTTTTCTAAAAGTTGTTTCGCACGAGAAAGACGTTTTTCTTGTGACATTCCTGCATAAATAGCAGGCAAGGCGACATTTTCTGCTGCGGTCAAGTTCGACAATAAGTTATAGCGTTGGAAAATAAAGCCGAATTTTTGGCTACGTAAATCTGACAGCTGATCTTTGCTTAGTTCAATGGTTTCTTTGCCATTGATTTTGTAAGAACCACTGGTTGCCGTATCCAAACACCCGATGATGTTCATCAAGGTCGATTTACCTGAACCAGATTGCCCAATAATCGCGACGAAATCGCCTTTTTCTATATTTAAAGAGACATTCTTTAAAATATGAACACGATTTTCGCCTTCACCGAAATAACGGTTGAGATCCTTAATTTCAATAATATTCATTAATTTTCTACCGCACTTTTAGAACATTCTTGGACCACGAGGCATAGAGCCAACTTGTTCACCATTCGCGACTTGTGACACAATGACTTTTTCACCTTCGTTTAAACCCGATTTAATTTCAGTTTTGAAATCATTTTGAACACCGGTTCCAACTTCACGCTGTTCAGGTTGATTTTTGTCATTCAATACATTGACAAAGCTTTTGCCATCACGTTTTTGAATAGCCATATTGGAAACTAATAAGACATCTTTTGCGTTGGCAATTTTGATATTGTTTTCTGTCGTCATTCCGATACGTAAAGTGTGATCAGGGTTATCAATCAATACATTCGCGTAATAGTAGATCGCACTGGTCGTTGAGATGCTGCTTGAACTTGTCGAAGATGATGTTGCAGAACTATCAGTTGTCGTGGTATTAGCTGGATCAACAGAATCAATGACGGAGTGATAAACGGTTTGGCTATCCGATAAAATAGTAAAGCTGACTTCTTGACCTGATTTAACTTTGGTAATGTCACCTTCCGAAATCTCAGGTTTAATTTTCATTTTGCTTAAATCGGCAATGGTTACAATTGTTGGCGTCGTTTGGTTGGCATTAACGGTTTGACCTTCTGAAACAGGCACAGAAATAATGGTACCGTCCATTGGGGCGGTGATTTTGGTGTAGCCCGCATTGGTTTCTGCGGTATTCACTTCAATTTCAGCCTGTTTGATATTGGCTTCAATGGCTTCCATTTCAGCTTTCGCATTATCAAGAGTGCTTTTTGCCGCATTCACACTATCTAAAGACGTTGCTTTTTGCGTATAAAGTTTTGATAAGCGGTTATAGCTTGAAAGAGCAACATCATAAGCGGTTTTCTTTGCTTTTAATTGTGCTTGATAGCTGACTAATGCCGCCTTTTTGGTATTTAAGGTATTAATTTGTGTGGTGGAATCAATATCTGCGATCATTTCGCCTTTTTTGATTTCTTGCCCTAATTTGACATAGAGTTTAGTGATTTTACCCGAAGCTTGGGCGCCGACATCAACTTCATTCACACTTTCAACTGAACCCGAAGCGACAACGGTTTTTTCCACATTACCACGGGTAACTGATTCCGTCAGATAGGTGGTTTCTTGTTTGTTATTGCTTGAGAAAAAATAATAAGCTACGCCAGCAGCAATGAGTAATCCGAGTAAAATAAAAAAGCGTTTTTTCATAAAGACTTTGTCATCCTAAATAAAAAAATGAACGTTTGTTCAGTAAAAGGTATTCTAAAGGTAAAATTTTTAGTTTGCACGAAAAATCTTCAAGTTAGACCTAAAAATCCTAAAAGATTCAGTATTAATTTAATGAAAGTGCGGTTAGTTTAGTGATCAAATTCACAAAGCCTTGCTTTTCGTATAGAATGGCAAAATTATTTTTTCTATTTATGAGAAAGTTATGAGCAATACAGAACACACCCTAGAAAATGCGGAAAATACCCGCACACATAATTTCATTACTCAAATTATTGATGAAGATTTAGCTTCGGGTAAACACAAAAGTGTTCATACCCGTTTTCCGCCTGAGCCAAATGGCTATTTGCATATCGGTCATGCCAAATCAATTTGCTTAAACTTCGGCTTAGCAAAAGAATATAATGGTTTATGTAACCTACGTTTTGATGATACCAACCCAGTGAAAGAAGATGTGGAATATGTGGATTCCATTAAAGCCGATGTGGAATGGTTAGGCTTTAAATGGGAAGGCGAACCGCGTTATGCGTCTGATTACTTCGATGCACTTTATGGCTATGCCATTGAGTTAATCGAAAAAGGTTTAGCCTATGTGGATGAACTTTCTCCAGATGAAATGCGTGAATATCGTGGTACATTAACCGAGCCGGGCAAAAACAGCCCATATCGTGATCGTAGCGTAGAAGAAAATCTCGCGTTATTCGAAAGAATGAAAAATGGTGAGTTTGCGGAAGGTACATTAAGTCTTCGTGCGAAAATTGACATGGCTTCACCATTTATGGTCATGCGTGATCCCGTGCTTTATCGTATTAAATTTGCGAGCCATCACCAAACTGGTG
Source organism: Haemophilus seminalis (assembly GCF_006384255.1). Taxonomy (GTDB): domain Bacteria; phylum Pseudomonadota; class Gammaproteobacteria; order Enterobacterales; family Pasteurellaceae; genus Haemophilus; species Haemophilus seminalis. The sequence continues at coordinate 48,577 of NZ_VCED01000006.1, forward strand.
ACAAATGGTGCATTTACCCAATGTACGATTTCACTCACTGTATCTCTGATGCGATTGAGCGTATTACGCACTCTTTATGTACATTAGAATTCCAAGATAACCGTCGTTTATATGACTGGGTTTTGAAAAATATCAGTATTGAACGTCCATTACCGCATCAATATGAATTCTCACGTTTAAATTTAGAAGGCACGTTAACGTCTAAACGTAAATTATTGAAATTAGTGAATGACGGCATTGTGGATGGTTGGAACGATCCGCGTATGCCAACGATTTCTGGTTTACGTCGTCGTGGTTATACACCAGCTTCATTGCGTGAATTCTGCCGTCGTATCGGTGTGACTAAACAAGATAACGTCGTAGAGTATTCTGCACTTGAAGCCTGCATTCGTGAAGATTTAAATGAAAACGCACCACGCGCAATGGCGGTGATTGATCCTGTTCGTGTTGTGATTGAAAACTTTGAAGGCGAAGAAACCTTAACGGCGCCAAATCACCCGAATTGTCCTGAATTAGGTGAGCGTCAACTACCGTTTACGAAAGAGCTTTATATTGATCGCGCAGATTTTCGTGAAGAAGCAAACAAGCAATATAAACGTTTAGTATTAGGTAAAGAAGTGCGTTTACGTAATGCTTATGTGATTAAAGCTGAACGTGCAGAAAAAGATGCAAATGGTGAAATCACCACAATCTTCTGTACTTACGATCCTGAAACTTTAGGTAAAAATCCAGCGGATGGTCGTAAAGTGAAAGGGGTAATCCACTGGGTTTCTGCTGCACATAATCACCCAGCTGAATTCCGTTTGTATGATCGCTTATTTACCGTGCCAAATCCAGGTGCTGAAGATGATATCGAAAGCGTGTTAAATCCGCATTCACTCGTGGTAAAACATGGTTTTGTTGAACAAAGCTTGGCTGTGACAGAAGCAGAGAAAGGTTATCAATTTGAACGTGAAGGTTATTTCTGTGCAGATAGTAAAGATAGCCGTCCTGAACATTTGGTATTTAACTTAACAGTAAGCTTAAAAGAAGGCTTTTAATTTTAATCAACCAAGTGCGGTCAAAATAAATGTGATTTTGACCGCACTTTTTATTTGTATCTACCATGCAATCTAGTATGCAACTTGAACCTAATTTTTGGCAAACAAAATCTCTGCTTGAAATGACAGAATCTGAATGGGAAGCCTTATGTGATGGCTGCGGCAAATGCTGTTATCGCAAATATATTCAAGGGCGAGGTAAACGCCAAAAACTCTATTATACCCGAATTGCTTGTAATCTTTTAGATGTGGAAACAGGAAAGTGCGGTAATTATTCTGAGCGTTTTAAAATTGAAACCGACTGCACCAAACTCACCAAAAAGAATTTACCTGATTTTCATTGGTTGCCTGATACTTGTGCCTATCGTTTGCTTTATGAAGGAAAAAAACTCCCAGAATGGCACCCACTCATTTCTGGCCATGTGGATTCCTTGAAAAATGCTGATATTTTAATTAAAAATGGTGTGCATGAACGCGATGTGATTGATTGGTTTGAGTTTGTGATTTAAGTTTTTATAAAAAACTAGCGTTATTTGTGTAATTATTTATAATTTCATACCGGTAATAACGGCTTATGAAATCCTATAGAGTCTTATCTGCTTTAAAGTGTCGTATATTTAATTGATTATAGAAGGAATTATGACAATGCTACAACCTAGTGTTAACCGATTAGAAAAAGAAATTTCGAATAAAAATTATGAAGGTGCTTGCCAAGAACTTTTGAATATTTTACGGAAAATTGATGACAATTTTGGTGGGATTGATGGTATAGAATTTGATTTTCCTGAGCAAATTTCAGATTTATTAGAAAAGCGTACTCAATATTTTTGTACTCGCGTAGCTAATGCTATAACAGAGTTATTTACTGATCCTAATTTGATTATTTCAGAAAGTGGAGCTCTGAGTTTTATTGGTTTTCAGCGTTGGTTAACGTTTATTTTTGCAAGTTCACCTTATGTGAATGCAGATCATATTCTAAGAACCTACAATATTAACCCAGATCCTGATGGTGATGTACACTTAAATACTGAGTTTTCTTCATTTGCGAAATTCTGTATTTTATATTTATCTGAATCAAATATTAATGTTAATTTGGATGCGCTTTGGGAAATAAATAAAGAGCTTTGTGCATCTCTTTGCTTTGCTTTGCAATCACCACGTTTTATTGGCACTGGTACCTCGTTTAATAAAAGAGCGATTCTTTTACAATGGTTTCCTAAAAAGTTGGCTGAATTTGAAAATTTAGATAAATTGCCATCTAGTATTTCTCATGATGTGTATATGCATTGCAGTTACGATTTTGCTAAAAATAAACATGATGTAAAGCGTGCGCTAAATCAAGTTATACGTAAACATTTATTAGCTCAGGGGTGGAAAGATCGTGAAATAACTTCATTAGGTAAACGTCGTCGTAAACCTGTTATGGTGGTGCTTTTGGAGCATTTTCATTCCGCACATTCTATTTATCGAACTCATTCTACATCAATGATTGCTGCACGTAAGAAATTCCATTTGGTTGGTATTGGTGGAGAAGCAGTTGATCAACTTGGGCGAGAGGTGTTTGATGAATTTTTCCAACTTGAAGGCGATACAATTTTCCAACGTCTTAAATTTATTCGTGGAAAATGTGAAGAATATGGTGCCTCTGTTTTTTATATGCCAAGTATAGGTATGGATTTAACAACACTTTTTGCAAGTAATACACGCTTAGCTCCAATTCAAGCAATAGCATTGGGGCATCCCGCAACAACTTATTCTGATTTCATTGAATATGTAATTGTAGAAGATGACTATGTAGGTTCAGAAGATTGTTTTAGTGAGAAATTACTTCGTTTACCAAAGGATGCATTGCCTTATGTCCCATCAGCGCTAGCGCCTGAAAAAGTAAATTATTTACTAAGAAAAGCGCCTGATGTTGTGAATATCGGTATAGCCGCAACAACAATGAAATTGAATCCGACATTCCTTGAAACATTGAGAATAATTCGTGATAAGGCCAAAGTGAAAGTTCATTTCCATTTCGCTCTGGGGCAGTCTTTCGGTATTACACATCCTTATGTGAAATGGTTTATTGAGCAGTATTTAGGCGATAGTGCAACGGCTCATGCTCATGCGCCTTATCATCAGTATCTCAGTATTTTACACCAATGTGATATGATGCTGAATCCATTTCCATTTGGTAATACAAATGGAATTATTGATATGGTAACACTTGGTCTAGTTGGTGTTTGTAAGACTGGGGATGAAGTACATGAACATATTGATGAAGGGTTATTCAAACGTTTAGGCTTACCAGAATGGCTTATCGCTCAAAGTGTAGAAGAATATATTGATTGTGCAGTAAGACTTGCTGAAAACCATAAAGAGCGTCTTGAACTTCGCCGTCATATTATAAAAAGTAATGGTTTGAAAACACTTTTTAAAGGTGATCCTAGCCCTATGGGTAAAGTGTTATTAGAAAAAGTAAAAGCGTTAAAATTTTAATAAGATTTTATTCACGAAAAATATAGTTTTATATTTAGCCTCTAAAAGTTGGATTCTTCCTAACTGATTAGAGGCTTCATTTTATTTTGACGAAGATCACACTTTTAAATAAAGCCGGTTGTCATCACTTTCAGCTTGGTTATAATCCCTAACAAGAGTTATACAGTTGTCATGTGGTGTCTATGCAAATCTCGGATTCTCTCAAGCAAAAAGCAGAAAAATGCGGTATCGCGCTTTCTCATTATGATATTGATGGACATCTTATTTTCGCAGATGAAAAGACGGTTTCAACTTTTGTTGAGCTTTTGCAGCCTCCTCCAAAAGCGAAAGGACAGTTTGACGATGTACTGGCTGCATTTGAAAATGAACCGATTGATTATCGACTAAATCGTTTAGATTTGCCACTATCTGCGGAATATCGTTATCAGCTGATTGATGAATCTAATGTCATTCTGTTAGAAAAAACACTTTCAAATTTATCCGCACTTTCCTTGCCTCCACTTCCTTTTGGCTATTATAAATTATCTATTTTTTCCGATACAGAACAGTACCGCGTTCGTTTACTTATTTCTCCTAAAACAGCGTTTCAACCACCCGTATTAAAAAATAAAAAAGTGTGGGGCGTGAATGTGCAACTTTACAGTTTACGCTCAGAACAAAACTGGGGCATTGGCGATTTTGGTGATTTAGCCTATTTGATCGAACAAAGTGCAAAACAAGGTGCGGATTATGTGGGAATTAATCCATTACATTTGCCATATCCTGCTGTGCCAAACTGGGTCAGTCCTTATAGTTCATCCTCTCGTCGTTGGTTAAATTTCTTATATTTGGCAATTCCTGATTTACCAGAATTTAAGCGTTGCCGTTCAGTGCAAAATTGGTTTAAGCGTGAGGATATTCAGGCAAAAATTGGCACTTTGCGTGAAAGTGATTGCGTCGATTATTCTTCAATATTGGCTTTAAAATTAACCGCATTTGAGTTTCTATTTGATTTCTTTCAACGTAGTCAATCCGCTGAAATTGTGACACGTCGAAAAATCTTTGCCGATTATTTAAAAAGCAAAGGGGAACCTTTATTGTTACAGGGCTTATTTAATGTCTTGGATTTACAAGAACACGCTGATCATCAAGCAGAAGAAAATACCATTGGTTGGCTTGGCTGGCGTAAGGAGTGGCAACATTTAAGTGCGGTAAAAAGAAAAGCCCTATTAAAAACACACCATGAGCAAATCCAATTTTTTGCTTGGTTGCAATGGCTTACAGAAGAACAACTTTCCGCATTACAAAATCTTTGTAAACAATCTGGTATGAAGTTAGGGATTTATGGCGATTTAGCTGTGAATAGCTCTCGTGGCAGTGCTGATGTATGGAGTGATCCTGATTTATATTGTGTGAATGCTTCTATTGGCGCGCCACCTGATCCGTTAGGCCCCGTCGGGCAAAATTGGAATTTGCCGCCTTATAATCCAACAGAGCTAAAAGCACGTGGCTTTGCACCATTTATCGATATGCTACGTGCCAATATGCAATATTTTGGTGTGCTTCGCATCGATCATGTTATGGGCTTATTTCGTTTGTGGTGGATTCCGGAAGGAAAAACCGCGGCTGATGGCGCTTATGTACATTATCCTTTTGATGAATTAATGGCGATTCTTGCCATTGAAAGTGTACGCAATGAATGTTTGATTATCGGTGAAGATCTTGGCACTGTGCCTGATGAAGTGCGGTGGAAATTAAATGAGTTTCAAATTTTCTCTTATTTTGTATTGTATTTCGCCCAACGAAATGGCGAATTTCCTCGTATATCTGATTATCCTCGAAATGCTTATGCCTCTATTGGCACGCATGATGTTCCCTCATTACAAAGTTTTTGGCATTGCCGTGATTTAGAATTATTTAATCAACTCGGTATTTTAAATGGGGAAGTGCTTAAGCAAAAATACGATCAACGCGTCATGGATAAACAAGCCTTATTAAATAGTTTACATCGTGATAATTATTTACCGCCGCATTATGAAGGCGATGCGCTTTCTATGGCGATGCACGATCATTTAAACCGAATGATCCATCATTATTTAGCGGAAAGTAACAGCCGATTGATTGGTGTGCAATTAGAAAATTTACTTAGCCAAGAAATCAGTTTTAATTTGCCAGGCACCTCAAATGAATACCCAAACTGGTGCAAGAAACTTGCTCAACCGTTAGCGTTTATTTTTAGCAATGAAGCTTTAAAAACGTTCTTTGTGCAAATTAACCAAGGGCGAAATGTATAAGGAGTAAATATGACAACCGCAGTAACACAAGCAATTATTGATGGTTTTTTTGATGCGAGCAATGGCGATCCTTTTGCTACGCTTGGTATGCACGAAACTGAGCGAGGAATTGAAATTCGTACGTTATTGCCAGATGCCAATCGAGTGGTGGTGATTGAGCGTGAAAGTGGTAAAGAAATAACGGAACTGGATTGTGTCGATGAGCGTGGCTTTTTTGTTAGTGTTATTCCAAATTGTCGTCATTTTTTTGCTTATCAATTACAGGTTTTTTGGGGCAATGAATCGCAAATAGTCGAAGATCCTTATCGTTTTCATCCTATGATTGATGATTTAGAACAATGGCTACTTTCTGAAGGTTCTATGCTTCGCCCCTATGAAGTGCTTGGGGCGCATTTTATGGAATGTGATGGTGTGAGTGGGGTGAATTTCCGCTTGTGGGCACCTAATGCAAGACGAGTTTCTATTGTGGGTGATTTCAACTATTGGGATGGTCGCCGTCATCCTATGCGTTTTCATCTAAAAAGTGGTGTGTGGGAGCTCTTTTTACCAAAAGCCAGTTTAGGACAACTCTATAAGTTTGAATTAATTGATTGCCATGGCAATCTTCGTTTGAAAGCCGATCCCTTTGCCTTTAGTTCGCAACTTCGCCCTGATACAGCATCGCAAGTGAGTGCATTACCAAATGTGGTGGAAATGACGGAACAACGTCGTCAAGCAAATCAAGCGAATCAACCGATTTCCATTTATGAAGTGCATTTAGGATCTTGGCGTCGTAATTTAGAAAACAATTTTTGGCTAGATTACGATCAAATTGCTGATGAATTAATTCCTTATGTAAAAGATATGGGCTTCACCCATATAGAATTTTTACCGCTTTCTGAATTTCCATTTGATGGTTCTTGGGGCTATCAACCACTCGGACTTTATTCGCCCACCAGTCGCTTTGGTTCACCCGAGGCATTCCGTCGTTTAGTAAAACGTGCACATGATGCGGGAATTAATGTGATTTTAGATTGGGTGCCAGGTCACTTCCCAAGTGATACGCATGGTTTAGTCGCATTTGATGGCACAGCCTTGTATGAGCATGAAGATCCTCGCGAAGGCTATCATCAAGACTGGAATACCTTAATTTATAACTATGGGCGTAATGAGGTCAAAAATTTCTTATCCAGTAATGCACTGTATTGGCTTGAACGCTTTGGTGTAGATGGTATTCGCGTGGATGCCGTGGCTTCGATGATTTACCGAGATTACAGCCGTGCGGAAGGTGAGTGGATTCCAAATCAATATGGTGGACGTGAAAACTTAGAAGCCATTGAATTTTTAAAACATACCAACTGGAAAATCCACAGTGAAATAGCGGGGGCGATTTCTATTGCGGAGGAATCTACCTCTTTTGCTGGTGTGACCCACCCGAGTGAAAACGGTGGATTGGGATTTAATTTTAAATGGAATATGGGCTGGATGAACGATACGCTCGCCTATATGCAGCTTGACCCAATTTATCGCCAATACCATCACAATAAAATGACCTTTGGGATGATGTATCAATACAGTGAAAATTTTGTGCTACCGCTTTCCCATGATGAAGTGGTGCATGGCAAATATTCGCTCCTCGATAAAATGCCAGGAGACGCATGGCAAAAATTTGCGAACTTACGCGCTTACTACGGTTATATGTGGGCGCACCCAGGTAAAAAATTACTCTTTATGGGCAATGAATTTGCTCAAGGTCGTGAGTGGAATTACGAAGAAAGTTTGGACTGGTTCTTACTTGACGAAAATATCGGTGGTGGCTGGCATAAAGGCGTATTGAAATTAGTAAAAGACTTGAATCATATTTACCGAGAAAACTCACCGCTCTTTGAACTGGATTATTCACCTGAAGGCTTTGATTGGCTTGTCGTTGATGATGCGGCAAATTCTGTATTTGTTTTTGAGCGTCGCAGTTCAAATAGTGAGCGCATTATTGTCATCAGCAACTTCACCCCTGTGCCTCGCCATAATTACCGTATTGGGGTAAATGTTGCAGGCACTTATGAAGAAATTCTGAATACTGATTCTATGTATTATCAAGGCTCAAACGTGGGCAATTTTGGCTATGTAACAAGTGAAGAAATTGAAAGCCATGGACGAGAAAATTCGATTTCGATTTCTATTCCACCATTGGCGACAGTTTATTTGAAATACAATTTGTAAGATATGTTTACGATTTATAACAACGGCAAACCAGCGCCAATGGGCTATTCAATATTTACCGAGAATGGCGTGAAGGTAACTAATTTTGCACTATTCTCTGCTGCAGCGAGTGGTGTGGAACTTTGCCTGTTTGATGGGGATAAGGAAACTCGCTTTCCTATGGTTCGCACAAATAATGTATGGCATTTATCTGTAGCAGGCGTTGAGGTTGGGGCAGAATATGGATTCCGCATTCATGGTGAACATGCCAATCCGAATAAATTAATGCTCGATCCTTATGCGAAAGCGGTGAATAGTAAACCAGATTTAACTATCGAAGAAAGTCGTTCTTGGTTCTTAATGAATGATCATCGCGATAATGCTCATATTGCGCCAAGAGCGGTGATTATTTTAGAAGATTTTAATTGGGAAAATGATTCCGCACTCAATACGCCTTGGGCGGAAACCATTGTGTATGAATTGCATGTCAAAGGTTTTAGCCAACTTAACGACAAGATTCCCGCTCAATTACGGGGCACCTATGCAGGCTTAAGTCATCCTACTAATTTAGCTTATTTAAAAGAATTAGGCGTGACAGCAGTGGAATTGTTACCTGTAAATTTCCATATAAATGAACCGCACTTACAGGCACGAGGCTTACAAAATTATTGGGGATACAATCCTTTAGCTATGTTTGCGGTGGAACCTAAATATGCGGCAACAAATAATCCATTAGCAGAATTTAAAGCGATGGTGAAGGCGTTTCATAAAGAGGGCATTGAAGTTATTTTAGATGTGGTATTTAACCATTCTGCAGAATCAGAGCAAACTTACCCAACATTCTGCCAGCGTGGTATTGATGATCAAACTTACTATTGGCGCAACGATCAAGGGCGTTATATCAATTGGACTGGCTGCGGCAATATGCTCAATTTATCCTCTGATGTCGGGCGAAAATGGGTCGTAGATTGTTTACGTTATTGGGCTGAACAGTGTCATGTTGATGGTTTTCGATTTGATTTAGCCTCGGTGCTTGGGCGTGATACACCAGATTTTAATGCACAAGCTCAGCTTTTTACTGACATAAAAAATGAGCCAAGTTTACAAAATATTAAATTGATTGCCGAGCCGTGGGATATCGGACATTACGGCTATCAAGTCGGGAATTTCCCGAGTTACTTTGCTGAATGGAATGATCGTTTTCGTGATGATCTTTGTCGTTTTTGGTTATGGAAAAGTGGTGAAATCGGTGCATTTGCAGAACGCTTTGCAGGTTCTAGCGATTTATTTAAGAAAAATGATCGCTTGCCGCATACGACGCTTAATTTTATTACCGCCCATGATGGTTTTGTTATGCAAGATTTGGTGAGTTATGACCAAAAATATAACGAAGCGAATGGCGAAGAAAATCGTGATGGTCGCAATGAAAATTACAGTTATAACCATGGGGTAGAAGGTTCTACTGAATCCCTTTCTGAACCGCAAAAAAGTGCGGTGGAAAATAACCGCACTTTTGCACAAAGTGGATTATTAATGAGTTTATTGTTGGCGAATGGAACACCTATGCTTTTGGCAGGTGATGAGTTCGGCAACACTCAATATGGTAACAATAATGCCTATTGCCAAGATAACGAGATTACTTGGCTGAAATGGGTAAATTTTAACAAGGAATTATTTGAACTTACCAAGCAAACGATTGCGGCGCGTAAGCAAATTGGTAGTTTAAACCGGAATCAATGGTGGTCAGGTGACAATGTGCAATGGCTTAACATTCACGGTAACCAGATGACAGTTGACGATTGGCAAAATCAACAAACCAAAGCATTACAAGTAGTTTTAGATAAGCATTGTCTTTTATTGATTAATGCCAAAGCCGAAGGACAGGTATTTCACTTACCTGATGGAAAATGGAAACCTCAAATCGGCACACATAATTTAACTCTCGATGCACAACAAGCAGAGCTTAGCTCAATGGGCTTTTGTATGCTGAGTGACGAATAACTATAAGACTATGGAGATCCTTATGAAAGCTGGCGACCTTAACAAATATGATTTAGTTAAAAATACTTTGGTGCTTATTCTTGCGGGTGGACGTGGTTCACGCTTGCATGAACTTACGGATAAGCGTGCAAAACCAGCCCTTTATTTTGGTGGCAATCGCCGTATTATTGATTTTGCACTTTCTAATTGTATTAACTCTGGTTTAAACCGAATTGGGGTAGTAACTCAATACGCGGCACACTCTTTACTTCGTCATTTGCAAACAGGTTGGTCTTTCTTACCACAAGAAAAAGGGGAGTTTGTTGATATGCTTCCTGCTCGTCAACAAATTGATGATTCAACTTGGTATCGTGGTACGGCGGATGCGGTTTATCAAAATATGGCGATTATTCGTGATCATTATCGCCCTAAATATGTTTTGATCTTGGCAGGTGACCATATTTACAAACAAGACTATAGCGTCATGTTGATGGACCATGTGAACAGCGGTGCAAAATGTACGGTGGGTTGTATTGAAGTACCTCGCTCTGAAGCACATGAATTTGGTGTAATGGCGGTAAACGAAAATTTAAAAGTCAAAGCCTTTGTTGAAAAACCAAAAGATCCGCCAGCCATGGTAGGTAAACCTGATGTTTCACTCGCATCAATGGGGATTTATGTATTTGATGCTGACTATCTTTACAAAATGTTGGAGAGAGAGGTCAATACACCACAAACTAGCCACGATTTCGGTAAAGATGTATTACCAAAATGTTTAGCAGAAGAAACCCTTTATGCGCATCCTTTCAGCCGTTCTTGCATGGGACGTAATACTGAAGGTGAAATTTATTGGCGTGATGTGGGGACATTAGATAGCTTCTGGCAATCTAATATCGATTTAGTATCTGAAAATCCACAGCTTGATATTTATGACCAAAGTTGGCCAATTCGAGGTAATCCAATTCAAGCTTACCCGTCAAAATTCTTCTACAAAAATTCAAACGTTCACCCAGTCGATAATTCTTTAATTGGCGGCGGTTGCGTGATTACTGATGCTTCTATCAGTAATTCCGTGCTATTCGATCGCGTGAAAATTGATGCTTTTTCAAAAGTGGATCATTGCGTGGTATTGCCACAAGTTAAAATCGGTAAGAATTGTATATTGAAAAACTGTATTCTCGACCGTGAATGTATTATTCCAGATGGCATGGAAATTGGTGTGAATATGGAAGAAGATAAAAAACGATTCCGTATCAGTTCAACTGGTAAAGTGATTCTAGTTACCCCGAAAATGCTGAAAAAATTAGAAGGGGAAGAAGTCGTATCTGAAGAGCATTTAGATTAATGATGAAAAGTGCGGTGAATTTTGACCGCACTTTATAGCCACTCTTTAGCAAAGAGGAAGAGAGGAGATTTGGTAGAAGTGAAATCAACCTCATTAGAATTTCAAGCATCGTAATCAAATCTCCCCCAACCCCTCTTTTCTAAAGAGGGGGGGGGATCGGGCATTATTTATGTTTTATAGGGAAAATAAAAATTAAATGAAAGTTTTACACGTTTGCTCAGAATTTTATCCGCTCCTCAAAACAGGCGGTTTAGCCGATGTTTTAGGTGCTTTGCCACAAGCGCAAAATCAAATAGGGCTTGATGCACGCATTTTATTGCCAGCTTATCCAGCGATTTCAGCAGGTATTTCTAATACACAAGTTGTGGCCGAATTTGATAATTTTGCGGGACACGTTGTGTTGCGCTATGGCGAATATAATGGTGTGGGCGTTTATTTAATCGATGCGCCACATTTATATGCGCGGGAGGGGAATCCATATCACGATTGTTACTATAATGATTATGGTGATAACTATAAACGTTTTGCCTTACTTGGTTGGGTTGGCGCTGAATTATCTACTGGTTTAGATAGCTGGTGGCGTGCAGATGTGGTTCATGCTCATGATTGGCATGCAGGTTTATGTGCCGCTTACTTATTTAATAAAGGTCGCCCAGCAAAATCCGTATTTACGATCCACAATTTAGCGTATCAAGGACAATTTCATTATCAGCATTTGTTTGAAATTGGCTTACCAGCAGGCATGTTTAATGTTGATGGTTTAGAGTTATTTGGACAGATTTCCTATTTAAAAGCAGGCTTATTTTACTCCGATGCGAGCACAGCAGTGAGCCCGACTTATGCCAAAGAGATTACAACACCTGAATTTGCCTATGGCTTGGAAGGTTTACTTTCTGGTTTAAAATCTCAAGGGCGTTTAGTGGGGATTCTTAATGGGGTAGATGAAAATATTTGGCATCCAAATGCCGATCAATATATTCAGCATCGTTACAAATTGAAACATATGGCAGGTAAAAAACAGAATAAAGCTGAACTGCAAGCTTATTTTAATTTACCGCAAGAGGAAAATGCATTGGCATTTGTGATGGTAACCCGCTTAACCGAGCAAAAAGGCGTGGATTTATTGATTGAAAGTGCGGATGAAATTGTAAAACAAAATGGCCAGCTGATGATTTTGGGCTCAGGCGCACCGCACTTTGAACAAGGTATTCGTGAGCTTGCTGAACGCTATCCAAAAAATGTTGCAGTCAAAATTGGTTACGATGAAACACTGTCACATTTATTAGTGGCAGGTGGTGATGTGATTTTAGTGCCAAGCCGTTTTGAGCCTTGTGGCTTAACACAACTTTATGGTTTGCAATATGGCACCCTTCCTCTTGTTCGTAAAACGGGTGGTTTAGCCGATACGGTGGTAGATAGCACACCGGAAAATATTAAAGATCGCACGGCAACTGGTTTTGTGTTTGAGCAAGCGACAGCTGAAGATTTACGCAGAAGCATTCAACAAGCGTTTGATATTTGGCAAAAACCGAGAGTCTGGTCAGCATTGCGAGCGAATGCGATGACACAAGATTTCAGCTGGCGTAAAGCAGCAGAACAATATCGTGCACTTTATGAACGTTTGTAGTTTTATTTATAAACGTTAAGAGCAACAGTCTGTTTGTAGATTATTGTTGCAAGCTCTGTGATTATGCTTGTTTTTCGACAAGATAAGCATAAAATTTGAACGAATTTATTAGAGGTATAAAGGTTCTCGGATACAAAGAGCGGTCTATTTCGATTGATTTTTTGAAATGTGCGTGAATTTTTAAATCAACATCTCTTTTATTATAGATAATTTTTTAACATTCAAACCGAGGTTTTACTTATGATAATGGATAATTTTGATTCTCCATTCCTATACAATCGCCCACAAATGACTGTTGAGGCAATCAAAAAATCAATTGTTTATAAGCTTATTTTTTTAATTGGTCGATCACCGCGTGAAGCGAGCCAACGCGATTGGTTAAATGCGACTTTGCATGCTGTTCGAGATTTAGTGACAGAAGGTTGGATTACCACAGCTCGCCAAACTCGAGCAGAAGATTCTCGCCGTGTTTATTACCTTTCAATGGAATTCTTAATTGGACGTACGCTTTCTAATGCCATGATTGCAGAAGGTATTTATGGATTAGCACAAGAAGCCTTGTCTGAATTAAATGTCGATTTAGAAGAAGTTTTAGAAAAAGAAGTTGATCCTGGCTTGGGTAATGGCGGTTTAGGTCGTTTAGCCGCTTGCTTTATGGATTCTATTGCGACCCTTGGTTTACCAGGTATGGGTTACGGTATTCGTTATGAATATGGTATGTTCCGCCAAAAAATTGAAAATGGTCAGCAAGTCGAGCGCCCAGATGCATGGCTTGAAAAAGGTGCACCTTGGGAGTTTATTCGTCCATCTAAACGTTTTACCGTAGAATTTGGTGGAAACATTCATTTCGAAGGCAAAAAATGTATTTGGCAAGATACCGAAAAAGTGACCGCACTTGCTTACGACCAAATGATTCCAGGTTATCAAAACAATTCTGCAGCAACATTACGTTTATGGTCTGCTCATGCGGGTGAAGTATTTAATCTTGCAGACTTTAACCGCGGTGAACACTTAGCGGCATTAGAAGAACACTCCGCAAATAAAAACTTATCTCGCGTGCTTTACCCTGATGATTCTACTTGGAATGGTCGTGAATTGCGTTTACGTCAAGAGTATTTCTTAGTCTCTGCATCACTTCAAGATATTTTACGCCGTCACAAACGCACCCACGATAGCCTTGAAAACTTGGCGGATAAAGTGGCAATTCATTTAAATGACACACATCCAGCATTAGCCATTCCTGAGTTAATGCGAATTTTAGTGGATGATGAAGGTTTTGAATGGAAAAAAGCTTGGGAGATGACGCGTAACATTTTCTCTTACACCTGCCATACTTTAATGTCAGAAGCATTAGAAACTTGGCCAGTGGAAATGATGGCAAAAATCTTGCCACGTCATTTACAGATGATTTTTGAAATTAATGATCATTTCTTAGAGTATGTTCGTTCTTACGTCACCACGGATAACGATTTTATTCGTCGAGTTTCTCTTATCGAAGAAGGCTACCAACGCAAAGTGCGTATGGGCTGGCTATCCGTTGTAGGTTCACACAAAATTAACGGTGTCGCAGAAATTCATTCCGATTTAATGGTGACTTCAACCTTTGCAGATTTTGCTCGTATTTTCCCAGAACGTTTCACCAATGTAACGAACGGTATTACCCCTCGTCGTTGGTTAGCCGTTGCGAATCCACAATTAGCAGACTTATTCGATAAATATATTGGTTCAGAATGGCGTTGTGATTTAAGTCAAATCGAAAAACTTAAACCATTTACGCAAGAAAAAGCATTTAAAGAAGCGATTGCGGATATTAAATTTGCGAACAAAGTGAAATTGGCGGAATACGTGAAATCTGAATTAGGTGTTGAACTTGATCCACATGCGTTATTTGATGTTCAAGTCAAACGTATTCACGAATACAAACGCCAAATGTTGAACGTGTTGCATATTATCGCTCGCTACAATGAAATGCTTGCTCATCCTGAACAAGATTGGCAACCGCGCGTATTTATTTTAGCTGGTAAAGCCGCTTCGGCTTATTATGCAGCGAAACAAACGATCCATTTAATTAATGATGTTGCTAATGTCATCAATAATGATGAGCGTTTGAAAGGCCGTTTAAAAGTTGTATTTATTCCAAATTACAGCGTAAGCCTTGCCCAGTTAATTATTCCAGCAGCTGATATTTCAGAGCAAATTTCACTTGCAGGCACAGAGGCTTCTGGCACCAGTAATATGAAGTTTGCCTTAAATGGCGCATTAACACTTGGTACACTTGATGGTGCGAACGTGGAGATTTTGGAAAACGTGGGTGAAGATAACATCTTTATTTTCGGTAACACTGTGGAACAAGTTGAGCAACTTCGTCGTGAAGGGTACCGATCATTTGAATACTATCAAAATGATACTCAATTACGCACAGTCGTGGATCAAATTATTGAGGGTAAATTCTCACCAGAAGAGCCTCAACGTTATCATCAACTATTACAAGGATTGCAATATCACGATTATTATCAAGCTTTCGCTGATTTCCGTAGTTATGTAGAAACTCAAAAAGCCGTAGATGAAAAATACAAACAACGCGACAAATGGATTGAAAGCACCATTCAAAATATCGTGAATATGGGCTTCTTCTCATCTGACCGCACGATTAAAGAGTACGCAGAGAGAATTTGGAAAGTTGAGCCTGTTCAATTAGGTGATTAATTTTATATTAATAGCCAATAAACAAATTATCTGCATCAAGCCCGAGTTTGATGCAGATTTTTTATATTTAAACTAATGAAAAATAACAGAAATTACCGATGTAAAATTTATGGTCTTTTTAAATATGTTTTGATATCTTATCAACTATAATTTATTAATAACTTCATCTTTAGGGTAACAATTAAAAAATCCTCACACTTTTTTCTTTCTAGTTTATTATTTATTTCACCTTTTGGTTTTTCGGCGCCAAGCTCACCAAATGCCAATTTAGAAAAACAAATCGATGCTAAACAAAAGAGGCAACAAGCCGAACAAGATGCGGCTATTTTAGCGCAGCAAACGCAATCCGCGAATGTGCGTTTAGAGGGTGAAAAAGAAGCCTCTCGTGGTTTTCCAAAAAATGAAGCGCAATGTTTTCCTATCAATCAATTGGTGCTGACCGATTATCAAGCTGAAGAAAATCCATCAGCCTCTTCCCTTAAATTAATCCAACCAAGCCAATTTTCTTGGACATTAAAGTCTGCTTATGCTGGGCGTGATTTTGCGCTGCCTGCTTGTATTGGCTCTGAGGGGATTAATGTATTACTTCGTCGTATTCAAAATCGCTTAATTGATTTGGGTTATGTCACTACACGCGTGGTGGTCGAGCCGCAGGATTTACGTTCAGGCATGCTCGTGTTAACCGTGATTCCAGGTAAAGTAGGCCGTATTCAATTACAAGACCAAAGTGCAATTCCATTTGCGACCCGTGGTACCTTGTGGTTTGCCATGCCAATGGCGCAAGGGGATATATTAAATATTCGCAATATTGAACAAGGTTTAGAAAACTTAAAACGTGTACCGAGTGCTGATGCGAATATGGAGCTAGTACCAACGGATGCGGTAGGTGAAACCGATGTGGTGATTGCTTATAAGCAAAGCTTACCTTTTCATTTAACCTTGGGCTTAGATGATTCAGGCAGTAAAGCTACGGGGCGTTTACAGGGTTCAGCCACGTTTTCTTGGGATAACGTGCTAACACTTAATGATATGTTCTATATCAGCGGTACGCGCAGCTTTAAACGTGATAGCGATGATGCGGAAGGGGATTATGGCAGCAAAAACATCAGTCTTTATTATTCTATTCCTTGGAAGAATTACCTCTTAACCCTTTCGGGTTCAAAATATTCTTATCACCAAACGGTGGCGGGTGCATTTGAGTCTTATACCTATTCGGGCGAAAGCCAGCAAATGAAAGCGAATTTAAGCCGTTTATTATCGCGTGGAAGTCTTTATAAAACCTATGTGAATGCCGCGTTATGGACGAAAAAATCCCATAACTACATCAATGACACCGAAATTGAAGTACAGCGTCGTCGAACAGCAGGTTGGGAAGTAGGCTTAAATCACACTCAATACATTGGTGAAACCGTATTACAACTGTTTGCGAACTATAAACGTGGTACGGGTGGGAATAAATCCTTACCCGCTCCGGAAGAAGAGTTTGGCGAAGGCACTTCCCGCATGCAGATTTTTACTGCTGGCGTTGATTTTACCTATCCTTTCACTATCGGCAATCAGCCTTTCCGCTTTAACACCAGCTGGAATGGGCAATGGAACGGTACACCTTTAACACAACAAGATAAATTTAGTATTGGTGGTCGTTATACCGTACGCGGATTTGATGGTGAGCTATCGCTTTCCGGTGAAAAAGGTTGGTTATGGCGAAATGAGTTAGGTTGGAATATCGCCAATAAGGGACATGAGCTTTATTTAGGGATTGACCGAGGTAAAGTGAACTCTAGCCAAGAAGAGCTTCAAATTGGTGATAGTTTAATGGGTGGTTCAATTGGACTTCGCGGCAAACTATGGGGCATTAACTATGATTATTTCGTAGGTGTTCCAATTAAAAAACCGGAAGGATTTAGAACCAGTCATGTGACAACCGGATTTAATGTAAGCTACCGTTTTTAATGCTCACGCTTTTAGATGAATAAATTGATTAAAACCAAACAGAATTTAAAATTTAAAGGAAATTAAAAAATGAATAAACGTCATTATAAAGTGATTTTTAGCCGTGTATTAAATCAGCTTGTGGTGGTCTCTGAGCTGGCAAAATCTCAAGGTAAAACACAAAGTGAAAATGTGAGTTCAGAACAAGAAAAAACAAGATTATTTTCAACCGCACTTTCCTTCTCCCTCAACTCCATTCATTTCAGCTTAATGTTAGCATTAGGCTTTGTCTTTTTGGTTCCATCTGTTCATGCAGAAGATATGGCCATTCGTGCAGATAAATCTTCACCGGGTAATCAACAACCCACGGTGCTTCAAACAGCGAATGGTTTACCGCAAGTGAATATTCAAACACCAAGTGCAGGTGGGGTATCACGTAACCAATATTCACAATTTGATGTGGCAGAAAAAGGCGCTGTGCTAAACAATGCTCGTAAAGCGGCACAAACGCAAATGGCGGGTTGGTGCAAGGTAACCCGAATCTTGCTCGCGGTGAAGCGAAAGTCATTCTTAACGAGGTCAATTCAGCGAACCCAAGCCGTTTAAAAGGTTATGTGGAAGTCGCAGGCAAAAAAGCAGATGTGGTGATTGCCAACCCAAGTGGTATTCAGTGTGATGGCTGTGGTGTGATTAATGCGGGGCGCACAACGCTGACAACAGGCAAAGCAGAAGTAGAAAATGGCGAGCTGAAAGGCTATCGCGTAAAAGGCGGTAAGGTGACTGTTGGCCAAAAAGGGATGGATAACAGTCAATCTGATTACACCGATATTATCGCTGATAAAGCCGAAATCAAAGGTGGGGTTTGGTCGAAGAAAGGCATTAAAGTTACCACAGGTAAAAATAACGTTGACCGCACTAATGATTCGGTTGTGTACATAGGTGATAAAAACACCGACAACACTGACCGCACTCCTAATACGCAAAGTGAAAACCAAAGCTACAGTGTGGATGTGAGCCAATTGGGTGGGATGTATGCTGAGAAAATCCATTTAGTGGATAACGGTCAAGGCCTTGGTGTACGTAATGCGGGGCATATTGGTGCATCAGCGGGTGAGGTGAAGATTGATAGCCAAGGAAAAGTTATCAATAGTGGTACTATCAGTTCGACACAACAAGCTGAGATTAACGCCAAAAAATCCATTGAAAATGCAGGTAAAATTGAAACAAAGAAAGGTAATGTATCATTACGCTCTGAGGCTAATGTAGCACAACATGGTTTGATAGTTTCACGTCAAGGGGGGAGCTTTGTTCAAGCTAAGGATAAAGTTACTCAAACAGGCGAAACTGTGGTGAAGGGTAATGTTACTTACCGAGCGAAGAATATTGAGGCTAGTAAAGGTGCGTTAATTGCTGCAGGTGTAACTGCTCAAGAAACAACACAGGGTGAGACTCGTTCATTAGATAGTCAAAGTGCCCAAGGTGCTAGCATTACGCTCTCAGCTGAAAATTCTGTTTCATCTAAAGCTCAGCATCTAGCGAGTGGCCAAATTAATGCTAAAGCAGGTACCCTTGATTTATCTGAAAGTCAATCAACAGCTGATAGTATTGCTTTCCAATCTACTCAATCACCTTTAAATTTGAATCAAGCAACATTATACAGTAAGGGGCGTACTGCATTAAGCAGTCCTGATACTATTTTTGCGGAGAATGCTAACCTAAATGCAGGGCATTTTGCGATAGATACCGCACAACTTAATAATAAGAAGAGTAGCTGGGTTCAGCGTGGCGCCGAAGCTTTTGCATTAAATTTACAAAAGGGATTAGACAATACTGAAGGAAAAATTGTCGCAGAAGGTACGCTTTCTGTTCAAACGCCATTAATTCAAAATAACCAAGGTGTGATTTGGTCAAATCAAGGTTTACAACTTAATACAGCTAAAGGGCATATTTCTTCTCAATCAGGTTATTTATTTGGAAAAAATAGTCTTGATATTAGTACTTCAACCTTGAATAACCAAAAAGGTGAAATGTTAGGTGGACAGGTTTTATTGGCTTCACAGCAAGTTAATAATGAGGAAGGAAAGTTAATTGCCAGAAATCGCGCAGATTTATCAGTTAATCAATTTAATAATCAGCGTGGTATTGTTTATAGCCAAGATGAACTAGCATTAAAAACAGAAAATTTACATAACCAAGATGGCATTATTTCATCTGTTTCTCGTGCGACATTGCTTGCAAATGATTTAAACAACCTTAAAGGCGTGATTCAGGGCGAGTTTGATTTAACGATTCAAACCCAAAATTTGAATAATACACAAGGTGATATTTCAGCGAAAACAGCAGCGATTTCTTCTGCTGCAATAAATAATGCACAAGGTGTAATTTCATCTCAGGATTTAACATTATCTGGTTCAGATTTAAATAACAAAGGTGGAATTATTCAAAGTGCAAATTCAACATTAAATTTGACCGCACTTGATAACCAAGCTGAAGGTGATAAAGGCTCTTTGGTTAGTGCAACAAATCGTTTAGTGTTAAATATTACAAATGTAAATAATAAAAATACAAAAGCTAAGCAAGAGAGTCCGATTCAAGGTATTCAAACAGCTAATTTAGTAATGAATGCGGATCATATTGAAAACCAATCTGGCGGTATTTATGTTGGAAAATCAGCAAAGCTTACAATTAATCAATCTCTTGATAATCAAAAAGGTGAGATCTTATCGGCTGGTCGAGTTGATATTGTAAATCCAGATTTGACCTTAGTTGTAAATAATGCACTAGGAAAAATTGAATCAGTGATTGGCACAACATTGCAAGCTAAAACATTAGTTGATGAGGGATCTATTAGTACAAAAGGAGATTTGGGTATTGAGTTAAATGATAGCCTTATCCTAAATAAAACCTTTAGTGTAGGCAATAATCTTACTTTTAAAACAAAAGGTGATTTTGTTAATAATTCTAACCTTGTGGTAGGTCATTCAGCCTCAGTTGAAGGCGCGACTATTCAAAATAATGCTAATGCAGAAATTTCCTCGATAAACACTCGCATTCAAGCTAATAAACTGGATAACTTTGGTTTAATAGATGGTGATACCACAGTGATTAAAGCCAATAATGTCAATAATATCGGTACTGCACGTATTTATGGTAGTCATCTTGCGATTCAAGCAAATAATTTAAATAATCTTGAGAATGCTGATGGAACTGCAGCCACTATTGCTGCTCGCGAGAGACTTGATTTAGGTGTGGGGAATCTTATCAATCACAATCATTCCTTAATTTTAAGCCTTGGTAATCTCTATATCGGTGGAAAACTTGATGAAAATAATCAAGCAATCGGTCAATCACAAAAAATTGAAAATGCCAGTGCAACTATTGAAGTGCTAGGTAATGCATGGATTAATACATCTAATTTTCTAAACACTGATTTACATTTAACGTTAGGACATAAATATACTAAAAATCATTTTGTTACTTATTCCCCATTTAATAGTAGTGCGACTTATTATGGTAATGAAGGGGAAAAAGGTGAGGGCTATTTAGATCATGTTAATAATAGCCGTCATAATAACAATCAATATTTTCGTTTCAATGATGGACGTCAAGCGGTGGCAGCTCAAAATTGGTTGAAACAAGATTACATTCGAACCACCGATACTAATACCATTGAACATCAAGACTCAGGTAAATTGCTTATCGGGCATTCTTTACATTTGGAAGGGGGGAATATACGAATAAATACTCCCGAATTATGATTGGTGACACTTTATATTTAGCAGATAAAGCGATTAAGGAACCCGTTAGTACAGTAAGTCAAGGATTACTAAAACTTGATAATATTGATGTTGATGGTGAAATTCATCGTCGAGATATCGGTTTGAAAAAAGACATTAAAAAAGAAAGGCATCGTCATGGTGCGAGAGGTAAAAAAGTTTGGGCTGTGTATGGCCGAAATGAACAACAAATTGACCGCCTCTTACCTGTCGAACCGTTCAAATTTGGGCTGGAACTTTTAAAAATAGGTGAGCCGGTGGAGTCTACAGGCAAAATTGTTGGGGATAAATCAGGTTCCCAAGGCATTTCATTAGTGGAGAAAACACCTTTAAATACAGATTTAAATGTTCACCGCGTTAATCTAGAAGCAATCACGTCTGGAGTGATGAAAAATAAAGATAACCTTGATATCAAAACGCATTTACCAGATATTTCATTGCCACAGGCGAGCCTTTATAAAATCAACCCCGCAGTATCAGGACAGTTTTTGATTGAAACAGATCCGCGTTTTACACAGAAATCTAAGTGGCTCAGTTATGATTATATGCTCAAGCAGCTGCGAAACGATCCACAAAATATGCTTAAACGTTTGGGCGATGGTTTCTATGAGCAACGCTTGGTGAACGAGCAAGTGAATAAGCTGACAGGCAGACGTTTCCTTGATGGGTATTTATCAGATTATGATCAATATAAAGCCCTGATGGATAATGGTGCACAATATGCTAAGCGTTTAAATTTGATTCCAGGCGTAGCATTAACATCAGAGCAGATGAAAGAACTGACATCTGATATGGTGTGGATGGTAAAACGTGAAGTGACGTTAAAAGATGGTTCGAAAACAGAAGTACTTGCACCACAGGTTTATATAGTGGGTCGTAATGCTGATATTGATAGCCGAGGCGCAGTGATTTCAGCCAATGATGTGATTGTGAATATTCAAGGCGACATTAAAAACAGTGGCGTGATTGCAGGGCGTAATTTGACCCATTTGGCGGCAAATAATATAGAAAACCTAGGCGGGAGATTGCAAGGGCGTGAGCTTTACTTAAAAGCGAAAGAAACGCTTAATAATCTCGGTGGAGAACTCAATGCAGAAAATCGTTTAGTGGCTCAAGCTAAAAACATCAACATAGAAAGTCGCACGAGTGAAACCGAGGATACTGGCAATTTTTACCGCAAATCCCTTGTTCAGAAAGCATCAATTAATATGGGTAGAAAAGATGCAGCTGACAAGGGGCAAAAAGGCACTGCTCTTTTAATGGCAACGGAAAATATCACAGTAAAAGGCGCTAACTTTAATATTAAAGGTGATGTGGCATTGCAAGCGGGTGATAAATTAAATCTCGACACGATTGAAACCCAAAACAAAGAACATTATGTCTCTAATGCTGATAATTATTACAAGCTAGATCAAAAACAAGAAGTGGGTAGTCAGTTAAATGTCACTGGAAATCTTGATGCTGTAGGTAAAAGTGCGGTTGAAATGCGAGGCGTTTCTGTAACCAGTAATGGCACCATGAATGTGATGTCTGAGGGGAATATTAATATCCAAGAAGCTCGTTATAAAGAGCAGCTTTCTAGTGGTTCAAAAAGTAAATCTAGAGGTTTAACAAGCTCAACGACAGAAGTTTATCGACATAAACACGATTATGATATTGCGGAAGCCTCAAATTTAGATGCAGATAAGATTTATCTTCATTCAAGCAAAGGTAATGTCACTATTCAGGGCTCAAATGTGGCAGCAGGTAATGGTTTGACGGTGAAGGCCAAAAATATTGATATTCGTGAGGCTGAGAACCGAGTCTACTCCGATGATTATTACAGCAAAAAAAGATCTGGAGCGCTTAGAGGTGGTATTGGCGTAACCTTTGGTTCTCAAAAACAAACCACGGAAAGTGATCAGACTAAGCTTTATGCACAAGGCAGTCAAGTAGGGAGCTTAAACGGCAATACTACGATGATTGCGGAAAACACTTATACTCAAACTGCTAGCAAGGTGAGTGCAATCAAAGACGGCGATGTGAATATTCTGGCGAAAAAAGTCGATATTAAAGCGGCTGATGATAAATATGAAACCAATACCAAACAAACCTTTGAACAAAAAGGTTTAACTATTGCTATTACCTCTCCTGTTATTTCTGCTATTCAAGCAGCACAAGGCGTGGTGCAATCAACTCGACAAGTAGGTGAGAGTAAGCATGGTCGTGTGAATGCGATGGCGGCAGCTAATGCTGGTTTTGATGCTTATCGGGCAGCTCAATCAGTCGGACAAGCTGCAAATGATGTCGGAAAATTTATGAGTGACACAGGAAATGTAGATTCTGTGATTGGAGTGCAAATCACTTACGGCCAACAAAAGAGCGAATCACGTACTCATACTGAAGGAAAAACCGCAGCCAAATCTCAAGTTAATGCAGGCGGCAAGGTGAATATTGTGGCAACGGGTGCTGGAAAGAATTCTGACATTAATATTAAAGGTTCGGATATCTCAGGCAAACAAGGCACAACATTGATTGCAGATAACCAAGTCAATATTAAAGCCACAGAACAAAACCACCAAGAACGTAGCACGAATAAATCGAGTGGTTTTAATGCAGGGGTAGCCATTAAAGTGAGTAATGGTGCGGTTGCTGGGGCTACTTTAGGCGGTAATTACGGGAAAGGCTATGGCAATGGTGATGAAACTACTTATGTTGCTAGCCATGTAGGTGATAGTCAAAGCAAAACCGTGATTCATGCAGGTGGTGATGCCAATATTATTGGTAGCCAAGTAAAAGGTAAAAGTGTAGAAGTCAATGCCCAAAACCTCAACATCGAAAGCTTGCAAGACACCGCCACGTACAAAGGCAAACAAATGAACGTGAGTGGGAGTGTGACGGTGGGTTATGGCGCATCCGTTGGAGGCAGTTTCAATAAATCGAAAATCAATGCCGACCACGCCAGCATCAATGAACAGGCTGGAATTTATGCCGGAGATGAAGGTTATGATATTAATGTTAATAAACATACCGATCTTAAAGGTGCATTGATTACCTCTACCCAAAAAGCAGAAGCAGATGGCAAAAACCATTTTAGCACTGGCAGCATTACTCATTCAGATATTGAAAATCACTCAAATTATAGTGGCAGCAGTTTTGGTGTAAGTGGCAGTGTATCGGCTAACTTTGAAACACCATTTGGCGAGAATGGTGCAGCTCAAAGTACAAAACAAGCCTCGGATAAAGATGGTAATCTGCTTTATACCGATAAAAATGGCAACACAACTGTTAATTCTAAAGGAGTAGATGGACAAGAGAACACCAAGAAATTGGCTGAAGGCAAGGAATCTCTCCAATTCTCCTATGGCATAGGCTATGGTAAAGATTCCGATAGCCAATCTAGCACAACAAAAAGTGGTATTAATACACAAAATATCATTATTAAAGATGAAGCAGAGCAATTAAAACGTACAGGCAAAACGGTACAAGAAGAAATTGCTGCGATAAAAACAGATATCACTACAGAGAGTGCACAAAGCCAAAGTGGCAAATTAGAGAATCGTTTTAATAAAGATGATGTTCAAAAAGAACTGGATTTCCAACGTGAGGTGACAGAGAAATTTGGACAGAATGTCGTGGAAGCGGGAAGTTTGCTTGCTAATAAATTTGGCGAAGAAGCGAAAGCGAAGCGTCGTGAAGCCGCAATTGCGTTAGAAGAAGCAGAAAAAGCCAAGGCAGAAAACAACAACGAAACGAACCGCACTTTAGTAAAACAAGCAAGAGATAATTTTGAGACAGCGAGTCGCAAAGCTAAAGAATGGGAAACAGGTGGAAGTCAACGCCTTATCATTGATTCAGCATTAAATGTTATCAGCACCGCTTTAGCCGGCAGACCAGCAGCGGAAGTGGTGGCTTCAGGATTATCGCCTGCGGTGAATAATCAAATTAAGAAAGCGACGATAGATGCAAAAGGCAATGTGAATACCGCGCTCAATTTGACAGCTCATGCACTTTGGGGCGCAGTAGAGGCTTATGCGGGCAATCGTAATGTTGCTGCGGGCGCGGCGGGTGCAGCAGGTGGTGAGGTTGCGGCTAATTTCCTTGCCTCGACACTTTACAATAAATCACCTGAAAAGCTGAGCGAAGAAGAAAAACGTACAGTATCTTCTTTAAGCCAAGTAGCAGCAGGTATTGCGGGTGGTAGTTTATCGGATAGTTCTGATGGGGCAATTATTGCGGCTAAAACAGCGAAAGACTCTGTGGAGAATAACAGCATGGCTGATGACGTTCATCCTAGTGATGAGCGTAAGCAAAACATTGAAATGTATGCCAAGGTTTTATTCAATGGAGATGAAGATAAAGCTAAAGAATATCAAGAAGGGTTAGAGCTTGCAGAAGCTCAAGGGCAAATTGATAGTGTTAAAGAAACAGCAGATGCAGTTGTTAATTTAGATGATACCGTAGTGTCTTTATGGGAAGCTATTTCAAATCCAGGGAAGACCTATAATAATGTTGTGGTCTCGTTGAAAGATTGGGATGAGGCTTATGCGCTTGCCCTTCAAGAGAACCCAAAACTTGCGGGAGAAATGCAAGGTTACCGCCAAGGTAAAGTGAAAGGTGTTTCGACTGAAGGCGTGGTTCTCAGTGGTGCGGGATTGGGGATAGCTAAGTCTATTGCCAAATTAAAAAATGGCACGATTGATGTAGCTCATTCAGGTATTAATGTCGCGAAGATAAAACCTAAAACTTGTTCTTTCCGTGGTGACATGGAAGTAAAAACAGAGCAAGGTTATAAGCCGATAGCGTCTATTAAAGTCGGAGATAAGGTTTATGCGAAAAATGAACTGACAGGACAAATGACCTATCAGCGTGTACAAGCGCACTACAACAACCCATATGATTTTACGGTATATGTAGAAGTGATTGATGAACAGGGTAAACAGCAAACCATTGTTTCAAACAAAATTCACCCATTCTTTACACAAGTAAGTCAAGGTGAATTAGTGCCAAGTTCGGAGGGGCATTTCTATAAAGGTGAAATTCAAAACGCTCAGTGGGTAGATGCACAAAATCTGAAAGCCGGCTATAAGTTATTGTCAGAAAATAATCACTGGCAGATGGTGAAAGGTGTTAGCATCAAGGCTGAGAAGTTAAGTGCATATAACCTGACAGTTGAGACTGACCATACTTACTTTATCAAAGGAGCGAATTCTGACCTTGATGGGGTGTGGGTGCATAATGATTGTTGGCATGCTTTACCTGATGGGGCTAAACGAATAAAAGATATTGATGGATATCATGCTTATAAGTTTAAAAATCAGGATGGAAAAGAAATTACTGTGATCAAAAAAGACTTAAATCGTTTTGAAACAGTGAATCACAACGCAGGGACAGATCCTCATTTTAATAGACTATCTCAACGAATTGATGAACAAACAGGACGTTATTTATCGACAGATAAACCTGTAGATCAATTTTATAATCGTTCCTATCTTCGTTCTGATACCATGAAGAAAATCTTTGAACAATACGAGGCTCTACCTAATGGTAATTACCGAGATAAGATTGCTCGTACGATAATCAAAGGACCAATCGATATAGGACATGCTTATGGTTGGGAGCATAGACGATTATCTCTTGCAGCTAAAGAATTAAATTGGAGTCAAAAACAATTTAATGATTATGTAAAT
This sequence comes from Haemophilus seminalis, assembly GCF_006384255.1. Taxonomy (GTDB): domain Bacteria; phylum Pseudomonadota; class Gammaproteobacteria; order Enterobacterales; family Pasteurellaceae; genus Haemophilus; species Haemophilus seminalis. Next base: position 75,587 of record NZ_VCED01000006.1, read on the forward strand.
GCAAGACCTAATAAATTTAGGTTAGAAAATATGTCTGAAAATCGGAGTCATAGAAATGAGATGCCTGGTAAAGGTGATATCTTAGATATAAAACAAGATATGAGAAATTTTATGAATGGAGGAAAATAAGATGAATCTTTCTAAATTTAATGACTTGGATTTGGAAGAAAAAATTGTAGAGAGTAATTTTAATAATGATATTCAACTATTAAGAAAAATATTTTTAGAAAATAAATTATCAGATATAAAAAAAATTACTAGCTTAGATAAATGGAATTATCTACATAGGATACTTTGCTATTCGGAACCTAAAGTAGAATTAATACAATTCTATATTGATAATGGCGTCGATGTTAATGCTCAAGATATATACGGAATGACTCCTTTGCATTATGCATTACGAAGTAAAAATGCTGAGGCGGCGATAGCGTTGCTCAAAGCAGGAGCAAATCCTAATTTACCGAACCAAGATGGTTTAATCCCTTTGTCTATGATTGGATATATCCCAGAGAGATTGGATGTTTTAGAGCTTATGCTTCAAAAAGGGGCAAATGTGCATTACTTAGTAAATGAGGATGAAACTATTCTTGAAAGTTATAAACCTACAGAGAATGAGCCTCAATTAAAACCAATTTATGAATTAATGAAAAAGTATTCGTAGAATTTAATGTTTGAAAGTGCGGTCAATTTTCAAAGAGTTTTAAAACCTCTCAAAAATTGACCGCACTTTTTGTGTTTTAAATATAGGCTTTGTAGAGTTTTTAAGCAAAATATTGGTGCAATATTATAAGTTTTATTAATAGCTTAAAAAGAGCTAATCCAGAACTCATACTGAAGGAAAAACCATTTTAGCACTGGCAGCATTACCCATTCAGATATTGGAAATCACTCAAATTATAGTGGCAGCAGTTTTGGTGTGAGTGGCAGTGTGTCAGCTAACTTTGAAACACCATTTGGAGAGAATGGTGCAGCTCAAAGTACAAAACAAGCCTCGGATAAAGATGGTAATCTGCTTTATACTGACAAAAATGGCAACACAACTGTTAATTCTAAAGGAGTAAATGGACAAGAGAACACCAAGAAATTGGCTGAAGGCAAGGAATCTCTCCAATTCTCCTATGGCATGGGCTATGGTAAAGATTCTGATAGTCAATCTAGCACAACAAAAAGTGGTATTAATACACAAAATATCATTATTAAAGATGAAGCAGAGCAATTAAAACGTACAGGTAAAACGGTACAAGAAGAAATTGCTGCGATTAAAACCGATATCACTATAGAGAGTGCACAAAGTCAAAGTGGTAAATTAGAGAACCGTTTTAATAAAGATGATGTTCAAAAAGAGCTTGATTTCCAACGTGAGGTGACAGAGAAATTTGGACCAAATGTCGCGGAAGCAGGAAGTTTGCTTGCTAATAAATTTGGCGAAGAAGCGAAAGCGAAACGTCATGAAGCCGCAATTGCGTTAGAAGAAGCAGAAAAAGCCAAGGCAGAAAACAACAACGAAACTAACCAAGCTTTAGTAAAACAAGCACGAGATAATTTTGAGACAGCGAGTCGCAAAGCCAAAGAATGGGAAACGGGTGGAAGTCAACGTCTTATCATTGATTCAGCATTAAATGTTATCAGCACCGCTTTAGCCGGCAGACCGGCAGCGGAAGTGGTGGCTTCAGGATTATCACCTGTGGTGAATAATCAAATTAAGAAAGCGACGACAGATGCAAAAGGCAATGTGAATACCGCGCTCAATTTGACTGCTCATGCACTTTGGGGAGCGGTAGAGGCTTATGCGGGTAACCGTAATGTTGCTGCGGGTGCGGCAGGTGCAGCGGGCGGAGAGGTGGCGGCTCATTTCTTAGCGTCAACACTTTATAATAAATCACCTGAAAAGCTCAGCGACGAAGAAAAACGTACGGTATCGTCTTTAAGCCAAGTAGCAGCAGGTATTGCGGGTGGTAGTTTATCAGATAGTTCTGATGGGGCGATTATTGCAGCTAAAACAGCGAAAGACTCTGTGGAGAATAACAGCATGGCTGATGACGTTCATCCTAGTGATGAGCGTAAGCAAAACATTGAAATGTATGCCAAGGTTTTATTCAATGGAGATGAAGATAAAGCTAAAGAATATCAAGAAGGTCTAGAGCTTGCAGAGGCTAAAGGTCAAATTGATAGTGTTAAAGAAACAGCGGATGCAGTTGTTAATTTAGATGATACCGTTGTGTCTTTATGGGAAGCAATCTCAAATCCAGAGAAAACCTATAATAATGTTGTGGTCTCGTTGAAAGATTGGGATGAGGCTTATGCGCTTGCCCTTCAAGAGAATCCAAAACTCGCGGGAGAAATGCAAGGTTACCGCCAAGGTAAAATGAAAGGTGTTTCAACTGGAGGCGTGGTTCTGAGTGGTGCGGGATTGGGGATAGCTAAGTCTATTGCCAAATTAAAAAATGGCACGATTGATGTAGCCCATTCCAGTGTTAATGTTGCGAAAATTAAACCCAAAACTTGTTCTTTCCGTGGTGACATGGAAGTGAAAACAGAGCAAGGTTATAAGCCGATAGCGTCTATTAAAGTCGGAGATAAGGTTTATGCGAAAAATGAACTGACAGGACAAATGACCTATCAGCGCGTACAAGCGCACTACAATAACCCGTATGACTTTACAGTATATGTAGAAGTGATTGATGAACAGGGTAAACAGCAAACCATTGTTTCAAACAAAATTCATCCATTCTTTACCCAGGTAAATCAAGGTGAGCTAGTACCGAGTTCTGAGGGGCATCACTACAACGGAGAAATCCAAAACGCCCAATGGGTAGATGCACAAAATCTGAAAGCGGGTTATAAACTGTTATCGGAAAATAATCACTGGCAAACGGTGAAAGGTGTTAGCATCAAGGCTGAGAAGTTAAGTGCATATAACCTGACAGTTGAGATTGATCACACTTACTTTATCAAAGGAGCAAATTCTGACCTTGATGGGGTGTGGGTGCATAATGATTGTTTCCTTGATATGCCAAAACAAAAGGTCAACAGTGCAAGTGTGGGTGATATAGTAAGAACACCAACAACACATCCGGATGATTTCATTAAATTAAAAGGAGGTAAAAATTTTAAAAATAAATATACTGGTGAAATTTGGTCAGAAAGTCATACCTCTCACTCAGATAAAAATGGTGAGTGGAAAGTTGGGTTAAAAGGGAATGCTCCAGAAGTAAGAAGAAAGATTACAATAGGTAAAAGTGATGGAAAAATCATTAAATTCGACAACAAATAGCGTTATATCTTTTAATAAAATAAATTTTAATAGTTTTAGTAGTAGCCCAGGTTGGGTTGGCTACTTTTATGCAAGAGATCTTACTATGCAATCAGTAATACAAATGTCATCTAAAATGATAGAGTCCTTTTTTAAAGACTCTATCAATGACTTTTTTCTACTAACTGCATTAGCATATGACGATAGTGCTTCTATCCCTGAGTTTTCTGATTTAGAGGTTTCTTATTATGAAAGTGTTTATAATAAGGCTAAAGAAATGGGAGTGTTAATTCCATATAATGGGCTTATTGAAGATTTTTATGAAGATAATAAATATCCATTTCCAGCTAATATAATGTCATTGAGTTTTGATAAAAAGGATATATTGAGTTTTTGTGAATTATCTATGGCGTATAAATATAATAAGGTAGTAGGAGATCATTGTTTTCTAATTAATCCAACATTAAAAATAGCATTATATCCGCATGAAGATATTGGGTATGGTTGTATTTCTTTAAGTGATGACTGTAATAAGGCTATAGAATTCTTAAATTTTTGCTCAAAAGATGATAAGTTTGAGGTGGTTTTTTCTGAGAATATTAATCAGTTGGCAGCTTCGAAAACTATGCTCAAAGAATGTTAAGTTCGACTAAAGATACCAGCGCTGTTTGATACTTAATAAGGATTCATATGACATTATTTGATGAATGTGAAGAGGCTTTGTCGGAGGATTTCCACCTTCTGTCTGAAGATGAAAAGGAGCAAGTTCTAAAAGAGTTTTATAAATATCCATTTGAATATGGATGTATAGATAAAGATAGTAAGAAAATAAAAATATTGAATCCTGATAGGTTAATTGAATTAATTGAAAAGAAAATAATTAACCAAAATGTTTATGTTTTAGCAGATATAAACGATGTTCCAATATTTAAAACTAATTTGCTATTAGCGCTAGATAAATTAGATGATATTTCCGCTTTATCAACAAGAGTTTTTATTCTTGGAATAGGGTATTTAGCTCAGATTGTCTCTAGAAATCCACCTTTAGACATTGTAATTCCAATAAATGGAGATATAAGTAAATTTTTGTAAAACACTTTAGATGCTTTGACATAGCTAAAGTGCGGTCAATTTTAAAAGGGTTTTAAAACCTCTTAAAAACTGACCGCACTTTTTGTGTTTTAAATATAGGCTTTGTAGTGTTTTTAAGCAAAATTTGATGCAACATTGTAAGTTTTATTAATAGCTTAAAAATAGCTAATCCAGAACTCATACTGAAGGGAAAACCATTTTAGCACTGGCAGCATTACTCATTCAGATATTGAAAATTACTCAAATTATAGTGGCAGCAGTTTTGGTGTAAGTGGCAGTGTGTCAGCTAACTTTGAAACACCATTTGGCGAAAATGGTGCAGCTCAAAGTACAAAACAAGCCACGGATAAAGATGGTAATCTGATTTATAGAAACGACCGAGGAGAATTGACCACAGAAGCCAAAAATGCACAGGGTAAAGACAACGCAAAAAAACTTGCTACAGGTTGGGATTCTTTAGAAACCTCAACAGGATTAGGTGTTGGGCGAGATAAAGAAAGTCAAAGTAGCGTGACAAAAAGTGGTATTAATACTTCGAATATTGAAATTAGAGACCAAGCGGAACAACTGGCGAAAACTGGAGAAACGGTTGAGCAAACTCTAGATAGCATTAGAACCGATGTGACTACGGATAATGCAGCGCAGCATTCCGGCAAGTTAGAAAATCACTTTGATAAAGACAAAGTGATGAAAGAGCTCAACATTCAAGTGAAAGTTACTCAAGATTTTCGTAAAAATGCCTTATCAATGATTGATGCCTATGTGATTCCAAAACAGGCTGAATTGAGAAAACAAATCAAGGAGGCCAAAACGGAAGAGGAAAAGACCGCACTTTATGGAGAAATTTATAAATTGCAATATCAAAAACGTTTGCTTGAAACCGTGGTAGGCATCGTATCGGGTTCGCCTGATGTTGCAATAACACAAGGAACTTTGCAATTAGCCGCGACGAAGATGAGAGAGGAGACTTTAGCTAATTCAAGATTATTTAAAGGTATTAAAGATGCTAAGACGGGGAAAATTCTTCGTAATGATAGTTATGATAGCGGTTATTTTGATGGAGTAAAATTAGGTGGTGTTCGAATTGATATCAATGCAATTTGTACTCAAGGAGTCGGTTCCTGTGAAAAAAATGCAGATGGGTTAGTTGTATTTAAAGGTGAAAATGGATTGTCATTGGATGATGCTATAGATCCAAATAAAAATCAAAAGGCAAAAGACTTATATGGTCCTACAGGTGGATTTCAATCCGTTGAAGGCGGTTGGTATTCTGACGGAAAAGTAATCACTCCTTATAAACCAGGTAATATCTCTGATCATTTGGTTGAATCTTTTGCAGGTACTCACGATCTATTAGGTGGACAAATGTGGGGATGGTATGACAAACAAGGTAATACTTCTCAGAAAAATAATATCTAACAATTTTTATCAGATCGAACAACAGAAATAGCAATTCCTATTTCCGCACCATTTGCTGTATCTGATCTAATTAGTTCGGATATGATGGAAGTACTTTTTAAATTAGGAGGTAATTAATATGAAAATAATCTTATTAATTATTTCAGTGTTTTTGATAAGTGGTTGTTTATATTCTTTTGAGGGTGAATGTTTTAGACCAATCATTCAGGTTGTCTCAAGTAATTGCTATAAAAAAGGAGAAGTGTTCTCATCAATAGCTCATTATCAAAAGCCTTATAGTATAGGTAAAACTGATCAGCAACAGCGTTGGAAAGATGCTGTTAGCTGTGGTAGTAAATATGGAGATCAAGAACTTTACTACATTAATAAAACTGGTAAATACGAAGAATTTCAATCTTGTATGGAAAGGAAAGGATATAAAAGATTTTGGCCCGCAGAATGCGGTTATAAAAATTCCAAATGGGATAAGGGGATATGTAATGAATAGCCTACTAAGTAACAATTGCTATTGCAATACTGGTATCCGCACCATTTGCTTTATCCGATGTCATGTCATCAGATATGTTTGAACTTTTGATGAAAACAGGAGGTAAATAAAATGAAATATTTTATGTTACTTATCTATTTGTTTTTCTTAAATGGCTGTTTGTTTTACTGGAAAGATGGGTGTTTTCATTCTCCACAATTAGTGACTTGTGATGAACCTCGAATAGCATTTAGCTCGATTGCATATTATCAAAAAAAGCTTTCTGTCGGTAATACTGATATAGAACAACGTTGGAAAGATGCCTTTTCTTGTGGTTCTAAATATAGAGATAAACATTTATCTAGCATTATATATCCCGTGGATCATAGTTTGATTTTTGATAAGTGTATGATTCAAAAGGGATATGTTATTTTTAACTCAAATGAATGTGGATTAAAAAGTCCGAAAAGAATGAATAAAGGCTTATGTAATGAATGAAATATGTCAAGGAATGGGAAACTGGGGGACGCCAACACCCTTAGATAGAGCGCGTCTCCTGATGCGTGCTTGAATCTAACTAAAATAGACAGACTGAATGAAGTTGTTAATAAAAATAGTGAAAACCTGAATCAAACAAAACGGATGTTTTTGGCACGCGTTAGGAAACGCGCACTATCTGGGGCTTTATCCGATGTAATGTCATCAGATATGTTTGAACTTTTAATGAAAATAGGAGGTAAATAAAATGAGATACACCTTATTTTTTCTTTGTTTTATATTAAACGGATGTTGGTATTCAAACGGATGTTTTTATACTCCACAAATGGTTAATTGTGTTGATAAGGGGAAAGAATATCCATTAATTGCAGGGTATCAAAAAAAAGAACTACTAGGACATACAAACTCAAAACAACGATGGAAAGATCTTGTTTCTTGTGGAGGAAAGTATGGTGATATAAATCTACACTACTATCCGCAAAACTATCAAATAAATGACAAAAGATATAAAAATCTTGATGAATGTATGAATACTAAGGGGTATATATATCTTTCTCCCGCTGAATGTGGCTATCAAGATCCTAAGTGGGATAAGGGAAAATGTAATTTATAAAGCATTGAATTTATTATTTAAATAGAGTGCGGTCAATTTTCCAAGAGTTTTAAAACCTCTCAAAAATTGACCGCACTTTTTGTATCTTCAACAATACTTACATTAAGCAAACCTTATAATTTCACCTCCAACTTTGCGTAAGCTCGTTCTACTTTTTCTAATGCTTTTTCCCCAGTACTATCACGAGCGAGTAAGACATCTAAAAGGCGATGAGCATTTACTTCGACTTTGCCGTACACAAAATATCATTATTAAAGATAAAGCAGATCAGTTAAAACGTACAGGCAGAACCACATGGAAGAAGTGATTGCTGCGATTAAAATAGATATCACAACAGAGCTTGCACTAAGTCAAAGTGGTAAATTAGAGTTGTTTAATGAAGAGTAGCTGCTATTCCGCTAGAGTGCGGTAAATTTTGAGGTGTTTTTTATATGATATTTTTCGTGATCCCTATCACAATATCTTGTAAAACCACTTAAAAACGTTACCTATTTTCATTCAATCAATGATACAGTTGTATCCGTTTGACTTTTTGTCATTTTAACGATGAATAGGCGAAGGTTTGTTCATTAATCCATCAACCCAATCATCAATCAGAGGGAAACAGTATGTTAATTGGTGTACCTAGAGAGTTGCTTGAGAATGAGAGCCGTGTAGCGGCAACGCCGAAAACGGTTCAGCAAATATTGAAATTGGGCTTTGACGTGATCGTGGAACACGATGCAGGTTTTAAAGCTAGTTTTGAAGATCAAGCATTTTTAGAGGCAGGCGCGAAGATCGGTACGTCGGCTGAAATTTGGCAATCGGATATTATCTTCAAAGTAAATGCACCGACAGATGAAGAAATCGCTCAAATGAAGGAAGGCGCAACGCTTGTGAGCTTTATTTGGCGTATGCAAAATCCTGAGTTAATGAAAAAACTCACCGCGAAGAAAATTAATGTGTTAGCAATGGATGCGGTGCCTCGTATTTCTCGTGCGCAAGCATTGGATGCGCTTTCTTCTATGGCGAATATTTCTGGTTATCGTGCTGTTATTGAAGCTGCGCATGAATTTGGTAGTTTCTTTACAGGGCAAATTACTGCTGCAGGTAAAGTTCCACCAGCAAAAGTGTTGGTGATTGGTGCGGGTGTGGCTGGTTTGGCGGCAATTGGTGCAGCAAATAGCCTTGGGGCGATTGTTCGTGCTTTTGACTCTCGTCCTGAAGTGAAAGAGCAAGTTCAAAGTATGGGGGCAAGCTTCTTAGAAATTGATTTCAAAGAAGAAGGCGGCAGTGGTGATGGTTATGCGAAAGTAATGTCGGAAGAATTTAACCGTCGTGCAATGGAGCTTTATGCAGAACAAGCTAAAGAAGTCGATATTATTATTACTACAGCAGCTATTCCGGGTAAACCAGCGCCTCGTTTAATCACCAAAGAAATGGTGGATTCAATGAAACCAGGTTCGGTGATTGTGGATTTAGCAGCTGCAACAGGCGGTAACTGTGAATATACGCAAGCAGGGAAAGTTGTTACAACTGAAAACCAAGTGAAAGTGATTGGTTATACGGATTTCCCGAGCCGTTTACCAACGCAATCGTCTCAACTTTATGGCACAAACTTAGTCAATTTATTAAAACTTTTGTGCAAAGAGAAAGATGGCAATATCAATATTGATTTTGAAGATGTGGTTCTTCGTGGTGTAACCGTTGTTCGTGATGGGGAAGAAATTCCACCAGCACAAATTCAAGTGTCTGCACAACCAAAACAAGAAACCAAAGCTGCACCAGTAGCAGAGAAAAAAGAATCTAAACCAACAGATCCTCGTGTGAAATACGGTGTGATGGCAGGTGTTGGCGTGTTATTCCTTTGGTTAGCTTCTGTTGCGCCCGCTGCATTTTTATCACATTTCACCGTATTTGTTTTAGCTTGCGTGGTGGGTTATTACGTGGTTTGGAATGTTAGCCATGCACTTCACACACCACTAATGGCAGTAACAAATGCAATTTCAGGCATTATTATTGTAGGCGCCTTATTACAAATTCGTCAGCCAACAGGCAATCTATTTATCGATGCGTTAGCTTTTGTGGCGATTTTGGTTGCAAGCATCAATATTTTTGGTGGTTTCCGTGTCACACAACGTATGTTAGCAATGTTTAGAAAAGGTTAAGGAGCGCACAATGTCTGAAGGTTTAGTACAGGCTGCGTATATTTTAGCAGCATTACTTTTCATTATGAGCTTGGCAGGACTTTCTAAACATGAAACTGCTAAAGCAGGTTGTTGGTTCGGTATTGTTGGTATGACAATTGCCCTTATCGCAACAATTTTTGGACCTCATTCTGAAGGAACATTTTGGATCATTATTGCGATGATCATCGGTGGTGCAATCGGTGTTCAACGTGCATTAAAAGTAGAAATGACTGAAATGCCAGAACTTGTTGCGATTCTTCACAGTTTCGTCGGTTTAGCGGCTGTACTCGTCGGCTTTAATAGCTATGGTTTACACCATGAAGCATTAATGCCAGAAGGATTAGATGCAGCAGCACAAGCCGCATTTGTAGCAGAGCAAGCGGTATTAACAAATATTCATAATGTTGAAGTATTTTTAGGTATTTTTATCGGTGCAGTAACTTTCACTGGTTCTGTTGTTGCATTTGGTAAATTAAGCGGAAAAATTAATTCAAAAGCATTAATGTTGCCGCATCGCCATAAATTAAATTTAGCTGCACTTGTGGTATCTGCATTATTGATGGTTGCATTCTTAAATAATCCAGAAAGCATTTTCCCTGTGTTATTAATGACAGCGATTGCGCTTGCATTTGGATGGCACTTAGTGGCATCAATCGGTGGGGCAGATATGCCAGTTGTGGTATCAATGCTTAACTCTTATTCAGGTTGGGCAGCGGCGGCGGCAGGTTTTATGTTGAATAATGACTTGCTTATCGTAACTGGTGCGCTTGTTGGTTCTTCTGGTGCAATTCTTTCTTACATCATGTGTAAAGCGATGAACCGTTCATTTGTGAGCGTAATTGCGGGTGGTTTTGGTAATGATGTTCAAGTTTCTTCAAGCGAAGAACAAGGCGAACACCGTGAAACTACGGCAGAAGAAGTGGCTGAATTGTTGAAAAATGCAAGTTCTGTCATTATCACTCCGGGATATGGTATGGCTGTTGCACAAGCACAATATCCAGTCGCTGATATTACGGCTAAATTGCGTGAACGTGGTGTGAACGTTCGTTTTGGTATTCACCCTGTTGCAGGACGTTTACCTGGCCACATGAACGTGCTTTTAGCTGAAGCAAAAGTGCCTTACGATGTCGTACTTGAAATGGATGAAATCAACGACGATTTCGCTGATACCGATGTGGTATTGGTTATCGGTGCGAACGATACGGTAAACCCAGCTGCGATGGAAGATCCAAATAGCCCAATCGCGGGAATGCCTGTGTTAGAAGTATGGAAAGCACAAAATGTGATTGTGTTCAAACGTTCAATGGCAGTGGGTTACGCTGGCGTACAAAACCCATTATTCTTCAAAGAGAATACGCAAATGCTCTTTGGTGATGCAAAAGATCGTGTTGAAGATATCTTAAAAGCATTATAAAAAACACGCATAAAAATAACCGCACTTGGGGTTGCCTAAGTGCGGTTTATTTTTAGGTATTTTATTGTCCCATGTTTTTCACTGATTTTAGGAAACCTTGGGCGCTATCAAACACAGAAGATTTTCCCTGAGCTTGTAAAATCATATCGGACATTTCTCGGAAAGCACCTTTGCCACCATTGGCGGAAAGTACATGATCAACGGCATTTTTCACATAAATAGGGGAGTCTGCCACAGCAAAAGAAATTCCACACACTGCAAAAGCTGGGAGATCTACACTATCATCGCCAATATAAGCGGTTTGTTCGGCAGAGACGCCTGCTTGTTTCATAAGATCAAAACAAGCGGCTTCTTTTTCAAGTTTGCCAAGAAAGAATAATTTAATACCAAGATCGGCAATGCGACGACGTAAAATAGGGGAGTCTCGACCAGAAAGCACTGCCACTTGAATACCCGCATCCATTAGCATTTTTATGCCTAAACCATCTCGTACATGAAAGCTTTTGATGGCTTCACCATTGGCATCATAATGAAGTTGTCCATCAGTGAGCACGCCATCTACATCAGTAATGACAAATTTAATGTTTTCTAATTTTTGTTGCATTGGGATTCCTTAGCTTGAAAATTCCACTAAACCCACTACGTGATTTTCATCATTAACAACGACTAGCGAGTGAATTTTTTTCGCTTTCATAAAGTCTTCTGCTTTTGCTAGGAATTCATCTTGGTGAATAGTCTTAGGTGAGTTTGTCATAAAATCTTGTGCAGTTTTATTTAAGGTATCAGCGCCATTTGTTGTTAATGCTCGACGAATATCGCCATCCGTAATAATGCCTTTTAATTGATTATTCTCCATGACTAATGCAACGCCCATTCGGCCTTCATTCATTATAGTTAAGCAATCAGTGAAATTGGTTTCCGGTTTGATAATTGGTAAACGAGTTTGCATTTGATCTTTTACTTTACAGAGTAAACGGCGACCAAGACTGCCACCTGGATGGAATTTGGCAAAGTCAGCAGGTTGGAAATTGCGTGCCGTAATGAGCGACACAGCGAGTGCATCGCCAAGCGCAAGCGTTACAAGTGCGGACGTTGTTGGCGCGAGATTATTTGGACACACTTCTCGCTCAACAGTAACATCTAGAACATAATCTGCATGACGTGCGAGCGTGGAATTTTTGTTACTCGTCACGGCAATAATTTTATTACCAAAATTTTTTAAACTTGGAATTAGTTTATTGACATCATCAGTTTCACCGCTATAGGAAATTAACATCACGATATCAATTGGTTTCAGCATACCTAAATCACCGTGGAAGGCTTCTGTCGGATGTAAAAAGAAACTTGGCGTGCCCGTAGAGGCAAATGTCGCTACCATTTTTTTACCGATTAAACCAGATTTCCCTATCCCGCCGATGACTAATCGTCCTTCACAAGCAAGGATTAAATCTATGACTTGATTAAAATCCTCGCCTAAACGTTGGCTGAGTTGCAAAAGTGCGTTGCTTTCCACTGCAAGGGAATCCTGTGCAATTTTTAGATAGTTCATTCTTCTTCCTAAAAGAGCGGTTGAAATTGGCGTTATTTTAGCGGAATCATAAAAAAATACGAATGAAAAATTAGACATTATTGTTTATAAGATTGATGAGCAATATTCAAAAATTGGGGATTTTATTGACCTCACTAATGATTGCCCCTATACTACGCGCCGAGTTGGTTAGACAATCGCTGGTTTATTGAAGCCCTTAACCGTATTTATACGACCTAGTGGGACAAGTAAACGAGAGGAAAGTCCGAGCTACACAGGGCAGAGTGCCGGATAACGTCCGGGCGGCGTGAGCCGACGACCAGTGCAACAGAGAGCAGACCGCCGTGTAAACGGTAAGGGTGAAAGGGTGCGGTAAGAGCGCACCGTGCCTCCGGTAACGGTTGGCAGCAGGGTAAACTCCACTCGTAGCAAGACCAAATAGGAATCCAATGAGTGGCCCGCTCAGGATTCGGGTAGGTTGCTTGAGCGGCAGAGTAATTTGTCGCCTAGAGGAATGATTGTCCACGACAGAACTCGGCTTATCGACCAACTCAATTTTTTCTAATTATTTATCCAAGCATTCTCATCAAGAATTTTTCCAAAATGACTTTCAACTAAACGACGAGTAACTTCAGTTTGTGGTGCGCTAAATAATGTTCTTGGTGGCCCATATTCAATCATTTTTCCCTCATCCATTACAATAACTTGATCGGCAATATGTTTAATCATGCCAAGATCTTGTCCAACATAAATATAGGAAATACCCAGCCGTTGTTGTAAATCTAATGTTAAGTTGAGTAGTTGTATGCGTACAGAAGCATCAAGATTACCCAGTGCATCATCAATAATGATAATTTCAGGTGATAGAATAAGAGCTCGAGCTAATGCAATTCGTTGTTTCTGGCTTACAGAAAGGTTTTTGATTTTTAAATTGGTGTAATCAGGATAAAGTCCAACAAGTAAAAGTGTATCAAAGATTTTTTGATTACGGTGCGACTCATCCCAATTAGTAGCCAGACGTAAAGGGGTATCAAGTATCTCACCGATATTTAATCGTGGATTGAAAGCTGAATTAGCATCTTGGAAGACCATGCGAATATGCTGTGCTCGATATTGGATATCATCATGTTGTAATTCATGATGATTAAATATAATACGACCTGAAGAGGGAGGAATTATACCCGCGATCATTTTGACCAATGTGGATTTTCCCGAGCCATTTTTCCCAATAATAGCGATTGTTTGCTGGCGTTCAAGAGAAAAACTTATATTTTCTACTGCATTAAAATAGCTGGTACCAAATAAGCGTTTTCGACCTTTGAAGGTTTTAGTTAAATCTTCTACTTTTAATAACGGCATTATTCATTTCCTTTACGATGGAGCGTTAATGGTGTAGTAGTGGTTTTTTCTTTAAAATTTTTCTCGCGAAGATTAACGGGGTAATGGCAAGAAAATTCATGTTGCTTAATTTTGGTCTTGTTCGGCTTTTCAATACATTTCTTTTGTGCGAAAGGACAACGTGGTCCAAGACGACAACCTATAGGCATTTGTTCTAGAATTGGTACTGTTCCTTCTAATGTACCTAATTTAGTTTTAAATCCTAAAGGCTGAGTAAAATCCGGTATCGCATTGATTAATGATTGAGTGTAGGGGTGGTGTGGCGATGCTAATAATATTTCTGTTGGGGCAGATTCAGCATTTTGTCCACAATAAAGAACAGAAATATGATCACACCATTCACTGATGCTTTTAATATCGTTACTTGCAAGTAAAATAGTCGTACCTTGGTTTTTGTTCATGCTAGAAAGTAATCGAAAAACTTGTAGCGCAGTCGTAGATTCTAGAGTATTCGTAGGTTCATCTGCAATGAGTAGACGAGGTTGGTTTGCTACGGCAATAGCAATCATTACTTTCTGACCTTCACCTTCAGTAAGTTCGCTTGGATAGCTGGACATAATATCATGGTGATCTTTAATACCAACACGGTGTAATAATTCAATAGCACGGCGTTTTTTCCATCCGAACCATTGCCACCATTTTCCCTTAAATGTCCAATTAGGAATATTTTGGATAATCTGCTTACCGACTTTTCGACTTGGTTCAAGGCAAGAAAGAGGATCTTGGAAAATCATAGATATTTCTTTACCGACAAGTTTACGACGTTGATTTGGATTAAGCTTTAGTAATTCTACATCGTCAAATCGGAAACGATCTGCGGTGATAATCCAGTTTTCTTTGACCGCATTACAAATAACTTTGGCGATTAAACTTTTACCAGAACCTGATTCACCCACAAGTCCACCGATTTCTCCTTCATTGAGTGATAAATTAATACCGTCCACAATTTTAATGCGACCGTTTGGTGTTTTTATTTCAATATTTAAGTTGCGAATATCTAATAGTGCCATAAGTTATTCATAATATTGATTAATGGCTTTAATTAAGCCGTTACTAAAAATAATACTGAGTAAAATGGTGAAAATAATAGCAAAACCAGGTAAGAGTACTGTCCATGGCGCAAGATAGAGTAGCTCAAGTGAATCTTTGATCATCGCTCCCCATTCTGGTGTAGGACGTTGAGCGCCAAGAGATATAAAACTTAGTGCGCTGATATCTAGTACAGCAACAATAAAAGCCCGTGAGATTTCTTGAATATACACAATCGTGATATTAGGCAAAATAGTGGTTTTTAATAATGTCCAGTTAGAAATCCCTTCAAGTTTGAGCATGATGACATAATCTTTTTTTAATTCTTCTTGAATTGCGCGATAAATAGCATGAATAAAATAAGGTAAAATTGCGAATAGCGTTGCAAACATAGCATTCCATAAACTAGGTTCCATTAATGTGGAAATGATGATTGCAATAAGTAAAATAGGTAAAGATAAAAAAGCATCGAAAATATGCCCCACAAAACGTGCCTTTATCCCTTTTAACATACCAGCAATAATGCCAAGGGCCCCCCCAATGAGTGCGGTGGCAATGAGTACTAATAAGGAAGAGCCCAGGGTATAGCGAGTACCCATAATTAAGCGACTTAAAATATCTCGTCCTAGATCATCTGTGCCAAAGAAAAAAGCTATTTGTCCTTTATCAACCCAAGATGGTGGCATTAATTCTTGCCCAACAAACTGTGTGTTATCAGAATAAGGCGCTATCCAACTGCTGAAGAGTGCGGTCAGAGTTAACAACGTTAATAAATAAAAGCTGAACAATGCAATGGTATTTTTGCGAAATAGTAGCCAAATTTGGAATATTGAGGTATTTTCTCGAAATTCTTCAGGTTCTTTATCTTGCATACCAACCTTTCTTTTTAAATGGATCGAGTATAAAAGTGATACTTTTAATTAAGGTATCAATTAAAATAATACATATACCAATAACTATAACTCCTGCTGCAATACTGTTATAGTCTTGTTCAGCTACAGCATTAATAAGCCAACGACCAATACCTGGCCAACCAAGTGCGGTTTCGACTAACATACATTGCGTTAGCACAAGTGTAAATACACGTGGCACTTGGGGTATCAATAATGGAAGGGTATTACGAAAAACATATTGATGTAAAATTTTCCATTTTGACCAACCTCGTGTTGTTGCTACTTTAGCAAAGTTTTGACAAAGAATGTATTCAGCCCGTTGTTGAATAAGACGAATAATTTCCATTGTAGGTAAAATACATAAAACAAGCGTAGGCAATGCTAGATGTTGTAAGACGTTTTGTATAATCTTAGTGCGATATGGCTCATTAACAAACCAAACATCAATAACTGGAAAGCCTGTAATCGGTATGATTTCATAGAGTAAATTATATTGTCCTATAGCGGCAATTTCCCAATGATTGATGGATGCGGTGTAAAGTAAAAGAGGTGCAAGCCAAAATATAGGAATGGATAAACCTAAATAGGATAAGCTTTGTAAACTTTTAGCAAAAATTTGTTGAGAGCTGACCGCTCTGATGATACCGAGAGGTAAGCCAAAGATAAAAGCTAATAAGAGTGCAGTAAAGCAAAGCTCTAGAGTAGGAGGTAATACAGTTAAAATTAAATCAATTAAGGATTTTCCTCCGTTATAAGTGATGCCAAAATCACCCTGTAACAATGTTTTTAAATAGATGTAATAAGCGTTATAGATATTTTGTGTGACAAGATCAGCATTGAGTGGATCACGCAATAAGATCATAAAACTGATTAAGGATAATACTAATAATAATATGATTACCCAGATAATATGACGAATAGCAGACCACAACATTAAGGTTTCTCCTTGCTTAAATGTAAAGTCGAAAAATTCAGGCTACCAAAAGGTGTCATTTCAACACCTTTTACACGAGTATTGGCAACTAAGATGCGTTTTACATTCGCAATGGGAATAATGGGTAATTCATGTAATACGAGATTTTGAGCATCGTTATAAAAACGAACACGTTCTGCTAAGTGTGTTGTTGCAATAGCACTATCCATTAAATGATTAAAATCCTGATTACACCAATTAGATAAGTTAGTTACTTCATTTTGTGTATTACAACTTAAAATTGGTCGCATAAAACCATCAGGATCAAGATTCCCAGCTAACCATCCTGTAAGAATTAAATCATAATTTTCTGTTTTATTACGAAGTTGTTCACTTAAAAAAGTACGTGTTACTGCTCGAACGTTAATTTTAACTCCGGTTTGTGCTAAATCCCATTTTATCATTTCAGCCATTTTAAAAGGTGCGGGATTATATACTTGTTCTTCATTAATGACCCATAAATTAAGTGAAAGATGTTTATTTTTTAAGACTTTTTGAGCAATTTTGGGATTATAATCAAACTCAAATTCTGGGCTATTCACATTTGATGCCCAAGAAACCTCAGGAATAATATTATTCGCAACAGTTGCTGTATTATGATAAATATTGTGAATAATACGCGCCCGATTTAAACTTTGCGAGATAGCTTCCCGAATAGTACGATCCTGCATGATCGGCTTATCAAAATTAAATGCTAAATATGCCAAGTTCATTCCATCAGTAGATTGCATATAATAGTGTTTGTCATCGCTTTTTAATAAACCAATTTGGCTAACATCAGGATAAGAAGCAATTTGGCATTCGTTGTTAAAAAATTTAACTAAACGACCATTTCGGTCAGTAGAAAGATCAACAACAATATTTTTGATTTTCGCTTCTTTTTTCCAGTAATTTTCATTACGCACTAAGCGGACATGTTGGTTATATACATAGTCTTTCACTTGATAGGGTCCCGTACCAACAGGGTGGGTATCTAATTGGGCAAGATTATCATCGGCACTGAGTTGATACGCATATTCTTGTGAGAAAATAATCGCATATTGGCTAGCAAGATGTGACAAAATAGATGAGTCTTGTGTAAATAACTCAATTTTGACTTGGTAAGGTGAAAGAGCGGTAACGGATTTAATTTTTTCGTTTAGCTTTATACTTTCAAAATATGGGAAATGTACCTTCTTAGCTTGTTCATGAAATACACGATACTGTGGATTTTTATACGTAATAAGATTTTCGCTTAATTGTGGCAAATAAGTGGTATGGCCAAGTACCCGATTAATAGAAAATACTACATCTTCTGCATTAAAATCGCGTGTTGGGGTAAACCATGGCGTTTGGTGAAATTTAACACCACGACGCAAATTGATTAATATTTCTTTTCCATCAGGTGAAATAGTATAAGACTGAGCAAGCACAGGCGTAACATTTGCGCTATGGTTTTTTATTTCAAAAAGTTTGTTATAAATTTGCTCTGTGACGACATTCATACTGGTGCCTGCATCCGCAGTTTGTGGATTAAAAGAAAACCCCGAGGCATTAGTACAATAAGTTAGTCCGTTTTCTGTTAGGTGTTCTGGTACGCGCGGAGCCGCTTGAAGTTGGGAATTCAAGCCAATACCAAATAGAAAACAGAAAAACGTAAGATTTTTGCGTAACATAACAAATGCATTGTGATAAATTATGTGCCAAATTGTAAGGCATATTAGTAAAAATGGCTAGGATATTGAATGTTTAATAGGGTTCAAAACGAAATCAATCAAATCATTAATCGTGGTTTTGACCGCACTTTGCGTTTGGCGGTAACAGGGTTAAGTCGGAGTGGAAAAACGGCGTTTATTACAAGTTTAATCAATCAACTTCTCTCCATTAATCAAAATTCATCACAGCATTTGCCATTATTTGAAGCAGCTAGAAATGGTGCGATCTTGGCGGTAAAACGAGTATCGCAACAAGATCTCAGCGTGCCACGTTTTGATTATGAAAGTAATTTAAATGATTTGTCACAAAATCCGCCGCAATGGTTTCAATCTACTCGAGGTGTGAGTGAAACACGTTTAGCAATTCGTTTTCAACGTCAATCTGGCTTGCTACGTCATTTGAAAGAACGCGGTACGCTTTATCTGGATATTTTTGATTATCCAGGTGAATGGTTGCTCGATTTGCCGTTATTAAATCTAGATTTTCAACAATGGTCACAAGAGCAAATCAAGGTCACAACTGGCGTTCGTGAAGAATTGGCGCAGAATTGGCTTTCCATGTTGCAGGATTTGGATTTAAGTGCGGTTGCAAATGAAGATGTTTTAGCCAAGATAGCGAAAAGTTATACGGATTATTTACACCAATGCAAGTCGCAAGGCATGCAGTTTATTCAGCCTGGGCGATTTGTATTGCCAAGTGATTTAGAGGGCGCGCCTGCATTACAATTTTTTCCATTAATTCATCTTTCAGAAGAACAGTGGAAAACCTTGAAAAAAACAGCCAAATCGAATAGCTATTTTGCCGTACTGACAAAACGTTATGATTATTATCGCAATAAAATTGTGAAAGGTTTTTACGAAAATTATTTTTCTACCTTTGATCGTCAAGTTATTTTGGCAGATTGTTTAACGCCTTTAAATCACAGTCAGCAAGCCTTTTTAGATATGCAAATGGGTTTAAACCAGTTATTTAATAATTTCCATTATGGCAGCAGAAATTTTATTCATCGTTTGTTTTCTCCACGAATTGATCGATTAATGTTTGTTGCGACGAAGGCGGATCATATTACTCGGGATCAAATTCCTAATTTAGTGAGTTTAATGCGTCAAATTGTGCAAGAGGGTGGTCGCTATGTGGAATTTGAAGGAATCAATACGGAATACACTGCCATTGCTGCTGTTCGTACCACAAAGCAAGTGATTGTGAATCAGCAAGGAAAAGAAATAAAAGCAATTCAAGGGATTCGTTCTATTGATAAACAACCGATTACGCTTTATCCAGGCACTGTACCGAGCAAATTACCAAGAGCAGAATTTTGGCAAAAACAACCGCACTTTGATTTCGATAGTTTTGAACCTCAGCCTTTAGAACAAGGGGAGAGCATTCCTCATTTGAGAATGGATGCGGTTTTACAATTTTTATTAAGTGATCGATTTGAATAAAAAAAGTGCGGAAAATTTTCCGCACTTTTTCATCTTTCTAGCCTGTATTGCGCATTCCAGCTGCGATACCTGTGATAGTAATCATCAATGCTTGTTCCACATCGGGGTTCACTTGCTCTGGATTTTCACGGAAACGGTGAAGCAATTCTACTTGCAGTAGATTGAGTGGATCCGTGTAGATATTACGTAATGCGATTGAATCTGCAATCCAAGGTAAATCAGACATCAATTCACTTTGGTGAGAAAGTGAAAGCACAGTTTGAATATCATCTTCAAGTTGCTTACGTAAATTTTCGCCTAAATACCAAAGTTCTTTTTTCACTAATCGTTGATCATATTGTTGGGAAAGCCAGGTATCTGATTTACTAAAGACCATTTCCAACATACCGATTCGCGTTGAAAAGAACGGCCAGTTTTCGCACATTTCATGAATAATATCGCCTTTGCCTTGTTCAATAATCTGACGGATAGAGGCTCCGGCGCCCAACCAGGCGGGTAGCATTAAGCGATTTTGCATCCAGGCAAAAATCCAAGGAATCGCGCGTAAACTTTCCACGCCGCCATTTGGATTGCGTTTTGCAGGGCGAGAGCCTAGCGGCAATTTTGATAATTCCTGTTCTGGCGTCGCACTGCGGAAATAAGGCACGAAATCTTTATCACCACGAACTACACCGCGATAAATATCGCAAGAAATAGAGGAAAGCTCGTCCATTATAGTGCGCCATTCTGGTTTCGGTTCTGGTGGCGGTAAAAGATTTGCTTCTAAAATGGCGCTGGCGTAGAGATCAAAGGTTTCTACCGCCACAGCTGGTAAACCCAGTTTGAAGCGAATCATTTCGCCTTGTTCTGTTACACGTAAACCATTTTTTAGTGAACGAGGCGGTTGAGAAAGTAATGCCGCATGTGCTGGCGCACCGCCACGACCAATAGTGCCACCACGTCCGTGGAATAAAGTGAGTTCAATGCCAAGTTTTTCCGTTAAATTCACTAAGGCTTCTTGTGCACGATATTGCGCCCAAGAGGCAGCCATCATTCCGGCATCTTTTGCCGAATCCGAATAGCCAATCATCACCATTTGACGATTATTGATCACGCCACGATACCAACCCACATTGAAAAGTTGAGTCATCACTTTTTCGGCTGCATCTAAATCGTCTAAGGTTTCAAATAGCGGCACAACAGGAATATGGTATGGCACGCCAGCTTCTTTTAAGAGTAAATGAACGGCTAAAACATCAGAGGCACTGCGCGCCATTGAAATAACATAACACGCAATGACACCTTGTTTTTGTTGAGCAATGACTTTACAAGTATCTAAAATTTCTTTGGTTTCAGGCGATGGTGTCCAGTTTTGCGGAATCAATGGACGACGTGAGCTTAATTCACGAATTAAGAAAGCCTGTTTATCGTCTTCTGTCCATTGAGAGTAATCGCCTAAACCAATATAGCGCGTGATTTCAGCAATGGCATCGGTATGACGTGTGCTTTCTTGGCGAATATCCATTTGAGAAAGTGTCACGCCAAAACAACTAATACGGTGCAAAATATTCAACAATGAACCATTTGCAATAATGCGCATACCGCATTGAATTAAAGATTGATAACAATCATAAAGCGGCTCCCAAAGTTGATTATCTTCTAAAATAATCTCGCTTTCGGATACGCGAGGTGTGCGATCTGATAGGCGATCATCAAAATAAGCTAATGTTGCCGTAAGCTGATTGCGTAAATTTTTCACCACAAAGCGATAGGGTTCTAAATGCTCGCCGTATTTAGCACGAAATTCATCGCTACATTTCACCATTGAAAGTTCATCGGCTAATTTGCTAATGTCTTGTAAGAATAAATCCGCCGCTTTCCAACGGGCAAAATAAAGTACTTTTCTGGTGATTTGTGCGGTGACAAATGGGTTTCCATCACGGTCGCCGCCCATCCAAGAGGAAATGCGTACGGGTTTTAATCCTACTGGCAAATTGTAACCTAAAAATTCACGGGCAGTTTCGTTGAGTTGGCGTAAAAATTCTGGCACAGCTTGCCATAAGCTGTTTTCCAACATCGCAAAGCCCCATTTGGCTTCATCGAATGGTGTTGGGCGAACAGTACGAATTTCGTTGGTATGCCATGCTTCAGCGATTAAGCGAAGTAATAGACGCTCAATAATATTGTGTTCTTTTTCCGTTAAATCATGATGCTCTAATTTGCTTAAACATTTATTGATTTCAATATGTTTATGAATGAGTGAGCGACGGGTTGTTTCTGTTGGATGTGCGGTCAGAACAAGCTCAATTAATAATTTTTCAACGGTTTTATGCACCTCTTCCACTGAGGCCTTTTGTTCTTTTAAGCGTTTGAAAAGTTCGCTTAAGGATTGAGAAGAACTTTGTGCTA
Source organism: Haemophilus seminalis (assembly GCF_006384255.1). Lineage (GTDB taxonomy): Bacteria > Pseudomonadota > Gammaproteobacteria > Enterobacterales > Pasteurellaceae > Haemophilus > Haemophilus seminalis. The sequence goes on from NZ_VCED01000006.1 coordinate 97,856, forward strand.
GAGAATGTTCACGAGAAATCGTTTGATATTGTTCAGCTATGTTAGTGAGGTTTAAAAATTGGCTGAAAGCACGTGCGACAGGAATAATATTTTCATTAGAAATACTACCGAGCGTGTCGAGCAATTCTTGTCTTGCTTTATCATCACCCGCACGAGAATTACGAGACAGTTTACGAATATTTTCGATTAATTCGAGAATATCGGCACCTTGGGCATCGTTGATGGTTTCTCCGAGAAAACGCCCTAACATACTAATGTTATTGCGCAGAGTGGTGTACTCTTGTGTCATAGGAACTCCTAAAAGTAAAAAATAAAATTCGCAAGTTGACGATAGATATAGCTAAAAACGGAAGATAGGGCAAATGCTATTCATAGAAACCTTGAAGATAATCAAGAAAAGCTAAAAAATAGATAAAAAAGAACCGCACTTTTTATAGATTGTTTAAAAAGTGCGGTTTGTTTTTAATAAATTTTATAAAATTGATTTAACGGATTTTCGAATAATAAGCTCAGGGCCAATGTCAATACGGCTATATTGCTGAACGCCTTGATCTTTTTGGCTAATACGCTCTAACAAGATATTCACTGCCTGTCTGCCTAATCGTAGCTTCGATTGGTGAATGGTGGTTAATGGTGGCGCATAGAAACGTGAAGCATGAATATCATCATAGCCGATAATGGACATATCATCTGGCACGCGTAACCCTTTTTCTGTCAGTGCAGAAATTGCACCAAGCGCCATCACATCGTTACAACAGAATAGGGCGGTCGGTAATTCCTCTTGAGCCAGTAAGCGATTCATACATTCATAACCGTCTTCAGGTTCAAATGCACCTTCGAAAATCCAAGGTTTATGCACTTCAAGATTCGCATCAGCCATAGCTTTTAAAAAGCCTTCATAACGAGTTTTTGCAGTGGTTTTATTGAGTTCACCGCAGATAATCCCGATTTTTTTATGACCGCACTCAATGAGGTGTTTGGTTGCTAAATATCCACCATCAAAACTATGATCATCAATTACATCGGTATTAGCATTTGGGCCCCAATCCATTACAACCATTGGAATACTGGAAAATGACGAAAGCAAATCTAATGAATCTTGCGTATATTCAGAACACATCACCAGCAAACCATCTACTCGTTTTTTCGCCAACATTTCCAAATGGTTTTTGACTTTTTCAGGTTCATTTTGTGTATTACATAAGAACAAAGAATAACCTTGTCGATAGCAATGTTCTTCAACAGAATGAATGATTTCGGCAAAATACGGCGCTTCACTGGTCGTCACAATCATCCCAATGGATTTCGTGGTATTGACTTTCAAACTGCGCGCCACGGCACTGGGTGAATAGTTAAGTTGCTTAATCGCTAATAACACCGCTTCTTCCGTATCTTTTGCAACGAAGCGGGTTTTATTAATAACATGAGATACGGTTGTGGTGGACACGCCAGCCATTTTTGCGACATCTTTAATTGTTGCCATATTTCGATCCCCAAAAAATTTTGCCTATTATAAAGGTTTGTAAAAAATTTCGTTACTTTTATTGAAATTTTTTTGTAAAAGAGGTGATTTTCTTAAAACAATCTTGTTACAATGTGGCATCATTTTTAGTGAGGAGAAAAACATGAGTGATTTTGGTTATGCAATGATTGCAGTTGTATTGAGTATGTCAGTCGTTTGTGGTTTAGCGCTTTCAATTTTTTAATCAATTATGTTTTAGGATCACCGCAGTTTGTTTTAATACAAAGTGCGGTGATTTTTTTAGGTGTTTTTGCGAAGCAAGCGAAAATATGATAAAACAGATTCCATCTTATTCACATAAAACATAGGAAATACAATGTCAAACTTACAAGCAATTATTGAAGCTGCATTTGAGAAACGTGCAGAAATTACACCAAAAACCGTTGATGCAGAAACGTGCGCGGCAATTGAAGAAGTGATCGAAGGATTAGATTCGGGTAAATACCGTGTTGCAGAAAAAATTGATGGCGAATGGGTAACACATCAATGGTTAAAAAAAGCGGTTTTACTTTCATTCCGTATTAATGACAACCAAATCATTGATGGTGCAGAAACAAAATATTACGACAAAGTGGCATTAAAATTTGCGGATTACACCGAAGAGCGTTTTGCTCAAGAAGGTTTCCGTGTTGTGCCTTCTGCAACAGTGCGTAAAGGTGCATACATTTCTAAAAACTGTGTATTAATGCCATCTTATGTAAACATTGGTGCTTACGTTGGCGAAGGCACCATGGTAGATACTTGGGCAACGGTAGGTTCATGTGCACAAATTGGTAAAAATGTTCACTTATCTGGTGGTGTAGGCATCGGTGGCGTATTAGAGCCATTACAAGCTAACCCAACCATTATCGGTGATAACTGCTTTATCGGCGCACGTTCAGAAGTGGTAGAAGGTGTTATCGTAGAAGATGGCTGTGTTATTTCAATGGGCGTATTCATCGGTCAATCAACCAAAATTTATGATCGTGAAACCGGTGAAATTCACTACGGCCGTGTACCAGCAGGTTCAGTGGTGGTATCTGGTAGCCTTCCATCAAAATGTGGAAAATATAGCTTATACTGTGCCGTGATCGTGAAAAAAGTGGATGCAAAAACTTTAGGTAAAGTTGGCATTAACGAATTACTACGTTCTATTGAAGAATAATAGAACGTAAATAAAATAATGACCGCTCTTTTTTCATAAAGGCGGTCATATTTTTATAAATGAGTGATTATTTCTTTCTCGCTAACATTGTGGCAAATTTCATTTTAATGCGATTGCCGTTTTCATCGGTTTTGTGTAATTCACCCATATTTTCGTTATATTCTAAGAATTCCCAATCTTTGTAATATTCTTTTAATTCGTTTTCAGCGAAGGTGAAGGAGAATGGAAGTGGGCAAGGCACATCATCAGTGGACATAGCGGCAACGATTAAGTTATATCCGCCAACATTGGTATGTTCTTGCATATTTTTAATGATTGACGGCACACGTTCACGATTTAAGAACATAAACACCACTGTTGAAACAATGAAATCGTAGTTTTCTTGAATATTGGCAGCGTTAATATCATAAAGTGCGGTAGAAATATTAAGGTTTTCTTTCTCTTTGGTTTCATTTAAAAAGGCAATGCTGTTTTCATTGTGATCCCAAGAGGTCACATCATAGCCTAATAAACTTAAATAAAGTGAATTACGCCCTTGTCCGCAACCTAAATCTAATACTTTACAAGGCGAGATAATTTTTGCTGCATCCACCACATCGCCGTGAGTGGCAGTCATATTGTATTTTTTACTGAAATAATCTTCTTTTTTGCAATAGAAACCTAGGGTACATTCTAAATCATCAGAAAGGGCTTCAACACGATGCCATGCTTGAGGTTCAACAAAAGGAATATCGCTTTCTGGCGTAAAAATATGCTCGGCAATCACATCGCCATTTTCGGTTAGCTCATAAAATTTGAGCTTACCTTTTAATACGGTTAATTTCCCCCAAGTGCCGACTTTTGTGTTGTGCTTTTCTTGGAACATTTGTGGCAATTTGTCTTTTGTCCACACTGGCATTTGTTTATAGCAAATTAATTCGTTTTTCATAGTATTCTCCAAACAGATAAATAGTTGAGTGTTATAGTAGGTTATAAGCCATCTATTTTCAACAAGAAAATAAAAGGGCAACGTAATGTTGCCCTAATTTAGATTGAATTGATTATTTTACTTGCATACCCGCAGTGACACCGCTATCGGCAGATAACAAGAATAAATCACTACCGCCTGTTCCTGCGGATAGAATCATTCCTTCAGACACACCAAATTTCATTTTACGTGGTGCAAGGTTTGCCACCATAATCACAAAACGACCTTCTAATTCTTCAGGCTTATTGTACGCCGCTTTAATGCCAGAGAAGACTTGACGAGTATGATCGCCGAGATCTAATTCAAAACGTAAAAGTTTATTAGATTCTGGCACCGCTTCGCATTTCAACACTTTTGCTACACGCATATCAAGTTTAGCGAAATCATCAATGGTGATGGTTTCAGCAATAGGTTCAACGGCAGAAAGTGCGGTTGGTTTTGCTTCAGTTTTTTCTGCAGCTTTATTGGCTGCTGCAAATAAGCCTTTGGTTTCTTCCACAACGGCATCAATTTGTTTTTTCTCTAAACGAGAGAATAAGGCTTTGAATGGTGCAAGAGTATGGCCAAGCAATGGCTGATGAATATTATCCCAACGTAATTCAGCTTGTAAGAAGGCTTCTGCACGTTCAGCCAGTTTTGGAAGAATAGGTTTTAAGTAAGACATCAACACGCGGAAAAGCTCAATTCCCATTGAACATACGGCTTGTAATTCGGCATCTTTACCTTCTTCTTTTGCAATCACCCAAGGGGCTTTTTCATCAATGTATTTATTGGCTTTATCTGTTAATGCCATAATTTCACGAATGGCTTTATTGTATTCACGGCTTTCGTAATAAGCGGCGATTTGCTCGGCTTGGGCGGTAAATTCTGCAAATAATGTTTCATCTTCCAGTTTATCTGCAAGTTTGCCTTCAAAGCGTTTCGCAATAAAGCCGGCATTGCGTGAAGCTAAATTCACTAATTTGTTTACAATATCCGTATTTACACGTTGTACGAAATCTTCAAGATTAAAGTCTAAATCTTCAATGCGATCATTTAATTTTGCCGCATAGTAATAACGCAAACATTCAGGATCGATATGATTCAAATAAGTGCTGGCTTGAATGAAAGTTCCGCGAGATTTTGACATCTTCGCCCCATCCACCGTGACATAGCCATGAGTGAATACATTAGTCGGTTTACGATAGCCGCTGCCTTCAAGCATTGCAGGCCAGAATAGACTGTGGAAATAAACGATGTCTTTACCGATGAAATGATAAAGTTCTGCATCACTGCCTTCCGCCCAAAATTCGTTGAAATCAATGCCTTCACTCTCACATAGATTTTTAAATGAAGCCATATAGCCGATTGGCGCATCTAACCAAACATAGAAGAATTTATCTTTTGCACCCGGAATTTCAAAACCGAAATAAGGCGCATCGCGTGAAATATCCCATTGTTGTAAACCGCTCTCAAACCATTCTTGCATTTTGTTTGCAATTTCAGATTGAAGTGAGCCAGAACGTGTCCATTCTTTTAACATCCCTTCAAATGCAGGTAAGTCAAAGAAAAAGTGTTCAGATTCTTTTACAACAGGCGTTGCGCCAGATACGGCTGAACGAGGATTAATTAAATCCATTGGGCTATAAGTTGAAGCACACACTTCGCAGTTATCGCCATATTGATCTTCTGCTTTACATTTCGGGCAAGTGCCTTTCACAAAACGATCAGGCAAGAACATATTTTTTTCAGGATCGAATAACTGAGAAATAACTTTACTTTTAATAAAGCCATTGGCTTTTAATTTATTGTAAATTTCTGCGGTGAGCTGTTTGTTTTCTTCGCTGTGAGTGGAATGGTAGTTATCAAAACTAATATTGAAACCTGCAAAATCACGAATGTGATCGGCTTTTGCTTTAGCAATTAATTCTTCTGGTGTAATGCCAAGTTTATCAGCATTCAACATAATCGGCGTACCGTGCGCATCATCTGCACAAACAAAATGGATTTTATTGCCACGCATACGTTGAAAACGCACCCAAATATCCGCTTGGATATGTTCTAACATATGGCCTAAATGAATTGCCCCATTGGCATAAGGCAAGGCGCAAGTGACTAAAATTTTACGGGGTTGAGTTGTCATTTATTATTCTCTTTTTAGCATACAAAAATTGTGCTTATCTTACTTTAAATAGGGGATTTTTTCTAGTTTGAAAATGGAAGGAAAATCCACCGCACTTTATTTTAAATTACCTATTTTAAAAGCTTAAAATTTAACCATTTCGCACCCAGTATACTGGGTGTTAGTTTCTCTTTACAGAGAAACTAACAAAACATATTGCCAAACAAAAAATTTGGTATTTTTTATAAATCAACTTAAGAGATTATTATATGAAATTGACAAAAACACTGCTTACCAGCGTATTGTTAGGTGCATCTATTCTTTCTTTCTTTTCATTCAACTGTGGCAGCTAGAGATTTACAAGTGGAACTGGGAATGGCAGCCTATCAAGCTGGAGATTACGCAGAGGCTGCAAAATCTTTGAAAGACTCAGCCATAATGGGAGATCCCGAGGCACAATTTATGTTGGGGAGAATGTTTTACGAGGGGCAATTTTTTAAGCAAGATTATGTTGAAGCAGTGAAATGGTATCGTAAATCAGCGGAGCAGGGGAATAATTGGGGATTAATTTTCTTAGCTGGAATGTATGAAAAGGGAGAAGGTGTAGATGAAGCAATAAAGTTGTATAGCAAGGCTGCAAAGCAAGGGGATAAAATAGCGCAATTTTACTTAGGTGGCATGTACCACAATATAGGAAATAAAGTGAAAGCCAAAGAATTATTTAAGAAATCTTGTAAACAAGGTTTAGAGAGCGCTTGTAAAGTTTTAAAAAGCTACAAGTAAGAAATAGGGGAAAAATATTATGAAAAAACAATTGATTGCTATGGTTTCTTTGGTTGGAACACTTTCTGTATTATCGGCTTGTACTTCTAATGAAGATATTACCTTTCCTGCAATGATTTCGCCTTTGGCATTAGATGTTGAAACTTGTTCATCACAAGCTAAATCTGATTTTCAATCAGGTGTGGCAGCTTATAAAGATAAGAAATACGATCAATCTTTTAAGTTATTTACTAAGGCGAGTGAGAACAATTGTGCAAATGCTGATTTCTATCTTGCAGCGCAATATTATAACGGACAACATATCTCAAAAAACCTTGGGGTGGCAAAAGAAAAATTTAAACAGGCTTGTCATAAAGGGCTAAAAACAGCTTGTATAATGGAATGATTTGAGTTTAGTCCATTATTTGAGTAAATACCTGTTTCTGAAATCGGTTATCAGAAACAGGTTTTTTATTCGGTTTGAAAAACTTTAACTTAACATACCGCACTTTCCGTGATTAAATATGCCCGACAAATTTACTCTACTAAACAGGAAGTTATTATGGCAACATACTTTTCTGATAATTTGACTGCCGAGCAGCAAAATCAAGTTCAGCAGATTATCCAACAATTTCAGCATCCAACTCTGCAAAAGGATCTGATTGCGCTTAATACTTTGAAAAAAGTGGAAAAGGGCGGTGATACTTTACGCATTGAATTGAAATTACCTTTTGCATGGAATTCTGGTGCAGAACAGTTAAAACAAGCGGTTTCAGATGCGTTGTTGAAAGCAACAGATTGCAAAGCAATTAAATGGGCGATCTCGTATCAAATCGCTACACTTAAACGTGCAAATAATCAACCTGCTGTAAAGGGTGTGAAAAATATTATTGCTGTGAGTTCTGGTAAAGGTGGTGTAGGGAAATCATCGGTTTCTGTTAATCTAGCTTTAGCATTACAAGCACAAGGTGCACGTGTCGGAATTTTAGATGCGGATATTTATGGCCCTTCTATTCCACATATGTTAGGCGCAGCGGATCAACGTCCGACTTCGCCAGATAATCAACACATCACCCCAATTAAAGCACATGGTTTATCTGCAAATTCCATTGGCTTTTTGATGAATGAAGATAGCGCAACAATTTGGCGCGGCCCAATGGCGAGTAGCGCATTAAGTCAATTATTAAATGAAACCCTATGGGATAGTTTAGATTATCTTGTTATCGATATGCCTCCAGGTACTGGTGATATTCAACTTACCTTATCACAACAAATCCCTGTGACTGGTGCCGTGGTAGTGACAACCCCGCAAGATATTGCTTTGCTTGATGCGGTGAAAGGTATTGCAATGTTTGAGCGAGTCTCCGTGCCAGTGTTGGGTATTGTGGAAAATATGTCAATGCATATTTGTAGCGAGTGCGGTCATCACGAAGCAATTTTTGGTACAGGCGGTGCAGAGAAAATGGCTGAAAAATACAATGTAAAAGTATTAGCTCAACTTCCTTTACACATTCGTATCCGTGAAGATTTAGATGCGGGCAACCCAACTGTTGTGCGAGTGCCTGAAAATGAAATTTCACAAGCGTTCCTGCAACTTGCCGAAAAAGTCTCTACAGAACTTTACTGGCAAGGTTCCGTCATCCCAAGTGAGATTTTATTTAAAGAAGTAAAATAAAAAAATTGACTAGGGCTGCAATTGCAGCCCGTTTTTTCCTGTGTTGATCTTCTTACTGTTTCTCAATAAAATCTAGCGCAATTTTTATTTGGTGGATCATTATGATGAAAAATATATCAAAATATGCTTTGATAGACCTCCATCTTCATTTGGATGGTTCGCTTTCTCCTGAATGGATTTTTGAGTGGGCAGAAAAACAAAACATCAACTTACCTGTAAATGACATTGAATCACTTCTTAGATTAATTTCAGCGCCCAAAGATTGTAGTGATTTAAATCAATATTTAAATTGTTTTGCAATTCCCGTTTCTTTATTACAAACACAAGATTCCATTTCTTCTGCGGTTTTTGACTTGGTAAAACGTCTAGATAAACAAGGTGTAGTTTATGCTGAAATTCGTTTTGCACCACAACTTCATACAAAAAAGGGATTAAATCAATCAGAAGTGGTGGAAGCCGCATTAGTTGGCTTAAAACAAGGACTGAAAAATACCGCACTTTTTAAAGTAAATTTAATTTTATGTTGTTTAAGAGGAATTGGCTCTTTAGAAAATAACTTAGAAACTATTAATATAGCCAAAAAATATCTGACTATAAAAGATGCTGGGGTCGTTGCGGTGGATTTAGCTGGACCAGAGGCAGGTTATCCAACCCAAAATTTTTCCCAAGAATTTCAGCTTGCTAATCAACTTGGTATTCCTTTTACGATTCATGCAGGTGAAGCAGCTGGGGCCGAAAATGTGCAACAGGCAATCAATCTTGGTGCTAGTCGTATTGGACATGGTATTCGAGCGGTAGAGTCTGAGCAAGTTATGTCTGATTTAGCTATAAAACATATTGCAGTAGAGATGTGTCCTTGTAGTAATTTACAGACAAAAGCAATTGATAATTTAAAAAATTATCCACTTAGAATTTTTTTACAAAAGGGGATTATGGCAACGCTAAATACAGATAATATGACCGTATCGCAAACTGAAATTAAACAGGAATTTGAATTATTAGAGTCTGATTATCAATTAACTGAATTTGAAGCAAAAAAATTGCTGAATAATGCTATTAATGCATCATTTCTTAGTATAGAAGATAAAATTGCATTAAAAACATATATTAATATGAAAGGAATAGATTAATTTATGTTGTGTGCAATTTATAAAAGTAAAAAGAAACCAGGAAGTTATTTATATTTAGAAAAACGCGATGATTTTTCTTCTTTGCCAGAAGCACTGTTAGAGCAATTTGGTAAACCTGAAATCGTGATGATGTTTAATTTATTAGGCTCAAAAAGATTGTATTCTGTAGATAATCAAGAGATTTTGGAAAAAATTAAACAACAGGGATTTTATTTACAGATACCTAAACAGGATGATGGTTTATTTAATAGTTTGAGTGAGATCAAATAATCTGTTTATTTTTAAATCTAAAAAGCAAAAGTTTGCGTTACCTCAATTTCTTTCTTCAAAAATTCTTTTAAAATCGCCCGCACTTTTTTAAGGAGAACGAAATGAGTAGCTTTTTTGTTGCTGGGACTGATACTAATGTGGGAAAAACCACTGCTTGTCGAGCAATTATACAAGCCTTACAAAATAAGGGTGTTCAAATAGTAGGATATAAACCTATTGCCTGCTGTGGTGAGGAGGGGGGGTATCCTACAGTTCAAGTTGAGAAAAATGATTCAGATTATGACAGTTTCAGCAATTCTGATGTTTTAACATTGATGGCTTCAACAAATCAGGATGTAAAGTATCAAGATATTAATAGCTATACATTTACTCATCGTTTTCCGATGCTTACAGAAGATAGAACGAGAATTAAGTTAGAGAAGATTAATCAGGATCTTATGCGTTTAACTTCTCAGTATCAGTCTGTTGCGGTAGAAGGATCCTTTGGATTAGTGACTCCGATGTCAGAGGAAAAAAGTTTTGCAGATTGGATTGTTTCCCATAAAATGCCTTTAGTGCTTGTAGTGGGAATTAAAGATGGTTGTGTTAATCATGCTTTATTAACAGTTCAAGCAATTCAACAGCTAGGCGTACCTTTATTAGGATGGGTAGCCAATCGTATTAATCCTTTATTAGGTCATTATGCCGAAATAATTAGTCTTTTAGAGAAGCACATTGAGGCACCTTTATTAGGACAAATACCTTATTTACATAAACCAGAAGAACAGGAATTAGGGCATTATTTAACAAATATTGAACGTTTGATGTATATGAAAACGGAATTGGTTAAATAAAATTCTTAATAAAGAGTACTACTTGTTATTTAAAAAATTCCTGTATCCAATGTAAGTTTACCTTGTTCAATTAAAATCTTTTTTGCAAATTTTTTGATAAGAACATCACGCATATTGTTTTTATCTAATGTATAAACAGGAATGTTCTCCAGTAATCTAGCGATATTCTCATTTAAAAAAGGCATGATTGTTTGCATTTGTTGCATATATTGCTGTGGTTCTCCTGACCAACGTAAAATACGCATTTTCTTTAAATAAACCGCGCCTTCTTCAGGATTATAATAAGGAATTGTATCGAAGGTCAGATTTAATTTCCCGGGCAATTTTTTATTGCCAAATTGAAATAAACCCTCTAAAGTACCGCTCATTTCTACGCGTTTATCATTAGTTTGTCCAATTTTGGTACTCAAATTTCTTACTTGATAATCAAGAAAAAATAATCTGGGTAAGCCAAATTTATCCGCAATAGCGCCCTTCTCTTGTAGATATTGATTAATTTGAGATTCAGTTATTGAAAAAGGTGAGGCCGATATATTAGGGGATACTGCTAAAATAGACGTTAACGTAAGAAATAATAATTTAATTTTTTTCATATTTAATTTTTAGTTAAGTTAAAAGCAAAATAAAATGGTGGACAAATATACCACAAATAGCAATGGAGTGATGTAGTAATGAGCCCTGAATTTAAAGAATATGTTAATCAATTAGTTATAGCTCATCGTGATGAAAGAATTTATCCTTTTCAATATGAAGGCAAGAAATTTTGGTTGAAGCAACCTGAAAAGTTGAAGGGGATTTGGCTACTATTGAAACCGTATCCGAAGCAATCTTTTAAAAAGGAATTACAAACTTTGTTGAATCTTGCTGAAAAAAAAGCACCTGTTCCAAAAGTCTCTTATCATAATGAGGATTTTTTTGTATTGGAAGATGCGGGAATCACTTTATCACAATGGTTATGTGATAAGAGTGCAAATAATCAGCAAAAATTTTCTATCATTTATGATGCTTGTCTCGCTTTGATTGATTTACATGCTAAAAATCTGGTACATGGCCGTCCTGCTATTCGAGATATTACTTGGGATAAGGGAAAAGTTACTTTTCTTGATTTTGAATCTCGTTCAAGTAGTCAAAATCAAAATTGGTTAATCGTTCGAGATATGCTATTTTTCTTTGATAGCTTATGTCGAGAAGAAGATATTTCGAATACTTTTATTCAAAAAGTTGCCTTGTATTATCAAGCGCATTGTGATTCCGAAAATTGGCATAATATGATTATATATTTGCAGCGTTTTCGCTGGATTTACTATCTTTTGTTACCTTTTAAACCTATTGCAAAGACAGACTTAATTGCCGTTTATCGATTATTTGAAATTTTATTAATAAAGGAAAAATGATGAAGAAAACACTTTTTATTATTGTATTATCAAGCATATTAGCTGCTTGTACTGTAGGTGATGGCGTCAGTGCTGGCGGCGGAAGCAACGGCGTTGGATTAGGACTAGGGATTGGCTCTGGTATTCGATTCTAGTGATGATGAAAAGTGCGGTAAGTTTTGACAAAGTTTTTAAGGAACTTGTAAAACTTCTTGCATTTTAAATTTTTATTACTATAATGGAACCCATATTTCGGACGCGGGGTGGAGCAGCTTGGTAGCTCGTCGGGCTCATAACCCGAAGGCCGTCGGTTCAAATCCGGCCCCCGCAACCAATAATAAGTTCAGTAAAAGAACCCCAGTATTGGGGTTTTTTTCTATAAGAAATTTAATAAAAACTGGGCTTAGGTTCCTGTGAACCTAACCCTTTTTTTATGCCTAAAATTTTTTGTAGAAGTTTTTAGATTAATCAAAAGAAGTAATTTTGACTAAAAACTGACACTATAGTATAGGAGTAGAAATTGGCTACATTAGAACAAAATTTACAAGAAATGCTACAAGGCGCAGTAGAGGATTTAGGCTGTGAACTTTGGGGTATTGAATGTCAACGTGCAGGCCGTTTTATGACTGTGCGTTTATTTATTGATAAAGAAGGTGGCGTGACTGTCGATGATTGTGCAGATGTAAGTCGTCAAGTGAGCGCAATTTTAGACGTGGAAGATCCAATTGCGGATAAATACAATCTAGAAGTGTCGTCACCAGGTTTAGATCGTCCGCTATTTACCTTGTCACAATTTGAACGCTATATTGGGCAAGATATCGCCGTGCATTTGCGAATTCCAGTGATGGAACGCCGTAAATGGCAAGGTAAGTTAGAGCGTATTGAAAACGATATGGTTATTTTAATCGTGGATGGTCAGGAACAAGTTTTAGTCTTTGGTAACATTCAAAAAGCGAATGTTGTTGCAAAATTTTAAAAGGAGTAAAAGAAAAAATGAGTAAAGAGATTTTACTGGCGGCAGAAGCCGTATCCAATGAAAAGTTATTACCACGTGAGAAAATTTTTGAAGCGTTAGAAAGTGCGATTGCGCTCTCTACCAAGAAAAAATACGAATACGAAACTGATATTCGTGTATCAATCAACCCAAAAACAGGTGATTTTGATACTTTCCGTCGTTGGTTAATTGTTGACGAAGTCAAAGTGCCAACGAAAGAAATCACTTTGGAAGCGGCACAATTTGAAGATCCAAATCTTCAAATTGGCGATTATGTAGAAGATCAAATCGAATCTATCGAATTTGATCGTATTGCAATGCAAACAGCACGTCAGGTCATTAGCACTAAAATTCGTGAAGCAGAGCGTGAAAAAGTGGTTGAACAATTCCGTTCAGAAGAAGGTAAAATTGTAACTGGCACGGTGAAAAAAGTTACTCGTGATAATATTATCCTAGATTTAGGAAATAAAGCAGAAGCCATTATTGCCCGTGAAGATATGCTTCCTCGTGAAAATTTCCGTCCAGGTGACCGCGTACGTGGTGTGCTTTATAAAGTGAACCCTGAAGGCAAAAATGCACAATTATTTGTGACGCGTTCTAAACCAGAAATGTTGATCGAATTATTCCGTATTGAAGTGCCTGAAATTGGCGAGGAAATGATTGAAATTCGTGGGGCGGCTCGTGATCCTGGCTCCCGCGCTAAAATTGCTGTGAAATCAAATGATAAACGAATTGACCCAGTTGGCGCTTGTGTAGGTATGCGTGGTGCGCGTGTTCAAGCCATTACCAATGAACTTGGTGGTGAGCGCGTTGATATCGTACTTTGGGATGATAATCCGGCACAATTCGTGATCAATGCAATGGCACCAGCTGATGTGTCTTCTATTATCGTTGATGAAGATAATCATTCTATGGATATTGCAGTTGAAGCAGCTAACCTGGCACAAGCAATTGGTCGTAATGGTCAAAACGTGCGTTTAGCAACACAGTTAACCGGTTGGACACTAAACGTAATGACCACTGATGATTTAAATGCAAAACATCAAGCAGAAGATAATAAGGTGTTAAATTTATTTATTAATGCCTTAGAGCTTGATGAAGAATTTGCACAAATCCTTGTAGAAGAAGGCTTCACAAGTTTAGAAGAAATTGCTTATGTGCCAATGAATGAATTGACAGCAATTGATGGTTTAGAAGATGAAGATCTTGTAGAAGAACTTCAAACTCGAGCTAAAAATGCGATTACAGCTGCAGCAGTTGCTGAAGAAGAGGCATTAAAAAAAGCAAATATTGAAGATCGCTTATTGAATTTAGATGGCATGAATCGCCATGTGGCATTCAAATTAGCTGAAAAACAAATTACTACTCTCGAAGAACTCGCCGAACAGGGTGTAGATGATTTAGCAGATATTGAAGAATTAACAGCAGAACAGGCAGCTGATTTAATTATGGCTGCACGTAATATCTGTTGGTTTGGCGAAGAATAAGGAGAGTAGTAATGACTGAAGATGTTAAGGCTGATGCGCCAAAAAAATTAAGCATTCAACGCAGAACAAAAACAACAGTTAGCAGCACAACAACTGGCGGTAAAAGCAAAGAAGTACAAGTAGAAGTACGTAAAAAACGCACAGTAAAAACTGATATTGCTCAACAAGAAGAAGCAAAATTAAAAGCGCAGCAAGAAGCGGAAGCGAAAAAAATTGCGGAACAAAAAGCAGCAGAAGAAAAAGCTCGTTTAGACGCTGAAAAAGCGGCAGCTAAGAAAGAAGCTGATGAAAAAGCAAAAGCTGAAAAAGCGAAAGCAGAAACAGCTAAGCCAGCAAAAAGTGCGGTAGATTCTAAAGCTAAATCGATTGATCCTGAAAAAGAGAAACGTAAAGCAGAAGAAGCTGAACTTCGTCGTAAGGCTGAAGAATTAGCTCGTCAAAAAGCAGAAGAACAAGCTCGCCGTGCAGCAGAAGAAGCGAAACGTTATGCTGAAGCAGATGATTCAGACAATGAATCTTCTTCTGAAGACTATTCTGATTACAACTTAAGTTCAAGATACGCACTTGAAGCAGAAGATGAAGAAGATCGTCGTAACGAAAATCGTGGCCGTGGCAAAAATAAAGTAGCGAAAGCGAAAAAAGGCGGTCGTGACGATGAAAATAGCAAAAACTTGAAAAACGAGCGCGAATCTAATCGTAAAAATCAAAAAGACGCTAAGTTTGGTAAAGGTAAAAACGGCAAAAAAGGTGCCGCACTTCAACAAGCCTTTACTAAACCAGTTCAAGCTGTAAAAGCGGATGTTGTCATTGGTGAAACCATCACCGTTGCTGAATTAGCGAACAAGATGGCTGTAAAAGCGACTGAAATCATCAAAACGATGATGAAGATGGGCGAAATGGTGACAATCAACCAAGTTATCGACCAAGAAACCGCTCAATTAGTAGCAGAAGAACTTGGCCATAAAGTGATTCTTCGTAATGAAAATGAGCTTGAAGAAGCGGTATTAGGCGATCGCGATGTAAACGCAGAAAAAGTAACACGTGCACCAGTTGTAACCATCATGGGTCACGTTGACCACGGTAAAACCTCTTTACTTGACTATATTCGTAAAGCGAAAGTGGCAGCAGGTGAAGCAGGGGGGATTACCCAACATATCGGTGCGTATCACGTAGAAATGGATGATGGCAAAATGATCACCTTCTTAGATACTCCAGGACACGCTGCGTTTACATCTATGCGTGCGCGTGGTGCAAAAGCAACAGATATCGTTGTTCTTGTTGTTGCTGCCGATGATGGTGTGATGCCTCAAACTATCGAAGCGATTCAACACGCAAAAGCAGCGGGTGCACCTTTAGTGGTTGCAGTAAATAAAATCGATAAACCAGAAGCAAACCCAGACCGTGTTGAGCAAGAATTATTACAATATGATGTAATTTCTGAAAAATTCGGTGGTGATGTGCAATTCGTTCCAGTATCTGCGAAGAAAGGTACAGGGGTTGATGATTTATTAGATGCAATCCTACTTCAATCTGAAGTGCTTGAATTGACTGCTGTAAAAGACGGCATGGCAAGTGGTGTAGTCATTGAATCTTACTTGGATAAAGGTCGCGGCCCTGTAGCAACTATCTTGGTTCAATCAGGTACATTACATAAAGGTGACATCGTACTTTGTGGTTTTGAATATGGCCGTGTGCGCGCAATGCGTGATGAAAACGGAAAAGAAGTGGATGAAGCAGGTCCTTCAATTCCGGTTGAATTATTAGGTCTTTCAGGTGTGCCAGCAGCGGGTGATGAAGCAACCGTTGTACGTGATGAGAAAAAAGCACGTGAAGTGGCGTTATATCGTCAAGGTAAATTCCGTGAAGTGAAATTAGCTCGTCAGCAAAAAGCGAAACTTGAAAATATGTTTAGCAATATGTCTGAAGGCGATGTGGCTGAATTGAACGTCATTGTGAAAGCGGACGTACAAGGCTCCGTAGAAGCGATTGTTCAAGCGTTAAATGAGCTTTCTACCAATGAAGTAAAAGTTAAAGTTGTTGGTTCTGGTGTAGGTGGTATTACTGAAACTGATGCAACTTTAGCTGCAGCATCTAATGCCATTATTGTTGGCTTTAACGTTCGTGCTGATGCGTCTGCGCGTCGTGTCATTGAAGCGGAAAACATTGATTTACGTTACTACTCAATCATCTATGAATTGTTGAATGAAATTAAAGCTGCAATGAGCGGTATGTTAGAGCCTGAATTTAAACAAGAAATTATTGGCTTAGCTGAAGTTCGTGATGTATTCCGTCATCCGAAATTTGGTGCAATCGCAGGTTGTATGGTGACCGAAGGTGTAGTGAAACGTAATAACCCAATCCGTGTATTACGTGATAACGTCGTTATCTTTGAAGGGGAATTAGAATCTCTTCGCCGTTTCAAAGACGACGTATCTGAAGTTCGTAACGGTATGGAATGTGGTATCGGCGTGAAAAACTACAACGATGTAAAAATCGGTGACCAAATCGAGGTATTTGAAGTGGTTGAAGTTAAACGTTCAATCTAATACTAGATAATTTATGTAGGGCATAGTGAGATATGCCCTTTTTATTTGCAGATTATTATCCTTAACCTTAAAATACACATGATTAAGTAAGCTTTATTAAAAATTCTCCTTTCTTTATTACAGTAAACTATCCTGAGAGATAAACGCGTATGTATAAATTATTTCGATATGCCATTTTCCAAATGGATGCTGAAAAAGCCCATGATTTTACTCTTCAGTGTTTAAAAATGACTGCTCATCCATTATTTTATCCACTTTTTAAATCACTCATTGATGCGCCGAAAGGTTTATCTAAAACAGTAATGGGAATAAATTTTTCTAATCTTGTTGGTTTGGCGGCAGGAGCGGATAAAAATGGTGAGGCAATTGATGGTTTCGGCATGCTGGGGCTTGGGTTTATTGAAGTGGGTACGGTAACACCATTTGCTCAGGATGGTAACGCAAAGCCTCGTCAATTTCGTTTAATAGAAGCTGAGGGTATCATTAACCATAATGGATTTAATAATAAGGGTATTGATTATCTGATTGAAAATGTAAAAAACACCCATTATAAGGGGGTGATAGGCATTAATATTGGCAAAAATAAATGGACCCCATTGGAAAGAGGCAAGGACGATTATATTTTCTGTTTAAATAAGGCTTATAATTATGCAGGTTATATTACAGTGAATATTTCATCACCTAATACGCCAGATTTGCGTCAATTACAATATGGTGATTATTTTGATGATTTATTAAAAGAGATTAAATCTCGCCAATCAGTCTTAGCTAAACAATATAATAAGTACGTACCTATTGTAGTGAAAATTGCACCAGATTTGAATGATGCTGAACTTGTCCAAATTGCAGATGGGTTAATCCGTCATAAAATCGATGGGGTGATTGCCACAAATACGACCATTTCCCGTGACAATGTCACTGGATTAAAATATTCAGAACAAGAAGGTGGATTAAGCGGAAAACCCTTACAATATAAAAGTACAGCCATTATCAAACGATTACATGAAGAATTACAAGGGCGTATCCCAATTATTGGTTGTGGTGGTATTGATAGCGTATCAGATGCACAAGCTAAAATGAACGTTGGGGCAACATTACTGCAGATTTATTCGGGGCTAATTTATCATGGTCCTAAATTGGTTGCGGAATTAATAAGAAACATAAAATAATGACAAAAATATTTGATTTACATTGCCATAGTACGGCATCTGATGGTGTACTTTCACCTCGTGAAGTAGTTCTACGTGCTCATGAACAAGGCGTAAATGTACTAGCATTATGCGATCATGATACAGTTGATGGCATTGATGAGGCACAATTAGCGGCAAAAGAAATAGGGATCAAACTAATTACAGGCGTTGAGATTTCAACCAACTGGGAGGGGCGCGGAATTCATATCGTTGGGTTAAATTTTAATAAAATGCATCCAAAAATTACCGCACTTTTGGAAAGTCAAAAAATACTACGTGCTAAAAGGGCAATTGAAATTGGTACAAAATTAGAAAAGGTAGGTATACCGAATGCTTATAACGGTGCAAAATTATTCGCCAATGGAGAGGTTACACGCGCACATTATGCACGCTATTTAGTGCATATTGGTAAAGTATCAAATGATGGACAAGCCTTTAAGCGTTATTTAGGACAGGGACAATATGCTTTTGTTAAATCACAATGGACTGATATTCCCACTGCAATTGAAGCTATTCATGCGGCAGGCGGCATCGCCGTTATTGCCCATCCATTACGCTATAATATGACAGGGAAATGGGTACGTAAGTTAATGGCCGATTTTAAAACCTGGGGTGGTGATGGTATGGAAATGGCAGATTGCGGTACAACAAAGGATCAGCGTCAAATGCTTACACGATTAGCAGGTGAATTTAAATTCGTTGGTTCAGTAGGGTCTGATTTTCATTTTCCTTGCGGATGGATTGAATTAGGAAAAAATTTAACCCTAATGGATGAAGTCACCCCGGTTTGGACGTTATTTTAGTACGTAGGACAAGTAATATTTGCCTATATATTTAATTAGATCTCATTACACAAACCTAATCCAGATAAAAACTCAATAAATGCCCGCACTTTTATTGGTAAATGTCTTCTGTTCGGATAGACCACATGAATTTCTAATTTTTGTTGTTTATATTCCGGTAAGACTTCAATCAGTTCACCTTTTTCAAGAGATTGACCAATAATAAATCTCGGTAAATTCACAATGCCTAGTCCTGCTTTTGCCATTTCTAATAAGGCTAAACCACTATTGCTTACCACTTTGGATTGGATTTTGAAACGTTGTGTTTGATTTATGTGTGAGCCAACCCAATTTACGTGATTCATTGCATTTTTATAAAGTAAGCCATTGTGATGTTCTAAATCATCAGGTGTTTGTGGGATGCCATTCGCCTCAAGATAGCTTGGTGACGCCACAAAGTGTAGCGTATTTGTGCTGATTTTGCGTGATACTAGAGAACTGTCCGCCATATGGCCGATACGTAATGCAAGATCATAGCCTTCTGCCACAAGGTCAATTTTTTTGTCATTAAACTCAATTTCAACATGTAGATTAGGATGTTCGGCAATAAATAGCGGTAAATTCGGTACGATAAAAAGTAAACCAAAATCACGAGGAACAGAAATAAGTAAATTTCCTTGTAATGAGCTAGTGAGGTGAGTGATGCTAGAATCAGCTTCATCTAAATCAAGCAAAATTCCTTGGCAGCGTTGGTAATACATCATTCCCGCTTCAGTAGGTATAATTTTTCTGGTGGTACGTTGTAACAATCGTGTTTTTAAATGTTCTTCTAACTGTGAAACTAATTTGCTTGCCATTGCCACAGAAATATTTTGTTGCTTTGCTGCCAATGTAAAACTTTGGGTTTCAATGACTTTGCAGAAAATAGAAATCGCGTTGAGTTTATCCATTTATAGAGCTTTTTTGAAAAAATGCTTGATTTTGCCTACATAACTTTGCACTATACCCCCAATTTTACAAAATTCTAGTGATATTAGGTAATCAAATGAGTAAATCCTTGGTGATTGTGGAATCGCCGGCAAAAGCAAAGACCATCAATAAATATTTAGGTAGCCAATATGTGGTGAAATCTAGTGTTGGACATATTCGTGATTTGCCGACGGTTGGTTCTGGTACAGGTGAAAAAGCTAAACCAATTTCAACCAAAGGTATGGATGCCGAAGAAAAAGCAAAAATTAAGGCTGAAAAGGAACGTAATGCCTTAGTTAAACGTATGGGGATTGATCCTTATCACGATTGGAAAGCAAATTATCAGATTTTGCCTGGTAAAGAAAAAGTAGTTTCCGAATTAAAATCGCTTGCTAAAAAAGCAGATCATATTTATCTCGCAACCGACTTGGATAGAGAAGGGGAAGCGATTGCATGGCATTTACGCGAGGTGATTGGTGGCGATGATGAGCGCTTTAGTCGAGTAGTGTTTAACGAAATCACTAAAAATGCCATTAAACAGGCTTTTGAAAAGCCTGAACAATTAAATATGGATCGAGTTAATGCACAACAAACTCGTCGCTTTTTAGATAGAGTAGTGGGCTTTATGGTATCTCCGCTACTTTGGAAAAAAGTCGCTCGCGGGCTTTCTGCTGGTCGAGTTCAATCGGTTGCGGTTAAATTATTAGTAGAACGTGAGCGTGAAATTAAAGCGTTCCAGCCTGAAGAATATTGGGAAGTTGCGGTACTTACGAATAATCAGAATAAACAAGCTATACGCTTGGATGTCACGGATTATAAAGGCAAGAAATTTGATCCAAAAAATCAAAAAGAAGCGCAAAGTGCGGTAGATTTTCTGAATGTTTCAGATTACGTTGTCACAGATTTGGAAACTAAGCCGACAAGTTCTCGTCCTAGAGCGCCATTTATTACATCAACGCTTCAACAAACTGCAAGTACTCGCTTGGGATTTGGCGTTAAAAAAACAATGATGTTAGCCCAACGTTTATATGAAGCGGGTTACATTACTTATATGCGTACGGATTCAACCAATTTGAGTCAAGATGCGCTTAATATGGCACGTAGCTATATTGAAAATCATTTTGGTGCACAATATTTACCAGAAAAACCAAATTTCTATTCAAGTAAAGAAAATGCGCAAGAGGCACATGAGGCTATTCGTCCATCTGACATTCGAGCATTGCCTGAATCCTTAGAGGGAATGGAGAAAGATGCGGTACGCCTTTATGATTTAATTTGGCGTCAATTCTTAGCATGTCAAATGCCACCAGCGCAATATGATAGCAGTACATTGACTGTGTCAGCTGGCGATTATACCTTGAAAGCAAAAGGCCGAATTTTACGTTTTGATGGTTGGACAAAAGTATTGCCACAGATAGGCAAAAATCCTGAAGATCAAGAATTGCCTTCAGTTGCTGTTTCAGAAAAACTTGCCTTAAAAGAAGTGCAACCAACCCAACATTTTACTAAACCACCTGCTCGTTTTACTGAAGCGGCTTTAGTAAAAGAATTGGAAAAACGTGGTATTGGCCGTCCTTCTACTTACGCGGCAATTATTTCTACTATCCAAGAACGTGGCTATGTTCGTACTGAAAATCGTCGTTTCTATGCGGAAAAGATGGGCGAAATTGTGACTGATCGCCTCAATGAGTCTTTTGGTGAATTAATGAATTACGATTTCACCGCGAATATGGAAGATACTTTAGATAAAATCGCCTCTGGTTCGGTGAATTGGAAAACTGAATTGAATCAATTCTTCAAGGATTTTTCTAGCCAGCTTTCTAAAGCTGAATTGGATGAACTTGAAGGCGGTATGCGCCCAAATAGCCTTGTGGAAACAGATATTAAATGCCCAACCTGTGGCAGAAAAATGGCAATTCGTACGGCAAGTACAGGGGTATTTTTAGGATGTACAGGTTATGCATTACCGCCAAAAGAGCGGTGCAAAACGACGATTAATTTAATTCCTGAAGCGGAATTACTGAACGTTTTAGATGAATCTTCGGAAACCAAAGCATTAATGGATCGTAAACGTTGTACAAAATGTGGAACGGCAATGGACAGCTATATAATCGATGCCCATCGTAAAATCCATGTTTGTGGTAATAATCCAAATTGTGATGGATATTTGATTGAAGAAGGCTCATTCAAAATTAAAGGTTATGATGGCCCTGTTGTTGAGTGTGATAAATGCGGTGCGGATATGCATTTAAAACTTGGTCGTTTTGGCAAGTATATGGGATGTACAAATTGTGATAACACGCGCAAAATTTTGAAAAATGGCGAAGTCGCCCCACCGAAAGAAGAGCCTGTACATTTCCCTGAGTTAAAATGCGAAAAATCTGATGCATATTTTGTATTGCGTGACGGTGCGAGTGGTGTATTTATGTCAGCACATAACTTCCCGAAATCCCGCGAAACACGCCCGGTTAAAATCGCTGAACTTGTGCAATATCGTGAGCGTCTACCTGAAAAATTAGCTTATTTAGCCGATGCACCACAAAAAGATCCTGAAGGGAATGAAGCGATTGTTCGTTTTAGTCGTAAAGAGAAGAAACAATATGTGACTTCTGAAAAAGATGGAAAAGCGACGAAATGGATTGTTGATTTCACCAATGGAAAATGGGTTGAACGAAAAAAATAAGAAGAAAAGTGCGGTAAATCACTGCACTTTTTAGTATATAAAGAAGAAAAAATAAAAGCCCGCAATGGCGGGCTTATTCGATAGAACTTTATAAATTAAGCATGACAGGTTTGACAAGCTGCTTGGAACATCCACACTAATTTTTCTTGTTCTTTAATGTAATCACTCATTTGTGAAGCGGTACCTTCATCATCTGCTTCACCTGCTAGGATAAGAATTTCACGTTGTTGTTCTAGTAGTGTTTTTAGGCCTTGTAATGTACCTGATAAACATTCTTGTGCATTGCTTACAGCGATATCTTCTTTAATGCGTGAAACTTCTAAATATTGGCTATAAGCATTATTCGGCACATAGCCTAATGTAAGAATACGTTCTGCAACTTCATCAACTTTGGTGATTAAATCGGTATAAATTTCTTCAAATTTTGCATGTAATTCGAAGAAATTTACACCTTTAATATTCCAGTGGTAGCCACGTACATTTGTGTAGAAAACTTGATAGGTGGCAAGTAATTCATTTAGTTTATTTGCTAATTCAGCTGATTGAACTTTATCTAAGCCTATTGATGTTTTTGACATAGTATTTTCCTTCTATCAATGTTAATAATTTGAGCTAATGCTCTCCCTTTGTTGAGAGTCATTATACGTCCTTAAAATATACTGTGAAATTGTTCTATTCAATAAAATTGATAGTTATTGGCTATATGTTAACAAAATGTAATAATTTAAATCTATCAAATTAAGTGATCCAGATCACAGTTTTAAGGAATATTTAGTGAGACACTCGCAGTAAGTAATAAATTTTGTTCTAATAAGTAACATGTATTTTCGATGTTTTAAAAAGGATAATTTATGCAAGAACTTATTAAAAATGCATTACCACAAGAAAATATAATGAATCAAGCGATTGTAGAAGCACTTCGTTTACAACATTGGGCAGGCTTTTTAAGCCACTCACAAGTGTTACAACTTTGTCGTGATTTTGAATTAACACCATTAAAACTTGCGATACATTTATTACCAATTGCGGCCTGTTATAGCCATACAGCAGTTTCTCATTTTAATGTTGGTGCAATAGCGATTGGTGAACAAGGAGACTTTTATTTTGGTGCCAATCAAGAATTTGCAGGAAAAGCGATTCAACAAACTATTCATGCGGAGCAAAGTGCGATTAGTCATGCCTGGTTACGTAATGAAAGCCGAATTACGGATATAGTGGTGAATTATACGCCTTGTGGTCATTGCCGCCAATTTATGAATGAATTAGATGGCGCTGATAAATTATCAATTCACTTACCACATAGCCAAAATAATTTATTGCATACTTATTTACCTGATGCATTTGGTCCTAAAGATTTAGATATCGAAACACATCTTTTAGCGAAAGAAGAGCATCATTTAGCAGCAGACTTCCAAGATCCGCTTATAAATCATGCAATTTTAGCCGCTAACCAATCCCATTGTCCTTATTCGCATAGTCCACACGGTATTGTGATTTTATTTAAAGATGGAGATATCGTAACCGGACGCTATGCGGAAAATGCTGCATTTAACCCAAGTTTACCCGCTTTGCAAACTGCACTTAATTTTGCTTATTTAAATGATAAAAAATTAAGTGAAATTGAAAGGGTTGTGATGGTTGAAAAAGCACTTACACTAAGTCATCGAGTCATGGCAGAATCTTTATTATTGGGTCTGTCAGCAATTAAATTAGAATATATCGCATTATAGAAATTTAAAGAACTATCTTGTCATTATTATAAATATATGAAAAAGCCGCACTTTAAAAGTACGGCTTATTAAGTTCTATCTTTATGGGAGAAATTATTCTACGCCAACCATTACAGAAGTTGCTTTGATGATTGCATATGCTTCTTTACCAACTTCTAAGTTTAATTCTTTAACTGCTGCTAAAGATACAGTAGAAGAAAGCACGTTACCGCCACCGATATCGATGTGAACGATTGCGTTTACTGAACCGTTTTCGATTGAAACAACTTTGCCTTTTAATTGGTTTCTTGCACTAATTTTCATAACATTTCCTTGTTAGTTAGGGTTTAAAAGAGCCTATATATTATCTTACAAAAAGACAGTCGTAAATAAACCTAGAGTTTAAAATTCTCAAAAAATTGACCGCACTTTTATAGGCATTTGGCAGGTTTTGGCAAGCCTGCTAGTTTTGTAGCTTGTTTTGCGGGGCCTTCAGGAAATAAGCGTTGCAGATAACGGCTATTACCTTTATCTGCCCCAAGCTTTTCCGCCATTGCTTTTACCAACATACGGATGGCAGGGGATGTGTTATATTCCTGGTAAAAGTCTCGCACGAAGTAAATTACTTCCCAATGTGCATTAGTTAATTCAATACTTTCTACCTGGGCAATAGCTCGAGCGACATCTTCGTTCCATTGTTGGCTATTAAGCAAATAACCATCTTTGTCAGTTTCAATTTCCATTCCATTGATATTCAACATATTAATTTACTTCTTTAAAGTTAATCATTTCGTTGTTTGAAAAATCAGTTTGATCTTCGTCCTCAAATTGCATTGGCGTGATTCGTTCTTCATCAAATGCGGTATCGCCTTCAATGCCATCAATTAGTTGTCCATGTTTGATTCCCTTGAAATCAAATAATTTCGGATCACACATATATGACAATGTAATGTTTTGCATTGCGCTGAACATAGTTTCTAAGCGTCCCGGATATTGGCGATCCCAAGTATTGAGCATTTCTTTTACGACTTGGCGTTGAAGATTTGGTTGTGAGCCGCATAGGTTACAAGGAATAATCGGAAATTCTTTCGCGATGGCATATTTTTCAATGTCTTTTTCTTTGCAGTAAGCAAGCGGACGAATCACAATTTGTTTACCATCGTCAGAAATCAATTTAGGTGGCATGGATTTCATTTTGCCGCCATAAAACATATTTAAAAATAGTGTCGCTAACATATCGTCTCGGTGGTGTCCTAAAGCGATTTTGGTTGCACCAAGTTCTGTGGCAGTACGGTATAAAATTCCACGGCGTAGGCGAGAGCAGAGTGAACAGGTGGTTTTTCCCTCAGGAATTTTTTCTTTCACAATTCCGTAAGTATTTTCTTGTACAATTTTGTAATCTACGCCAATGCTTTCTAAATATTCAGGCAATACGTGTTCTGGAAAACCCGGTTGTTTTTGATCGAGGTTCACCGCCACAATATCAAATTTAATTGGTGCACTTTGCTGTAAATTCAACAAAATATCGAGAAGCGTATAACTGTCTTTTCCTCCGGATAAACACACCATGACTTTATCCCCATCTTCAATCATCCCAAAATCCGCAATGGCGTTGCCTACATTACGGCGAAGACGTTTTTGTAATTTATTGAAATTATAGGTTTGTTTTTTTTCTTGTTGGGCTAACTGGGTTAATTCGCTCATTCTGTTATCTTTAGTTATTCATGAAAGGCGCACATTATACGTGAAAAATTAGAGCAAGATCGCATTTTCCTAAAATTTAGGAGTAATATCTTCTTAACTATAGATGATCAGATCTAATCTGACAATAATGGCATTTTAATCATAGAGAAATAAAATCTAGAATTTCCATTTCAAAACAATAAGTTAAGGGGGGGCTAGTTATCTAGTACAATCCTAAACTATAAACTTGTTAGATTCTCTATAATCTTCTCCGTCTATTTGATTACATAACGGAATGATACTTTTATCTGTCTAGTGAGTATTTATTTGTACGCTGAAAATAGCTATAGGTAGCAGATTATTCTAAATGATCCTTCATTTAAAAATAGAGGAGAGTGTTTAGCATAATCTAGAACATTCATAAAAAATTACTTAAAATGACCGCACTTTTACAAGGAATTTTTATGCCCATTCGTCCTAATTTTGCTGAAAAAAGTACTATTATACAAAGACATAAATTGAAACTAGATAAATCCTATTTTACGCAACCTACCGTTATTTGGGTTAGGCGTGGTAGGAAAATTTTGCGTTGGATAAATGGAGAGAAAATTATCCAAGCTGGTGAAATGGTAATGTTGGCAGGAAATCAACGCTTTGATGTGATTAATGAACCTGATGAACTAGGTGTATATCAAGCGGATTGGTTATCTATTGATAATGCAGCGGTTGAGAGATTTTTTGGACTGTTTTCGGAGCCAAAACCCTTTGAAAGCCTGTTTCACTTGCCTGTACATCCTTTTATGCAGCAAGCTTTTTCGATTGTTTCAAAAGCACTTTCCAGTGATGAAATTCCAGATCGTATTGTGGAAATTCGCTTGTGGGAATTGTTGGCTTGGTTGTCTGAACAGGGGGGTATCTTTAATCCCTTTTCTACCCCTTCTTTAAAGTGTCAAATTAGTAAGAAAATTTCAGAAAATTGTGAGTATCACTGGAAAATTGGTGATATTGCAAAATCATTAAATACCAGTGAAGCTACATTGCGCCGTCATCTCGCCGCAGAAAAAACATCGTTTCGGGAAGTATTAACCACAGTTCGAATGATGCGAGCGTTGAATTTGTTACAACTCACTCAACGCCCAATTTCACAAATCGCCTATGAAGTTGGCTATGAAAGTCATTCACGTTTTTCCGTGAAATTTAAACAACATTTTGGCTGCTCTCCCTTAGAGGTTCGGCAATCAAGTGCTGTTTAACGACTATGTTCCACAATAATAGAAGCTTCGGCAAGGGCATTAGCTTTAGTAAAATAACCGACTACAGCAGGCATTGTATCTGCCGTCACATTTGGTAAGGTTTCTACACTTACTGCTGTGACTTTAATTTCGTAACGGTGTTTTTGTCCTTCGAGTGGACAAGCTCCGCCAAAGCCTGGCACGCCAAAATCAGTGCGAGTTTGCAGCGCACCTTGTGGTAAATTAGTACCATCAGCTTTAATGCCTTCAGGAAGAGCGGTCGTATTTGCAGGAATATTTACAACGACCCAATGCATCCAGCCAATGCCTGTTGGTGCATCTTTATCATAGATCGTCACCACAAAGCTTTTCGTCCCTTTCGGAGCATTTGCCCAAGAAATCGCTGGTGACAGATTTCCTCCATTGCAACCAAAACCATAATCGGCACTTAACAAGTTTTTAGCGTGAAATCCGTGTTTAGGTAAATCTGGCACATTAATGCTAAAAACTGATGAGTTGGCACAAGATGTACCAGCAATAAGTGAACAAAATACTGTTGAGATCATTTTTTTCATGATTTTTCCTTTTCTTGATGTACATGAGGTATCAGTATAGGAAATCTTATTAACTAAAATTGTGCAAAAACGCTCAAATATTTTTTATTTCTGGTATTTTTTGAAAATTTTCTGAAAAATTAAATTCTTTCTTTTATTTTACCAACTACCACTTTTCACAGCAGAAATCTCCTGAAATGAATTATCTAAAGTATTATATTTTTAGAAATCTATAATTATCTTTATTTTTTATCTATATGCATTCGAAAAAAGAAAGTATGAAAAGTAGATTAACAATCGCTTCTTATTCCAATGAATTTAGAAATGAGTTATTGATAGATTTAATGAGCGGGCAATAAATAGGTAATATTTGTGTTTCTCCTGCATGAAAAATAGGAAAGTGCGGTCAATTCAAAAGAAGATTTTTAAGATCCGCAAAAAATCCTGTATAATCTTTCCAATTTTTTGTTCAATTTTAACGCTTTGCAATTCAATGATTGAAACATCCCAAACTATTCCTGAACTCATCTCTTGGGCAAAAGATCGCGAGTTTTCTTTGAATTTACCTACCGAGCGCTTGGTTTTCCTGCTAGCGATTGCAATTTATAACAACGAACGTTTAGACGGCGAAATGTTAGAAGCCGATCTTGTGGATATTTTCCGCCACACGATGAATGCTTTTGAGCAATCCACCGATGCTATCGCTACGCGCGCCAACAATGCCATTAATGAATTAGTAAAACAGCGTTTGTTAAACCGTTTTAGCAGCGAGTTTACCGAAGGGTTAGCCATTTATCGTTTAACGCCATTGGGTGTAGGCGTATCTGACTATTATATTCGCCAGCGTGAGTTTTCTGCATTGCGTCTTTCAGTGCAACTTTCCATTGTGGCAGATGAAATTCAACGCGCTTCTGATTCTGCAGAAGAAGGCGTGGAGAATAATGAAAGTGAACATTATTGGCGTCGTAATGTATTTGCGCCATTAAAATATTCCGTTGCAGAGATTTTTGATAGCATCGATCTTTCGCAGCGCATTATGGATGAAAACCAGCAAAGTATTAAAGATGAAATTGCAGAGCTTCTTACTAAAGATTGGCAAGCGGCGATTTCAAGCTGTGAACGTTTATTAGATGAAACATCTGGGAATTTACGCGAATTACAAGATACGCTAAATGCCGCAGGGGATAAACTTCAAGCGCAATTATTGCGTATTCAAGATTGTGTGATCGGGCGTGATGATTTGTATTTTATTGATCAATTAATTACCAATTTACAATCTAAACTTGACCGAATTATTAGTTGGGGACAACAAGCCATCGATTTATGGATTGGTTATGACCGCCATGTACATAAATTTATTCGTACTGCCATTGATATGGATAAAAATCGCGTGTTTTCACAACGTTTACGTAATTCTATTCATCATTATTTTGATCATCCTTGGTTCTTATGGACAGCGCAAGCTGAGCGTTTAGTCGATCTGCGCGATGAAGAAATGGTGTTGCGTGAAGATGATGCTTTAGGTGAATTGCCGGAAGAATTGCAATACGAATCCCTTTCTGATTTACATGATCAAATTGTAGAGCATATGCAAGGCTTACTGATTGCTTATCGTGAAAATAATCGTCCGATTGATTTGACTTTAGTGTTAAAAGAACAACTGGAAAATTATCCACTTTCTCATCATTTTGATGTGGCTCGAATCATTGTTGATCAAGCAGTACGCCTTGGTATGGCAAATGATGATTTATCGGGTATTTATCCAGATTGGCAAGCAATTAATGAACGTGGCGCAGAAGTGCAAGCGCATGTAATTGATAAGTATTGATTTTAAGATAATTTAAAAGCTAATTTCGTCGGAATTACTTCTGTTAGATCTCCCCAATCCCTCTTTGCTAAATAGGGGAATAATAATGAAATAATTGATATTGAGATTATTTCATTGTGTTAGAAAATGCTGAAGGAATCGGCAAGAATTGATTTGTTAAAGAATATCCCCCTCTTTAGCAAAGAGGGGCTAGGGGAGATTTGGCAATAATGATTAACGAAGAAAGTAACTGAATAAAGTTTTAATAGAGAAATAACCAATGACAGACAACCTTCAAGATGTAATTTCCCCAAAACTCGCTTTGGCGATTGCAAATCCAATATTTCCAGCGGTAGATAGTCTATTGCGCTCGGGTCGCCATATCAGCATGGAGCATTTAGATAATCACGCATTTTTAATGGATTTCCAAAATGAATTAGACGGATTTTATCGTCGCTATAACGTGGAACTAATTCGTGCGCCAGAAGGATTTTTCTATTTGCGTCCGAAAGCAACGACATTAATTGCACGTTCAGTGCTTTCTGAGTTGGAAATGCTTGTTGGTAAAGTGCTTTGTTATCTTTATTTAAGCCCAGAACGTTTAGCTCAACAAGGCATTTTTAGTACGCAAGAAGTGTATGATGAATTATTAAATCTTGCCGATGAAGGAAAATTATTAAAAGCAGTTAATCAGCGTTCAAGTGGTTCTGACTTAGATAAACAAAAATTGGCAGAAAAAGTGCGGGCTGCAATTGGTCGTTTACGTCGTTTAGGTATGATTCAAACTGTTGGCGAACAAAATAGTGGGAAATTTACGATTTCTGAATCTGTATTTCGTTTTGGTGCAGAAGTGCGTAGCGGAGATGATCTATTAGAGGCTCAAGCTCGACTCATTCGTGATGGAGAAGCGGCAACATCAGAATCCTTAGCGTTGGAAAAACAAGCGCAATTAGTGGAAAACGATGCGGAAAGTGCGGATGAAATTGACGAAGAATTTGACGGAGAACAAGAATAATGTCTGATGTTTTTGAATTAGAAAATGAAATCGAATTAGAGAGCGATGAAGTCATTATGGAAAATGAAAACGTCGAAGAAATCGTTGACGCACCTATGCCTTTTAGCATGACGACAAATAATGGTGTAGAGCGTGGTAAATTCCGTTCTTTAACCTTAATTAACTGGAATGGTTTTTTTGCCCGTACTTTCGATTTAGACGAATTAGTTACCACGCTATCTGGTGGTAACGGTGCAGGTAAATCAACTACAATGGCTGGATTTGTGACAGCATTAATTCCCGATTTAACTCTTTTACATTTCCGTAATACAACAGAAGCTGGCTCCACAGGCGGTTCTCGCGATAAAGGTTTACATGGTAAATTGCGTCCGGGTGTTTGTTACGCGGTATTAGATACCATTAACTCACGTCATCAACGTATTCTTGTTGGTGTGCGTCTGCAGCAAATTGCAGGTCGTGATAAAAAGGTTGATTTAAAAACGTTCTCAATTCAAGGTGTTGAATTATCTCAAAATCCGACCTCACTTTTCACTGAAACCGTGGGCGAACGTCAAGCACGCGTACTTAATTTAAACGAACTCAAAGATAAAATTGAAAATATTGGTGCTCAATTCAAACAATATCATTCTATCACCGATTATCACGGCATGATGTTCGATTTAGGTATTATTCCGAAACGTTTACGATCAGCATCAGACCGAAGCAAATTCTATAAACTTATCGAAGCGTCTTTATACGGTGGTATTTCCAGCGCAATCACACGCTCTTTACGTGACTATTTATTGCCGGAAAATTTAGGTGTGCGCAAAGCTTTCCAAGATATGGAAAGTGCATTGCGTGAGAACCGTATGACTTTAGAAGCGATTAAGGTCACGCAATCAGATCGCGATTTATTCAAACATTTAATTACTGAAACCACCAATTATGTTGCTTCGGATTATATGCGTAATGCAAATGAACGCCGTGGCAATATTGAGGCTGCATTAGAATCTCGTCGAGAGTGGTATAAAGCAAAAGCAGAGCAGAATTTATCTCAACATCGTTTAGTTGATTTAAGTCGAGAAGCGGCAGAATTGGCAGAAAATGAACGGACTTTAGAAGTTGATCACCAAAGTGCGGTTGATCATCTTAACTTAGTGTTAAATGCTTTACGTCACCAAGAAAAAATTACGCGTTATCAAGAAGATATTGCAGAACTCACCGAGCGTTTAGAAGAACAAAAAATGGTGGTTGAAGATGCGAATGATGCGTTAGAAGAAAGCCAAGCCCAATTTGAGCAAACTGAAATTGAAATTGATGCGGTGCGAGCCCAATTAGCAGACTATCAACAAGCATTAGATGCCCAACAAACTCGCGCACTTCAATATCAACAAGCCATTGCAGCTCTTGAAAAAGCGAAAACATTATGCGGTTTAGCGGATTTAAGTGTTAAAAATGTAGAAGATTATCACGCAGAGTTTGAAGCCCATGCAGAAAGTTTGACGGAAACCGTACTTGAGCTTGAGAACAAAATGTCTATTTCTGAAGCAGCAAAATCTCAGTTCGATAAAGCGTACCAATTGGTATGCAAAATTGCGGGTGAAATGCCTCGTTCTGCTGCGTGGGAAAGTGCGAAAGAATTATTACGCGAATATCCAAGCCAAAAATTGCAGGCACAACAAACGCCACAACTTCGCACAAAATTACATGAACTTGAGCAACGTTATGCACAACAACAAAGTGCGGTCAAATTACTTAATGATTTTAATCAACGAGCTAATTTAAGTTTACAAACGGCAGAAGAATTAGAGGATTGTCACGCTGAGCAAGAAGCGTTAATTGAAGATATTTCTGCTGAACTTTCAGAACAAGTGGAAAATCGTTCTACGCTTCGTCAAAAACGTGAAAATTTAACCGCACTTTATGATGAAAATGCACGTAAAGCGCCAGCATGGCTGACAGCTCAAGCTGCATTAGAACGTTTAGAGCAACAAAGTGGCGAGACGTTTGAACATAGCCAAGATGTGATGAACTTTATGCAATCACAACTTGTGAAAGAACGTGAACTCACGATGCAGCGTGATCAACTTGAACAAAAACGTTTGCATTTAGATGAACAAATTTCTCGTTTAAGTCAGCCAGATGGTTCAGAAGATCCGCGTTTAAATATGTTGGCAGAACGTTTTGGTGGGGTGCTGCTTTCGGAGCTTTACGATGACGTAACAATTGAAGATGCGCCTTATTTCTCCGCACTCTACGGGCCTGCACGTCATGCTATTGTTGTGCGTGATCTCAATGCTGTGCGTGAACAACTTGCCCAATTAGAAGATTGCCCTGATGATTTGTATTTAATTGAAGGCGATCCTACCGCATTTGACGACAGCGTATTATCTGCACAAGAACTTGAGCTGGGTGTTGTCGTGCAAGTTTCAGATCGTGAATTACGCTATTCAAGATTCCCTGAAATTCCGTTATTTGGGCGTGCAGCGCGTGAAAAACGTTTAGAAGAATTACAAATTGAACGTGATGAAGTGGCAGAACAACATGCCCAAATTGCGTTTGATGTACAAAAATGCCAACGTTTACACGAACATTTCAGTCAATTTGTTGGGTTGCATTTGGCGCTTGCGTTCCAGCCAAATCCAGAAGAGTTAATGTCTGAAATTAATCGCGAACGCAATGAAATTGAGCGTGAATTAAACCAATTTAATAGCGGCGAACAACAATTACGTATTCAATTAGATAATGCAAAAGAAAAACTGCAATTACTTAATAAGTTGATTCCACAACTCAATGTATTAGCTGATGATGATTTAATTGATCGTATTGAAGAATGTCGCGAGCAATTAGATATTGCAGAGCAAGATGAATATTTTATTCGTCAGCATGGCGTAACGTTGTCACAATTAGAGCCTATAGCCAATAGTTTACAAAGCGATCCAGAAAATTATGAAGGCTTAAAAAATGAATTAACTCAAGCGATTGAGCGTCAAAAACAAGTTCAACAACGTGTATTTGCGTTAGCTGATGTGGTACAACGTAAACAGCATTTTGGTTATGAAGATGCAGGGCAGGCTGAAACTTCTGAACTTAACGAAAAACTTCGCCAACGTTTAGAACAAATGCAGGCACAGCGAGATACGCAACGTGAGCAAGTTCGTCAAAAACAAAGTCAATTTGCTGAATACAATCGTGTATTGATTCAATTACAAAGTTCTTACGATAGTAAATATCAACTTTTAAATGAGTTGATTGGTGAAATTAGCGATCTTGGTGTGAGAGCTGATGATGGTGCCGAAGAACGTGCACGTATCCGTCGTGATGAATTACATCAACAACTTTCAACGAGCCGTCAGCGTCGTTCTTATGTAGAAAAACAACTGACATTAATTGAAAGCGAAGCGGACAACTTAAATCGTCTTATTCGTAAAACCGAACGTGATTATAAAACTCAACGTGAATTAGTTGTAGCCGCGAAAGTGAGTTGGTGTGTGGTTTTACGCTTATCCCGCAACTCTGATATGGAAAAACGCCTCAATCGTCGAGAGCTCGCTTATTTATCTGCAGATGAGTTACGTTCAATGTCGGATAAAGCATTAGGTGCGTTGCGTACAGCAGTGGCGGATAATGAATATCTACGTGATAGTCTAAGAGTGTCTGAAGATAGTCGCAAACCTGAAAATAAAGTGCGATTCTTTATTGCGGTGTATCAGCATCTACGTGAACGTATTCGCCAAGACATCATTAAAACGGATGATCCAATTGATGCCATTGAACAAATGGAAATTGAGCTTTCTCGTTTAACCGCTGAATTAACTGGCCGTGAGAAAAAATTGGCTATCAGTTCTGAAAGTGTTGCAAATATTATGCGTAAAACGATTCAGCGTGAACAAAATCGTATTCGTATGCTTAACCAAGGTTTACAAAACATTACGTTTGGTCAGGTGAAATCTGTTCGTTTGGTAGTGAATATTCGTGATACCCATGCCATGTTATTGGACGCACTTTCTGGTCAGCAAGATGAATATCAAGATTTATTCAACGATAACCGCATCACCTTCTCTGAAGCTATGGCTAAGCTCTACCAACGCATCAATCCACATATTGATATGGGGCAACGTACAGCGCAAACAATTGGTGAAGAATTGTTAGATTACCGTAATTATCTTGAGCTTGAAGTAGAAGTATTCCGTGGTGCTGATGGTTGGTTACGTGCAGAAAGTGGCGCACTTTCTACTGGTGAAGCTATAGGTACAGGTATGTCAATTCTCTTAATGGTTGTTCAAAGTTGGGAAGAAGAAAGTCGTCGAATTCGTGGTAAAGATATTGTGCCTTGTCGCTTGTTGTTCTTAGATGAAGCAGCTCGTTTAGACGGTAAATCTATTTCTACCTTATTCGAACTTTGCGAACGTTTAGATATGCAGTTACTTATTGCTGCGCCAGAAAACATTAGCCCGGAAAAAGGTACAACCTATAAACTCGTACGTAAAATCGCAGGCAATCAAGAGCACGTACACGTTGTTGGTTTACGCGGATTCGGTGCGACAGAATAAAAAATAGAAGGGAAGTGCGGTTAAAATTTTAAGATTTTTGACCGCACTTTAATTATATAAGGAATTTAAATGCACAATCTTATTCTTGCCATTCTCTGCAGCGTAGCTGTTTCAGTTTTGCTTAAAATAGCTCGTAAAAAAAATGTTATTATTGAACAAGCTATCGCATTCAACTACATTACAGCCATCACTTTCAGTTATTTTTTACTCAAACCTGATTTTAAAGGTTTAGAATTTACTGATTACATCGTACAAAGCGAAAACTCACCCATTTTTTTAGCGCTAGGTTTATTGTTACCTAGCGTGTTTATTATTATGTCAAAAGCAGTGGAGTTTGCTGGAATTGTACGTTCAGATGCAGCGCAACGTCTTTCGTTATTCCTTCCCATTTTAGCTGCGTTTTTGATTTTTCATGAAACACTAAGCCAATCTAAAATCATTGGCGTTGTATTAGCCTTTATTGGTTTATTTTGTTTATTAACTAAGCCAACTCAAGGGCAAAGTGCGGTCAATTTTAAAGGTGTTTTAGGATTAATCGGCGTCTGGTTTGGTTACGGCATCATTGATATTTTATTCAAACAAGTGGCGAAAAGCGGCGGTGCATTCCCTGCAACATTGTTTATTTCCTTCTCGCTTGCAGCTTGCGTTATGTTTATCTATTTATTCTTAAAACGTGCCCAATGGACATCATCAAGTGTAATTGGTGGCATCGTTTTAGGTGTATTGAATTTCTTTAATATTTTATTCTACATAAAAGCACATCAAAGTTTTGCTGGAAATCCAACGCTTGTTTTCGCGGGAATGAACATTGGCGTAATTTGCTTAGGCACGATAACTGGCGCATTAGTTTTTAAAGAAAAAATTAGTAAGCTAAATTGGATTGGTATTATTTTTAGTTTATCAGCTATTTTCTGCCTATATTATTTAGATAAAATTATCGCGTAAAAGAGAGTAGTCATGGCAAAAGATTTCAGCTTTTTTATTTACGATTATGAAAGTTTTGGTGTAAATCCAGCAACAGATCGCCCTGCGCAATTCGCAGGTATTCGCACAGATGCTGATTTTAATATCATTGGTGAACCAATAATGTTTTATTGTAAACAAACCAACGATTATTTACCGGCTCCTGAAGCCGTAATGGTGACAGGAATTACACCACAAGAATGTAATGAAAAGGGGCTTTCTGAGCCTGAATTCGCCGCAAATATCTTAGCAGAGTTTTCCCAACCCAATACTTGTGTCATGGGCTATAACAATATTCGCTACGATGATGAAATGACGCGTTATACGTTTTATCGTAATTTTATTGATCCTTATGAATATAGTTGGAAAAATGGGAATTCACGCTGGGATTTGTTAGATTTAGTACGAGCTTGTTATGCCTTGCGTCCAGAAGGGATTAATTGGGCTTATGACGATGATGGAATGCCAAGTTTCCGTTTAGAAAAACTCACTAAAGTAAATGGTATTGAGCATGAAAATGCTCACGATGCAATGGCTGATGTATATGCAACTATTGCTATGGCGAAATTAATTAAAGAAAAACAGCCTAAATTATTCCAATATTTCTTTGAAAATCGAGGTAAAAAAGAAATCGAAAAGTTGGTTGATACAGGCGCAATGGCGCCTTTAGTGCATGTTTCTGGCATGTTAGGGAATTATCGTGGAAATTGCACTTGGGTTGCACCTTTAGCTTGGCATCCAACAAATCAAAATGCACTCATTGTTTGTGATTTAACTGGCGATATCGATAATTTATTAGCTAAAAGTGCGGATGAATTGCGGGCAGATTTATATACTAAAAAATCGGAATTAGAAGAACAGGGAGTTTCATCCGTTCCATTAAAGCTTGTACATATCAATAAATGTCCTATTTTAGCGCCAGCCAAAACCTTGTTGCCAGAAACAGCACATCGCTTGGGTATTGATCGACAATTATGCTTAGATAATCTTGCAAAATTACGAGCATCTTTTGATATTCGAGAAAAAGTGGTGGATATTTTTAATGAAGAACGTCAATTTAAATCGAATGATAATGTAGAAACTGAGCTATACAATGGCTTTTTCAGTAATGCTGATAAAAATAATATGTCTATTTTACGTAGTTTACCTGCAGAAAAATTAGCTGAACATGGTTTAGCTTTTGAAGATAAACGTATCCCTGAATTATTATTCCATTATCGAGCTCGTCATTTTTATAAAACTCTCACACGCGCTGAACAAATTAAATGGCAAAAATACCGACAGAATAAACTTGAAAAAAGTGCGGTAGATTTTGAATCAAGTTTACAACGTTTAGCAGAGGAACATTCAGATAATCCTGAAAAACTATCCTTATTACAACAAGTATATGAATACGGTATAAAATTACTAGGTTAGTCGATACGTTGTCACGTTTTTTAGAAGAGCACGTTTTAATAAAAACGTGCTTTTTGTTATTTTTATTCTGGGAATCATTATCCAAAAAAATCATCCAGATTTAACGTAGCGCAATCACATAGATTTAGCTTGTTTCACCTTTACATTGTCTTTACATTTCAACTTATCCATTCAATAACTCTATAAAATAACACGTTACAACGTGTTATCTAGCCTTATTTTGTCTTGTTTTGCTAGTACCTGTGACTTGTGCATAAGTGTGTGATTTATTTAACCCATAGCTTTCGCCAACCTGATAACTAATTTCGCATAATGATTTTCGGATTATGTTACAATTTGAAGCGCGGTATAATGGCGCAGCACCGCGCAAGAATTTACACATAATCCGCTATTATGCGAAATTCAAGTTATTAGGTTTATGGCAAATATTACATTGAAAGATATAACACCTATACACTTTCTAAACGCTGTTAGGTTACTAAAGGCTGATGATTATAGGGTTTATTGCACGTTAGATACGATAGAGATCAGATTTGATACAAAACGATTTTATACGCCCGAAGAAACTCAAGCGCGTTTTGACCTTTGCGAACATTTGGCCGCATTTTTAAAAGAGTTAAAGAATTCCACCGTACCAATAGATAAAGATGAATTTATTAAGGCTTTTAGCCCTATGGCACCAAGGCAATTTTATAGACGAAAAATAAGATAAATTTATGAGTAGTAGTGAAGATTTTTATGACCCTATCGTTGCTATCTATGATAGCGGAGTAGATTACTTAACGAGAGAAAAACATAGATTGGTATCTATTGCAAAGAGTGGATGGAATACCTTATTTCAATTATCATTGAATTATGATGATTTTTCAGAAAATTTAGACATTCCATTCACTAAAGAAGATATTCAATTGGACATGAAAAAAGTATCTGAATTAAAACATAAATTCATAGATATTAGAGAGATTAATTCTAATGAAAATTGGATATATGAATATGATTATAATCAAGGCATTAAAGAACTTGATGGTGTTTTACTGATGTATGCTGAATGGCTGGATAAGGCAGCTTTGGAAATCAAATGATTAGTGAAGAAGAAAAGATAAGTAGACGAAAATCAGTACAGTTTGCTCTGGATAATAATCGTTTGGCTGGACATGAGCCGCCTGAAAACTTTATTGAACTTTCAGAGAAATGGATTGAGGGAGATTTAACTATTGAAGAATTTAAGATAGAACTTTACAATAGGCTTGGTTTAGGAGATTACCTGAACAAAAATTTAGGCGATTAGCTGCCGTAAAATGCTTACTTAATTTAGGTGATTAGCTACCGAAAGTGCTTACTTAAAGTGGTGCTTCGCTGCCTTAATGCGAACTTTAATCGGGCGTAAGCTGCCATAAGTGCTACTTAATATACAAAAAAGCAAGGTTTCAACCTTGCTTTTTTGTTTCTGTATAAAACCTCTGGTGGTTACAAAACGCACAAAAAAGTTCGGGAGTTCTGTAACACCCGAACTTTGGTATCAAACTTGATACTTTTTTATATTTATTCTTTTTCTCTATATATGGCCTTTGAAATAAAAGCTTCTTTAGAATTTGGGGCAAGTTTT
>NZ_VCED01000007.1 GCF_006384255.1 Haemophilus seminalis
CTTCTTTGCCCCATGTGTTGTTATTCTTAACGAAGACGTCACCGGTTTCAGTATTGACGTATTTATCGCCGTCTTTACCTTCGGTTGTTGGATCTACTTTGCCGTTTAAGACATCTTTACCGTCGCGGCCTGCAGGTCCTTGTGCTCCATCACGTCCTTGAGGACCTTGAGCACCCTTAGCACCATCTTTTACGATAAATTTGGATGTATTATTACCAGTAGTAATCGTGACGGTATGCGTACCATCGTTATTGTCTTGAGTTTTTACAGTAGGTGTTAGACCGTCTCTACCATTTTGACCCGTTGCACCAGGAGCCCCCTGTGCACCTTTATCCCCTTTAGGGCCTTTAAATTCAGGGTGTTTTTTAATGTAGTCTTTATCAAGGCTAAAGGTGAAAGTTCCCTTATCTTGATCAACTTTAATACCATCGCCACCTTTAAATGTAACTAAATCTCCAGCGTGGATTGGTTGTTCTACGCGAGTTCCGCCACCAGCACCAGCTGCCGTAGCTCTCCAGAACGCGCTATTAATTGCAGTGGCAACACTTGTTGCGTTAGCAAAATAATCACCAGCTTTATCGGCAGAAATAGTACCTGTAGTGGTGTCTGCTTTGGATACTGTTAAATTTGATGTGTTAATATTAAATTTAATGGAATTCCCTTTATTTGATGGGGTTACTGATGCAGTAGTTCCCGTACCATTAACAAAATTAACCACATCACCAGCTTTAATTATCGTATTACCCACACCGTTAGCTTGTAATTTCCAGCCAGCTTTTTTTAGTGCCTCTAATAAAGCCTTCGCGGTAACAACACCATCTCCTTAGGTTGCTGGTATTTCATCATATTTGCCGGAATCTTTATTCGCTGTTACATTTTTGGTTTTTAAACCAATGGTATAAGTATTGGTTTGGTTATTGTTTTTATCCGCCGTAGCTGTTTTATTTGCAGTAATTAAATTATTATTAGAAGTTACGTTTGTGCCAATCGCATTTACGGTGTAAGTTTTGCTTTTATCCGCATTAGTTGTAGTTGTTACGTTAGCAACATTTGTGCCTGCCGCAACATTGCTTTTAGCTGCATTTAATTGGGATACGTTCACCGCATCATTATTATTGGTACCATTTGCTACATTGGTAATTTGTTTATTACCTGCATTGATCCCTGTTTGGGTCATACTTGGGCCACCATTTCCAATGGTTAAGCCATTCGTAGTAAATTCATTGCCACCAACAGTTACTTTATTGAAGGTAACGTCATCTGCGGTCGCATAGGTGAATTTTTTTCCAGCTTGCGTAATTGTCATGTTTTTGCCAGCAGCAAAGCTAACAGTCTCGCCGTTGTTAACGGGTTGTTCACCTGAGCCTGTTCCACCTTCAGATGTTACTTTCCAACCATAGGCAGTATTTTTTGACGACAAGTCATTAACCGCTTGTACTACAGCGTAAAGTTGAGATCCGTTGATTCCATCGGTTGAGCTTGCTGTCACACGACCTGCCGCTACGTTTTGAATTTGGCGAACGTTGTAGCGATCAGTATTCCATCGCTCATAAGTATCTATCATATGGCCTGAACCATCGCTTCTGCGTCCGTTCCAATCTCTGACAGCTGTACCTGAACCAATAGAAAGAACAGATGTATTTGTAGTTGCGTTCCCTGCAAAGTTGTAATCTTTACCACCAATGTGGATTGATTGAGAATCTGCTTGTGTATGTACACCACTAACTTGTGAATGGGCACCTAATGCTACGCTCCCTTTGCTACTGTTTGAGTTTACAGTAACTTTGGCATTATAACCAATCGCTAGAGCATTTTGTTTAGTTACTGTTGCTTTACCACCAATAGCGATAGAGTGATGAACACCAGTTATTCTCCCATCGGTAGTTGAACCACCCGTGCGAGCTGATGCTCCACCATCAGGACCAGAGGCATCGTTTTGTTCACCAATTACAACCGTACTGGCGTCAGCTTCATCCCACCCATTTCGGTTCATTGTCTCAGCCATAGCCGACGTAGAGAATAAACTCGCAATAATGACCGCACTTAGTGTGGCTATTGTAAAGCTTTTTTTCAGTTGGCTGGTTG
Source organism: Haemophilus seminalis (assembly GCF_006384255.1). Classification (GTDB taxonomy): domain Bacteria; phylum Pseudomonadota; class Gammaproteobacteria; order Enterobacterales; family Pasteurellaceae; genus Haemophilus; species Haemophilus seminalis. The sequence goes on from NZ_VCED01000007.1 coordinate 2,086, forward strand.
GTTGATCGGTAAGTTGATTTGTGAGTTGGCTGGTGGAAGATTTAACGTTTCCACGAGCCAATTCAGAGGTGACCACCCAATTTTGGGCAGCATGATTCCAAAGAACCTTATAGATTTTGTTCATATTATTCTTTCCGTAGATAATTTATTTATATGATGAGAAATGGATGTTACGGCTTACCATTTCGAGACGTTGTTTAAGATTTGATAGAATTACGAATAATTCCTAAGCTATTATATGCCTGATTAATATTTATCTCCAACAAATATTTTTATTTTTTTGGGAATAAATCAAAAAGAATGTATTCAAAATATTCTTACATTTGATATAGATCAAAAATGCTTATTTTTGATTATTAAATAAACATTTAATTGCGGGTGAAAATAACAATTTATTTACACAACAGGTTTTTGTCGATAAAACAATAAGCCCGGTAAAGCTAATCCAAATACTATTGCACCTAGGATAAAACTAGTATTAATAAAGGAACTAATCATCTGTTCAAATAAAGCATCGGAAAAGCCGAAATGATGAATTTGTACCATTGAAATCATTGCTTTATAAGCATGAACACCAGGGATCATGGGGATAATTGCGGCAACGGTGAATGCTTTGGGATGGGCTAAATAACGATGGGAAAGATGCACGCCTAAAAATCCAATTACGCAAGTGGCAAAGAAGGTGGCAAATACAATAGGCATATTAATATGCAGTAATAATGTGCGTGTCACATGCCCAAGTGCGGCTAAAATTGCGCAATATTTTAAGGCTTTTGGCGGTACATTAAATACTAAAGCAAAGCCCACTGCTGGAATGGCGGCAAATAACATATCATCAAGTAATTTCAATATAAATATTGTGATATCTAATAACATTTTAATGCCCCCAAGTTGTAATATGTAATACGCTTAAAGCGAATACAATGCCAAGACATGCGCCAAAAGTGAGAATAGTGGCAATCGTCCAACGGCCTAATCCCATATTGACATAACCTTTTAATATATCCGCCAAAGAATTAATCAGCGGAAACCCCGGCACAAGTAATAACACACTAGACGCTAAAGCAATTTGAGGATCATTACCTAAGTTATATTTTAAGCTCACGCCAGAAATCAGCGAGGCGACAAAAGAGGTGATGGAAAAGACAATTAGAGGATTATAGTGCCGTTTAGAAAATTCTTGTCGCACAAACATGGCGATGGCTGCCGCCACAAAGGTGATGCCACAAATTATCCAATCGCCACCCGATAAATGGGCGAATGCCGCACAAGATAAGCCAATCATAAACACCACTAACCATCGGTTATATTTAAGCGGTTTTAATTGATCCAATTTTCTTTGTGCGATTTCTAAGTCATACAAATGATGCTCAACGGCAATTACAATGCGCTGAACATCTGTGACCATTTGCATATTAATGCCTTTATCTGTATTTTTTCGTGCGGTGGTAATGCAATGATTATCTGATAAGGTCGTCAGCACCACCGCATTTGCCGTGAGCGCACATTCTACACTTTCTACGCCAAGTGCGATGCCTAAACGCTGCGCCATTTGCACCACCACGGTACTTTCTGCCCCATGTTGTAACAAGAGTAGTGCCGTTTGTACGCACACGCGAGTCACCTCACGTTGATATTCGTGTTCCATATCTTTCTTCTTTTATCAAAATGTACCTATAAATAATTATAAAAATGTTTTCTAAAAAATGCGCAAAAAAAGAACCGCACTTATGATCCAAGTCAAAAGTGCGGTTCAATTTGTTAGAGTTTTTTATGATTAAAGTTTGACGACTTTCGCTTGTTTAATCATATTATCACCCACTTCAAGAATGGTAATTTGCAAGCCATCAATTTCGCAAACCGTGCCTTCATCGGGAATTTCTTCTAAGTGTTCTAGGATTAAACCATTAAACGTACGGGCATCTTCTGTATCCAATTCCCAGTTAAACATTTTGTTGAGATCGCGTAGGTTGGCAGAGCCATCGATAATCATGGAACCATCAGATTGTTGCGTTACTTCCTCATCAATACTCGGGGCGGTGGAAGTGGTAAAATCGCCAACGATTTCTTCCAAAATATCTTCCAACGTCACAAGCCCTTTAATATCGCCGTATTCATCTACAACTAAGCCAATGCGTTCTTTATTTGCACGGAAATTCGCAAGTTGCGTTTTTAATGGCGTGCTTTCAGGAATGAAATACACTTCATCAGCGGCACGAATTAAGGTTTCTTTGGTAAATTCATTTTTTTCAAGCAGTAAGCGGAATGCTTCACGCACGCGCAAAATGCCAAGCACTTGTTCATCAAGGCTGCCTTTGTAAAGCACCACGCGGTTGTGTGCTGCGTGATTGAGCTGGCGCATAATGGCTTTCCAGTCATCATCAATATCAATGCCGCCAATTTCGTTGCGTGGAACCATAATGTCATCAACGGTGACGGTTTCCATATCTAAAATAGAAAGCAACATTTGTGGATGTTGTTCATCAGGTGTGGCTTCGCCCGCTTCTGATACGATACTGCGAAGTTCCTCACGGCTAATTACTTGTTTTTGCATATCGGGTTTTAATCCCACCAAATGCATTAATGATTTGGTAAAAATATTCATCAACCAAACTAGTGGATAGAAGATTTTAAGTAATACCGTCAAAATATGGCTGGAAACAAAACCGACTTTTTCCGCGTGCATTGCTGCCACCGTTTTAGGAAAAATTTCAGAAAAGACAAGCATCACGAAAGTGAGCAAACCCGTTGCAATCGCCACCCCTGCATCACCGTATAAACGCATACCAATCATGGTCGCAATTGCCGATGCGCTGATATTCACAAGGTTATTAAAAATAAGAATAAAGCTTAATAAGGTATCTGGCTTTTCGAGTAGTTTTTCTGCTTTTTGTGCGCCTTTATTGCCTTGTTCGGATAGAAAACGAAGACGATATTTATTGAGAGAGAGTAGTCCGGTTTCTGATCCGGAAAAATAGGCAGATAACACTAAACAGATAATGAGAATAATAAATAAAGTACTAAGGGGAATACTGTCCAAGGGAAAATCCTTTTATTCGTTAATCACATCATAGGGTGTAATTTATTAAAGCATAAATTAGTCGAGTTAATTAAGTTTATGTAATAAGTTATGCCCTATGGAATAATAAAGGCGAACTTGAATTCGCCCTTATTTTTAAATCAGCCGACTGCCAAAATAAGCAATCGTGAGTAAGATAATACCTGAAATTGCATAAATTATCATCCTTTTTCCATGCCATCCTTTTTTCCAATGACCAAAAAGTGCGATGCCAAAGACAATCCAAGCAAAAAATGAAAATAGTGCTTTGTGAATATTTTCCGCAGTTAATGCATTGATAGAATGATAAATACCTGAAATTAATGTCAGTGTTAATAATAATTCACCAAAAGCAAATACCCTTGCAAAATGACGTTCTACGGTCATTAAAGAAGGTATAATCGGAGAAAAGTTGGTTTTTTTGGCTTTTAATGAACGATCAATCCAGTTGAGTTGGATTGCATAAAGCATGGCAATAAAGCATACGGCATAAGTAAATATTGATAAGCCTATATGAAATAACATCGCAGAATCTTGATTGAGTAATTGAATAAAATGACTTGGTATAAATGTTGACAAAATTAAGTTAAAAATTGAAAAGGCAAAGACGATAGGTAAAACGAACCAGATAGAATTCACTGATAAAATAGCAAATACTGCAAGGGCAGAGATGCTAACACTCATTAATGAACTAATTTGAATTAATGTGAATGTATGCTCTTCAGCTAATTCCTTCAAGGAAGGGCAAAGCGTAATAACGTGTAGTGCTATCGCAAAAAGTGCGGTAAAAAACAACGGTGTTTTTTTCGGAGAATGTTGTGTGTTTTCTACGGACGTAAGTAAAGGAGCGATCATCAACACACTAATTAGATAAAATAAAATCGAAAAAATAGCAAACCACATAATTTTTTTCTCTGTTTGGGAATGGTTCGTATTTTATCGTTCTCATACACAATTCGCTATAAATTTATTTGAAATGATGAAAAACGCCTAAATTTCGGTATAATCAAGGCAATTTTTTTAGAAAAAAACAGGATTACGAGTCATGTTTGATAATTTATCGGATCGCCTTTCTAAAACTTTACGCAATATCACGGGAAAAGGCCGTTTAACGGAAGATAATATTAAAGACACCTTACGTGAAGTGCGTATGGCATTACTTGAAGCAGATGTTGCATTGCCTGTGGTGCGTGAATTTATCGCAAAAGTAAAAGAAAGCGCGCTTGGGGAAGAAGTCAATAAAAGTTTAACGCCAGGGCAAGAGTTCTTAAAAATTGTTCAGCGTGAGCTTAAAAAAGCCATGGGCGAAGCGAATGAGAGTTTAAATCTTGCAACCCAACCACCAGCGGTTATCTTAATGGCGGGTTTACAAGGTGCGGGTAAAACCACCAGCGTAGGTAAATTGGCAAAATTTTTGCGTGAACGCCATAAAAAGAAAGTGTTAGTTGTTTCTGCTGACGTATATCGCCCTGCTGCGATTAAGCAACTTGAAACCTTGGCGCAATCTGTTGGCGTGGATTTTTTCCCATCGGATGTTAAACAAAATCCAGTTGATATTGCTAAATCGGCACTTGCTGATGCAAAACTTAAATTCTACGATGTGTTGATTGTGGATACGGCAGGTCGCCTACATGTTGATACGGAAATGATGGATGAAATCAAGCAAGTCCATGCAGCGTTAAATCCAATCGAAACCCTTTTCACCGTAGATGCGATGACTGGTCAAGATGCCGCCAATACGGCAAAAGCCTTTAATGAAGCATTGCCGCTTACCGGTGTTATTTTGACGAAAGTGGACGGTGATGCGCGCGGTGGTGCGGCGTTATCAATTCGTCAAATCACAGGTAAACCAATCAAATTCTTGGGTGTGGGCGAGAAAACAGAAGCGCTTGAGCCGTTCCATCCAGACCGTGTCGCTTCCCGTATTTTGGGCATGGGCGATGTACTTTCCCTTATTGAAGATCTTGAACGTTCTGTTGACCGTGAAAAAGCAGAAAAAATGGCGCAGAAATTCAAGAAAGGCGATGATTTCACTTTAGATGATTTCCGCGAGCAGCTTATGGAGATGAAAAAAATGGGCGGCATGATGTCCATGCTTGAGAAATTACCAGGTGCAAAAAATTTGCCTGATCACGTTAAAAATCAAGTGGATGACAAAATGTTTGTCAAAATGGAAGCGATCATTAACTCCATGACCTTAAAAGAACGTGCCAACCCAGATATTATCAAAGGATCTCGCCGTCGTCGTATTGCATTAGGCTCTGGCACTCAAGTGCAAGATGTCAATAAATTACTTAAACAATTCGATGAAATGCAACGTATGATGAAGAAAATGCGTAAAGGCGGCATGGCTAAAATGATGCGTGGAATGCAAGGCTTAATGGGCGGAGGCTTAGGCGGTCTTGGTGGTTTAGGCGGAATGTTTAAACGATAATTTCAGAAGATAAAAGTGCGGTTAAAAAAGACATATTTTTAACCGCACTTTGTTTTGGGCAAAAATATTAGCCTAAGTGTCATTTATAAGTGAATTTTAGTTGAAATAATACCCGGTACTTAGTATGGGAATTTTCTTTACTTCATTCTATACTCATTACACATTTCAACTTTTTTTATAAAAATTCAACATGAATAATAATCCATTCCAAGTTAACTGGTCATCTAAGGGACATACATTATGTTTAGGACATTGGGAAATTAAATATCTTGGTTTACCTGTCGTGTTACCTCGAGAGCGCCAAGATAAAGATATGGGAACAGAAAATATTTATAATTTTATGGATCCTGAAGATGAGCTTTATCGTGAGGGATTGGGTGAAGATGATTGGATTGTTGAAAATATTGAATGGCTTTCTGATGTATTTATTGAGCATAATATTCCTTTAGAGGAAAATATAATGAGAGCATTTTATCAAGCAGTAAATCAGGCCGATTGGCGCTGCGGGAGCTGTGGAGGATGTATTTAACTTTGAGAGTATCAATCTGTTTTATTCTTTTAATGTAAATAGTGTTATTAATAAATGTGATAAAAGTCACAAATTTAAAAAAAACTCTTAAATTCAATTTTTGATTTCTATCAATTTGACATAGAATACGGCCGCTAATTTAGAGTATATCTAAATATTATTACCCATCTTTTGAGGAGTATTTTCTATGTTGTGGTTTTTCTTTTGTGTAGCCATTTTGATTCTTGGTTACTTTGTTTATGGAAAAATTATCGAAAAAATCTTTGTGATTAATCCACAACGTCAGACCCCTGCTTATCAGGTGAATGATGGCGTGGATTATATGCCAATGTCAAAAACCAAAATTTGGTTAATTCAATTATTAAACATTGCTGGAACTGGTCCTATTTTTGGTCCAATTCTTGGTGCTTTATACGGACCAGTGGCAATGCTTTGGATTGTAATCGGTTGTATTTTTGCCGGTGCAGTACATGACTATTTCTGTGGTATGTTGAGTATCCGTCATGGCGGTGCAACTATGCCACATTTAGCTGGTAAATTCTTAGGTCGTCCTGTAAAAGTATTTATTAACACATTAGCACTTGTACTTTTATTATTAGTAGGTGTTGTGTTTGTATCAAGCCCAGCTCAATTAATGGGTACGATTACCATGGACTTATTGGGCGCATCTCAAGGCGCGTTACAATTAGGTGATGCTGAGGCTGTTCATCATGCAGTTGAAGCGGGCGGTATCAAAGTATGGGGAATGGATAAAGCAACGGTTGTTGCAATTTGGACGATTATTATTTTTGCTTACTATATTCTTGCGACTTTATTGCCAATCGATAAAATTATTGGTCGAATCTATCCGCTCTTTGGCGCATTATTGCTATTTATGTCTGTGGGTATGGTGTATGGCTTAGTTTCTGCACACTTTAGTGCTGTTGATCCTATTGAGTTCTTCCGTACTATCAATGCAGATGGTCAAGGTTTAACTTTAGAGAAATTCACACAAAACTTCCAAGTGAAGGGTGATGTTCCAATTTGGCCATTGTTGTTCTTAACTATTTCTTGTGGTGCATTATCTGGTTTCCATGCAACTCAAACTCCTTTAATGGCGCGTTGTGCTGAAAATGAAAAAGAAGGTCGTTTTATCTTTTACGGTGCAATGATTGCTGAAGGTGTAATTGCGCTAATCTGGTGTATGGTTGGTCTTGCATTCTATGAAAACCCACAAGCATTACAAGATGCAATTACAGCGGGTTCACCATCTAAAGTTGTATATGATAGTTCATTACACTTCTTAGGTTTTATCGGCGGTATCTTTGCTGTGTTAGGTGTAGTGGTTTTACCTATTACTTCTGGCGATACCGCATTCCGTGCAGCTCGTTTACAATTAGCGGAAATTTTCCATATCGACCAACGTTCATTACCTAAACGTTTATTAATTGCTGTACCACTATTCGTATTAGGCTATTTTGTTTCAACCATTGATTTTAGCGTATTATGGCGTTATTTCACTTGGGCAAACCAAATGACAGCAATGGTAATGTTATGGACAGCAGCTGCATATTTATATCGTTATCATAAATTCCATTGGGTTGCATCTATTCCGGCTTGGTTTATTACCACTGTGTGTGCAACTTATTTATATTACAATCCAATTGGTTTCCACTTAGATTATCAATTATCAGTGTATTTAGGTTTGGTAACAACAGTAGTATGTATCATATTATTCTTTACGTTACTTAAACCATTCGGTGACCGTGACGAAGAAGCTTATGTGAATAACTAATTCATTAAATCTCATTTTATAAAACCGTTTGGAGTAATATTCAAACGGTTTTTTATCTATAAATTTTACATTTCTTTACATTTCTTTACATTTCTTTACATTTCTTTACTTGTTTTGAAGATTGAATGATCGGAGAATTTGAAAATTTCTATAATCGAGGATTTTAATCTATGCGAACATTTGACAAGCAAGCAAGCAAGCAAGCAAGCAAGCAAGCAAGCAAGCAAGCAAGCAAGCACCCCAATATTTATCTCCAAATTCTTTAGTTTATTCGATACTTACACTAAGCATATTAAATGCTTTTACATCTCCAGTTTTTGCAGTTGTATCAGATAGAAATTTTGAGGAATTGAAAAATAAAGTATCAGTATTAAACGATCAAATTAATAATTCAAACAAAATTAGAATTGGAGAAGGCTCAACAGTTGGGAGCGTATCTGTAGCAATTGGTTACAAAGCAGCTGCAGGAAATGCAGGTGTTGCTATTGGATATAAAACAAATGCAGGTGTACAAGGAACAGCTATTGGTATTATGTCTAATGCCACGGGAGTAAATTCTTTTGCAACAGGATTAAATTCTTTAGCTTCAGGTAAAAATAGTCAAGCTATTGGTCCTCAATCTCAATCTACTGGAGTTCAATCAATAGCATTAGGTAATGAGGCAACTGCTAAGAAGGATTTTACAATGGCTTTAGGTAGTGGAGCTATTGCAAATGATGTTGGAGGGCTTGCTGTTGGGGAACAAGCTCAAGTATCAGGTGAATATTCCTCTGCATTTGGTGGGGCCGCAAAATCTTTAGGGCAATACTCTGTTGCAGTGGGAAGTTTGGCTTATATAGGTGATACTGTAAATGCACCAAGCCAAGGAGGTACTTCTGGAGGGCATCATATAAGTAAGGCTGATGACTATTCTCTTACTCATCCTCTTAAGCAAAATAGATACGGCTATTCTATTGCAATTGGCAGTCTTGCAAAAGCTCATGGACATCAAGATATTGCTGTAGGTGGTATAGCTCACAATAATTTTGGCACAGCGATAGGATCAGCTTCAATTGCTCGTGGAAACTTTACTACAGCTATTGGTGCTGCTAGTAATGTAAGTGGGCAATATGCAACTGCATTAGGTTATAAATCTTTGACAAATAAAGATGGCGCGCTTGCTATTGGTTACAATAGTGAGGCTATTGTTGAAAATTCTGTTGCGTTAGGTAGTTCCTCCGTTAGCAGTAGAGAATTAACAGATAATAAAACATTGGGTTATGATCCATCTAATCAATTTGTTAGGATAGATAATACAACAAATAAAAATTCTATTGTTCTTACTGATGAACAAAAGGCTAAGTATTTATCACTTTCAGCTGATTTATATAGATTAAATAATGAAAGAAAAAATCTTGAAGAAGAATATATAGCCATTAAGGATGAATTAAATCAACTTACAGAACCTACTGAACCTTCACCAGATGCAGCTGATGATATAAAGCAGCAATATACAATAAAAAAACAGGAATACGATTCTCAAAAAAATGAAATTGAGAAACGTCTTAATACTAAAAAAGTTGAAATTGATAGTAAGTTCCAAGAAATAGTAAATAAAGTTCCAGAACGTAATAAATTAGTTTCAATTTGGTCAGCTACAGCTGCAGCTGTTTCTGTAGGTGATGATGCGATGGGGCTGACCCGCCAGATTATTAACGTGGCAGCGGGAAGTGAAGATACAGATGCAGTGAATGTGGCGCAGTTAAAATCCTTAGCTGTAACAGGTATTCAATTTTCTGCCAATGATTATAATAAGGATGATTCTAGCGACAATATGAAAGCTAAGATCATTAAAAAACAGATCGGTGGTATTTTACCTATTCAAGGTAAATCAGGTACAGTGTATGGTTCAGGGAATGCTGCTACATATTCATCAGATAATTTAATTACATTTAATGATGGTGGTACGTTGCGTATAGGCATGCTAAAAGAACCGACTTTCTCTAGTATTAAATTAGGTAATGGAACTCCAAAAGTATTAACCGTTGATAATGATGGGAAATTAAGTTTTGATGGAAATGAAGTTGTAACTAAAAATAATTTTGGAACTATTTTTAATGAATTATATGAATTCCAAAATGGGTTGAAGACAACAACAGAAAATAATAAAAAAATTGTTAGTCTAGATAAAGATAGTCTTAAAAATGATCCTTCTTTTAAAGGAGATAAAGGTGCAGATGGCAAATCTGCTTTCGATACATGGAAAGAAATACCAGGTAATGAAAACAAATCGGCACAAGAGTTTGCTGATTCCTTAAAAGGTGCAGATGGCAAATCTGCTTTCGATACATGGAAAGAAATTCCAGGTAATGAGAACAAATCAGCACAAGAGTTTGCAGATTCTTTAAAAGGTGCAGACGGCAAAGATGGCAAATCTGCTTTCGATACATGGAAAGAAATTCCAGGTAATGAAAACAAATCAGCACAAGAGTTTGCAGATTCCTTAAAAGGTGCAGATGGCAAATCTGCTTTCGATACATGGAAAGAAATTCCAGGTAATGAAAACAAATTACCAAAAGAGTTTGCTGATTCCTTAAAAGGTGCAAATGGCAAATCAGTTAAAGCAACTGTAACCAATAACAGCGATGGCACGCATACGCTTGAAGTTACCAATAGTGATAATACCAAAACTAGTACGAAGATTAAGGACGGTAAAAACGGTAAATCTGCTTATGAGATCTGGAGAGACAATGGCAACACTGGCAAAACAGAACAACAATTTGTGGATAGTCTTAATGCTAATACGAAGTTAAAAGAGCGTGTTGATACCATTGAGAACACCGTACATAATCATAGTCGTGAAATTCAGCAAAACCGTAATGCAATTGCGCAAATCAATCATGATATGCAAAAAATGAATAAAGAATTGCGTGCAGGTATTGCGGGTGCGATTGCAATTGGTAGTTTGTATCAAAATACTATTCCAGGTAAAAAAACGATTTCTGCTGGGCTTGGTTCTTTTAAAGGACAAAATGCCGTTGCAGTAGGGTATTCTCGTTTATCTGATAATGGACGAGTTGGTATGAAAGCCAATCTTTCTATTAACTCAAGTGGAGATGCCGGCGCTGGGGCAAGTATTGGTTATACTTGGTAATACACTTTAATTCTGTAAAAAATAGCCTGTGAATGAAAATTCACAGGCTATTTTTTATTCTCTAAGATAACTCTTGATCTTATTAAATCTTCCTCTATTAATCGCTTGCAACTTAAGCAAACAAATTATAAACTTACGCAGGTGTGGAGAAAAGTGGTGTTTTGTGGAGATTTTTAGAAAAATTCCTAAAAATAAGTTTAATTTTGAAGGCGTAATATGTTTCGTGGTGCAACAGCGGTTAATTTAGATTCTAAGGGACGCGTAGCGATCCCAACCCGCTATCGCTCTGAAATTCTTGAAAAGAATCAAGGGCAAATGGTTTGTACTGTGGATATTCGTCAACCCTGCCTTTTACTTTACCCCCTTGATGAATGGGAAAAAATCGAACAAAAACTTCTCGCACTTTCTAACTTTGATCCTACCCAACGCCGTTTGCAACGAGTAATGCTTGGTTACGCCACTGAATGTGAGATGGATGCTCAGGGCCGTATTTTGCTTAGCGGACCATTACGCCAACATGCAAAATTAGAAAAAGGTTTAATGTTGGTAGGACAACTTAATAAATTTGAAATTTGGAGTGCTGTAGAATGGCATGCCCAAATTGAGGAAGATATGGAAATTGGTTCAAGTGCAGACTTTGCGTCTGAGGCTCTGAAAGATTTCTCATTATAGAAAATGATTCACCGTTTTTTATTTTTATATTGTATTTATGGATACCGAAAATTCCTTTTCTTCACCTGAACATATCACAGTTTTACTTCATGAAGCCGTGAATGGCTTGGCATTGAAGGAAAATGGAATTTATATTGACGGTACTTTTGGCCGTGGTGGACATTCTCGCTTAATCCTTTCTAAATTATCCCCGAATGGTCGCCTCATTGGAGTTGACCGAGATCCTAGAGCCATTGCTGAAGCTCAAAAGATTCAAGATTCACGTTTTCAGATTGAACACAACAGCTTTTCCCATATTCCTGAAATTTGTGAAAAATTAAATTTGGTTGGCAAAATTGACGGCATTTTGCTTGATCTTGGCGTGTCATCCCCACAGCTTGATGAAGCAGAGCGTGGTTTTAGTTTTATGAAAGATGGCCCGCTTGATATGCGTATGGACACGACTCAAGGTTTATCAGCAGCAGAATGGTTAAAACAAGTATCGGTTGAGGATTTAACTTGGGTTTTGAAAACTTTTGGTGAAGAGCGTTTCGCTAAACGTATTGCGACTGCTATTGTTGATTACAACAAAAGTGCGGCAAAAAATGGCACCGAATTTTTATCGCGCACTAGTCAATTAGCTGAGCTTATTTCACAAGCGGTACCTTTCAAAGATAAACATAAACATCCTGCGACTCGCAGTTTCCAAGCTATTCGTATTTTCATCAATGCAGAATTAGATGAATTGGAAAGTGTACTTAATTCTGCTTTAGACATGCTAGCGCCAGAAGGTCGTTTATCAATCATTAGTTTCCATTCTTTAGAAGATAGAATGGTGAAACATTTTATGAAAAAACAAAGTAAAGGTGAGGATATCCCTAAAGGTTTACCATTGCGAGAAGACCAAATTCAACGTAATCAGAAATTAAAAGTAATTGGTAAAGCAATTCAATCAAGTGATGCAGAAATTCAAGCAAATCCTCGTTCAAGAAGTGCGGTATTGCGTGTGGCGGAGAGAATTTAGTGATGTCTGAAAATAATAAACCTCGTTATCCGTTACAGCAGATTTTGGTTGAAGATTTGTTTTCTTCAAATAAGTTAATTGTTTTCTTATTAATAGCAATTTTGGTATCAGCAATGGGCGCTATTTGGGTGACGCATAAAACACGTCAGTTAATTTCTGAAAATGGTGCACTTATTTTACAAAGGCAAGCGCTTGAAAATGAATATCGAAATTTACAGGTGCAGGAAGCGACTGAAGGGGATAGCACAAGAGTAGAATCTATTGCTGTAGGTACTTTAAAAATGAAACCTTTAACGACAGAACAAGAAGTTGAGATTAGAGAATAATAGGTAAAAAGATGGTTAAATTCAATTCTTCTCGTAAATCAAATAAGTCTAAAAAAATAATTAGAAAATTAACCGCACCTGAAGCCGTGAAACATAACAAACCGAAAATGGTATTTGATAAATGTTTTATGCGTGGACGTTATATTATTTCGGTATTTTTTGTTTTTCTTGGTTTGTGTGCATTGGTAGCTCGCGCTGGTTATGTCCAATCTATTAATGCTGATACCCTATCTGGCGAGGCAGATAAACGTTCGTTACGTAAAGATGAAATTCTTTCAGTGCGTGGTTCAATTTTAGATCGTAATGGGCAATTATTATCGGTAAGTGTTCCGATGAGTGCAATAGTAGCTGATCCCAAAACGATGTTAAAAGAAGATGCTTTAGCGGATAAAGAGCGTATTAATGCATTAGCGCAAGAGATAGGAATGAGTAGCAATGACTTGATTAAAAAAATTGAGAAAAATTCAAAATCAGGTTATTTGTATTTGGCTCGTCAAGTAGAGTCAAATAAAGCAGATTATATTAAAAAATTAAACGTTAAAGGCGTTTTCTTAGAAACTGAACATCGTCGTTTTTATCCACGTGTAGAAGAAGCTGCACATTTAGTCGGTTATACTGATATTGATGGGAATGGTATAGAAGGGATAGAGAAAAGTTTTAATACCATGCTTGTGGGGAAAGATGGTTCACGCACAGTACGTAAAGATAAGCGAGGTAACATTGTTGAACACATTTCCGATGAAAAAAAATATGATGCGCAAGATGTTACGTTAAGTATTGATGAAAAATTACAATCTATGGTGTATCGTGAAATTAAAAAAGCGGTATCAGAAAATAATGCTGAATCAGGTACGGCTGTATTAGTTGATGTTCGTACAGGAGAAGTATTAGCCATGGCTACTGCGCCATCCTATAACCCGAATAATCGTGTTGGCGTTAAATCAGAATTAATGCGTAATCGTGCTATTACGGATACCTTTGAGCCAGGTTCTACTGTAAAGCCTTTGGTTGTGTTAACTGCACTTCAACGTGGTGTAGTTCGTCGCGATGAGGTTATTAATACGGGGTCTTTTACAGTAAGTGGAAAAGAAATTGTAGACGTAGCACCACGTGCGCAACAAACATTAGATGAAATATTAATTAATTCAAGTAACCGTGGTGTAAGTCGCCTTGCGTTACGTATGCCCCCAAGTGCCTTGATGGAAACCTATCAAAATGCAGGTTTAGGTAAGTCGACAGATTTGGGATTGATTGGTGAACAGGCAGGGATTTTAAATGCCAATCGTAAACGTTGGGCGGATATTGAACGTGCAACGGTTTCTTATGGTTATGGTATTACTGCAACACCACTCCAAATAGCTAGGGCTTATGCAACGCTTGGTAGCTTCGGTATTTATCGTCCACTCTCTATTACAAAAGTTGATCCACCTGTAATTGGGAAACGAGTTTTTTCTGAAAAAATCACGAAGGATATTGTCGGTATTTTAGAAAAAGTAGCGATTAAAAATAAGCGAGCGATGGTTGAAGGATATCGTGTTGGTGTAAAAACGGGTACAGCACGTAAATTAGAGAATGGCCATTATGTGAATAAATATGTTGCATTCACAGCGGGGATTGCACCAATTAGTGATCCACGTTATGCCTTAGTCATTTTGATTAACGATCCAAAAGCTGGGGAATATTATGGTGGTGCGGTTTCTGCTCCTGTGTTCTCTAGTATTATGGGTTATGCATTACGTGCTAACGGAATTCCACAAGATGCGGAACCAACAGAAAAAACAATGAAAAGTGCGAAACGCATTGTATATGTTGGTGAGCGTAAGAATGAAAAAATGAATTAAGGAAACATAATGAAAAAACTCACCGCACTTTTTGATTTACCTGAATTAAAGGATGAGATAGAACTCCATAATATGGTATTGGATAGCCGTGAAGTTAAAACAGGGGATCTTTTTGTCGCAATAAAAGGACATCAAGTCGATGGAAATCAATTTATTGATTCGGCTATTCACTTTGGTGCAACTGCGGTAATTTCTGAGACAGAATTATCTAGCGAGCATTTAACAGTAACATTTATTGGGAATGTGCCAGTAGTTAAGTTTTATCAACTTGCACGCCATCTTTCGTTGTTGGCAGATATTTTTTATGATTCGCCTTCTAAGAAATTAACTCTTGTTGGCGTAACTGGGACAAATGGCAAGACTACTATTTCTCAATTATTAGCACAATGGGCGGAGCTATTAGGCCATCGTGCAGCAGTAATGGGAACAATTGGTAATGGACTTTTAGGTGCCGTAGTTGAGGCTAAGAATACGACAGGGTCTGCGGTAGAACTTCAGTCTTCCCTTGCCAAATTTAGACAAGATGGAGCCGATTTCGCTGCAATTGAGGTTTCATCACATGGTTTAGCCCAATATCGAGTAGAAGCATTACATTTTAAGGCCGCTATTTTTACAAATCTAACTCGTGATCATCTTGATTATCATCAAACAATGGAAAATTATGCTTCCGCTAAAAAACGCTTGTTCACTGAATTAGATACGCAAATTAAAGTGATTAATGCTGATGATGAGATTGGAAGCCAATGGTTAAGTGAATTACCTGATGCTATTGCGGTAAGTACGAGCGCTGATTTTCAATCAAACTCACATCAATGGATGAAGGCAATAAATATTCACTATCATGCTAAAGGCGCTGATATTACTTTTGAATCTAGCTGGGGTAATGGCGTATTGCATAGTCCATTAATCGGTGCTTTCAATGTAAGCAATTTGTTATTAGTGATGACCACATTATTATCATTTGGTTACCCATTGGAAAATTTACTCGCTACGGCGAAATCTTTGAAAGGAGTATGTGGAAGAATGGAAATGATTCAATATCCAAATAAACCAACAGTTATTGTAGATTATGCGCATACACCTGACGCACTAGAAAAAGCCTTGATGGCAGCGCGTGAACATTGCCAAGGTGAGTTATGGTGTATTTTTGGCTGTGGTGGAGACCGCGATAGAGGCAAACGTCCATTAATGGCACAAGTCGCAGAGCAGTTTGCAGAAAAGGTTATTGTGACGAAAGATAATCCTCGAACAGAATCACAAAGCCAAATTGAATCAGATATTGTCGCTGGCTTTAAAAATATGGATAAAGTAGGCATTATTCCTGATCGTGAACAGGCTATTCAGTTTGCGATTGAAAGTGCGGTTGAAAATGATGTGATTTTAATTGCTGGCAAAGGCCATGAAAATTATCAAATTATTGGCACTGAAATCGTGCATTTTTCAGACCAAGAAATTGCTCATGATTTTTTAAAATAATAACAATTAAATTATGATTAAACTCTCTATTGAACAATTAGCACAGATTCTTCAAGCTAAATTAATTAGCGATAAAAATGTGCAAGTTGAAGAAATTAATACAGATACCCGAAAAAGTGTATCAAATAGTTTATTTTTTGCGTTGAAGGGCGAAAAGTTTGATGCTCACCAATATCTTGAACAAGCGGTAGCACAAGGTGCGGTAGCCGTTGTTGTTCAGCAAGAAAATTCTTCCATTTCTATTCCACAACTGGTGGTTAAGGATACTCGAATTGCTCTGGGAGAACTTGCAAAATGGTTACGCGAGAAAATTAATCCGCGTACTGTTGCGATGACCGGGTCTTCTGGTAAAACCACGGTAAAAGAAATGACGGCGAGTATTTTGCAACATACTGCGGGTGATTCAGACGCTGTACTTTTTACCAATGGTAATTTTAATAACGATATTGGTGTGCCTTTAACCCTTCTTCGCTTAACAGAAAAACATCGTTTCGCTGTGATCGAACTTGGTGCCAATCATCAAGGTGAAATTGATTACACTACAAAATTAGCTCAACCTGATGCAGCATTGATTAATAATATTGCGCCCGCGCATTTAGAGGGCTTTGGCTCTTTAGAGGGCGTAGCACAAGCTAAAGGTGAAATTTATCGTGGTTTAACATCGAATGGTGTGGCGATTATTAACGCAGAACATGATCACTTAAATGTTTGGCAAAAAGAAATCGGTGAACATGAGATTCAATATTTCAACGGTAAAGATTATTCTGCAAAAAATATTCATCATACTGCTCAAGGCTCCACTTTTACACTTATTTCCCCACAAGGTGAAATTGAGATTAACTTGCCTTACCTTGGTGAACATAATGTAAAAAATGCCTTGGCTGCTACCGCGCTTGCAATGAATGTTGGCGCCACTCTTACAGATGTAAAAGCTGGATTAGAACAACGTTCACAAGTGAAAGGGCGCTTGTTCCCGATTCAAGTAACGCCTAATTTATTGCTATTAGATGATACTTATAATGCGAATAAAGATTCTCTGTGTGCTGCGATTGATGTTTTAAAAAGTTATGATGCTTTCCGTATTTTGTGTGTCGGCGATATGAAAGAGTTAGGCGAAAACTCTCTCGCTATTCACCATGAAGTAGGACAACATGCCAATTCGGCAAATTTAGATTTAGTTTGTTCTTATGGCAACGAAAGTGCGGCTATTTCAGAGGCTGTTTTGGGTAAGCATTTTACTGATAAGGTGGAAATGGTTGATTTTCTTGTGCCATTGATTGAAACCCAATTACAACAAAATAACAGAGTCGTGGTGCTAGGAAAAGGCTCTCGCTCAATCAAAATGGAAGATGTGATTTATTCATTAAAGGATAAAATTAAATGTTAGTCTGGCTTGCTGAATATCTTGTTCGTTATGAAACCGCATTTAATGCGATTTCTTATATTACCGTCCGTGCAATTCTTGCATTATTAACCGCACTTTTTATCTCGCTTTGGATTGGTCCAAAAGTGATCAAACGGTTACAGATCTTAAAATTTGGCCAAGAAGTCCGAAATGATGGTCCTGAAAGTCACTTTGCAAAAAAAGGCACACCGACTATGGGCGGTGTGATGATTTTATTCTCTATTGGCGTAAGTACGTTATTATGGGCAAATCTCACGAATCCTTATATTTGGGTTTGCTTATTTGTATTATTTGGGTACGGTGCAATTGGTTTTGTGGATGATTTCCGTAAAATTACCCGTAAAAATACAGATGGTTTAATTGCTCGTTGGAAATATTTTTGGATGTCTATTGTGGCATTAGTGGCAATTCTTTGGCTTTATTGGCTTGGACACGACACTGATGCAACTCGTTTAGTGATTCCATTCTTTAAAGACATTATGCCTCAATTAGGTTTGTTCTATATTGTGTTGTCTTACTTTGTGATTGTTGGAACGGGTAATGCGGTGAATTTAACAGATGGTTTGGATGGATTAGCGATTATGCCAACGGCTCTTGTCGCAGGTGCATTTGCGTTAATTGCATGGGCGACGGGTAACGTGAATTTCGCAGAATACTTGCACATCCCATACATTAAATATAGTTCTGAGGTGGTTGTATTTTGTACCGCCATCGTTGGTGCAGGGTTAGGATTCTTGTGGTTCAATACTTATCCCGCACAAGTCTTTATGGGCGATGTAGGTTCCCTTGCGTTAGGCGGAGCACTTGGTGTAGTAGCGATTCTTGTTCGTCAGGAATTTTTGCTTGTGATAATGGGCGGGGTATTTGTTGTTGAAGCGCTCTCTGTTATTTTGCAAGTGGGCTCTTATAAGTTACGTAAACAACGCATTTTTAGAATGGCACCGATTCACCACCATTTTGAATTGAAGGGATGGCCAGAGCCAAGAGTTATTATTCGGTTTTGGATTATTTCCTTAATGTTAGTGTTGATGGGATTGGTAACCTTGAAGTTGCGTTAATAAATATAGCTAGGTTCGCTCTTTCAATTTTTGAAAGAGCGACCTTTTTTACGTTAGTAAAGGAAATTTATATTTCCATCAATAATATAATTTTAAAATTTATAGCAATTAAGAAGAAAGAAAATGAACGCCTATCAAAACAAAAATATTACTATCATCGGGCTTGGCAAAACAGGTCTTTCTTGCGTGGATTATCTCTTATCCCAACGGGCTAATATTCGTGTGATTGATACCCGAAAAAATCCTACTGGCGTTGATAAACTTCCTCAAAATATTCCTCTTCATACTGGTAGTTTAAATCAGGAATGGTTACTTGAAAGCGATATGATTGTTATTAGTCCTGGGCTTGCGGTAAAAACACCTGAAATTCAAACCGCACTTAAAGCCGGCGTAGAAGTAATCGGTGATATTGAATTATTCTGCTGCGCGGCGACAAAGCCAATTGTAGGGATTACAGGTTCAAATGGAAAAAGTACTGTTACTACTTTAGTTTATGAAATGGCGAAAGCTGCTGGCGTGAAAGTTGGTATGGGTGGAAATATTGGGATTCCCGCTTTGTCATTGTTGAATGAAGATTGTGAACTTTATGTATTAGAGCTGTCTAGTTTTCAACTTGAAACAACTTACAGCTTAAAAGCTGCGGCTGCAACTGTCTTGAACGTGACTGAAGATCATATGGATCGCTACGTGGATTTAGAAGATTATCGTCAAGCAAAATTACGCATTTATCATAATGCTGAGGTCGGCGTTTTGAATAATGAGGATACGCTGACTTTTGGTGAAGGTGAAAATCAAGCGAAACAAACCGTTTCTTTTGCGGAAAAGACAGCAGATTATTGGCTAAAAACGGAAAACGGCAAGCAATATTTAATGGCAAAAGATGAAGTAATTTTGCCTTGTGAAGAAGCAACATTAGTCGGTCGCCATAATTATATGAACATTTTGGCAGCAACGGCATTGGCACAATCTGTCGGTATTAATTTAGATTCAATTCGTACCGCACTTCGTCATTTCAAAGGATTAGATCATCGTTTTCAATTAGCGCATCAAGCTAATGGCATTCGTTGGATTAATGACTCTAAAGCAACAAATGTGGGGAGTACAGTTGCCGCATTAGCAGGCCTTTATGTGGAAGGCAAATTGCATTTGTTGTTAGGCGGTGATGGAAAAGGTGCTGATTTTTCAGAATTAGCTGACTTAATTAATCAACCACACATTATTTGTTATTGTTTTGGTCGAGATGGTGCACAACTCGCTAAGCTTTCATCGCAAAGTTATTTGTTCGATACAATGGAGCAAGCGATAGCATTTTTACGCCCAACATTGCTAAGCGGAGATATGGTATTATTGTCGCCAGCTTGTGCAAGCCTCGATCAGTTTGCCTCTTTTGAAAAGCGCGGTGAAGAATTTACCCGTTTAGCTCAGTATTCAGCCTAATTTAGTCATTAATAAAAATAAGATGGAATTTTTACAAAACATCAAAAAAAATTACGATGAATGGACACGCATCACACCGCAAGGTTTGTTGTATGATCGTGCGCTATTTTGGTTATTTGTTATTTTGCTTTTAATTGGTTTAGTGGCAGTAACATCTGCATCTATTCCTTATAGCTCTCGTTTATTTAATGATCCTTTTTACTTTGCAAAACGCGATGCTATTTATGTGCTACTTTCTTTGCTAACTTGCTATATTTCATTGCAAATTTCTTCTTCTCAATGGGAAAAATGGCACGCTAAAATTTTCTTATTCTCAGTCATATTATTGTTGCTCATTCCCCTTATTGGAACATCGGTTAATGGAGCAAAACGTTGGATTTCACTAGGTATCTTAAATTTCCAACCAGCAGAATTTGCAAAATTAGCTTTGACTTGTTTTTTAGCAAGCTATTTTACTCGTCGTTATGATGAAGTGCGCTCACAACATCTTAGTATTTTTAAACCGCTTATTGTTATGCTCGTACTCGGTGGGTTTCTTTTATTGCAACCTGATTTAGGCAGTACAGTCGTGCTATTTATTATTATGTCTGGGATGCTTTTTATCGTAGGTGCGAAAATTTTACAGTTTGTAGGATTGATAGCATTAGGTGGAATCTTATTCGTTTGGCTTGTATTGACTGCCTCTTATCGTTTAAAACGATTTACTGGTTTTTTAGAACCCTTTAAAGATCCTTATGGTACAGGCTTCCAATTAACGAACTCTCTTATGGCATTTGGTCGTGGAGAAATAACGGGGGAAGGGTTAGGTAATTCAATTCAAAAACTAGATTATTTACCTGAAGCGCATACTGACTTTATCATGGCGATTATTGGTGAAGAGTTTGGCTTTATAGGCATTTTAATTGTTGTTATTTTGCTCGGTTTACTTGTTTTTCGCGCCCTGAAGATTGGTAAAGAGTCTTTAATGTTAGAACAACGTTTTAGAGGATTTTTAGCGTTGGGTATTGGCTTTTGGATTTTCTTCCAAGGCTTTGTTAATTTAGGTATGGCTCTTGGCATGTTACCAACTAAAGGTTTAACTTTCCCTCTTGTCAGCTATGGTGGCTCTAGTATTATTATTATGTCAGCAACGATTGGTATTTTATTACGTATAGATCATGAAAATCGCCTACTCCGAGCTGGCCAAGCACGTTTGCGTGATGATTAGAGACATAAAGATGAAAAATAAAAAATTATTAGTAATGGCCGGTGGAACTGGCGGACATGTTTTTCCAGCAATAGCTGTCGCACAAACTTTACAGAAACAAGGATGGGATATTTGTTGGTTAGGTACAAAAGATAGGATGGAAGCCCAGCTTGTACCGAAGTACGGTATTCCAATTTATTTTATTCAAATTTCAGGATTGCGTGGTAAAGGCTTAAAAGCCTTACTTACTGCACCTTTTGCTATTTTACGTGCAATCCTACAAGCAAAAAAAATTATTCAACATGAGAAACCTGATGCCGTGCTTGGTATGGGGGGGTATGTGTCAGGTCCTGGTGGTATTGCCGCGAAGCTTTGTGGTGTACCAGTTATTTTGCATGAGCAAAATGCGATAGCGGGATTAACGAATAAGTGGTTAGCTAAAATTGCGAAGCGTGTATTGCAGGCTTTTCCAATGGCTTTTCCAAATGCAGAGGTTGTTGGGAATCCTGTTAGACAAGATTTATTTCAGATGTCCAATCCTGAAATTCGTTTTTCTGAACGTGGAGATAAATTACGTGTTTTAGTGCTAGGGGGAAGCCAAGGGGCGAGGGTATTGAATCATACGTTACCAAAAGTTTTCTCTAAACTCGAGAATAAATTAGATATTCGCCATCAAGTAGGGAAAGGTGCAGTAGATGAAGTGAAAGCGCTTTATGCAGAAAATGCTCATCGAGTTAAAATAACAGAGTTTATTGATGATATGGCAGAAGCTTATTCTTGGGCAGATGTGGTGATTTGTCGTTCAGGTGCATTAACGGTTTGCGAAATTGCTGCAGTTGGTGCAGCAGCTATTTTTGTACCTTTCCAACATAAAGATCGCCAGCAATATTTGAATGCTAAATATTTGGCTGATGTTGGTGCCGCAAAAATTGTGGAGCAAGTTGATTTAACGCCTGATATTTTGGTCAACTATTTAAAAAATTTCTCACGTGAAAATTTATTGCAAATGGCAATCAAAGCAAAAGAAATGGCAACACCATTATCAGCGCAACGAGTTGCAGATGTAATTATTGAAAATTCAAAGTAATAACAAAAACATTGTGAGTTTTTAACCGCACTTTAGTATTTTGCCAATAGGTCAAAAAGGAAATATAAATGAAACATTCCCACGAAGAAATTAGAAAAATTATTCCTGAAATGCGCCGTGTACAACAAATCCATTTTATTGGTATTGGTGGTGCGGGAATGAGTGGTATCGCTGAGATTTTATTAAATGAGGGCTATCAAATCTCTGGTTCAGATATTGCCGATAGCGTTGTTACTCAACGTTTAGTGCAGGCTGGGGCGCAAATTTATATTGGTCATGCCGCAGAGAATATAGAAGGCGCAAGCGTTGTTGTTGTGTCAAGTGCGATTCATGAAGATAATCCTGAGCTTATTGCTGCTAAGGAGAAACGTATCCCAGTTATTCAACGCGCACAAATGCTAGCTGAAATTATGCGTTTTCGTCATGGTATTGCTGTTGCAGGAACACACGGGAAGACGACTACTACTGCTATGATTTCCATGATTTATACCCAGGCAAAACTTGATCCAACCTTTGTAAATGGAGGATTGGTAAAATCTGCGGGTAAAAATGCTCATCTTGGTGCGAGTCGCTATTTAATTGCGGAGGCGGATGAAAGTGATGCTTCATTTTTACATTTGCAACCTATGGTTTCAGTGGTGACTAATATGGAACCAGATCATATGGATACGTATGAAGGCGATTTTGAGAAAATGAAAGCCACCTATGTGAAGTTTCTACATAATTTACCATTCTATGGTTTAGCCGTGATGTGTGCAGATGATCCTGTATTAATGGAACTTGTGCCAAAAGTTGGTCGTCAAGTAATTACCTATGGATTCAGTGAGCATGCGGATTATCGCATTGAAGATTATGAACAGACTGGTTTCCAAGGGCATTATGTAGTGATTTGTCCAAATGGTGAACGTATCAATGTATTATTAAATGTGCCAGGTAAACATAATGCCTTAAATGCAACGGCAGCATTGGCAGTAGCGAAAGAAGAGGGTATTGATAATGAAGCCATCTTAGAAGCATTAGCCGATTTCCAAGGGGCTGGTCGCCGATTCGATCAATTAGGTGAATTTATTCGCCCTAATGGAAAAGTACGTTTAGTAGATGATTATGGCCATCACCCAACAGAAGTTGGTGTAACCATTAAAGCTGCACGAGAAGGATGGGGCGATAAACGAATTGTGATGATTTTCCAACCTCATCGTTATTCTCGTACTCGAGATTTATTTGATGATTTCGTTCAGGTACTTTCTCAAGTTGATGCGTTAATTATGCTTGATGTTTATGCAGCAGGAGAAGCCGCAATTGTCGGTGCGGATAGTAAATCACTTTGCCGTTCTATTCGTAATTTGGGAAAAGTTGATCCAATTTTAGTTTCTGATACATCACAATTAGGCGATGTGCTTGATCAAATTATTCAAGACGGTGATTTAATTCTAGCGCAAGGTGCGGGAAGTGTGAGTAAAATTTCTCGTGGTTTGGCTGAATCTTGGAAAAATTAATATAGGCTCTTGGTTATTTATAATCATCCTCTGTTGAGGAACAGCTATATTTCCCATGAAATAGAATAGAAAGAAATCTAGGATATATTTTCCCTAGGTAATGACGAACAGGATAAAAAATGAACTTAAAAAAAGAAAAAATTGCTGTATTACTAGGCGGTACATCTGCTGAGCGTGAAGTGTCTCTTCAATCGGGGAAAGCCGTATTAGAGGCTTTGTTGAATCAGGGGTATAACGCTCATCCAGTAGATCCTAAAGAATACCCTGTTGCAAATCTTAAAAATGATGGTTTTGATCGAGTATTTAATATCTTACACGGTCGTGGTGGTGAAGATGGCACAATGCAAGGTTTATTAGAGCAAATTGGTTTGCCTTATACTGGTTGTGGCGTGATGGCTTCTGCGTTGACGATGGATAAAATGCGTACAAAAATGCTATGGAAGGCGTTTGGTTTACCTGTCGCTGAAATGGAAGTGGTTACACGTGAAACTTTTAATAATCTTAATTCTGAAGAGGTTGTGGCAAGATTGGGCTTACCATTAATGGTAAAACCGTCTTTAGAAGGATCTAGTGTGGGATTAACAAAAGTGAAAACCGTAGAAGCCCTAAAAAGTGCGGTAGAATTTGCCCTTAAATTTGATAATACAATTTTAATTGAAGAGTGGCTTGCTGGAGATGAGTTAACTGTACCTGTATTAGATGGAAAGGTTTTACCTGCTATTCGTATTGTACCTGAAGGTGAGTTTTATGATTATCAGGCAAAATACATTTCAGATAATACACAATATTTTTGTCCTGCAGGCTTAACGCCTGAACGTGAACAAGAATTAGCGCTATTAGTGAAACGTGCTTATGATGCAGTAGGTTGTCGTGGTTGGAGCCGTATTGATGTCATGTGTGATTCAAAAGGCAATTTCCGTTTAGTGGAAGTGAATACAAACCCTGGTATGACTAGTCATAGTTTATTTCCTAAATCAGCTGCGACAGTCGGAATTTCTTTTGAGCAACTTGTCGTGAAAATTTTGGAGTTAAGTGCATAATATGAACATTCTGAAAGGGAATACACCACAGAATATTCGTTTTGGCGAAAAAAAGTCCAAGTATTATTTTCACATCCGGGCTTTCTTTGCTTTGTTAGGCGCTTTGCTTGTGTTTAGCGTATATATTAATTGGCAAACACTTTTAGAAAAAATGGATGACAAACCCATGGGAGCATTTGCACTTATGGGGCAGAAAACATTTACGACGGATGCAGATATAAAAGAAAGCCTATTAAAAATGGGATCGTTAAAAGGCTTCTGGGGACAGGATGTTGAGCCTATTCAGGCTCAAATAGAAGCTTTGCCTTGGGTTAAGAATGCAATTGTTCGGAAAATATGGCCAAATCGTTTAAGCATTTGGGTAACTGAATATCAGCCTGTAGCATTTTGGAATCATAACCAGTTAGTCACACAAGATGGTGTTGTATTTCAGCTTCCTTTTGAAAGGTTGAATAAGCAAACGTTACCTTATTTAGGAGGGCCAGATTATCAAAGCTTAAAAGTTTTGGAGGCATGGAGTCAAATTTATGCTGATTTTAAGACCAAGAATTTAATGGCAAAAGGCATGACAATTGATGAGCGTGGTGCATGGCAGGTTACGCTTGATAATGATATTGTGTTAAGATTAGGCAGAGGTGAGTGGAAATCGAAACTGGAGCGCTTTGTAACGATTTATCCACAAATTGATGTACCAGAAAATAAAAAAATAGATTATGTAGATTTACGATATACGGCAGGTGCTGCTGTAGGTATGGCAGATAAATAAAATAACTAGGTGCAAAAATGGTTAAAGGTGTGGAAGCAAAAACGATTGTAGGATTAGAAGTTGGCACGTCAAAAGTTGTCGCAGTTGTTGGGGAAGTTTTCCCTGATGGTGTGGTAAATGTTCTTGGGATGGGAAGTTGCCCATCAAAAGGTATTGATCGTGGCAGTATTACTGATCTTGATGCTGTCGTCAATTCTATTCAACGTGCGATTGAAGGCGCTGAATCCATGGCAGACTGCCAAATTATGAGTGTGACTTTAGCAATTACAGGTGAGCATATTCAAAGCTTAAATGAAAGCGGCTTTGTCCCTATTTCTGATCGCGAAGTAACACAAGATGAAATTGATGCGGCACTTCACACTGCAAGTTCGATTAAATTGCCAGAAGGATTATCTTTATTACATATTATTCCACAAGAATATGCAGTAGATCGTCAATTTAATATCAAGAATCCTCTTGGTTTACAAGGTGTTCGATTAAAAGCTCAAGTGCACTTAATTGCTTGCCATCAAGATTGGCAAAATAACTTAAAAAAAGCTGTTGAACGTTGTGGTTTACAGGTTGATAAAGTTGTATTTTCTGGTTTTGCTGCTACCCATTCAGTATTAACTGAAGATGAAAAAGATTTAGGGGTATGCTTAATTGACTTTGGCGCAGGCACAATGAATGTGATGGTTTATACTAATGGTGCTTTGCGTTTTAGTAAGGTAATTCCTTACGCTGGGAATATTGTGACAAATGATATTGCACACGCTTGTACTATTTCACGTGCAGAAGCTGAGCGTGTTAAAGTTAATTATGCAAGTGCATTTTATCCAGCACGTTTACATGGCGATAAAAAAATTGAAGTGGCAAGTATTGGTGGTCGAGCACCTCGTTCTTTAACTAAAAGTGATTTATCCTTAATTACATCTGCGCGTTATACTGAACTTTTAGGTGTAGTAAAAGATGAATTAGATAAATTAAAGAAAGAATTAGAAGCAAAACATATTAAATTTGAATTAATTGCAGGTGTTGTGATTACTGGTGGTGGCGCACAAATTGAAGATTTAAAAGAATGTGCTTCAGATGTATTTAATTGCCAAGTACGTATTGGTAGCCCGTTAAATATTACTGGTTTAACGGATTATGTGAGTCGTCCACAATATTCTACAGTAGTAGGCTTATTACAATATAATCAAAGCAATAGTGATGATGATTTAATTTCGGGTAGTGATGATTCAGAGAGTGGTGTTTGGCAGCCAATTTGGCAAGGAATTAAAAAAATTGTCAATAAAGTGCGGTCAGAATTTTGATTATTTTGATTTTTCATCTACAATAAAGAGAATTTAGGTTTTATATATTGGGTCAGTTTGTCTGATCATAACGGAGAACATCAATGCTATACCCTGAGTACCCTGAGTACGACAATTTTAACGAGTCCGGCGCACTGATTAAAGTCGTAGGTGTGGGAGGCGGTGGCGGTAATGCCGTCAACCATATGGTTATGAATATGGTGAAACAAGAAATGGGTGGTACCTACTTAGGGGAAAGCACATTAACATCGGAAGAGCATGGCCGCATTATTTTCTATGCAGTAAATACTGATGCACAAGCTCTACGTAAAAGCCATGTTCAACAAACTGTACAAATTGGTGGAGAGACGACTAAAGGTTTAGGTGCAGGGGCAAATCCAAATATTGGCCGTAAAGCAGCGGAAGATGATCAAGAAGAAATCCGTAAAATGCTTGAAGGTGCAGATATGGTCTTTATTGCAGCTGGTATGGGTGGCGGTACAGGTACGGGGGCTGCGCCTGTTGTAGCGAGAATTGCAAAAGAATTAGGTATTTTGACCGTAGCGGTTGTTACTAAGCCGTTTGCTTTTGAAGGCAAAAAACGTATGCAATTTGCTGAATTGGGTATTAAAGATTTAGCGCAATATGTTGATTCAATGATTATTATCCCAAATCAACAAATTCAAAAAGTTCTCCCTAAAAACGCTAAATTAATTGATGCATTTGCTGCAGCAAACGATGTATTACGTAATTCTGTAATGGGTATTTCAGATATGATTACCTCACCAGGTTTAATCAACGTAGATTTTGCTGATGTAAGAACTGTTATGTCAGAAATGGGACAAGCAATGATTGGCTTTGGTTCTGCTGTTGGTTCTGCGGGTGAAGGGCGTGCTGAAGAAGCCGCTCGTATTGCCGTACGTAATGATTTATTAGAGAAAATCGATCTTTCAAATGCAAAAGGTATTTTGGTGAATATCACTGCGGGTATGGATCTTTCTTTCGAAGAATTTAATATTGTCGGTGAAACGGTGGGTAGTTTTGCTTCTGAAGATGCTACTGTCGTGATTGGTACCAGCTTAGTGCCTGAAATGACGGACGAAATCCGAGTGACTATTGTTGCAACAGGATTGGGAGATATCTCAGTTAATGAGCCAATTCAAGTTGTTCGCCCCGTACGCCAGCCACAAGATGTAAGTATTGTGCCAGATATTCGTCGTCCGGAACCGGTTGAAGAAACTAAAACAGTAGAAGAGGAATATCATCGTCCGCTTGATAAACCTATTACAGATCGTTTAGATATGTTTAAAAACAATGCTTTCTTTAACCCTGCAGCACAACGTGATGAAAATTCATCAAATTGATGTAGTATTGCCTGAAATTAAGGGTAAATAATATGATTAAACAAAGAACATTAAAACAAAGCATTAAGGTCACTGGTGTAGGCTTGCATAGTGGCAAAAAGGTAACATTAACTTTACGTCCTGCAATGCCAAATACAGGGGTTGTATATTACCGTACAGATTTAAATCCAGCTGTGGCATTTCCTGCTGATCCTAATTCTGTGCGTGATACTATGCTTTGTACTGCCTTAATAAATGAGCAAGGTGTGCGTATTTCAACAGTTGAGCATTTAAATGCTGCACTAGCAGGCCTTGGTATTGATAATATTATTATTGAAGTCGATGCTCCAGAAATTCCTATTATGGATGGTAGTGCAAGCCCATTTATTTATTTGTTACTGGATGCGGGTATTGAAGAACAAAACGCAGCGAAGAAATTTATTCGTATTAAAGAATATGTACGTGTAGAAGACGGTGATAAGTGGGCTGAGTTTAAGCCTTATAATGGTTTCCGCTTAAATTTCACTATTGATTTTGATCATCCTGCGATTGGTAAAAACGTGCGTAATTATGACATGGAATTTTCGGCTCAAGCATTTGTTCATCAAATAAGCCGAGCAAGAACCTTTGGTTTTATGAAAGATATTGAATATCTTCAATCTCAAGGTTTGGCATTAGGCGGTAGCCTTGATAATGCTATCGTGTTAGATGATTATCGTATTCTTAACGAGGATGGATTACGTTTCAAAGATGAATTAGTACGCCATAAAATGTTAGATGCGATCGGCGATCTTTACATGGCAGGCTATAATATCATTGGTGATTTCAAAGCTTATAAATCAGGACATGGTTTGAATAATAAATTGCTTCGCGCCGTTTTAGCTAATCAAGAAGCATGGGAATTTGTCACCTTTGAAGATAAAGCTCAAGTACCGCAAGGGTATGTAGCGCCTGTTCAAGTATTGATTTAATTCTTTTTTTGTTGAAAAAGCTATATTTCTGATAAGAAGTATAGCTTTTTTATTTAGTACGTATTTTAATTGTAAAGCGCAAAAGCGCGGTTAATTTCGGGAAGATTTTATAGGAAAACATTATGGCATTAGAATTATCAGAAATTCGGCAACAAATTACACAAATTGATCGTAGTTTGTTGAAGTTGCTGTCAGAACGTCATCGCTTAGCTTTTGATGTTGTAAGAAGCAAAGAAGTCACTCAAAAGGCTTTACGAGATGTTGAGCGTGAACAAGCGCTTTTGCAAGAATTGATTCAATTTGCTGAAAATGAGAACTATCAACTTGAGGCTCAATATATCACATCAATTTTTCAAAAAATCATTGAAGATTCAGTATTAACGCAGCAAGTTTACCTACAAAATAAATTAAATGAACAGCGTAGCCAAAATTTACATATTGCATTTTTAGGGAAACGTGGATCTTATTCTAATCTTGCGGCAAGGAATTATGCGGCACGTTACCAAAAACAATTTATTGAATTAGGCTGTCAATCTTTTGAGCAAGTATTTGAAAAAGTACAAAATGGTGAGGCTGATTTTGGTATCCTTCCTTTAGAAAATACTACTTCGGGTGCGATTAATGAAGTTTATGATTTACTTCAACATACAGAGCTTTCATTGGTGGGAGAGTTGGCTTATCCAATTAAACATTGCGTATTAGTCAATGATATGACAGATTTAAGCCAAATTGATACCTTATATAGCCATCCTCAAGTTATTCAACAATGTAGCCAATTTATTCATAGTCTTGAACGTGTTCATATTGAATATTGCGAAAGTAGTTCCCATGCTATGCAATTAGTTTCAAGTTTGAATAAACCTAATATCGCGGCATTGGGTAATGAAGACGGTGGAAAATTATATGGTTTGAATGTTCTGAAAACGAATATTGCTAATCAAGAAAATAATATTACACGTTTTATTGTGGTTGCTAAAACACCTCGAGAGGTTTCTTCTCAGATCCCAACAAAAACCTTATTGTTGATGACGACTTCACAACAGGTGGGATCATTAGTCGATGCCTTATTGGTATTTAAAAAACACCACATTAATATGACAAAATTAGAATCTCGTCCAATCTATGGTAAACCATGGGAAGAAATGTTCTATTTAGAAATTGAGGCGAATATTCATCATCCCGATACGCAACAAGCCTTAGAAGAGCTGAAAAATTATAGTAATTATTTAAAGATTTTAGGGTGCTATCCGAGCGAAATTGTTAAGCCTGTGAACATATAAGAAAAAGTGCGGTAATAAAATGCTATTTTTATTACCGTACTTCGTTATGACTAGATTTTGTTTACATGTAATAAGTAAAAAGGCGAATCATTTGATTCGCCTTTTATACAGTAGTCTTTAATCAACTAATTAGAAGTATACACGGATACCTACGCCAATAGCTTTATCTTTAACTTTGCTATCGTCTACGTATTTACCATCTTCGTCATAAGATTTAGTAACTTGATATTTACCTTCTAAGTAGGTTACTACTTGTTTATGAAGTTTATAGTCAATACCTAGTAAGAAACCGTGTTGTTTATCTTTAGAACTATCCGTGCCTTTAATTTGTTCATATTTATAGTTACCATATACTTTACTTAAGTCAGTAATTTGATATTGGAAACCTGGTGATACAAAGAAACGAGTTTCTTTTTTATCGGTATCTTTAAATTTGGTTTTTGCGTAACCACCATCCACAGAAAGAGTTACACCATTGAACTCATAACCTAAGCTAGCAACAACGCCATCTCTATGTTCTTTAGTTTCTGTATTGCCAGTTTTGTAATTTGTTCTACCAAACGCAGTTTTAGCAATTATGCCATCTTTTTCATATAAAGCACCAAATTGGTTTGAGTTTTGAACAGAACCTTCAAGTACTTCATTATTATCTTTGCGTTGTTCTGCAAATTGGTAACCAACCCCTAATTGTAAACCTTCAATACCATAGTAGTCGTAACGAACAACAGATTTTCCTTCTTTTGATACGTAATCACCTTGTTCAATTAGACCGTATGTTTTGTCTTCTGCTGTCACTACGTCATCAACAATAGTTACTTGACGACCAAAAGTTACTTGACCAAATTCTTTGTGGCCTAAACCAACATAAGCACGTTTCGTAGTTAAATTACCAAAACCATCGTTGTCTTTCTTTTTAAGACCTTTTTCATCACCATCAAAACGTACTTCAGTACGTGCTAATGCGTAATAGCCATCACCTAAATCATGACGTGCTTTAATTTCAAAACGAGAACCATCATTTTTCAATCCTGAATGAGTATGACGTTTTAAGTTCCCTGATTTATTAATACCATCTTGGTTAGATTTTTCTAAGTTGATACGTAAAGAACCGTTTAATTCAACTTTAGTACCTTCATTATTATAGATTACTGTCGCGTTCGCCGCTGAAGCTGCAAATGCACCAATGATTAATGCTGCAAGTGTTTTTTTCATAATTTGTATTCCTTATGGTTGTTTTACTATCTATGATTGAACTTTTTCCTTATATGGCAGTCCAACCGCCTAAATAGATGCGCAAATCATTGCAAATTCCTTTTTTTGTGTCAATCACTTCTATAGGCTTAATTTCCAAAAATTTGATCAAGATCACATTTTTCATTAGTTTTTGTTTATTTTGTGTTCGGATGAATGCTTTCGTAATCGTTTGCTTAAATAAAGTGGTATAAAAATACATCGAAGCTGGGGATTTATATTGAGGTTTCAAAATATCCTTCATCTTCCAATATTGGGTTCTCAGCCCCTTTTTTGGCTAATTCATCACAGATTTCATTTTCGCGATGTCCTGCATGGCCTTTTACCCATTGCCAATTGATTTGATGATGTTGAATGGCTTCGTTCAGCGCTTGCCATAAATCTTGATTTTTTACAGGTTTGCCTTGACTTGATTTCCAATTATTTTTTTTCCAATTGAAAATCCATTTTGTGATCCCGTTTTTCATATATTGGCTATCACTGTAAAGTGTGATTTGGCAGGGCTCTTTTAAAATATTCAGTGCTTCAATGACAGCACGAAGTTCCATACGATTATTTGTAGTTTTGAAGTAGCCTTTGGAAATGGTTTTTTCATGCTGCTTATAGCGTAAGACAATGCCAATTCCTCCTGGGCCAGGATTACCCAAGCAGGAGCCGTCAGTAAAAATTTCAATCTGTTTTTGCATAACAAAAGGGTTGTTGTGTAAAATGGTCCTCATTTTAAAGGAAAGAAATAGGTTGAACAAATGGTTAATCCAAATCGCCAAATTGTACTGGATACCGAGACAACGGGGATGAATCAATTAGGGGCGCATTATGAAGGACATTGTATTATTGAAATTGGTGCGGTAGAAATGATTAATCGTCGTTATACTGGCAATAATTTTCACTTTTATATTAAGCCTGATCGTCCTGTTGATCCTGAAGCAATTAAAGTTCATGGCATTACAGATGAAATGTTGGCAGATAAACCCTCATTTAATGAGATTGCACAGCCATTTTTGGATTATATTAAAGGCGCAGAATTATTGATTCATAATGCGCCCTTCGATGTAGGGTTTATGGATTATGAGTTTCGTAAGTTGAATCTTAATGTGAAAACTGATGAAATCTGCTTAGTTACAGATACGTTACAGATGGCGCGTCAAATGTATCCAGGTAAGCGTAATAGCTTAGATGCACTTTGTGACCGTTTGAATATTGATAATAGTAAACGTACGCTACATGGGGCGTTGCTAGATGCTGAAATTTTAGCTGATGTTTATTTGGCAATGACAGGCGGCCAAACCAGTTTGTTTGATGAAAATGATGTGAATGAATCACATTTTATTCGAACCATGTCAGGTAATAAAAATGCAGCTTTACGAAGTGCGGTGAATATTTCGCATAATTTGAAAGTATTACAACCGAGTGAAGATGAATTATTGGCGCATTTAGAATTTATTAAAATGATTAATAAAAAAAGCGGTGATAATTGTTTATGGGATAAACGTTTAGACAAAGAGATTATTCACTAATCGTTTAGGATTTAATCATACAATAAAAAAAATCATAAAAAAAGATTGACGAGATTTATGTTCGTCATTATGATACGCAGCACTTAGCGGAGTGGTAGTTCAGCTGGTTAGAATACCTGCCTGTCACGCAGGGGGTCGCGGGTTCGAGTCCCGTCCATTCCGCCAATTTAAAATTAATATCTTATCTCGGAGTGGTAGTTCAGCTGGTTAGAATACCTGCCTGTCACGCAGGGGGTCGCGGGTTCGAGTCCCGTCCATTCCGCCAATTAAGATAAATAAAGATAGCACCTAACGGTGCTTTTTTTGTATCTGAAATTTGCTTCATCCTTGACAAAAATAAAGTAAACTTTTAAGATTTGAAGAACTAGGGAGCTGCTACTCCCTAGTATGTCGTGTTATTAGTAAGTCGGTAAACTCACTAATAATAGTAGTACGACAAGGATAATGAGT
Organism: Haemophilus seminalis; assembly: GCF_006384255.1. Classification (GTDB taxonomy): domain Bacteria; phylum Pseudomonadota; class Gammaproteobacteria; order Enterobacterales; family Pasteurellaceae; genus Haemophilus; species Haemophilus seminalis. The sequence goes on from NZ_VCED01000007.1 coordinate 35,893, forward strand.
TTAATCATTTTCTTATCCTCTTCAAACGTTGCGAAAAAGCGCAACACTCGCTTTCAAGGTGATGACTTGAAAGCGAGATTATTATAACGTTAAGTTATAGATAAATAAACAGTGTTTGGAAAGCCATAGGATTGCATCCTGTGGCTTTTTCTTTGCTTTATGAAATCATTTTTTACCAATCCTTTAACTTCCGATATAATAGCCACCATTTTGACAAAATAAGAGATTTTTTATGGCAACTCCAGTTGTGGCCCTTGTTGGTCGCCCGAATGTGGGAAAATCCACATTATTTAATCGCCTTACTCGTACACGAGATGCGTTAGTCGCTGATTTTCCAGGTTTAACTCGTGATAGAAAATACGGCCATGCTCATATTGCTGGCTATGAGTTTATTGTTATTGATACTGGCGGGATTGATGGAACAGAAGAGGGCGTAGAAGAAAAAATGGCGGAGCAATCTTTGCTTGCTATTGATGAAGCCGATATTGTTCTTTTCCTTGTGGATGCGCGAGCGGGTTTAACGGCAGCGGATATTGGTATTGCTAATTACTTACGCCAACGTCAAAACAAAACGACGATTGTGGTGGCCAATAAAACCGATGGTATCGATGCGGATTCTCATTGTGCTGAATTTTATCAGTTGGGGTTAGGGGAAATTGAGCAAATCGCTGCTTCACAAGGCCGTGGTGTCACTCAGTTAATGGAACAAGTCCTTGCTCCTTTTGCGGAACAAATGGAAAATTCAGATGAAAATGACTGCACTTCTGAGGAAGAACAAGACGAATGGGAACAAGAATTCGATTTTGATTCAGAAGAAGATACGGCATTGCTTGATGAGGCGTTAGAGGAATCGGAAGAAGAGCAAGATAAAAATATTAAGATTGCCATTGTTGGCCGCCCAAATGTGGGTAAATCCACCTTAACCAATCGTATTTTAGGTGAAGATCGTGTGGTGGTTTACGATATGCCAGGCACGACACGCGACAGTATTTATATTCCAATGGAGCGTGATGGGCAGCAATATACGTTGATTGATACAGCTGGTGTGCGTAAGCGTGGTAAAGTGCATTTGGCTGTTGAAAAATTCTCCGTGATTAAAACCTTACAAGCGATTCAAGATGCTAATGTTGTATTGCTGACTATTGATGCGAGAGAGAACATTTCTGATCAGGATTTATCTTTGCTCGGCTTTATTTTAAATGCAGGTCGTTCTTTAGTGATCGTCGTGAATAAATGGGATGGTTTAGAGCAAGATGTGAAAGACCGCGTTAAATCTGAGCTTGATCGTCGTTTAGATTTTATTGATTTTGCTCGCGTGCATTTTATTTCTGCATTGCACGGAAGTGGTGTGGGTAATCTTTTTGATTCGATTAAAGAGGCGTATGCTTGTGCGACTCAAAAAATGACGACCTCGCTTTTAACTCGTATTTTACAAATGGCAACGGATGAACACCAACCACCGATGATTGGCGGTCGTCGAATTAAATTAAAATATGCTCATCCAGGTGGTTATAATCCGCCGATTATTGTCGTTCACGGTAACCAAATGGATAAATTACCCGATTCTTATAAACGTTATTTATCTAATTATTATCGTAAGAGTTTGAAAATTATTGGCTCACCAATTCGTATTCTTTTCCAAGAAGGCTCGAACCCATTTGCGGGGCGTAAAAATAAACTTACCCCGAACCAATTGCGTAAGCGTAAACGTTTGATGAAGTTTATTAAGAAAGCAAAACGTTAAAAATAAGTGCGGTCAAAATTCATTATAAATTTTGACCGCACTTGTTTGATGAGCATTATTCTTCTAAAACCACTTTGCCAATATAGCCTAAATTACGGTGACGTTGTGCATAATCGATACCATATCCAACCACAAATTCATCTGGAATTTCAAAACCTATCCATTCTACAGGCACTTCAACCTCGCGACGAGAGGGTTTATCAAGCAAGGTACAGATAGCAAGGCTTGCAGGATCTCGTAAATTCAAAATATCACGTACTTTTTCAAGCGTGTAACCAGTGTCGATAATATCTTCTACGATTAATACGTGTTTACCTTTAATATCACCATCAAGATCTTTTGTGATACGTACATCATGATTTGTTGTCATCCCTGTTCCATAACTGGAAGTAGTCATAAACTCAATTTCTACAGGTAAATGAATGTGGCGTACAATATCAGCCATAAACATAAATGAGCCACGTAAAAGTCCGATAACAACAAGGTTATTGACTTGTTTTGCTTGATAATGTTTTGTTATTTCAGCCCCAAGCTCTGCAATACGAGAGTGAACATCGCTTTCTGCAATTAAAACATCAACATGGTGTTTTTTCATAAAATGTCCTTGTGAATTTAAAAGGAATGTAATCGTTTGCTATTCTACAAAAAAATTGATCGTTATGCCATGTGTATCAGAATTTCTCGCTGAGTGTTATTCCATATTTCAATATCAATAACTTGGATTCTTTTAAGATAGATTTAGAGATGGAAGATGAAATATAAAAAAGGCTGAAGATTAATCTTCAGCCTTTTGAACCCTAACGAATTTACTTTCTACTCTACCTGTTGGAGCAACCTGCAATCGCTTAACAGATGGCGGGTATCTTATCAGAATTTTAATTTCTGTCAATAAGAATAATTATCAATATTAAATATTTTTTAGTTTCCAGAAATTTTCATCTTTTCTAATAAAATTGAGCCGGTTTGTATGTTTGAACGATGTTCTATATCATCTGATACGGCAACAATGTTTTTCAACATATCTTGTAATTGACCTGCAATTGTAATTTCAGCGACAGGGTATTGAATTTCACCGTTTTCAACCCAGAATCCTGATGCACCCCGAGAATAATCACCAGTCACAAGGTTTACTCCTTGTCCCATAACATCTGTTACTAATAGACCTCTATCCATTTTACGTAAGAGTGCGGTTAATCCTCCCGTTAAATTTGGTTGAATAAGCCAATTGTGAATCCCGCCTGCATGACCTGTGCTTGGCATTCCGAGTTTTTTTCCACTGTAACTGGTCAATAAATAGGTTTGTAATATACCATTCTCAACAATTTCACGATTTTGTGTGCGGACTCCTTCACTATCAAAAGGCGTTGAAGCCAGTGTACGTAATAAATGGGGGCGTTCGCTGATATTAAACCATTCAGGTAAGACGGATGTTCCTAGTCTATCAAGTAAAAAACTTGATTTTCGGTATAAACTACCGCCACTTATTGATGCCGCTAAATGCGAAATAATACTAGTTGCAACATCATTTAAAAAAATGACGGGTACTTCACATGTATTAAGTTTTTGTGGATTTAGGCGTGAAATTACTTTTCTCGCACAAGTTTCACCGACCCAAGTCGGTGATTGAAGTCGATCAAACTCACGGGAAATTGTATATTCGTAGTCATTTTCTAATGCACCTTCTATGCCCCCAATGACTGAGCAAGATAATGAATAGCGACTGGATAAATAGCTTTGTAACATACCGTAGGTATTACCATATACTTTTACACCCGTGTGAGAATTAAAGCTTGCACCATTGCTATTTACGATTCGTTTATCTGCTTCAAGAGCAGATTTTTCTGTACGGAGAGCAAGTTCTGTTGCTTTTTCTACATCAATATTAGCAGGATGGTAAAGTGCTAAGTCAGGCGCATCAAAGGCCATTAATTGCTCATCAGCAAGTCCTGTACAATCATCGGGTGATGTATATTTTGCGATAGAAAGTGCCGCTTCTACAGTATTTTTAATGGCATTTTCACTTAAATCAGAGGTAGAAGCATTACCTTTTTGTTGTCCTAAATAAACGGAAATACCTAGTGCTCCATCATTGGTAAATTCCACATTTTCAATATCTTGCAATCGTGTTGAAACAGATAAGCCGCTTACTTTGGTTACAGCCACCTCGGCACTGGCTCCAGCTTTTTGGGCTAATTCAACTGCAAAACTAACAGCGTGACGTAATTCTTGCTCCTGCGCTTTTAAAAGTGCGGTTTGATTTTCGGGTGCTTTCATTGTTTTTTCCTGTTAAAAATTTGCAACATTTTATCTTATTTTCAAAGTTTATGGTAAAATGCGCCCCAATTTTTATAAAGGACAAAAAATGGCGAAACGTAAGAAGAAAGAAGCTTTTGATTGGGAAGATGAGGCGCAAGAAGAAATTATTTGGGTAAGTAAAAGTGAAATTAAGCGAGATGCAGAAGATTTAAAGCAACTTGGCGAAAAAATTGTGAATTTAACCAAAGCAAATTTAGCTAAAATTCCCCTTGATGAATCTTTGCTTGATGCCATTGAGCTTGCTCAGCGTTTACAAAAAGAGGCGCGCCGTCGTCAGTTACAATATATTGGAAAATTATTTCGTGGTATTGATATTGCCCCAATTCGTGAAGCGTTAGATAAAATCGAAAATAAGCATAATCAGCAGCAAGCGATGTTACATAAAATTGAAAAAATTCGTGATGAGTTGATCGAAAATGGTGATATAGCATTGACGAATTTATTAAATAATTATCCAGAAGCTGATCGCCAGAAATTACGTAATTTGATTCGTTCTGCACAGAAAGAGCGGGAACAAAATAAACCTTCAAAAGCATATCGAGATATTTATCAAATGCTGAAATCATTGATGCTGGAAGATTAGCTTTGTGAGACTCAAGCAGTGCTATCAACGTTTTTAACCGCACTTATCCGGATAATAAAGTAGAAAAAATGAATATTCGTTGGAATGTAATTTTAAGTATTATTGTTTTTTGTTTACTAGGTTGGTTTTATTCACTGAATCGGGATGCACCTGATTTATCAAATTTGGTGAAAAAGCCAGATAGCCCCGATTATATTGGCAATAAAATGGAAACAACAGTGTTTTCACCAGAAGGGAAAAAACAATATGTTTCTCTTGCGGATAATGTGAAACATTATACTGTAGATGGACATACTGATTTTGAGATGCCATTAGTCTATTTATTCGATGTTAATTCATCTAATACTAGTCAAGCAAAGGATGTTGCTCATGCTTTGGTATCACAGAGTTGGAAATTGAGTGCTAAAAAAGCCAAGCTCACAAAAGATGAAATGCTGTATTTAGAGGGAGATGTTGTGGCGGAAAGTTTGGAACCAACTTCTCATTTGCAGCGTGTAGAAACTCAGATGGCAATTGTCAATTTGAAAACACAGGATATGACATCAGACTCAATGGTTAAGATTAATGGACAAAATTTTAGTTCAACAGGATTAAAAATGGTTGGCAATTTACGTCAACAAGTTGCTACTTTAAAAGAACAGGTGAAAACATATTATGAAGTTCGTAAATAATAAAATATTTTTACTCACAACGTTAATGATGACATCCATATCAGCTTTTGCGCTTAAAGATGATACAAATCAACCGATTAATATCGTTTCGGATAATCAAGCGTTGGATATGGAAAAGAGTGTAGTGACTTTTACGGATAATGTTGTGATAACTCAAGGATCGATTTTAATTAAAGCAAGCAAGGTTGTGATTACACGTCCACCTGAAAACTCAGGTAAAAAAGAAACTGTTGATGCTTTTGGTAGCCCTGTTACATTTCATCAATTACTTGACGATGGGAAACCGGTTGATGGGAAGGCTAATAAGGTGCACTATGATCTTGGTACGGAGTTTTTAACATTGACAGGTAATGCTGAGTTGAAACAATTAGATAGCAAAATTAATGGTGAACTTATCACTTATGATGTGAAGAAACAGCAACTTAGAGCCAATGGCGGTGCGAAATCACGAGTGACTACAGTGTTAATTCCGTCTCAATTACAAAAAGCGAAAGGGAAGTAATCATGTCAGTTTTGATTGCTGAGAATTTAGCGAAAAGCTATAAAAGCCGTAAAGTGGTATCTGATGTTAGTCTTCAAGTTAATTCAAATGAAATTGTGGGATTACTTGGGCCGAATGGTGCGGGAAAAACGACGACTTTTTACATGGTGGTGGGGCTCGTTCGCCAAGATCAAGGTAAGATTGTGATTGATGGTGAGGATATTAGTTTACTTCCAATGCATAATCGCGCCCAGCGAGGTATTGGGTATTTACCCCAAGAGGCATCTATTTTTCGCCGTTTAACCGTCTATGAAAATTTGATGGCTGTTTTAGAAATTCGTAAAGATTTAACCGCTGAGCAACGCCGTGAAAGAGCGGATGAATTAATCGAAGAATTTAATATTAGTCATATTAGAGATAGTCTCGGCCAATCTTTATCTGGTGGGGAACGTCGTCGTGTAGAAATTGCTCGAGCATTAGCCGCTAATCCTAAATTTATTTTATTAGATGAACCTTTTGCTGGTGTTGACCCTATTTCAGTATCTGATATTAAGAAAATTATTACTGATTTACGTAATCGCGGATTAGGTGTGCTAATTACTGATCATAATGTGCGTGAAACTTTAGATGTGTGTGAGCGTGCTTATATTGTTGGAGATGGTAAAATTATTGCGACAGGTACGCCTGAGTCTGTTATGAATGATGAGCATGTTAAACGTGTTTATCTTGGTGATCAGTTTAAGTTATAAAGATGAACATTACCGAGTTATTAAGCCCTGAGAATATTCGTCAGGGGGTAAGTTTTTCCAGTAAAAAACGATTATTTGAATCTATTGCGCATTTTGTCATTGAGCAAGTTAATGATGAGAAAGGTGAACAAGTTTGTTTGGAATGTCTTTTTGAACGGGAAAAATTAGGTAATTCAGGTTTAGGAAATGGTATCGCCATGCCTAAAGCTAAAATTCCTGTAACGTTATCAGACAAAGCAATAGCTGTATTTATGCAATTAGATACACCGATTGATTACGATTCATCAGATGGGAAATTTGTTGATCTTGTATTTGCGGTATTGGTACCTGAAAATCAGTGTGTAACCTATATGCCAATTTTATCTTTCTTAACCGAAAGACTAACGGATAAAAACCTTTTGAAGCAGTTACGTTCAGCAAAAAGTGCAGAGGAAATTTGGCAGGTTTTTGAAATTTCAGATAGCTCAGAAAATATCTCTTTTGAGAATAATGGATAAGAAATAAAGAGTGGGAGGGCACATGGATATTATCATTATTAGCGGACGTTCTGGTGCGGGAAAGTCTGTGGCTCTACGCGCTTTGGAGGATATGGGCTATTATTGTGTAGATAATATTCCTTTTGATTTACTACCTCAATTAACTCAGATTCTTTCTCAATCACAATCTTCAGTAGCGATTAGTCTAGATATTCGTAATATTCCAAATTCTGCGACGACGTTAGAGCAAACACTTTCAACATTACAAAATCATCATCAGGTTAAGATTATTTTCTTAGAGGCGGATCGCAGTACGTTGATTCGTCGATATAGTGATTCTCGGCGTTTACACCCACTTTCTGTTCAAGATCTGTCCCTTGAAGTTGCGATTGATGCAGAATATCAATATTTAGAGCCACTAATCCAACATGCTAATTTCATTCTTGATACGACACATCTTTCGACACATACGCTTGCAGAAAAATTACGAGAGTTTATTTGTGGGTATGGCGAAAAAGAGCTTAAAATCATTATAGAATCTTTTGGGTTTAAATATGGTATTCCGCTTGATGCAGATTATGTTTTTGATGTGCGATTCTTACCCAATCCACATTGGGATCCGGCACTTCGCCCAATGACAGGATTAGATGCGCCTGTGGCGGCATTTTTAAATAGTCATACAGAAGTGAATGAATTTATTTATCTTACACGAAATTATATAGAAACATGGTTGCCACTTTTAGAAAAAAATAATAGAAGTTACTTAACTATTGCTATTGGGTGTACTGGTGGGAAACATCGCTCTGTTTATATAGCACAACAACTTGGAGAATATTTTCAGGCAAAAGGAAAAATAGTGCAAATTCAGCATAAATCTTTAGAGCGAAATAAAAAGACGCAATAATGGCATATCGGTAATATTATAGTTTAAATCGATGAATAACCTGATTTGCTGAACCACGCCAAATTAAACTTGGATCTGCTTGTTCTTGAATAAATTTCCCATCAATTAACACATCAATATAAGGCAACATAGCACGTTGTTGTTCGTCTAGTTCATCCAGCTTATAACCTGTCCAAACCCAGATGTCTTTATCGGGGCATTCTCGTTTTACGCGTTGCACAAAGGGCAATAATGTTTCTACGTTGAGGGGATGAAGTGGATCTCCACCTGAAAGCGTCAGTCCTTGGCGTTTAATGCGTGTGTCTTTTAAATCATTGATGATTTGTTGTTCCATCGCTTCATCAAATAATACACCTGCTGAAAATGACCAGCTTTTTTGATTGTAGCAACCTTTACAACCATGGGTACAGCCACTGACAAATAAAGTACAACGTGTACCTTCGCCATTAATGACATCAGTGGGATAGTATTGAAGATAGTTCATATTATTATAAACTCCTGGAATATGGTGTAAATTATCAGCAAATTAACTGCACTTTTGTAATTAAAGAGAATTAATCTTTGCAATAATATGGTAATTCTTGCATAATAGCCCGCAATCGCTCTGCGATATCAATGGAAACCTTTTCGGTCTCTCGCAACGGTGTCTGGTTTACTCGGTCAGGTCCGGAAGGAAGCAGCCAAAGTCGGAATTACTGTGTGCCGAGAAGAAGCTGGGAAGGTTTCCGCCCAACTTCCTTTTCTTATACTCGCTCAATCAATCTTTTAAAGAATCCATTCTCTTTTGTGATTAAGCTATTGTAATCGCCTTGCTCGATTAATCTTCCGTTGTCAATTACACAAATTTTATCGAATTGTTCAATTGAACTGAGACGGTGAGTGACCATTATTAGGGTTTTATTTTCGGCATGTTGTAGAATTAAACGTAAAATTTGACGTTCAGTTTCGCGATCTAAACCTTCTGTTGGTTCATCCAATAATAAAATTGGCGCATTATTGAGTAAAATACGGGCTAAACCTAAACGGCGTTGTTCCCCACCAGAAAGAGGACGACCACCATCACCAAGCCAAAGATTTAAACCTTTTCCTTCTTGCTCAAGTAATTTGCTTAAACCAACTTGATGTAGCACTTCAATCATTTTTTCATCAGAAATTTTATCCGCACTTGCAAATTGTAAATTTTGACGAAGTGTATCGCTGAATACGTGAACACGTTGAGTTAAAAAACAAATTTGGCGGCGTAATGTCTCTTCTGAATAGGCTGAAATTGGTTTTTCTGCTAATAAAAGCTTACCTTGATTCGCATCATAATTGCGCACTAAAAGTTGAAGGAGTGAAGATTTCCCACTTCCAGTTTTGCCTAAAATAGCAATTTTTTGGCTTTGTTCTAAATCTAATGTAAGATTTTTTAATACAAGCGTTTCTTGCCCTGGATAGGAAAAACTTAAATCCTTCGTAGAAATCAACCGCACTTTTGTTTCAAATTCCTCATTACCATTAAACTTAACAAGCGGTTTTTGCTCAATGATTTCGGTTACACGCTCTGCTGCAGCAATCACTTGACCTATATGTAAAAATGCAGCACCCAATGGCATGATGATCTCAAAGGCGGCAAGCGCAGCAAAAGTGAACAGTGCAATATAAGCCGTGCGGTATTCATCTGTGCCAAAATCGGCGTTACTTGCAAACCATAGCATGCCAGAAATCAACAAACCATTTAGAAACAGAACAAGCGCGGTAGAAAATCCACTTAATTTTGCTTCTTTGGCTTGATCTTCCTGCCATGTTTTTTCTGTGGCTGTCATTTTCTCTTTTAATTTATCTTCTGCATTAAATAATAAAAGCTCGGCTTGTGCTTGGATAAATTCTAAAAACTGGGTTCGATAGGTCGCGCGTGCTTGGATTAAGCGTTCGCCAAATTCCTGACCTAGTCGATAGAAAACAGTTGGGATAATTATTAATAAAATTAACAAAAATAAGCCTAAACCAAGTGCGAGTGGAATATTGACAAAGCTAAGTCCAATCGTCATGGCAATGATTACAAATGCAGCAGTGAAAAATGGCGCAAGTAAACGTAAATATAGGCTATCAAGTGTATCCACATCGGATACTAAACGATTTAACAAATCGCTGTTACGATAACGATTTAATACCCCTGGGCTTAAAGGAATGATTTTTTCAAATACTTGTACGCGTAATTTTGACAAAATGCGGAATGTTGCATCATGCGTCACTATTTTTTCAAAATAGCGCATGACGGTTCGTCCGATAGCTAAACCTCGCACACTGGCTGAAGGGTAGAAAAAGTTAAATAGAGTGCCTAGTCCTGCAATGGCTGTAGCGGCTAAAAACCAGCCTGAAACGGTAAGTAAGCTCATGCTGGATCCCAATCCTAAAATCATCAGCACCAAGCCTAAAATAAGAGGAAATTTGGCGAATTTAAATAAACGTATAAACGGAAGTAATGTGCGCATTATTGGATATCCTGTTTTCGTTGTGCAAGAAGTTCTCCAAAGAAACCTTCATTTTGTAATTCAGCAAAAATCCCCTGTTGGACAATTTCGCCCTGCTGCATGACAAAAATTTGATCACATTGTTTTAAATCTTCAATGCGGTGTGTAATCATTAATGTTGTTTGGTAGCAACTCATTTCATTTAATGCTTGAAGGACGAGACTTTCAGATTGGGCATCGAGACTGGCTGTTGGCTCATCAAGTAATAGTAGGCTCCCCTTGCGTAATAATGCACGTGCAATAGCAAGACGTTGCGCTTGTCCCACAGAAACGCCTAATCCTCCATCTTTAATTTCATAATCTAAACCGAGTTTATCTATAAATTCGGTGGCTTGGGCTTGGCTTAAAGCATGGTGAATTTTCTCATCGCTTGTTTGAATATCACCAAGCAGAAGATTTTCTTTAATTGTGCCTTGTAATAACAATGGATTTTGTCCTACCCAGGCAATATGTTTGCGCCAGTCAGCTAGATTGCTTTCGCGAAGTTCTTGTCCATTAATTTTGAGAGAACCCTCATAAGGTAAAAAGCCTAAAATTACATTCATTAATGAGGTTTTCCCTGCGCCACTTTGTCCTACAAGCGCAACATTGTAATTTGCTGGAATTTGGAAATTTAACGGCTTGGTTAATGCTGAACCCTGTGTCGAAAGTACCACTAAATTTTCGGCAGAAATTTCAACCGCACTTTCCAAAGAAATTGTTTTTTCATTTTGATGAACGGTTAAATAATCGGATTCTAAGAAATTAACAATGGCATCTGCTGCACCAATACCCGCTGCGCGGTCGTGGTAATAAGCGCCTAGATCACGTAAGGGTTGATAAAATTCAGGTGCAAGAATTAAACAAAAGAAACCTGTGAAAAGTGTAAGTGGTGCATTATAGGTACCAAATTCAATTTGACCTAAGTAGCTAAAACCAAAATAGACCGCCATGAGGGCAATGGAAATAGAGGTAAAAAATTCCAATACGGCAGAAGAGAGAAAAGCGAGTTTTAGCACATCCATCGTGGTTTCACGGAAATCTTCAGTGGCATTTTCAATATGCTCAGTTTGTTCAGAAGTGCGGTTAAAAAGACGTAAGGTTTCAAGACCACGTAATCGATCTAGAAATTGTGCGCTTAAACGAGCCAGTGTTTCCATATTTTTTTGGCTACTGTCTGCTGCAGCGATACCAACAAGGATCATAAAAACGGGAACAAGTGGCGCGGTGATCATTAAAATTAAACCTGCAGCCCAGTTCAACGGAAATACAGCAATTAAAATAACGACAGGAACAATGGCTGAAAGACTTTGTTGAGGCAGAAAACGGGCATAGAAATTATGTAAGTTTTCAACTTGTTCCAACATAATGCTTGCCCAACTTCCAGCTGGTTTTTGATTGATTGTCGCAGGGCCAACAAGATGGATTTTATCCAGAATTTTTTGACGAATATGATTGCGTAATAATTGTCCGCTTTGGAAACCTATTTTTTCGCGTGCCCATAAAATAATTGCACGCAATCCGAACCCGATAATCAACCCAAGAAAATAAGGAATAAGTTCATCACGAGGCACTTTTTGTATAATCAGTTTATCAAGCAACGTCGCAAGAAAATAAGTTTGCGCGACTAAAATGAGTGCAGAAAGCGTAGCTAAGACAATGTTTGCGCGCATTAATTTTTTGATAGGTTCTTGTTGTGCGCGAAGCCATTTTTGTAAATATTTTTGGCGAAGTTTGTTCATAGTTTTATCGTGATATAGAAAAAGTTCCCCTCTTTTAAAAAAAGAGGGGAATGAGTTAGAGAATTTATGCTTCTTGAGCATCTAAATAGCGTTCTGCATCCAATGCCGCCATACAACCAGTTCCTGCAGAGGTAATGGCTTGTCGATAATTGTGATCCATTACATCGCCTGCTGCGAATACGCCTTCCACAGAGGTGGCTGTTGCATTTCCTTCAAGACCAGATTTTACAACGATATAGCCATTATTCAATTCTAGTTGCCCTTGGAAAATGTCCGTATTTGGCGAGTGACCAATGGCTACGAATAAACCATCTAATTTGAGTTCTTCTTTCTCTCCAGTTTTAGTGTCGGCTAAACGTAATCCGGTTACGCCCATGTTGTCACCTAACACTTCATCTAAAGTGCGATCAGTATGCAGAACGATTTTTCCTTCTTCCACTTTTTTGTACAAACGGTCGATAAGAATTTTTTCCGCACGGAAGCTATCGCGACGGTGGATTAAATGCACTGTACTTGCGATATTGGCTAAGTAAAGCGCTTCTTCCACCGCAGTATTTCCACCACCAATTACACCGACTGGTTTATTACGATAAAAGAAACCATCACAGGTTGCACAAGCAGAAACTCCACGACCTTTGTAGTTTTCTTCTGACGGTAAGCCAATATAGCGTGCAGAAGCGCCTGTTGCGATAATTAACGCATCACAAGTAAAATTTTGCACATCGCCAAAAAGTTTGAATGGACGAGAGGATAAATCGACTCGATTGATATGATCGAAGACGATTTCTGTTTCAAATTTTTCTGCATGTTGCAACATACGTTGCATTAAACCTGAACCAGTAGTCATCTCAAAATCACCTGGCCAGTTTTCGATTTCATCTGTGGTGGTAAGCTGGCCGCCTTGTTGCAAACCCGTCACCAATACTGGTTTTAAGTTTGCACGTGCTGCATAAATGGCAGCTGTATAACCAGCAGGGCCTGAGCCTAAAATTAAAAGTTTTGCGTGTTTGATATCTGACATAAAGAATCCTTGTTTTTTGTAAAGAGAGAATTAATTGAATTTAAGTTTATTCTGATGATTGCTATGTATGAAATTGTTCCATACACCTTATCAATTATAAACCTTTCGATTAATAGAGCAGTGAATAAAGCAATCGGCGAAACTTATTTGTTAACGGATCAGCATTGCCCATTGCACTTAAAATGGATAAAAATTGTTGTTTAACTTCACCATTCTGCGCACCTAAGTCGGTTTTTAAAATATCGAAAAGTAGTGTCAACGCTTCTTCATTTCGTCCAGCTTGATGAAGTTGTATAGCAAGTTTTATTGCAATTTCAGCTGTTGGGTTTTTAGCATAATCGGCCTGTAATTGTTGGATTTCAGGTGTGTCGGCAGCTTGAATTTGTAGCTCAATTTGTGCCTGTAATCCGTGCCAACGACTATCACGATCTTGCAACGGAATTTGTTTTAGAATTTCTTGTGCTGGCTCCGTTTTTTTCATTGCAATATAGGTTTCAGCGTAGAGCAGGGCGACATCACTATTTTTCTTATCTGAAAGTTCCCATGCGTCTTTCAATAATGGCAATGCAGCCTCATAATTTTCTACTTGCAAGAAATCTAATGCTTGTTGGAATTTTAAATCTTCTTCTTTCGGTAAAATAATGCTTAATCGTTGGATTAATGACGCTTTATCAAGCGCACCTGGAAATGCATCTAATGCCTGTGCTTCTTTAAACAAATAGGTGGTTGACAATGCTTGGATGCGGAATTGTGCGGCAATCATTTGCTCTTTTTCACAATTTACTTTTCCAAGAACAAATTGTCCTTGATATTGTTCTGCAACTTGCTCAAGTAAAGTCAAGAAATCTGATGATTCTTTATGCGTTGGAGCATAAAAATTGATGACAAGTGGTTTTTCTAAGGATTGTTGCAGTATTTCAGTAAGATTTTGTTCGTTGATGTCAACGATAAAAGGAAAATCAGCCATGTTTTATCCTTGTGAAAAAATAATGGCTGATTTTAACAAAGTGCGGTCGATTTTAGAAATGTTTTACTCTTTCAATGAGGGAAAGATTTTTGCCAGGAGCAGTTTTCCCATCATTTCAATATGTTGTGGTTCTGCATTGAGTGCCGGAATATATTGGTAAAATTGTCCGCCATTAGTGAGAAAATTCTCGCGGTTTTCCTCATCAATTTCTTCAATAGTTTCTAAACAATCAACCGAAAAACCTGGGCAAATGACGGCTATTTTATGAATACCTTGTGATGCTGCATTTTGGAGAAATTTATCCGTGTAAGGTTGTAACCATTCTTCTCGCCCAAAACGTGATTGGAAGGTTATTCCCCATTGGTTTTCGGTCAATCCCAACTTATCTACAATAGCAAGCGTTGTCTGTTTGCAGTGTTCACGGTAGTAATCACCCATATTTTCATAACGTAATGGGATACCATGATAAGAAAATAGCAAAAACTCATCGGGTTTTAACCGCGCTTTTATGGAATTGGCTAAGGCGTTAATGTAATTTTCATCAACATGATAAGAATGAATAAAATCGAACGGTACCATTCCCCGCTCTTCTTTAAGGGCATGGGCAAAGGCATCAAATAGCGCGCCTGTTGTTGTACTAGAATATTGTGGGTAAAGGGGGAGTACAATAATTCGTTCAACTTTATTTTTAAGTAAATTTTTCACCGCACTTTGCATTGATGGGTTGCCGTATGTCATCGCAATTTCTACTTGAGCATCAATATTTTGCTTATTTAAATAGGCTTGTAATGCATCTTTTTGTTGTCGTGAAATGGCAAGTAAAGGCGAACCTTGCTCTGTCCAAATTGCTTGGTAATTTTTAGCGATACGTTTTGAACGTAATGGCAAAATAACAGCCTTGAGTAATGGATACCATTTGTAAGGAGATAAATCGACTACTCTTGGGTCGGTTAAAAATTTCCATAAATAACGGGATATAGCAGATGAGGTGGGCGCATCGGGTGTCCCTAAATTGGCTAAAATAATCCCTATTTTTTGATTTGCTATCATAAGTTTAGAATAGAAAGTGTAAGTCGAGAAACGCAGCAAAGTTTATCTTGTTCATCACGAATGTCAATTTGCCATACGTGGATATTTCTATTTAAACTAATAGGCGTAGCCTTTGCTGTAACAATGCCTTGCTTTACTGAACGTAGGTGATGGGCATTAATATCAAGTCCCACTGCAATTTTATTTTCTTCTATTGCAAGGTATCCAGCCAATGAACCTATCGTTTCTGCTAATGCAACAGATATTCCGCCATGTAATAGACCAAAAGGTTGGGTTGTACGATGATCCACAGGCATTGTCGCTTCAATCCAATCTTCGCCAAAAGCAGAAATTTCAATGCCAAGATGGCTAACGGCACTGTTGGAGCAAAGTTGATTTAAGTTTTCGAGCGTGAAGTTTTTTTGCCAAATCATGATATTCCTTTCATTACGCTAAAATTTCTAATAATGCCTGCACAGGGTGTTTTAGCACCACATGTTCATAACGTTTTACCTGACTGCGGCAAGAATAACCGGTTGCTAAACAAAAGTGCGGATCTTTTCCGTGCAGTTTTTTATGCCACGATACATCGTAGATTTCTCGGCTCATTTTTTGATTTTGCACTTCATGTCCAAATACACCTGCCATACCGCAACATCCTACTTTTTCTACATTCAGTTGTTGCCCAAATCTTCCAAAAATTTCTTGCCATTCTTTTGGGCTGTTCGGCATAAAGGTAGATTCCGTACAATGCGGGAATAAATACCAATCGGAAGTGCGGTCAGTTTTTGCGATGTTTTTCAGTTTATCTTGTAATGTCGTATTTTGTAAGCGTTGTTTTAACCATTCGTGAGCAGTGAGAACGTGGAAATCGCCACGTTTTTCTTGTAGTGCTTCCTTGTATTCATCTCGATAAGACAGCACGATGGCTGGATCAACGCCTACAAGTGGAATGCCTAATTTTGCCATTCGATTTAAAAACTCGGCTTGGTTTTGTGCTGTTTTGCTAAAGTGTTTTAAGAAACCTTTAATGTGCATTGCTTTGCCGTTTGGTTTAAATGGCAACAGAATTGGTGTGAAGCCTAATTTCTGCGTAAGCATAACAAAATCGCGTACCACTTTCGCATCATAGTAAGATGTGTAAGGATCTTGCACAATAAATAAAATATCGTTTTTTTCTACCGCACTTAGACCTTCCAATTCTTCCAAGGATTTGCCTTGATAATGAATTTCCACCAGCTGTTGTTGCAAATTGGGTTCAGAAAGCAAGGGCAAATCAGTCATGCCTAGTGTTTTTTCCACTAATGTTTGCGTGACTTTTAGCTTGGTAAAATAATTAAAGAATTTTGCCTGCTTTGCCATATAAGGCGCAGCGATTTCTAAATTTGCCACAACGTGATCTTTTACTGGGCGTAAGTAGCGGCTGTGATAAAAATGAAAGAATTTCGCACGGAAACTTGGTACATCAATTTTAATCGGGCATTGACTAGCACAGGCTTTACAAGCAAGACAAGTATCCATTGCAGCTTTCACTTCGTGAGAAAAATCATAATCCCCTCGCCATTTTTGAACCGTATTGCTTAGTCTTTTCACAAGTGCGGTTAATTTTATTTCTGTTTTACAGAAGTCTAATTGTTCGGGCGAAACATTTTCATTTGCCATCAATCGAAGCCATTCTCGAACCATAGCTGCGCGACCTTTCGGCGAAAATACACGATTTTTACTGACTTTCATCGATGGGCACATGATGCTGTGTTCATCAAAATTGAAACATAAACCGTTTCCATTGCAGTTCATCGCCCCCTTAAATTCATCTCGTATTTGGATAGGAATTTGGCGATCCTTATCAGCCCGCATTGGCGAAAGAATAGAATAAAGTTCCTCTTCGGAATCCAAAGGCGTACAGATTTTGCCGGGATTTAAACGATTGTTTGGATCGAATAAGGTTTTGATATAACGAAGTTCGTGCCAGAGTTCTGGGGTAAAGAATTTTTCGCCGTAATGGGAACGCACGCCTTTTCCGTGCTCTCCCCAGAGTAATCCACCATATTTAATCGTAAGTTCGGCGACTTCATCTGAAATTTGTTTGAATAATTTCACTTGTTCTTTATCGCATAAATCAAGCGCTGGGCGAACGTGTAATACGCCCGCATCCACGTGACCAAACATGCCATATTGTAAATGGTGCTTGTCTAATAAAGTGCGAAATTCACTAATGTAATCCGCAAGATTTTCTGGGGGGACACAAGTATCTTCTACAAACGGAATCGGTTTGGCTGCGCCTTTTGCGTTACCAAGTAAGCCTACTGCTTTTTTGCGCATTGCATAAATACGTTCAATAGAAGGTAAATCTGAGTAAACTTGATAGCCAATAATGTGATCTTGGTTGTGTTCGATTTTTTCATCAAGTGAGCGACAAAGTGCGGTGACTTGGCGGTCTATTTTTTCTTTATTATTACCAGCAAATTCCACAATATTTAAACCAAGAATTGGATCTTCTTCATCTTCTGTAAGAAGTTCATTCACCGAGTGCCAAATAATATCTTGTTTAGCGAGATTTAAGACTTTGGAATCAACGGTTTCCACAGAAAGCGCATTGGCTTTCACCATAAAAGGTGCATTGCGTAATGCTGCATCAAAAGAACGATATTTAATATTGATGAGCGTGCGATACTGCGGAATAGGCAGAAGATTGAGTTTGGCTTCACAAATAAATGCGAGAGAACCTTCAGAACCAGTGAGAATTCTGGTGAGATTAAATTCACTTTCATCTTCATTAAATACATTTTTCAGATCGTATCCCGTTAAAAAACGGTTAAGTTGTGGCAGATCTTTAATGATTGCCGCTCTTTTTTCTTTACAGTGTTGTGCAATGGTTTGATGGAGTCTTTTGCTACTATCACTTAATTCAAGCGTATCGATGTTTTCTAAAACATCAACAGAATTGACAGCACTGGTATCTAAAATCTCACCGTTCATTAATACTGCGCGTAATGCCAAAACATGATTAGAGGTTTTACCATATTGCAATGAACCTTGCCCAGAGGCATCCGTATTAATCATTCCACCTAACGTTGCTCGATTGCTGGTGGATAGCTCTGGGGCAAAGAATAAACCATGTGGTTTTAAAAATTGATTAAGTTGATCTTTTACTACGCCTGCTTGTACACGAACCCAACGTTCTTTGACATTGAGTTCTAAAATAGCAGTCATATGGCGAGAAAGATCCACTATTATATTGTTATTGATGGATTGTCCATTTGTGCCAGTGCCTCCACCACGAGGAGTAAAGGTGAGGAATTGATATTCAGGTAAATTTGCCAATTTGGTTATACGTACTATATCAGCAACAGTTTTCGGAAAAAGAATCGCTTGAGGAAGCTGTTGGTAAACGCTGTTATCCGTAGCAAGACTTAATCTATCTGCATAATTTGTAGCGATATCCCCTTCAAAATGTTGTTTTTTTAGTGCTTGGAGATAGTTAAGGACATCTTGTTCAATTTGTGGAGTGCGATTTAGACTTGGCAACATAGCATTTAACTCATTTAAAGCTATAAATACAGGGTGTTCTCGATAATATCTTAAGGAGCGCACAATGTCGAATTAGATTTTGAGCGTTTTGAAGAAGCGTTTTGTGGAGTAAATTAGTCAAGAATAGTGTATTTTTGGATAAAAAATAAACAAAAAGTTCAAAAAAATTTGATCTTTTGAATTTTTATAGGATAATAATCGCACTTTTGAACGTTCCTTTGGCGTAAACAAAGGAATTGAATTTGTCAAAAGGTAACAATAGGGCAAATTCAAAACCCTAGTTAAGCAAATGCTTTGAGTGTAACTTTCCCTAAAAGTTCCATTATAAGCAAGGAAACTTTTCTTATTAATAAACGATGACTAAATAGAGGACATCAAAATGAAAAAAACTGCAATCGCATTAGTAGTTGCTGGTTTAGCAGCGGCTTCAGTAGCTCAAGCTGCACCACAAGAAAACACTTTCTATGCAGGTGTTAAAGCAGGTCAAGCATCTTTCCACGATGGTATTAACAAAAACAGTGTTATTGCTAACAAATTAAGTGTTAATGATTATGGTTATAACCGTAATTCTTTCACTTATGGTGTATTTGGTGGTTACCAAATCTTAAATCGTGATAACTTAGGTTTAGCAGTGGAATTAGGTTACGATGATTTTGGTCGTGCAAAAGCGCGTGAAGCTGGTAAAACTGTTGCTAAACACACTAACCACGGTACTCACTTAAGCTTTAAAGGTAGCTACGAAGTGTTAAATGGTTTAGATGTTTACGGTAAAGCAGGTGTGGCTTTAGTACGTTCTGACTATAAATTCTACGATAAGACAAATGGTGCTCGTGATCACGAAGAAGGTCGTCACAGCTTACGTACCTCTGGTTTATTCGCAGTCGGTGCAGAATATGCAGTATTACCAGAGTTAGCAGTTCGTTTAGAATACCAATGGTTAACTCGCGTAGGTAAATTCCGTACTCAAAATGCTCACAATAGCTCTGTAGATTACAACCCATGGATTGGTTCTATCAACGCTGGCGTTTCTTACCGTTTCGGTCAAGGCGCAGTAGCTGCACCAGCTATGGCTCCTGAAGTTGTAAGCAAAACTTTCAACTTAAACTCTGATGTAACTTTCGCTTTCGGTAAAGCAAACTTAAAACCACAAGCTAAAGCAACTTTAGATGGTATCTACGGTGAAATCGCACAAATCAACAGTGCTAAAGTAGCTGTTGCTGGTTACACTGACCGTATCGGTTCTGATGCTGGTAACTTAAAACTTTCTCAACGTCGTGCAGACACAGTAGCTAACTACTTAGTACAAAAAGGCGTAGCAACTAACGCAATCTCTGCAACTGGTTACGGTAAAGCAAATCCAGTGACTGGCGCAACTTGTGACCAAGTTAAAGGTCGTAAAGCGCTTATCGCTTGTTTAGCACCAGACCGTCGTGTTGAAATCGCAGTTAACGGTACTAAATAATTTTAGTATTCGTTTAACGAAAGATTAAATACAGAAAAAAAGGCTTAAACTTCGGTTTAGGCCTTTTGTTTTATTAAGATAATAATCCTAGAATTTCACTCAAGTTTTAACTTGTGGTAGAATTCAATCCTCTTTTATTCGTGGGGAACATTATGGAAACCTTAGACAAAATTAAAAAACAAATTAGTGAAAATCCAATTCTTATCTATATGAAAGGCTCACCTAAATTACCATCTTGTGGTTTTTCGGCGCGAGCAGTAGAAGCACTGATGAATTGTAAAGTACCTTTTGGTTATGTTGATATCTTACAACATGCTGATATTCGTGCTGAATTGCCTGTTTATGCGAATTGGCCTACTTTCCCACAACTATGGGTCGAGGGAGAGTTAATTGGTGGGTGTGATATTATTTTGGAAATGTATCAATCTGGGGAGTTGCAAACTTTATTAAATGAAGTTTCTGCAAAACATGCACAAAATTGATTAATCAATAAAAAATCCCGCATTCTTTTAAAAGTGCGGGATTTTTTTAGCTTGTTTAGACTATTGTGTTGCTTGAATTGCAGTTAATGCAATAGTGTAAACAATGTCATCGACTAATGCGCCACGAGATAAGTCATTAACAGGTTTTCGCATACCTTGAAGCATTGGACCTACCGCAACTAAATCAGCAGAGCGTTGAACTGCTTTATAGCCGATATTACCCGCGTTGATATCAGGGAATACAAATACATTTGCTTGACCCGCTACTTTAGAATTTGGTGCTTTAGAAGCTGCCACATCTTTCATCACAGCTGCATCGTATTGCAATGGACCATCAATTAATAAATCAGGGCGTTTTTCTTGTGCAATACGGGTTGCCTCTTTTACTTTCTCGACTGATTGACCCGCACCAGAAGTACCAGTTGAATAAGAAAGCATTGCCACTTTTGGTTCTAAACCAAATGCTTTTGCAGATTCGGCTGATTGGATTGCGATTTCAGCTAATTGTTCCGCTGTAGGTTCTGGATTTACCGCACAGTCGCCATAGACTAATACTTGGTCTGGTAATAACATAAAGAATACAGATGAGATAATTGAACTGCCAGGTGCTGTTTTGATGATCTGCATCGGTGGGCGAATAGTGTTTGCCGTTGTATGAACGGCACCAGAAACTAGACCATCCACTTTGCCAGCTTCTAACATCATGGTGCCTAATACAACGGTGTCTTCTAATTGCGCGCGAGCTTGTTCTTCAGTTAAGCCTTTAGATTTACGTAATTCAACTAAACGAGCAACGTAGTTTTCGCGTACGTCAGCTGGATTGATGATTGTTACGTCAGCACTTAAAGTCACGCCTTGTTCTGCTGCGACTTTTTTCACTGATTCAGGATCCGCTAATAATACTGATTTTGCGATACCACGTTCAGCACAGATTGCAGCCGCTTTAACAGTGCGAGGTTCGTCACCTTCTGGTAATACGATAGTTTTGCCTGCTTTGCGTGCTAAATCAGTTAATTTGAAACGGAATGCAGCTGGAGAAATACGTGCTTTACGAGCAAGTGGTGCAGAGATTGCCGCAACTAATGCTTGTTCATCGAAGGTTTTAATTTTTCCTGCTTGTGCACCAAATACACCTAATATATCAGCGTTGTTCACACCACCAAATTCTGAAGCAACGGCTTCTATTAATGTGCTTTCTTCATTGTTTGCTACTAAGATGATTTGTGCATCTAAGGTTTGCGCAATCGCAAAGTTTAAGCTATTTGCAAAAGGCGCTTGAGCTGAAGGTTGAACACCTTTAACAACCACTAGATTTGCATTTAATGCTTGGAAATCAGCAACGATTTTTTCTAACAACACGTCTTTTTGATTATTTGCGATGAATGCTTGAGCGGCTTTTACATCTTCTACTGCATTGAATATAACCGCATTTGTTGTTTTAGCGATTTGTAATGCTGATGCTAAATTGGCTTCTGTGCTAGTTGGAATAAGAATAACTGCTTTAGTCATTTTGATATACCTTTTAATAAATGAAAAAAACCTGCTGATTTTTCAGCAGGTTTGATGGAAGTTGATTAGCCCGCTAAACGTGCGGTATCTTGAGCGATGACTAACTCTTCATTAGTTGGAAGTACAATCGCTTTAAATGCAGAATCATCAGTAGTGATTACGCCATCTTTACCGAAGCGTGCCGCAAGATTGCGTTCGTTATCCACTTTAATACCAAATAATTTTAAGTGATTTAATGCTAATTCACGAACATGAGCGGAGTTTTCACCGATACCACCCGTAAATGCAATGGCATCTAAGTGATCATCGCCTAATACCGCCATATAAGCACCGATGTATTTTGCTAAACGGTAACTATAGACGTCTAATGCACGTTTTGCTTCAGGCTTAGACAGATCGTCGTAGTTATCTTCTGCATAACGACAGTCACTGGTTACCTCAGTTAAACCTAAAAGACCGGATTTTTTCACTAAAGTCTCTTCGATTTGTTCCATTGACATACCTAAGTTTTTGTATAGGTAGAATACTATTGCAGGGTCGATATCACCACAACGAGTGCCCATTACTAAACCTTCTAACGGAGTTAAGCCCATTGATGTATCAATACATTTACCGTTACGAACAACAGAAACAGACCCCCCATTACCTAAGTGACAAATAATCGTATTGACTTGGTCTGCAGGTTTACCTACATATTCAGCGACTTCACGAGAAACGAAGTAGTGGCTAGTACCGTGAGCACCATAGCGACGAACAGCGTGCTCTTTATAGAGTGAATATGGAAGCGCATATAAGAATGCTTCTTCAGGCATAGTTTGGTGGAAAGCAGTATCAAATACGGCAACATTCTTATCTTTTAAATGTGGGAAGGTTTTAAAGGCTTCACGAATACCGATTAGGTGAGCAGGGTTGTGAAGTGGGGCAAATTGTGCTGCATCTTCAATACCTTTAACCACTTCATCTGTGATTACAACGGATTGAGTGTATTTTTCACCACCGTGAACGATACGGTGACCAATCGATGTGATTGAGTTTTTAAGCTCATCAGTCATAATGTTTGATGCAATGAAGTCAAGTGCTTCAGTATGTGCTGCACCTGCACCTAAATCTGCGCTCCCTTTCTCACCGTTAAGTTTCCATTTAATGCGAGCTTCTGGAAGGAAAAATGCTTCAGCTAAACCAGATAATTTTTCTTCACCTGTTGCTGGATCAAGGATTGCAAATTTTAATGAAGAACTACCACAGTTAAGGATTAGAACAAGTTTTGACATAGGAACCCTATATTTGATTAAAGTTAATGAAAATCCACTCAGTTGAATGGACTGAAAAAATCGGACATAGGATACACTTTTTGACAAATAAAATAAATTCGTCTATGCATAAAAATTCATCAGGTTATTAAATTTTTTGAAAATTTAAACTTTTTGGGTAAGGTGACAAAATAATATAAAGTGGGGTATGATAAGTGCGGTTATTTTAACGAGCATTTTTATGGCATTTTTTTCCATTTTAAAACAGGGACAAGTTTATCTTAATACTTGGCCGCAGGAGGCTAAGTTAGGCATGATTTTCCCTGAAAACCGTATTATGAAAGCCACGAGTTTTGCACAAAAATTCATGCCCTTTGTTGCTGTATTTGCAGTGGTGTGGCAACAGATTTATGCAAAAAATGATTTGATGGCCTTTTCTATTGCAATTTTGACCTCACTTTTTGCCTTGCTTATTCCTTTTCAAGGTCTTTATTGGCTTGGTAAGCGTGCGAATTCGCCATTAGAAAATCAAAGTGCGGTATGGTTTTATGATATTTGCGAACGCTTAAAACAACTACATGAACCCTTGCCTTTTGTGCAAGATCAACCGACATACCAACATTTAGCAGAAGTCTTAAAGAAAGCTCAAAGCAAATTTGAACGTGCTTTTTGGCAGGAAATTTAGTTTACGCAAACGTTTTCTTTTTGGCTTTATTTTTGTAAAATACCTCGGTCGTTTTAAACGGCCGTTTTTTATTGAGAGATTATTTAATGATCGATTACATTATTATTGGCATTATCGCTTTTTCTATTCTTGTCAGTTTATTACGCGGTTTTGTTCGCGAAGTGCTTTCACTCGGTAGCTGGGTTGTAGCATTTATTGTAGCAAGCCAGTTCTATCCTTATCTTGCAGCTTATCTTACGCAAATTGAATCAATGTATATTCGTAATGGAACCGCGATCGGGATTTTATTTGTACTGACTTTAATCGTGGGTGCCATAGTAAATTATGTGATTAGCCAATTAGTAGATAAAACTGGTTTAAGCGGCACTGATCGTGTTTTAGGTGCGATTTTTGGTTTAGTGCGCGGTGCACTGATTGTCGCTGCGTTATTATTTTTCATGGATACCTTCACCAATTTTGAACAAACTGATTGGTGGAAAGAATCTCAATTAATACCGCACTTTGGTTTTATTATTGAATGGTTCTTTCAACAACTTCAGGCTAGTTCAAGTTTTTTAAATCCAACGCTTAATCAATAAGGAACACAAAATGTGTGGTATTGTCGGTATTGTTAGCCAAAGTCCGGTTAATGAATCTATTTATGCGGCATTGACGCTTTTGCAACATCGTGGGCAAGATGCTGCGGGCATTGTGACGGTTGACGATGAAAATCGTTTCCGCTTACGCAAAGCTAACGGTTTAGTGAGTGATGTGTTCCATCAAGAGCATATGCTACGGTTGCAAGGAAATGCTGGGTTGGGGCATGTTCGCTATCCTACAGCAGGGAGTTCTAGCGTCTCAGAGGCGCAGCCTTTTTATGTGAATTCTCCTTATGGTGTCACTTTGGTGCATAACGGCAATTTAACCAACTCAGTGGAGTTAAAAGAAAAGGTCTTTAAAACTGCCCGCCGTCATGTAAACACTAATTCAGATTCCGAACTTCTTCTAAATATTCTTGCAAATCACCTTGATCACATTCCTCAAGAGAAACTTGATCCAAAAGATATTTTTAATGCTGTTAGTCAAACTCACAACGATGTTCGTGGTGCTTATGCTTGTTTAGCGATGATTATTGGGCATGGCATGGTTGCGTTTCGTGATCCTTTTGGTATTCGTCCTTTAGTGTTGGGTAAACGCGAAGAAAATGGCAAAACTGAGTATATGTTTGCCTCTGAAACAGTTGCTTTAGATATTGTGGGTTTTGACTTTGTTCGCGATATTGCCCCTGGTGAAGCTATTTATGTGACGTTTGATGGTGAGCTTTATTCGCAACAATGTGCCGAAAGTGCGGTGCTAAATCCTTGTATTTTTGAGTATGTTTATTTTGCACGCCCAGATTCAACAATTGATGGTGTCTCTGTTTATGCTGCACGTGTTCACATGGGGGAAAAACTCGGACAAAAAATTGCAAAACAATGGGCGGATGAAATTGATAATATTGATGTGGTGATTCCCGTTCCTGAAACCTCCACAGATATTGCGTTACAAATAGCTCGTGTACTAGGGAAACCTTATCGCCAAGGATTTGTGAAAAATCGCTATGTCGGTCGTACGTTTATTATGCCGGGACAAGCGCAGCGTATTAGTTCTGTTCGTCGCAAATTGAATACCATTAAAGCTGAATTTAAAGATAAAAATGTCTTATTGGTGGACGATTCTATCGTTCGCGGTACAACCTCTGAGCAAATTGTTGAAATGGCTCGCTCAGCTGGCGCGAAGAAAATTTACTTTGCCTCTGCTGCTCCAGAAATTCGTTATCCGAATGTATATGGTATTGATATGCCGAGTCGCGATGAACTGATCGCTTACGGTCGAAATGTTGATGAAATTGCGCATTTGATTGGCGTAGATAAACTAATTTTCCAAGATCTGACCGCACTTACCGAATCTGTTCAATTAGAAAATCCGGCTATTCGAGGATTTGATTGTTCAGTATTCACTGGCGAATATATTACAGGCGATATCACGCCAAAATATTTAGAAAAAATTGCAAGTCAACGGAACGACAGTGCAAAGAAAAAACGTGAAAAACAAGCATCTAATCTTGAAATTTATAATGAACAATAAATGGCGATAAGGCGAGATATTTAGTCTGATAAAAAATCACCGCATTAAAAAAGTGCGGTGATTTTTTTATTTGTTTTTTAGGATATCTTTTAGATAGTTTTCGCAATCAGAATATTGAAATTGGAATCCAGCGTTGAGTAATTTTTCAGGCACAACATTTTGGCTTTCTAGTAATAGATTCGCTCGTTCGCCA
Organism: Haemophilus seminalis; assembly: GCF_006384255.1. GTDB lineage: Bacteria > Pseudomonadota > Gammaproteobacteria > Enterobacterales > Pasteurellaceae > Haemophilus > Haemophilus seminalis. The sequence goes on from NZ_VCED01000007.1 coordinate 62,286, forward strand.
AGAATGAAATGTAATATCCATTTGGGAATGATTGCAAAGGCAGGGCGCTTTAATATTCCAGCCAAAGTGCGGTTAAATTTATGCTGTTTTATAGGATTCGGGGCGGTGAAGTTAAATGAGTCTTGGCACTCTGAATGATCGAGTAAAAATAAAATGCCATTGACCATATCTTCCAAAGCAATCCAGGGAAAATATTGCTCTCCATTGCCTAGTTTGCCACCAAGTCCCCATTTGTATAAAGGCAACATTTGAGCAAGGGCACCTCCTTTCTTAGAAAAGACCATGCCTGTTCGAATCAAACAAACCCTCCCATTAGCTTGTCGCGCAATATTTTCCCAATCTTGGCATAATTGTGCGGTGAAGGTTTTTGCTGTTTTGCTTGTTTCGGTAATTTTTTGTTCGTCTTGATCGCCATAAATTCCAGTCGCTGAACCTGAAATAAAAATAGGGTGTTGTTGATACTGATTGATGAATTCAACTAGTTGAGTGGTAAGGCTTAAACGACTTTCTCGTAAAATAGATTTTTGCTTTGTCGTCCAAGCTTTATGAAAAATCGGCTCACCAGCAAGATTGATGATGGCATCAAACTGTTCTTGTAAATCGAGTTCTGAAAGTGCGGTAATAAATTTGATATTTTTTTGCTTTGAGATAGTGTGCGGCGTACTTGAGCGCGTTAAGATCGTCACTTGTTCATTGCGTAAGCAGAGTTGTTCAACAAGTGCTTTGCCGATAAGTCCCGTGCCCCCAGTTAATAAAATGTTCATTACAGCGCGTTTTCAAATAAACGTTGAACATTTTTGAGTAAATCGACAATTTTTGTACCACGCGTTGGTGTGATAAAAATTGTGTCATCGCCTGCGATAGTGCCTAAGATGCCTTCTGATTTTCCAATTGAATCGAGCAAGCGAGCGATGAGTTGTGCCGCACCTGGAGAAGTCTTAATGACAATTAACATATCATTGTAATCAACGTCTAATACAAGATTTTTTAATGGACTACTGGTATTAGGAACACTTAATTCACCTGGTAAGCAATAGACCATTTCCATTTTGGTATTACGGGTGCGAACAGCGCCAAATTTGGTGAGCATTCTTGATATTTTTGATTGATTAATGCCTGTAAAGCCTTGTTTTTTTAAGGCATCGACAATCTCACTTTGAGAGCCAAAGCGTTCTTGATTGAGTAATTCTTTAAAAGCGCGAGTTAAATTGTCAGTCATTTTTATTTTTCAATAGTCAAAAATTTGCATAAGAATTGCATAAAAATTCATTTTCAGCAACTTGAATGTGAATAAAAGCAAAGAGAAGGAAAAAATTACCTCAGAAATGTGAACTAGATCATAGAATGATATTTCTCTGTTTGTAATTGTGAGATGAAAATTTTAAAATCAGGTCATCTTAAATTAACTAACACATAAGGAGTATTTATGAAAGTTGCAGTATTAGGCGCCGCAGGCGGTATTGGTCAAGCATTAGCGTTATTACTAAAACTTCAATTGCCTGCTGGTTCAGATTTAGCATTATATGATATTGCCCCTGTTACCCCAGGTGTTGCAGTGGATGTGAGCCATATTCCAACTGCAGTGAATGTGAAAGGTTTTTCTGGTGAAGATCCAACGCCTGCACTTGAAGGTGCGGATGTTGTATTAATTTCTGCTGGTGTTGCGCGTAAACCTGGTATGGACCGCTCTGATTTATTTAACATTAATGCAGGCATTGTTCGTGGTTTAATTGAAAAAGTCGCGGTTACTTGCCCGAAAGCATGCGTTGGTATCATTACTAACCCAGTAAATACTACCGTTGCGATTGCTGCAGAAGTATTGAAAAAAGCAGGCGTTTATGACAAACGTAAATTATTTGGTGTGACAACTTTAGACGTGTTACGTTCTGAAACCTTTGTGGCTGAATTAAAAGGTTTAAATGTTTCTCGTACGAGCGTTCCTGTTATTGGTGGTCACTCAGGTGTGACTATTCTTCCATTACTTTCTCAAGTTCAATATGCTGAGTGGAATGAAGATGAAATCGAACCATTAACAAAACGTATCCAAAATGCAGGTACAGAAGTGGTCAATGCAAAAGCTGGTGGGGGTTCTGCAACGCTTTCAATGGCGCAAGCTGCAGCGCGTTTCGCTCGTTCTTTAGTGAAAGGATTGAGTGGCGAGACAGTTGTTGAATGTACTTATGTTGAAGGTGATGGCAAATATGCTCGTTTCTTCTCTCAACCAGTTCGTTTAGGCAAAGAAGGCGTAGAAGAAATTTTACCAATTGGCCCATTAAGCAATTTTGAACAACAAGCCTTAGAAAATATGTTGCCGACTTTACGTGCAGATATTGAATTAGGTGAAAAATTTATTAATGGTTAATCATTAAAAAAATAAGGGGAGCGTTAGCTCCCTTTTTCATGTTTAGATAAAAAGCCACCAAATGGTGGCTTTGTTTGTATCTTTATTATTTCTGACGCATTGCAGGGAATAAGATAACATCACGAATTGATGGTGCATTTGCATAAAGCATTGCTAGACGGTCGATACCTAAACCTTCACCGGCTGTTGGTGGTAAGCCGTGTTCTAGCGCAACAACAAAGTCTTCATCTTTAAACATTGCTTCATCATCGCCCGCTTCTTTCGCAGCCACTTGTGCATCAAAACGTTCATTTTGATCTTCCGCGTCATTTAATTCTGAGAAACCATTACCGATTTCACGGCCACCGATAAAGAGCTCAAAACGATCTGTCACATCTGGATTTTCATCATTACGACGTGCAAGTGGCGAAATTTCCGCAGGGTGAGCCATTAAGAAGGTTGGCTGAATTAAGTGATGTTCAGCCACTTCTTCAAAAATTGCATTGACAATGCTACCTAAGCCCCAAGATTTTTGTACTTCAATACCTAAGCGTTCAGCCGTGGCTTTTGCACGATCAAAATCATATAAATCTTCTTTTACGATACCTTTGTCTGCACCATATTTAATGGTTGCATCGTGTAATGTAATACGTTCGAATGGTTTACCAAAATCAAATTCGTATTCGCCGTATTTCACAATGGTAGTACCAAGAATATCAATCGCTAATTTACGAAGAAGTTCTTCGGTGTTATCCATTAAATCATGGTAATCCGCATAAGCTTGGTAGTATTCAAGCATGGTAAATTCTGGATTATGGCGAACAGAAACCCCTTCATTACGGAAGTTACGGTTTAATTCAAATACTCGTTCAAACCCACCAACAACTAAGCGTTTTAAATAAAGTTCAGGTGCGATACGCAAATACATATCCACATCTAATGCATTGTGATGGGTTACGAAAGGACGTGCAGATGCACCGCCTGGAATCACTTGTAACATTGGCGTTTCCACTTCCATAAAGCCTTTAGAAATGAAATATTCACGAATACCCGCGACAACTTTAGAACGAATAATAAAAGTGCGGCGAGATTCTTCGTTAGAAATTAAATCTAAATAACGTTGGCGATAACGAACCTCTTGGTCGGTTAAACCATGGAATTTGTCTGGTAATGGGCGAAGTGCTTTAGTTAAAAGTTGAACTTCAGTGGTTTTCACTGTGAGTTCATCTGTTTTTGTTTTAAATAAAGTGCCTTTAACGCCAACGATGTCACCTAAATCCCAAGTACCAACATCATCTTTATAAACGCCTTCAGGCAAATTATCGCGTGCAACATAAAGCTGGATTTTACCGCTCATATCTTGAATGGTGATAAACGTCGCCTTACCCATTGCACGGCGAGTCATAATACGGCCAGCAACTTGTACTTCAATGCCTTTCTCTTTTAAGATTTCACCGTCTTCTGCATCATATTGATTGTGCAAATCTTGTGCGAGAGCATCACGACGAAACTTGTTTGGAAAGGCATTACCTTTTGCACGTAATGCTGCTAATTTTTCACGACGAACGAGCATTTCGCCATTGAGATCTAATTCTTTAACTTCTTGTTCTGACATGTTGTTTACCTTTAATTTTAACTTTAAAAATACCTTTAAAAATAACCGCACTTTGGGGTTATTTCTTATGATGGGATAAGTAACGCGTCTTTACTTATCCAGCAAATCATGATTAAAGCCCAGCTTTTAAACTCGCTTCAATAAATCGATCTAAATCACCGTCTAATACGGCTTGCGTATTACGGTTTTCCACGCCAGTACGCAAATCTTTAATGCGTGAATCGTCTAATACATAAGAGCGAATTTGGCTTCCCCAACCAATGTCGGATTTATTATCTTCCATTGCTTGCTTATCTGCATTTTTCTTCTGTAATTCAAGCTCATACAATTTCGCTTTTAATTGTTTCATCGCTTGATCTTTATTTTTGTGCTGTGAACGATCGTTCTGACATTGCACAACAATACCACTTGGCATATGGGTAATTCGCACCGCACTTTCAGTTTTGTTTACGTGCTGTCCACCAGCTCCCGATGCACGATACACATCAATACGTAAATCAGCGGGATTGATTTCAATATCAATATCGTCATCAATTTCAGGATAGACAAATGCCGCGCTGAACGATGTGTGACGACGGTTATTGGAATCAAATGGACTTTTACGCACCAAACGATGAATACCAGTTTCTGTTCGTAACCAACCAAAAGCATATTCACCGCTCACTTTAATCGTTGCCGATTTCAACCCAGCTACATCACCGTCAGATACTTCCATCAGTTCTGTTTTAAAACCTTTGCTTTCAGCCCAACGGAGATACATACGGAGCAACATTTCTGTCCAATCTTGAGCTTCCGTACCGCCAGAACCAGCTTGTAAGTCCACATAGCAATCGCAAGCATCATGTTCGCCACTAAACATTCGACGGAACTCTAATTTTTCGAGTTGTTGTTCGAGTTCATCTAATTCAGATACCGCTTCATTGAAAGTGTCTTCGTCTTCTGCTTCGATGGCAAGTTCTAATAATCCATCAACATCTTCTAAACCTTGTTCTAAGTTTTTGATGGTATTTACAACTTGTTCTAAAGAAACGCGTTCTTTACCAAGCGCCTGGGCTTTATCTGGATCATTCCAAACATCTGGCTGTTCTAATTCGGCATTGACTTCTTCTAAACGCTCAACTTTGGCATCGAAGTCAAAGATACCCCCGAAGCACCGAAGTGCGGTCGGATAAGTCGGTGATTTTATTTTTTACAGGATTGATTTCAAACATAATAAATTCACTGTGTGATAAAGTGTGGAATTATATGCTATTTTCTGATTTTTGGATAGTTTGACCTTGCAGAAATTAGCAATCTCTCTATAATTTCAGACTTTCTTGCTCAAGCTAATTTAGGAACAAAAAATGAAGAAAATTCTTACCGCACTTTTGTGCGTGGCTGCGGCTAATGCAATGGCAAACGATGCCACGATTAAAAGCAAATTACAGTCTCTTGGCGCATCAAATATTGATGTGAAATCCTCGCCAATTTCAGGTATCAAAACTGCCGTAACAGATCAAGGCGTACTTTATGTGACAGAAGATGGAAAATATGCTTTCCAAGGTAAACTTTACGAACTTACAAATAATGGCCCTGTTGATGTGGCGGGTAAAATTTTAGTGGATAAACTTAATTCTTATAAAAATGAGATGATTGTTTACCCCGCTAAAAATGAAAAGCATGTTGTGACGGTATTTATGGATATTACTTGCCATTATTGCCATTTATTACATCAGCAATTAAAAGAATATAATGATCTTGGTATCACCGTGCGTTATTTGGCTTTCCCTCGTGCGGGCATGAATAACCAAACTGCACAACAAATGGAAGCTATTTGGACGGCAAAAGATCCTGTTTTTGCTTTAAATGAAGCAGAAAAAGGCAATTTACCGAAAGAAGTTAAAACCCCAAATGTGGTGAAAAAACATTATGAATTAGGCGCACAATTTGGCGTAAATGGCACACCTAGTATAGTTACCTCAACTGGTGAGCTTATTGGCGGTTATTTAAAACCAGCTGATTTATTGAGCGCACTTGAAGAAACCGCGAAATGATTTTATAATGAAAAGCAAGGGGCAGATGCCTACCCCTTGTATTTAGTCGGTTATGCTTAATATGCTGGGGAGCTTAAAAGCATTAACAATACGAAGACTATGATATAACTACATAATTTAGGCATTATTAAAATCCTTAGCTGACACAATAGTTAGACTAATGGTCAGTAGGGCTTTTAACCCCTGTCAGCATTCAGGGTTAAAAGCCCTGACCGACGGGAAAAGTATAGATAAAAGAGCTGTTGATTTCAACAGCTTTTTGCTTTTAGATATGAATTAATATCCAGTGAAAAAACTTATCAAACGCCGTGAAATTCCAATTGGAAATTCTGTTTCAAACCATCCGTTATTAGATCGCCTTTATCGCGCACGCCATATTCAAAACACCGAAGAATTAGACCGCACTTTAAAATCAATGCTGAATCCAAATCAGTTATATGGTATTGAACAAGCGGTAAATTTATTAGTGGAAGCTTACCAACAACAGCAAAAAATAGTGATTGTTGGGGATTTTGATGCTGATGGTGCAACCAGTACAGCATTGAGTGTGCTGGCTTTAAGACAACTTGGTTTTGCGGATGTGGATTATCTCGTACCAAATCGATTTGAACAAGGTTATGGTTTGAGTATTCCAGTGGCTGAAATGGCGATTGAAAAGGGCGTTCAGCTATTAATGACGGTGGATAATGGCGTTTCATCTTTTGAAGGCGTTGCATTTTTGAAAGAGAAAGGTGTCCGTGTTTTAGTGACGGATCATCATTTACCTCCCGAAACTTTGCCGCTAGCCGATGCTATTGTTAATCCTAATTTAAGCCAGTGTGGTTTCCCTTCAAAATCCTTAGCGGGCGTTGGTGTTGCGTTTTATTTGATGTTAGCCGTACGAGCAAAATTTCGTGAACTGGGTATTTTTACTGCAGAAACACAACCTAATTTTACTGACTTGCTCGATCTAGTAGCATTGGGTACTGTTGCGGATGTGGTGCCTTTAGATCAAAATAATCGTATCCTTGCTTATCAAGGCTTAATGCGGATTCGTGCACGGCGTTGCCGCCCAGGTATTGTTGCATTAGCAGAAGTGGCTAACCGTAATGTTGAACAGTTTACTTCAAGTGATCTCGGTTTTTGTATCGGACCTCGTTTAAATGCAGCGGGGCGTTTAGACAATATGTCGATTGGAGTAGAGCTTTTACTGGCGGACGATATGCTAAAAGCCAGAGAATTGGCTTTAGATCTTGATCAACTCAACCAAACGCGTAAAGAAATTGAAGCTGGCATGAAGCTTGAGGCGTTAGAAATTTGCCAAAATCTCACCGCACTTTTTAAAGAGTTACCTTCGGGGATTACACTTTATCAACCAAATTGGCATCAAGGTGTGTTGGGAATAGTATCCTCTCGAATTAAAGAACAATATCACCGTCCAGTCATTGCCTTCGCGAAAGATGGTGAGGGAATCTTGAAAGGTTCTGCGCGTTCTATCGAAGGTTTGCATATGCGTGATGTTTTAGAGCGTATTCATTCGCAACATCCTAATATGATTTTAAAATTTGGTGGCCATGCGATGGCTGCAGGATTAAGCCTTCGAGAAGAACACTTTGATGATTTCCAACATATTTTTAATCAAACCGTTGCCGATTGGCTTGATGAAGAACATTTACAAGGTGTAATCTGGACCGATGGCGAATTAAATTTAAATGAATTTAATCTTGAAGCGGCGGAACTAATAAAATCAGCAGGCCCTTGGGGACAAGCTTTCCCAGAGCCTTGTTTTGATGGCGAATTTAAAATTTTAGACCAGCGTGCAATTGGACAAAATCAAAACCATCTCAAAATGTTAGTGGAACCAAAACAAGGTGGGCCTTTATTAGATGCGGTTGCGTTTAATATTGACACAAGATTGTATCCTGATCTTTCAATTAAACAGGCAAGATTTGCATATAAATTAGATGTTAATGAGTTTCGTGGTAACCGAAATGTACAGCTTTTAGTGGAATATATTGAAGCGATTGATGAGTAATGTTTTGAAATTTTATGGATTATTCGTATTAGGCTTATTTGGATTTGCATCATCGGTTCTAGCCGAAGTAAATCAAAAAGAATTTTCTACTCAAAATTCACCGCACTTACCATCTTCTGATGTCATGCATTTTGAAGATGGGCGAGATTATTTTTCTTATCAAGAGCCTATTGAACAAGCGCCTAGAGCGGATAAAAAAATACGTATTCAATTCTTTTTTGATTACGATTGCCGAGTATGTTCGTCAGCGCAAGATATTTTGGAGCTTTATAGTCAAATGCGTACAAATAAAGTTGCGTTGGAACAATATCCTATTGCAACTGCCGATAGCCAGTTTAGCGCACGCGTTTTTTATACCTTGCAAGCACTAAGTGCGGGTGAATTATCTAATGTTTTATTATTTGAAACTTCAGAAAAATCTCGTTATGCAGAGTTGTCTGCGACAAATAAAATTCAACAATGGGCGGAAGAACAAGCTCTAGATAAACAGTTATTTATTCAGGCTGAAAATTCAGAAAGAGTAAAAGAGCAAATTCAAGATGCAATTGAATTGACGGAAGAATATGGTGTTTTTACCTATCCTTACGTTGTCATTGGTGGAAAATATGTACTCACGGCGAGCACGCTTTATAACGATGATTATAGCGTGGCGGTGTTAGATTTTTTGGTAAATAAAATAGAACAGGAACAAAAGTGATGAAAATCGGAATTGTTGGCGCAATGGCGCAAGAAGTAGAAATTTTAAAAAATTTAATGGCAGAGAGAACTGAAACTCGAGTAGCAAGTGCGGTCATTTTTGAAGGCAAAATTAATGGTAAAGATGTTGCATTGTTGCAATCAGGTATTGGAAAAGTAGCCGCTGCAATTGGCACGACGGCATTGTTACAAGTAGCCAAGCCAGATTTTGTGATCAATACTGGTTCTGCGGGTGGGGTAGCAAAAGGCTTGAAAGTGGGAGATATTGTAATTTCAGATGAAACACGCTACCACGATGCGGACGTGACAGCTTTTGGCTATGAAAAAGGGCAGTTGCCAGCTAATCCAGCAGCATTTTTATCTGACAAAAAGCTAGCTGACCTCGCTCAAGAAATTGCAGAAAAGCAAGGACAATCAGTAAAACGTGGTTTAATTTGCTCTGGCGATAGTTTTATTAATAGTGAAGACAAAATTGCACAAATAAAAGCAGACTTCCCGAATGTGACGGGAGTTGAAATGGAAGCCACAGCGATTGCACAAGTTTGCTATGCTTTTAATGTGCCTTTTGTAGTGGTTCGAGCCATTTCAGATGCAGGCGATGGTGAAGCAAGTATGTCTTTTGAAGAGTTCTTACCGTTGGCTGCAAAACAGTCTTCGGCATTAGTATTAGGGATGATTGATAGACTGTAGTAATAATCTTTTCATAAGATAATAAATTCTAAAATTGAATTATAAACATTATTTAAAAAGGCATAGTTTATTAGCTATGCCTTTTTATATGAGCCAATTAGAATTTATAGTTCAAACTTAGAATATAAGTTCTTCCACGTGCAAAGTTATAAAGTACAGATTTATCTTTTCCTCCATCTTCACAAGTATTATTTTTACTACAAATTGAATCATTTAAGCTTGAATAATAGCGCTGTGAAGCAGCATCATTGCCTGAGTCTAAAGGATCAACATAACGTTTATCTAGTAGGTTTTGTACTTCAGCTTTGATAATTAAATCTTTAACAGGTTCATAACTTACATGCAAATCTAAAATAATCGGTTGTTTATTAATTTCCTCTGTTTTCTTGATTGCATAATAAGTTCGTTCATGGCTCGTATTTAATTCAAATTGAGAACCGTTAATATAATCTTCTTGAATGGTTGCTCGTTTACTTTTCCCATAGTAACGTGCTGCGATACCAAGAGTTAATTTTTGATCAAACCAGCGAGATCCAAGTTCTAATCTTCCATAATCTTTAGGTAACATTGAGATACGAGATAGACCATAACCTTGTTTCAGAATATCATCTTTTGATGCGTTGTTAGGACGTGGGCTTGCGTCTGCATAATTGGTTGGTTGATTTGTTCGTTGGTATGCATAAGACAGATTTGCAAAGAAACGTCCCATGTCATAATTTACTTCTAATTCAACACCGCTCTTTTTCACAATTGGCTTATAATTTTGATGAGCAATGGTAAATCTAAATCCATTCTCAGAAGCCCAGTCAGGAACAATGCCATCTCTCCACCATACACCATATACATTATGAATATAATTTTTGATAAAACTACGATAGCCCACTAATTTTAAACCTAATACATCTTCTTTAGTGAAAACGCCTTTTTTATAGGTATTAAAACCAAGTTGATAAGTTTCAGCTCGCTCAGGTTTCAATGCGGTATTCACCCCCGCATCAGACACTTGAGAGAAAAACATCTCTTGAATATTCGGCATTCTGTGTGTTCGTGAATAAGTAAAAAATGGCATAAAATAATCACTCAGTTCTGCACTTAATGTAGCAGAATGATTGAATGCTTTTTTATGACCTGATTTATGCAAAATCGGTTCATCAATTTGTGTTGGTGTATTTTCGTAACCTACATACTCACCGTTAAATGCATAATGCGTAAAATTGACACTATAGTCTAAATGGTAAATACCTTTAGAAAGTGCGGTATCAAAATAAACAGTTTTAAATTTTTGTTTCCCAGAAGGTTGTAAGATTACTGAACGTTGGGGGAGTAAGGCTCTAGTGCCCTCAAGTGTTCCTAAATAATTGTAACGACCAGGATCGTGCGATGCTTCTTTGGAAAATAAACTTAATTCGTCTGGAAAACGATTTTTGCTATATTCATTGGTAATATAGTTAAAACCTAACGTAGCTTTTAAATCAATTTCTTTTGGTAATAAGAAGGTATAGCTGTTATTAATATCAATGATATTTGCTACATTTTTTGTGATAAGTTTATCTGTGACTCGCCAGCCAGAAAAAAATCCTCCCTTAGGATAAATTGTTTTTCCAAGGTTATGTGCCACCATTAAGTTAAGATCGAGATAACTGTTATTATTAAAATTATAATTGACTTGGTAATTTTGATTCTCAATTTTGCGAGAACCAATTTTATTATCCAATGTACGTAGTTGCGCCCCTAGAGTATGGTGATCATCCCCATACTCAAATTTTAATAAATGGCTACGCGAACGAGATTGCAAACTGCCAGGTTCAATAGGGGCGACGCTATATTGATCTTTATTACGTTCAAATGATTTGTCAGTTTTTTCAATTCCATCATCACCTTTTTGGAGTTCTTCAATGTCTTCGGGTTTTTTGCCAGCTCCTAATTGTTGTAGAATGTTTTTTCTAGCCTGATTTTTATAAATATTCTTTACACTGGTCTCGGTTTCTTCAGGATCATATATATTGGATTTTTCAATATGGGTAATGCAATTTGAATCAGTCCATATGGTTTCTGTTTCTCCTGTGAAATCATTAGAGTTTGTCGTTTTTTCTGTACTTCCATGAAATGTTGGAGTGGGGGCATTACAAGACCAATGGTTTTTGTTTAAATCAGGTGTCCATTGCCCTGCAGGATTTAAAACATAACCCGCATTACGAAAATAAGCTTCTTTTTCTTTCTCTAGAATATCCTGCCCTAATGATGCTAATCGTTCTCCGCCACCGATACGATAATCTTGTGAAACGTCACGTTGGCTATAACCATACACCACGCCTACATAGCCACCATTATCAAGCCATTTTCTGCCTGCCGCCATTGTCATAAAATTGGATTTAGTGGCATTGCTCCCTGTCATTCCTTTCAGAATAATACCAAATGGTTTGTCATCGGTAATAACATCATTAACGCCCAATGTTCTAAAATTAGCACTGCCCGCTAACGCATTTATACCGCTTGTTCCTGAAAAGTTGCTTTTATTGACATCGACACCAGCAATAAAATTGGGCTCTATCGCTGCTCCAAATTGAGAGCTACCACCAGATTGTCCCGAATCCATTGAGGTGGAATAAAAGGTTTGTGTAACCCCATCAACCATTGTATTGACACGACCTAACCCATTTTCGCCACGAATATTCACAGAAACTACGCCAGAGCCTTTATCTTGTTGAGTAAAAGCACCAGGAATACTTCGAATAACTTGATCTATAGTTTGGGTTTCTTTAAAAATATGCTCTCGGGTGCTTTTGGCTTTCGCTTCCGTAAAAGGTTTTTTATCGTTGGCGACATTTTTTTCTACTACATCAATTTGATCTAATGTTTCTTCAGCTTTTGCATCAACGATAGAAACACTTAGGGTATTGATTAAGCAGAGTGTGATTAAATTTAATTTAATAACTTTCTTCATTATCATATCCTTTTATTATTGAGAAAGATTATCATTATTTCACTTTAACTAAAAAACTCAAGAGGTAATTTAATAAAATTAATGAAATAACAAAAAATAATGAAAAAAACTAATTTCAGATAAAGGTGGAAAAATGTCTTGATAGGGGAAAGAAAAAGGGGCATTTGCCCCTTTCTGCATTATAGATCATCAATTATTAAATAGATTTTTGCTACGGGTCCATGGACACCAATCACTTTAATCAATTCAATATCCGCCGTTGAGCTTGGGCCTGAGATAATATTGATACAAGATGGCATACGCTCGCCTTGTTGTGCTTTCTCGTGTAATACTTTCGCCACTTGTGCAACACGAGGAACAATTTGACTTTTACGTAAAACAACAATTGATTTCTCAGGTAATAAACTCACTGAACGTCCACGATCTGCGCTAGAGAATAAGACGATTCCGCCAGTTTCCGCCAAACCATATTCTGCATAAACTACGCCAAGATTAGCTTTTTCAGAAAAACGAATGTTATCTTGTGCCGTTTCTGATGACCACGTATGGCAAGTATATTTCGCTTCAAGCGTTGCAGGAATATCAAGTGCGGTCAATCTTTCATCGGAATTAAGTACAACATCACCGCCACCATATTTTTCACAAAGAGCAAGTAAAGTTTGCACTGCATCAGATTCTTTACACACATTTACGTCCACCATCATGGTTTTTGCAGAATTGATAAATTCATTCGCTAAATCAACCGTACTTAAATGAGTTAAACGCTCAGTTGGGTACGTATTGACCGGTGTATCCATCGGTTCAGGTACGATAGCACGGGCTTTTCCCATTTTCGCCGCTAATTTATTAAGAAAATTTTCGCGATTTTGTAAATCCATGCTTATTACCCTCTCTCTCTATTATTAAACCATTGACGGAAACTTTCACCATCTGCTTGTGGTAAATCTCGTGCTTTTGTCCATTCACCCAATGCACCAAATGTAATTGGTGCTTTCCCATTTTTGATCAGCTTACCCGCTAATTTCGCACCGATATTCACACCTGCTTTCCATAGTGTTGGGTTGGCATTGGCTGTGGTGAAACCAAAAATAGATAAACGTTCCATTGCGGGAGTTTTACCTAACTCTACCATTTTCTCACGGTGTTTTAAGATTAACTGCGCTAATGGAATACGCACTGGGCAGACAGAATTACACGCATTACATAATGAACAAGCATACGGCAATTCTTTGAATTCATCATAACCACCTAGTAATGGAGAAATTACTGCACCAATTGGACCCGGGTAAATAGAACCATATCCATGGCCACCGATTTGACGATATGCCGGACAGGTATTCAAACAAGCACCGCAACGAATACAACGTAAAACTTCTTGGAATTCAGACGCTAAAATATCTGAACGGCCATTATCCACAATAACCAAATGGAATTCTTCAGGACCGTCGGTTTCACCAGCAAGACGAGGACCGGTTAACCACGTGTTATAACCGGTTAATTTCGCCCCTACCGCACTACGAGCAAGCATCGTAATTAACACATCCACCTCTTGGAAAGTCGGCGCTAAACGCTCCATTCCCATCACGGCAATATGCGTTTTCGGCAATGTCGTCGCTAAACGTAAGTTACCTTCGTTTGTCACCAAACAAACTGAGCCAGTTTCCGCTACGGCAAAGTTACAACCACTGATACCGATATCAGCCTCTAAAAAATCTTGACGAATTTTTTCACGTACAAAACGCGTCATATCTTCAGGCGTTTCCTCGCCCTCATAGCCGAGTTTTTCAGATAAATCTTTGCGGATTTGGTGACGATCTTTGTGAATTGCAGGCACAACGATATGGGATGGTTTATCACCTGAAATTTGTAATAGATATTCACCCAAATCGGTTTCGATCACTTGCATGCCCTCTTTTTCAAGCACTTCGTTTAAACCGATTTCTTCTGTCACCATGGATTTGGATTTTACGATTTTCTTCGCATTTTTCTCTAATGCGACTTTGCGAATATAAGCACTCGCTTCTTCGGCCGTTTCAGCAAAATACACTTTACCGCCATTTTCCATCACTTTTTCGCTCAATTGATACAAATAAGCATCTAAATTAGCTAAAACATGGTTACGAATCTGTTTAGATAAATCACGCCATTCTTCCCAATGACCTAATTCGTCCACCATTTTTTGTCGATTAGCCCCAATAGTTTCTTGGGCTTTCACTACCGCTTTACGCATGATAGTGTTATGTACTTCATGATCGACACGCGCTTTAAAAGGAAGATTACTGGTTTTCAATGACATCTTATTTCTCCCCTTGCATTAATACTTCCGCAATGTGCATCACTTTGATCTTACTGCCTTCGCGTTGTAAACGACCACCAATATTTAATAAACAACTTACATCTGCACCGATTAAATATTGCGGTTCAACCTCTTCAATATGCTCAACTTTTTCTTTCACCATTTCTCCAGAAATCTCTGCCATTTTCACAGAGAAAGTCCCACCGAAGCCACAGCAGGTTTGTTGATTATGAATAGGAAGCAGCTCTAATCCTTTCACATTTTTTAACAGTGCGATAGGCTCATTTACGATGCCCAGTTTACGTGTAAGGCTACAAGAAGGGTGATAAACCGCTTTACCTGGCAAATAGGCACCAATATCAGTTATTCCAAGTTTATTCACGATAAAATCGGTTAAATCACAGAAACGTGAAGCGACTTTTTGGGCACGTTTAGCCCAGTCTAATTCTCCTGCGTTAGTGAAGTAGTTGGGGTAATTTTTGATCGCATAAACACAAGATCCGGCAGGTGCTACGATTGGGTAATCATTTACTTCAAAGGTTTCGACTAAGTTTTTCATGCCTGGGATGGCTTGTTTTGTATAGCCACTATTTAATGCAGGCTGCCCACAACAACCTTGTTTTTCAAGGAAAGTAACATTGCAACCGAGTTTCTCAAGCAGTAAAACGGTGTTTTTGGCCACACCACTTTTTACTACGTCTGCAATGCAGGTTACGTAGAAATTTACGTTCATTTTTAATCACTCCAATAAGAGAAAAGTAACAAATGACCGCAAAAGTGCGGTCATTTTTCCAAGTAAATTTATAGATTATAAAGTAAAGGTACTAGGTACAGCGCACAGAGTGCCGCAATAATACCGTAAATCATCATAGGGATAATGGTTTTCTTAATAATGGTACCTTCTTGGTTAGAAATATTTAATACTGAACTGACAGCAACGATATTATTAATACATACCATATTCCCCATTGCGCCTCCAACAGATTGTAAAGCTAGGACTAACGCTACTGAAATTCCTGTTGTTTCCGCTGTAGAAAGTTGAACACTACCAAATGTTAGGTTAGATACGGTGTTTGATCCTGAGAAGAATGCCCCTATAGCCCCTAAGAAAGAAGAGAAAATTGTCCAGTTACTGCCGGATATTTCTGCAAAGGTGCGACCAATAATTTTCACCATGGAGTGTTCGCCTCCGACTAACATTAAGTTCACCATAACCAAGGCTCCCACTAAGGCTATAAATGGATTTTTTGATTGTTGTAAACTTGAAGCAAAAACGTTTTTAACATTGCTAATTGAGACGTTAAATATAGGAATTGCAATTAAAACTGTGATTACAAATGGAATTAACGCCGGTACGTAAAGCAATTTGTAGCTTGATGATACATCAGAACCAAAAATATCTTTTAAAGTAAAGATTAAGCCTTTACTAATTTCAAATGTACCTAATGATCCTAGGGTTGTTGAGAACCAAATTGTAGCGTCATTCATCATTGCTTTGAAAGGTAATTGATGGATACGTGTAATGATTAGGAATGCAATCAATAAACCTGTTGGGAATAATGCTTTCATTACTTGCTTAGTTGTTACCGTATTATTATCCAGACTATTTTCTACTTTTGTTAAGCCAATATTGCGATTTGCAGCCCATACAGAAATAAATAAACCAATTGCTCCGCCTACTAATGATGGAAATTCATCATTAACTTGGGCAAGTAAGAAATAAGGAATGACACAGGCAAAGACACTGATATAGATAAATAGAATATTTTTACGAATATCGTTCCAACTTACTAAGACTCGTAATGCTAATAATGGAATAATAAATGCGGCAATGGAATGGATAAATGCTGTAATCGAACCAATTTCCAAAATTATATCTTCTGATAGTTTTAGTGGACCGAAACCAAACCATGTAGGCGTTCCCACAGCCCCAAAAGAGACTGGGACGGAGTTCATGATTAGTGCCAACATGGCGACTTTTAATGGATGAAAACCTAGCCCGACTAAAATAGGTGCCGCAATGGCTGCAGGTGTACCAAAACCACTTGCTCCTTCAATCATAAAAGCAAATGCCCAACCGATAATCATTAATTGAGCTACAGGATTGGGATTAATATTCCCTAGCCATTTACGCATGGTATCTGTCGCACCTGAAATTTCTGAAAAGCGATTAAATAAGATCGCGCCAAAAATAACTGTAATTGGGGTTTGTACAGCAATAATAGCGGAAACAACATTGGCACTAATTGTGACAATATCAGTATTAAAGTGAAGAAGATGGACACCCATTACTAATGTTGCAATCCAAGGTAATGCGACATAAGAAGGCAAGGCATTTCGTTTTACCATTAGATAAATCAGCAAAACAATAGGAAAAATACTCAGAACAAAAGACATCAGAAAATATCCTTAAATTTATAATAAAAAAGACTCGTGCATTGTATGGATTTAGGCATAAAAGAATATACCTCTTTGGGGAAAATGTGATCAATATCTCATAAAAATTAACATTTTATTTTCATTTTTTACATTTTTATTACCGAATTTCTCTGATTAAAATCTTAATAGACTAAAATGGAATATGATGTGGGGATTAATTATTAGATGGGGAGATAAAAGATTTATAGAATCATCGTCATTCCAAATTAGTTATTTTATAAAAGGGAAGCAAAATGGCAGCACATGTAATTGATTTTCTTACATTGGGGAATAATTTTGGTACTCCTGAGATGAGAGCTATATGGTCAGAGGAAAATCGTTTTCGTAAGCAAATTGAAGTCGAAATTGCTTTAGCAAAAGCTGAGGGGGAATTAGGGGTTATTCCATCAGAAGCGGCAAATAAAATTGCTCAATTGGTGAAGGTTGAGGCGCTTAATTTTAATGAACTTGCAGAGGAAGCTGTTCGCTTAAGACATACTTTTATGGCGACCATTAATGCTTTACAGCGTCAATCCGGTGATGCCGGGGAATATATTCATTATGGCGCGACAACACAAGATATTGTTGATACGGCAACAGTGCTTCAGTTAAAAGAAGCTTTTGAGATTGTACTACGTGATACACGTCTTGTTGCGCAAGAATTAAAGACATTAGCTAAAAAATATCAATATTTACCTATGGTGGGGCGGACT
Source organism: Haemophilus seminalis (assembly GCF_006384255.1). Taxonomy (GTDB): domain Bacteria; phylum Pseudomonadota; class Gammaproteobacteria; order Enterobacterales; family Pasteurellaceae; genus Haemophilus; species Haemophilus seminalis. The sequence continues at coordinate 80,046 of NZ_VCED01000007.1, forward strand.
CATGGAATGCAAGCTTTACCAACAACATTTGGTTTTAAATTAGCGGTGTGGTTAGATGAATTTGTTCGCCATTTGCAACGTTTAAATGAGATTCGTGATCGTGTGTTGGTCGGCAATATTAGTGGTGCGATCTGTACTTATGCATCATTTGGTAAAAAAGGTCCTGAAGTGGAAGCGAGAGCATTAGCATTATTAGGATTAAATGCACCGAATATCGGATGGCAAGCCGCACGGGATCGCTTTTCTGAATATGCTTCGGTTGTAGCCTTAATCAGTGGAACGTTGGGTAAAATTGCTAATGAGTTTTACAACTTAATGCGTACAGAGATTAATGAAATTGAGGAGCCTTTTTCTAGTGGAAAAATTGGTTCATCAACAATGCCTCATAAACGGAATCCTGCTGCATTAGAGGGAATGGCTAGCCTTACCTCACCTATTTTTAAAAGTGTTGCATTAATTCATGAATCAATGAGAGTTGAGCACGAACGTGATGCCATGAGTTGGCGAGCAGAGTGGATTGCTTTGCCTGAGATGAATATTTATCTTTCAGCTCAATTACAAATTGGTTTATCTATTTTACGCGGAATGAAAGTGAATGCTGAGCAAATGTTAAAAAATTTGGAGTTGCAGAATGGGCTACTTCTTTCTGAAAAAGTGATGTTTGAATTAGGTAAACGTTTAGGAAAACAAAGTAGTCATAGCTTAGTATATGAATGTTCAATGAAAGCTTTTGAAGAAGCTCGATCATTTAAAGATGTATTGTTAGAAAACCCTATTATTAAGAAAGAATTTAATGAGTCTGAAATAACAGAATGGCTTGTTCCACAAAATTATTTAGGAAGTGCTCCAGATAAAGTAGATATCGTTATTCGTTATGCAGAGCTATCGGGGTTATTAGATTAATGGATATTAGAACACTAACGCTTGTTGATATTGAATCATATCAAAGTTTATTACATCGTGCTTATCAACCTATATTAGCTTTAGGAATTCATTTTTCTGCATCAACGGTTTCTAAGTCTGAAATTGAGCAGCATTTATGCGCTAATTTAGTCTTTGGTGGATTTATTGATGGCAATCTTGTTTGTTCTATTAGTTTACGTTTGCCTTGGGGGAATAATCCAGGACCTTATGGTGTACCTCATATTGGCTGGTTGGCAACCCATCCAGATTATAAAAAGCAGGGGCTAGCAGTAGAGCTTATAAAGTGGACAGAGGAGAATATTTTACTAAAGCAACTTAAAGTGCCTTTTGTGACACTAGGTACTGCAGAAAATCATCCTTGGTTAAATTCCTTTTATATAAAACAAGGTTTTGAAGAAATCGGAAAAGCAAATTTAACCGATGATCATACTACAATTTATTATCGAAAAATTTTAAACACAACATTATTTCAAGAGTATCAAAAACATCATCATTAATTAAATAAGGAGTTAAAAATGATTTTAAAACATACCGCACTTTTCACTATTTTAGCAACAACAGTTGTTTTAGCTGGTTGTAATGATAAGGACAATGATAGCTCAAAGATAGTTTCACCTAAGATATTAAAAATAGGATCTACTGGACAAAGTTATCCAAATGGTTTTAAACAGAATGGTAAATTAGTTGGGTTTGATGTAGAGACAACTGAGGCAATAGCAAAAGAATTAGGCTATACCATTGAATGGACGACAGCTGAATTTTCAGGGCTTATGGGCCAACTTGATTCAGGCCGTTTAGATACTGTTGCTAATGCAGTCGCAGTAACTGAGGCGCGTAAAACTAAATATGATTTTACACAACCTTACAGTTATTATGGTAGTCAACTTGTAGCTCATAAAGATAATAGCACAATTAATATTTTGGATGATTTTAAAGGAAAAACGATTTCAGGGGTATTGGGTTCTAATCATTTGAAAAATTTGCAGAAACGCTTTCCTAATAATGAAGTAAATGTGAAAACTTATGAAACTCGCGATGGTGCAATGTATGATTTGGTATATAAACGTGTTGATGGTTATATAAATTCTAAACCAATCTTATTGGCTGAGATTAAACGCGGTAATTTACCATTTAAATTAGTAGGAGAACCATTAGTAATTGAAGAAGTAGCATTTCCATTTGCTAAAAATGAAAAAGGAGAAGAACTACGTAAAGAATTTAACCAAGCTATAAAGAAATTAAAAGAAAGTGGGAAATTAAAAGAGCTTTCTATTAAATATTATGGCGAGGATATTACCGCATCAGATAAATAAGAATTGGGAGGTTAAACCTCCCGGTTTTTGATAGGATATTTCTTGGTTTCACCTAATGGATTATATATGAGTTTTGATTTTGTATATTTTATTTCAGTTTTCCCTAATATTATTTCATATTTGCCAACTACATTATTTATTGCGGTAGTGTCAATTTCTATAGCAATTTTTATTGGTTTATTTATTGCTCTAATTCGTGTGAATAAAAGTTTTATGATAGATGGGGTACTTGCTTTATATATTTCATTGTTTCGTGGGATGCCAACGGTAGTGTTGCTATTTATCATTTATTATGGTTCACCACAGTTATTTCCTAGTTTAAAAGAAATGTCAGCAATGAACGCTGCATTACTTTGTTTTAGTTTGAAATATTCAGCTTATTTGGCCGAAATTTTTCGAGCAGGTTTAGAGTCTGTAGACAATGGTCAGAAAGAGGCAGGTATGGCGATGGGATTATCTCTTATAAATGTTTATCGTCATATTATTTTACCTCAGGCTTTTGTTAATGCCTTACCAAGTACAGGGAATATGTTTATTTCTTTATTAAAGGATTCATCAGTAGCATTCTTCGTTGGGGTGCCAGAATTATTAGCTGCAGGTAAGTTATTAACGGTAGAATCATATAAATTCTTTGAAACCTATCTAGCTGTAGGTATTGTTTATTGGCTTGTGGTTGTTCTTTATTCTTGGGCCCAAAAACGATTGGAAGTGGCTTTATCTTCCCCTTATAAACGTTAAGGATGTATTATGACTACAATGATTTCTGTTGAAAAACTTTCAAAATCCTTTGGAAAAAATACAGTATTAAAATCAATTGATTTATCTATTCAAAAAGGGGAGGTTGTCGCAATTATTGGACCTTCAGGATCAGGGAAATCTACTTTATTACGGTGTTTAAATTTATTGGAAAAACCTGATGAAGGGAAAATTAAAATAGCATCTAAAGAGTTTGATGTTAAAGAGCATTCTCGTCGGGATGAAGTCTCATTACGTCATCAATCAGCAATGGTGTTTCAAAGTTATAATTTATTTAAAAATAAAACTGCACTTGAGAACATTACACTAACGCCGTTGGTTAATCAGAAAATGAGCAAAATTGAAGCGCAAAAATTAGGTTTGGATTTACTAAAACGGGTCGGACTTTCCGAGCAGGCCCACCAGTATCCTATTACGCTTTCTGGTGGGCAGCAACAACGTATTGCGATAGCTCGTGCTTTGGCTGTAAAACCTAAAGTTTTGCTTTTTGATGAGCCTACATCTGCGTTGGATCCAGAGCGTGTAAATGAAGTTTTACAAGTGATACAACAGTTAGCTAAACAAAAAATTACAATGGTTATTGTTACTCATGAAATGGAATTTGCAAAACATGTGGCTGATCGTATTATTTTTATGGCAGATGGAAATATCATAGAACAAGGACCTGCTAAGCAGCTTATTGATTTTCCTAAGCAAGAACAAACAAAACGTTTTGTAAAGCAATTTTCAGATCCCATTGAATTTTATATTTAGGGGGAGGAATGAATGCACAAGAATTGGCAAATAAAATTCTAAATACCCCCTTAATTAATGAACAAGATACATTAAAAAAGGCTACAAGAGGGGTTGTAGATTATTTTGCCTCTTCACTCCAAGCTAAAAATCAAGTTGAATTACAACAATTTAAAGATTGGATTATGCTAGAGGGAGGAAATAAGAAGGCATGGTTAATTGGACAAAAACAGTTAGTGACCGCAAGACAGGCTGCCTTATTTAACGGTTTTCAAGCACATTACTTAGATTATGATGATGTGCATGCGACTGTACGTGGACACCCTTCATCTGTGATTTTAAGTGCGCTTTTTGCCAGCATTGATAAAAGTATACATAGAATTGACAGTAGGCGTTTTTTAACTGCTTATGTTATTGGTGTAGAGGTTATGGCTCGTTTGGGTCAGATACTAAATCCTAAACTCTATATCAGGGGATGGCATAGTACAATCACTTTAGGAGGAATTGCCGCAACTTGTGCTATAGGCTATTTACACCAATATCTTTTTCTATCTGATGCTATTTCTTTGGCTGCAACACAATCATCAGGAATGCGTTTTGTGTTTGGTTCTCCTATTAAGGCTTTACATGCAGGAATTGCTGCACAAAATGCGATTCAATCTATTGATTGGATTAAAACAGGCTTGTCTTTACCACAAAATCCATTTGATAAAAAAATTGGTTTTTTTATGTTATTTGGAGACCAATGTTCGGTTGAAGACTGGGGATATGATTGGGAGAAAAATTGGCAAATTCATCAGCTTTGGTTTAAAAATTATCCTTATTGTTCTGCCGCAGCAGGAATTGCTGATATTTCTTATAAGTTAAGAAATAAGATTTCAAATATAAGTGATATTCTTCAAATTGAGATTTGTTTTTATGTTAACTCAGATGCTGCATTAATTTATCAAAAAGTAGATATTGCTAGCCAGGGAAAATTTTCTGCAGAATATATTTTAGCTTCAATTTTGCTAAATAAAAAATTGGATTTTCAACATTTTGAGCAGTCTCAAGTTGAACCATGTATTTGCCAGATTATGTCTAAAATTCATCGAACTTATCAAAATAATGAAGTAAATCCTAAAAAAGTGAAAATTAGAGTACAGTTAAAAAATGGGGCTATTTTAGAGGCCAGTTCTAATTTCCCAAAAGGAAGTCCTATGAATCCTTATTCCAATACTCAATTAAAAGAGAAACTTGAGTTCGCTATAGGTAATAATTCCTTATCTCAGCAACTTTATCAAGATATTAGCAATTTAAAAAATGGAATTAATATTCAGGATTTTATTCAAGCTTATCAATCAATATTGTGAGATGTAATATGGAAAAATTAAATCAATTGACACAACAATATCAAATCTTGGCAGATTTTTTACGTCAATTTCGTCAAGAACGCCATCAATATCCAGAGCTTTCCAATGAAGAATTTGAAACAACGGCAAAAATTAGGGAAGTTTTAGAAAAACATCATATTGATATTTTACCATTTCCACTTCAAACAGGATTAGTGGCAGAGATTAAAGGCCTTAAAGCTGGAAAAACCGTAATGCTGCGTGCAGATATAGATGCATTACCAATAGAGGAAGAATCAGGTGTTGAATTTAGCTCAAAAAAAGTTGGTATTATGCATGCCTGTGGACATGATTTTCATATGTCAGCTGCACTTGGTGCTGCAATTTTATTAAAACAGCATCAAAATGAATTAGAGGGGACAGTTAGAGTATTGTTTCAGGCTGCAGAAGAAACAGGTTTAGGTGCATTGAACGTATTAAAGTCTGGTGCTTTACAAAATGTAGATGCTATTTTTGGTTTACATAATGATCCCATGTTGCCTGTAGGTACAGTAGGTACCAAGTCACATGCATTAACAGCAGGAGTGGATCGTTTTGAAATTCGTATTTTAGCAAAGGGAGCTCATGCGGCTTGCCCACAGGATGGTAAAGATCCCATAGTAGTACTTGCTCAGATTATTAGTGTTGTTCAAACTATTATCAGTCGAAATATTGCGGCTAATGAAAATGCGGTTATTTCCATAACTCATATTGAAAGTGGTAATACTTGGAACGTCATCCCTGACAATGCTTATTTAGAAGGAACTGTTCGAAGTTTTAATGCGAATGTAAGAACTCAGATTGAACAGCGTTTACGTATGTTATTGCAAGGTATTGCGATTACGTTTGATGTTGAAATAGAACTAGATTGGCATGCTGGCCCGCCTTCTGTAAATAATGATGAGCAGTTGGTTCCTTTTGTTTTAAATGTAGCAGGTGCTATTGGATTTGAGACTAAAATTGTGGAAGCGAGTCCCATTGGTGAAGACTTTGCTTTTTATCAAGTAGAAGTGCCAGGTGTATTTGTTATGATAGGTTCAGGTGGAGCTTATGCATTACATCACCCTAAATTCCGTGTAGATGATAGGGTGTTGTTTCCAACCGCTTATTACTTATATGAGTTAGCAAAAGAATTTTTAGCGAAATAACTCGTTTATCTCTATAATACGATAGATTGTCATAATTAGGTAAGAGATAGGTAGCATGGGAACGATTATTACCGTTGATGGGCCTAGCGGTGCTGGGAAAGGTACGCTTTGTTACGCTTTGGCTGAAAAGCTAGGTTATGCGTTGTTGGATAGTGGAGCGATTTATCGCGTTACAGCATTAGCTGCATTACAACGTAAAACTGATTTAACAAATGAGTCGGCGCTAGCTGAATTAGCCCGTCACTTAAATATTCAATTTATTCCTCAAAATGGCGAGGTGAATATTTTGCTTGCTGGAATGAATGTAAGCCATTTAATTCGTACTCAAGAAGTCGCTGATGCCGCATCTAAAGTAGCTGTGTTTCCAGAAGTGCGGTCAGCTTTGCTACAACTTCAGCAAGATTTTGCGAAAAATGATGGATTAATTGCTGATGGTAGAGATATGGGTACTGTGGTATTCCCAAATGCTCAAGTGAAGTTATTTTTAGATGCGAGTGCTGAAGAACGTGCAAAAAGACGTTATAAACAGTTGCAAAATAAAGGAATAAATGGTAACTTTGAACAGATTTTAGCCGAGATAAAAGAGCGTGATTTTCGTGATAGAAATCGAGAGGTTGCGCCTCTAAAACCGGCTGATGATGCTTTGTTATTGGATAGCACAACGTTGAGTATTGGTGAAGTTATTGATCAGGCGTTAGCTTATATTCAAGAAAAGGTGTCAGTTTCGATTTAACTGTTTGTTCAAGGAAGAATAAGCATTTATCCTCAACCCCGCATTTTATGGATTTTAATGTGGATGTTATTAACTTAAATTAAGAAGATTATTTATATGTCAGAATCTTTTGCTCAACTTTTTGAAGAATCATTAAAAGGCCTTGAAACTCGTCAAGGTTCAATCGTTAGCGGTACTGTAGTAGCTATCCAAAAAGGCTTTGTGCTTGTTGATGCAGGTTTAAAATCTGAGTCTGCAATCCCAGTTGCTGAATTCTTAAATGCACAAGGCGAACTTGAAATCCAAGTTGGCGATACTGTAAATGTTGCATTAGATGCAGTTGAAGATGGTTTCGGTGAAACTAAACTTTCTCGTGAGAAAGCTGTTCGTCACGAATCTTGGATTGAATTAGAAAAAGCTTACGAAGAAAAAGCGACCGTTATCGGTTTAATCAACGGCAAAGTGAAAGGTGGTTTCACAGTTGAGTTAAACGGTGTTCGTGCATTCTTACCTGGTTCTTTAGTTGATACTCGTCCAGCGCGTGAAGCAGATCACTTACTTGGTAAAGAATTAGAATTCAAAGTAATCAAATTAGATCAAAAACGTAACAACGTTGTTGTTTCTCGTCGTGCAGTGATTGAATCTGAAAACAGCCAAGAACGTGAACAAGTATTAGAAAATCTTGTTGAAGGTTCAGAAGTTAAAGGGATCGTTAAAAACTTAACTGAGTACGGTGCATTCGTTGATCTTGGTGGTGTTGACGGTTTATTACATATCACAGATATGGCTTGGAAACGTGTTAAACACCCAAGCGAAATCGTGAATGTTGGCGATGAAGTTACTGTTAAAGTATTAAAATTTGATAAAGATCGTACTCGTGTGTCTTTAGGCTTAAAACAATTAGGCCAAGATCCATGGGCTGCAATTGCTGAAAATCACCCAGTAAACAGCAAATTAACTGGTAAAGTAACTAACTTAACAGACTATGGTTGTTTCGTTGAGATCTTAGATGGCGTTGAAGGTTTAGTTCACGTTTCTGAAATGGATTGGACTAACAAAAATATCCACCCATCTAAAGTTGTTAGCTTAGGCGATACTGTTGAAGTAATGGTATTAGAAATTGATGAAGAACGTCGTCGTATTTCTTTAGGCTTAAAACAATGTAAAGCTAACCCATGGACTCAATTTGCTGAAACTCACAATAAAGGCGATAAAGTAACTGGTAAAATCAAGTCTATCACTGATTTCGGTATCTTCATCGGTCTTGAAGGTGGTATCGATGGTTTAGTTCACTTATCTGATATTTCTTGGAATGTATCAGGTGAAGAAGCAGTTCGTAACTACAAAAAAGGTGACGAAGTTTCTGCAGTAGTATTAGCAGTTGATGCAGTGAAAGAGCGTATTTCTTTAGGTATCAAACAACTTGAAGAAGATCCATTCAATAACTTCGTAGCGATCAACAAAAAAGGTGCTGTAGTATCTGTAACTGTAGTTGAAGCAGATGCAAAAGGTGCTAAAGTTGAATTAGCGGGCGGCGTTGAAGGTTATATCCGCGCAGCTGATTTAACAAATGAAGTTGCTGCAGGTGACGTAGTTGAAGCTAAATACACTGGTGTAGATCGTAAATCTCGTATCGTTCACTTATCAGTGAAAGCAAAAGATCAAGCTGAAGAAGCTGCAGCAGTTGCAAATGTGAATAACAAACAAGAAGAAGTTGCTATTCCAAACGCAATGGCTGAAGCATTTAAAGCAGCTAAAGGTGAATAATTAATTCACATAGTAAGGCTGGGCTCATGTCCAGCCTTATTTGTTAGGGCTTATTGCTAATGTATTGAAATAATGTATTAGCAATAGATCTTAATTTGAATAATATGAGGGGAGAAAAGACGATGACTAAATCAGAACTTATCGAAAAATTATCAGAAAAGCATCCAATGTTACCTCTGAAAATGGTTGAAAATATTGTAAAAGATATTCTTGAGTTTATGTCTCAGTCTCTCGAAAATGGTGATCGTATTGAAGTTCGTGGGTTTGGTAGTTTTTCGTTACATTATCGTCAGCCTCGTTTAGGGCGTAATCCTAAAACAGGTGATTCAGTAAAATTAGATGAGAAATCAGTGCCACATTTCAAGGCGGGTAAAGAATTAAAAGAACGAGTAAATTGTTTATAGTTCATTAGTACAAACGGCGCGTAAGTGTCGTTTTTTATTAGAAAGTTTGGCATAATAGTGGCGTAATTGAAGAGGGGAATTATGATTAAGTATATTTTAGGTTTTGTGATTGTTATTGCTATTGTACTTGTTGCGATTACTGTTGGAGCCAATAACGATCAAATAATAACCTTTAACTATATTGTGGCAGAAAGCCAGCTCCAACTTTCTACACTTGTCGCGATTTTATTTGGTTTTGGGTTAATTCTTGGTTGGTTAATTAGTGGATTTTTCTATTTAAAATTAAAATTCAAGAATATGGTTTTAGCGCGCCAAGTTAAACGTCAAACATTACAACTTCATGAATTAACGACTACCCGTGATAAGGCTGTCTAATGCTGGAATTACTCTTTCTACTATTACCCATCGCTGCAGCCTATGGTTGGTACATGGGGCAGCGTAGTGTAAAGAAAGATCAAGATGACATTAGTAATAAACTCTCCCGAGATTATGTTACGGGGGTAAACTTCTTACTTTCCAATCAAACTGATAAGGCTGTAGATCTATTTTTGAATATGCTACAAAAGCAAGAAGCCGAAAATGAAATCGAAAGCCACTCCCAATTTGAAGCTGAACTGACTCTTGGCAATCTATTCCGTTCTAGAGGCGAAGTTGATCGTGCTCTTCGCATTCATCAGGCTTTAGATCGTAGCCCAAATTATACTTTTGAACAAAAACTGCTCGCTAAGCAGCAGCTTGCTCGAGATTTTATGACGGTTGGTTTTTTTGACCGAGCTGAAAGTCTTTATATTTTACTAGTGGATGAACCTGAATTTGCAGAAAATGCTTTGCAGCAACTTTTAGTGATTTATCAAAAAACTAAAGAATGGAAAAAAGCGGTTAATATTGCTGAAAAACTCGCAAAAATCAAACCCCAAGAGAATAATATTGAACTTGCGCAATGTTATTGTGAATGTTCACAAAGTTTAGAGCCTGAAAATGCGGTTGAAAAACGCAGTATTTTACAAAAAGCTTTGTTGGTTTCTCCTACTTGTGTTCGCGCTTCTTTATTACTCGCAAATTTAGAAATGCTTGAAGGTCAATATCAACAAGCAGCAAAAATACTAGAAAATGTTTTGGAGCAAAATCCAGATTATACGGGTGAAATTTTATCATCTTTAAAACATTGTTATGAAGAATTAAATCAGTTAGATAACTTTGAGTTATTCTTAATTCGTGCTGGTCAAATTACTAATAATGATGAGGTAGAGTTAGCCCTAGTTAAATTAATTGAAGAAAAAGATGGAAAACTTGCTGCTCAAGCTAAGCTTTATCAGCAACTCACGAAAAAGCCAAGTACTTTAATTTTCCATCGTTTTATGCAGTATCAAATTGATGAGGCAGAAGACGGACGTGGAAAAGAAAGTCTAATTTTATTACATAAAATGGTGGGGGAACGAATTAAGCAAACTTCAGCTTATCGTTGTACAAATTGTGGTTATCAAATCCACAAGTTGTTGTGGAATTGCCCATCTTGCCGTCAATGGGAATGTATTAAACCAGTTTCAAGTCAAGAACATAATTAATTGATACTCTGTGAGGTAACATTATGACAAGTAAAATTATTGTGGCATTGGATTATGAGAAAGAATCAGATGCTCTTGCTTTAGTTGATCAAATTGATCCGAATTTGTGTCGATTAAAAGTGGGTAAAGAAATGTTTACTACACTTGGTATGAATTTTGTAAAACAATTGCATCAACGTAATTTTGATGTTTTCTTAGATCTTAAATATCATGACATTCCAAATACGGTAGCAAGAGCGGTCCGATCCGCCGCTGATTTGGGGGTATGGATGGTCGATTTGCACGCAAGCGGTGGGCTACGAATGATGGAAGAAGCTAAGAGAATTCTTGAACCTTATGGGAAAGATGCGCCATTGCTTATTGCTGTGACGGTATTAACCAGTATGGAAGATTTGGATTTATTACAAATTGGGATTAATGCATCGCCAATGGAACAAGTTTTACGCTTAGCTCATTTAACCCAACGCTCAGGTTTGGATGGAGTGGTTTGTTCTCCGCAAGAGGTTGAAATTTTACGTAACGCTTGTGGAGAAGAGTTTAAATTGGTGACCCCAGGTATTCGTCCAACTGGGGCTGATTTTGGTGATCAGAGACGAGTGATGACTCCTACTGCTGCGATTCGTGCTGGTTCAGATTATTTAGTAATAGGGCGCCCTATTACTAAAGCTAATAATCCAGTAGAGGTTCTTCGTTCTATTAACGCGTCTATTAGGTAAGAATGATGTCAGATTCTGTTTTAGTGTATTCAACTGATGCGGGGCGAATTAAAGAGGAAAAGGCTTCTGTAGTTCGTCCAAAAGGAGACGGTGTTGTACGTATCCAAAAACAAACGAGTGGTAGGAAAGGTGCAGGCGTATCGGTTATAACTGGTTTAGATTTATCTGATGAGGAATTGAAAAAATTAGCTGCTGAATTAAAAAAACGTTGTGGATGTGGTGGTTCAGTTAAAAATGGAATGATTGAGATTCAAGGTGAAAAGCGTGATTTGCTCAAGCAATTTTTAGAGCAAAAAGGGTTTACCGTTAAATTATCAGGTGGATGATTAAAAAGGCGCATTAGCGCCTTTTTTGTTAAAGATTTAAAATTTCTTTAACGAAAGGAATCGTAAGATTTCGTTGTGCTTGCAACGAGGCTTTATCTAGTAGATCAAGTGCTTCAAATAATGTGTGCATGTCTCGTGCTAGTCGTGTAAGTAAAAAATTAGCCGTCTCATCGGGTAATTGAATTCCTCGTTGATAAGCGTTATGTTGTAGCACACTAATTTTTTGCTCGTCAGTTAGGGAATTTAATTGATAAATTTCACCCCAAGTCAAGCGGGAGTTCAAATCAGGCAATTTTACAGAAAGTGCAGAAGGCGATTTATCTGAACTAATAAGCAAAAGCGTTTTTCCGCTTGCTTTAATTCGATTGAATAGATCAAAAATAGCTAATTCCCATTCGTCATTTCCGATCACACTTTGTACATCATCTAGACATACTAATTCTTGCTGTTCTAGATTTTCAAGAACTGCGGTAGAAAAATATTGAGATTTGCTGAGCGGTACATAAATAGCAGTACGTTGATTGATTAAATATTCGTTACTGAATGCTCTCAGAAGATGAGTTTTTCCAGAACCTTTATTTCCCCAAATATAGAAAAACTGTTGTTTTAATTCAGATGAATTTTTGCGTAAAGAATTGAGCAATAAAAGATTATTATCGCCGTAAAAGTTTTCTAATGTGGCATCATCAATTTGATGAATGGGTAAGGGAAGCTGCTTATTCAAATATTTATGTATAATAGATTACAAGTAAGAAAAGGGCTAAATTGGGATTTAACCCTTTTAAAAGAACTCTTATTCTACTTCATTTTTTGCTTTCGGTAAAACAAGGTTTAAGATGATAGCAACAACTGCGCATAAGCTGATACCTTTTAGTGATACATTGCCTACATCTACAAACATATTGCCGATACCAAATGTCATTACGACAGAAATAATACACAGATTACGTGCTTCGGTAACATCAACTTTGCCACGAATTAAGGTGCTCATGCCCACGACTGCGATTGAACCGAAAACAAGCATCATAATTCCTCCCATTACAATAGTTGGAATCGTTGATAGGAATGCACCTACTTTTCCACAGAATGAAATTGCAATAGCCCAAACGGCAGCCCATGTCATAATATTAGGATTGAAATTTCGGGTTAACATTACGGCACCAGTTACTTCAGAATAAGTTGTATTTGGTGGGCCACCCACTAAAGATGCAGCTGCAGTTGCTAAGCTATCGCCTAATAAAGTGCGGTGTAATCCTGGTTTTTTTAAAAAGTCCTTACCTGTTACAGAGCTGATTGCCATAATACCGCCAACGTGTTCTACCGCCGGTGCAATAGCAATTGGCAACATATAAAGAATAGCTTCTAGGCTAAATTCAGGCTTAGTTAATTTTGGTAAGCTAAACCAAGGCGCATCAATCACTGGTTGGAAATTAATTAAACCAAGGAATAAGCATAAAATATAGCCCGCAGTAATACCAAACATAATCGGGATGAGTCTCATCAATCCTTTGGCAAACACAGCTACAGATAAAGTAGTGAGAAGTGTTACCATTGAAACTAATATAGCGTCGTTATAAGCATAAGCACTGTTTTTGCCTAATGACATATCAACTGCCACTGGGGCAAGCCCCATCCCAATAATAATAATCACTGGGCCTACAACAATCGGTGGGAAAATGCGTTGTAATGCTTCTGTTCCACGTAATTTTACTAACGTGCTTAGCGCTAGATATACAAGACCAGCAGATGCTAAACCACCCATAGTGGTCGCAATGCCCCAAGTTTGAACACCATATTGAATCGGCGCGATAAAGGCAAAAGATGAGGCTAAGAAAATAGGAACTTGTTTGCCAGTGCAAAGTTGGAAGAGTAGGGTGCCAACGCCGGCAGTTAATAATGCTGTATTGGAATCAAGTCCTGTAATTAATGGTACAAGAACAAGCGCACCAAATGCGACGAAGAGCATCTGTAGGCCAACGAATGATTGTTTTAATGTACTTTGTTTTTCCGAAGGGAAAGAAGAAGTTTGATTTGTCATTTAGTTTCAACTCTCTGTTTGAATTAACTTAAAGTGCGGTCAGTTTTTCTAGTGTTTCACGCACACAAAAAGACGGCAAGAAAATGCCGTCCATCTTTTATTTTGGGGATTATTTGGTCCCAAAAATTTTATCACCCGCGTCACCTAGACCCGGAATAATGTAACCATGTTTATTTAGGTGGCTATCAATAGAAGCGCAGTAAAGTTCAATGTCAGGATGTGCCGCTTCAAGAGCCTTAATACCTTCTGGCGCAGCGACTAAAACTAATACTTTAATATGCTTACAACCTTTTGCTTTTAAAAGATCAAGGGTAGCAATCATAGAACCGCCCGTTGCAAGCATCGGATCAACAACAATGGCAAGACGCTCTTCTAAATCGCTAGCTAATTTTTGGAAGTAAGGGACTGGTTCAAGAGTTTCTTCATTACGGTAGATCCCCACTACACTGATGCGTGCGCTTGGTACATGTTCAAGTACACCATCCATCATACCTAAACCTGCACGTAAAATTGGGACAACCGTTACTTTTTTACCTTTAATTCGGTCGATTTCTACTGGGCCATTCCAACCGTTGATCGTTACTTTTTCAGTTTCTAAATCTGACGTTGCTTCGTAGGTTAATAGGCTACCGATTTCTGTTGCCAGTTCACGGAATTTTTTTGTATCAATCTCAGCTTCACGCATCACACCTAATTTGTGTTTAACAAGTGGGTGTTTTACTTCAACCAGTTTCATATTTACTCTCCTTTTGGCGTTTAAAAAACAAATTGACGAATTCTAGATTAAAAAAAAGAAAAAAGGTAGCAATTTATGAAAATATTTTAAAGAATACCAAGAATGGAATAGGGACAACTATAATAATTTGGATAGGCTATAAGCAAAAAGTCCGCGAAAGCGGACTTTTTAATTATCTTTATTTGTCAGATTTACCCAAATTATCAAAGAATTTTTTCACACCATCCAAAAATCCTGAAGATTTTGGTGCGTGTTTACTTAAATCTTTACCTTGTAAACTTTCTTCAAGTTTTTGGAGTAATTCTTTTTGTTCGCTGGTTAAATTAACGGGTGTTTCGACCACAATACGGCAAATTAAATCACCCGCATAACCACTACGTGTAGAGGCAACTCCTTTGCCTCGCATGCGGAATAATTTTCCAGTTTGCGTTTCAGCTGGGATTTTAAGCTTCACTCTGCCATCTAAGGTTGGCACTTCAATTTCACCGCCAAGTGCTGCCGTGGCAAAGCTAATCGGTACTTCGCAATATAAGTTGTTACCATCACGTTCAAAAATGTTATGTTCTCTCACGTGAATCACAACATATAAATCTCCAGCTGGTGCACCATTTTCGCCCGCTGCGCCTTTGCCAGCTAAGCGAAGTTGGTTGCCCGTATCTACGCCTGCAGGAATTTTTACTGAAAGATTTTCTTTCTTATGAACGCGTCCTTCGCCGTGACAGCTTCGACAAGGTTTTTCAATTTTCTTACCACTACCATGACAAGTTGGACAAATACTTTCAGATACAAAGAAACCTTGCTGACGACGAATTCGACCAGAGCCGTGACAATGCGGACAAGTTTCCACTTTAGAACCTTTTTCAGCACCAGAACCACCACAGCTCTCACAATGCGCAAGAGTATTGATTTGAATATCTTTGGTTGTACCTTTTACGGCTTCTTCCAAAGTAATTTCTAAGTCATAGCGTAAGTCTTCGCCACGAACAACACGCTGGCGACCACGTCCACCGCCACCAAAAATATCTCCAAAGATATCGCCGAACATATCACCAAAATCAGCACCGCCAAAGCCACCACCGAAACCACCTGCGCCACCACCTTGTTCAAAGGCTGCATGGCCATATTGATCATAGGCTGCACGTTTTTGATCGTCGCCTAATACTTCATAAGCTTCATTAATTTCTTTGAATTTTTCTTCCGCTTCTTTACTGCCTTGGTTTTTATCAGGGTGATGTTTAGACGCTAAACGTTTATACGCACGTTTAATGTCATTCTCACTCGCCCCTTTTTTCAAGCCAAGGACTTCGTAGTAATCTTTTTTTGCCATAGTGTTTCCGTATTTTTATTTGCAAATATTTTGTCATTTCTGACCGCTTGCATTCGCTATTTTTAGCAATGTGGGCAAATTGAAATATAAATATCCACTTTTCCATTTGGATAATATTTCTCAAAATCCACTTTATAAGCACGTTTTAATAAACCTTGCTTTTCTTTATTCCAAATGCGTTGCCACGTTTGAACTGCTGATTCATAAGTCGTGGGGAAGATTTCATACCAAGTCAGATCTTCAATTTCAATGGTTGAAAAACTGCCTTCAGGTTTACTTTCTTGAGCAATAGCAACATCATAATAGCCCGTAAAATCCGATTCGTAATTCAGATAAACACCATAATAAGGCTCATTTTGAGGCAATTTTACAAAATTATTCTGCCAAAGCTGTCCAATCTTTTCTGCAGGATTTTCCTTTGTGTTATGCGTACGAATTGTAGCAAGTGGATAAAGTGTTAGTGGCATAACTATTCCTTAAATTTACAAAACTCTGGGTAAATTTGACCGCTTATAACATACTCCCCTCTTTAGCAAAGAGGGGCGGGGGAAGATTTGGCAGAAGTAAATTTAGCTCATAAGAAAATTTGATATCGCTATCAAATCTCCCCTAACCCCTCTTTTCTAAAGAGGGGGATCATTTATATACACCAAAAGGGCGTGTTTCCACGCCCTTTGTTTATGCTAAGAAGAGCGGTGAATTATTTATTATCTTTCACTTCTTCAAATTCCGCATCTACCACACCATCATCTTTTGCTGATGATTGTTGTGGTTGCTCGCCACCAGCTTGTTGAGCTTTTGCTTGCGCTGCTTGCATTAACGGTTCAGAGGCTTTAATTACAGCTTCAATTTTCGCTTCAATTTCTGCTTTATCTTCGCCTTTTGCTGCTGTTTCAAGCTCAGCGATTGCAGCTTCAATTTTCTCTTTATCTGCAGCACTCAATGCGTCACCAGCTTCTGCAATTTGTTTACGTGTTGCGTGAGCAATGCCATCTGCTTGATTACGCGCTTGAACAACTTCTTCAAATTTACGGTCTGCATCAGCATTTGCTTCTGCATCACGCACCATTTGTTGAATTTCTTCATCAGATAAACCAGAAGATGCTTGAATACGAATTTGTTGTTCTTTACCCGTATTTTTATCTTTCGCAGATACGTTGATTACTCCGTTTGCATCGATATCAAATGTTACTTCGATTTGTGGCATACCACGCGGTGCAGGATTAATACCTTCTAGGTTGAATTGACCTAAAGATTTATTGTCTGCCGCACGTTTACGTTCACCTTGAAGAACGTGAATGGTTACCGCACTTTGGTTATCTTCCGCTGTTGAGAACACTTGCGATTTTTTGGTTGGAATCGTGGTGTTTTTCTCAATTAAAGTGGTCATCACGCCGCCCATAGTTTCGATACCAAGAGATAACGGAGTAACGTCTAATAAAAGAACGTCTTTTACATCACCTTTTAATACACCACCTTGAACTGCCGCACCGATTGCCACCGCTTCATCAGGGTTAACATCTTTACGAGCTTCTTTACCAAAGAACTCAGCAACTTTTTGTTGTACAAGTGGCATACGAGTTTGACCACCCACAAGAATAATATCGTGAATTTCACTTACGCCTTTACCTGCATCTTTTAATACAGCTTTCAAAGACTCAATTGAGCTTGCCACTAAATCTTCTACTAATGCTTCTAATTTTGCACGAGTGATATTTAATGCTAAGTGTTTAGGGCCTGTAGCATCTGCAGTGATGTACGGAAGGTTCACTTCAGTAGATTGAGCTGATGAAAGTTCAATTTTAGCTTTCTCTGCTGCTTCTTTTACGCGTTGTAATGCCATTGGGTCATTACGTAAATCGATGTTTTGTTCTTTTTTGAACTCATCAATAATGTAATCAATTACACGGTTATCGAAGTCTTCACCACCTAAGTGAGTGTTACCACCTGTTGCCAATACCTCGAAAGTTTGTTCGCCATCAAAGTTATCAATCTCGATGATTGAAATATCGAATGTACCACCACCTAAGTCGTAAACTGCGATCACTTGATTCTCTTTGCTTGAACCTAAACCGAACGCTAACGCAGCCGCTGTTGGTTCATTGATGATACGTTTAACGTCTAAACCTGCGATTTTACCCGCATCAATCGTTGCTTGACGTTGTGCATCGTTAAAGTATGCTGGAACAGTAATTACCGCTTCTGTTACAGATTCACCTAAGAAGTCTTCTGCTGTTTTTTTCATTTTTTTCAATACTTCAGCAGAGATTTGCGGTGGTGCTAATTTATCACCTTTTACATTTACCCACGCATCGCCGTTGTCAGCACGAGTAATTTCGAAAGGCATAATTTTAATATCGCGTTGAACTTCTTCGCTTTCAAAACGACGGCCAATTAAACGTTTAATAGCAAACAATGTATTTTTCGGGTTAGTGATTGCTTGACGTTTTGCTGGCTGACCAACTAAAGTTTCATTGTCTGTATAAGCAATAATTGAAGGGGTTGTACGTGCACCTTCTGCATTTTCAATTACGCGAGCCTTGTCGCCTTCCATAACTGCTACACAAGAGTTTGTTGTACCTAAGTCAATACCAATAATTTTTCCCATTTTGTACTCCTAGTAAAAATTTTAAAATTCGGGGTTGAACTTATAAACGTCTCAAAATAGCCTCTATCACAAATATTTTTGAAACATCTACAAGCCCTATTTGTTACGAATTGTAAGATGTGGATATTCTTTCGCATTTCAAGAGAAAATTTTAAAAATTTTTTATTTCTTAAAGTGCGGTAATTTCCGTTCTTGTTTTCAAGATAAGTCTCAAATGATGAACTTCAAGGGGAAAACAAAAATTTTTAGGTAAGAAAAAGGGATTTATGATAAATTTGGCGAAAATTTTTACTTTAAAATAGGAAAGAAATAAATGAAAAAATCAAAAATTGCTGCAGGCGTAGTCGTTGCTCTTGCTGCCGTTTGGTGTACTGGTGCATGGTTTACAGGGAAAAAAGCGGAAGAAGAATATTTACATCAACTCAAACAGTTAAATCAACTATTTGCTAAAACAGATGTATTAGAAGAAAGTAAAATTTTTTATAAAAATATAAAATTTGATAGAGGATTATTTGCGTCTCATATTCAAGATCAAATAGAAATCCACAAGGCAAATGAAACGATCATTATTCCTTTATCATCAACGCTTTATCACGGTCCTTTGCCTCTTGATCGTGTGGCGAAACTGAATTTCGTTCCAACCATTTTTTCAAGCCAAACCTTATTAGGAAAAAATGCAACAACTCAGGCATTCTTTGACATCACAAAATCAGAGAAACCGTTACAACTGAATTTTGCAATGAATTATGCCTTAAACGGTAATGCGGAATTAAAACTTGCAGCGGGGCAATATCACAATGAGCAATCTAAGGCAGATTTTGATTGGTCAAATGTCGTCTTAAATGTTGATTTAGACAAAAATGAACCAAGCAATTATACGCTATCGGTAGATGCATTTAATTCAAATGACCCTAATCAGGCAGTTTCAACGGCTTCATCAATTAAAATAAAAGATCTTGTCTTACAAGGCTCACTACAAAGCACAAAATGGCCATTTATTTATAGTGGGAACATCAATAGTAAAATAGGCTATTTTGAGCAAAATACCGAATCTGCAGAGACTGGGGAAAAATTCTCTCTTATTCAGAAAAACAGCCAAGCAAATTTAACTACACAAGTTGAGGGTGATACAGTAAATATCATCAATAAAACAAATCTAGATGAATTACATATTAACGGCAACAACTTAGGTAAAGTGACCAACAATGTAGAATTCAACCATATTGATGGCAACGCATTACAAGAACTTTTAAACATTTTAGTGGCAATAGGCAAGGCTGATTCAGATACGCCTTTATCTAAAACATTGGTGCAAAAATTACAACAAGCAGGCATGGTCATTGCGAATAATCAGCCTCAAATTAAATTTGCCCCTCTTTCTATTTCTGATGAAAAAGGCAAAGTGGCATTGGATCTGAATATTGCTTTAGTGCCAAACCCTAAATTTGATTTAATGCGCAGCGGCTTATACAAACAATTCAAAGATTTTTCGATCAATTTTGATGTGAATAAAGAAACTGCGATTTCATTGTTATCTAAATTTGTACCAGAAAACCAAAAGCAAGATTTAGTTCACCGATTGGATGAATTAGTCTCTGATGGAGAAGCGAATGGCATTATCGTAAACTCTGATAAAACAGTCACATTAACGCTTGCTTTAGAAAATAACGAATTGAAACTAAACGGAAAGCCAATCCCAGAAGAACAATTGAAAATGATCCTCTTCATGCTTGTAATGGGGGGAATTGGGAGATAATTTGTAGAGACTAAAAGGAAATCTGACAGTATGCTTTCACATCTGTCAGATTAACTCTTGTAGTTAATAAATATGCTTTGAATTCAATTACTTACAAAGTCCGATTGTATTACTAAAAACATCACACTTTCCTTTACTTGTACCACCATCAATTGGAGTACATCTTGGGGCAGCAGTTAAACCAAAGCTAAAAAATCCGCCCCCTAAAATGGTGCAGTTATGTTTTTTCCCTTTAATCATTGCATTATAAGTAGTTTCTGAAAAACCATGAGAAATGTTAGAAACTTGTACTTGATTTTGATCATAACCAAATTCAAAAGAGGTTTTTCTTTCAAGTGTTGACTGACCAACACAACCAGAAAGAATAATTGTAGAGAGAGATAATAATGTTAATTTTTTCATAAGATTTTCCTTATTTTTGGTTAATAAAAGATTTAAAACGTTTTCTCAAACAACATATTCACATTCTTCTGTGTATAAGAATACATTTCTGGAATATTGCTATCTTGTTTACGCCAACTTAATTGGAGTTTTGGTGTAATTCCCCAAATATGCCAGTCGCGTTTCCATAGGGATAAATTTATGCCGTAAATTTTATCTTCTCGACGCTTTCCAAAAGAAAACAAATTGAGATTACCGAGTTTGGCAATATCTTTAAATTCACGTTTCATTATGGATAAGCCGAGACGTGAGGAAATGCCCCAATTCCATTCTTGTCCCCAACCTAAACGTAGGCTTTTACTGTCTGAACCATATTGACGAACCTTCGTTCTTTCTGCCATAAAATCAGAACCGAGGTAGAAAAACTGTTTTGGTGTTCTTGCTCACAGCAAGGTTGCGGAAACTAGTTTGTTATTGCCGTTTTGTGATGTGCTGTCTAAATAACGTTGTTTTGAAAACTCTCCTGCTGTAGAAAGTTGCCAGTTTGGGCTTAACCAACGAGAAAATTCCACCCTTGCCCCATTAGACCAACGGTAACTTTCGCCGCCATACCAACGTTTTTCATAAAAAGGTTTGATACGGAAATTTTGCTTCGCAGTTTTATGTGCATAGCCAACAAAAGTGCGGTTGGAAATATCATCAAATTCATGATTATCCCAATAGCTCTTGCCACCAAACTCATTGCCCACCGTGAGATAATGAGAACCCCATAAATTGAAATCTCTGGAAATATCGAATGAATACGCTAAGCCGTGTGCTGTTTGTGGCATCATTGATTCGGAACGCGTTAAGGTGCCACCATTATTTAATGCGACCGTTTTTCCGTCGCCGACATTGTTGACATTGGTATCACGCACATAATTAAAAGAAAAATCCACATTCCAGCTATCACGTTCTTTTAAAGCCTCTAAATAAGCATCCATTAAACGCTTAACTTGAGGCGGTAAATCCTCTGCGGTTTGTGCTTTTTCAAATTGGTCTTTAGCAGCACTGTCTTGTTTTTGATTGAATAAAGCGATAGCCAGTTCAATTCGTACAGGGTTTAAATTTGGATTTTTGGCTAAAATTTCGCGATATTTATCAATAGCTACAGTATAGTTTTCCGTTATCGCAGCCAATTTTCCTTCCGCAAAGCGTTCCATAATCGGGTCACGATTTGGAAAAGTGCGGTAAATTTCCAGCAATTTTTTTATCATTTCTGGATTACGGGCATAAATGGCACGGCTTAATAATTCGTGGGTTAAAGCGGGGTTTTGTTTAAGTTGCTCAAGGGTAATTTGAATTTGTTCGACTTGCTCTGTGCCTAAGGGCGGTAAATTTTGTTCGCGTTTTTCAAGTTTAGCGACATTAATTTGTGGTTCAAGTTCGGTTTTAATTGGTGTTTGACGAATGTCTAGTACTGTTGTTTCTGCCAAAGCAAGAGCAGGGCAAAGCGCGGTAAAAAAGAGGGTAATATTTTTCATAAAATGGGTAACAATCTAATACATAAGATTAAAGTGAAGGCGGAGGTTAAAAATGGCGGACAAATGCCCGCCAAATACTGTTTTATAACGATTACTCAGGCTGCTTCGTTGCTCCAAATACACCCTCATAATCTAACAAACCATTTTTAGGTATATTGTCAGAATAAAGTTGTCTCTCTTCTTTTTTGTCAAAATAAGTAGGGTCACCAAATCCTGGTCCTCTATTAAGAGAATACTTAATTTGACCTATAACGTCTGTGGCATTTTTATCTATAACCATAGCATCCATACTCATGTGGTAGTCATAATCAGAATCAAATGCTTTTTCAAACGTCTGACCAGCCTTAAAGCGGCTAGCTACTAAAGAATCTTCAATATTGAATTTTATATTATTTCCAAGTACGTTGCTGTTAATAACCCCGTCAAACATTCTAGCTGATACACGTTTTGCGAATTCAACTTTAAATGTAATATCTCCGTCAACCTTTGGCTCATCAATTACAATTAAATTTGTTTTTGGAATCGCTCTTTGTGTTCTAGCAATAATATTTCCTTTATATGTAAAGGTTTTCCCTTGGAGGGATTCATTATTGTACCGAATACCACCTTTTACATAGAGTCCCTGAACAAAATCAAAATCACGACCAGAAAGAGACTGTGCAAATAATTCAGAACGGTGCTGATCAACAAATAATGCGCCATAACTAGAATAAGGATTATTAATAAAGAGATAATTTACATCTTTGTTGTTATAATCCGCTTTTTTAATAATTAATTTATCACTACCATGCTCAAAAGACTTATCATCAAGCTCAATCACTTTCGGCAGTGTTGTTTTTGTTGTATAACTACCCTCATGAACTCCAAGATATTTCCCTCCTTTTTTGATATTATTTGCCGTAATTTCTGACAGCACAATTCTATCTTCGTTTTTATCTGATTCAGATAATACATCAGATGAAGGATACTTATCAGGAGTTAGTAGCTCGGTTACATCTTTGTAATTTGGGAAGAAATATTTAAATGGATGTTCAAGATCGTCTCCTTCATACATCCATCCTTGACCCCATGTTTTTATTTTACCATCAGATGTTTTTGGCATTTTATCTAACTCTGATTTAACACGAGCATCTACAGAAGATTGTTTTTCTTTTTCTAAACGTTCTTTTTCTAAACGTTCTCTTTCTAAGCGTTGACGATTCTCTTCTTCCAATTTGGCTTTTTGTTCCGCTTTAATACGTTCTTCTTCAAGACGTTTTGCTTCTTCAGCCTTTTCTTTGGCTTCACGTTCTAGACGAGCTTTTTCTTCTAAGTCTTTTGCTTTTTTAGCTTCTTCAGCTTTAACTTTTGCTTCTTCTTCTAAACGTTTTTGCTCAGCAGCTTTCTGTTGTGCTTCACGTTCTGCTTTGGCTTTTTCTTCTTCAGCGTTTTGTTCTGCTTCTGATTTTTTACTCTTATCTTGAGCATTAGGCTTGGATTGAGAATTTGGATTTGTCGGTTGAACTTGCTTAGGCTGCTGATTATTACTTGGCGAAGTAGAAGAACAAGCCACAGCACCCAATGAAACTAAAATCGCAAGTGCGGTTGTTTTAAAGGTTGGTTTCATAATTTTTTCCTTTTGGAATCATAAAAAAATAGAGGAATGTTCTTATTGAAAACAAGAGATTTTATAGATGAAAAAATGCATTTATAAAAAACACCAATAAAAACTTTCTCATTCTAAAAAAAAAAAAAACGCAAGCTAAAATGATTAAAAAATAAAAAATTTTTATTTCTTTCTGATAATTTAGGCGGATTGAAAAAAATAGAGAGGAGAAAAAGAAAAATTAAGGAGAGAAAAATCCCCCTGAACACTAGAAAGTACGTTTATCAGGGGGAAAATATGAATGTTATTTTAACCGCTCTTTTAAATACCCTTCATAATCTGGTACTTCAATTTCCACATCTTGTTCAAATAAAACTGAAGTTAACATGAAATCTGCGGAGCTTTGATTAATCGCAACCGGGATATTCCACACAGTTGCAATACGCATGAGGGCTTTCACATCTGGATCATGTGGTGCGGCATTCATTGGATCCCAAAAGAAGATCATCATGTCGATTTTCTTTTCTGCGATTAATCCGCCAAGTTGTTGGTCGCCGCCCATCGGACCACTTAATAAAGATTGAATGCTTAAACCTGTTTCTCGTTCTAAAATATGCCCTGTGGTACCTGTTGCATAAAGTATATGAGGAGCTAGGGCATCTTTGTGTTTTTGCGTCCAATTCAGTAAATTTTTTTTGCAGCTATCATGAGCCACAAGCGCAATACGTTTGTGTTGAGTGAGCGTTCGAGTCGTTATATGCATGATTGATTCCTTTTTGAAATAAGTTTGAAAACTTTAAAGCAAAGCCCTACATAATGCAATGTTTTACTTATGATTTTAATAGGCTTTACAAAAGGCGAGAAAAAATTACCGCACTTTCAAAAGATTACCGATTAACACAGTACTGAACAGGGATATTTGATGAAAATTTACTATCTTTATCTCAAAAAATCTTCTAAAATTTGCAAGATTTGTTAAATGTTTGTAAAAAGGCAAGCATTTCTGATATTCGTGTTTAGTGTTTACTAAACTAATGTTCACTTAATTAACAGATAAGGAAAACCTATGTCTGAGATTTTAAAAAATGACGTTGATCCAATCGAAACTCAAGATTGGTTACAATCATTAGATTCTTTGATTCGTGAAGAAGGCGTAGAGCGTGCACAATATATTATTGAGCAAGTTATCGGCCAAGCACGCACCAACGGTGTTTCATTACCTACAGGTGTAACGACCGATTATGTCAATACTATCCCTGCTTCTGAACAACCTGCTTACCCAGGTGATCATGCTATTGAGCGTCGTATTCGTTCTGCTGTGCGTTGGAATGCTATTGCTATGGTATTGCGTAGTCAGAAGAAAGATCTTGATTTAGGTGGCCATATCTCAACTTTCCAATCTGCTGCAACCATGTATGAAGTGTGCTATAACCACTTCTTCAAAGCAGCAACGGAGAAAAACGGTGGCGACTTAATTTTCTTTCAAGGCCATGCTGCTCCGGGTATGTATGCGCGTGCATTCTTAGAAGGTCGTTTAACTGAAGAACAAATGGATAACTTCCGTCAAGAAGCCTTTACCGATGGTTTATCTTCATATCCACATCCTAAATTAATGCCTGAATTCTGGCAATTCTCTACTGTATCTATGGGTTTAGGCCCTGTGAACGCAATTTATCAAGCGCGTTTCTTGAAATACTTAGATAACCGTGGCTTAAAAGATACCAAAGATCAAAAAGTCTATGCATTCTTAGGCGATGGTGAAATGGATGAAATTGAGTCTAAAGGTGCATTAACTTTTGCGGCTCGTGAGAAATTAAATAATCTAATCTTCACTATCAGCTGTAACTTACAACGTTTAGACGGCCCGGTTAATGGTAACGGTAAAATCGTTCAAGAATTAGAAGGATTGTTTACTGGTGCGGGCTGGGAAGTAATCAAAGTATTATGGGGCAGCGACTGGGATAAATTATTCGCTAAAGATACTTCAGGTAAATTAACTCAGTTAATGATGGAAGTAGTTGACGGTGATTATTTAACCTTTAAATCTAAAGACGGTGCTTATGTTCGTGAACATTTCTTCGGTCGTTATCCAGAAACCGCTGCATTAGTTGCAGATATGACTGATGATGAAATTTGGGCATTACGCCGTGGTGCACACGATAGCGAAAAATTATATGCAGCCTATGCAAAAGCACAAAATGCAACGAAACCAGTTGTGATTTTAGCGCATCAAGTTAAAGGTTATAAAATTCCTGAAGCGGAAAGTAAAAACACTGCTCACCAATCTAAAAAAATGTCTTACGAAAGCCTTAAAGGTTTCCGTGACTACTTCGATTTACCATTGACTGATGAGCAAGTAGAAAAATTAGAATACATTAAATTTGCAGAAGGAACGCCTGAGTATGAATACTTACATGGCCACCGTAAAGCATTAAACGGCTATGTTCCTGCTCGTCGTACTAAATTTGATGTTGAATATAAAGTTCCTGCATTAGAAGAGTTTAAAGCATTATTAGAAGAACAACCTCGTGGTATTTCAACCACTATGGCGTTCACTCGTGCATTAAACATCTTATTAAAAGATAAAAACATTGGTAAAACTATCGTTCCAATGATTGCGGATGAAGCGCGTACATTCGGTATGGAAGGTTTGTTCCGTCAAGTTGGTATTTATAACCCACATGGTCAAAACTATGTTCCTTCAGATCGTGATTTAGTTGCATACTATCGTGAAGCAAAAGATGGTCAAGTGCTACAAGAAGGTATCAATGAATTAGGTGCGACAGCATCTTGGTTAGCAGCAGCGAATTCATACTCCGTTAATAATCAACCAATGATTCCATTCTTCATCTATTACTCCATGTTTGGTTTCCAACGCGTGGGTGATATGATGTGGGCGGCTGGAGACCAATTAGCTCGTGGTTTCATGGTGGGTGGTACTTCAGGCCGTACGACATTAAACGGTGAAGGTTTACAACACGAAGATGGTCATAGCCATATTCAAGCAGGTATCATTCCTAACTGTATCACTTACGATCCATCATTTGCATTTGAAGTTGCTGTAATTATGCAAGATGGTATTAACCGCATGTACGGCGAAAAACAAGAAGATATATTCTATTACATGACAACATTAAATGAAGTCATGGATCAACCTGCAATGCCAGCTGGTGCAGAAGAAGGTATCCGTAAAGGTTTATACAAATTTGAAACAGTGGAAGGTAAAAAAGGCAAAGGCCACGTTCAATTGTTAGGTTCTGGTGCCATCATGCGTCATGTTCGTGAAGCGGCACAAATTCTTGCAAAAGATTATGGTGTCACCTCCGATGTATTCTCAGCACCTTCATTCAATGAATTAGCGCGTGAAGGTCACGATGCTGCACGTTGGAATTTATTACACCCGACAGAGACACAACGCGTACCATACGTTGCTCAAGTATTAGCTGATTTACCAACCGTTGCTTCAACTGACTATGTTAAAGCATACGCAGATCAAATCCGTGCATTCGTACCAAGTCGTCATTATCATGTGTTAGGTACAGATGGTTTCGGTCGTTCAGACAGCCGTGCAAACTTACGTGAACACTTCGAAGTTGATGCACGTTATGTTGTGGTTGCTGCACTTTCTCAATTAGCGAAAGAAGGTACAGTATCTAACCAAGTTGTTGCAGATGCGATTGCGAAATTCGGTTTGAATGTAGATCGTATCAATCCGCTTTACGCGTAATTGATGAAAACTGCGGTCAAAAAACATCGTGTTTTATGACCGCACTTTAAAAGGAACAAAAAAATGTCAAAACAAATTCAAATTCCTGATATTGGTAGTGATGAAGTTACAGTAACAGAA
Source organism: Haemophilus seminalis (assembly GCF_006384255.1). GTDB lineage: Bacteria > Pseudomonadota > Gammaproteobacteria > Enterobacterales > Pasteurellaceae > Haemophilus > Haemophilus seminalis. Next base: position 107,580 of record NZ_VCED01000007.1, read on the forward strand.
GTCATGGTAAACGTAGGTGATACCATTTCTGTTGATCAATCTATCATTAACGTTGAAGGCGATAAAGCTTCAATGGAAGTGCCTGCACCAGAAGCGGGTGTTGTAAAAGAGGTTTTAGTTAAAGTCGGTGATAAAGTCACAACAGGCACCCCAATGCTCGTATTAGAAGCTACAGGCGCTGCGCCAGCTGCTGAAGCACCTGCAGCACCAGTAGCTACTACTGCGCCAACTGCGTCGGCTGTTGTTGAAGTAAACGTACCAGACATCGGTTCTGATGAAGTAAACGTTACTGAAATTATGGTTAAAGTGGGTGATAGTGTTGAAGTTGATCAATCAATCATCAATGTTGAAGGCGATAAAGCTTCAATGGAAGTTCCAGCACCAATCGCAGGTGTAGTAAAAGAAATTTTAATCAATGTCGGTGATAAAGTTTCAACTGGAAAACTCATCATGAAATTTGAAACGGCATCAGCTGCTCCAGCTGCTGCATCAGCACCAGCTCAAACAGCTGCACCTGTAGCTGCCACAACATCTGCAATTAAAGATGTGAATGTGCCAGATATTGGTGGTGATGAAGTCAATGTGACTGAAATCATGGTTACCGTTGGTGATAGCGTTTCAGAAGATCAATCATTAATTACCGTTGAAGGTGATAAAGCGTCAATGGAAGTTCCAGCTCCATTCAGCGGTGTAGTAAAAGAAATTCTCGTGAAATCAGGTGATAAAGTATCGACTGGTTCATTAATTATGCGCTTTGAAGTAGCAGGTGCAGCGCCAGCTGCGGCAACATCTACTCCAGCACCACAAGTTGCATCGCCTGCGCCGGCAGCACAACCTGCGGCTCAATCTGGCAATGTATCTGGCTTAAGCCAAGAACAAGTGGTCGCAAGCGCTGGCTATGCGCATGCTACTCCAGTTATTCGTCGTTTAGCACGTGAATTTGGCGTAAACTTAGATAAAGTAAAAGGTTCTGGTCGTAAAGGTCGTATCGTTAAAGAAGATATCGAAGCTTATGTGAAGACCGCAGTTAAAGCTTATGAAAGCGGTGTAACAGCACAAGCTGCTGGCAATGGCGTAGCGAATGGTGCTGGCTTAGGCTTATTGCCATGGCCAAAAGTTGATTTCAGTAAATTCGGTGAAGTTGAAGAAGTCGAATTAAGCCGTATCAACAAAATTTCAGGTGCCAACTTACATCGTAACTGGGTCATGATTCCACACGTTACTCACTTCGATAAAGCAGATATCACGGATTTAGAAGCATTCCGTAAAGAACAAAATGCGTTAGCAGAAAAACAAAAACTTGGCGTGAAAATTACTCCAGTTGTGTTCATTATGAAAGCGGTGGCAAAAGCATTAGAAGCATATCCACGTTTCAACAGCTCAATTACCGAAGATGCTCAACGCTTAATCCTGAAAAAATATATTAACATTGGTGTCGCAGTAGATACACCAAATGGCTTAGTCGTGCCTGTATTTAAGAACGTGAACAAAAAAGGCATTATCGAACTTTCGCGTGAATTAATGGAAGTATCGAAAAAAGCACGTGAAGGCAAATTGACTGCATCTGATATGCAAGGTGGCTGTTTCACCATTTCAAGTCTTGGTGGTATTGGTACAACTCACTTTGCACCAATCGTAAACGCGCCAGAAGTTGCCATCCTTGGTGTATCTAAATCATCAATGGAACCAGTATGGAATGGTAAAGAATTTGCGCCACGCTTAATTCTTCCAATGTCATTATCATTCGACCACCGTGTCATTGATGGTGCGGATGGTGCACGATTCATTAGCTATATCGGTGCTGTATTAGCAGATTTACGCCGTTTGATTATGTAATAATGCCCCCTTCTTCTAATTAGAAGAAAGGACGTTTTAGCAAATCCATTATGATCGAAAAGATCGCAAAAAAGTGCGGTCGATATTTTGAACGTTTTTACGAGGTAAAAATGAGTAAAGAAATTAAAACCCAAGTCGTCGTACTTGGTGCTGGCCCGGCGGGTTATTCCGCGGCGTTCCGTTGTGCGGATTTAGGCTTAGAAACTGTATTAGTTGAACGTTATTCAACTCTTGGTGGGGTATGTTTAAATGTAGGTTGTATCCCATCTAAAGCATTGTTGCACGTAGCAAAAGTGATTGAAGAAGCAAAACACGCAAGTAAAAATGGTATTTACTTTGGTGAGCCAAGAATTGATTTAGATGAAGTTCGTGCGGGTAAAGAAGCGGTTGTCGCTAAATTAACTGGTGGTTTAGCAGGTATGGCAAAAGCGCGCAAAGTCACTGTGGTTGAAGGCTTAGCAGCATTTACTGATCCTAATACTTTAGTCGCTCGTGACCGTGATGGCCATCCAACTACAATCAAATTTGATAATGCTATTATTGCAGCAGGTTCTCGCCCAATTGAATTACCATTTATTCCACATGAAGATCCACGTATTTGGAACTCAACTGATGCGCTTAAATTAAAAGAAGTACCTAAAAAACTTCTCATTATGGGTGGCGGTATCATCGGTTTAGAAATGGGTACGGTTTACCACGCATTAGGTTCAGAAATTGAAGTTGTGGAAATGTTCGACCAAGTTATCCCTGCAGCGGATAAAGATGTTGTTGCAATTTACACCAAACAAATCGAGAAAAAATTCAAGTTAATGCTTGAAACCAAAGTGACTGCAGTTGAAGCAAAAGATGATGGTATCTACGTTTCAATGGAAGGTAAAGCATGCAATGACACCAAACGTTATGATGCGGTGCTTGTCGCTATCGGTCGTGTACCAAATGGCAAATTGATTGATGCGGGTAAAGCAGGCGTTGAAGTTGATGATCGTGGTTTCATTCATGTTGATAAACAAATGCGCACCAATGTGCCACATATCTTTGCAATCGGCGATATTGTTGGCCAACCAATGTTAGCACACAAAGGTGTTCACGAAGGCCACGTTGCTGCAGAAGTAATCGCGGGACAAAAACACTACTTCGATCCTAAAGTTATTCCATCCATCGCTTATACTGAACCAGAGGTGGCTTGGGTAGGTAAAACTGAGAAAGAATGTAAACAAGAAGGTTTAAACTACGAAGTCGCTAAATTCCCTTGGGCAGCATCAGGCCGCGCGATTGCATCCGAATGTTCAGAAGGTATGACGAAGTTAATCTTTGATAAAGATACTCATCGTGTACTTGGCGGTGCAATCGTTGGTTCTAACGGTGGTGAATTATTAGGTGAAATCGGTTTAGCCATCGAGATGGGGTGCGATGCAGAAGATATTGCATTAACTATCCACGCTCACCCAACTTTACACGAGTCTGTTGGTTTAGCCGCGGAAGTATTTGAAGGCTCAATCACTGACCTTCCAAATGCAAAAGCGAAGAAAAAATAATTTTTTAAGTACAAGAAAAAGCGAGTGTTAAACTCGCTTTTTTTATATCAGTAAAGCCAATGTTATTTTTTAACATGGGGCGTTAAGATTTTAACGGTGAAATTGATTGATAATCTATGAATACATTTGAGATTAAGTAAAACTATGCGAAAATTGACCGCACTTTAAGACTTTTGTCATGTCGAAAAGGAACCGACCGATAGACAGTTGCCTATCTTTCTTTAATTTAATACGGCTTGGATGCCGTTGCATTAGTGGTTTTTACAATGAAAAAAGCGCATTCCCCTTTATTCCCCATCTTCACCTTCGTGTTGATTAATCTCATCATCCTTTCCTTATCCCGTTTGGGACTTGCTATATGGCAATCAGAGCGTGTATCCGCCGTAGATGGCTGGTTGCAATTATTTTTGCAAGGCGTACGAATGGATGTTGTGGCTCTCTGTTATTTATTTGGCGTACCAGCATTGCTCACAACATTGTTCCATAGTAGCAAAGTTTGGGTAAAAATTTTACGCCTTTGGCTAACCCTTGGTAGCGTGTTCATTATCTTTATGGAAATTGCCACACCTGCCTTTATTGAAACTTATGATTACCGACCAAATCGTTTATTTATCGAATACTTAATTTATCCGAAAGAAGTTTTTTCAATGCTCGCGGAAGGGCATTTAAGTGCGGTAATTTTTAGCCTTGTTTTCACGATTTTAGCTGCCGTGATTTATTGGAAAATTTCTGGTTGGGCAGTCAAAAATTTACGTTCAATGAGTTGGAAACTTCGCCCTGTGATTGCTTTGCTTGTGATTGTAGTGAGCTTTCTTGGCGCACGTTCAAGTTTTCAACACCGCGGTATCAATCCCGCCATGGTGGCATTTTCTTCTGATGCGTTAGTGAATTCTTTGGTGCTTAACTCAGGCTATTCCGTAATTTATGCCGCACAGCAATTTAAAGATGAAGAAAAATCTTCAGAAATGTACGGAAAAATGGATGCAGATGAAATGTTTCGTATTGTTAAAGCCAGTCGTGGCCGTCCAGACAGCGATTACATTTCAGATAAATACCCAACTTTAACGAAAAATGTCGCGACTTATCAGGGTAAACCTAAAAATATCGTGATTTTGTTACAAGAAAGTCTTGGTGCTCAGTTTATTGGAACGCTCGGTGGCAAACCACTTTCCCCAAATGTGGATCAGCTCGCAAAAGAAGGGTGGTTATTTGAAAATCTTTATGCAACAGGTACACGTTCAGTACGCGGTATTGAAGCAACAACCGCAGGTTTTACGCCAACGCCGGCTCGTGCAGTGGTGAAACTTAATAATGCCCAAAGTGGTTTCTTTACTATTGCGGATTTATTGCATAAACAAGGTTATAACACTTCCTTTATTTATGGCGGCGAAAAGCACTTCGACAATATGGCGAGCTTTTTCTATGGCAATGGTTTTAAAGATATTTGGGATCAACAAGATTATCAGAATCCAAAATTTACTGGCACTTGGGGCGTGAGTGATGAGGATTTATTTGATAAAGCCAATGAAACTTTCACGAAATTACAAAATGAAGGTAAACCGTTTTTTAGTTTAGTATTTAGCTCTAGCAATCACGATCCATTTGAATATCCAGATGGCAAAATTGAGCTTTATGAGCAACCAAAAGCTACTCGTAATAACGCGGCAAAATATGCGGATTATGCGTTAGGTCATTTCTTTAAAATGGCAAAACAGTCTAATTATTGGAAAGATACGATTTTCTTAATTGTTGCGGATCACGATTCTCGTGTAGGTGGAGCAAGTCTTGTGCCAATTAAGCATTTCCATATTCCAGCCTTGATTCTTGGTGATGGCATTGCGCCACGTCGTGACAGCCGTCTTGTGAGCCAAATTGATATGCCAACTACATTGCTTTCTTTAGCAGGTGTTAGTGGCAATTATCCAATGATTGGTTTTGATTTAACGCAAAATGTAAACCCAGATCGTGCCTTTATGCAATACGATCAAACTCAAGCAATGATGAAGGGCAATAATGATGTGGTGATTCAAATGCCAAATAAAGCGGCGCAAGGTTATCATTATGATAAAGCTTCAGAAACTTTAACGCCTAAAGATGTGCCTGATGCAATGAAAAAAGAGGCATTGGCTCACGCTTTATTAGGTAGTTATTTATATAAGAATCGCTTGTATTCTTCAGGTGAAAATAAATAAACGGAACGCCAGCTTAAGCTGGCGTTTCTTTTAGTTATCAAAAACAAACTGTTCACGTAATTGATGTAATTGATCGCGAATTGCCGCGGCTTTTTCAAATTCCAAATCTTGCGCAAATTTATACATTTGTTGTTCCAGTTTTTTGATTTGTTGTTGATATTCTTTAGCATTTTTCGGTGCATTATAAAGTGCGGTTGGTTCTGCTGCCATTTTTCCACGTTGTTTATTGGCTTTCGCTTTTTGATTTGCACCTTGTCCAATATCTAACAATTCACCGACTTTCTTATTTAATGCTTGTGGCACAATGCCATGTTCTTCATTGTATTTTGTTTGTTTTTCGCGACGACGATTGGTTTCAGTAATGGCTTTTTCCATCGATTTTGTGATGCTATCCGCATATAAAATCGCTTTACCATTTAAGTTTCGTGCAGCACGGCCGATGGTTTGAATTAAAGAACGTTCGGATCGTAAAAATCCTTCTTTGTCAGCATCTAAAATCGCCACAAGAGACACTTCCGGAATATCTAAACCTTCACGCAATAAGTTAATTCCCACCAATACATCAAATTCGCCTAAACGCAAATCACGGATAATTTCAACGCGTTCCACGGTGTCAATATCAGAATGTAGATAACGCACTCGAATCCCGTGTTCATCCAAATAATCCGTTAAATCTTCCGCCATTTTCTTGGTGAGTGTTGTCACTAAAACGCGCTCATTTTTATCCGCTCTTTGGCGAGCTTCGGAAAGTAAATCATCCACTTGAATAGACACTGGACGAATTTCAATGAGCGGATCAAGCAAACCAGTCGGACGAACCACTTGATCGATGATTTCACTGCCTGATTTTTCTAATTCATAAGGCCCTGGGGTTGCGGAAACATAGATGGTTTGTGGGGCTAAGCGTTCAAATTCCTCAAAGCGTAACGGACGATTATCCAATGCGGACGGTAAACGGAAACCATATTCGACTAAGGTTTCTTTGCGAGAACGGTCGCCACGATACATTCCACCAATTTGAGGCACAGTCACATGAGATTCATCAATAATTAAAATGGCATCAGAGGGCATATAATCAAACAATGTTGGTGGTGGCTCGCCCTCATTTCTGCCCGATAAATAGCGAGAGTAGTTTTCAATACCCGAGCAATAGCCCAATTCATTCATCATTTCAATATCAAATTGGGTTCGTTGGCTAATTCGTTGTTCTTCTAAAAGTTTGTGCTCTTTAATGAAGTATTCACGGCGTGATACCAGTTCTTTTTTGATGTTTTCTATCGCATCTAAAATGCGTTCTCTTGGCGTCACATAGTGCGTTTTAGGATAGATCGTGAAACGTGGTACTGCACCAAAACTACTGCCAGTAAGTGGATCAAATAAACTTAAACGCTCAATTTCATCATCAAATAATTCAATACGCACCGCACGATCATCGGATTCAGCAGGGAAAATATCAATAATTTCGCCACGAACACGGAAAGTTCCACGCTGAAATGCTTGATCATTGCGGGTATATTGCAATTCCGCTAACTTCGCTAAAATTTGGCGTTGATCGATAATGGCACCTTGTTGTAAATGCAACATCATTTGTAAATAGCTATCAGGATCGCCCAAACCATAAATTGCAGAAACGGAAGCCACCACGATGGTATCTCGACGTTCTAAAAAAGATTTCGTCGCAGAAAGACGCATTTGTTCGATTTGATCATTAATAGACGCATCTTTTTCAATAAAGGTATCACTGCTCGGAACATAGGCTTCTGGCTGATAATAATCATAGTAAGACACAAAATATTCCACCGCATTTTCTGGAAAAAAGGCTTTCATTTCTGCATAAAGCTGAGCTGCAAGGGTTTTATTCGGTGCAAGTAACATTGCGGGGCGATTTAATTGAGCGATTACATTGGCAATAGTAAAGGTTTTCCCTGAGCCTGTTACACCGAGCAAAGTTTGATGCGCCAAACCATCCGTTAAATTTTCAGCTAATTTTTCGATAGCTTGTGGCTGATCGCCAGAAGGACGAAAGTCGGAATGCAGAATGAATGGTTTTGTGTTGATTTTTTCAGACATAAAGTGCGGTCGGTTTTTTCATAGTTTTGAATAATGTCTATTTTAGCATATTTAATGTGTAAAATTGATCAGGCAAAAATCTAAGTTTTACACAGACTTAGCAATGTCAATAGGAGGATGTCACAAATTCATAAAAAAAACTTTAAATTTTTACTAGACAAAACTTAACTTATTGATTTTAAATTAAAATTTAATTTTAGGCTAATCTATAATCAAGATCGAATAATCCTTGTAAGAACAAGGGATCCGCAAAATTTTAAAAAGTTAATCCACAAAGTTATCCACAGGCTCTGTGGATAGAAAAATAAATATTCGGTGGTATATAAAAGATGAGAAAATTTTTTGTTTTTTATGAAATTTTTTTAAATTTTTCATTGACAAGCTAACTATCGACCATTAAAATTCGCGCCCTATTCCTTGTGATACAAAGTTTATTCCTCCTTAGTTCAGTCGGTAGAACGGTGGACTGTTAATCCATATGTCGCTGGTTCAAGTCCAGCAGGAGGAGCCAATTTTTCTTTTGGTTTAGAGTTTGTTTGTCTCCTTTTACAAATTCTAAATTAGCAACCAAAAGATTTTGAGCCCATCATGTTGATGGGCTTTATTTTTAACTTCAAAATAGGATTTTGCTTCCGCCAGTTGAGATGGTTGTGCCATATAACAAGCTCAAGGCAAAAAATAGCATTATTCCACCTGCTATTAATTTCACGATACTTTCGCTTTTTCCTTTTGTATTTTTTGAACTATACGAATGCCCTAAGTGAATCGCAGTATTTCGCGCATAACGTACAATTCCCGCGAAGGCTGACAGCATAAGTCCTGTGCCGAAAGACATGGCCAATACAGCTAAAATTCCCCAGCCATAAAGATCAAGCATATAAGCTAAAAATAAAACGAAAATTGCACCGCTACATGGACGCATGCCAATTGTTAGAATCACGAGAAATTGTGATTTTAGATTGGTTGCTTGTGCAGTTTGCGTGGGGCTTGGCAAATGTTGGTGTCCACAGCTACAAGTGTTTGGTTGAAAAGTGCGGTTATTTTTCACTGCACTTTTTGGGTGTTGTAGGAGGGGGTTTAGGGATTTAATGACTAATTTAGCTTTTTTACGATAGGCACGTAAACCTTGCCAAATCCAATAACAGCCGAGAAATATCAATAATAGCAAGGCAGATCGTTCTAACCAAAGCTGACTTAATTTGAAATAACGTGATGATAGATTTAGCACCACAACGAGCAATGTGGTTGCTGTAATCGCGGCAATGCCTTGCGTTAAGGAAGAAAGTAAACTCAAGATAGTGCTTTGCTTTAATTGGCTTTCATGAGTGGAAAGATAGCTGGCAATAATAAATTTACCGTGTCCTGGCCCGAGGGCATGGAGTACGCCGTAAACAAAGCTGGCAAAAATAAGCGTGATACCAGCCTGGATACTATTATTTTGAATTTGATGTAAATTTTCTGAAATAAGCTGATTAAAATCTTTTTGCCATGTAGCAATATGTAAGAAAAACCAAGGGGAAAAATAGCCAAGTAAGGCGAGTGCAATTACTAATAACACGAACCCAGTTTTATATTTTTTCATTTTTACTCACATTGAATTATTATTTTTTGCGCGAACATTACGCCTAATGAATCATCTTCGTTCTTTTGGGATTTATCAAGTGAAGATGCGTAGGCTTGGATTTTTTCATCCACATTAGGTTCAATTAATTTTCCTTGGCAATTTTTCGGAAGTGCGGAAAAATCTACCGCACTTTTTGAGGTGTAAGTCATCGCCACATAATAAGTAGGATCGTAAGTTTGTAAGCTAAATACGTTTTTTTCTAACTGTTGTGAATGGGCGAGAGGCACATCAAAATAATATTGCAGTTGTAATCCTTGGATTTTTACTCCGTAATTTTTCGGGTGAGGAGAATATTTGATTTTGTTATGCTGATTGTCATATAGATAGCTGAAATAATGCTCACTCACAACATTTCTCATGACATCATCAATAAGTTTTTGTTGCTCATTTTTTGTTTTAGCCTGTTTCATATCATAAATAACCGCGGACGAACTTGGTTCATCGAGCGTCCATTTCATTGATAAGCCGGTGAGTTGATTATTTTCTATGATAGGCGTGGTTTGCATATCAATAAATGCATGAGGGTGAGCTAAAACACCAAAACTAACGAATAGACCGAGTAATAATGAATATGTTTTCACAAAAAATCCTTATTAAATTCATTTTATGGAAATAGAAATTTGCTCATTTTACACACAAATGATAAATAATCACTGAAAAATATTGATTTAGATCAATAAAATTAATGATAACGTTTCCATTATTACTTAATGTTCAGTAACATAATTTCCGTCAAGTGATTGCTTGATATTCATAAAGTTCCTAAATAAAATAATCATAAATATAGCTAAACTACTTTCCTGCCACCCGTTTCGGGTGGTTTTTTTATCTAAAATAATATGCAGCGAGTTCTTGAACAATCGTGAATTTAACTTTTAGTATGCAGAGCATATCAGTTAAGTATCTTTTTATAGATTCTCTTTAGTTTCTTTTGAATTATACATATCTTCAATTTGCTTACGATAACGTTCTAAAATCACTTTTCTACGCAATTTTAATGTTGGTGTAATTTCACCTAATTTGATGCTGAATGCTTGAGAAAGTAACGTGAATTTTTTTACTTGCTCGAAATGAGCCAATTCTTTTTGCACCGTATTAATACGTTGCTCAAACATTTTCAGAATTTCAGAATTTTTTAATAATTCTAAACGGTCATGATATTTAATATTGAGCTGTTTAGCGTACTCTTCCAAACTATCAAAGCAAGGCACAATAAGTGCAGATACATATTTTTTCGCATCGGCGATGATCGCAATTTGTTCGATAAATTTATCTTTACCGATTTTGCTTTCGATATATTGCGGTGCTATATATTTTCCATTTGAGGTTTTCATTAATTCTTTAATACGATCGGTAATAAATAAATTCCCTTGTTCGTCAAATTCTCCCGCATCGCCAGTTTTTAGGAAACCATCTTCTGTAAAGGCTTGAGCCGTTTCTTCTGGCTTCTTGTAATAGCCTTTCATCACCATTCCGCCACGCACGAGGATTTCATTATTTTCCCCAATTTTAACTTCTGCTTTTGGCATGAGTGTGCCGATTGAATTTGGGTTAAATTGGAAATCATGCCAGCAAGAAACGGTTGCAGTTGTTTCTGTCATGCCATAGCCTAATTTGATGTTGATGCCAATAGCATGGAAAAATAGCCCAATAGCCGGTTCTAATTTTGCTCCTCCGCAAGGCATCATTTTTATACGCCCTCCCAATAATTGGCGAAGTTTTGAGAGCACTAATTTATCTGCCAAAGCAAATTGTTTTTTCAATAAGAATGGAATTGCTTTGTTATTCGCACGTAAATCAAAATGTTTTTGTCCTACGGAAATTGCCCAATGGAACATTATTTGGCGAAGTTTTGGGGCTTTTTGAACTTTATCCAATACCGCGGCATAAATTTTTTCGTAAAAACGTGGTACGGCACACATTAAAGTTGGGCGAATTTCCGTTAAAGCTGACCGCACTTGATTGGTATCTTCTAAATAGCAAAGTATTGCACCTTTATGAAGAATATAAGCCGCCCATGCCCGTTCAAAAATATGAGAGAACGGTAAGAAAGAAAGTGAAATATCCTGATCTGTCACATTAAGTGAAAGATCATGCGTTTCTAATTGGTGAGCGAGATTAGCGTAATCTAACATGACACCTTTAGGCTCTCCAGTGGTGCCAGAGGTATAAATAATCGTAAATAAATCCGATAATTGTTTTTGGTTTAAGCGTTGGGTTAGTTCATCTTGTTGGGCGTTTGAACCTGTTTCAATAAAACTTTCCCAAGTGCAAGAAAGAGGATCTTGTTGTAATTGAATGGTGGATTTCATTGCCACGATTTTTTGTAATTGTGGACAATGATGAACAATTTCCAATGCTTGATCGTATTGCTCTTGATCGCCGACGAATAGAATTTTTATATCGGCGTGATTTAGGATAAATTCTGCTTGCTGGGATGTATTGGTTGCGTAAATAGGTACTGTAATTGCTCGAATTTGTAAGGTCGCAATATCAGCTATCGTCCAACGTTCCATATTATGGGCAAAAATGGCGATTTTATCTTGCACGTCAATATTGTGAGCAAGCAATGCACGAGAAAGTTGATTGAGTTGTTCTTGAAAATTTTTCCAAGAGATGTCTCTCCACAAGCCGTGTTCTTTATAGCGAAGTGCGGTCATATTTGCACGAGTTTTGGCTTGTTGTTGAATACGATGAACAAAATGGAGATCGAGATTCATATTAACCCTATTTTTTGAATTCATTGAGCGAACAGTTGTGCGCTAATATAATCTTAAATAGGAATAAAAGCTAGAAGAATATTGATCGTTTTAAATTATTTTTAGTGATCCCTTGTTCATTTTTAGATCGTAAACTAAATTTTAGGTAATAAAAAACCGCTCCGAAGAGCGGTTAATTTTTTCAAAGTTTTAATTAGCCTTTGTAGTTGTAAATGTGAGCTACTAAGTCTAATACTTTGTTTGAGTAACCAGTTTCGTTATCGTACCAAGATACTAATTTAACGAAAGAATCAGTTAATGCGATACCCGCGTCTGCATCAAATACAGAAGTTAAAGTACAGCCGTTGAAGTCAGTAGAAACAACAGCATCTTCAGTGTAACCTAATACGCCTTTTAATTCGCCATTGAAAGTTTTACCTTCAGCTGCATCTTTGATTGCTTGTTTGATTGCATCGTAAGAAGCTGGTTTTTCAAGGTTAACAGTTAAGTCAACAACAGATACATTTGGAGTTGGAACACGGAAAGCCATACCAGTTAATTTACCGTTTAATGCAGGTAATACTTTACCTACAGCTTTCGCTGCACCTGTTGAAGATGGAATGATGTTTTGTGATGCACCACGGCCGCCGCGCCAGTCTTTAGCTGATGGACCATCCACAGTTTTTTGAGTTGCAGTTGTTGCGTGAACAGTGGTCATTAAACCATCTTTGATGCCAAAAGTTTCATGAACAACACGTGCTAAAGGAGCTAAACAGTTTGTTGTACAAGATGCGTTAGAAACGATATCTTGACCTGCGTATGCGTTGAAGTTTACACCACGAACGAACATTGGGGTTGCATCTTTAGATGGGCCAGTTAATACAACTTTTTTCGCGCCTGCAGTGATGTGTTTACGAGCAGTTTCATCAGTTAAGAATAAACCAGTCGCTTCAACAGCGATATCAACACCGATTGCACCCCAGTTTAAGTTTGCTGGATCACGTTCTGCAGTTACACGGATAGTTTTACCGTTAACCACTAAGTTACCATCTTTCACTTCAACGGTGCCGTCAAAACGACCGTGAGTTGAATCATATTTCAACATATAAGCCATGTATTCAACGTCGATTAAGTCGTTAATACCTACAACTTCGATGTCATCACGGTGTTGTGCTGCACGGAATACGATACGACCGATACGGCCGAAACCATTGATACCAATTTTAATTGCCATAAGATTTTCACCTTTTATTTAAGTTAAACAAATCTGTTTGCTTTGAGTAATACTGCTCACTCAGTAAGACAGCGCACAGAGTATAGCACGAGCATTTTTATAAAACTATAAACCCTACTACTTTTTTGTGATCTATATCAAATCATGATTAGAATGAAAAAGTATCGTAAAAAATCACTGCACTTTTGATGATTTTTATAGAGAAATCTGCATAATAGACTGAAATTGTTAGAGAAGGTTAAATGTTCTATGTCTCAAGGTAATCTTTATATTTTGTCTGCACCAAGTGGTGCGGGAAAATCTTCATTAATTTCAGCATTATTGGCATCAGATAGCTCAACTCAAAAAATGGTTTCTGTGTCACATACGACTCGTGCTCCACGCCCGGGTGAAGTTGAAGGCATACATTATTATTTTGTATCAAAAGAAGAGTTTGAATCACTCATTGAGCAAGATTTATTTCTAGAATATGCCAAAGTTTTTGGTGGAAATTATTATGGAACCTCTTTACCTGCGATTGAAGAAAATTTAGCAAAAGGTATTGATGTATTTTTAGATATTGATTGGCAAGGCGCTCAACAAATCCGTAAAAAAGTGCCTTCGGTAAAAAGCATTTTTATTTTACCGCCTTCATTGCCAGAGTTAGAACGTCGTTTAATTGGTCGTGGGCAAGATAGTGAAGAGGTTATCGCTGAACGAATGTCAAAAGCGATAAGTGAAATTTCGCATTATGACGAATATGATTATGTCATTGTGAATGATGATTTTGAGAAAGCATTAAAAGATTTGCAAAGTATTTTGCAATCGGAACGCTTAACAAAAGCTTATCAACAAAAACAAAATGCAATGTTAATTCAACAGCTACTAGCAAAATAGGGCGAAATTGAGTATTATAACGCCCTTTCAATAGAGTAATTTTTGACAAATCGGAGTAAATTATGGCTCGTGTTACTGTGCAAGATGCAGTAGAAAAAATTGGTAACCGTTTTGATTTAATTTTAACGGCTGCGCGTCGTGCAAGACAATTACAACTTAACCAAAGTGCGCCGTTAGTGCCAGAAGATAATGACAAACCAACAGTAATCGCATTGCGTGAAATCGAAAAAGGTTTGATTAATCAAGATATTATGGATGCACAAGAATTCCAAGAAATGGCTAAAGTGCAAGAAACAGAAGAAGCAGCTGTTGCATTAATTACAGAGTAATCTTTTAAAAGTGCGGTAAAAAATCACGATATTTTAACCGCACTTTCTCTTTCAATAATAAGTAGGTCTCCTTTGGAACTGTTTGCGGATTTAGATCGAATTATTCAAGGGTATTTGCCCGCAGATAAAATTGAACTCATCAAGCGTGCGTTTGTGATTGCGAGAGATGCGCACGAAGGACAATTTCGCTCCAGCGGCGAACCTTACATTACCCATCCTGTTGCGGTAGCCTCCATTATTGCTCAACTACACTTAGATCACGAAGCGGTAATGGCTGCGCTTTTGCACGATGTTATTGAAGATACACCTTATACGGAAGAACAACTTAAAGAAGAGTTCGGGGCCAGTGTGGCTGAAATTGTGGATGGTGTATCAAAACTCGATAAGTTGAAATTTCGTACTCGCCAAGAAGCACAAGTCGAGAATTTTCGCAAAATGATTTTAGCGATGACGCGTGATATTCGTGTTGTGTTAATCAAGCTTGCTGACCGCACACATAATATGCGCACGCTTGGTTCGTTACGACCGGATAAACGCCGCCGTATTGCGAAAGAAACGCTTGAAATCTATTGTCCGCTTGCTCATCGTTTAGGTATTGAGCATATCAAAAATGAATTAGAAGACTTATCTTTTCAAGCAATGCATCCACATCGTTATGAGGTGTTGAAAAAACTCATTGATGTGGCGCGTAGTAATCGACAAGATTTAATCGAACGTATTTCACAAGAGATTAAAGTGCGGTTAGAAAACGCAGGCATTTTTGCCCGAGTGTGGGGACGTGAAAAACACCTTTACAAGATCTATCAAAAAATGCGCATAAAGGATCAAGAATTCCACTCTATTATGGATATTTATGCGTTCCGTGTGATTGTAAAAAATGTGGATGATTGTTATCGCGTTTTAGGTCAAATGCATAATCTTTATAAGCCACGCCCTGGTCGAGTAAAGGATTATATCGCGGTACCTAAAGCAAATGGCTATCAATCTTTGCAAACTTCAATGATTGGGCCTAAAGGTGTTCCCGTAGAAGTTCATATCCATACTGAGGATATGGAACAAGTCGCTGAAATGGGAATTACGGCGCATTGGGTTTATAAAGAAAATGGTAAAAACGATAGTACAACCGCACAAATTCGTGCACAACGCTGGCTGCAAAGTTTGGTCGAAATTCAACAAAGTGTAGGGAACTCGTTTGAGTTTATTGAGAATGTAAAATCAGAGTTTTTTCCAAAAGAAATTTATGTTTTTACGCCAAAAGGTCGAATTGTTGAATTGCCAATGGGCGCAACGGCAGTAGATTTTGCTTATGCCGTGCATTCAGATGTGGGGAATACTTGTGTTGGTGTGACCGTTGAACATAAACCTTATCCGCTTTCGCAAGCCCTTGAGTCTGGTCAAACGGTCAATATCATCACCGATCCAAATGCGCATCCTGAAGCCACATGGTTAAATTTCGTGGTAACGGCTCGTGCAAAAACACGGATTCGCCATTACCTCAAACAGCGTTGTGAAGAGGATGCAGTGAAATTAGGTGAAGTTGAACTTAATGCAGCATTACAGCCTCATAATTTAGGTGATTTTTCTATTCAACAAATTAGAACGGTACTAGATGCTTTAGCGCTTTCTTCTTTAGATGAACTATTACGAGAAATTGGTTTAGGCAATCAGTCTGCCACCATCATTGCGCATCAATTTGTGGGCGTGCCGTTAGAATCTGCTAATACTCAGAATTTTGAATTTGAATCAAAAATACTCACTATTGCACCAATGCAAGTTGGCAAAACACAATTTGCTCAATGTTGCCATCCAATTCCTGGTGATCCTATTGTGGGATGTTGTACACAAGAAAACACAGTAGTGGTACACCATCAACATTGTGCAAGTTTGAAAAATGCTTGTCGCCAATCGTTGGCTAAATGGGATAACGTTCAAAGTGCGGCAAATTTTGAGGCAGAATTACAAATAGAAATATTGAATGAGCAGAATGCCTTGCTTAGTTTAATGACCGCAATTTCTGCGAGCGAAAGTAGTCTTCAAAATATTTGGACGGAAGAATTAGAGAACAATTTATTGCTTGTGATTTTGCAGGTTTGTGTAAAAGATATCAAACACCTTGCCAATATCGTTCATCGCATTAAAGGCATTACTGGCGTCGTTAATGTCAAACGCAATATTAATGAGCTATGAGCCTTGAACTTCTCGATGCCGTACCTTTGACCAGCCTCTCTGGTGTTGGTGCGGCCATTTCTAATAAACTGGCTAAAATCGGCATTCATAACTTGCAAGATTTACTCTTTCATTTACCTATTCGCTATGAAGATCGTACACGAATTACGCCAATCGCTAATCTTCGCCCCGAACAATATTTTACCATTGAAGGAATTGTACAAACCTGTGAAGTCGTTTTTGGCCGTCGTCCGATTTTATTGGTTAGTCTGTCAGATGGCACATCGAAAATTATGTTACGGTTTTTCAATTTTAATGCGGGAATGCGTAATAGTTTTCAAGTTGGTGTGCGAGTAAAGGCCTTTGGAGAGGTGAAACCTGGGCGTCACATGCCAGAAATTCATCATCCAGAATATCAAATTGTGCGAGATAATGCGTCCATAGTATTGGAAGAAACCCTAACGCCAATTTATTCCACGACGGAAGGGCTCAAACAAAATTCATTACGAAAATTAACGGATCAGGCTTTGGCATTACTCGACAAAGTTCAGATTGCAGAAATTTTGCCTAATGAATTTAATCCACATCAATATAGCTTAAAAGAGGCATTGCGATTATTACATCGTCCGCCGCCAGATATTTCATTAGAAATGTTAGAGCAAGGTAAGCATCCTGCACAACAACGCTTAATCTTTGAAGAGCTTCTGGCACATAATTTAGCTATGCAAAAAGTGCGGTTAGGAACGCAGCAATTTTCTGCCTTACCGCTACATTATCAAACAGATTTGAAACAGCGATTTTTAGCCACCTTGCCATTTCAACCAACTAATGCGCAAAAACGAGTCGTGTCGGATATTGAACAAGATCTTATTAAAGATTATCCGATGATGCGCTTAGTGCAAGGAGATGTCGGCTCGGGAAAAACATTGGTTGCTGCATTGGCTGCTTTAACGGCAATTGATAACTGCAAACAAGTCGCCTTAATGGCGCCAACAGAAATACTAGCAGAACAGCACGCGAATAATTTTCGACGTTGGTTTGAGCCTTTTGGCATTGAAGTTGGTTGGTTAGCCGGTAAAGTAAAAGGAAAATCAAGACAAGCGGAGCTTGAAAAAATTAAAACTGGTTCAGTACAAATGGTGGTGGGGACGCACGCTTTATTCCAGGAAGAAGTGGAGTTTTCCGATCTAGCATTGGTGATTATTGATGAACAACATCGTTTTGGGGTGCATCAACGATTAATGTTGCGAGAGAAGGGCGAAAAAGCAGGATTTTATCCTCATCAGTTAATTATGACGGCCACGCCGATACCAAGAACGTTGGCAATGACCGTATATGCCGATTTGGATACATCAATTATTGATGAATTGCCTCCAGGTCGTACGCCAATAACAACCGTAGTGGTTTCTGAAGAACGTCGCTCTGAAATTGTGATGCGTGTAAAAAATGCTTGTGTTAATGAAAAACGCCAAGCCTATTGGGTGTGTACGTTAATTGATGAATCAGAGGTTTTAGAAGCTCAAGCTGCTGAAGCGATTTGGGAAGATCTAACTAAGGCATTACCTATGTTAAATATTGGGTTAGTGCACGGGAGGATGAAACCACAAGAAAAACAAGATGTCATGATGCGTTTTAAAAATGCAGAATTGGATTTATTGGTGGCAACGACAGTGATCGAAGTAGGTGTTGATGTTCCGAATGCTAGCTTGATGATTATCGAAAATGCAGAGCGTTTAGGTTTATCGCAACTTCATCAGTTACGAGGGCGCGTCGGTCGAGGCAGCACGGCTTCTTTTTGTGTACTAATGTATAAACCTCCGCTAGGTAAAGTTTCGCAAAAACGTTTGCAAGTGCTAAGAGATAGCCAAGATGGGTTTGTTATTTCTGAAAAAGACTTAGAAATTCGCGGGCCTGGTGAAGTGCTTGGAACTAAACAAACGGGCATTGCTGAATTGCGAGTAGCGAATTTAATGCGAGATAGAAAAATGATACCGACAGTGCAACATTATGCCAAATTATTGATTCAAAAATACCCTGATGTGGCAGAAAGCCTAATCCGTCGTTGGTTAAATAATAAAGAGATTTACTCGAACGCTTAAAAGTGCGGTCCAATTTTCAAAGAGTTTTAAATGGATAAAAAAGAAAAACGCCCAACTGTACTTTTTTTTGACTCTGGAGTCGGTGGGTTTAGCGTATACCGTGAAGCCAGAAAGTTATTACCAAATTGGCATTATCTCTATTGTTTTGATAATGCCGGCTTCCCTTATTCAGAACGCGAAGAAGAAAGTATTATTCAGCGCACTTTAGCGGTTTGCCAACTGATTAATCAACGTTATCCATTAGATGCAATCGTGATAGCTTGTAATACAGCGAGTACTGTTGTGCTTCCGCCTTTGCGAGCTGCGTTTGATATTCCTATTATTGGGACTGTACCCGCTATTAAACCTGCATCAGAAATGACAAAGACAAAACATATTGGTTTATTAGCCACAAAGGGTACGGTAAAACGTCATTATGTCGATGAGTTGATTGATAAATTTGCGCAGGATTGTATTGTTGAGAGATTGGGAACCACAAAATTAGTAGAAATTGCGGAGCAAAAAATTCGTGGTCATTCCGTTGATCTAATTAGTTTAAAAGATGAGTTATCTCCGTGGGCAGGCATGGCTGATTTGGATACATTAGTTTTAGGTTGTACTCACTTTCCACTCATCAAAGATGAAATTCAGTTATGCTTGCCACAAATTAAATATTTTATGGATCCTGGAGCAGCGATTGCTAAGCGGATAAAATATTTGCTCGATGGTAAAAGTGTACGTGCTCAAGGTGAAAAACATAATCAAATGTTTTGTACTGAACATTTTCCAGAAGAATCTCAATTTAAAAAAGCTTTACACCTATGGGGATTTGAATCTTTAGATGTAATAAAAATAGACTAAAATTGATGTTAAATAGACCTTTTTGTATTAACTTTATCCAAAAGATCATTTTTTTAAATATTTTTACAAAAAAGTACTTGCAAGGGGTTTTAAAACGCCTATAATGCACCGCACACAACGACGCACTGTTGTGAAATTTTTAAGTTTACAAGTGCGTCGTTGTTTTTTGCTCTTTAACAATATATCAGACAATCTGTGTGGGCACTTGTTGATTGACTTGTTTTAAAATATTTTTAATTTTGAAGTCTTAATAGGTGCTTAACTGAAAATTCATAATTACTT
>NZ_VCED01000008.1 GCF_006384255.1 Haemophilus seminalis
AGAATTATCCTGGCGGCGATAGTGCGGTGGAACCACCTGACACCATACCGAACTCAGAAGTGAAACGCTGTAATGCCGATGGTAGTGTGGGGCATCCCCATGTGAGAGTAGGGCACCGCCAGGTTACTAAATTTAGATTTAGCTATTTGAAATAAATAGGATAAAGCAAAGCAGAATAAAGAATAAAAGATAAGAACCCCAGTTGAAAAGCTGGGGTTTTATTCTTTTGGAATTTACTCATTATTTAATCAAATAAGAGTTTGATTTTAATTTCCAATAAACAAGTGATTTTTCAACTCATATGAAGTCACATTCCTATAAATGTTTTATTAGCTGTGCTACAATTTCACTAAAATTTTATTCTTAAAAACAAGAGAAATTATGACCGCACTTAATGTATTAATTTATCCTGATGATCATTTGAAGGTTGTCTGTGAGCCTGTTACTGAAGTTAATGATGCAATTCGTAAAATTGTTGATGATATGTTTGATACGATGTATCAAGAGGAAGGTATTGGTTTAGCAGCACCTCAAGTAGATATTTTGCAACGTATTATTACTATTGATGTTGAAGGTGATAAACAAAATCAGCTTGTCTTGATTAATCCTGAAATTTTAGCTTCTGAAGGCGAAACGGGAATTGAAGAGGGGTGTTTATCCATTCCGGGATTCCGTGCGTTGGTGCCTCGTAAAGAAAAAGTGAAAGTGAGAGCGTTAGATCGTGACGGTAAAGAATTTACTTTAGATGCAGATGGTTTGCTTGCGATCTGTATTCAACACGAAATTGATCATTTAAATGGTATTTTATTTGTTGATTATCTTTCTCCACTTAAACGCCAACGTATTAAAGAAAAATTGGTGAAATATAAAAAACAAATTGCGAAACAATAAGCTTCTGATTCTTAATTAAAGTGCGGTTGATTTTAACCGCACTTTTTCCTATCAATCACCATAACGTAGAACATTATGAAATCACTTAATATTATTTTTGCTGGTACGCCAGATTTTGCTGCACAGCATTTACAAGCCATTCTAAATTCTCAACATAATGTGATCGCTATTTATACTCAACCTGATAAACCAGCTGGTCGCGGTAAAAAATTGCAAGCAAGTCCTGTCAAGCAACTTGCTGAGCAAAATAACATTCCCGTTTATCAACCTAAATCTTTACGTAAAGAAGAGGCGCAGTCTGAATTAAAAGCGTTAAATGCAGATGTAATGGTTGTTGTGGCTTATGGATTAATTTTACCTAAAGCTGTATTAGACGCCCCTCGTTTAGGTTGTTTGAATGTGCATGGTTCTATTCTTCCACGTTGGCGAGGAGCGGCGCCTATTCAGCGTTCAATTTGGGCTGGTGATGCACAAACTGGTGTAACCATTATGCAAATGGATGAAGGTTTAGATACAGGTGATATGTTACACAAAGTCTATTGTGATATTTTACCGACTGAAACTTCAACAAGTCTTTATAACAAACTGGCAGAGCTTGCTCCATCGGCATTAATTGATGTTTTAGATAATCTTGAAAGTGGTAAATTTATATCTGAAAAACAAGATGATAGCCAAAGCAATTATGCAGAAAAGCTTTCTAAAGAAGAAGCACAATTAGATTGGTCGCTTCCTGCAATACAACTTGAGCGTAATATCCGTGCTTTTAATCCTTGGCCGATTGCTTATTTTTCAACAGAAGACAAAGATGGTAATGCGCAGACGTTAAAAGTGTATCAAGCGGAAGTGTTGTCTCATCAAGATAAACCAGCGGGAACTATTTTAAGTGCGGATAAAAATGGCATTCAAATTGCGACTGTTGATGGCGTCTTAAACTTATTGCAATTACAACCTGCAGGTAAAAAACCTATGTCTGCACAAGATTTATTAAATGGCCGTGCAGAATGGTTTATTATTGGTAAGGTGCTTGCATAATGAAAAAATTTTCTTCTAAAACTATCAACGTAAAAAATTCAGTAAAAATGACCGCACTTTCGACCAGAGCTATTGCAGCAAACTTAATTTTGCAAGTATTGGATGAGGGCAAATCCTTGTCAGCGTTAATCCCTGAAGTGCAACTTTCTGTAAAAGCTCAAGATTTGCCCTTACTACAAGAAATTTGTTTTGGCGTGTGTCGCGTATTGCCTCGCTTAGAGCAAATTATCAAACGTCTTGTGGATAAGCCGCTTAAAGGTAAAATTCGCATTGTTCATTGCCTGTTACTTGTAGGCTTATACCAATTGCTTTATATGCGAGTACCTGCTCATGCGGCAGTTGATGAAGTTGTGAATGCAATAAAATCATTAAAATCTGATAGTTTTAGAGGATTAGTGAATGCGGTTTTGCGTAGATTTTTACGTGAGCAAGATGAAATTTTGGCAATTGTCGATAAAAATTGGCAAACGCTTCACCCTGAATGGTTTGTGAATAAATTAAAAAAAACCTATCCGAATTGGCGTGAGATCATTGAGGCGAACAATCAGAAACCACCAATGTGGCTACGAGTGAATTCACAAAAAAACGCCCTCGAAACTTACCGTACTTTACTTGAAGAACAAGGTGTTTCTTCGAAAACAAGCCATCACTCTAATGCGCTATGTTTAGATATACCGATTGCTGTGCAAAAATTACCGCACTTTGAAGAAGGGGCTGTTACGGTGCAAGATTTGAGTGCTCAATGGGCGGCAACGTTGCTTGAGCCAAAAAATGAGGAATGGATCCTCGATGCTTGCGCGGCACCGGGTGGTAAGACAACTCATATTTTGGAATTGGCACCTAAAGCTAATGTGATTGCATTAGATGTAGAATCTCATCGCTTAAAACGAGTAGAAGAAAATCTTGAACGTTTAAATCAGCAAGCGATAGTGGTGTGTGGTGATGCGAGTCAACCTGATGAATGGTTAGCTGAAATCGGTAAAAGTGTAGTGAAATTTGACCGAATTTTACTTGATGCTCCTTGTTCTGCTACAGGGGTGATTCGACGCCACCCTGATATAAAATGGTTACGCAAAGAAACCGATATCGTTCAGCTTGTTGAACTACAGAAGAAAATTCTGAGTGCACTTTGGGAAAAACTTAAGCCAAATGGTGTTTTGCTTTATGCGACTTGTTCTGTATTGCCAGAAGAAAATTGCGAACAAATCCAAGCATTTTTAAATGTTCACGCGGATGCGGAGTTATTGCCGTTATCCTTTAGTGATGATGAAAGTGCGGTGGGTTTTCAATTCATTCCGCAACCAAATAGTGGTGATGGGTTCTATTATGCGAAGTTACGTAAATGTGCTTAGAGGCTAAAATGTTTGCCAATATTGATGTCATTATTCCTTGCTATAATGCAGAACAAACGCTATCTCGCGCAGTGCAGTCCGTATTGTCTCAAACTTATTTGGGGAAAATTTGGTTGATTGATGATGGCTCTAAAGATAACACGTTAGCTTTGGCGCAAGAATGGGCTACGCAGTATCCAGAAAAAATAGTTGTTGAGTCTGTGCCGAAAAATAGTGGCGTGGCGAAAGCGCGAAATTGGGGCGCTTTGCAATCAAGTAATGAATTTATTGCTTTTTTAGACGCTGATGATGCTTATGAACAGGGCGCATTAGAAGTTGCAGCGGCGACTTTTCATTTTCAACCAGATACCTCAGTGGTACGTTTAGCATTAAAACCGATTGATTTGCCAGCGCGTTACGCTGAACATCCTAATTTTGAGTTTGCATGGCAACATATGCGAATGACCTGTGGTGGGAGTGTGGTTTTTCGTCGAGCCTTTTTCTTGGCATGTGGTGGTTTCCCACAAGATGAATTATTTCGTCAATTAGGCGGTGAAGATGGCGCACTAGGTATTGCGACAACTAAGATAGCTAAAGTTGCAACGCTATTTAATGATGTTGGCGTACTTCATTACTGCAGAGATGGAATGCATGCAGAACGGCTATTAGATGCGATTTTATTCCAAAAAGCGCCACTGGAGATTACTGAAGAACAAATGGCGCAGGCTAATGGGGTGACAGATGAAATTTGTCGCCAAATTAATGCATTAAAGTGCGGTCTAAATTCATCAGAAATAGGCATTCGTCCTCTTGTATTAGAACGAACGGAGTAAGCGATGAAAATTATTATTTTGGGCGCAGGTCAGGTAGGAACAACGCTTGCCGAAAATTTGGTTAGTGAAGATAACGATATCACACTCGTTGATAACGAGTCCCCACAGTTACAAGCTTTACAAGAAAAGCATGATTTGCGTGTGGTGCAAGGCTCGCCATCATCACCAAAAGTGCTTCGTGATGCAGGTGCGGCCGATGCAGATTTAATGGTTGCCGTAACAGCCTCTGATGAAATCAATATGGTAGCCTGCCAAATGGGCTATACATTATTTAATACACCAACTCGTATTGCTCGTATTCGTAATTCAGAATATTTACGTGAAAAAGATAAGTTATTCAATGATGAAAATGTACCTATTGATCATTTGATTTCGCCTGAAAATCTTGTGACAGATGAAATTACACGCTTAATTGCTTATCCAGGGGCATTACAAGTTGCCCATTTTGCTAATAATCGTATTAGCATGGTTGTGGTAAGAGCTTATTATGGTGGTCCTTTGGTTGGATATGCACTTTCCGCATTTCGTGAACATATGCCACATATTGATTGCCGTATTATGTCTATTTTGCGTAACGGCAAACCGATTCGTCCACAGGGTTCTACTATTGTTGAGGCTGGTGATGAAATCACTTTTATTTGCGCAACTGAGCACATAAAAGCAGTAATGAGTGAACTTCAACGATTAGAAAAACCTTATAAACGCGTAATGATTGTTGGGGGGGGAAATGTTGCCGCTGGCGTTGCGAAATGTTTGGAAAATGTCTGTACCGTAAAATTAATTGAGCGTGATGAGGAACGGGCTAATTTGCTGGCTGAAAAACTTTCAAAAACCTTGGTTTTTTATGGTGATGCGTCTGATCAAAATTTATTGTTTGAAGAGCATATTGAAAACGTTGATGTGTTCCTTTCATTGAGTAGTGATGATGAGGCGAATATTATGTCCGCTTTATTGGCAAAACGTTTGGGAGCCAAGAAAGCAATGGTGCTGATTCAACGAATTGCTTATATAAACCTGATTCAAGGTGGAAGTATTGATATTGTAGTTTCACCACAGCAAGCGACAATTTCTGCTTTACTTGGGCATGTTCGTAAAGGGGATGTGAAAAATGTGGCTACATTACGACATGGTATTGCTGAGGCTATTGAAATTGTCGCGCATGGTGATGAAAGCACCTCCAATGTGGTCGGGCGCAAAATAGGCGAGTTGCGTTTGCCTATGGGAACCATTATTGGTGCTTTATTGCGTGGTAATGATGTAATTGTTGCACGACGCCAAGTTGTGATTGAAGAAGGCGACCATGTGGTGATTTATTTGAGTGATAAGAAGAATGTGCCTGAAATTGAAAAATTGTTCCAGCCAAGTGCATTCTTCATTTAACGATTTATTTACTTTTAAGAGCGACTCATTATAATAGGCGCTCTTTTATTCAATCTCTAAAGGAAAAATTATTATGAGTTTTATTAAAGAATTTCGCGAATTTGCAATGCGCGGTAATGTTGTAGATATGGCTGTCGGTGTGATTATCGGTGGTGCGTTTGGTAAGATCGTAAGTTCACTTGTTAGTGATATTTTTATGCCTGTGCTTGGTATTTTAACCGGTGGCATTGATTTCAAAGATATGAAATTTGTATTAGCTCAAGCACAAGGCGATGTTCCTGCTGTTACTTTAAACTACGGTGTGTTTATTCAGAATGTGATTGATTTCATTATTATTGCTTTTGCAATCTTTATGATGATCAAGGCACTTAATAAAGTGAGAAAACCAGAAGAGAAAAAAGCAGGTCCTACATCAGAAGATTTGCTCACAGAAATTCGTGATTTATTAAAGAATAAATAATGAAATTGAAAAATAAAGGTTGGTAAATATGCCAACCTTTTTTATTATAGTCAGACGCAAGTCTGGCTATAAAACCATACGCTATGCGTATGGAGCCAAATAGCTTAAGCGATGAACAGAAAAAATCCTCACTATATAATGAATAAGGCTGACAACTAAAATTCAACATATAGGAGGATTATCATAGTAAGTAAAACCAGTGACGGTTCGAGTTTATCACACACAAAATGGAACGATAAGTATCATATTGTATTTATCCCTAAGTACAGAAGAAAAGCAATTTATAGAAAGTTAAGAGCAGATATAGGGCAAATATTGAGGCTGTTATGTGACTATCAAAATATGGAGATAATAGAAGCGTATGCAATGCCAGATCATATCCATATGCTCTTAAAAATCCCACCTAAAATATCAGTATCAGGTTTTATGGACTATCTGAAGGGGAAGTCAGCGCTAATGATTTTTGAAAGACACGCGAACTTAAAATATAGATATGGAAATAGGCATTTCTGGGCGAAAGGATTTTTTGTAAGCACAGTAGGGTTAAATACAAAAGCAGTAGAGGATTATATAAGAAACCAAGAAAAAGAAGATATGGTTCAAGATAATTTATCAACGAAAGAACATGTTGACCCTTTTAAGGGGTAATCAAAGAAATAATTAGACGCAGTTGCCAGTTCTCACAAGCCCCTAGAGGGGCTTGTGAAGTATAGGCCCTGATAGGGGAGCCTAAAAACCGCACGTTTTACGTGTGGGTTGTTGTTTATAGATTTAGTCGTCAAGGAAACTTCTTAATGTTTCTGATCGGCTAGGATGACGTAATTTACGTAACGCTTTTGCTTCAATTTGACGAATACGTTCGCGTGTAACGTCGAATTGTTTACCCACTTCTTCAAGTGTATGGTCGGTATTCATATCGATACCAAAACGCATACGTAATACTTTTGCTTCTCGTGGTGTTAGACCTTCAAGAACTTCGTGAGTCGCAACTCTTAAGCTTTGTGCTGTTGCAGAATCTAAAGGAAGTTCTAAGGTTGAATCTTCAATAAAATCACCTAAATGTGAGTCATCGTCATCACCGATAGGCGTTTCCATAGAAATTGGCTCTTTTGCAATTTTCAATACTTTACGGATTTTATCTTCCGGCATACCCATGCGTTCAGCTAATTCTTCTGGTGTTGCTTCACGTCCCATTTCTTGTAGTAACTGGCGAGAAATGCGGTTAAGTTTATTGATTGTTTCAATCATATGTACCGGAATACGGATTGTACGAGCTTGATCTGCAATAGATCGTGTAATTGCTTGGCGAATCCACCAAGTAGCATATGTAGAGAATTTATAACCACGGCGATACTCAAATTTATCTACCGCTTTCATTAAGCCAATATTCCCCTCTTGAATTAAGTCTAGGAATTGTAAACCGCGATTCGTGTATTTTTTCGCGATGGAAATTACTAAACGTAAGTTAGCTTCTACCATTTCTTTTTTAGCACGACGAGCTTTTTGTTCACCTCGAGCGACCGCATCACAAATATCGCGCATTTGGGTAATAGTAAGTTTCGTATTTTCTTCAATGTTAGCTAAGTTGTTTAATGCCTCAAGAATACGTTCTTCATATTTGGGTAAACGTTTTGCCCATGGTTTGCTTGATTTTAAGGCTTTTTGTACCCATTCAGTATTGCTGCCATTAGTTGTAATGAGTTTTTCAAAATCATCTTTTGGCATTCCTGCAATATCAACTAATATTTTTTGTAATTGACGTTCTTCGTAGCGCACACGTTTCATCATTTCTTTCATTGATAAAACGAGTAAATCGAATTGTTTTGGTACTAAGCGAAATTGTTTAAAAATTTCACCAAGCTGCGAAATTTGATCTTGGGCGCGTTTTCCTGAGCGACCATGTTTTTCAATAACTGCAAGCGTTTTGGTGTGTTGCTCTTTTAATTGTTGGAATTTTTCTCTCGCGACTTCTGGATCGATGCTATTATCAGACTCGCTTGAATCTGATGTAGATTCTGACTCGCTTTCGTCTTCATCTTCATTGTCTTCAATATCTGCACTTTCTGATTCTTCTCCGTCTTCAGAAAAGTTTTCATCAATGACATTATGTTCTTCTATTTCAGCATTTGGATCGACAAAACCTGTAATTAGGTCAGCTAAACGGAAGTTTCCTTTTTCCACATCATCATAATTTTTTAGCAACCCATTTAAAGCTTCAGGATAGGCTGCAATGGATGTTTGAACTTCATCAATTCCTTCTTCAATACGTTTTGCAATGCTGATTTCATCTTCACGAGTAAGAAGATCAACCGTTCCCATTTCGCGCATATACATACGGACAGGATCGGTTGTTCGACCGATTTCAGATTCTACATTTGAAAGAATTTGGGTTGCCTCTTCTACCGCATCTTCATCCGGAATGGTGTCATTCAACATCATATCATCGCTTTCTGGGGCTTCGTCTAAGACGGGGATCCCTGCATCATTTTGTAGCGTTTGTAGCAACTTATCGTAATATTCAGGGTCGATGACATCTTCTGGTAATAAATCATTAATTTCTGCATAGGTTAAATAACCTTGAGTGCGACCTAATTCCATCAGTTGTTCGATTTGTTCTGAATATTGTTCAGCCGTAGACTGTTGATTTTTTTCCATTTTTATATCCGTTTTGCTTGATGTGATAGTAGCAATATAATTCTTGTTACGAACTTAGAATTTTATCATTGTTATTGCGGATTAACTAACTGTTTTTTCTGCTGTTCTTTCCCTGCTAAAAGGTGAACGAGTACTGTTTTTTCCTCGTCCGTAAGACCTTCAGCTCGTTCTTTAGCAATAAGCATTTCAATGTCTCGCTCAATGGCTTGAATATTTAAGCGACGATAGTTTTGTGAAAATGAATTGATCATTTCTGCTTCGTCTAATAAATGATCCCAAGTTGCCAGTATTTCAAGGGGATTGCTGTAAGGCGTATCACGGAAGTGCTCTAAAATCTGCCCTGTAGTAATTCCTTCTCGTTGGCGACAAAGTGCGGTCAATTTTTCCAAAATTTCAAAACCAGCTTCTGCACGTAATGCTTGCACACCGCTTTCAGACATACGTTTTACTAATTCAGGATTTTGCAGAAGCAATGAAATGACCATTCGCATTGGTGTCTTCTTGAGCTTATTATTAGCGACTTTTTGTTGTGTATTGGCTTGTTCTAATTGTTTTGGAATAAGATTTTCCAACTGTGTTTGATCAAAAATTCCTAGCTTCTGAGCAAGCATATTGCGTAGTGATAAGCGTAGCATTTCTCCTGGAATTTGGCGAATTAATGGTGCAGCCAAAGCAACTAATTTTCCGCGCCCTTCTTTGCTAGAAAAATCAACTTGTGGACTTAAGTGAGCAAACATAAACTCACTTAAAGATTGTGCACTTTCGATATATTCTTCAAATTTTTCTTTGCCATATTGGCGAATGTAAGTATCAGGATCTTCTCCTTCTGGCAAGAAAATAAATTTGAGTTGTCTGCCATCTTCTAAATAAGGTAACGCATTTTCTAATGCTCTCCACGCTGCATCACGCCCTGCACGGTCACCATCGTAACAACAAACAACTTGCTCAGTCGAACGAAAAATAAGTTGAATTTGTTCTGATGTCGTGGATGTCCCTAAAGAGGCTACCGCATAATCCACGCCAAATTGTGCTAATGCCACCACATCCATATAACCTTCAACAACAAGTAATTGTTTTGGTTCATCGTTGGCTTGTAAGGCTTCGTACAAACCATAAAGCTCGTTACCTTTATGATAAGTAATAGTTTCTGGTGAATTCAGATATTTCGGTTTTTCATCTGTTAATACCCGCCCTCCAAAAGCCACTGTGCGACCACGTTTATCGCGAATAGGAAACATGATGCGATTTCGGAATTTATCGTAAATATTGCCACGATCATTTCGAGAAAGCATGCCTAACTCAATGAGTTTTTGTTGTTCTTCACGATTAACACCAAATTTACGCAGTACCGTATCCATTGCATTCGGTACAAACCCAATTTGGAAACGCTCTATAATTTCAGCCGAAAGCCCACGTTGTTGTAAATATTCTTGCGCTTGCGTATTTAATGGTAATTGACTTTGATAAAACTTGGCAATCACTTGCATTAATTCATAGAGATTTCGTTTGGTTTGATAATTCGCTTGAGGTTTCCCGCTGTTATTAGCACGTTTTTCGTAAGGTACTTCAAGCCCTGCCATCGCTGCAAGTTCTTCAATAGCCTCTACAAATTCAAGTTTGTCATAATCCATTAAAAAGGAAATGGCATTACCGTGTGCGCCACAGCCGAAGCAATGATAAAACTGTTTCTTTTGACTAACGGTGAAGGATGGTGTTTTTTCGTGATGGAAAGGACAACAGGCTTGATAATCGCGTCCAGCTTTTTTTAGTTTTACGCGCGTGTTAATCACATCGACAATATCGGACTTTGTCAGCAAATCATCAATAAAGGGGCGTGGAATAGAACCTTTCATTGTCGAGCCTCCGTGATCGTGGTGTGAAAGTGCGGTCGTTTTTGGCGTAGATTTTTGTTTTACTTAAAGTAACAAAACCGTGAGTCCAAAGGATTCACGGTTTGTCTTAACTCGAGTCAGAAAATACTATAAATTAGTATAAACGGGTATTGCGCGCATTTTCGCGAGCGTTGCGTTTTGCGTGACGTTTTGCAAGTGTTGCATTTTCACGTTTACGAATTGTAGTTGGTTTTTCGTAAAATTCGCGAGCGCGTACTTCAGCTAAGATTCCCGCTTTTTCGCAAGAGCGTTTGAAACGACGTAAAGCTACGTCAAATGATTCGTTTTCACGTACTTTAATTACAGGCATAAGCCAATCACCTCAATGAGTTTAATTTAATTGCAATTTAAAATTTTATTTTCACCAAAGCACCACTGTGCAAATGGTAAATTTAATAAAGGACGCAATTCTAATCTACTTTTAGGGAAAAAGTAAAGGGAAGAATGCCAATTCACCTTAATATTTGTGGTTTCAACTGGTTAAAACCGCTTAAACAGGGTAAAATCGCGCAACATTTTAGGTAATAAATTAAGAAAATCAATGAAAATCTTAGGCATTGAAACCTCCTGTGATGAAACGGGCGTGGCGATTTATGATGAAGAAAAAGGATTAATTGCTAATCAACTTTATACTCAAATTGCCCTGCATGCAGATTATGGTGGTGTGGTTCCTGAATTGGCATCGCGCGATCATATTCGTAAAACAGCCCCTCTTATTAAAGCAGCGTTAGAAGAAGCTAAGTTAACGGCGAGCGATATTGATGGCGTGGCTTATACGAGTGGTCCAGGGCTTGTTGGCGCATTGCTCGTCGGCGCTACGATTGCGCGTTCTTTAGCTTATGCGTGGAATGTTCCTGCGATTGGTGTTCATCATATGGAAGGGCATTTACTTGCGCCAATGCTTGATGAAAATTCACCGCACTTTCCTTTTGTTGCTTTGTTGGTATCGGGTGGTCATACGCAATTAGTGCGTGTAGATGATGTAGGAAAATATGAAGTAATTGGCGAATCCATTGATGATGCTGCAGGTGAAGCCTTTGATAAAACAGCAAAATTACTTGGACTAGATTATCCAGGTGGTGCGGCACTTTCTCGTTTAGCAGAAAAAGGCACGCCAAATCGTTTCACATTTCCACGCCCAATGACAGATCGTGCAGGCCTTGATTTTAGCTTTTCTGGTTTAAAAACGTTTGCCGCGAATACGATTAATCAAGCGATTAAAAACGAGAACGAACTGACAGAACAAACTAAATCGGATATTGCTTATGCTTTCCAAGATGCGGTGGTGGATACACTTGCCATTAAATGTAAGCGCGCATTAAAAGAAACAGGTTATAAACGTTTAGTGATTGCGGGAGGGGTGAGCGCAAATAAAAAACTCCGAGAAACGCTTGCGCACTTAATGCAAAATTTAGGTGGCGAAGTGTTTTATCCTCAACCCCAATTTTGTACAGATAATGGCGCAATGATTGCTTACACAGGTTTTTTACGTTTAAAACAAGGTCAGCATAGCGATCTGGCTATTGATGTTAAGCCTCGTTGGGCAATGACGGAATTACCAGCAATTTAGGAGAAAAAATGGCAAAACTCTACTTCTATTACTCCACAATGAATGCTGGAAAATCAACGACGTTGCTACAATCTTCCTATAACTATCGTGAGCGCGATATGAACACAGTAGTTTATACGGCTGCGATTGATGATCGTTTTGGCGTGGGGAAAGTTACATCGCGTATTGGCATTTCGCAAGATGCTTTTTTATTTCGCTCGGAAACCAATTTGTTTGATGAAATCAATGAGCACTTAAAAAAAGAAAAAGTGCATTGTGTGCTGGTGGATGAAGCTCAATTTCTTAGCAAACAACAAGTTTACCAGTTGAGTGATGTCGTCGATAAACTCAAAATCCCTGTGCTTTGTTATGGCTTGCGTACAGATTTCCAAGCGGAACTTTTTGAAGGAAGTAAATATTTACTGGCTTGGGCGGATCAGCTCGAAGAATTAAAAACAATTTGTTATTGTGGTCGCAAGGCTAACTTTGTTTTGCGCTTAAATGATCAAGGTGAGGTGATTAAAGAAGGCGCGCAAATTCAAATTGGGGGCAATGACTCTTACCTTTCTGTTTGCCGTTTACACTATAAAGAAAAGTGCGGTCAACTTTAAATTAGTTTTCAAACACAACACTATAAGGATAATTTTATGTTACAGAATAAAACATTTGGGAGTGCGCTGATTATTGCAGGCACAACCATTGGAG
Organism: Haemophilus seminalis; assembly: GCF_006384255.1. Lineage (GTDB taxonomy): Bacteria > Pseudomonadota > Gammaproteobacteria > Enterobacterales > Pasteurellaceae > Haemophilus > Haemophilus seminalis. The sequence goes on from NZ_VCED01000008.1 coordinate 12,729, forward strand.
CAGGTATGCTTGCTATGCCGCTTACATCAGCGGGCATGGGCTTTGGTTACACCGTGTTATTGCTCGTGGGCTTGTGGGCTTTGTTGGTTTACAGTGGATTGTTGTTTGTAGAAGTGTATCAAACAGCGGATCAGTTGGATGACGGTGTCGCCACGCTCGCTGAAAAATATTTTGGTGTTCCGGGTCGAATTTTAGCAACGTTGAGTTTGTTAATTTTACTTTATGCACTTTCAGCTGCTTATATTACGGGTGGTGGATCTTTACTTTCAGGTTTGCCAACTGCGTTTGGAATGGAAGCGATGTCGCTTAAAACGGCGATTATTATCTTCACTGTTGTACTGGGTTCTTTCGTGGTTGTAGGAACGAAAGGCGTGGATGGTTTAACTCGCGTGTTATTTATTGGTAAGTTAGTCGCCTTTGCTTTTGTTCTATTTATGATGCTTCCAAAAGTGGCAACAGATAATTTAATGGCATTGCCTTTGGATTATGCTTTTGTGGTTTCTGCTGCCCCGATATTTTTCACCTCTTTCGGTTTCCACGTTATTATGGCGAGTGTAAATAGCTACTTAGGTGGAAGTGTAGAAAAATTCCGTCGTGCTATTTTGATTGGTACTGCGATTCCATTAGCTGCTTATCTTGTATGGCAGTTAGCAACCCATGGTGTATTAAGTCAAAGTGAATTTGTGCGTATTTTACAAGCTGACCCAACGCTAAATGGATTAGTGAATGCAACACGTGAAATCACAGGTTCGCATTTTATGGGAGAAGTGGTTCGCGTGTTCTCATCACTCGCTTTAATTACTTCATTCTTGGGCGTAATGCTTGGTGTGTTTGAAGGCTTAGGTGATTTATTCAAACGCTATCATTTGCCAAATAATCGCGTTGTATTAACCATTGCCGCATTTTTACCACCACTTGTATTTGCATTATTTTATCCTGAAGGATTTATTACAGCATTAAGTTATGCAGGTTTGTTGTGTGCGTTCTATTGCTTAATTTTACCAATTGGCTTGGCATGGCGTACACGTATTGAAAATCCAACATTGCCATATCGTGTTGCTGGCGGTAATTTTGCTTTGGTGTTTGCGTTATTAATTGGCGTGGTGATTATGGTCATTCCATTTTTAATTCAATGGGGATATTTACCAGCCGTAGCGGGATAAGGTAAAGGAAAGTGCGGTGAAAAAGATAATAAAAAGAAGCTTAAAATTAACCGCACTATTTAGCTTAAAAGATATAACAAGTTAAATTACAACTTGTCTGAATGATGAATCATCACAAAGCGTTCCCAAAGCTGTTCTTCGGTTTCTTGATGTTCTGGATCGGGCTTAATGCAGTTCGTGATTGGGCAAACTTTTTGGCAGGTTGGAGTGTCGTAATGGCCGACACATTCCGTGCAAAGTACAGGATCGATCACATAAATCTCATCGCCAATGGAAATGGCTTCGTTCGGGCATTCTGGTAAGCACATATCGCAGTTGGTACATTTGCTAGTGATGAGTAATGCCATTGTGATCCTTAATAGAAAGTTGAAAGCGGCGAATTATAGCCGACAAAAACTTGATTGACAAAAACTAAACAAAATTTATGAAAAAATTCACTTCCACCCTTTCTCTTATTGTCCTCGTTGTATTAGCAATTTGGCAATATTTTACCGATTCAACCAAAACTAAAAACCAATCATCTTCTCCGGTAATCGAACAGACTAAGCAAACAAAAGTATCTGAGCCTAAATTTGAGCCTCAATTTGAGACAAAGCGGACGGATATTGAAAAAAGTGCGGTGAAAAATCCGAATATTTTTGCCAATTATGATGTGATTATGCGCGATGATCCTATCGGGCAAAATGCAAAGGCGCCTGTCGATTATTATATGTTGGCATTATCTTGGTCGCCAGGATTTTGTGATATTCAGCGTGAAAAATATGGTAATCAGTTGCCTTCCTCGTCTCAATATCAATGCGGAAATAACCGCACTTTAGGTTGGGTCGTTCATGGGCTATGGCCTCAAAATGCGAATGCACTTTCAGTGACGGATCATCCACGTTTTTGCAAGGGCGATTTACCCGCATTGCCAAAAGATTTATTAGCACAATATTTGGCTATCTCACCAGGTGAACAATTATTGCAAGGCGAATGGGAAAAACACGGCAGCTGTGCGTTTGATTCTGCCCAACAGTATTTTGCTAAGGAGCAGGAATTATTTAGCTCATTAAAATTACCGAATCAAAATTTAAGCCGTAATGAACTTTTTCGTTGGATGAAACAACATAATCCACAATTAAAAAATGCTTATTTAGGTGCAAGCCAAAACGAATTATTCATTTGTTATGATAAAAAATGGCAGGTAATGAATTGCCAAAGCAAATAAGAATTTCTTTGATCTAAATCGTTACAACCTAGCGCGAAGTAGGTATAATACGAAAAGTTTTCAATTTTAATTTTAACTTAACAAGAGGATAGATTATGTCAGTAATCAAAATGACCGATTTAGATTTAGCCGGTAAACGTGTATTTATCCGTGCGGATCTTAATGTGCCAGTAAAAGATGGCAAAGTGACCTCAGATGCGCGTATTCGTGCGACCATTCCTACTTTAAAATTAGCCTTAGAAAAAGGCGCAAAAGTGATGGTGACTTCTCACTTAGGTCGTCCAACTGAAGGTGAATTCAAACCAGAAGATTCTTTACAACCAGTTGTTGATTACTTAAAAGACGCAGGCTTTAATGTTCGTTTAGAACAAGACTATTTAAATGGCGTAGATGTTAAAGAAGGCGAAATTGTTGTTTTAGAAAACGTACGCGTGAACAAAGGTGAAAAGAAAAACGATCCTGAATTAGGTAAAAAATATGCCGCACTTTGCGATGTATTCGTGATGGATGCGTTTGGTACCGCTCACCGTGCGCAAGCATCAACTTACGGCGTTGCAGAATTTGCACCAATCGCTTGTGCAGGTCCATTACTTGCAGCAGAATTAGATGCATTAGGTAAAGCATTAAAAGAACCTGCTCGTCCAATGGTTGCGATCGTAGGCGGTTCAAAAGTTTCCACTAAATTAGAAGTATTAAATTCTCTTTCAAAAATCGCTGACCAAATTATTGTGGGCGGTGGTATTGCAAATACTTTCATTGCGGCAGCAGGCCATAATGTAGGTAAATCTTTATATGAAGCTGATTTAATCCCAGTCGCGAAAGAATTAGCAGCAAATACTGATATTCCTGTGCCAGTTGATGTTCGAGTAGGGTTAGAGTTCTCTGAAACCGCAGCTGCAACAGAAAAAGCAGTAAACGAAGTGAAAGATGAGGAATCTATCTTTGATATTGGTGATAAATCTGCAGAACAATTGGCAGAAATCATCAAAAATGCAAAAACCGTTTTATGGAATGGTCCAGTTGGCGTGTTTGAGTTCCCTAACTTCCGTAAAGGGACTGAAATTATTTCTCACGCGATTGCAAACAGCGATGCATTCTCTATCGCAGGGGGCGGTGATACTTTAGCAGCTATCGATTTATTCGGTATTGCAGACAAGATCTCTTACATTTCAACGGGTGGCGGTGCGTTCTTAGAATTCGTAGAAGGCAAAGTATTACCAGCAGTAGAAATTCTTGAAAAACGTGCGAAAAACTAACCGCACTTTTCCTATGTGACATATCGATGGCGATCATTAAAAATGTCGCCATCAATAAAAAGTCAAAAAATTCTCCAATTGTGGGTTTGTCCCGCTAAACATAAAAAGGAAACACAAGTATGGCTAAATTATTAGATATCGTGAAACCTGGTGTCGTAACAGGTGAAGATGTGCAAAAAATCTTTGCTTATGCAAAAGAGCATAACTTTGCTATCCCTGCGGTAAACTGCGTAGGTTCTGACTCAGTTAATGCCGTGTTAGAAACTGCTGCACGCGTAAAAGCCCCAGTGATTATTCAATTTTCTAATGGCGGTGCTGCATTCTATGCGGGTAAAGGTATTAAACCTGCAAGTGGTGCTCGTCCTGATGTACTTGGTGCGATTGCTGGAGCGAAACACGTTCATACTTTAGCGAAAGAATACGGTGTTCCTGTTATTCTTCACACTGACCACGCTGCGAAAAAATTACTTCCATGGATTGATGGTTTACTTGAAGCGGGTGAAAAACACTTCGCAGAAACTGGCCGTCCATTATTCTCTTCTCACATGCTTGACCTTTCTGAAGAGCCAATGGAAGAAAATATGGCAATCTGCCGTGAATACCTCGCTCGTATGGATAAAATGGGGATGACCCTTGAAATCGAAATCGGTATTACCGGTGGCGAAGAAGATGGCGTAGATAATTCTGGTGTTGATGAATCTCGTTTATATACTCAACCATCTGACGTGCTTTATGTTTACGACCAATTAAACCCAGTAAGCCCTAACTTTACGGTTGCAGCAGCATTCGGTAACGTACATGGTGTTTATAAACCAGGTAACGTAAAATTAAAACCATCTATTTTAGGCGCATCACAAGAGTTCGTGGCGAAAGAACGTAATCTTCCAGCGAAACCAATTAACTTTGTCTTCCACGGTGGTTCTGGTTCTAGTCGCGAAGAAATCCGCGAAGCAATTAGCTACGGTGCAATCAAAATGAATATTGATACCGATACTCAATGGGCATCTTGGAATGGTATTTTGAACTTCTATAAAGCAAATGAAGCTTATCTTCAAGGTCAATTAGGTAACCCTGAAGGTCCAGATGCGCCAAACAAAAAATACTACGATCCACGTGTTTGGTTACGTAAAATGGAAGAATCTATGTCTAAACGCTTAGAGCAATCTTTCGAAGACTTAAATTGTGTTGATGTTTTATAATTAGTAAATTATATTAAAATTATTGAGGCTAAATTCTAATAGAATTTAGCCTTTTGTTTTGAATTAGAGGTGAAAATAGCAACTTTAATTTTTATGCACTTTTTCTTTTTATTTAGGAATTAATCTTCGAATTTATTAAATAGCAGTAATGGATTAATGCTTCTATATTGAATTCTACTAACTAATACACAATTTTATTTTTATCATGTCTTTATTTTTATTGTTTAACAGAAAATAAATTTAATGGAACCTATAAAGATAGCTTGTTTATAGCAAGTATTTTATTGATTATTTTATTTTTAAATATAGTTTCTTAACATAAGGAGATGAGGCTATGGGTAGGTTTTAAGAAGTGCTTGCATCAAATTGAGAATTAAATACTTATGCTCATTATTTAATTGAAGAAAACTCTCTAAACCTTGTTTTTCAATAAGTGATTGTGCGTTTAAGGTGGTATTACTTGCCCCTGTTTTTAACCACTCTGCAGAAACATTTAACCAATCGGCAAGTACTTGGATTTTGTCAAAAGAAGGGATTGATTGGCCATTTAACCATTTATAGATTGCTTGGGGTGTGACAGACCCTGAAACATAACGTAAGTTAAATTCCCTCTCAATGTCTGATACTTTAAATGTACCGTAAGAAGCGGCTTCAAGAGCAACTCGTAACCGTTGACTAAAAAGTGCTTTTTCATCAAATATTTTCTGCATTTAGTAATTATAACGATAACCCAAATAATAAATTCACCAAATGATTTTTAAATTAACAACTGGACAGTTGATATATAGAGTCTAGTTTCTTATTAGAATTAAAGTTAATCTTTCTAAGAAAAAATGAGGAAATCGTTATGTTAAAACAATTAAATAATGTTGCTATTTTAGGATTATCAGCCTTAGCTGTCGCTTGTGGTTCTGGTGGTGGTTCTGGTACTGCACAAACACCAGATGGCGCAAAAGTGGATTTAAATAATAGTGACAAAGGACTAATTGGCGGTAATACGATGGATGGAACACTAATTGGTTATAACCAAAATCATTCATTTTACGGTGTGTGGGTGAATCACGATAAAACTCGCCAAGAAATTCGTTATCAAGGTACAGTAACACCAACTTCAAGTATTCCAAAAGGCTCTGCAACTTATACGGGGCATGCAGTGCGTGCAAGAGATAGTATCATTGCTCAAAATATTAATGGCGTACAAGCAGATGGAAAAACCACTCTTAATGTAAATTTTGATACTAAAAAAGTTGATGGAAAAATTGAGATGCCACTTGCTCGTGATATTACTCTGCATGAAACTAGTTTAAATGGTAATAGTTTTAGTGGTAAAGCTAGTGTATTCTTGAATGATGGTGGTAAATATACAGGTGCATTATATGGGCCAAATGCCGAAGAAGCTGCTGGTATTGTAACTTTTGATAATAATTCAGCATTAAATACTTCTTTTGGTGGCTATCGTTAATTTATTTTTATATGTTAATAGGCGGATTATTCCGCCTATTTTATTAGGTGTAATATGAAAAAAGCGTTATTTTGGCTATTCTACTCATCTTTTTCATTTTCTGCGACTGCTCACACATTATCGTTACCAGATATAACATATCTTCAAAGTAATCCTAAAGTGATTGAAAAACTATTATCCGAAAATATGTATTCTTTATCTGGAAAAGAACTGGCCCGATTAATAGATCTGTATCAATATAATCCTCATTTCAATAAACATTTAGCTCAATTTGCACAAGGGCGTATTGCCTTTTTAGAACAAGATTATTACGAAGCAATTCGGCTTTATCGACAAGTCTTATCGGAAAACCCAGAATTAAACCCAGTTAGAATCGAGTTAGCGATTGCATTATTTCATCAAAGGCAAGATAGTGCAGCAAGAACTCAATTTGAAAAAGCAAAAGTGGAAAAAGATCTGCCTGATGGTTCGTTGTTGGTTATTAATAATTATCTGCAAGCATTAGATGAGAGACAAAGTTGGGAAATAGATTTTGCAGCTCATTATATCCGAGATAAAAATGTCAACCATGCAGCAAATGTCAATTATGTGCCATTGTCTAATCGTGCAGTACTGACCAAATCCCCAAAAATGTTGCCACAATCAGCCCATGGAGTTGGATATTTTTTCTCGGTTTCTCGAGATTTGAATTTATTCGATTCTCACTATTTTTTATTCGGCAATCGAGCTTGGGGTAAAGAGTATTGGGATAATCATGAATATGATGATATTTTAAACCGCACTTTTTTAGGTTATGCCTATAAAAATGCATCTCATATAATAAAAGTGAAACCTTTTTATGAGCGCCGTTGGTATGGCAACCATCGTTATCGCTGGAATAATGGTGTGCAAGTTGAATATGATTTTCACTTTAACCCACATTGGCAACTGGCTTATTCTGCTGAATTTGAAAAACAACATTATTTTATTGAAAAAGAGCTTAATGGACATCTAACACAGCTTACACCAACCTTAATTTTTCAGCCAAACACACGACAATTTTTCTATATTGGAGGTGACTGGATAAATGAAAAAACACAAGTAAGACAATATGGCTCTAAAAGCAAAGGTCTGCGTTTAGGTTGGGAGCAAGACTGGGGAAAAGGAATATCTTCACAAATAGCCGTGTCATTTATTAAACGAAATTATAAAGATGTTGCTAAATTAGGTAATTTAGATATTTTCTCCTTTAATAAAAACCGTAAAGATCATATTTATTCTCTAAATTTATTAGTTTGGAAACGAGATTGGCATTTGGGGGGAATTACACCTAAACTGCAGTTTACTTGGAAAAAACAAATAAGTAACATTCCTCAAATGTATTCTTATCAACAGAAGAATATTAATCTGATTTTTGAAAAGAGTTTTTAGTAAAACATCTTAATAAAAATAAGGTAAAAGTTTATACCAGATAATTAACTGGCTTTCATGAATAATTTCTATTGCTATCTAGTACGACTTCCATCATTTATCTGAAGAATCTATGTCTAAACGCTTAGAGCAATCTTTCGAAGACTTAAATTGTGTTGATGTTTTATAATCCACAAAAATAACATAAAATACGACCGCACTTTCAAGTGCGGTTTTTTATTCTAGCGGAGAAATTATGGAAAAGATCTTGGTTATTCGTAACGATAAATTAGGCGATTTTATGCAAGCATGGCCTGCTTTTGCTATGCTGAAGTTATCGAATCCTTCTTTAAAATTAACCGCTCTTGTTCCGAGTTACACTGCGCCTTTAGCGGAAGTTTGTCCGTTTATTGATAGTGTTATTATTGATAGCAAAAAAAATGATAAAACGGATTTCAAACGTCTTGTGCAGGAAATCAAATCGCAGCAGTTTGATGGAATGATTAGTTTCTTTTCCAATACCCATAATGGAAAACTCGCTTGGAAAAGTGGGATTAAATATCGTCTCGCGCCTGCGACTAAATGGGTTCAAATTCTCTATAATCACCGCCTAACACAACGCCGCTCTCGTTCTGAAAAATCGGAAGCAGAATACAATCAAGATTTAGTTCGAGCTTTTTTGCAAAAGCATAATATGCCAATTGTTGAACCTAAACCGCCTTATTTAACCTTTGAGAAAAGTGCGGTGGAAAATCAACGTGTTTTCTTGCAAGAGAGCTTAGGGCTTTCCGAAAACAAAAAATGGATCTTTGTACATAGCGGTTCTGGTGGTTCAGCTACGAATCTTTCTTTAGCGCAATATGCGGATTTAATTAAAGGCTTATTGGCTGAATTTGATTGCAATGTTGTGCTGACTGCAGGGCCTGGCGAAAGTGAAAAGGCCCATGAATTGGCAAATTTGGTGGATGATTCACGCGTAGTCGTTTACGATAAGAATAAAGGTTTAGTTGATTTTGCTCATTCTTTGGCTTGTGCGGATTTATTTATTGCGGGATCTACTGGGCCATTGCATTTGAGTAGTGCGTTTAATATTCCGACTATCGGGTTTTATCCAAATAGCCGTTCTTCTCAGCCGAGACGATGGAAACCGATTAATGATGTCGATAAGCATCTTGCATTTTGCCCACCCGAGGGAAAAGAGACTCAAATGAATCTAGGTTTAATTTCAATAAATAATGCTTTAGTAACCATTTTCCCCTTTGTGAGAAAAATGTGGGCATTGCGCAATGATGTTTAAGCAAATCTGAACTATCCATCCTATACTGGCGGCAAAAATAATTGTCCCTAAACCGACGGTGCCACCAAGGATAAACCCTAGAATACAAACAAAGATTTCAATGCTTGTTCTGACGATGCTCACTTTTAAATAAAATATTTGACAGAAACCAACCATTAATCCATCCCTTGGTCCCGCGCCTAAATGACAGGTAAGATATAAGGCTGTGCCTAAGCCATAAAGTAATAAGCCCACCGCACCACATAATAGTTGTTCTGCCAATGAGCTTGGTGTGGCCAGTATTTTTGTTGTGAGACCAAGGAAAAAAGCAATAATAACGATATTAAGTAGAGTGCCCAATCCTAATCGAAGTTTTAGTGGAAACCAGGCTATCATTACGATACAACTGATAAAAAATGATGCCCAACCAATGCTCATATTAGTTTGTATTGCAATGCCTTGTGAAAGCACCGTCCAAGGCGTTGAACCTAAATTCGAAAGTACGATTAATCCATCGCCGATACCGAGGATTGATAAGGCAAAGATCAAAACTGACAATGTTTTGATGTCCAACGACCAAAGAGATGTCGCCGCCCAAGATGTATGGGGAATAACACGTACTTTTTTCTTCATAAAATATCCTTTTAATTCTTGCCATAATAAAAGGAAATGTAGAAAAAATGAAACAATTTAATGTTCTATTTTAGAATTGTATCTTATAGAAATACACGACCATTTGTATCAATATTAATTTCTAAAACTGTGATCTTACTCACATTTTGAAAATTGTTTAATATCTCTCCATTTCGTACAATATGCCCAATTCTTAATGGGAGAAAATTATGTTAGCAACACTTCAAGATATTCTCGATACGGTTAAAGCCAATAATCTGACTTATCATCAAAAATTAATGACATTAGGCAATATTGCTGAGCGTTTATTTGATCCTCGCGATTTGCTTGGCTATACCGATGAAGAATGGGGCTTTTTACAGAATCAGATGATTTGTGATTTATGTGAAGGTTACGCTATTTATCGTCCTCGCTATATCCTGCCTGATTATAATGTGTATATCCAAAAAGGCTGCGAATTTTTAGAGTTACCGCCACCAAAAGATCTGGATGAAGCACTTGATGGATTATTGATTCTTTACTCCCATGTGCCATCCATTACAACTTATCCTGTTTATGTTGGTCGTCTTGATGTATTGCTCGAACCTTTCATTACTGATGAAGAAAAAGACTACATCAAAATTAAACGTTTCTTAAATCATATCGATAAAACTGTGCCTGATTCATTCTGTCATGCCAATATCGGGCCTTATGATACGAAAGCGGGTCGCTTGATTTTACGTGCAGTGATTGAGCTTGAAGCGCCAACACCGAATATGACCATTCGTTATGATAAATCCAAAACGAGCCGTGAGTTTGCTGAACTTGCAGCAAAAGCCTGTTTATTAGTTTCTAAACCATCTTTTGCAAACGATGCTTACTATATTTCCGATCTAGGTGAAGAATATGGCGTAGCAAGTTGCTATAACGCACTGCCTGAATGTGGCGGTGCTTACACATTAACGCGTTTACGTCTAGGTACAATTGCTCGCGCGTGTAAAAGTGCGGATGAAATGGTAAACGAATTACTACCACGTGTGGCGAAATGTGCTCTTTCAACGATGGATAAACGCCATAAGTTTGTGGTAGAAGAAAGTAATTTCTTTAACAGTTCATTCCTCGAAAAAGAAGGCTTTATCAAACGTACTAATTTTACGGGGATGCTCGCAATTGTGGGCTTGGCAGATGCCGCAAACCACTTATTGCAATGTGAAGGATTAAATGAAACCTTTGGTAAGAGTGCTCGTGGTGATGAAATTGCGACAGCAATTATGGATAAACTTAAAGAAATCACTGATGCACATGAAGGGGTTTATGCAGAACGTACTGGCAATCGTTATTTATTACATGCGCAAGTTGGCGCAAGTAACCACGAAGAAGACAAACGTAACGCACCGGCTCACCGTATTCGTGTAGGCGAAGAACCAACGTTACTTGCGCATTTAAAACAGTCTGCGCCGTTCCATAAATATTTCCCATCTGGTACAGGGGATTTATTCGCCTTTGATCAAACCTATGTGGATCACTGCGATGCAGTGGTGGATATTATTGATGGTGCATTCTCTTTGGGCTATCGCTACATTACTACCTATTTGAAAAACACGGATTTAATTCGCGTTACGGGTTATTTGGTGAAGAAAAGCGAAGTTGAAAAATACCGTAAAGGCGAAGTTGCATTACGCGATACAACCTGGTATGGCTCGGGTACGGATGAATGTGCTAACGTGTTTGATCGCCAATTACGCGATGAAAAAGATGTCACTGCTGAAAAATAATTGGAAAAATGACCGCACTTTCTGAGATTTTTGTGCCGTTGCATCGGATTATTCCTTTTTCAAATGTAGAGGGACAAGGCAATCGTTCGAGTATTTTTCTGCAAGGTTGCAAGTTAAATTGCTTGTATTGCCATAATCCGGAAACTATTCCTCGTTATACGGAAAATGCGAAATTGGTTAGTTTGCAGTATTTGTATGAACAGGTTATGGAGGCGGTTCCATTTATTCGAGGTGTCACAATTTCAGGTGGTGAACCGACTATCCATCATAAAAAACTAGTCCCGCTATTTGAGGCTTTACGTTCACAAGGATTAACCTGTTATTTGGATAGTAGCGGCTTTTTTGAGTTTGATCGTATTCGTTCGTTAATCGATGTCACTGATAAATTTTTATTCGATCTGAAAGGAGAGGGTGCTGGTTTACAAACACTCTGTTTTGACCGACAAAATCAAACAGGAATCGTGCCACAGAAAGTGATACCCGAACGTTTACATATAAAAAACGATAAACTTGAGCGAAATTTGCAGAATCTGGCTGCCTTGTTGCCGTTAAATAAAGTGGAAGAAGTGCGGTTAGTTTTTTTAAAGAATTTTTTTGATGCTGAACATTTGGTGGGCAAAGTTGCGCTACTTTTACGAAATTATCCTGATGTGGCATTAAAAATTATCCGTGTGCATAGTAAAGGTGCGCGCGATGAAACTGGGTTATCAACGCACATTCCAAGTGCGGAAGAAACTAATGCATTGGCTGCTTATGCGCGTCAATGTGGAATTAACAAGGTTTTGACTATTTTGTAGTCGTTTACAAAAAAGTGCGGTGAAAACTCGCCGACTTTTTGTGAGAAAACAAGTAGAATAAGCCGACTTTTTTATTAACTTAACCAATCTAGGGGAATCAAATGAGTGTGTTAAGCAGCATTTTGGGAATGGTCGTATTAATCGCTATTGCCGTGTTACTTTCCAATAATCGTAAAGCGATTAGTATCAGAACCGTGCTCGGGGCGTTAGCAATCCAAGTTGGATTTGCCGCCCTTATTTTATATGTGCCAGCAGGTAAACAAGCACTTGGTGCAACTGCTGATGCCGTATCAAATGTTATTGCTTACGGTAATGAAGGTATTAACTTTGTATTTGGCGGTTTAGCTGATCCAAGTAAACCTTCAGGTTTCATTTTTGCAGTGAAAGTATTACCAATTATTGTGTTCTTCTCTGGCTTAATCTCTGTGCTTTATTATCTTGGCATTATGCAAGTGGTGATTAAAGTATTAGGCGGTGCATTACAAAAAGCATTAGGTACTTCAAAAGCAGAATCCATGTCAGCAGCTGCTAATATTTTCGTTGGTCAAACTGAAGCACCATTGGTTGTTCGCCCTTACATTAAAAATATGACCCAATCTGAATTATTTGCCATCATGGTGGGTGGTACGGCGTCTATTGCGGGTTCAGTAATGGCGGGTTATGCTGGAATGGGCGTGCCATTGACATACTTAATCGCGGCGTCATTTATGGCGGCACCAGCAGGTTTGTTATTTGCAAAATTAATGTTCCCACAAACAGAACAATTCTCTGATAAACAACCGGAAGACAATGATTCAGAAAAACCAACTAACGTACTTGAAGCAATGGCGGGCGGTGCGAGTGCAGGTATGCAACTTGCGTTAAACGTAGGTGCAATGTTAATCGCATTCGTTGGTTTAATTGCATTAATTAACGGTATTTTAAGTGGCGTTGGTGGTTGGTTCGGTTATGGCGACGTAACTTTACAATCTATCTTTGGTTTAGTTTTCAAACCATTAGCATACTTAATCGGTGTAACTGACGGTACCGAAGCGGGTATCGCAGGACAAATGATCGGGATGAAATTAGCGGTTAACGAATTCGTAGGTTACCTTGAATTTGCAAAATACTTGCAACCAGATTCTGCGATTGTATTAACTGAAAAAACCAAAGCGATTATTACTTTCGCACTTTGTGGTTTTGCTAACTTCAGCTCAATTGCAATCTTAATCGGTGGTTTAGGTGGAATGGCGCCAAACCGTCGTAGTGATGTTGCACGTTTAGGCTTAAAAGCAGTAATCGCAGGTACTTTAGCAAACTTAATGAGTGCAACGATTGCAGGTTTGTTCATCGGACTCGGTGCAGCAGCGCTTTAATTCTCGGATAAGTGCGGTGAAAAATGACCGCACTTTTTATTTTTACATTTGAAAAAAGGAAGGAAAATTATGACTCCACATATTAACGCGCCTGAAGGTGCATTTGCAGATGTTGTTTTAATGCCGGGTGATCCACTTCGTGCAAAATACATTGCAGAAACATTTTTGCAAGATGCAGTAGAAGTAACAAATGTTCGTAATATGCTTGGTTTTACTGGGACTTATAAAGGTCGTAAGATTTCTATTATGGGCCACGGTATGGGGATTCCATCTTGCTCTATTTATGCGAAAGAATTAATCACTGAATACGGTGTGAAAAAAATTATCCGTGTAGGTTCTTGTGGTGCCGTTCGTATGGACGTAAAAGTGCGCGATGTAATTATCGGTTTAGGCGCATGTACTGATTCAAAAGTAAACCGTATTCGTTTCAAAGATAACGACTTTGCAGCTATTGCTGATTTCGATATGGCACAAGCCGCTGTTCAAGCTGCAAAAGCAAAAGGCAAAGCCGTTCGTGTAGGTAACTTATTCTCTGCGGATTTATTCTATACACCTGATGTAGAAATGTTCGATGTAATGGAAAAATACGGCATTCTAGGCGTGGAAATGGAAGCAGCTGGAATTTATGGTGTAGCTGCAGAATATGGTGCAAAAGCATTAACAATTTGTACCGTGTCTGACCATATTCGTACACATGAACAAACCACAGCAGAAGAACGTCAATTAACATTCAATGATATGATTGAAATTGCGTTGGATTCAGTATTAATTGGTGATGCACAATAATATCTTCTAGCGGATTTAAGAAGTGCTTGAAAAACAACCGCACTTTTTATATAATCCGCGCCCGTTATGAGCCGTTCGCGGCTCATATTTTTGTGTGGTGCAATATGTTGCACTGAAAATTATCGGGGAGCTATTTAATAGCGTTATTACCCAATTAGAGGAAAACTAAAATGGCAAAAAAAGTCCAAGCCTACGTTAAGTTGCAAGTTGCAGCTGGTATGGCAAACCCATCACCACCAGTTGGTCCTGCATTAGGTCAACAAGGTGTGAACATCATGGAATTCTGTAAAGCATTCAACGCTCGTACTGAGAGCTTAGAAAAAGGTTTACCAATTCCAGTTGTTATCACTGTATATGCAGACCGTTCATTTACTTTCGTAACTAAAACTCCACCAGCAGCAGTATTATTGAAAAAAGCTGCAGGTATCAAATCTGGTTCTGGTAAACCGAACAAAGAGAAAGTGGGTAAAGTAACTTTAGATCAAGTTCGTCAAATCGCTGAAACTAAAGCAGCAGATATGACTGGCGCGTCTATCGAAACCAAAATGAAATCAATTGCTGGTACTGCTCGCTCAATGGGCTTAGTGGTGGAGGAATAATACGATGGCTAAATTGACTAAAAAAATGAAAGCAATCAAAGCTGGCGTAGATTCTACTAAAGCATACGAAATCAACGAAGCGATCGCGGTATTAAAACAATTCGCAACAGCTAAATTTGTTGAAAGTGTTGACGTTGCAGTAAACTTAGGTATCGATCCTCGTAAATCTGACCAAAACGTTCGTGGTGCAACTGTATTACCACACGGTACTGGTCGTGAAGTACGCGTAGCTGTGTTCACTCAAGGTGCTAACGCAGATGCAGCTAAAGAAGCTGGCGCTGATTTAGTCGGTATGGAAGATTTAGCAGAGCAAATCAAAAAAGGCGAAATGAACTTTGATGTTGTTATCGCTTCTCCTGATGCAATGCGTGTTGTTGGTCAATTAGGTCAAGTATTAGGCCCACGTGGTTTAATGCCAAACCCTAAAGTTGGTACTGTAACACCAAACGTTGCTGAAGCAGTTAAAAATGCTAAATCTGGTCAGATCCGTTATCGTAATGATAAAAACGGTATCATCCACACCACTATCGGTAAAGCAAACTTCTCTGAAGTTCAATTAAAAGAAAATCTTCAAGCATTATTGGCTGCTTTAAACAAAGCAAAACCAACTACTGCAAAAGGTATCTTCATCAAGAAAGTAAGCATCTCTACCACTATGGGTGCAGGTGTTGCTGTTGATCAAGCTTCTTTATAATTTAAAGAATTGATAGATTTTAAACCGCACTTTTTTTAAAGTGCGGTTTTTTATTTCATAAAATTTCTCCATAAGTTTTAAACTTGACGAGAAAGCTGCATTCATTTAAAATTTACCGCCTTAAAATTAGCAAAGATTTAGATTGATTTTTAATCAATTTTGACCTTTTATTGTTTAATTTAACCGTGTTTTTGATAGAAAGCACATCCATGCAATGGCAGATTCACCGTTATTTGTCGTTGTTTTGCTCAAGTTGTCGTTCTATGTAATTTGAGTTGTCACCCCACTACAGAAGTAAGGTTCAGAGTGCGGTCATTTTAACGGTCATTCACGTCACAGTTAGTTTGTGGCTAGGTCACTGAACAGTTAGCAGAGGAAAACCAATGGGTTACTCCTATTCTGAAAAAAAACGAATTCGTAAAGATTTCGGTAAACGTCCGCAAGTTTTAAATGTTCCTTATTTATTAACCATTCAGTTGGATTCTTTTGATAAATTTATTCAAAAAGATCCTGAAGGTCAGCAAGGTTTAGAGGCGGCATTCCGTTCTGTATTCCCTATTGTAAGTAATAATGGCTATACAGAATTACAATATGTAGATTATCGTTTAGAAGAACCTGAATTTGATGTACGTGAGTGCCAAATTCGTGGCTCAACTTATGCAGCAGGCTTACGTGTAAAATTACGTTTAGTGAGCTACGATAAAGAATCTTCTTCACGCGCAGTTAAAGATATTAAAGAAAATGAAGTTTATATGGGTGAAATCCCATTAATGACTGATAACGGTACTTTCGTAATTAATGGTACCGAGCGTGTTATCGTTTCACAATTACACCGTAGTCCAGGCGTATTCTTCGATTCTGACAAAGGTAAAACCCATTCTTCAGGTAAAGTGCTTTATAATGCACGCATCATTCCTTACCGTGGTTCTTGGTTGGATTTTGAATTCGATCCAAAAGATAACTTATTTGCGCGTATTGACCGTCGTCGTAAATTACCGGCAACAATCATTCTTCGTGCATTAGGCTACACCACTGAAGAAATCTTAAACTTATTCTTTGACAAAATTACCTTTGAAATCGCCAGCGATAAATTGTTAATGACTTTAGTGCCAGAACGTTTACGTGGTGAAACAGCTTCTTTTGATATTGAAGCAAATGGCAAAGTTTATGTTGAACGTGGTCGTCGTATTACCGCACGCCATATTAAGGCATTAGAAAAAGATAAAATTTCACAAGTCGTTGTACCTTCTGAATATATTTTAGGTAAAGTTGCGTCGAAAGATTATGTTGATTTAGAGTCTGGCGAAATTATTTGCCCTGCAAATGGTGAGATTTCTTTAGAGACTCTTGCAAAATTAGCACAAGCAGGTTACACCACGATCGAAACTTTATTTACTAATGATTTAGATTACGGTCCATATATTTCTGAAACACTACGTGTAGATCCAACTTATGACAAAACCAGTGCGCTTTACGAAATTTATCGTATGATGCGTCCGGGTGAGCCACCAACACCAGAATCTTCAGAAGCGTTATTCAATAATTTATTCTTCTCTGCAGAGCGTTATGATTTATCTGCTGTCGGTCGTATGAAATTCAATCGTTCTTTAGCGATCGCAGAAGGTGAAGGCGCTGGCACTTTAAGCAATGAAGATATTATTGCGGTAATGCGTAAATTGATCGACATCCGTAATGGTCGCGGCGAAGTGGATGATATTGACCACTTGGGTAACCGTCGTATCCGTAGTGTAGGCGAGATGGCGGAAAACCAATTCCGTATTGGTTTAGTGCGTGTAGAAAGAGCGGTGAAAGAACGCTTATCTTTAGGTGATTTAGATGCAATCACACCGCAAGACTTAATTAATCCAAAACCAATTTCTGCAGCGGTGAAAGAATTCTTTGGTTCTTCACAACTTTCGCAATTTATGGACCAAAACAACCCATTATCAGAAGTCACGCACAAGCGTCGTATTTCTGCATTAGGTCCAGGCGGTTTAACTCGTGAGCGCGCAGGCTTTGAAGTGCGTGACGTACATAATACCCACTATGGTCGTTTATGTCCGATTGAAACCCCTGAAGGTCCAAACATCGGTTTGATCAACTCACTTTCTGCTTTTGCACGCACTAATGATTATGGCTTCTTAGAAACACCATATCGTAAAGTGGTTGATGGCCAAGTTACTGAAGAAATTGAATACTTATCTGCAATTGATGAAGCAAACTATATCATTGCACAAGCAAACTCAAATTTAGACGAAAATAACCGTTTTACTGATGCCTTTGTTACTGCACGTGGTGAGCGTGGTGAATCAGGTTTATATAAACCTGAAGATATTCACTATATGGACGTTTCGACACAACAAGTGGTATCTGTTGCGGCTGCATTAATTCCATTCCTTGAGCATGACGATGCGAACCGTGCGTTAATGGGTGCGAACATGCAACGTCAAGCAGTTCCAACATTACGTGCTGACAAACCATTAGTTGGTACAGGTATGGAAAAACCAATCGCACTTGACTCAGGTGTTGCGGTTGTTGCAAAACGCGGTGGTACAGTTCAGTACGTCGATGCTTCTCGTATCGTTATTAAAGTAAATGAAGATGAAACCATTGCAGGTGAAGCTGGTATTGATATTTATAACTTAATCAAATATACCCGTTCTAACCAAAATACTTGTATTAACCAAATTCCTTGTGTGAATTTAGGCGATCCAATCAATCGTGGTGAAGTATTAGCAGATGGTCCTTCTACTGATTTAGGTGAGCTTGCATTAGGTCAAAATATTCGCGTGGCGTTCATGCCTTGGAACGGTTATAACTTCGAAGACTCAATGTTAGTTTCTGAACGTGTTGTTCAACAAGACCGTTTCACTACCATCCATATTCAAGAATTATCTTGTGTTGCGCGTGATACCAAGTTAGGTGCAGAAGAAATTACAGCGGATATTCCAAACGTAGGTGAGTCAGCGTTAAGCAAACTTGATGAATCTGGTATTGTTTATGTTGGCGCAGAGGTTAAAGGTGGTGACATCTTAGTAGGTAAAGTAACGCCTAAAGGTGAAACTCAATTAACTCCAGAAGAAAAACTTTTACGCGCAATCTTTGGTGAAAAAGCTTCTGATGTGAAAGATTCTTCATTGCGCGTACCAAATAGCGTAACAGGTACTGTAATTGATGTTCAAGTCTTCACCCGCGATGGCGTGGAAAAAGACAAACGCGCACTAGAAATTGAAGAAATGCAATTAAAACAAGCGAAAAAAGACCTTTCTGATGAATTAGAAATCTTGGAAGCTGGCTTATTCGCACGTGTTCGTAATCTTCTTATCTCTGGTGGTGTTGATGTTGCTCAATTAGATAAATTAGAGCGTTTAAAATGGTTAGAACAAACCATTGCAGATGAAGAAAAACAAAATCAATTAGAACAGCTTGCAGAGCAATACGAAGAACTTCGTAAAGAGTTTGAACATAAACTTGAAGTGAAACGTAAGAAAATCATCAAAGGTGATGATCTTGCACCGGGCGTGTTAAAAGTGGTTAAAGTTTACCTTGCAGTGAAACGTCAAATCCAACCGGGTGATAAAATGGCGGGTCGTCATGGTAACAAAGGTGTTATCTCGAAAATTAACCCAGTTGAAGATATGCCATACGATGAGAATGGCCAACCCGTTGAGATCGTATTGAACCCACTGGGCGTACCATCTCGTATGAACATCGGTCAGATCCTTGAAACTCACTTAGGTTTAGCTGCGAAAGGTATTGGTGATCAAATCAATGCAATGCTTAAACAAAAACAAGAAGTGGAAAAATTACGTGGTTATATTCAAAAAGCGTATGACTTAGGTAATGGCTCACAAAAAGTGGATTTAAGTACCTTCACTGATGAAGAAGTATTGCGTTTAGCTGAAAATCTACGTAAAGGTTTACCAGTTGCGACACCAGTATTTGATGGTGCAGCTGAAGCTGAAATCAAAGAGTTATTAAAACTTGGTGGATTACCAACTTCAGGTCAAATCACTTTATATGATGGTCGTACAGGCGAGAAATTCGAGCGTCCAGTAACAGTAGGTTATATGTACATGCTCAAATTGAACCACTTAGTTGATGACAAAATGCATGCTCGTTCAACGGGTTCTTATAGCCTTGTTACGCAACAACCATTGGGTGGTAAAGCTCAATTCGGTGGTCAACGTTTCGGTGAGATGGAGGTATGGGCACTTGAAGCATATGGTGCAGCTTACACCTTACAAGAAATGTTAACGGTGAAATCTGATGATGTGAATGGTCGTACGAAGATGTATAAAAACATCGTAAGTGGTAACCAACACATGGACCCAGGCACACCGGAATCTTTCAATGTAATTATGAAAGAAATCCGCTCACTTGGTTTAAATATCGAGTTAGACGAAGAGTAATCAGTAGGGGAGTGAAGAATTTATGATTCACTCACCTTACGAAAGAAAAATCGCCGAAGTGCGGTGGAAAAACATCGAAATTTTTAACCGCACTTTAAACCTTTAACTCCGACAGGAGAACATTTGTGAAAGACTTAGTTAAGTTTTTAAAAGCACAGTCAAAAACCAGTGAAGATTTTGATGTGATTAAAATTGGGTTAGCTTCCCCAGATATGATCCGTTCTTGGTCATTTGGTGAAGTGAAGAAACCTGAAACCATTAACTACCGTACGTTCAAGCCTGAACGTGATGGTCTTTTCTGTGCGCGTATCTTCGGGCCTGTAAAAGATTACGAATGTTTATGTGGTAAATATAAACGTTTAAAACACCGTGGTGTGATTTGTGAAAAATGTGGTGTTGAAGTCACTCAAACTAAAGTTCGTCGTGAACGTATGGGCCACATTGAACTTGCATCGCCAGTTGCACATATTTGGTTCTTAAAATCATTACCGTCTCGTATCGGTTTACTTTTAGATATGCCATTGCGCGATATCGAACGTGTACTTTATTTTGAAATGTATATCGTGACCGAACCGGGTATGACTGATTTAGAGCGCGGTCAATTATTAACAGAAGAACAATACCTTGACGCTGAAGATCGTTGGCAAGATGAATTTGAAGCGAAAATGGGTGCTGAAGCGATTCAAGATCTCTTAAAAGGTATGGATCTTGAAGTTGAATGTGAAAAATTACGTGAAGAATTACAAGAAACTAACTCTGAAACTAAACGTAAAAAAATCACTAAACGCTTAAAATTATTAGAAGCGTTTGTTCAATCTGGTAATAAACCAGAGTGGATGGTGATGACTGTATTACCAGTTCTTCCACCAGATTTACGTCCATTAGTACCGCTTGATGGTGGTCGTTTTGCAACTTCAGATCTGAACGATTTATATCGTCGTGTGATCAACCGTAACAACCGTTTAAAACGTTTATTAGATTTAATTGCACCAGATATTATTGTGCGCAACGAAAAACGTATGTTACAAGAATCTGTTGATGCGTTATTAGATAATGGTCGCCGTGGTCGTGCAATTACTGGTTCTAACCGTCGTCCATTAAAATCATTAGCGGACATGATCAAAGGTAAACAAGGTCGTTTCCGTCAAAATTTATTAGGTAAACGTGTTGACTATTCAGGTCGTTCTGTAATCACTGTTGGTCCATACTTGCACTTACACCAATGTGGTTTGCCGAAGAAAATGGCCTTGGAATTATTCCGTCCGTTTATCTACGCTAAATTAGAAAGCCGTGGTTATGCTACGACAATCAAAGCGGCTAAGAAAATGGTTGAGCGTGAAGATGCGATCGTTTGGGATATTCTTGCAGAAGTTATTCGTGAACACCCAATTCTATTGAACCGTGCGCCAACACTTCACCGTTTAGGTATCCAAGCCTTTGAACCGATCTTAATCGAAGGTAAAGCGATTCAATTACACCCACTCGTTTGTGCGGCGTTCAACGCGGACTTCGATGGTGACCAAATGGCGGTACACGTTCCATTAACGCTTGAAGCTCAATTAGAAGCTCGTGCGTTGATGATGTCAACCAACAACGTGCTTTCACCAGCAAACGGTGATCCGATTATCGTTCCATCACAAGACGTGGTCTTAGGTCTTTACTATATGACCCGCGAAAAAGTGAACGGTAAAGGCGAAGGCATGTTATTGCAAGATCCTCGAGAAGCTGAAAAAGCATATCGTACAGGTGAAGCAGAATTACATTCTCGCGTGAAAGTACGTATTACTGAATATGTGAAGAATGAAGCAGGCGAATTTGATGCGAAAACCACGCTTACTGATACAACTATCGGTCGTGCGATTTTATGGATGATTGCACCACAAGGTATGCCTTATTCATTGTTCAACCAAACATTAGGCAAAAAAGCCATTTCTAAACTGATTAACGAAGCATATCGTCGTTTAGGTTTAAAAGAAGCAGTAATGTTTGCTGACCAAATTATGTATACCGGTTTTGCTTATGCGGCACGTTCTGGTTCATCAGTTGGTATTGATGATATGGAAATTCCTGCTAAGAAATACGAAATTATTTCTGCAGCGGAAGAAGAAGTGGCAGAGATCCAAGAACAATTCCAATCAGGTCTTGTGACTGCAGGCGAACGCTATAATAAAGTAATCGATATTTGGGCCGCAGCGAATGAACGCGTAGCGAAAGCGATGATGGAAAACCTATCTCAAGAAGAAGTCATCAACCGAGAAGGTAATCCTGAAAAACAAGCGTCCTTTAACAGTATCTTTATGATGGCTGATTCTGGTGCTCGTGGTTCTGCAGCACAGATTCGTCAGTTAGCAGGTATGCGTGGTTTGATGGCTCGTCCAGATGGTTCGATCATTGAAACCCCAATTACAGCAAATTTCCGTGAAGGTTTGAACGTATTACAGTACTTTATTTCAACCCACGGTGCACGTAAAGGTTTGGCGGATACCGCATTAAAAACAGCTAACTCAGGTTACTTAACTCGTCGTTTAGTTGACGTAGCACAAGACTTAGTGATCGTAGAAGATGACTGTGGTACGCACGAAGGCTTAGTCATGACCCCATTAATCGAAGGTGGAGATGAAAAAGTTCCACTTCGTGAATTAGTGTTAGGTCGTGTCGCTGCAGAAGATATTTTAAAACCAGGTACAGAAGAAGTATTAATTCCTCGTAACACGTTATTAGATGAAAAACTATGTGATGTGTTGGATGCAAACTCTGTAGACAGCGTAAAAGTACGTTCTGTTGT
The DNA here is from genome assembly GCF_006384255.1 of Haemophilus seminalis. Classification (GTDB taxonomy): domain Bacteria; phylum Pseudomonadota; class Gammaproteobacteria; order Enterobacterales; family Pasteurellaceae; genus Haemophilus; species Haemophilus seminalis. The sequence goes on from NZ_VCED01000008.1 coordinate 35,496, forward strand.
AACTTGTGATACTGATTTTGGTGTATGTGCGAAATGTTATGGTCGTGATCTTGCGCGTGGTCATTTAATTAACCAAGGTGAAGCAGTGGGTGTTATTGCTGCTCAATCTATCGGTGAGCCGGGTACACAGTTAACCATGCGTACGTTCCATATCGGTGGTGCGGCATCTGCGGCAGCGAAAGAATCGAGTGTACAAGTTAAAAACACTGGTACATTACACTTAATGAATGCGAAATTTGTTACTAATGATGAAGGTAAATTAGTATTAACTTCTCGTAATACTGAATTAACTATTACCGATGCATTTGGTCGTACTAAAGAACACTATAAAGTGCCTTACGGTGCGGTGTTAAGCAAAGGTGACGGTCAAGAAGTTACTGCAGGCGAAACTATCGCAAATTGGGATCCACATACAATGCCAGTTGTCTCTGAAGTATCTGGTTTTGTGAAATTCGTTGATATTATTGATGGTTTAACTGTAACGCGTCAAACCGATGAATTAACAGGTTTATCATCAATCGTGGTTCAAGATGTGGGTGAACGTGCTACTGCTGGTAAAGATTTACGTCCAACCATTAAATTAGTTGATGCAAATGGTAACGATATTTTCTTACCTGAAACTGATGTTCTTGCACAGTATTTCTTACCGGGTAAAGCAATCGTAAGTTTAGACGATGGTGCGGCAGTAAAAGTGGGTGAACCATTAGCACGTATTCCGCAAGAATCTGTGGGTACTAAAGATATTACCGGTGGTCTACCGCGCGTTGCAGATTTATTTGAAGCACGTAAACCAAAAGAACCCGCTATCTTGGCTGAAATTTCTGGTATCGTGTCTTTCGGTAAAGAAACCAAAGGTAAACGCCGTTTATTAATTACTCCTGTGGAAGGCGAAACTTACGAAGAAATGATTCCAAAATGGCGTCAGCTCAACGTATTTGAAGGCGAAATGGTACAACGTGGTGACGTAATTTCTGATGGTGCTGAAACACCACATGACATTTTACGTTTACGTGGCGTGCGTGCTGTAACTGAATATATTGTGAACGAAGTACAAGATGTTTACCGCTTACAAGGGGTAAAAATCAACGATAAACATATCGAAGTTATCGTTCGTCAAATGTTACGTAAAGCGGTAATTACTAAAGCTTACGACTCAGAATTCCTTGAGGGGGAACAAGTCGAAGTCGCTCGCGTAAAAATCATCAACCGTCAACGTGAAGCAGAAGGTAAACCACCAGTTGAGTTTGAACGCGAATTATTGGGTATCACCAAAGCGTCTCTTGCGACTGAATCCTTCATCTCTGCCGCATCGTTCCAAGAAACTACTCGTGTTCTTACCGAAGCAGCAGTGGCAGGTAAACGTGATGAATTACGTGGCTTGAAAGAGAACGTAATCGTTGGTCGATTAATCCCTGCAGGTACAGGTTTTGCGTATCATCAAAGCCGAGTTAAAAATCGTCAAAAAGCGGCTGATTTAGCAACATTAGCTGCGGAAGATGTGGCTTCTGCTTTCGCAAGTGATGCGGATATCGCTGATGAATTTGAAATGATCGCAGATGATGCTACACAAAATCTTGCTGCATTATTAAATTCAGAAATGGAAGATTAATTTCCCAAAGATGAAAAAAGCCCCGAAAGGGGCTTTTTTATTATAGCTACTCAAAGTTTGATTATAAAAGTCATATGCTATTTGTATGACGGGAAATAGTTTAAGTGAATGATAAATAGAAAAATCCTCGCTATATAATGAATAAATCTGATAAGCAAAATTCAATATATAGGAGGATTGTTATTGAATCACATCTTAAAGAAGAATGTGAGAAAGACCTAAACCGATTAATAAGCAGAAAAGCATGCTTAATAAACCAGGAATCATAAAGCTATGGTTTAAAATATATTTACCAATTTTGGTTGTACCCGTAGTATCGAAATCAATGGATGCAATGATTGGACCGTAATTAGGAATAAAGAAGTAACCATTTACTGCCACAAATACACCGATTAATACTGGTGCAGGGATACCTAATGTGATACCAAGTGGGAACAATGTTGCGACTGTTGCGCCTTGACTGTTTACTAATACTGAAAGTACAAATAGCGCGAAAGCAAATGCCCATGGTGCAGTTTCAACTAAGCCTTTCACCATTTCTTTTACTTCGGTCATGTGCGCTTGCATCAATGTATCGCCTAACCATGCAATACCGAAGATTGCAATTACTGCACGCATACCTGCGTGGAATACAGAACCTTTAGTGATTTCAGTGCCATCTGGTTTACAAGTTAAGATAATTAACGCACCAATCGCTAACATAATGATTTCGATAGTGTGTGCCATCCCCATTGGTTTACCATCAAATACTGGACGTAAAGATGGAACAGCACCCATGATTACAACAAGTAATGAACCAAATAAGAATAAAGAAACAGAAATTTTAGCGGTTTTGCTCACTTCTACTTCTTTGACTGAAGTGGTAGAAGCAAAAGTATCTGCATATTTTGGATCATTTAAACGACGTTGATATTCCGGATCATCTTTTAATTCTTTACCCATTTTGTTTACAAATAAACAAGCAATAAAAATACCTAAGATGGTTGAAGGAATAGTTACCATTAATACGTCGCCAAGATGGATGCCTTGAGGTTCAAGGTAAGCCACGACCGCTACAACAGCTGCCGCAATAGGGCTTGCTACGATAGCAAATTGTGATGCGATTACCGCCATTGACATTGGGCGTTCTGGACGGATACCGTTTTGACGGCTCACTTCAGCGATAACTGGTAATACAGAATATGCTACGTGGCCAGTACCCGCTAAGAAAGTGAATAACCAAGTTACTGCTGGTGCGATAAACGTAATGTGTTTAGGATTACGACGTAAGATTTTAGTTGCGATTTTGATCATGTAGTCTAAACCGCCAGCTGCTTGCATTGCCGCCGCCGCTGCCACTACAGCCATAATCATAAACATAACATCAATAGGTAAACCTGCTGGTTTTAGACCAAAGCCAAAAGAAAGAATAGCAAGGCCTAAACCACCAAATACACCTAAACCGATACCACCTACACGTGCACCCACAAAGATACACAATAATACGATGGCAAATTGTAGTAAGAACATTGCAGACATACTGCCCCCTAAGTTAATTAAAAAACATCTTTGTTTTATTTGTTAAAACAGCGCTTAATATAGCAACAAATAGGTATCGATTCCATAACATGGATCAATAAATTGTGGTCAAAAGTGCGGTTATTTATAACCACACTTTTGTTTCTTACAATTGATCTTAGAAGTCTTCGAAATATTGTTGAATTACTTTTGGATCTTTAGTTTGAGTTAAAGCTAATTGCAAGAGTACGCGGGCTTTTTGTGGATTTAAAGTACCTGATGCTACAAAGCCATATTTACTATCATCAACTTCAGCGTCACGAGTTGTATAGCCAGTTGGTACACGAGAAGAACGAACTACAACGACGCCATCTTTCGCGGCTTTTTCTAAGCGATCTAAGTGTGCAGCATTAACATTTCCATTGCCAACTCCTGCAGATACAATCCCTTGATAGCCAGCATTGAGTAATGCGTTTAGTGGTTCAACAGGTGCATTTGAATAAGCATAAATAATTCCCACTTTTGGTAGGCTATCTAATTTTTCTATGTTAAACGGAGTGTTGATGGTATGTTTGCTTTCTGGGGAACGTTCATAGTCCACTTTGCTGTTATGAATATAGCCTAGAGAACCATAATTTGGTGAATGGAAAGTTTGCACTGCGGTCGTACTGGTTTTTGTGACATCGCGAGCACCTAGTACTTCATTATTCATTGCGACTAAAACGCCACGACCACTCGATTTTTTGTCTGCTGCGACAACGACAGCATTGTAAAGATTTAATGGACCATCAGCACTTTTTTCTGTTGCAGGACGCATTGCCCCTACGAGAACAACCGGTTTTTCACATTTTACGGTTAAATCTAAGAAATAAGCCGTCTCTTCCATGGTATCTGTACCATGGGTAATGACAAATCCATCAGTACTTTTACATTGAGCATTGATGGCTTTTGCAAGTTTTAGCCAGACTTCGTCATTCATGTCTTGTGAACCTATTTTTACAATTTGCTCACCTTTAATGTTGGCAATATTTTTCATTTCTGGTACAGCTTCAATTAAAGTATCAATACTTAATTGTCCAGCTTTATACGCAGAATTTACCGAACTTTGCCCGCTTCCTGCAATAGTACCACCCGTTGCCAAGATTGTAATATTTGGTAAGTCAGCTGCATTTGCTATTGAAATACCTAGACCAAATAAAGTACATAAGGCTAATTTAGTTAATTTCATAGATTTCTCCTAATGAATAAAAATTACTTTCTAATCATCTAACTAAATTGAGCTATTCTGAATAATGAAAATGTAAATTTATGATCCCGATCACATAATTTTTTGTTGATTGTATAACCTTTATACAAGTACGGAATTTAAGCATAATTTTTTTGAAAGATAACCCAAGTGCGGTTATACTTGAGCCCTATTTTGACGTATTTAATCAATAGAGAAAATAATGCAAGAATTTATCCCAATGGCAACAGAGTTTGCTCAAAAACATACTCTTTTAGCGGTTTCTTGGTTTGCGATTTTCGTGATGGTGGTTTATACCTTCTATAAAGGCGCAACGAGTAAATTTAAAGTCATCGCTCACAATGAGGTGATTCGTTTAATAAATGCGGATGAAGCTATTGTGGTTGATTTACGCAGTATTGAAGAATTTCAACGTGGTCATATCATTGATAGCATTAATTTACTTCCAAGCGAAATTAAAAATCAAAACATCGGTAAAATTGAACAACACAAAGAAAAAGCAATCGTGTTGGTAGATATTAACGGTGTTTCCGCACCAGCTTCAGCTACACTTTTAGCGAAACAAGGTTTTAACCGTGTGTTTGTGTTAAAAGAAGGCATTTCTGCATGGGCTGCGGCAAATTTACCTTTAGTTAAAAAACATAAATAATAAGGAATAGAAAATGTCAGAACAAAAACAAGACGTTGCTGCAACAGAAGAACAACAACCCGTTCTTCAAATTCAACGTATTTATGTGAAAGATGTGTCTTTTGAAGCACCAAATCTTCCACATATTTTCCAGCAAGAATGGAAACCAAAACTTGGTTTTGATTTAAGCACCGAAACGACTCAAGTTGGTGATGATTTATATGAAGTGGTATTAAACATTTCTGTTGAAACTACACTTGAAGATAGTGGTGATGTCGCATTTATTTGTGAAGTAAAACAAGCTGGCGTGTTCACTATTAGCGGTTTAGAAGATGTTCAAATGGCGCATTGTTTAACTTCTCAATGCCCGAATATGCTTTTCCCTTATGCGCGTGAATTAGTGTCTAACTTAGTAAATCGTGGTACGTTCCCTGCGTTGAATTTATCTCCAGTAAACTTTGATGCATTGTTTGTTGAATATATGAATCGCCAACAAGCAGAAAATGCAGAAGAAAAATCTGAAGAAGGTCAAACTAAACACTAATAAAGTGGTAAAACAAAAGGCAAGCTAGGAATCCTAACTTGCCTTTTTTGTTGTTAAAGTGCGGTTAATTAATAGCTTGAATTGATTAACACTTCTTCACCGTAGCCACCTAAAGTCGGCATTGGTTGATAAGTTGAGTTTGCTGCACGCATTAAACGAATACCACGAATACCCGCTTCTTTAGCTGCTAATACATCATCATCGCTGTCGCCATAGTGAATGCTAACTTTATGTGCAATAATGCCCGGAGTTTTGTTGTATTTAGTTGTGCGTTCACGTCCGCCCATAAATTCAACAGGGTGCATATTTTTAATATCAAACGCTTTTTGTAATATAGGTGTTACGCCATCCACATTCCCTGCTGTACGACCTGTAATAAAATAAATTTGGTCTCCGCGTTCTTGGTGCATTTTGATCAAATCAGCAGCGATTTGTTTTGGAATGGAATATTTATCACAACCTGCGTTAACTTCATTCCAGAAATCTTGGTTTTTCAAATAGTCTTGTTTACCTGGAGAATATTTTTGTTGACCATAATAGAAACAAGAGCTGGTGAAAAGTACGGTATCATCAATATCAAAGCTGACATTAATTGGGCCTTTACCTTCTAATTCTTTTTTAATTTGCTCTACTGAAATCCAGTGAATTGGTTGCTCTTGCAACATTTCACGCGCATTTGTACCAGATTGTGTATAAGGTTCAGTTTTGCCAGCCATGGCGGGAATCGCTGCGGCAGTTAACAATGCCACTAAAGATAATTTCATTAAATTTTTCATAGAGAATCCTTCTAGGTTGGGTTTAAAATCCGCGTCATAATACGCTTTTTATTGCATCAATCAATTAGAAGCAATCGTTTTCGATGTTAAAATATGATCATGATCACATTTTTTAATTTCTTTTGATGAATAAATATACAATATATATTTTAACTTGAATTCTGATAATTCATCACCATATAACGAAAAACTTTTCTTTAATCAAAGGATAGAACAATGACAACGATTGTATGTGTTCGTAAAAATGGCAAAGTGGCAATTGGTGGAGATGGACAGGCAACACTTGGTAACTGTGTGGAAAAAGGAAGTGTACGTAAAGTGCGCCGTTTATATAAAGATAAAGTAGTGACAGGTTTCGCTGGTTCTACTGCTGATGCTTTTATTTTACGAGACTTATTTGAGAAAAAATTAGAATTGCATCAAGGACATTTAGTTAAATCTGCGGTGGAGTTGGCAAAAGAATGGCGTACAGAGCGCTCATTGCGCAAACTAGAGGCCATGATGATTGTAGCAAATGACAGCGATTTTTTACTCGTATCAGGTTCTGGTGATGTAATTGAACCCGAGTTTGATGTGTTGGCTATCGGTTCTGGTGGCAACTACGCAAAATCTGCTGCACTTGCCTTACTTAGAACTAAAAATGATTTAACCGCAAAAGAAATCGTCGCGGAAGCGCTAAAAATAGCGGGTGATATCGATATTTACAGTAACCATAACCACGTTATTGAAGAAGTATAAACTTACTCATGTAGGTGTGAAAAGCGAATTTCATATACAAATATGAAATGGTGATCCATGTTAATAAAAGCATTTCTCCTACATTTTCATTATATAAAGGATAATTTATGTCAATGACCCCTCGTGAAATCGTTTCTGAATTAGATGCACATATTATTGGACAAAATGAGGCTAAACGTGCAGTGGCGATAGCATTGCGTAACCGCTGGCGCCGCATGCAGTTAACTGAAGAACTTCGTCAAGAAGTAACGCCGAAAAATATTTTAATGATTGGTCCAACAGGCGTAGGTAAAACAGAAATTGCACGTCGCCTAGCAAAACTTGCTAATGCACCATTTATCAAAGTAGAAGCGACCAAATTTACTGAAGTGGGGTATGTAGGTAAAGAAGTAGATTCTATTATCCGAGATCTTACGGATGTTTCCCTGAAGTTGGTTCGCCAACAAGCGGTAGAAAAAAATCGTATACGTGCACAAGATGCTGCAGAAAATCGTATTTTAGATGTGTTACTTCCTCCAGCAAAAGATCAGTGGGGTAATGTGCAGGATTCTGATAATACTAGTACGCGTCAAATCTTCCGTAAAAAACTACGTGAAGGGCAGTTAGATGATAAAGAAATTGAAATTGATGTATCTGCTGGAGTATCAATGGGGATAGAAATTATGGCACCTCCAGGTATGGAAGAGATGACAAGTCAATTGCAGTCGCTTTTTCAAAATTTAGGTACCGAGAAGACTAAAAAACGCAAAATGAAGATTAAAGAGGCGTTGAAAGTTTTAATTGATGATGAAGCGGCAAAGCTCATTAATCCAGAAGAGCTTAAGCAACAAGCCATTGATGCGGTAGAACAAAACGGTATCGTCTTTATTGATGAAATTGATAAGATTTGTAAAAAAGGTGAGCACTCAGGTGGTGATGTTTCACGTGAGGGCGTACAACGCGATTTATTACCGATTATCGAAGGTTCAAGCGTGAATACTAAACATGGTATGGTAAAAACGGATCATATTTTATTTATTTGTTCTGGTGCATTTCAAATAGCACGTCCATCTGATTTATTGCCAGAATTACAAGGTCGTTTGCCAATCCGAGTGGAATTGAAATCCCTGACGAAAGAAGATTTTGAGCGTATTTTAACTGAGCCAAATGCATCACTTACATTGCAATATCGTGAGTTAATAAAAACAGAAGGTGTGGAAGTTGAGTTTACTCAAGATGGAATTAGTAAAATTGCAGAATCAGCGTTTAGAGTGAATGAAAAAACGGAGAATATTGGTGCTCGTCGTTTACATACTGTATTAGAGCGTTTAACGGACGGAATTTCTTTTGACGCAAGTGAACGCGCGGGGGAGAAAATTGTGATAGATGAAAAATATGTTTCTGAAGCATTAAATGACGTTGTTGAAAATGAAGATTTGAGTCGCTTTATTCTTTAAGTATTTTCTTTTCTGATACAAGAAGTGCGGTGAATTTTCACCGCACTTTTTTGCTTTTTTAAATTAAGAAATTAATTGGTTTTTAATTTGCTCCAATATTTTTCATAAATATCGACAGCTTCACCAACATCACCTTGCATAATCCCTTTTTCTACTTCTGATGCTGGTGGAAATAGTTTAGGATCGTTGGCAACTTCTGGGCTGAGTAATGCTTTGACTCCTTCATTTGGCATAGAAAAGCCCATGCGTTCTACCACAACTTTGGCATTTTCTGGACGAAGTAAGAAGTCAATGAACTTATGTGCGCCTTCAACATTTTTTGCTGTAGTTGGAATCGCATAGTTATCCATCCAGAAAATTGCGCCTTCTTTGGGATACACAAATTGAAGAGATGGATTTTCTTTATGTGCTAAATAAGCAGAACCATTCCAAATCATACCAATTGCAGCTTCACCTTGTACGTAAGGGACTTCTGGCGAGTCAGAGTTAAAGGTTGCTACATTTGGTAAAAGTTTTTCTAAACGCTCATAAGCTGTTTTGATGTCTTCTTCATTGGTGGTATTTGGTGATTTACCATCAAGTAATAATGCTACGTGGAACACTTCACGTGCATCACTGGTCATAAGAACTTTGCCTTTAAATTCAGTTTTCCATAAATCCGCCCAGCTGGTGATGGTTTTAGGATCAATCTCATCAGCATTAACTTCAATACCAGTAAGTCCGTAAACATAAGGTAATGAATATTTATTTTCTGGGTCGAATTCTTTATTTAATAAATGTTTAGGGATTTGATGAATATTGGTCAATTTACTTTGATCAATCGGTTGAAGCATCTTTTCCTTAATCATTTTATTTACGTAGTAACTTGATGGAAACACCAAATCATAGCCAGAGCCAGTATTCTGAGTAAGTTTGAGTTTCGCGTACATTTCTTCGTTGCTTTCAAAGGTAGAATAAATCACCTCGATGCCAGTTTCTTTAGAGAACTGTGCGACTAAATCAGAAGGTACATAGTCTGTCCAGTTATAGACGTAAAGTTTGTTATTGGCAAAAGCGGAAACCGCGAAAAGTGCGGTGGTGGAAAGGAAAAGATTTTTGAGTGAGTGAGCAAAGAATTTTTTCAATTTATTGACCTCCGAGGGTTATCGTTCATCATAAAACGCACAAATTTTGCGCGCGCGCAGTATAGCATTTTTTTCGTAAAAGGTTTGACATATTTCCCTTTCGGGGTAAGATTTTGCCAGTTTTTTCCTAAGAGATTTTTTATGCTTAATTTTGCCTATCAAGAACACGTTCGCTCTTATTATTTCGACTCTCGTAACCAAGATTTTCAATTCCCGCCGTTAACTCAAATTGAACATGCTGATGTGTGTGTGATCGGGGCTGGTTTTTTTGGTTTATCTGCGGCACTAGAACTGGCGGAGAAAGGAAAAAAAGTCATTGTATTAGAGGGCGCTCGAGTAGGATTTGGTGCTTCTGGTCGTAGTGGTGGGCAGGCAATTAATGGCTTTGAAGAAGGCATTGATGAATACGTTAAACAAGTTGGCGAAGATAAAGCGCATAAACTTTGGAATATGTCATTAGAGGCTATTGATATTATTGATGAACGCATTGAGAAATATGGCATTCAGTGCGACTGGAAAAAAGGCTATGCCACATTGGCATTAAATGAACGCCGAATGGATGACTTAATTGAAATTGAAAAAGAAAGTCATGAGAATTTTGGCTATCAGAATATGCAACTTTGGGATAAGGCTAAATTAAAACAGCACTTAGGCAGTGATATTTATGTGGGGGGCTTATTTGATAGTAACTCAGGGCATTTGCATCCACTTAATTATTGTTTAGGTTTAGCGAAAGCTTGTGTCGATCTGGGTGTTCAGATTTTTGAACAATCTCCCGTAGTGGATATGGTTGAGAAAAATGGTTGCGTTGAGGTTAAAACAGCTAAAAGTGCGGTGATTTCTCAAGACGTTATTTTAGCCACCAATGCTTATATTGATGCGCTCCCGAAATCTATTCATCACGGAATTAATCGTAAAATATTACCTGTAGAAAGTTTTATTATTGCCACAGAGCCGTTAAGTCAAGCGGTTGCTGATTCTGTTATTAATAATGGCATGTCGGTGTGCGATAACAATTTATTATTAGACTATTATCGTTTGAGTGCTGACAATCGTCTTCTTTTTGGTAGTGATTCTAGCTCAGAAAAAGATATGGTCGCGATTATGCGGAAAAATATGTTGCGCGTATTCCCGCAACTTGAAAATGTAAAAATCGATTATGGCTGGGCCGGCCCGATTGATATGACGTTAAATTCAACGCCACATTTTGGTCGTATTTCTCCGCACATTTATTTTGCTCATGGTTATTCTGGTCACGGTGTTGCTTTGACGGGGCTTGCAGGACGAATTGTAGCCGAGGCAATTTTAGGTGATGATGAACGCTTATCTATTTTTGAAAGTCTGAAAGTCCCTTCTGTTTATGGTGGTCGAATTATCAAAGATCTTGCGACAAAGATTGGTGTGCAGTATTACAAATTTTTAGATCGTTATTGTTAATAATATTCGGAAACACATTTTTCCCGTATAATCGTAGATATTTTTTACAGCAGAACGGCATTATGAATAAAAATCAAACCTTAGTTTCTCTTGCTATTTTCACCGCACTTTACAGTCAGCAAAGTATGGCGGATTTACGTGATCAATGTTTAATGGGGGTACCACACTTTACTGGCGAAGTGGTACAGGGGGACTTAAATACCTTACCCGTCTATATTGAAGCTGATGATGCAGAGATTAATCAGCCTACACAGGCCGTATATCAAGGTAACGTAGATGTAAGACAGGGAAACCGCCATTTAATGGCTGATTCTGTTGAAGTGAAACAATTGGGGAATCACCAAGCTCCACAGCGTTTTGCCTATATACGAGGTGGATTTGATTATAAAGATAATCAACTTAATATGCTGGGGAAAAATGCTGATTTTAATTTAGATAACCATGACGGTCATGCTACAAATGCGGATTATGAATTGGTTGGGCGACAAGGAAGAGGCAAGGCAGAACATATCAATTTACAAAATGATTACCGTGTAATGAAAAATGCCACATTTACCTCTTGTTTACGAGGTGATAATGCCTGGGCGGTAGATGCATCAGAAATCCGTCAATATGTAAAAGAAGAATATGCTGAAATGTGGCATGCACGTTTTAAAGTGCATGGCGTGCCTGTTTTTTATACCCCTTATTTGCAATTACCAATTGGTGATCGCCGTCGTTCGGGATTATTGATTCCAAGTGGTGGCTCATCTAGCCGTGATGGTTTCTGGTATATGCAACCGATTTATTGGAATATTGCACCGAATTACGATATGACGGTTACGCCTAAATACATGTCGCATCGTGGTTGGCAATTAAATGGTGAATTTCGCTATTTAACCTCTATAGGGGAAGGAAAAGTTGCAGGAGAATATCTAGGCCGAGATCGTTATGACGAATATATTAGTGATAAACGTAAACGCCATTTATTCTATTGGAATCACAGTTCAAGCTTCTTAGAAAACTGGCGTTTTAATGTAAATTATACACGAGTGAGTGATAAACGTTACTTTAACGACTTTGATTCACAATACGGTAGCAGCACAGATGGCTATGCAGATCAGTATGCGCGAATCGCTTACTATAAACCTAATTATAATTTCTCGCTTTCAGCGCGCCAGTTCCAAGTTTTTGATGAAAATCTATCTATTGGTCCTTATCGTGCGATGCCACAAATGGACTTTAATTATTACAAACATGATTTAGCTAATGGATGGTTAGATTTTAAATGGTATTCTCAAGCTGTACGTTTTGATAATGACAGTGATCTCATGCCAACGGCATGGCGTTTTCACATTGAACCAAGTTTAGCTTCATCAATGTCAAATGAATATGGTGGCTTGAAAGTAGAAACTAAACTTTATGGCACACGTTATGAACAGAAAAAGGGTTCAGGAGTGAATGCGGAAGAGGTTCAGAAAAACATAAATCGTGTCATTCCGCAATTTAAGCTTGATTTACAAACTGTATTAGCTAGGGACACCACTTTCTTAAAAGATTACACTCAAACTTTTGAACCACACATTCAATATTTATATCGCCCTTATCGTGATCAAAGCAATATTGGTTCAAAACAACGTACGAGTGATTATTTAGGATTTGGTTATGATTCCGCATTGGTACAGCAAGATTATTATTCGCTTTTCCGTGATCGCCGTTACAGTGGATTAGATAGAATCTCCTCTGCGAATCAAATGACATTAGGTGGAACAACTCGCTTTTATGATAAAGCCGGTGATGAACGCTTTAATTTATCAGCCGGTCAAATTTATTATTTAAATGATTCACGTATTGATGATAACCCCGCAAATAAAACGCCAACATCGTCATCATCTTGGGCTTTAGAGTCTAACTGGAAAATGAGTGATCATTGGCGTTGGCGTGGCAGTTATCAATATGATACGAATACGCACGCAACATCGTTAGCGAATACATCATTGGAATATAACCCTGCAAAGGATAATTTAATCCAATTAAATTATCGTTACGCTAGTCAAAATTATATTGATCAAAATTTAGGGCGATCAGCAAATGCTTATCGTCAAGATATTCAGCAGATAGGGCTTGTTACTGCATGGGAAGTTTCAGATAACTGGTCGGTTGTGGGAAAATATTATCATGATCTTGCACTTAAAAAACCGGTTGAACAATATCTTGGTATTCAATATAACACTTGTTGTTGGGCTGCCGGAATTGGTGCAAGACGCTATGTGACAAGCCGTCAACATCAAGATGAGGATTCTGTGCTCTATGATCATGGTATAGGTTTTACCTTAGAATTACGTGGTCTAGGTACAAATAATTACCAAAATGGTATTGATGATATGCTCGAAAAAGGTAAGTTACCTTACATCCGTGCATTTAGCCTTGAATAATCCATTCTAAAACCGATAGCGATTGCTGTCGGTTTTCTCATTTTTTTAAACGAAATCACTTTCACCAAAAATTAGTATAAATTTCACCGCACTTTCATCTCTTTTATTGACTGATGTCAAGATTTCATTATATTGACAGCTTTCATTCTAACTTATAGGAACAACTTATGGCGCAATCTGCACCAAAGCGTGAAACCTTCTCTGGTCGTAACGCGTTTATTATGGCTGCCATTGGCTCAGCGGTGGGCCTTGGTAATATTTGGCGTTTCCCTTATACCACTTATGAAAATGGTGGGGGCGCTTTTATTATCCCTTATCTTATTGCATTATTAACTGCAGGGATTCCTCTTTTATTTTTAGATTATGCGATTGGGCACCGTCACCGTGGTGGGGCACCATTGTCTTATCGTCGTTTTAGTCCACATTTTGAAGTGTTTGGCTGGTGGCAAATGATGGTGAATGTCATCATTGGCTTATATTATGCCGTTGTGCTTGGCTGGGCTGCAAGTTACACCTATTTCTCAATTAATGGTGCTTGGGGAGATAAACCGATCGATTTTTTCATTGGTGAATTTCTGAAAATGGGCGACATCAAAAATGGGGTGAGTTTTGAGTTTGTGGGAATGGTCACCTGCCCATTAATTGCGATGTGGATTATTGCCCTCGGTGTACTTTCACTTGGTGTACAAAAAGGCATTGCAAAAGTTTCATCGGTATTAATGCCGGTGTTAGTCATTATGTTTATGGCTTTGGTTATTTATTCCTTATTTTTACCTGGTGCGGAAAAAGGCTTAGATGCTTTATTTACACCAGATTGGTCAAAGCTATCGAATCCAAGTGTATGGATTGCCGCATATGGACAAATATTCTTTTCTCTCTCAATTTGTTTTGGAATTATGGTGACATATGCTTCTTATCTTAAAAAAGAATCAGATTTAACCGGAAGTGGATTAGTAGTAGGTTTTGCAAATAGTAGTTTTGAAGTGTTAGCAGGCGTAGGTGTTTTTGCAGCATTAGGTTTTATTGCAACGGCACAAGGCCAAGAAGTGAGCGAGGTAGCAAAAGGCGGAATTGGTTTAGCATTTTTCGCATTTCCAACCATTATTAACAAAGCACCATTTGGTGAAGTATTAGGTGTCTTATTTTTTGGTTCATTGACGTTTGCAGCATTGACTTCTTTCATTTCTGTTATTGAAGTGATCATTTCCGCTATTCAAGATAAGCTACGTATTCGCCGTGTGAAAGTAACCTTTATTGTGGGTGTTCCAATGATGCTGGTTTCAGTGCTCTTATTTGGTACGACAACAGGATTGCCAATGTTGGATGTCTTTGACAAATTCGTAAACTATTTTGGTATTGTTGCTGTTGCATTTGTATCATTAATTGCAATTGTGGCAAACGAAAAATTAGGGTTATTGGGCGATCATTTAAATGAAACCTCTTCTTTCAAAGTTGGCTTTTTCTGGCGTTTATGTATTGTGCTGACCACAGGTATTTTAGCATTTATGTTATTTAGTGAGGGCGCCAAAGTCTTTTCTGAAGGATATGAAGGATACCCAAGTTGGTTTGTCAATATTTTTGGTTGGGGAATGGCAATCAGTTTATTAATTGTGGCATTTATGCTTTCTCGCTTAAAATGGAAAAATGATACCCAATTAATCCTTGATGAAAAAAAAAGGAGAGTAAAATGAGTTTGAGCGCAATGATTATGATGATTGTAGCTTTTGGCGTTATTTGGGGCGGCTTTATCTACGCCTTGATGCGCTTACCCAAAGAAAAATAAGGATAGTATTAACCGCACTTTAATCGTGCGGTTATTTTTTAGTTCGCTTGATAATTTAATAATATCAGTTTAATTCATGTCATATACTGAAGTAGGCATAACATCCATTCATGCCGTAGGGGTTTATTAAAAAGTAAATTTTTACATTAAGTTATAAATTTTTTATTTTCATTTCCATTAATATTGTGTAGAATACGAAGATAACCTAATTTCTTAACTCATTTCTCCCTTATTTAGATTTATCGAGAGTTTAGTTCAGTTTTTAGATTGGAGTCATGGATGTTTCCACTTATATCTACCTATGACAGACTTTTTCATTTTTTATTAAAGAAGAATAAAATGTCTCATCTGAATAATGTAATACGGAATATTACTTATTATTACCCATTCGCTACATATTTAGCATTTAACATATCAAAGAAAATACATTCATTTCGTTTATTAACAAGTTTAATTGGCTTCAGGTTTAGGTTTTGTCTTGCTTAAGATGAAATTGTAGGGCACCAATTAAACGTTCTGTTATTTCTTATTTTTCTTTACAGTATAAAGGTATTTATATGCTTTTTGAGCTGTGCCTTTATGTTTTTCGCTTATTTCACGTCCGAGAGAGTGCATTTAAATTAATATAGGATTATCAATATGAATCATATATATAAAGTTATTTGGAATACAATCACACAAACATGGGTTGCAGTTTCCGAACTTAGCCGCGCAAAAGGCAAAACAAAATCAAGTAAAACATTAAGTGCGGTAGTTTTAGCAGCAGTTTCTGCTGGGGCTATTGTTGGGGGTGCAGAGGCTGCGTATATAGCGGGCGTAGGAAACGGTATCGCAATTTCACTCAAAGGAGGGGCGCTTCCAGCAGACGCTAAAGATCGATGGTCAATAGCTATAGGCACTAACGCTTCCGCAGAAAAGGGTTATGACATAGCAATTGGAGGCAACTCACACGCTAAAAGTCAAGACACCAGAGATGCTCAAGGTAAGTTACTTGAAGGAGCTGCAATTGCAATAGGTAAAGAGACAAAGGCAACAGGTCAAGGAACAATTGCAATTGGGCGAAAAACTCTTGCTGAAGGTGAATATGGAAGCGCTTACGGTTCTCAAGCGAACGCGCATGGGGCGCGCTCAACTGCTCTAGGTTATGTTGCTTCAGCAAGTGGCAATGACAGTTTAGCTGGAGGGGCTTTAGCTGAATCCCGAGGAGAGGGTTCTGTTGCACTCGGTAAAGACGCTCAAGCTACAGGAGATTACGCTAACGCTATAGGTTCAAGCGCTAGAGCTACGGAATGGGCTACTGCAGTTGGCCCAGGAACACAAGCAAATGGAGTAGCATCTGCAGCTTATGGCGATGGTTCTGTTGCCGATGGTAAAAAAGCCATTGCTATGGGTTCACATGCTACTGCAAAAAATGAGAGTACTATTGCGATAGGTAATGGAGCTAAAGTGGGTGCAACAAATGGAGATGTTGCGGCAACTAATGGCATCGCTATTGGTACAGAATCTGAATCAAAAGATCAACAAGCTATTGCCGTTGGTAAACAAGCAATTGCAGCAGGTAATAACTCTATTGCCTTGGGGAATGAAACTACGACAACTGGAGGTGAGGGGGTTGCCATTGGTAATACAGCAAGTGCATCTAACCAGTCTGTAGCCTTCGGTTCCAAAGCCAAAGCTACTGCACAGAAAGGGTATTCATCTGCATTTGGTAATGAATCCGTAGCTGATCAAGCAGATGCGTCAGCCATTGGTAATACAGCAAAAGCCTTAGCAGAAAATGCAACATCGGTGGGGGCACATAGCACGGTAGATACTGGAGCAACATACGGCTCTGCATTAGGTCGAAGTGCAAATGTTAGTGCAGCAAATGGTACCGCACTAGGAAGCTCATCAAGCGTAACTGCCGCGGACGGCACGGCTGTAGGTACTGGTGCAACTGTAAGCACAGCAGGCGGCGTAGCATTAGGTCAAGGATCAAAATCTACTCGAGCTGCATTAGATGGTGGAAGTATCACAATTAGCTCAGCAGGCAACGTCATATCATCAAATCATATTACTGATAAGGATATTACTGATAAGGATAACAGCACGGTAAATGACGTTTATGCCCCAGTTAAATTAATTAAATTAATCAATGACAAATCAATCTTAGAAAGAGTAAAAAATACTATTAAAGGTACTGCTGGTGCAGTCTCCCTAGGTAACAACACCACTACTCGCCAACTCACCAACCTAGCACCAGGTAGTGCAGACTATGATGCTGTAAACGTGGCTCAGTTAAAGGCTGTTGTGGGGACAATCAAACATTATAACGTAACCTCTAAAGATGGGGATATTACCATTAATCCCGATACCACCGATCCAAATAAGACTGTTTGGGATTTAAAAATAAATCCTAAATATAAAATCAAATATTTCTCAGTCAAGTCAGAGGGTGGCACCAACGAAAATAATGATGGTGCCACAGCAACAGATGCGATTGCGATTGGTAAAAATGCCTCTTCTACCGGCTCTAATGCCGTAAGTTTAGGCTTTGAAGCTAAAGCCTTAGGAAATTATAACACAGCCATTGGACCGGGCGCGCAAGCAAAAGATGTTAGAACAACAGCTATTGGTTACAATGCTAAAGCTGAAGCCGCAAGTGCGGTTGGCATTGGATACGAAGCTAATGCGACCCAATCCCGTTCTTTGGCAATAGGTCAAGATGCAACAGCCACAGCAAATAATGCCATTGCACTTGGCTCAAGTGGACAACACAGCGAAAACAAAACTACTGCGAGTGCTGCGCTGTTGCCATTGGCTCAGGTGCCGAAGCAAACATCGCTAATGGTATTGCTTTAGGCTCACAATCAAAAACAACTGCAGCTTCAGGTCAAACTGGCTTTGATGCTTCTCAAGATGCAGATGGGGCTCGCGTTAATAAATATGTCAACCTAACGAATAACAAGAAAAATGTCCGCACTTCTACTTTAGCGGGTCTTTCTATTGGTGATACTGACAAAACCCGTCAAATCAACCACCTCGCAGCTGGTACCGCAGATGATGACGCGGTAAACGTAGCACAATTAAAATCCGTGAACCTTGCTTTCAAAGGTGACAACAACACAAAAGGTGATGTACGTTTACACGATCAACGTTTATCTGTTGTTGGTGCGACAGGTAGTTTTATTACAACCAAAGCAAATGATAATAAATTAGAAATTAGCACTACACAAGGAACATTCTCTACAACGGCGGATGGCAAATCATCTCCTACCACAGCAGGTTTAGCTACAACGACTGCTGTTGCTAGTGCAATCAATAACAGCGGCTGGGAAGTACGAGCAAAAGGTACAAAAGTTGGCCTTGTAAATCCAGGTGATAAAGTTGACTTCACCAATGCAGATAACAGCATTGAAATCGAATCTTCCGCCGAAGCCAACGGCTTATCTACAATTAAATTTAAAGCAGTCACTGCAAAAATTAACACCGAGAAAAAACATCCAGTTGAAATTACCATAAATAACGGTATAACAACCAAAAAAATAGATAAAACAAAACAAGCTACCCCTACAGGTAAATTTGTTGTACCAACAGGAGATGATACTAATAAATATGCCTTAGCTACTGCTTATGATGTGGCCGATAAAGTCAATCAAACAGGTTGGAATTTATACACCAATGGCGGAGCGCCAGCTTTAATTAACCCTGGTGATTATGTCAACTTTAAGTCAGGCAATGCTACTAATGCAAATGTTGTGACTGAAGCAAGCGAAGGGGCAACCATTAGCTATGATGTAAACGTAGATAACACCACAATAAAAATTGACCCTAATGGTAATAAGCTTACTGCAAATACCGGAGACGTAGATTCGGTAACAAATACCGAAGGTAATAGTAAAAAAGGACAAGTTACAATTCACAAAGACTCGCTAGAGCCGTCAAAAACTGATTCAGGTAAACTTGCTACTGTTGATACTGTAGTAAAAGCGGTTAATAACGCCAAATGGTTTGCTAAAGCCGATAACAACGGTGGTGAGATTGCAGATGATGCGAAAACTAATGACGCAGATGACGCTGATGGTCAAGCCATGGGTGCGGGCGATAAGTTAACCTTGAAAGCGGGTAAAAACTTACGCGTGAAACGTGATGGTGCAAACTTTACCTTTGCAACGGATAACGATGTTACGTTCAACAAGGTAACCTCAAATGAGTTTGTGGTAAATCCAAATGGCAAATTTACCGTAGGTACAGGCGCAACCATTAATATGGGTAACAATATTATTCATGGTGTAGCTACTGGTGTGGCAGATACGGATGCGGTAAATGTGGCTCAGTTGAAAGCAAATACCACAACTGTTGAAGCAGGTAAAAACGTAACCGTAAATAAAACAAAAGACGATGCAACAGGTAAAACATTTACCGTGCATTCAGAAAAAGCAACGGTATCAAAAGAGGATAATAGCCCAATTAAATTGACCTCAACCTCGAATACATCAGAGCATACAACAGATTATAAAGTTGGCTTAGACATTGATGAAGGCACACTTGAGGTTAAAAACGGAAAATTAGCCGCTAAAGCACAGGCGAAAGCGATTGAGGTTGTCGAGAGCAAAGAAGGCGATGACAACATTGCAAAAGTAAATGTGAAGTCAGGCCAGAATAAAGGTGATGCCGGTGCAACTTATCAAGTTAGCGTGACTAAAAATGATGTAAAAGATGCAGCGAAAGAAGCCGTTGATGTGAGAGGTAGTGATTTTATTACCGTCACCCCGACAGATGGGGAGCATTTAAAAACCCATACGGTTGCTGCTAAAACAGGCGAGATTGCTGTCACAGAAACAACAGGCGCGGTAACCTCCATGGCAACTGCAACAGGTTTAACAACCAATAAAGCAGTAGCAGATGCGATTGCAAAATCAGGTTTCCAATTAAAACAAGGGGAAGAAGCTACAGCTAAAACTGTTATCAACCCGGGTGATAGCTTAACCTTTAAAGATGGGCAGGGAACCAAAGCAGTTGTTAATGCAAATGGCGATGTTCAAGTGAATGCGGATGTGGCAAGCTTGACAGGTGGAGATAATGTCACTGTTAAGGATAATGGAAATGGCAGCTTCACAATAAGCGCGACCGATACCAACACGCAAGCAAGTGTATCCAAAGCCGCAAACAGTCCAATCACAATTAACGCAACTGGTGCTGATAATGCTAAAAACTATGAGTTAGATGTAGCTGTTGATGGCACCACCATAAGTAAAGCAGGTGGCACATTGCATGCAGAGACAGGTGCGATTGAAGAGGTCACTACAACAACAGGTGATAACGCGAAGAAAAAAGGTCAAGTTCAAGCAAAATCTAACGATGAGAATAAGGTCGCTACAGTAAGCAATGTGGCTAATGCAATCAATAAAGCGAAATGGTTTGCTAAAGCCGATAACAACGGTGGTGAGATTGCAGATGATGCGAAAACTAATGACGCAGATGACGCTGATGGTCAAGCCATGGGTGCGGGCGATAAGTTAACCTTGAAAGCGGGTAAAAACTTACGCGTGAAACGTGATGGTGCAAACTTTACCTTTGCAACGGATAACGATGTTACGTTCAACAAGGTAACCTCAAATGAGTTTGTGGTAAATCCAAATGGCAAATTTACCGTAGGTACAGGCGCAACCATTAATATGGGTAACAATATTATTCATGGTGTAGCTACTGGTGTGGCAGATACGGATGCGGTAAATGTGGCTCAGTTGAAATCAACTGAACGCCATATTACACCAACCAGATACACTTATAATGACACAGATAAGTCAGTTACACTGACTTATACCGATGGCACTGGAAAAGTTGTACCAAACACTGAAGCTAAAATTGATTTAAGCGGCTTAGCAAGCAAAATCAAAGATTATAGCTTTAAAACAAATGCAACAGGTTCAAACCTAGTGGGAACAGGAACAGACACCAAAGTTGAATCAGGCAAATCAGTCGACTTTGCTGCAAGCGATAACTTGACTTTAAAACAAGACGTGAAGGACGGTAACGTGACTTACACTTACGGCTTGAAAAACCAAGTTGTTGTGGGAGAAAAAGGTACACCAGGTAAAGATGGTATTGATGGATCTATCGGCGTAAATGGTAAAGACGGTTCTGCAGTTGCAATCAACGGTGAAGACGGTTCTATCGGCTTAAATGGTAAAGATGGTAAAAACGGTTTAACCATTAAGGGTCAAGATGGCAAAGTGGGCGTGGATGGCAAAGATGGTGAAACACGTCTAGTTTACGTTGAGAAAGCTGACCCAACTAAACCAGGAAGTTCTGATAAAACTCATGAATTGGCAACGCTTGATGATGGTATGAAATATGGGGGTGATATTGGAGAGGTTGCCAATGTCAAACTTAATAAACAAGTGGATATAAAAGGTGGCGTTACGGATAAAACCAAGTTGTCTGACAACAATATTGGTGTAATTTCAACACCTAATGCAACGACAGGTGGTACAGAATTAACCGTAAAACTGGCAAAAGAACTGAAAGGTTTAACTTCAGCTGAGTTTAAAGGTGGAGACGACAACGCTGTAACAAATATCACAAATAGTGGTATTACCATTAAGCCGGCTAATTCAAACGATGACAGCAAAACTGTTTCTTTAACAAATACTGGCTTAAACAACGGTGGTAACAAAATCACCCATGTTGCAGAAGGTAAAGATGACACTGACGCTGTAAATGTAAAACAGTTGAAAGACTTCAAATCTGAGGTTGCTGAGGGCGGATTAACTTTCGCAGGTAATAGTGGTACAGATCATAAAGCGAAGTTAAACTCAACTGTTAATATTAAAGGCGCTGAAGGTAATACTGATGCTAACCAATTTGACAATGGTAAAAATGTAATGACCGCAGTAAATGGCAATACTGTTACTGTTTCCATTAAGAAAACACCAGAAGTTGAGGGCATCAACATCACTGATACAACCGGTAATGTAAAAGTTAAATTAACTCAAACAAATGAAGGTTTGAAAGTATCTGATAATAACGATCAGGCAACACGTATTACCAATGTAAAAGCTGGTAAAAAAGATACTGATGCAGTAAACGTCAAACAATTAAACGCTGCGAAAACTGAAGTTACCGCAGGGGATAATATTGATGTGAGATCAAGTACAGGTGCTAATGGTCAAACTATCTATAAAGTGAGTGCTAATGATACTTCTGCAGCAGTTGAAGCTGGTTCTGATCACGTTAAAGTGACAAAAGCTGCTAATACGCATAAAGATGGTTCAACAACTGTGACTGACTATACCGTTGATCTTTCAGATAAAACGAAAGGTGATATTGGTAAAGGCGTTAAGGCATACGATAAAGTAACAAACGAAGGTTTAACCTTTAATGCAGATCACGGCACTACTGGTGTGAAAAAACTAGGTAGCAAGGTGGCTGTCAAGGGTGATGGCAAAAACATTACCACGACTGCAAATGAAAACGGTGTGACAGTATCGATGGAAGATAATATTAAAGTAAACTCTGTCACAGCAAAAGAAGTGAAAGTAGGTGACGTTAATATCAACGAAAACGGTATCAACGCTGGCGGTAAACGTATTACCAATGTTGCTCCAGGTAAAGATGGCACCGATGCTGTGAATGTAAACCAATTGAAATATGTTGCAGGTAATATCAGCAATCAAATCAATAATGTTGATAAAGGCTTACGTGCAGGTATTGCGGGTGCTTTAGCATCAGGTGGGTTATATCATGTTACGACAGCAGGTAAATCTATGGTGTCTGTCGGTGCAGGTACATATCGTGGACAAAATGCGTTGGCGGTGGGTTACTCTCGCTTATCAGATAATGGTAAAGTTGGGGTTAAATTCACAGTAAACAGCAATTCACAAGGCCACTCTGGTGCAAGTGCAAGTGTTGGCTACCAATGGTAATTAACTTGTAAGTAAAATAAAAACCCGGCGAAAGTCGGGTTTTTTGTTAATTGAGATTATTGCCTTCTATGGAAGGAGATAGACGGATTTCTATGTTACAATTCAGACCTTAAATTAAAGGGGGGAGTTATGTGGGATATGTCGTTATTATGGGTGATGGGCGTTGTTTCTATTGTCTTGATTTTACTGCTGATTCTATTTCAGCAGAAATATGCTTTACTTCATAAAACACTTCATAAAACCACAGAAGACTATAATCAACTGGCATCAAAATTTGATGGGATAAATAGCCTTAAAAATCAATTAGAACAGCAAATTATTAAAGCTCAAACAGAAAGCCAAGGGTTACAAATTCGCTTGAATGAACGAGATGAAAAAATTTACTATCTTACCCAAGAATTAGATGAGGAGCAGGCTCGCCATTCCGCCATCGCGGAGCAAATTACCGCATTAAAAGAGCGCTTCGGGATCGCTTCTGCGCAAGCTGAAAGTTTGAATGCCCAATTGCAACATACCCAAAACCAGTTATCTCGAAAAGAACAGGAACAACAACATTTAACCGAAAAATTGACCGCACTTTCTCAAGAGTTAACAGGATTAAAAACAACTTTAGCAGAGAAAGAAAAACATTTTTCAGAGCAACAACAGAACTTTGAACAATCGAAACAGCAATTGGGTGTGGAATTTCAAAATCTAGCCAATCGTATTTTGGATGAAAAAAGTCGATCATTTAGTCAATCAAATCAAACTGCCTTGGAAACGTTGCTCAAGCCTTTCCGTGAGCAAATTGAAGGTTTTCAAAAACGTGTCAATGAAATTCACTCCGAATCCGTGAAAGGTAATGCTGGATTGGAAGCGGAAATCAAAAAAGTGATGGAAATTGGCCTGAATATGTCGCAAGAGGCGAGTAATCTAACTTCTGCGCTGAAAGGCGAAAAGAAAACTTTAGGTAACTGGGGCGAAGTGCAATTAGAACGAGCGTTGCAACTGGCTGGACTTGAAGAAAATGTGCATTACCGCGCGCAAGCACATTTTAAAGATGAACAAGGCGGACGCAATTACCCTGATTTTGTGTTGAATTTACCCGATGAAAAACACTTAATTATCGACAGCAAAATGTCATTGGTAGCTTACGAAAGTGCGGTGAATTCTGACGATGATTTTGAACGTGAGCGTTTACTAAAAGAACATATATCCGCATTGAAAAGTCATATTAATGATCTGCATAAAAAAGATTACAGTAATCTTATTGGCATGCGTAGCCCGAATTTTGTTCTCATGTTTATTGCAGTGGAACCCGCATATATTGAGGCTTTAAAATCTGATCCTGCTTTATTTAATTACGGTTATGAACGTAATGTCATTATGGTTTCTCACACCACCTTAATGCCGATTTTACGAACCGTAGCAAACCTATGGCGTATCGAACGCGGTAATGCAGAGGCAAAAGAAATCGCTGAAAAAGCAGGTGAAATTTATAACCAAATTTGCTTGGTCGCAGAACGTTTAAGTAAGCTTGGTAATACGCTTTCTACCGTCAGCAACCAATACAACAGCACAGTAACCGCACTTGTTGGCCAACAAGGTTTAGTTGGTAAAGTTGAACGATTTAAAACCCTTTCCGCAAAAGCGAATAAAACGATGCCGGAAGTGGAGTTATTGAATAATCAGATCGATTTGGCTAGGTTGGATACGTTGAACTAAGATAATTTCAAATAATTTATTCTCCGATTAAATGTGAATTTGGTCGGAGAATTTTTTATTTTATCTAATCAAAAAATTTTGTGATTAATATCTCAAATTTGAAATTTCTCAGTTGTTTTTCTGTTTTTGTTCTTTATATTTATCTTATCGAAACGTTTCGATGTGGCGGTCAGCAGTTTATGACTATGAAAAATATAGGAGTAAAGAATGCGTAAAAAAATTATTTTAGATTGTGATCCTGGACATGATGATGCGATAGCGATGTTACTCGCTTATGGCAATCCAGAGATTGAACTACTTGCAGTCACTACTGTAGTAGGTAATCAAACATTGGAGAAAGTATCACGAAATGCTTTGGCAATTGCTGAAATTGCTCAAATGAAAAATGTTCCTTTCGCTAAGGGTGCAGACAGACCTATTGTTAGGGAAATTGAGGTCGCACCTAGTATTCATGGTGAATCAGGGTTAGATGGTCCAAAATTACCTGAATCTAATCGAACTTTCAATGAAAAGCATGCTGTGGAATTAATCATTGATCTTATTATGTCTCACCCTGAGAAAACAATTACTCTTGTCCCAACAGGAGGGCTGACGAATATTGCTTTAGCGGCAAGATTAGAACCGAAAATTATTGAGAGAGTAAAAGAAGTTGTATTAATGGGAGGCGGGTATCATACTGGAAATTGGAGTGCCGTAGCTGAGTTTAATATAAAAATTGATCCCGAAGCAGCACATATTGTATTTAATGCTGGATGGAAAGTGACTATGGTTGGATTAGATTTAACACATCAAGCATTAGCCACCCCTGATGTTGTTGAGCGTATCGCAAAAATTGATACTAAGCCTGCCGAATTTGTTGTCGAATTACTTGAATTTTTTGGAAAAATGTATAAACAAGCTCAAGGCTTTAATTATCCTCCAGTTCATGATCCTTGTGCTGTGGCTTATGTTATTGATCCAACATTAATAGAAACAGTAAGTGTACCAGTTAATATTGAATTAACGGGAACGCACACATTAGGCATGACAGTTGCAGATTTCCGTTATCCACCTAAACCTTGCAATACGCAAGTTGCTACAAAGTTAGATAAAGAACGATTTTGGAATTTAATTATTGATGCAATCAAACGATTAAATTAGCAATAAAGTTTATCTTTCCTTTTACTTTCAATGAGGTCAAATTATGGACGCATTTATTAGTATTTTAGGGATTTTTGTATTATTAGGCATAGCCTATCTCCTTTCCAATAATAGAAAAGCTATTCGTGTAAGAACGGTATTTGGTGCATTAGCAATTCAAATCGCTATTGGTGCCTTTATTTTGTATGTACCTATTGGCAGAGATTCCCTCTTGGGTATGTCTAATGCAGTAAGTAAAGTTATTGCTTACGCAAATGAGGGTATTTCATTTGTTTTTGGTGGATTGGCATCAGGTGAAAGTGTTGGTTTCATTTTTGCTATTAAGGTGCTTCCTGTCATAGTTTTTTTCTCTGCATTGATTTCCTTGCTTTATTATATAGGTGTAATGCAATGGGTCATCAAATTAATTGGAGGTGGATTGCAAAAAGTCTTGGGAACATCAAAAGCAGAGTCTATGTCTGCTGCAGCTAATATTTTTGTTGGACAAACAGAAGCGCCATTGGTTGTAAAACCCTATATTAGCAAAATGACGGAATCAGAGCTTTTTGCTATTATGTGTGGAGGACTAGCATCCATTTCAGGTTCTGTTTTAGCTGGATACGCTGGATTAGGTGTACCTTTAACCTACCTAATCGCAGCCTCTTTTATGGCTGCACCAGCGGGTTTATTATTCGCAAAAATATTATATCCACAAACTGAAAAATTTAACGACGAAATCGAAAATGTTGAATTAGATAAACCATCTAATGCGCTTGAAGCCATTGCTTCTGGTGCTGGTGCGGGAATGACTATGGCATTAAGTATTGGAGCTATGTTAGTTGCATTTATCGCTCTAATTGCTCTTATTAACGGTATTTTAGGCGGCATTGGAGAATGGTTTAATCAACCAGAACTCTCTTTAGGTATAATTTTAGGTTGGATTTTTAAACCATTGGCATGGGTTATGGGAGTACCTTGGAGTGATGCTGAAGTAGCTGGTCATATGATAGGTATCAAATTAACCGTAAACGAATTTGTTGGTTATTCTGAATTTTCAACTTACCTAGGTATCAATCCACCAGTAGAACTTTCTGATAAAACAAAGGCTATCATTACTTTTGCTCTTTGTGGCTTTGCTAATTTTGGTTCTATAGCTGTATTAATTGGTGGGGTTGGTGGTATGGCTCCAAATCGTCGTGGAGATATTGCTCGATTAGGAATTAAGGCTGTTATTGCTGGCTCTTTAGCTAATTTATTAAGCGCAACTATTGCAGGTTTTTTTATTGGCTTAAGTGGTGTCGCTTTAGCTTAAGTTTCAAAAGTGCGGTAAAAATAGCCGCACTTTAGGTTTATAATTGCTTGATATATGCCTACTTTTATAGTGGAGAATAATTATGAAAGGGAAGACTCTCACAATTCTCGGTAGTATCAATGCTGATCATGTTATTTCAGTGCCTTACTTTGCTAAACCCGGTGAAACACTAACAGGTCAAAATTATCAAATTTCCTATGGTGGCAAGGGGGCGAATCAAGCGGTGGCAGCTGCTCGCTTAGGGGCAAAGGTAGCGTTCATTAGTTGCATTGGATCAGATAGCATTGGCGAAACAATGAAAAATGTGTTTGTCAAGGAAGGGATTGATACAACCTATATTAATACCGTTCCACAGGAAATGACGGGAATGGCATTTATTCAAGTTGCCAAGTCTAGTGAGAACTGTATTGTACTGGCTAGCGGTGCAAATGCACATTTGGGGGAGATGGTTGTTCGTCAAAGTGAGGCGCAAATTGCACAATCGGATTGCTTATTAATGCAATTAGAAACCCCACTTTATGGTGTGGAGCTGGCTGCTCAAATCGCTAAGAAAAATGGTGTTCAGGTTGTGCTAAATCCTGCTCCAGCGCAGATTTTATCGGACGAATTATTGAGTTTGATTGATATTATTACACCAAATGAAACAGAAGCTGAAATCCTGACTGGGGTAGCAGTAACCGACGAGCAAAGTGCGGTGAAAGCTGCGAGTGTTTTTCACGATAAAGGCATTGAAACTGTGATGATTACCCTTGGCGCGAAAGGCGTGTTTGTCAGTCGAAAAGGTAAAAGCCGCATCATTAAGGGCTTTTGTGTGCAAGCAATAGATACTACCGCAGCTGGTGATACATTTAATGGCGGTTTTGTTACGGCTTTATTGGAAGAAAAATCCTTTGATGAAGCCATTCGTTTTGGGCAAGCTGCCGCTGCGATTAGTGTGACAAAAAAAGGGGCCCAATCCTCTATTCCAACGCGTCAGGAAACTTTAGATTTTCTTGAACACGCTTAAAGTGCAGTGAATTTTTGAGGTGTTTTTATGGCGACAATGAAAGATATTGCACGACTGGCGCAAGTTTCGACTTCCACAGTTTCGCATGTCATTAATGGATCGCGTTTTGTTAGCGATGAGATTCGTGAGAAAGTGATGCGTATTGTCGCTGAACTGAATTACACCCCCTCAGCTGTTGCACGAAGCCTTAAGGTACGCGAAACCAAAACTATCGGGCTACTTGTCACCGCAACAAATAATCCATTCTTTGCTGAAGTGATGGCTGGCGTGGAGCAATATTGTCAGCAGCATCAATATAATCTTATTATTGCTACCACGGGGGGGGATGGCAAGCGTTTGCAGCAAAATCTACAAACCTTAATACATAAACAAGTAGATGGTGTATTACTGATGTGTGGCGATAGTCGTTTTCAAGCGGATATGGAGCTTGAAGTATCTTTGCCTTTAGTTGTGATGGATTGGTGGTTTACTGAGTTAAATGCAGACAAAATTCTAGAGAACTCAGAATATGGCGGTTATCTTGCAACGAAATCTATGGTTGATGCTGGACACCAGAAAATTGGCATTATTACGGGTAATCTCAGAAAGTCAGTAGCTAAAAATCGTTTGCAGGGATATAAGAAAGCTTTGTCTGAAGCTAATATAGTTTTAAATCCTGATTGGATTGTAGAAAGTCATTTTGATTTTGAAGGAGGGATCGTTGGGGCGCAAAAACTGCTTTCGTTATCTGATAGACCGACCGCTATTTTTTGTTGTAGCGATACTATTGCCATTGGTGCCTATCAGGCAATTCAGAATCAAGGTTTACGTATTCCGCAAGATATTTCTATCATGGGATACGATGATATTGAATTAGCTCGTTATCTTTTTCCTTCTTTATCTACAATTAGTCAACCTAAAGCTGAATTAGGTAGGCTTGCTGTTGAGACTTTATTGCAACGTATACAAGAACCCAATGAAAATTACCGCACTTTAGTGTTAGAGCCGGCCTGTATTTTGAGAGAATCAGTTTCCTCCCCTTCAAATGTATAAATAAAATAACAATAACTCGATTTCTTTATTGCTATTTTCAAAAAAACTGCTATCTTCCTGCAGTTTTTTTATTTATTTAACCAACTTTTTAATTTAGGAATAAAATCTAATGGAAGAAAACAAACCTGTTGATCTTTATGCGAAATATAACGAACAATCGAATATTATCGCGAAAATAATTTTTGCTAGTCGCTGGTTGCAAGTGCCGATTTATTTGGGGTTGATTGTAACGCTAGCGATCTACTCTTATAAGTTTATTAAAGGCTTATGGGCATTGGTAATTAATGTCAATGAGATGGATTCCAACACGATTATGTTGGGTGTGTTGAATTTGATTGATGTCGTGATGATCGCAAACTTGCTTGTGATGGTGACTATCGGTGGCTATGAAATTTTCGTATCCAAATTGCGTACGCGTAATCACCCCGATCAGCCTGAATGGATGAGCCATGTAAATGCGACGGTATTGAAGGTTAAACTTTCTATGTCTATTATCGGTATTTCATCTATCCATATGCTGCAAACCTTTGTGAATGCGAGCAATACGTCAGAAAAAACGATGATGTGGCAGTTATTATTGCACTTAGGCTTTTTGGTGTCAGCAATCGCCTTGGCTTATACGGATAAAATTTTGTATAGCACAAGCCATAAAACGCATTAAAAATTTATCATTTGATAACACCATTCAAAATCGATCTGTTTAATTATAAAAAATCTGCACCTGAATTAGTTATTTAGTCCAACATTTAGGTGCAGATCAATCTGTAAACGGTTATTGGTATTCTGAACTTAAAAATCTTTTTCCACAGAAATAAACCATTCCTCACTTTTTCTTGAATAAAATTCAGGGATATTACTATCAATTTTACGATAACGATAATTCAGCTTCGGTATAAAACCCTGCCATTGCAAACGGTTATACCACACCGACGCATTTAAGCTATATTCCTTGTCTTGGCGTTTTTGAGTGGGAAAATAAAAGTTCTCCGCACGAAAATCTCGCTTCACATAACGTAAGCTAACACGGCTGACAAACTCTTTAAGCTCCCATACTGAACCGATATTCACCCCACGGCGAAGAGAAGATTCTGCTTTATCTTTGCTACGATCAACACTGCCTTCCACGCCACTAAAAAGCAACCAATTCGGCTTGGCTTGATAGCTTAACGAAAGTGAAACACCGTTTAAGTAACCATTATGACGACGAGCGACAGAAGCATCGGCATAGCGTTTTTGCGTATGCGAAAAAGCTCCTGAAATTGCCCAGTAAGCGCTCAATTCTCGACGAAAATCTGCAACTGCACCAAAATTTTTGCTATAACGTGGTGAGCCGAGCCAATTCTGTTCAAAAAATGGAGAAAATCCGACCGCTTGCAAGGCTGAACGGTATCGATAACCGAGCGAGGCATACAGCGATTTTTCGCTGTAATCTTGGTTATCCCAATAATGTACACCACCCAAACGACCATTTGCTGTAACAAAATGATTGCCGGATATGTTCAATTCACGGTTTACACCCACACCGTAGCGCAGGCCGTGTGCCTTTTGCGGCAAGGAGCCCGCATCTTTTTTAAACCGCAAACCGCCTAACATAATATCTTGCTGAGAAGAAGCATTGTTCACGTTATCAGTTTGGGTATATTGTAGCTCCATATCAGACTGCCAACTTTGTCGCTCTGCCATCGCCTGAATATAACGTTCGGTAAATTGCTGCATTTGTGGTGAAAGTTCGGGTTTAGCACGTTCCAACTCCGCTTTTGCTTGGCGATATTGTTTATTCTCAAACAACATCACACCCAAATCAAAACGTGGATAAGACAACTCAGGTTTTTCTGCCACGATCTGTTGATAAAGCGAAATCGCCTCATCATATTTTTGCTCCGCCCGCAGCATTGCTCCCATCGCATAACGATAAAGCATTTCATCATAATCCGCTTGTTGTTGATACAACGGAAGAAGCTGCTTCAACAAATGCCATTGCTGTTTTAATACACCATAGTTAATCAACTTCTCGAGCTTGGTTTTGGTACTGTCTGCATCAGAAAGGGCAAACGAAGAAGCAGGCGGATTTTCTGTTTTTGGTTGCGTTTTTATTTGTGGTTCAATCTGTTTAGGCAAAGTATTGTTCTCAAAGAAAACAGGTTGAGGGGCGTGAAAGGTCTCCGCTTGTGTTGCAAACGGTAAAAAAATAAGGAAATTTGCGAGTTTTTTCATAGTAAATTTATTTATAAGTAAACATTGTTTTACAATGCAAGACATTCTATCTATAATGATTTGTACTGCATTGTTAGACAAAGGAGATAATTATGGCAATGACACAAAATGCATCTTTTAGCTTTCGTTTATCAGAAAATTTAAAACAAGAGGCATTTAATGTAATTGAAAATTACGGTTTCACCCCTTCGCAAGTGTTTAACTTATTCTTAACAGAAATTGCGAATACAAAAACGATTCCAGTAAACCTTTCTTATTTGAAACCAAATGCTGAAACATTGCGTGCGATGCAAGAAGCTGAAAATGGTGATGTTGATATCATTAGTGAAGCAAACTCTGGAGCTAATATTATGGAAAACCTGTTAAAATCAGCGGAATAAATAATGTGTATGGAATCTGTTAAAACATTAAAAGTAACCGCAACTAAAACATTTCAACGAGATATTAAAAAGCTCACAGCTAAGCAACAATTCTCAGCAGAAATGACCGAGGTTTTGTATCTTTTACAAAGAAATCGACCGCTTCCAAGAAAATATTTAGACCACGCACTACAAGGCGAAATGCAAGGTTATCGTGACTGCCATATTTTTAACGATCTTGTGCTGATTTACCAAATTAGTGATGACGAAGAATTAAAGCTCATTCGTATCGGTTCACATTCGGAAATTTTCTAATAGTTAAATGCCGTTTCAATCCACTTTAAACGGCATTTTCTTGTAGGGGTAAATCGCATTTGCTCTAAAAATTAGGGCGAATGTAATTCGCCCCTACAGAAAGGTTATTTTTGAATTTCACCACGGGTACCACCGAAGCCAACCACATCTTTTCCATCAAAGGAAACCTTACCACCAATTTCTTCTGCGTTTTTGCCGAAGAAATCTAATGAGTAAGAGCCTGATTTATAGCTTTGTGTTGCAGTAGATGAAATACCTGCTCCAGAAATAGAGCCTTGTGCTAGTGCAATATCGTTTCCTAAGCCTGTAATACTGCCTGAACCTGTTTTATTTGAGAAATCAACACGATAAGCCAATACCCCTTCTTCTTTAGCATCAAACGCTTTGCCACTATAATTAGCAGTTCCCTCAGTTGGAATCGCTTCTAATTTTGTTTTTAGACCAGTAATTCTCACATTAGATAATTCATTAATAGTAGAATAATTACGCATACCTGATGTAGTATCAGCAATAATGATTGAATACGGTTGATTATAGATTGCTTTACCGGTAGTAATAGTTTCTTCTACTGAATAGCAACGTCCATTTGTACAACCAGATGAGGAACTACTTGATGTGCCATATTGGTTTGTAGTTAGCCCATTACGATATTGTCCATTATAAATTCCTTTAGCATTATTGATGATAAGTGTTTCAAGGTTAGCTTTTGCTGTATCTTCATCTAAATCTACATTATTTTTAGCAAAATCAGCGGCTTGATATTTATCAAGACCTTCAGCAATAGCAAGTTTTGTCAAATCTTTTATTTTAATCATTTTATCTAAATTTGCTTTAGATACATCATCTTCATTATTGATATTATTTTGCGCAAATTGTTTTGCTTCGTCATCGTTTAGCCCTTTAGCTTTAGCTTGTTCAATTAACTCAGCAGTTTTTTGTGCAATACGAGCTTCTTCTGCTTTACGTGCTTCTTCAGCTTTACGAGCTTCTTCGGCTTTACGAGCTTCTTCGGCTTTGCGTGCTTCTTCGGCTTTGCGTGCTTCTTCAGCTTTACGAGCTTCTTCGGCTTTGCGTGCTTCTTCAGCTTTACGAGCTTCTTCGGCTTTGCGAGCTTCTTCGGCTTTGCGAGCTTCTTCGGCTTTGCGTGCTTCTTCAGCTTTACGAGCTTCTTCAGCTTTACGAGCTTCTTCGGCTTTGCGAGCTTCTTCGGCTTTGCGAGCTTCTTCGGCTTTGCGTGCTTCTTCAGCTTTGCGTGCTTCTTCAGCTTTACGAGCTTCTTCGGCTTTGCGAGCTTCTTCGGCTTTGCGTGCTTCTTCGGCTTTACGGTTTTCTTCCGCGATACGAGCTTCTTCAGCCTTACGAGCCTCTTCGGCTTTACGGTTTTCTTCCGCGATACGAGCTTCTTCGGCTTTACGAGCTTCTTCGGCTTTACGAGCTTCTTCGGCTTTACGAGCTTCTTCAGCTTTACGAGCTTCTTCAGCTTTCTTAGCATCAGTTACTTGCTGACGACTTTGTTCATTTTGAGCGGTTGGTTGATTGGTGTTTAGTGTGCTTGAATTGCCACCACTACTTCCACAGCCTGTTAATACAGCTAAAATTGCTGTTGCAATAGTTACATTTTTTAATTTCATAGAGCCTCAATAAATAAAAGTAGGAGAAAAAATCCAAAACCATTATAATTTGGCAAAAATTATGTACAATAAACCAACAGTTACATTTAGTTACCGAATTAAGGTAACGGCTTACCTTTAGAGGGCAATGCATGAAAATTAATGAGAAAATCCGTCAATTACGCGAACAGCATCAGTTATCGCAAGAAAATATGGCGGATAAATTAGGGATGTCGGTAACAGGTTATGGGAAAATTGAGCGAGGTGAAGTGCGTTCAAATCTATCTCGTTTAGAACAGATCTCTGAAGTATTTGATATGGATATTTGTGAGCTGCTCTCAGTGGGAGAAACTGAAAAAATATATTTTAATAATACTGATAATGATTTTAGTAATTCTCATAATTTTTGCTTTGCTGTTGGGAATGGAAATACAGATCAAATCATTCAACAATTACAATTAATATTAAGCCATAAAGATGAATTATTAGCTCAAAAAGATAAAATTATAAATGGGTTAGAAAGAGAAATTGCGTTATTAAGAAAATTAAAAGAAAATCAATAAATTAGTTTTTATAAGGACAAGTAACAGCTTATAGTATAATTTTATTTTTTCTTCTTTTTAATAGCTAATATAAAGTTAGATAATTTCGTCTATTGATTCAAATTCCTTGCCATAAAAACATTCTGCTTTTAAATCCAAGATTATAAAAAATCTGTACCTTAATTAGCTAGCTATTTAGCCTAACTTTTGGAGTACAGATTAATTGAATAATGTTTTTTGATATTTATATTATTAACCCACTACAAATGGCAAGTAACCCGCACGAATCGTAAATGGAATGGATGTAATGATTACGCCTAATACTAATACGATAATTAAAGTCAGATTTCCTCCCCATACTTTGTATGGCAAATCGGTGTGAGTTCGACGAGCTTTCCAAACGAGGCTAACTGGTAATACTACGGCATAGAATGCAAACATTTGACCTGCGTAGCCTAGTGCTAAAATAAAACCTTCAGGGTAAAATAATGCAAAAACAAGTGGTGGAATAAAAGTCAGTAAACCAAGTGAAATTCTGCCTGCTGTAACGTTAAATGAACGTTTTAGTAAATCTTCAATACATTCTAATAAGCCAAGCCCTACGCCCAAGAAAGAAGTAACCAACGCCAAAGTTGAGAATAATTTTACCGCACCTGCGATCATGTTACTACCAGTGATAGCAAGCGTTGCTTTTACTAAACCATTTAAGGTGGCGTCTTCTTTTAAGATTTGTAAAAACTCATTTTGTGTGAGCAAGCCATGAGTGGACATTTGCCACAAAATATAAGCGAAAAGGGTAATTGCTGAACCTGCCAAAATAGAAATGCGTAATGCTTTTACGTTTCCGTCTAAGTATTTATTTAAACTTGGAATGGAACCGTGGAAACCAAATGCTGTGAAAAATACAGGGCTTGCAGAGATAATTAAAGCATTATCAATTGGCGTCGCCATTAAGTTATCAAATTTGATTTCAGGCAACATTAAGCTTAACACCACGGCAAAGGCTGCAAGCATCACAAAAAATAACACGCGATTAATTTTATCTACGCTATGTGTGCCGATGACAATAAATGAACCGAAAATCACGGTAAATAATAAGATGCTAACTTTATCGCCAAAACTTTCTGGTAATAAATCTTTTAGTAGTGAACCGCCACCGCTGACATAAGCAGCAATTAATGCGTATAAGAAAATAATTAGCACGGCTGTGGCAATAATGCGTCCTGCTTTACCAAAATATTGCTCAGCGAGAGTGCCGATACCTGCATCACTTTCTGCAGTTTGATAGAGCTCAACGAATAAAAGTGCACTAAAAGTTAATAATGCCCAAAGCCCTAATAATAAGACTAAAGTAAAGCCGAATCCGATACCGGCGGAAGTGAGTGGCATAGCCAACATCCCCGCGCCAATCATCGTACCGGCAACGAGAAGTGTGCTGCCTACAGTTTTGTTCATGTTTGCTTCCTTATTGTGTAATAATAAATTTACGATGATTGTATTTTAAAATTTACAGTGTGTAAACGGCAGAATACAAAATATCTTTATTATTTACCGCACTTTTCTTTTCCCTTTCTACGTTCATCTCGTTAAAATACTTAGCGAATCAACTAAGACAAAGCTAAGACAAAATAGGAGAGCTTATGATTTACAGTATGACCGCTTTTGCACGCCTTGAAGTGAAAAAAGATTGGGGCGATGCAGTATGGGAAATTCGTTCCGTTAACCAACGTTATTTAGAAAACTTTTTCCGTTTGCCAGAGCAATTCCGAGGATTAGAAAACACGTTGCGTGAAAAACTTCGTCAAAGTCTTACTCGCGGCAAAATCGAATGTTCTTTGCGCATTGAAACAAAAAAACAAACAAATGCTGAATTAAATTTAAATAAAGAGCTTGCGAATCAAGTGATTCAATCTTTGCAATGGATTAAAGCTCAAGCTGGAGAAGGTGAAATTAATTTGACAGACGTGTTGCGTTACCCTGGTGTGGTGGAAGCGCAAGAGCAAGACTTAGATGCGATTAGTCAAGATTTGTTGACAGCTTTTGATGATTTACTGACAGATTTTATTGCAATGCGTGGTCGTGAAGGTGAAAAACTGAACGATATTATTCAACAACGCTTAGATGCCATTGCTGTGGAGGCCGATAAAGTGCGGTCACAAATGCCGGCAGTTTTACAATGGCAACGTGAGCGTTTATTGCAACGTTTTGAAGATGCTCAAGTTAATCTTGATCCTCAACGTGTGGAACAAGAAATGATTTTATTGGCTCAACGCGTTGATGTGGCGGAAGAGCTCGATCGTTTACAAATGCACGTGAAAGAAACCACGAATATTTTGAAAAAAGGCGGTGCAGTTGGTCGTAAATTAGATTTTATGATGCAAGAATTGAATCGTGAATCCAATACCCTTGCGTCCAAATCCATTAATGCCGATATCACGGCTTCTGCGGTTGAGCTAAAAGTGCTTATCGAACAAATGCGTGAGCAAATCCAGAATTTAGAATAGGAAAGCAGAATGTCTCAATTTATTTCTCTTACTCAATATCAACTGATTGAGGCACATGGTGCTGATGCAGAAAAATATTTGCAAGGGCAGTTAACCACGGATGTTGTGCGATTAGCAAGTGGAGCAACAACACTTACAGCTCACTGCGATCCAAAAGGTAAAATGAATGCAATTTATCGTTTGTTTAAAGTAAGTAGTGAGCAATTCTTTTTACTTATTAAGAAAGATCTTTTGCCAAGCGGACTAGATGCCTTGAAAAAATATGCGGTATTTTCAAAAGTTAGTTTTGATTTACGTGATTGGAAAATCATTGGTGTGATAGGTGAAAAATGTGAAAAAATTACATCGCACTTTTCATGGGAAATGGATGGACTGCGTTCAATTTTATTGAATGAAACTGAATTACCTGTGAATTTTAATGGCGATGAAAAAATTTGGGATGTAGCCGATATTCAAGCGGGATTGCCAAATTTAAGTCCGCAAA
Organism: Haemophilus seminalis; assembly: GCF_006384255.1. Classification (GTDB taxonomy): domain Bacteria; phylum Pseudomonadota; class Gammaproteobacteria; order Enterobacterales; family Pasteurellaceae; genus Haemophilus; species Haemophilus seminalis. The sequence continues at coordinate 72,836 of NZ_VCED01000008.1, forward strand.
CGCAAAATGAATTTATCCCACAGGCGCTAAATTTACAGGTTATTGAGCAAGCCATTTCTTTTACTAAAGGTTGCTATATTGGACAAGAAACGGTAGCTCGTGCGAAATATCGTGGTGCGAACAAACGTGCAATGTTTGTCTTTAAAGCACAAACCCAGCAGGAAGCTGAAATTGGCAGTGAAATCGAAATGCAGATTGAATCTAATTGGCGAAAAACAGGCACGATTACAAGTGAGGTCAATTTAGACGGTATTTTATGGTTGCAAGTTGTGATGAATAACGACACGACAGCTAAACAAAAATTTCGCTTACTAAATGGGGTACCGCTGGAGTATGTCGTATTGCCTTACTCACTGGGTGAATAAGGCAGTTTAAAAAACAGGTGATCGAGTTGATTTTATCGATCACCTATTTTTTATTTGGCTTCAGGTAAATTGATTGCGCCTTCATAGCCTAATTGTCGCCACGCTTCATAAACCGTTACTGCGACCGAATTAGACAAGTTCATACTGCGGCTATTGGCTATCATTGGAATGCGGATTTTTTGTTCCATAGGTATTTCATTTAAAATTGACATTGGAATACCACGAGTTTCTGGGCCAAACATTAAATAATCACCAAGTTCAAACTTCACTTGGCTATGTGCAGGACTGCCTTTTGTTGTGAGTGCAAAGAGACGTTTGGGTTTCTCGCTTTCTAAAAAGGCTTCAAAAGTCTTGTGACGTTTGATTTCCGCAAATTCGTGATAATCCAAACCTGAGCGGCGTAAGCGTTTATCATCCCAGGTGAAACCTAGTGGTTCAATTAAGTGCAAGCGAAATCCTGTATTGGCACAAAGGCGAATAATGTTACCGGTATTTTGTGGGATCTCAGGTTCATATAAAACGATATCTAACATAATTTTTCTCTAATTCTGATATAAACGATAACTCACCATTCCCGTTGTTTTTTCTTTCAATAACGTCCAGTTTTCAGGTGTGATGAGTGGTTTATCTTTCTCTGTTTCTACGTAAATTAACGCATTGGGTTTTAGCCAATTATTTTCACAAAGCAAGTTAATTGCTTGTTCTGCCAAATTAAAATGAAAGGGTGGATCTAAAAACACGACATCAAAGTGCGGTTGATTTTGTGGCTGTTTTAGAAAATCCAAACTACTTTGATTAATTACTTCAGCCTGTTCTGATGAGCATTTGAGCGTTTGTAAATTCTTTTTTAATTGATTGGCGACGGTTTTATCTAATTCTAAAAAAGTCACTTTTTTCGCTTGGCGAGAAAGTGCCTCAAAACCTAATGAGCCACTCCCCGCAAAGCCATCTAAACATTCAGACTGATGGATATAAGGCATTAACCAATTAAAAAGCGTTTCTTTCACTCTATCGCCAGTTGGGCGTAAGCCTTCTGAATTTAATACTGGAAGTCTTCGCCCTCGCCACAGTCCAGCAATAATGCGAACCTCGCCCTTTGCATTTGGCGTTTGTATTTTTTTCATAAAGATTCGATTTTTATTGAAAATTGTGCTTAGTTTAGACGATTTTTTGCTAGAATAAACGACATTTTTATCGGATTACAGTTAAGAGAGCATTTTATGGCTGAAGAAAATAAAAAAGGCGGATTTTGGGCATCGTTATTTGGGCGTAATAAAAAGCAAGATGAACCTAAAATTGAGCCGATAATAGAAGAAGAAAATATTACAGATATCGAGCCGTCTATTGAAAAACTTGAAACTCATGATTTAGTTGAAGAACCGTCTGAATTAGAGGCAGTAGAAAGTGCGGTGGATTCTGAGCCGTTTTTAGCAGAAAGCATTGAGACGAATGAAATTGTTGAAGAAGAAAAAATACAGGAAATTTCAACCGCACTTGAGCCGGTCGAAGAAATCATCGAAGCGAAAAATTTAGAAGATGACCTTCCGATTACAGAAACAGTGGTTGAATCTGAAATTGTTGAAGATATTAAAGATGAGCTTCAGCCTGTTGTTGAAATTGAAACTCGCGAAAAGCCAAGTGAAGGGGGATTTTTTAGTCGTTTAGTTAAGGGATTACTGAAAACTAAACAAAATATTGGCGCGGGTTTTCGTAGTTTTTTCTTAGGAAAGAAAATTGATGATGAGTTGTTTGAAAAATTAGAAGAACAACTTTTGATTGCGGATATTGGCGTGCCGACAACAAGTAAAATTATCAAAAATTTGACTGAGCATGCAAGTCGCAAAGAATTACAAGATGCTGAGCTTTTATATCAACAACTAAAAGTAGAAATGGCGGATATTCTTGAGCCAGTGGCACAGTCTCTTGTGATTGATACTACGAAGAAACCTTACGTAATTTTAATGGTGGGTGTAAATGGCGTGGGTAAAACGACGACAATTGGTAAACTTGCACGTAAATTTCAGGCTGAAGGAAAATCAGTGATGCTTGCGGCGGGCGATACTTTCCGTGCTGCGGCCGTTGAGCAGCTTCAAGTTTGGGGCGAGCGTAATCATATTCCAGTTGTTGCCCAAAGCACCGGTTCTGATTCTGCATCGGTGATTTTTGATGCGATGCAATCAGCGGCTGCACGCAATATTGATATTCTTATTGCGGATACGGCGGGTCGCCTGCAAAATAAAAATAACTTAATGGACGAACTGAAAAAAATTGTTCGTGTTATGAAAAAATATGATGAAACTGCGCCACATGAAATTATGCTTACGCTGGATGCTGGCACGGGACAAAATGCTATTAGCCAAGCGAAATTATTTAATGAAGCTGTGGGTTTAACAGGGATATCTCTAACAAAATTAGATGGCACGGCAAAAGGAGGCGTGATTTTTGCTATAGCCGATCAGTTTAAGTTGCCTATTCGGTATATCGGTGTAGGCGAGAAAATTGAAGATTTACGTGAGTTTAATGCCAAAGAATTTATTGAGGCATTATTCGTTCACGAAGAAGAATAAAAAGAATAAGGAAAAATTGTGATTAAATTCTCAAATGTTTCTAAAGCCTATCATGGTGCAACGCAGCCAGCGTTACAAGGCTTGAATTTTCATCTTCCTGTGGGAAGTATGACTTATTTGGTTGGACATTCAGGCGCAGGGAAAAGTACATTGCTCAAGCTTATTATGGGTATGGAAAAAGCCAACGCGGGTCAAATTTGGTTTAACGGACACGATATTACTCGCTTGTCAAAATATGAAATTCCGTTTCTACGTCGCCAAATTGGCATGGTTCACCAAGATTATCGTTTATTAACAGATCGTACGGTGGTGGAAAATGTAGCATTGCCATTGATTATTGCAGGTATGCATCCAAAAGATGCGCATACACGAGCGATGGCATCTTTAGACCGTGTAGGATTGCGTAATAAAGCGCACTATTTGCCACCACAAATTTCTGGTGGGGAGCAGCAACGCGTGGATATTGCACGTGCGATTGTGCATAAACCTCAACTCTTACTAGCAGATGAACCAACGGGTAATTTAGACGATGAACTTTCTTTAGGCATTTTTAATTTGTTTGAAGAATTTAATCGTCTAGGAATGACTGTGTTAATTGCTACTCACGACATTAATTTAATTCAACAAAAACCAAAACCTTGTCTTGTGCTTGAACAAGGTTATTTACGTTATTAAGGAATAATCATGAGCCGACCAACGGATGCATCCTTTTTTGTTCAAACAGCCTATACTTTGCGTGCAGTATGGGCGGATTTATGGCAACGTAAATTTGGCACACTACTCACGATTTTGGTGATTGCTGTATCTCTGACGATCCCAACCGTGAGCTATTTAATGTGGAAAAATTTACATTTAGCGACCACGCAATTTTATCCAGAAAGTGAATTGACGATTTATCTTCACAAAAATTTAAGTGAAGAAGACGCGAATTTAGTGGTAGAGAAAATTCGTCAGCAAGAAGGGGTAGAATCATTGAATTATGTTTCTCGCCAAGAAAGTTTAAAGGAATTTAAAAGCTGGTCAGGCTTTGGCGAAGAGTTAGAAATTCTAGATGATAATCCATTACCTGCTGTCGTTATGGTAAAACCAACGAGCGAATTTAATGTTTCAGAAAAACGTGATGAGTTACGTACCAATTTAACTAAAATTAAAGGGGTACAAGAAGTTCGTTTAGATAACGATTGGATGGAAAAATTAACCGCACTTTCTTGGTTAATCGCCCATGTGGCAATTTTCTGCACTGTATTAATGACGATAGCGGTATTTTTGGTTATTGGTAACAGCATTCGCTCTGATGTGTACAGTAGCCGATCAAGTATTGATGTGATGAAATTGCTTGGTGCAACAGATCAATTTATTCTTCGTCCTTATCTTTATACAGGGATGATTTATGCCGTGTTAGGTGGGTTAGTTGCAGCAATTTTTAGTAGCTTTATTATCAGCTATTTTACTTCTGCAGTGAAATATGTAACGGATATTTTTGCCGTCCAATTCAGTTTGAATGGATTAGGCGTTGGCGAGTTTGTATTCTTATTAGTGTGCTGTTTAATTATGGGATATGTTGGTGCGTGGATTGTAGCAAAACGACATATCACGCTATTAGATAACCATCATTAATTTTAATATGTGAAGTGCGGTGATTTTTCTAAGTGTTTTTTGATGAGAAAATACGGCGATAAATGACCGCACTTTTTATTTGCTTTGAATAAATCCCTTGCAATTTGTTTAACTTTTGTGTAGTATTTGCGAGCTTTCAATATGAAAGCCGTTTAATGTAATCATTTATTAAACGAGCATGACGATATGTCACGCTAAACAATGTTTCCGATTTGGAGACTATATAACAGGTAACTTGCACCTCCTTTTCTATTTTGAAGTTAGAATTGTGATTGGTGTTAGTTTTTTATTAGCTAAATTTTATTGGAGCTCTGGTCTAATGCAGAACCAAAGAATCCGTATCCGCTTAAAAGCTTTCGATCACCGTTTGATCGATCAATCTACTGCGGAGATCGTAGAAACAGCTAAACGTACTGGTGCACAAGTTCGTGGTCCAATTCCTTTACCAACTCGTAAAGAGCGTTTCACCGTGTTGATTTCTCCACACGTAAACAAAGACGCACGTGACCAATACGAAATTCGTACACACAAACGTTTAGTAGATATCGTAGAGCCAACAGAAAAAACTGTTGATGCATTAATGCGTTTAGATTTGGCTGCCGGCGTGGACGTGCAGATCAGCCTAGGTTAATTAAGAGGTTATTACAATGATTGGTTTAGTCGGTCGTAAAGTTGGTATGACCCGTATCTTCAATGAAGACGGTGTTTCTGTACCAGTTACCGTTATCGAAATCGAAGCCAACCGCGTAACTCAAGTTAAAACTCTTGAAAACGATGGCTATACTGCAGTTCAAGTTACTACTGGTTCTAAAAAAGCGAATCGAGTAACTAAACCTGAAGCAGGTCATTTCGTGAAAGCAGGTGTTGAAGCTGGTCGCGGTTTATGGGAATTTCGTACTGAAGGTGAAGAATTCACTTTAGGTCAAGAAATCAATGTTGACATCTTTGCAGATGTTAAAAAAGTAGATGTTACCGGTACTTCTAAAGGTAAAGGTTTCCAAGGTGGTGTTAAACGTTGGAACTTCCGTACTCAAGATGCGACTCATGGTAACTCTTTATCACATCGTGTACTTGGTTCTATTGGTCAAAACCAAACTCCAGGTCGTGTGTTTAAAGGTAAAAAAATGGCAGGACATTTAGGTGCTGAACGTGTAACTGTTCAATCACTTGAAGTTGTTCGTGTAGATGCTGAGCGTAAATTGCTATTAGTAAAAGGTTCTGTACCTGGTGCTATCAATGGCGATGTTATCGTTAAGCCAGCAGTTAAAGCATAAGTCTAGGAGATAGAGATGGAATTACAAGTTGTAGGTGCAAGCGCACTAACTGTTTCTGAAACTACCTTCGGACGTGAGTTTAACGAAGCGTTGATCCACCAAGTTGTTGTTGCTTATGCAGCAGGTGCGCGTCAAGGTACTCGTGCGCAAAAAACTCGTGCTGAAGTGTCTGGTTCAGGTAAAAAACCTTGGCGTCAAAAAGGTACAGGTCGTGCTCGTGCTGGTGATATCAAATCACCAATCTGGCGTTCTGGTGGTATAACCTTCGCGGCTAAACCACAAGATCACAGCCAAAAAGTGAACAAGAAAATGTACCGTGGTGCTATCAAAAGCATTCTTTCTGAATTAGTTCGTCAAGACCGTTTGGTTGTTGTTGAAAAATTCGAATTAGATGCACCAAAAACTAAAGTTTTAGTACAAAAATTAAAAGATTTAGCAGTTGAAGATGCATTAATTATCACAGCAAGTTTAGATGAAAATCTATTCTTAGCAGCACGTAACTTATACAAAGTTGATGTACGTGATGTTCAAGGTATCGATCCAGTTAGCTTAATCGCTTTCGATAAAGTGATTGTTACTGTTGACGCTGTGAAACAAATTGAGGAGATCCTAGCATGAGTCAAGAACGTTTGCTAAGCGTGCTACGTGCACCGCACATCTCTGAAAAAGCAACTAACAATGCTGAAAAATCTAACACTGTTGTACTTAAAGTTGCTTTAGATGCGAACAAAGCTGAAATTGCTGCTGCTGTTGCTCAATTATTTGAAGTAAAAGTTGACTCTGTTCGTACCGTGGTTGTTAAAGGTAAAACTAAACGCCGTGGTAGCAAAATGGGTCGTCGCAGCGACTGGAAAAAAGCTTATGTAACTTTAGCCGAAGGCCAAAACTTGGACTTCGTGGACAGTGCAGAGTAATCGGAGGAAATTAGAGAATGGCTATCGTTAAATGTAAGCCGACCTCCGCTGGTCGTCGTCACGTTGTTAAAATCGTGAACCCTGAATTACACAAGGGTAAACCTTACGCACCTCTTCTAGATACTAAATCTAAAACTGGTGGTCGTAACAACTATGGTCGTATTACTACTCGTCACATTGGTGGCGGTCATAAACAACACTACCGTTTAATCGATTTCAAACGTAACAAGTTAGACATCCCAGCGGTTGTTGAGCGTTTAGAATATGATCCAAACCGTTCTGCTAACATTGCTTTAGTGCTTTATAAAGATGGTGAACGCCGTTATATCTTAGCACCTAAAGGTCTGTCAGTAGGCGATCAAATCCAAGCTGGCGTAAACTCACCAATTAAAGTGGGTAACTCATTACCAATGCGTAATATCCCAGTTGGTTCAACAGTACATAACGTTGAATTAAAACCAGGTAAAGGCGGTCAAATCGCTCGTTCTGCTGGTGCTTATGTACAAATCATCGCACGTGAAGGCAACTATGTAACTTTACGTTTACGTTCAGGTGAAATGCGTAAAGTATTAGCTGAATGTGTTGCAACAATCGGTGAAGTTGGTAACTCAGAACATATGCTTCGCGTATTGGGTAAAGCTGGTGCTAACCGCTGGAGAGGTATTCGCCCTACAGTTCGTGGTACTGCAATGAACCCAGTAGATCACCCACACGGTGGTGGTGAAGGTCGTAACTTTGGTAAACACCCAGTAACTCCTTGGGGCGTTCAAACCAAAGGTAAGAAAACTCGTCACAATAAACGTACTGATAAATATATCGTACGTCGTCGTGGCAAATAATAGATTAAATTAAAGAGGATTAGCCATGCCACGTTCTCTCAAGAAGGGTCCTTTCCTTGACCTACACTTGTTGAAGAAGGTAGAGAAGGCGGTGGAAAGCGGGGATAAAAAACCAATCAAAACTTGGTCCCGTCGTTCAATGATCATTCCATCAATGATCGGATTGACCATCGCAGTCCATAATGGTCGTCAGCACGTTCCTGTTTATGTATCTGATGAAATGATCGGTCATAAGCTTGGTGAATTTGCACCGACTCGTACATACCGCGGTCACGCGGCAGATAAGAAAGCTAAGAAATAAGAGGTAAATAGATGGAAACTATCGCAAAACATCGTTACGCTCGCACTTCTGCCCAAAAAGCTCGCTTAGTTGCCGATTTAATTCGTGGTAAAAAAGTTGCGCAAGCACTAGAAATCTTAACTTTCACTAACAAAAAAGCAGCAGCTTTAGTGAAGAAAGTTTTAGAGTCAGCTATTGCAAACGCAGAGCACAATGACGGTGCAGATATCGATGATCTTAAAGTTGCTAAAATCTTCGTTGACGAAGGTCCTAGCATGAAACGTGTTATGCCACGTGCTAAAGGTCGTGCAGATCGTATTTTAAAACGTACTAGCCACATTACTGTGGTTGTGTCAGATCGTTAATAAGTAGAGGAATAGCAATGGGTCAAAAAGTACATCCACATGGTATTCGCCTAGGTATTGTTAAACCTTGGAGCTCTACTTGGTTCGCGAATACACAAGACTTCGCTGATAATCTTGAAGGCGATTTCAAAGTACGCAAATTCTTAAATAAAGAATTAGCAAATGCTTCAGTTTCACGTATTACTATTGAGCGTCCAGCTAAAAGTATTCGTGTAACTATTCACACAGCTCGTCCTGGTATCGTAATCGGTAAAAAAGGCGAAGATGTTGAAAAATTACGTAACGCAGTGTCTAAAATCGCTGGCGTTCCTGCTCAAATCAACATTGCTGAAGTGAAAAAACCTGAATTAGATGCGAAATTAGTTGCAGATAGCATCGCTTCTCAGTTAGAACGTCGTGTAATGTTCCGTCGTGCAATGAAACGTGCGGTACAAAGCGCAATGCGTTTAGGTGCTAAAGGTATCAAAGTTGAGGTTAGCGGTCGTTTAGGTGGTGCAGAAATCGCACGTTCAGAATGGTATCGTGAAGGTCGCGTACCTCTACATACTCTTCGTGCGGACATCGATTATAACACTGCAGAAGCTCACACAACTTACGGCGTAATCGGCGTGAAGGTGTGGATCTTCAAAGGTGAAATTCTTGGTGGAATGGCTGCCGTTGCGCAATCAGAACAACAACCTGCCGACAAGCCTAAAAAGGCTCCTCGCGGTAAAGGTCGTAAGTAAGGAGAAACGCTAAATGTTGCAACCAAAACGTACAAAATTCCGTAAAGTTCACAAAGGCCGCAACCGTGGTATCGCGGGCGGTACTGAAGTTAGCTTCGGTACTTACGGTTTAAAAGCAGTTGGTCGTTGTCGTTTAACCGCTCGTCAAATCGAAGCGGCACGTCGTGCAATGTCACGTGCAGTAAAACGTCAAGGTAAAATCTGGATTCGTGTATTCCCAGATAAACCAATTACTGAAAAACCATTAGAAGTCCGTATGGGTAAAGGTAAAGGTAACGTTGAGTACTGGGTAGCCTTAATCCAACCGGGTAAAGTGCTTTATGAGATGGATGGTGTGTCTGAAGAAGTAGCAAGAAACGCATTTGCATTAGCAGCTGCTAAATTGCCAGTTAAGACCACTTTCGTAACTAAGACGGTGATGTAATGAAAGCTCAAGATTTACGTACAAAAAGTGTTGAAGAGCTGAATGCTGAATTAGTAAACCTTTTAGGTGAACAATTCAAGTTGCGTATGCAGACAGCCACCGGTCAGCTTCAACAAACCCATCAGGCTAAACAAGTGCGTCGTGATATTGCACGTGTAAAAACTGTATTAACCGAAAAGGCGGGTGAGTAATGACTGATAAAATTCGTAGCGTACAAGGTAAAGTTGTTAGCGACAAAATGGAAAAATCTTTCGTTGTTGCTATTGAACGTAAGGTAAAACACCCTTTATATGGTAAATTTATCCGTCGTACAACTAAATTACACGTACACGATGAGAACAATGAAGCCAACGTTGGTGATATCGTAGAGATTCGCGAATGCCGCCCTCTATCAAAAACCAAATCTTGGACTTTAGTTCGTGTAGTTGAAAAAGCAGTTATTGCTTAATTTTCTACATTAAAAAATTAAAAGCCTTAGCGAAAGCTAGGGCTTTTTATGCTTTAAAGTGCGGTTAAAAAAACTTGATTTTTTTAATATAAATAAAAGTATATTATGTGTGAAATTTTGTTTAAGTAAGTTGAGATAGAAAATGGAATGGACAAGAGCTAAGAAAGTAACCGTAACAGCAGTTATTTTAGGTGCTGTTGCGGGTTATCAATTTAATGATTATGTTGAACAAACAAGATTTCCTATTGAAGTAGAATATCAATTAATGAGCAATTGTATTGGAAATTATGCTACCTTAGAAAAAAGAAAGATTTGTGCATGTGCGTTAGCTAAAGCAATAAATACAGTAGGAAAAGGTGGCGGAGAATATGAGTTTAAACAAAGTTTTAGTAAATATTATCAGAGATGTGATTAATTTGCTCTCTTTTTCAGAGAGCAAATTGTATTAGTGGTAACGATGTAAAAATTTTACTATTTCAAATGGAATTTGTTGAAATGCTTTTTCAATACCAACAGATAAAATGGGTTCACTATATTGATAACCTGTTTGCTGTTCGATGTTTTGAAAAAAACGCCCTGAAGGATCAACCATCAAATAGGAATGAGTCATTTCTTCGTTATTCTCTGCGCTAATGATATTTTCAAATTCGCGATGATTTTCAAGAAAATAGTGAAATTGCTGATCATTAATTGAAAGAGCATCATTTATAATTGGTAAAACTTTAAATATTTTCCATTTTGTTGGTTTTACCTGTGAAATGAATTCCGATAATGATTCTGAGTAGTTATGTTTATTTACGACAGTATTAATTTTAATTTGAATAGTTGGGTTAATGCTGCGAATTATTTCAATATTCCGCAATAATAACTGATAATCCATAGCTTTATTATTAGTTTGGCGACCAATAAGTAGGTTTGTATTATCTTTAATTGAATCAATACTAAAGCCGATCATTTTAAATTGATTGGCAATAATTTGATTTAATTCTGGAGTTAATTTGCTACCATTTGTAATAGCGGATAAAATCATATTATGCTTTTTAGCTTGCATAATAATGTTCTTTATTGCACTACGATATAAGAAAGTTTCACCGCCAACAAGATTTAATCGAATTTGTTCAAAGTGGCTTTGATATTTGTGATTAATTAAGGTTAAAAGCGTTTGAAATTGTTCAATTAGTTGAGAAACATCATTATCAGAACGCAAGAGTTCTTTTTTACATGGTTTTTGCCATTTGGCAAAACAGTATTGGCATTTAAAATTGCAGGCTTCCGTAATATGCCAATTAATAACTAGCTCGTTCATTTTTTGCTCCATTATAATATTTTTTAAACCCAAATTTTTTCACATGCTTTTTAATATTTAAAAAAGCACGCTTGTCGCTAGGAGATGAAGCAACAAAAATATGTTGCAAGCCATCTGGAGAGATGAGTAAACTATGCTTACTTCTACGTGTGAATAGCCAACCAATTTTTACAAGTTGAGTCACAAATTGATTAATATGTTTATCTGATGAATATTTCATATCAATTTCCTCTAATCTTAGCGCTTGGTGGTTCATTTTCACGATGAGAGCCTGATGTTCTTTGTGTATTACAAAGAGAAAATGTTTCCCGATACAGTTGTTTTCGAATTTTCATAACGAAATCCTTTTATTGATGAACATAATTTAATGTCCTAAAGCAATTGCTTTAGTGGAAACTAGTATAAGCAGCGAGATGGGGACAAATCGGGACAATTTGATAAAAATGAGGAAATTATGGAGAGCGTTCAATCATTATTACTCAAAAAAGAACTTAAGATTCTATTACGAAACGTGGGCTGGGATGTAAGAAGACTTGCTAAAGAATTATGTGATGATTATGCTAGAGCGGGAGGGTGTGATGTTGATGAAGAAAAAGAATATGAAAAAATAAAAAAACAGCTTTCTCGTTCGTCAACTAAGCCTGAGGTTTGGCACAGGTATATAAAGTTTATAACAGAACATAGATGCAATAAGCAAAAATATCAATATATACCAATAAATGAAAATGGTTTATCTGAATTTGATGAGTTAGCTAATTGGATTAGAGATTTTACGTTGCAAACTGATTATAGTGTCGAACGTCGTAAACAGCATTTTTAGTTAAAGAGCGGTTAAAAAAAACAACGTTTTTGGACCGCTCTTTTTTTGTGTGATTACAATTAATCTTAGTGGTAAACTGAAAATTCAGTTGCTTTTAAGTGGTGAATTTGCTAGACTCAACAGCCTGTTTACCTTAGGGTAACAGGTTCGTCCCGAAAGGGTGTTTTTTTAATCTTAACGGAGCACTAATATGATCCAAGAACAGACTATGCTGGATGTTGCTGATAATTCAGGCGCTCGCAGCGTAATGTGTATCAAGGTTCTAGGTGGATCGCACCGTCGTTATGCTGCGATTGGTGACATCATCAAAATTACTGTAAAAGAAGCAATTCCACGCGGTAAAGTAAAAAAAGGTGATGTATTAAAAGCAGTTGTTGTGCGCACCAAGAAGGGTGTTCGTCGCCCAGATGGCTCAGTTATTCGTTTCGATGGTAACGCTTGTGTAATTTTAAATAATAACACTGAGCAACCAATCGGTACTCGTATTTTTGGACCAGTGACTCGTGAACTTCGTTCTGAGAAATTCATGAAGATCATTTCTTTAGCTCCAGAAGTACTGTAAGGGGAATGTAATGGCTGCTAAAATCCGTCAAAATGATGAAGTAATTGTTCTTGCTGGTAAAGATAAGGGCAAACGTGGCAAGGTAACTAAAGTGTTACCAAACGGTAAAGTGTTTGTTGAAGGTATCAACATTATTACTAAACATGAAAAACCAGTTCCTGCATTAGGAAAAGCTGGTGGTTTAGTGAAAAAAGAAGCTGCAATTGACGCTTCAAATGTTGCGATTTTCAATCCTAAAACAAATAAAGCTGACCGTGTAGGTTTTAGATTCGAAGACGGCAAAAAAGTACGTTTCTTCAAATCTAACAATGAAATTATCTAACAAACTGGAGTAATGCGATGGCGAAACTGCATGATTACTACAGAGATCAAGTAGTAAGCGAATTAAAAAATAAATTCGGCTACAAATCTGTCATGCAAGTCCCACGAATCGAAAAGATTACCCTGAATATGGGTGTGGGTGAAGCATTGACCGACAAAAAATTGCTAGACAACGCAGTAGCGGACTTAGCAGCAATCAGCGGTCAAAAACCTTTAGTAACTAAAGCTCGTAAATCTGTTGCTGGCTTTAAAATCCGTCAGGGATATCCAATCGGTTGTAAAGTAACACTACGCGGTGAGCGTATGTGGGAGTTCTTTGAACGTTTAATTACAATTGCTGTTCCACGTATTCGTGACTTCCGCGGTTTAAGCGCGAAATCATTCGATGGTCGTGGTAACTATAGCATGGGTGTGCGTGAACAAATCATCTTCCCTGAAATCGATTACGATAAAGTAGATCATGTACGTGGTTTAGATATCACTATCACAACTACTGCTAAGAATGATGAAGAAGGTCAAGCGCTACTTGCTGCCTTTAATTTTCCATTCCGTAAATAAGGCAGGTTATAATGGCTAAACAATCAATGAAAGCACGCGATGTAAAACGCGTTAAATTGGCTGAAAAATTCTACGCAAAACGTGTTGAATTAAAGAAAATCATTTCTGATGTCAATGCCTCTGATGAAGATCGTTGGGATGCAGTGTTAAAGTTACAAACTTTACCACGTGATTCTAGCCCATCTCGTCAACGTAACCGTTGCCGCCAAACTGGACGTCCTCATGGCGTTTTACGTAAGTTTGGTTTAAGCCGAATTAAGGTTCGTGAAGCTGCAATGCGCGGTGAAATCCCAGGCCTTAAAAAAGCGAGCTGGTAATATACCACTTTATTTTGGAATCGGAGAAAAAGTACAATGAGTATGCAAGATCCAATCGCAGATATGCTGACCCGTATTCGTAACGGTCAAGCTGCGAACAAAGTTGCAATCAATATGCCTTCTTCCAAGCTAAAAGTGGCAATTGCCAACGTATTAGCTGCTGAAGGTTATATCGAAAGCGTAAAAGTTTTAGAAGGTGCTAAACCTGAATTGGAAATTACTTTAAAATATTTCCAAGGCAAACCAGTTGTAGAAAGCATCCAACGTGTAAGTCGTCCTGGTCTTCGTATTTACAAACGTAAAGATGAATTACCAAAAGTTATGGGCGGTTTAGGTGTTGCAGTTATCTCTACATCTAAAGGTGTTATGACTGACCGCGCTGCTCGTCAAGCAGGTTTAGGCGGTGAGATCATCTGTTATGTAGCTTAATAGAGAGGTAGGAAAATGTCTCGTGTTGCAAAGGCACCTGTTAATATTCCTGCCGGCGTTGAAGTTAAACTCGACGGTCAGCTATTAACAGTAAAAGGTAAAAATGGCGAGTTATCTCGCAAAATTCATGAATCAGTTGAAGTAAAACAAGATAACGGACAATTTACGTTCACTCCACGTGAAGGTTTTGTTGAAGCAAATGCTCAATCGGGTACTGCACGTGCATTAGTTAATGCAATGGTTATCGGTGTTACTGAAGGTTTCACTAAAAAATTAGTATTGGTGGGTGTAGGTTACAGAGCTCAACTTAAAGGTAACGCAATTGCATTAAGTTTAGGCTATTCTCACCCAGTAGAGCACACTTTGCCGGCAGGTATTACTGCAGAATGTCCATCTCAAACCGAAATCGTATTGAAAGGTGCAGACAAACAGTTGATCGGTCAAGTTGCAGCAGATATTCGTGCTTATCGCCGTCCTGAACCTTATAAAGGTAAAGGGGTACGTTACGCTGATGAAGTGGTACGTATCAAAGAGGCTAAGAAGAAATAATTAAGGTAACACTATGGATAAGAAATCAGCTCGTATCCGTCGTGCAGCTCGTGCTCGTCATATGATGAGAGAGCAAGGTGTAACTCGTTTAGTTATTCACCGCACTCCACGTCATATTTATGCACAAGTTATTGCACCAAACGGTTCAGAAGTGCTTGCCGCTGCTTCAACTGTTGAGAAAGCAATTCGTGAGCAAGTAAAATACACCGGTAATAAAGATGCTGCTGCTGCAGTAGGTAAAGCTGTTGCAGAACGCGCATTAGCAAAAGGCGTTCAAGCTGTTGCTTTTGATCGTTCCGGTTTTAAATATCATGGTCGTGTCCAAACTTTAGCGGACGCTGCACGTGAAGCTGGTCTACAGTTCTAATGAGGTAAATTGAGATGTCAAACATCGAAAAACAAGCTGGTGAACTGCAAGAGAAGCTAATCGCAGTAAACCGTGTATCAAAAACTGTAAAAGGTGGTCGTATTATGAGTTTCACTGCATTAACTGTGGTGGGCGATGGTAATGGCCGAGTAGGTTTTGGTTATGGTAAAGCACGCGAAGTTCCAGCAGCGATCCAAAAAGCAATGGAAAAAGCACGTCGTAATATGATTAACGTTGCTTTGAATGAGGGTACATTACAGCATCCAGTTAAGGGTGTTCATACTGGTTCACGTGTATTTATGCAACCAGCAAGCGAAGGTACAGGTATCATCGCGGGTGGTGCAATGCGTGCAGTATTGGAAGTTGCAGGTGTACGTAACGTTCTTTCTAAAGCGTATGGTTCTACCAACCCAATTAACGTTGTTCGTGCAACTATTGATGCATTAGCAAACATGAAATCACCAGAAATGGTTGCTGTAAAACGCGGTAAAACTGTTGATGAAATCTTGGGGTAATGAATAATGGCTAAAACTATTAAAGTAACACAAGTTCGTAGCTCAATTGCTCGTTTACCGAAGCATAAAGCTACCTTGCGTGGTCTTGGTCTTCGCCATATGCACCACACTGTTGAGTTAATTGATACGCCAGCAGTACGTGGTATGATTAACCAAGTTTCATACATGGTTAAAGTGGAGGAGTAAGAGATGCGTTTAAATACTCTATCTCCGGCTGAAGGTGCAAAGCATAGCGCTAAACGCCTTGGTCGTGGTATTGGTTCAGGTTTAGGCAAGACTGGTGGCCGTGGTCATAAAGGTCAAAAATCTCGTACTGGTGGCGGTGTTCGTCGCGGTTTCGAAGGTGGTCAAATGCCGTTATACCGTCGTTTACCAAAATTTGGTTTTACTTCAATGAAAGCTGCAGTAACTGCAGAAGTTCGTTTGAATGAGTTAACCAAAGTTGAAGGTAATGTAGTAACCTTAGAAACATTAAAAGCAGCAAATATCTTAACTAAAGATATCCAATTCGCTAAAGTAGTTTTAGCGGGTGAAGTGAAATCTGCAGTAACAGTTCGTGGTTTGCGTGTAACTAAGGGTGCAAAAGCAGCAATTGAAGCTGCTGGCGGTTCAGTTGAGGAATAATTAGCAAATGGCTAAACAACCAGGTTATCAAGCAAGAAGTACTAATAGCGGTAAAGGTGAATTAAAAAGCCGATTACTTTTCGTTTTAGGTGCGCTTATCGTTTACCGAATTGGTTCTTTCATTCCGGTTCCTGGTATTGATGCGGCTGTGCTAGCTCAATTAGTTGAACAACAAAAAGGCACCATCATTGACATGTTTAACATGTTCTCTGGTGGTGCATTAAGCCGTGCATCTATCTTAGCATTAGGTATTATGCCGTATATCTCGGCATCTATTGTAATTCAGTTGCTTGCAACGGTTTCTCCTGCTTTAGCAGAATTAAAGAAAGAAGGTGCTGCTGGTCAACGTAAAATTTCTAAGTATACTCGGTATGCGACAGTTGTTTTTGCAACCATTCAGGCAGTAGCTATTTCAACAGGTTTACCAAATATGTTACCTGGTTTAGTACCAAATGTTGGATTTGGTTTTTACTTCACTTCAGTTGTTAGCTTAGTAACTGGAACTATGTTCCTCATGTGGTTAGGTGAACAAATTACTGAAAGAGGTATTGGTAACGGTATTTCAATTCTTGTTTTTGGCGGTATCGTAGCTGGTTTACCATCAGCTATACTTCAAACTATTGAGCAGGCTCGTCAAGGACAGATGCATCCATTAGTGCTTCTTCTGATCGCAGCTATTGTATTTGCAGTAACTTATTTCGTTGTTTTTGTTGAAAGAGGACAACGTAGAATTCGCGTTGAATATGCAAAGCGTCAACAAGGTCGTCAAATTTTAGGTGGTCATTCAACACATCTACCATTGAAAGTAAATATGGCAAACGTAATGCCGGCAATTTTTGCCTCAAGTATTATTTTATTTCCAGCTACCTTAACTCAATGGTTTGGACAAAATGATAAGTTTGAGTGGTTAAATAACTTATCTATGTTGTTGAATCCTGGTCAGCCTCTTTATTTACTTGTTTATGCTGTAGCAATTATTTTCTTTAGCTTCTTTTACACTGCAATGCAGTATAATCCGCGAGATACAGCAGATAATCTAAAAAAATCTGGTGCATTTATTCCAGGAATTAGGCCAGGGGAACAAACCTCTCGTTATATTGATAAAGTTATGACTCGTCTTACACTGATTGGCGGTCTTTATGTAACGTTTGTGTGTTTAGTTCCTTATATTATGACATCGGCTTGGGATGTTAAATTTTACTTCGGTGGAACATCTCTTTTAATTGTAGTCGTTGTAATTATGGATTTCATCGTGCAGGTTCAGAGTCACTTAATGTCGTCTCAATATGAATCTGCGTTGAAAAAAGCAAACCTTAAAGGTTTTGGACAATAATTGTTCATTTAGTAGAAAAGGATAAGCAATGAAAGTTCGTGCTTCCGTAAAGAAAATGTGTCGTAACTGTAAAATTGTTAAACGTGAAGGTGTTGTACGTGTATTGTGCAGCGATCCTAAACATAAACAACGTCAAGGTTAATTCATATTTTTTCTTGCAAAGAACCAGTTGAGCAGTTATACTGCTCAACTCATTTATGTCCTTGGTATTCTGTTTGAGTATCCTGAAAACGGGCTTTTCAAGATCAGAATACCAAATTAGTTAAAATAATAGGAGTGCATAGTGGCCCGTATTGCAGGCATTAACATTCCTGATCACAAACACGCTGTAATCGCTTTAACTGCAATTTACGGTATTGGTAAGACTCGTTCGAAAGCTATTTGTGCTGCAGCGGGTATTGCTGAAGATGTTAAGATCAGAGAATTGTCTGAAGAGCAGATTGACAAACTGCGTGACGAAGTTGGTAAATTTACCGTTGAAGGTGATTTACGTCGTGAAGTAACACTAAACATCAAACGTCTTTTAGACTTAGGTTGTTATCGTGGTTTACGTCACCGTCGTAGTTTACCGGTACGTGGTCAACGTACTAAAACTAATGCGCGTACCCGTAAGGGTCCACGTAAGCCGATCAAAAAATAGTCGGGGTAAATAAAGAATGGCTAAAACACCAGTTCGCGCACGTAAACGTGTAAAAAAACAAGTCGTAGATGGCGTAGCACATATTCACGCATCTTTCAATAATACAATCGTTACTATTACTGACCGTCAAGGTAACGCTCTAGCATGGGCGACTGCAGGTGGTTCAGGTTTCCGTGGTTCTCGTAAATCTACCCCGTTCGCTGCGCAAGTTGCTGCTGAACGTTGTGCTGAAATTGTTAAAGAATTCGGCTTAAAGAACTTGGAAGTTATGGTTAAAGGTCCGGGTCCAGGTCGTGAATCTACAATTCGCGCGTTAAACGCAGCGGGTTTTCGTATCACGAATATTACTGATGTGACTCCGATTCCTCATAACGGTTGTCGTCCACCGAAAAAACGTCGCGTTTAAGACGTATATAGGATAGTTGGAGAAAGAAAATGGCAAGATATTTGGGTCCAAAACTCAAGCTCAGCCGTCGTGAAGGTACTGATTTATTTCTTAAATCAGGCGTGCGTGCGATTGATTCAAAATGTAAAATTGATACAGCACCTGGTCAACATGGTGCTCGTAAACCGCGTTTGTCTGACTATGGTAGTCAATTACGTGAAAAACAAAAAGTTCGTCGTATCTATGGTATTTTAGAACGTCAATTCCGTAACTACTATAAAGAAGCAAACCGTTTAAAAGGTAACACTGGTGAAAATTTATTAGTGTTATTAGAAGGTAGATTGGATAACGTTGTTTATCGCATGGGATTTGCTGCAACTCGTGCAGAAGCTCGCCAATTAGTGAGCCATAAAGCGATTGTTGTAAATGGTCGTGTTGTTAACATTCCATCTTTCCAAGTTTCTGTAAATGATGTTGTTGCTGTTCGTGAGAAATCTAAAAAACAAGCACGTATTAAAGCATCATTAGAATTAGCAGAACAAAGAGAAAAACCAACATGGTTAGAAGTTGATTCTGCAAAAATGGAAGGTGTGTTCAAACGTGTTCCTGAACGTTCTGATTTATCAGCAGATATTAACGAACATCTGATCGTTGAGCTTTACTCTAAATAATAGTTAAGCTTAAAAGCAAAGAGAGGATAAAATGCAGGGTTCTGTTACAGAATTTTTAAAACCACGTTTAGTAGATATTGAACAAATTAGTTCAACTCATGCTAAAGTGATCTTAGAGCCGTTAGAGCGTGGTTTTGGCCATACTCTAGGTAATGCATTACGTCGTATCCTTCTGTCTTCAATGCCAGGTTATGCTGTAACTGAAGTGGAAATTGATGGCGTATTGCACGAATATAGTAGTAAGGAAGGTATTCAAGAAGATATTCTTGAAGTTCTTTTAAACCTTAAAGGTCTAGCGGTTAAAGTACAGAATAAAGATGATGTTATTCTGACACTAAATAAATCTGGAATTGGCCCTGTTGTTGCAGCGGATATCATCCATGATGGTGATGTTGAAATTGTGAATCCGAATCATGTAATCTGTCACTTAACTGACGAAAATGCATCAATCAGTATGCGTATTCGAGTTCAGCGTGGTAGAGGATATGTTCCAGCTTCAGCTCGTACTCATAATCAAGCGGAGGAGCGTCCAATTGGTCGCTTACTTGTTGATGCTTGTTACAGCCCAGTTGATCGCATTGCATATAATGTTGAAGCAGCTCGTGTTGAACAGCGTACTGACCTAGATAAACTTGTTATTGAGTTAGAAACTAATGGTACGCTTGAGCCTGAAGAAGCAATTCGTCGTGCTGCAACAATCTTAGCAGAGCAACTCGATGCATTCGTTGATTTGCGTGATGTTCGTCAACCTGAAATTAAGGAAGAAAAACCGGAATTTGATCCGATTTTATTACGTCCTGTAGATGATTTAGAGTTGACAGTTCGTTCTGCTAACTGTTTGAAAGCAGAAACAATTCATTATATCGGTGATTTAGTACAACGTACAGAAGTTGAATTATTAAAAACACCTAATCTTGGTAAGAAATCTCTTACTGAAATTAAGGATGTGCTCGCTTCACGTGGCTTGTCACTAGGTATGCGCCTTGAAAATTGGCCACCAGCAAGTATTGCTGAAGACTAGTTTGGTCATAGGTTAAGATTTTTCTGAGAAGGATAAGATCATGCGCCATCGTAAGAGTGGTCGTCAACTAAACCGTAATAGCAGCCATCGCCAAGCGATGTTTCGTAACTTAGCAAGTGCTTTAGTTAGTCATGAAATCATTAAGACTACTTTGCCTAAAGCTAAAGAATTACGCCGTGTAGTTGAACCGTTAATTACATTAGCAAAAGTAGATAGCGTTGCAAACCGTCGTTTAGCATTCGCTCGTACTCGCAACGTTGAAACTGTTGCAAAATTATTCAATGAATTAGGTCCACGTTTTGCTCAACGTGCAGGTGGCTACACTCGCATCTTGAAATGTGGTTTCCGTGCAGGTGATAATGCTCCAATGGCATATATTGAGCTAGTTGATCGCCCAGAAGTTGTTGATACAGCATCTGCGGAATAGTAGTTGATATTTTAAGAAAAACCCACTTTATAGTGGGTTTTTTTATATATTTAGAGAATTAATGATATAAAGTAGAAGAGCTTAGTTTCTAATATGTTTTTATGGATTTTTAGAAAATTATTTAATAGTCCATGATTATTTCTTAAAATGAATGAGAGAATCTTCTCTTAACTCTAAGATAGATGCATGTTCCTTGCGCCAGTCTCCCAGAACAATTCTAGTCATTCCCTCTTCTTTATGAATATTTTCTCTATGGGTATGTCCGTGAATTAGCAAATCCACATTAAACTCCTGCATTTTTTGTATAGTGAATGTTTTATTTACATCCATGATTTTTACTGATTTTTTTTGTTTATCTTGATTACTTTTAGAGCGGATCTTTTCAGCAATTTTTATTCTAAGTTTTAATGGTAAACATAGAAATATTCGTTGTAGCCACTTATTATTAACTTTGTTGCGAAATTTCTGATAGGCAGTATCATCAATACAAAGGCTATCACCATGACATAATAAGATATTTTTTCCGTAAAGATTGATGAGCTTGTATTCTGGTAATAATTCAACCTCCGTTTCCCTTGAAAAACGCTCTCCAATAAGAAAATCGCGATTTCCATGTTGGAAATAACATTGCACTCCTTTATCATGCAAGGATTTTAGTAAGTTCTTTATTTTTATAATTAGTGGAGACTGTTCATCATCACCAACCCAGAAATCGAATAAATCACCTAATATATAAACTCGTTCAGTTTCTGGCTCGATGTTTTGTATGAAGTTTATAAAAAGTGCGGTCAATTCAGGTTTTTTTTCACTTAGATGCAAATCAGAAATAAAATAAGAATGTTTCATAAATATTCCATTAATCTCTTCTAGATAGACGTAAACTATAACTTAATTTGTTATAATTTGAAAAATATTTTAGTTTATTAACTATAGATGTGAATTAAAAAATTAAATAGGATCAAGATATGTTAAAGTTACTTAGAATTTTTATTGTTACAGTTTGTTGTATTCTGATTTGTGTATTGGGTACAGTTTATTCATTTATTAGGTTTAAAAATCCGAGTAATGTAGGGATTATGGCTCGTTGGTTTGGGCGCTTACATCCTTTGTTTGGTTTGAAAGTAGAATATCGTTTTCCAAATTCTATCAATAAATTAAGTCCAGCTATTTATATTGGCAATCATCAAAATAATTATGATATGGTGACGATATCTTATATGGTTCGTCCGCGAACTGTGAGTGTTGGTAAGAAAAGTTTAATTTGGGTTCCTTTTTTTGGGATCCTATATTGGATTACAGGTAATATATTTTTAGATCGTGAGAATCGGACTAAAGCTCATAGTACTATGGCGCAACTTGCTCACCGAATTAATGAAGACAATTTGTCTATTTGGATGTTTCCAGAGGGTACTCGTAGTCGAGGCCGTGGGTTATTGCCTTTTAAGACAGGGGCGTTTCATGCAGCAATTTCTGCGGGGGTACCAATTATTCCAGTTGTTTGTTCAACAACACACAACAAAATTAATTTAAATCGTTGGAATAATGGAATCGTGATTTGTGAAATGTTAGATCCCATTGATGTTTCTGGTTACAGTAAAGATAATGTGCGTGATCTTGCTACTTATTGTCATGATTTGATGGAGAAACGCATTGCTGAACTAGATATGGAAATTGCGAAAAGGAATTAAAATGCAAACTTTCTCTCGTCGTCAATTATTAAAAAATACTACTATTTCAGCTGCACTTTTTAGTTTACCAATGCCATTGTGGGCTGCTGTACGTGATAAATTAATTGTTCCACCTTTGATAGAAGTTCGTCGAGGACGTCCAATAGTGCTTACTATGCAGGAAGTTAATTATGAATTAGATGGAAAACATAATGTAACAGCATGGGGATTCAATGGCAATTATTTGGGGCCAACGATAAAGATCAAATCAACTAATTTTGCCAAACTAAATTACCATAATAATTTGCCACAATCGATAGCTTTATCCATTCAAGGGTTACAGGCTTCAGGGGAGCTCTTTGGAGGTGCTGCTAGGGTATTAAAAGAAGGCGAGACCTGGGCTCCAATAGTACCGATTGAGCAAGCTGCGGCAACGTGTTGGTACCGTTCTTCTATATTAGCGAATTCGGCTTATCAAACATACCGAGGGCTTATAGGAATGTGGTTAGTTGAAGATGAGCAAAGTATTCAGGCGAATATTCCTCATAAATATGGTATAGATGATATTCCTTTGATTTTACAGGATATGTCATTTAATAGTAATGGTCTTCAACTTTTTAAGCAAAATCAACCAAATTTTGTTGGAAATCGTTTATTAGTTAACGGTGTAGAAGCACCCTATTTAAATGTTGTTCGTGGTTGGGTTCGTTTACGATTATTAAATGCATCTTTAGCGCGAGCTTATGATTTACGTCTAGATAATGAGCAGAATATGCTATTGATTGCTAAGGATCTGGGTTTTTTACCTAAGGCAAAAAGTATTCAGTCTGTGATTCTTGCTCCAGGAGAACGAGTTGAAGTACTTATTAATATGAGTGAGGTTGATTCTGTTTCATTGATTGATGGTAAAAAACGAGGTGTGTTAGATAAGATAAAAAATATTTTTAGCAGTGGTGATGATTTACTGGATAATACAGTTATTGAGTTACGAGCAGAAGGTGAAGCTACAGTTTTTAGTAAGACATTAAATCTTACTTTTGATACAGATGCACCAGAAATGTTAGCTCAACCTATAGCGCAAATTCGTGAGTTCAATATTGATGTGACGAATGGGCTAATTAATCAAAGACGTTTTGACCCTAGAAGAATTGATGTAGTGGTTCGAAAAGGTACTGTAGAGCGTTGGATTTTAAATGCTAATTTACCTGTGGGGTTTACTATTCAGGGGGCAAAATTTGTCGTAGAAAGTCAGGATGATCATATTTATCAAGCGGATGAGTTAGCCTGGAAAGATACTGTTTGGGTAAAAGGAAAAACACATATATTAGTTCGGTTTGATCAGGTTTCTTCAAATAATTACCCATTTTTATTTGGTGTATCGAATTTAATGTTAGCTGATATGGGATGTATTGGTGTTATGGTTGTTCAGTAAGTGAAATGAAAGTGCGGTAGATTTTTGTGCGATTTTTTGTATAATCAGTACCTCTATTAAGAGGGATATAATGATGAAAAAAGCTTTAATTATTGCTGCATTATCAGCAAGTCTAAGTGCTCAGGTGGCTCTTTCTGAAACACCAAATGCTCAAGAACAACAATCTCGTCTTTATTTAGGTGTTTATGATGTATCACGTAAACTGCCAGTTTTATTGAATAAATTAGAAATTTCACGTTCTTCTAAAAAACAGCAATTATGCTGGCAAATAAATGGCTCATTTGGAAAGAAAGTTCAAGCCACAGAGATTTTTACATCTCCAGCTAAAGCAAATTTTTATATTTCATCAGATATAGGAATGGTAACTTCATCTGAAGATAAAAAAACACATACAATAACGAGTCAGCGCGATTCCTTAAACGATGGGAAATTAGTAATAAATTGTTGGAGTTTTGATCAAAAAGATCCTCGAGGTAAATATACTATCTTTATTAAGTTAGGAGAGATGGAATATGGTCCTTTAACATTTACGGTTGTGAAATAATTAGATGATAACCCAGGTTTTACTGGGTTTTTTATTACTGTGAATATATTGTATTTGATAAATTACTTGTTTTATTGACGGCTGATGTAATCAAAAATGAACAAAAATAATATGTCTGCGTATCTTGTTCCTAAAAGTGAGGTTATTTTTGAAGAGGAAATTAAGAAAAGCCGTTTTATCACTTATTTACAGAAGACTACAGGGATCGCTGAAGCTAAAGCTTTTTTGGAAGAGATTAAACGAGAGCATAGAGCAGCGCGCCATCATTGTTGGGCTGCGGTAATGGGAAATCCAGTAGATTCTTTACAATTTGCTTTTTCTGATGATGGCGAGCCATCAGGTACGGCGGGTAAACCAATGCTTAGTGTTCTTCAAGGTAGTAATATTGGTGAAATTAGCGCTATAGTGGTACGTTATTATGGTGGAATTTTGTTAGGTACAGGAGGATTAGTTAGAGCCTATAGTAATGGAGTACAGCAAGCATTGAAATTATTAGAAACAGAAATAAGAGTAGAACGTTCCCTTTTTGGTTTAGATTGTCATTATAGTCAATTGAGTCTAGTACAGTTACTTTGTGATAAGTATGAAGTAGAAATATTAGCTCAAAATTTTCAGTCCCAAGTATTTTTAACATTGGGTATTAGTAAACAAACGGTTGAATCTTTTGTTAGAGAATTGAGAGATAAATCAATGGGAAAACTAGTGATTAAATCAATTGAATAGGCGAATAACTGTGCATATTTTATCTATAATACGAATTATTGGTATCCTGATTATCTGTTTTTCCGGAACGATGCTTATTCCGGCATTCATTGCATTGATTTATGGTGATGGAGGCGGAAAAGCTTTCATACAGGCATTTACTTTTAGCTTGACTGTTGGAGTACTGCTCTGGTGGCCTTGCCATCACTACAAACAAGAATTGCGTTCTCGTGATGGTTTTTTAATTGTTGTCGCATTTTGGTTTGTTCTAGGTGGTTTAGCGACGTTACCATTTTTATTATTTGATGCACTAAATTTAACAGTTGCTTCAGCAGCATTTGAAGCCTTTTCTGGATTAACGACAACTGGTGCAACAGTAATGAGAGGATTGGATAACCTTCCAAAAGCGATGTTATTTTATCGTCAATTTTTGCAATGGCTTGGTGGAATGGGAATTATTGTACTCGCAATAGCTATCATTCCATTATTAGGTGTGGGGGGGATGCAACTTTATAGAGCTGAAATGTCGGGGCCAATGAAAGAACAAAAAATTAGACCAAGGATTACTGAAACAGCAAAAGTTCTTTGGGTGATTTATATTTCTTTAACTGTTTTTTGTGCATTAGCATATTGGTTGGCTGGGATGGGAGTTTTTGATGCTATAACTCATAGCTTTTCTACTGTTTCAATCGGTGGCTTTTCAACTCATGATGCGAGTATCGGCTATTTCAATAGTCCATTAGTTAATTTGATCACCGTATTATTTTTACTGATTTCCGCCTGTAATTTTGGATTACACTTTCGTGCGTTTTCGACCATTGGCCATGAGAATTTTTTTAAGATTTATCTACGTGACCCTGAATTTCGTTTTTTTATAAGTATCCAGACTATACTAGTAATAATATGTACATTAGTAATGTGGAGTCATAATTATTTTACTTCATCCTGGAAAGATTTTGAGCAAGTATTGTTCCAGACGGTATCTATTTCAACAACAACGGGCTATACAACTTCTGATTTCACTGTTTGGCCTTCTTTTGTACCTGTTCTTTTAATATTGGCTTCATTTATGGGCGGTTGTGCTGGATCTGTCGGTGGTGGTTTACGTGTTGCGCGTATACTTGTACTGTATTTACAAGGGAAACGAGAACTTAAACGTGTTGTTCACCCTAATTTAGTTTACCCCATCAAGTGGGGAAGAAATGTGTTAGATGAAAGAGTGATTAGTAGTATTTGGGCATTCTTTTCAGCTTATCTTCTAGTGTTTATTATCTGTTTACTTGGTGTCGTTGCTTGTGGTGTTGAGCCTTTTAATGCCTTTAATGCCGTATTGGCAACCCTAAATAATTTAGGACCAGCACTAGGGGAAGTAAATAGTAATATGGTGAGTATACCCGATAGTGCTAAGTGGATTTTAATTATCGCAATGGTATGTGGGCGACTTGAAATTTTTACTCTTCTTGCTTTATTTACACCTACTTTTTGGAAAAACTAATGAAAACGTTAATATTATATTCAAGCCATGATGGACAGACGAAAAAAATTGCTGACTTTTTATCTAGATATATTGATGGAGAGGTTTATGTAGATGCATTAATGGAAAATTATACGATTGAGTCTTTTGATCTTGTAATAGTTGGTGCATCTATACGATATGGGCACTTTAATAAAGCGCTTTATCGCTTTGTTGAAAGCAATCGTTATCAACTTGAACAAAAAAGTGCGGTTTTTTTTGGGGTTAATTTAACTGCTCGTAAAGAGGGCAAAGATAATCCAGAAAGTAATACTTATGTACGTAAATTTTTACAACGTACAGAATGGAAACCTAAATTAGCCGCAGTATTTGCAGGTGCACTCTTTTATCCACGATACAGATGGATTGATCGTGTTATGATTCAGATTATTATGAAAATTACTGGTGGCGAGACAGATCCTAAAAAAGAGATCGAATATACAAATTGGGATAAAGTGAAGAAATTCGCTAATCAAATTAATGAGATGGGCGTTTAGCTTTGGAGAAAAATTTATATAAATTGATTGAGGTTTAATCAAAAGATCATTTTTTTAAATATTTTTACAAAAAAGTACTTGCAAGGGATTTGAAAATCCCTATAATGCACCGCACACAACGACGCACTGTTGTGAAGAATTTAAGTTTCCACGTGCGTCGTTGTTTTTTGCTCTTTAACAATGTATCAGACAATCTGTGTGGGCACTTGTTGATTGACTTGTTTTAAAATATTTTTAATTTTGAAGTCTTAATAGGTGCTTAACTGAAAATTCATAATTACTTTTTTAAGTAGTGTTTTATTTATAGCTA
>NZ_VCED01000009.1 GCF_006384255.1 Haemophilus seminalis
AAGACAAGTTATCAAAGAATTATCCTGGCGGCGATAGTGCGGTGGAACCACCTGACACCATACCGAACTCAGAAGTGAAACGCTGTAATGCCGATGGTAGTGTGGGGCATCCCCATGTGAGAGTAGGACACCGCCAGGTTTATTTTTTTAGTTTATTCATTGAGTAAATTAAAAAAATAAAAAATTTTTGGCAGAGATAGTGCAATAGATCCACCTGATACCATACCGAACTCAGAAGTGAAATGTTGTAACGCTGATGGTAGTGTGGGGTATCCCCATGTGAGAGTAAGGCACTGCCAATTACCAAATTTAGCGGAGTGGTAGTTCAGCTGGTTAGAATACCTGCCTGTCACGCAGGGGGTCGCGGGTTCGAGTCCCGTCCATTCCGCCAATTTATTCATACCAATAGGGGCGTAGTTCAATTGGTAGAGCACCGGTCTCCAAAACCGGGTGTTGGGAGTTCGAGCCTCTCCGCCCCTGCCATTAAAATATTCTTTTCAATTGATCATAAAATATCTTTATACTCATACCCCTTTTTATATTATTTAATAATTCTTTTTATTTTTCTTTTTGAATTAGATATATAATTATTATATTCAAAATATAAAAATAATTAGTATGAAACCTCAATATTATCTTGGCATGATGTCTGGAACTAGTCTAGATGGAGTGGATGTTACTCTTGTTGATTTTTCTCTGGAGCCTCGACTTATCTTATCTGATTTTTTTCTTATGCCAGAAAATTTACGTCAGAAATTAACCAAACTCATTCAAGCTGGTGAAACAACTCTACAAAATTTAGGCGAGCTCGATCATGAGCTTGCTTTACTGTATTGTGATTGTGTACATAGCTTTCTACAAAAATATAATCTTATTCCAAGTCAAATTGAAGCTATTGGTTGTCATGGACAGACAGTATGGCATTCTCCTGCTTCTGCATTTCCTTTCACAATGCAACTAGGCGATATGAATTTATTGGCAGCTAAAACAGGAATATCGGTTATTGGTGATTTTCGTCGTAAAGATATGGCATTAGGCGGACAGGGGGCTCCTCTTGTACCCGCTTTCCATAAAGCTGTATTCTCAAATGCTAATTTTGCTACAGTTGTTTTAAATATTGGTGGGATTAGTAATGTTTCTATATTGTTTCCTAATCAACTTGTAATTGGGTTTGATACGGGGCCAGGTAATACATTATTAGATCAATGGATAGAAAAACACCAAGGCCTTCGCTATGACAAAAATGGTGAGTGGGCTTCAAAAGGCAACATGAATCAAGTTCTGCTTGATGAATTATTAAATGAACCTTTTTTCTCTTTACCTGCTCCAAAAAGTACAGGGAGAGAATTATTTAATCTTGATTGGTTAATTGGCAAAGTAGAAAAAACATCTGAAAAACTTACCGCACTTTGCTCCAAAATCACATTATCCCCAGAAGATGTACAAGCGACGCTTGTTGAATTGACGGTAACAAGCATTGTCAATGCACTAAATCAACTCCAAACAGATTTACCAAAACGTTTATTAGTATGTGGCGGCGGCGCAAAGAATAGCTTAATTATGCGTGGATTGCATGATAATTTACTCGATTGGCAGGTTGGTACAACGACAGAGCAAGGTTTTGATATTGATTATGTAGAAGCCGCTGCTTTTGCTTGGTTAGCTTATTGTCGAATGAACAATTTACCAGCAAACCTGCCTAGCGTAACTGGCGCAAAAAGTGCGGTTAGTTTGGGGGCTATTTTTCCTAAAAACTAAGGTCAAAATATGAATGACATTATACTAAAAAGTTTATCCACGTTAATTACGGAACAGAGAAATTCTAATTCAGTTGATATTGATCGTCAAAGTGCTTTAGATATTGTTCGACTAATGAATAAGGAAGATAAACAAGTTCCTTTAGCTATTGAAGCATGTTTGCCTGAGATTTCGTTAGCTGTAGATAAAATCGTTCATGCTTTTCAACAGGGCGGACGTCTAGTGTATATTGGGGCTGGGACGAGTGGTCGTCTTGGCGTATTGGATGCGTCAGAATGTCCTCCTACATTTGGTGTATCTTCGGAAATGGTCAAAGGAATAATTGCAGGTGGCGAGCGTGCTATTCGTCATCCCGTAGAAGGGGCAGAAGACAATACGAAAGCTGTACTTGAGGATCTGCAAAGTATAAATCTCTCAAAAAATGATGTATTAGTCGGAATTGCTGCAAGTGGCCGCACACCCTATGTTATTGCAGGTTTTCAATACGCTAAATCTCTCGGTGCTTTGACAATTTCTATTGCGAGTAATCCAAAATCTGCGATGGCTGAGATAGCCGATATTGCGATTGAGACTATTGTTGGACCTGAAATATTGACGGGTTCTAGCCGCTTAAAATCTGGTACCGCACAAAAAATGGTTTTGAATATGCTGACTACGGCAAGTATGATTTTACTGGGTAAATGTTACGAAAATTTGATGGTCGATGTACAAGCCAGTAATGAAAAGCTTAAAGCACGCGCCGTGCGTATCGTAATGCAGGCAACGGATTGTGATAAAGTGCTCGCTGAGCAGACATTAATTGAAGCAGATCAAAATGCCAAGCTTGCAATTATGATGATTTTGAGTAATTTATCAAAATTAGAGGCGAAGGCATTATTAGAAAGATATCAAGGTAAATTAAGAAATGCACTTTCTAAATAAGACAAAAACCTGATTGTAAAATCAGGTTTTTATTTTGGAATTCCACGTAGTAATCCTACGGGTTCAAAAGGTTCCATTGAGGTTGGCGCAGGCATTTCTGTAAATAATAGAATAAATGGTTTAGGTGGAATTACTTTTTCATTACGCCATAAGTTGCCCATTCCTACCAGTTGGATATCTTCAGGTAAATTGTTAATTCCTGCTTGTAACACCGCAATGGTATTTGGACGAGGATGTCCTATCGCAATCGCGGTACCATGTTTCCTTGCATATTGAATTGCAGCTTGAAACTGATGTTGAACGTCAGCTAGTTCGTTACTGTCATCTAAAAATATATGGCGATCTAAGGAACGAACACCTTGTTCTTTTGCTATTTTCCCTGCTACAGATTTTCCTATTGTTCGACTATCTAAAAAGAACAAATGTTTTTCTTGAAGTGCGGTCATTAAATAAGTCATTAATTGGGGATCGGCCGTAGCCGCACTGCCCATGTGATTATTCATGCCAATGGCATAATTCACGATATTTTTGGCTGTATTTACCCGATCATTAACCTGCGCTGAAGACATTCCTAAATGTAGTCCTCCATCTTCTATTTTCACCGCACTCACCGGTTGCATCGGCATATGAATTAAAATGTCTCGGCCTTGAGATTTTGCTTCTTGATTACGTGCTCGAGCATGAGGTGCAGCAGGAATAATTGCGACGGAAATTTCACGCGGCATTGCCAAAATAGCTGCATCTTCTTTGAGATGATAGCCGACATCATCAATAACAATTGCAAGTTTATTTTGTGCAAGAGAGATGGAAGTATAAAGTGCGGTAGAAAAAATGATGAAAATTTTCACCGCACTTTTTATGAGAAGTTTCATTAACGAATCCATCCAGTTGGATTTACTGGTGTGCCTTTTCGGCTAATTCCAAAATAGAGTGCGGAACGAGAGATTTCACCAGTATTACCCACTTGAGCAATAATTTGTCCAGCAGAAACTAGTTGACCAACTTTTACCAATACGGCTTGATTGAAACCATACAAACTTAAGTCGGTTTCTCCATGTTTGACGATGACCATATAACCGTAGCCATTCAAATACCCAGCTAAAATGACACGTCCAGCTGCAATCGCTTTGACTGCAGTTCCAGCTGAGGCACCAATAACCATACCTTTCCAACGAACTTCACCGGCCTGAATCGTTCCAAAATTATGTAAAGTTGGGCCTGAAACTGGTGCTGAATATTGTTTTTTTGCAATCCCTAAACCACTTGTACTGTTAAGCAATTGACGTTCTTGTGCTGTCGGTTGATAAGGTTTTGAAGTCCGTTTTTCTTCAGCTTTTTGTCGCTGTGAAAGCGCTTCTCGCTCTCTTTTTTCTTGTTCTAAAGCCGCTTTTTCTGCACGTTGAATTTCTTGACGGAGCGCTTGTTCATTAGCCTTTA
The DNA here is from genome assembly GCF_006384255.1 of Haemophilus seminalis. Lineage (GTDB taxonomy): Bacteria > Pseudomonadota > Gammaproteobacteria > Enterobacterales > Pasteurellaceae > Haemophilus > Haemophilus seminalis. Next base: position 4,117 of record NZ_VCED01000009.1, read on the forward strand.
GGCTATCCAATTTATTTTGATCTCTCGCCAAATTCTTATTAAGTTCATTTAGCGTAGATTGACGTTCTTGTTGTGATTTTTGTAATTCTTGTTGCTGTTTTTTTTGCGTTAAAAGTTGATCTCGATGATTTTTTTGCTGACCTAAAATGGATTCTTTTTGGGATACAATTTGAGCTTGTGTTGCTTTTAAACTATCAATTATTTCTATTCGAACTTGGTTTAAATGTTGATAGTACACTTTCATGCGTTCTGCTTTTTCCGCATTTTTAGAAAACATTCTTTCAATAACGGAAGGATTTAAACCTGAGCGATAAATCATATCCATTTGTTTCGCTAATCGTGATTTTTGTTCAGATTCTTGTTTTTCCAATTGTTTGAGTTGTTTATCTGAGTCAGAAATTTGCTTACGAATTTCTTTCAAGCTCATTTCTGTTTCATGTAACTCACCCACGACAGCATTAATTTTACTTTCATGGTTTTTCAAATTAGCTTGTAACTTAGCTTGCTCGCGTTTTTGTTCAGCAATTTTAGATTCTTGTTGCTTAATTTGCTTTTGAATCAGGTTAAGATCGGAAGCATGGCTTATTGGGGAAAAAATCAACAAACCGCTACTAAAAAGTGCGGTGAAAAATGGCGATATTTTTTTGTTTAATCCCGAAGACAGCATAATTTTTCCTAAATTCTTAAAATCGCACAAATCTTATCATATTTGTTAAAAGGCGAAAAAGTTTAGCCTCTATTTTTTGCTAAAGATCAGGAAAACTCGCCTTTTTGCTTTTAAACATACTCAATTTTTGCTATAAAGTGCGAGTTATCTTTTACTTAAATTTTAGGAGATTCTTATGGAGTTAGTATTTATCCGTCACGGTTTTAGTGAATGGAATGCAAAAAACTTGTTCACTGGCTGGCGCGATGTAAATTTAACAGAACGCGGCGTTGAAGAAGCAAAAGCAGCGGGCAAAAAATTATTAGATGCTGGCTATGAGTTTGATATCGCATTTACATCTGTGCTAACTCGTGCAATCAAAACTTGTAACATCGTGTTAGAAGAATCCCATCAATTATGGATTCCTCAAGTGAAAAACTGGCGCTTAAATGAACGTCATTATGGTGCTTTACAAGGTTTAGATAAAAAAGCTACTGCGGAACAATACGGTGACGAACAAGTTCATATTTGGCGTCGTTCTTATGACATTTCTCCACCAGATTTAGATCCACAAGATCCAAATTCTGCACACAATGACCGTCGTTACGCAAATATTCCATCTGATGTAGTGCCGAATGCAGAAAACTTAAAAATTACTTTAGAGCGCGCACTTCCATTCTGGGAAGATCAAATTGCACCAGCAATGCTTTCTGGTAAACGTGTTTTAGTTGTTGCTCACGGTAATTCACTCCGTGCGTTGGCAAAACATATTATCGGTATTTCTGATGCTGAAATTATGGATTTTGAAATTCCAACTGGCCAACCTTTAGTATTAAAACTAGATGATAAATTAAATTACGTAGAACACTACTACCTTTAATTTATCGCTTTATTTTTTTATTTAATATTCAAAGTGCGGTTAATTTTAACCGCACTTTATGTTTAAGGAGACATGAATGAGAAAATTGATAACGTTCATTTTGGTGTTGTTGCCATTTTTTACAACATCAGTTACGGCTGCACCAGTACATAAAAATCAAATAAATAAAAAAATTGTAGTAACCAAATCTTTAGATAAAAAACAACAAACTAAAAAAACGAAAGAAACTAAATTAGTTCTAACCAAGAAAATTAGTAGTAAAAATAAAAAAACAGCTGTGAAATTGACAGACAAAAAGCCTAAAGCTTTGGTAAAGGAAATTAGCTCGAAACCTAAGACATCTATTGAGAAAAAAACGACAACAGTTGTTTCAACAAAACATGAAAAAACAGCAAAGGACAAATCAGTTTATAAGCCAGTGATCGTGCCACAATGTAATGATTTTTCTGTGTCAAAAGTGCTATCTGATGCATTTAAGCAGCAAGGCGATTCAACTAAAACCAGTATGATGGTGAAACAAATTCTTCAAGCAAGAGAAACTCAATTTTACCCACAAAAAGGTATTAGAAGTTGCCATGCTTTAGTGGTGACTGATGGAAAAAGTTATCAAACAGATTACAGTGTTATTTTGAATGATAAAGGATTCTTTATCCAAGTAGAAAATGCTCAGTAGAAAAGTGCGCTTGGTTTTTTAACCTTGCGCATTTTTGTAAACTATTTATTATTTTGTTCAAAAAAGAGTACAGTTGCGGCTACACGAGAGTGCACATTGAGTTTACGTAATAAATTACGAATATGTACTTTCACGGTTTCTTCTGAAATAAACAGTTGAGCTGCAATTTGTTTGTTTGATAATCCTGTGGCAATTTGACGAAGTACATCCATTTCACGATCTGTTAAGCTATCTAATGGATTTTGCTCATGTCTTCGTTCAAGTAATAAATCTTTAATAGAATCACTTAAGATCACTTCACCTTGCGCTATTTTCTTAATTTGTTCTAGTAAGGTTTCGGGTTCTGTATCCTTTAACAGATAGCCATCAGCACCGGCGTCAATTAACGTATAAATATCATTTTTAGCATCAGAGACAGTTAAAATTAAGATTCGCGCATCAACGCCTTCTGCTCGTAATCCTTTGAGCGTATCTAACCCTGAAAGTCCTTTCATGTTGAGATCTAAAATGATCACATCAGGTGATGTTTGTAATGCCACAGAAATCCCTTCTGTACCGCTGCCTACGTCAGCCACAACTTCAAAGTTATCGTCTAATTCTATAAGTTGTTTAATGCCACGACGCATTAATGGATGATCGTCAATTAATAAAACGCTTAGTTTTTCTTGCATAAATTCCCCCTTAGTGACGATAAACGTGCCATTTTATAAATAATTTCTATTAGTTCCAATGACGAACCGATAGAAATTTGATTTTACGCATAAAGTTACTGTTTTTTAGGTATATCATAAGTGAATAAATTATATGGTTAGATTAAAATTTAATCAGATGGCGATTGAATGGTCGACTCTAATGCCCAAAGTTCCTGTAAGGTTTCTCGACGACGGATTAAATAGGATTTATCTCCATCTACTAAAACTTCTGCAGTACGGGGTCTTGAGTTATAGTTTGATGACATGCTTGCTCCATAGGCGCCAGCTGAGCATTGAGCAATATAATCACCTTCAGCAATAGAAAGTTCCCGTTGTTTGCCCAAGAAATCAGAGGTTTCACAAACAGGCCCTACAACATCATAAATGGCTTTTTCTCTTGCTAAAGTGCGGTCAATTTCTACGATGTTCATATAAGCCTCATACAATGCAGGACGGATCATATCGTTCATTCCTGTGTCGGTAATCGCGAAATTACGACTTTCATTATTTTTTAGGTATTGCACTTTGGCTACTAAAATTCCCGCGTTTGCAGAAATTGCTCTGCCTGGTTCAAGAATAATTTCAAGTTCAGGATAATTTTTTAGTTTTTCTAACAATGCATTTGCGTAATCGCTTGGGTGAGGTGGTGTTTCATCCGTATAAGTCACGCCTAAACCACCGCCAAGATCGAGATGTTTTAATGTAATTCCATCCTCTTTTAATTGTTCTATTAGGATAATTAAGCGATCTGTTGCATCTAAAAATGGTTGCAATTCAGTGAGCTGTGAGCCTATGTGGCAATCCATCCCTGTTATTTTTATGTTTGGCAGCGTTGAGGCTAATTTATATACTTCTCGAGCTTCATTTACGCTTACACCAAATTTATTTTCTTTTAATCCTGTTGAGATATAAGGGTGTGTATGCGCATCAACATCTGGATTCACTCGTAAAGATATTGGCGCTATTTTCCCCATCTCGCCTGCAATCTGGTTAATGTATTTGAGTTCAGAAACTGATTCCACATTAAAGCAACGAATTCCAACTTCTAGTGCACGAATAATTTCTTCTCGGGATTTAGCAACGCCCGAAAAAACTACTTTTGATGCATCGCCACCCGCTGCAAGTACACGCTCAAGTTCGCCTTGCGAGACAATATCGAAACCTGAACCTAGTTTTGCCATGATGTTTAATACGCCGATATTCGAGCAAGATTTTACGGCAAAGCAAATTAAGTGAGGACGCTTACCGAAGGCTGAGTCAAAAGTATGCCAATGGCGTTCAAGTGTCGCTCGAGAATATACATAAAGAGGTGTACCGAATTGTTCAGCAAGTTGTTGAACCGGAATATCTTCAGCATAAAGCTTATTATTTTTATATTGGAAGAAATTCATGTTGTGTTCCTGTTTTTGATTTTGCGATTGTAATTGCTTATTTGGTTTGTTGTGCTTGTTCTTTTTCTGGGAAATATAAAGGACCTTTTACGCCGCATCCTGTTGCCACAATGCAAATTGCACTAAGCACTAAAATTGATAGTAGTTTTTTCATTTTTCTCTCTCTTACTTATCGGTAAATCCGCCTTTCACAAGCTTAAGAAAGGCTTTATAATTTGCCGCATTCTATCAGATTTAAACAGGAACATTTTATGAATATTGCAGAATTTCACCAAAATATTGAACAAGTTTGGCAAAAAATTGAAGAAGAATTGGAAGAGCAAGGTGCGGATGTAGATTGTGAAACGCAAGGTTCAGTATTTACAATCACCTTTGATAATCGCACACAAATAGTGATTAACAAGCAAGAACCATTACTTGAGCTTTGGATTGCGAGTAAATTAGGTGGCTTTCATTTTGCTTTTAAAAATGGCGACTGGGTTTCTAATGACGGAAAACGTTTTTGGGATTGTTTAGTCGAAGCTTGTGCTGCACATGGCGAGAACGTGCAGTTCTAAGATGCCTGATTCTCCTTTATCACCAAAAATAATAGAAAAACCGACCGCACTTTCTGTTTTGAAATCGGTTTTTGGTTATCAATCTTTTCGTAAAGGACAGGAAGAAGTCATCAATGCCGTGTTAAACGGACAAGATGCTTTGGTGGTAATGGCAACGGGTAATGGAAAATCACTTTGTTACCAAATTCCCGCACTTTGTTTTGAGGGTTTAACTTTAGTGATTTCTCCGCTGATTTCCTTGATGAAAGATCAAGTAGATCAGCTTCAAGCTAATGGAATTGAGGCGGATTTTCTTAATTCTAGTCAGACTTTAGAACAGCAGAAACAAGTACAAAATAAGCTTATTTCTGGGCAACTTAAACTGCTTTATGTGTCGCCAGAAAAAGTGATGGCGAACAGTTTCTTTCAACTTATTTCTTATAGTAAAGTTAGCTTTATTGCGATTGATGAAGCGCATTGTATTTCTCAATGGGGGCATGATTTTCGCCCTGAATATACCCAGCTTGGCGGTTTAAAAGCTAGTTTCCCTCATGCGCCGATTATGGCACTCACCGCGACAGCCGATTATGCTACTCGCCAAGATATTTTGACTCACCTTAATCTGGAAAATCCGCATAAATATATTGGTAGTTTTGATCGACCAAACATTCGTTATACCTTGGAAGAAAAATATAAACCAATGGAGCAACTGACGCGTTTTGTGTTAGCTCAAAAGGGCAAGAGTGGGATTATTTATTGCAACAGCAGAAATAAGGTTGAGAGAATTGCGGAAAGTTTACGCAATAAAGGCGTCTCTGCTGCTGCTTACCACGCTGGAATGGAAACGGCACTTCGTGAGCGCGTGCAACAGGATTTTCAGCGTGATAATGTTCAAGTGGTAGTCGCAACCATTGCTTTTGGAATGGGGATTAATAAATCCAATGTGCGGTTTGTTGCCCATTTTGATTTACCTCGCAGCATTGAATCTTACTATCAGGAAACAGGGCGAGCAGGACGTGATGATTTACCTGCAGAGGCCGTTTTGTTTTATGAGCCGGCGGATTATGCTTGGTTACAAAAAATTCTTTTAGAAAAACCAGAAACGCCACAGCGTCAGATTGAGCAGCATAAATTAGAAGCTATAGGTGAATTTGCGGAAAGCCAGACTTGTCGCCGTTTAGTTCTTCTCAATTATTTTGGTGAGCATCGACAAACACCATGCAATAACTGTGATATTTGCCTCGATCCTCCTAAAAAATATGATGGTTTAGTCGATGCGCAAAAAGTAATGTCTACTATTTATCGAGTGGGGCAATGTTTCGGTGCACATTATGTGATTGCGGTATTGCGTGGAATGCATAATCAGAAAATTATTGAACGCCAACATGATAAACTTTCGGTGTATGGTATCGGAAAAGATAAAAGTAAAGAACATTGGCAGTCTGTTATTCGTCAGCTTATTCATTTGGGTTTTATGCAACAAGTCATTAGTGAATTAAATCCAACGTTGCAACTTACTGAAAGTGCGAAAGCGATTCTGAAAGGTGAACAACCATTAGAACTGGCAATGCCTCGTATTTCTTCAATCAGTAAAATTGTCCATAATCCACAACGCCAAAGTGTTGCAAATTACGATAAGGATTTATTTGCACGCTTGCGTTTCTTACGCAAACAAATTGCCGATAAAGAAAATATTCCGCCGTACATTGTCTTTAATGATGCGACTTTGCAAGAAATGGCACAATATATGCCAACAAGCAATATTGAAATGTTGCAAATTAATGGCGTGGGCTCTATCAAATTAGAACGGTTTGGCCAGCCTTTTATGGCATTGATTCAGGAACATAAAGCAATTTTGGCGAAAGCGCAAAATAATGAGTAAGTATCGAAAGTGCGGTTAAAAATCACCGCACTTTTTGTTATACTTGCGCCAATTTTTTCAGTTCTTAGAATCTAAGGTTAAACAATGCGTACAAGTCAATATTTATTCTCCACCCTTAAAGAAACGCCAAATGATGCTCAGGTAGTGAGCCACCAATTAATGTTGCGTGCAGGTATGATTCGCCCAATGGCATCAGGTTTATATAACTGGTTGCCGACTGGTATTCGCGTATTGAAAAAAGTAGAAAAGATTATTCGCGAAGAGATGAACAAAGGTGGTGCAATTGAGGTATTAATGCCTGTTGTGCAACCTGCGGAATTATGGGAAGAGTCTGGTCGTTGGGAGCAATATGGCCCTGAGCTCCTTCGTTTTGAAGACCGCGGAAACCGTAACTTTGTACTTGGGCCAACTCACGAAGAAGTGATTACTGATTTAGTGCGCCGAGAAGTTTCTTCATATAAACAACTTCCACTGAACTTATATCAAATTCAAACTAAATTCCGTGATGAAGTACGTCCTCGTTTTGGTGTAATGCGCTCGCGTGAATTTATTATGAAAGATGCGTACTCATTTCACACTACACAAGAAAGTTTGCAAGAAACCTATGATGTGATGTACCAAGTGTATAGTAACATTTTTAACCGTTTAGGCTTAGATTTCCGTGCAGTGCAAGCGGATACGGGATCTATTGGTGGTTCTGCTTCTCATGAGTTCCAAGTGTTAGCTTCAAGCGGTGAAGATGATGTTGTATTTTCAACAGAATCAGATTTTGCAGCGAATATTGAGCTTGCTGAAGCGGTAGCTATCGGTGAGCGTCAAGCGCCAACGGAGGAAATAACCTTGATGGATACGCCAAATGCGAAAACTATTAATGAACTTGTAGAACAATTTAATCAACCAGTCACTAAAACTGTGAAAACGTTGATTGTAAAAGGTGCTGATGAAAATCAACCACTTGTTGCGTTGATTATTCGTGGTGACCATGAATTAAATGAAATCAAAGCACAAAAACACCCATTAGTGGCAGATCCTCTTGAGTTTGCAGATGAAGCAGACATTAAAGCGAAAATTGGTTCGGGTGTTGGTTCATTAGGTCCTGTGAATTTAAATATTCCTGCAATTATTGACCGCACTGTAGCGTTAATGTCTGATTTTAGTTGTGGCGCGAATATCGATGGAAAACATTATTTCAATGTCAACTGGGAACGCGATGTAGCAATGCCTGAAGTATTTGATTTACGTAATGTAGTGGAAGGTGATCCAAGTCCAGATGGTAAAGGCACGCTTCAAATCAAACGTGGTATTGAAGTGGGACATATTTTCCAACTTGGTAAAAAATACTCTGAAGCAATGAAAGCGACCGTTCAAGGTGAAGATGGTAAACCTCTTGTGATGACAATGGGTTGCTACGGTATCGGCGTAACTCGCGTGGTGGCATCAGCCATTGAGCAACACCACGACGAACGCGGTATTATTTGGCCCTCAGATGAAATTGCACCATTCACTGTGGCGATTGTGCCAATGAACATGCACAAATCTGAAACCGTGCAAAAATACGCTGAAGAACTTTACCGCACTTTACAATCACAAGGTGTAGATGTGATTTTTGATGATCGTAAAGAACGTCCAGGTGTGATGTTTGCAGACATGGAACTCATTGGTGTACCTCATATGGTGGTTATCGGTGAGAAAAACCTAGAGAACAGTGAAATTGAGTATAAGAACCGTCGTACCGGTGAAAAGAAAATGATTGCTAAAGATGAGCTATTGGCATTTTTGGAAGAGAATGTGAAGGCATAATTTTCTTATCAAGCAAAAGTGTGGTGAACGTTCACCGCACTTTTATTTTATGGCTTAATATCTCTTAAAATTGGATTTTGCATTGAAATCAGTGTTTCTGTAGATTGAATCTCATCAATTAGCTGAATTTTAGTTGCCAGAACGGAATGTAATTCCGCAATAGTATGTGTCATTACTTTCAGAAAAATTGAATAATTGCCAGTTGTGTAATAGGCTTCAACAACTTCATCAAAACTTTCTAACTTTTTAATAACTTTTTCGTAGTCTTTTGCACTTTTCAAAATAATACCTATAAAGCAGCAAACGTCATAACCTAATTTTTGTTCATCAATAATGACTTTTGTTCCTTCAATAATGCCGGATTGGCGCATTTTTTCTACACGTACATGGATTGTTCCTGGGCTTACACCAAAGTTTTTAGCCATTTCGGCATAGGGAGTTCTCGCATCTTTGGTTAGTACACGTAAGATTTGCTGATCTAAATTATCAATGTTGTGCATAAAATCATCTCCTTTAGATTTTATTTAAATTTTATACCTTAGATTAGATAATATTTAACTTATAAAAGAAAGTAAATGAAATACTTGAAATAATGCTCGATTTTATTAAATAATACTTAACAAATAAAACAACAGATTAAAAAGGTTATAAAAATGAAAAAGACATTTATTTTACAACAACAAGAAATCAGCTTTGTGAAGAATACCTTCACCCAAAACCTTATTGAACAACTTGGTATTATTGAAGTACAAGGTCCGATCTTGAGCCAAGTGGGTAACGGAATGCAAGATAACTTATCTGGTATTGAAAAAGCCGTTCAGGTTAACGTGAAATGTATTCCAAATGCAGTATTTGAAGTGGTGCATTCCCTAGCAAAATGGAAACGCCATACCCTTGCTCGCTTCAATTTTAAAGAAGGCGAAGGCTTGTTTGTTCATATGAAAGCATTACGTCCAGATGAAGACTCTCTTGACCCAACTCACTCTGTTTATGTGGATCAATGGGACTGGGAAAAAGTGATTCCTGAAGGTCGTCGTAATTTTGAATACTTAAAAGAAACGGTAAATTCTATTTATCGTGCTATTCGCTTAACGGAATTAGCCGTAGAAGCACGTTTTGATATCCCTTCAATTTTGCCAAAACACATTACCTTTGTGCATAGCGAAGATTTAGTAAAACGCTATCCTGATTTAAGTAGTAAAGAACGTGAAAACGCAATTTGTAAAGAATACGGCGCAGTATTCTTAATCGGGATTGGCGGCAAACTTTCAGATGGCAAACCTCATGATGGCCGTGCACCAGACTATGATGACTGGACAACTGAATCTGAAAACGGCTATAAAGGCTTAAACGGTGACATTTTGGTATGGAACGACCAATTAGGTAAAGCCTTTGAACTTTCCTCAATGGGTATTCGCGTAGATGAAAGTGCATTACGCTTACAAGTTGGCCTAACGGGTGATGAAGACCGTTTAAAAATGGATTGGCACCAAGATTTATTAAACGGAAAATTACCATTAACTATCGGCGGTGGTATCGGTCAATCTCGCTTAGCGATGCTTTTACTTCGTAAAAAACATATTGGTGAAGTGCAATCAAGCGTATGGCCAAAAGAAATGTTAGAAGAGTTTACCCATATTTTATAAGATAGGTATTAATCCAAAGATACAAAAAACACGATGATTTCTCATCGTGTTTTTTATTTCAGAAAGCAATAGCAGACTTCATTGCTAAAGTGCGGTAATGTTTTCGGCTGTTTTTAATTAATGACCGCCGCAGCCACAGCTGCCGTGACCATGTCCGTGTCCGTGTTCGTGTCCGTGCCCGTGACCACCGCCGCAGCATCCGCTGTGTTCGTGATCATGGTCGTGATGGTGGTGATGACCGCCACAGCCACAACCGTGACCATCTTCGTCATCATCGTGGTGGTGGCTATGCGCACCGTGAACGTGGCCGTGTGCGATTTCTTCTAACGTTGCTTCACGGGTTGCGACAACTTCAACGGTGAAGTGTAATTCTTGACCCGCTAACATGTGATTTCCATCAACCACAACTTCATCGCCATCAATTTCAGTAATCACCACTGGAACTGGACCAATGTCAGTATCCGCTAAGAAACGCATGCCAACTTCAAGTTCATCAACACCTTGAAATACATCTTTTGGTACACGTTGAACCATATTTTCGCTGTATGCACCGTAACCTTCTTCAGGTTGTACACGTACTTCAAATTTGTCGCCAACTTCTTTGCCTTCAAGCGCTTTTTCAAGACCGATCACTAAATTATTGTGGCCTTGTAAATATTCTAGTGGTTGATTCGCTGGCGCTTCATCTACTAATACGCCATCTTGTGTGCGAACTTGGTAAGCAATGCTCACCACTACATTTTTTGCTACTTTCATTATGTTTTCCTTATAAAAAATCGGTTAAAAAAAGTCGTACCATTGTAGCGAAAATTATTCCGCGCGCAATGCAATTCGCGCACTAATGCGTGCTTTTATTTTCTCTTTACCATTTTCCAGATAACCATCACCAGAAGAATCCACCGCACTCATATCGGCAGATTTTGCCATCGCCATCATATAAGGTCGTGGGCTCATGGTTTGTTCATTCACGGAAGAGACATCTAAATCTAAAATTTGATAGCCTTTCATATTCAATGAATTTTGAATTAATGTGGCTTTGTTTTTAAATTTATCCAACGCAGCTTGAGTTAATTCATTTTCTAAACTCATTAATTTTTCTGATGAAATAAGTGCATTCGTACTTTCCACCGCCATAACGCCATCAAGCTCGCTAATCACTTTAGAGATGGCTTGGAAATCTTTGCTTTCTAATACAAGTTCTACACGATCAATCCAGCCAGATTGCTTGCCTTGATTGTTATAACGCACACTGGTATGACGAAAATGATCTTTAATTTCTACCGCACTTTCGTTTTTCGCGATAGAAAGCGCGTTGCTTAATTTCTCATTGATCGTTTTATTTAAGGTTGAAAGTGAGGTGCCTTCTGCCTGATAAAAAAGCGTAACTTGTAACAAATCTCGTGAAACTTCTTTTTCAACTTCAGCATTAAAAGAAACAATATTATTTTGCACCGCACTTTGCGGATTATCCGCCAATGCAGGTACAGCAAAAGGTAGCGCCAATAATGTTAAAGAAAGCGATTTTAATTTCATATTGAAACTCCTAAAAAAATAACCGCACTTATCAAGTGCGGTTAAAAAGAATGATTAATGTACACGAGGCTCTTCGACATCCTCGTCATCAAAAAATTCCCCATCATCACCGTACTCATCGTCATCGGCATTCGGATCTTCAAAATAGGTGCCCCAACCATCATAAATGCCTTTATGTTTTTCTAATAACGGAAGGATTTCTTTTTGTTGAGCATCAATAATTTCCGCTTTTAATTCTACTTCACTGATAATGTCAAAACAGAAAATTGGTTTACCATCATCATCTTCAAATTCTTCTGCTTCGGAAACTTCATAACCGGCTTTAAACGCATCTACCGCGATTTTTTCTAACAAATCAAAATCGTGATGAGCAATGTGATGCTCAATAATGTAAAGCGCGTCCGGGTCACTACCATCGTTAAGTAAATTAGTGATAATTTCACGGGTTTCTGCTTGTAAGCCAGCCAATTTTGACATAATAAAATCCTTCAACAAGAACAAAAGTGCGGTTATTTTAGTGGATAAATCACCAAAAGTCGCATAAAATTTCGAGCAATTATTTTCTATAAAAAAGAACCCTTAACTATGCTCGAACAACTCCCTTATTTGGCATTAAAAACACCGCCAAAAACCACCGCACTTTTAAAGGCTGAATGCGCGGATTTTATTGTAAAAGAGCATTTAGGCTATGAAATGTCAGGCGAAGGTGAGTTTGTTGCGTTGTATGTACGCAAAACAGATTGCAACACATTATTTGTTGGTGAAAAATTAGCTAAATTTGCCGGTGTTTCTGAACGCAATATGGGATATGCGGGGTTGAAAGATCGTCTAGCAGTAACAGAACAATGGTTTTGTTTACAAATGCCTGGAATGGAAACGCCCGATTTCAGTCAATTTGAATTAGATGGTGTAGAGATTTTAACGGTTACTCGACATAACCGAAAAATTCGAACGGGTAGCCTTGAGGGAAATTATTTCGATATTTTATTGCGTGGCGCAGAAGAATCTGATGAGCTTAAAGTGCGGTTAGATTTTGTGGCAAATTTTGGTTTCCCCAATTATTTTACGGAACAACGTTTTGGTCGAGATGGTCATAACCTCACGCAAGCATTGCGTTGGGCGCAAGGAGAAATTAAGGTAAAAGATCGCAAAAAACGCAGTTTTTATCTTTCCGCCGCGCGCAGTGAAATTTTTAATTTAGTTGTGGCGGAACGTATTGCAAAGGGCGCAACAAATGAAGTTTTGCCAAACGATATTGTACAATTAGCCGGTTCGCACAGTTGGTTCAAAGCGGACGAAAAAGAAGACTTAAATGCCTTGCAAGTGCGGTTAGAAAATCAAGATATTTTACTCACCGCCCCTTTAATTGGCGAAGATGTGTTGGCCGCAAGCGATATTGAAAATGAAATTGTAAGTAAACATTCAGTTTTCGATCCTTTAATGAAACAAGAGAGAATGAAGGCAGCGCGTCGTCCATTATTAATGAAAGCAAAAGCGTTTTCTTGGGCATTCGAGCCAGAAGGCTTGCGTTTGAAATTTTATTTGCCATCGGGCAGTTATGCCACGGCATTAGTTCGTGAGTTAGTAAATTACACAGAAGCATAAGGAAGTACAATGCGAATTTTAGTCAGTAATGATGACGGTTTTCACGCGGAAGGCATTCAAGTTTTAGCAACAGAATTAAGAAAAATTGCAGAAGTCATTGTTGTTGCACCTGATCGTAATCGAAGTGCAGCATCAAGCTCGCTTACATTAGTGGAGCCACTTCGCCCACGCCATTTAGACAATGGCGATTATTGTGTGAATGGTACGCCAGCAGATTGTGTACATTTAGCGTTAAACGGATTTTTATCTGGCCAAGTGGATTTAGTGGTATCGGGCATTAATGCAGGTTGCAATATGGGCGATGATACGATTTATTCTGGCACATTAGCCGCAGCTCTTGAAGGGCGTCATTTAGGCTTGCCTGCTATTGCGGTTTCATTAGATGGTCGTCAACATTATGAAACTGCAGCACGAGTGGTGTGTGATCTCATTCCAAAATTACATCATCAATTATTAAATCCTCGTGAAATTATTAATATCAATGTGCCAGATTTACCTTTTGAAGAATTAAAGGGTTACAAGGTGTGTCGTTTGGGTTACCGTGCTTCGTCTGCAGAAGTCATTAAACAAAGGGATCCTCGTGATGAAACGATTTATTGGATTGGCCCTTCAGCATTACCTGAGGATGAAAGCGAGGGAACGGATTTCCATGCGGTGAAAAATGGTTATGTGTCTATCACGCCAATTCAAGCAGATCTTACTGCGCATCATTCACTTTCGGCTTTACAAGATTGGTTAGAGCAGGAATAATGGCGCGTTTTACCAAATAGAGAAGAAATATGAAAATTTTCGGTACGATGTACGATAAAACCATGCAATGGTCAACGCATCGCTTTGCGACTTTTTGGCTATCTTTTGTTAGTTTTATCGAGGCGATATTTTTTCCTATTCCGCCTGATGTGATGTTGATCCCAATGTCTATGTCAAAGCCAAAAAGTGCGGTGAAATTTGCATTTTATACGGCAATTGCTTCTGTCATTGGTGGGGTTATTGGTTATGCAATTGGTTATTATGCAACGGATTGGGTAGAAAACATTGTACAACAATGGGGATATGGTGCGCATTGGGCAAAAGCCATAAATTGGTTTGAGCAATGGGGCGTATTAGTTGTGTTTGTAGCGGGTTTTAGCCCAATTCCTTACAAGGTATTTACTCTCTGCTCTGGGGTAATGCAAATGGCATTTTTCCCTTTTGCCATTACCGCATTTGTTTCACGTTTAGCGCGTTTCTTGCTGGTGGCAAAATTAGCCGCTTGGGGCGGTGAAAAATTCGCAGCAAAATTGCGAAAATCTATTGAAATTATAGGTTGGTCAGTCGTTGTGCTGGCTGTCATTGCTTACTTTATATTGAAAAACTAGGATAGAAAAATGAATAAATTAGGTCTTATTTTAATGGCTGGATTCGTATTAGTTGGATGTGCATCAGAACCAGTTAAAGATCCAGATGCGTTGCCAAACGGCATCATGCAACCAGTAGAAGGCACAGGCGCTGTTGCTGGCGGTAGCTTTATGCCAGAAATTCAAAAAAATACAATGCCAGCGCAAACGAAATAATAAAGGAATAATAAGGAATTGTTATGAAAAAATCATTTCTCTTACTCCCTTTGAGTCTTGTTGTATTATCGGCTTGTACCTCTAATTCTCCCGCTCCAATCAGCAATGCTGATGGCAATCTTTCCCCTGGCATCATGCAACCAGTCAATGGCGAAAGTGCGGGCGGTTCTTGGCAACCAGAAATTCAAAAAAACACGGTACCAGCGATGGGCGGTGTACCAACAAGCGTGCAAACTCCACAGCCAAATTTCCAACCAACCTATCAACAGCCTGCTATGCCAGCAGCGCCTACTCAACCGGCATTCAAACCTGCACAGCCAGCATTTCAGCCAGCTCAAAAACCAGTAGCGCCAACACCAGCTCCTGCGCCAGCTGTGCAAACAAAAACTATCACTAAAACAGTTTCTGATTGCGTAGGTTCACAACATATTAATGTTCCACGCAATCCAAATACCAATGCACCAGATTATAGCCAAATTGAAAAAGGCTCTTACAAAGGCAATACCTATAAAGTGAACAAAGGCGATACCATGTTCTTAATAGCCTACCTGGCAGGGATTGATGTAAAAGAATTAGCTGCATTGAACAACATGACTGAGCCTTATAGTTTGAGTCTAGGACAAACTTTAAAAATCTCTAATTGTGGTACAAAAACCGTGACAACAACGGTTCCTGTAAAACAACCTGCGGCAGCAACGACAACAACTACTGCGGCTGTATCGACAACACCTGCAGAACCGGCAGTCACCTATACGCCAGGCGCAAACGGTACGCAAATAGGATCAGATGGCACAATCATTGGCCCAATTAAATCTGGTGCAGGTGTAGCGAATAGCGCACCAGCAATGGTACCGGTTGCGACAACACCAGTTGCCCCTGCGACAACACCATCAGCACCAACTACGCCAGTAGATAACACCAATAGCACATCGATTAATGCCAATGTTGTTGCGCCAATCGCATCAAATGTTGCATGGCAATGGCCGACTTCAGGTAATATTATCCAAGGTTTCTCAGATACTGATGGTGGAAATAAAGGAATTGATATTAGTGGTTCTCGTGGACAGTCTGTTAAAGCGGCTGCATCAGGTCGCGTCGTGTATGCTGGCAATGCTTTACGTGGTTACGGTAATTTAATCATCATCAAACATAACGATGATTTCTTAAGTGCTTATGCGCATAACGACAAAATTCTTGTAACCGATCAACAAGAAGTTAAAGCTGGTCAAGAAATCGCAAAAATGGGTAGCTCCGGTACAAATACTGTGAAGCTTCATTTTGAGATTCGTTATAAAGGTAAATCAGTTGATCCTATTCGCTATTTACCAAGACGTTAAGATAAGTTATAGAGTGCGGTAAAAATACTGTGGTTTTTACCGCACATTTTTAATGATAAAAAAGAAAATGTCTGAAATTATTATTACTCAAACCCTTGATACCATGGGGCTTCGTTGCCCAGAACCTGTCATGCTTGTACGTAAAAATATTCGTCATTTAAATGAGGGAGAGGTATTACTTATTATTGCTGATGATCCAGCCACAACGCGTGATATTCCTAGTTTTTGTCAATTTATGGATCATACGTTGTTGCAAAGTGAAGTAGGAACACCGCCATTCAAATATTGGGTGAAGAAAGGAAAATAAAAAATCGGTCATCATGAAAGGGTGACCGATTTTTTATCTATTTTTTAAAGATTACGTAATGCTTCAATGCGTTTTTCAAGCGGTGGATGGCTCATAAAGAGTTCACTACGTTTGCCATTAATCATGAAAGCATTGAGTGAACCTTCAAGGTTTTGTGGTTCATGTAATTGTTGTAAACGCTGTAATGCCATAATCATTTTTTCTTTGCCGACAAGGCTTGCAGAACCCGCATCTGCTCGAAATTCACGATAACGTGAGAACCACATTGCAATAATGCTAGCAAGTACGCCAAATACCATCTCTAACACCATTGACACTAAAAAATATAAGCTAGAACTACGCGTTTCCTCACCGTTATTATTACGTGAGCTTGCGACTGCTGTTGCAATAATACGTGATAAGAAAATTACAAAAGTATTTAACACACCTTGTAATAAAGCCATAGTTACCATATCACCATTTGCTATGTGAGAAATCTCATGAGCAAGTACGGCTTCCGCTTCTGCTTCTGTCATGTTATTCAATAAGCCAGTACTCACTGCGACTAATGAATTACTTTTTGTTGCACCGGTTGCAAAAGCATTGACATCTGGTGAATGGTAAATTGCTACTTCTGGCATTGGAATCTCCGCAAGTTGTGCTTGTCGAGCAACGGTATTCATTAACCAATGTTCTGTTTGGTTACGAGGTTGAGTAATAACTTCTCCATCAACTGAACGCAATGCCATTGTTTTTGACAGAAATAAAGAAATTAAAGATCCGGCAAAACCAAATAGTAAGGCCATAATTAAAACACCACTGGTACTGTTTCTAGCTATGCCTGTGACACTTAAAATAATTCCCAGCACCAACATAACGGCCATATTGGTAGCAAGGAAAAGAAGAATACGCATCATAATATGTTCTCTCTAAGTTAGGATTAATCTTCCTCTTTTAGTGGGGAAGGGTTATTAAAATTCAAGGTAGAATAGAAAAATTTATATAAAAATGCGGTCAGAAACACGCAAGTTTATGACCGCATTTTTGATAATTGGTTGCAGAAGTTATTATTTTCGTATTGCAATGGCTTCGATTTCTAACCCTACATCTTTTGGTAATCGCGCTACTTCTACGCAAGAGCGTGCGGGAAAGTGAGGATGATGATTTTCTTTGAAAAAACGTTCATATTCAGCATTTACTGCTGCGAAGTCATTGAGATCTTTTACAAAAACTGTTGTTTTGACAATATCTGCCACAGTTAAACCTGCTTGTTCAATGATTGCTTTTATATTTTCTAAGGATTGGCGTGCTTGTGCTACGATATCTGTTGGTATATCCCCTGTTGTTGGATTGACAGGAATTTGACCCGATGTAAGTACTAAATTGCCCAAATCAATGGCTTGAACATAAGGGCCAATTGCTGTAGGGGCATGCTCGGTATGAATAATTGTTGTCATGGTTTTCTCCTTGATTGATAAAAGTGCGGAGAAAATTACCGCACTTTTGTTTATTGATCAATTTCTTTTAGCACATCATCAGGAAGTGTCTCTTGATGATCTTCAGATTTTCCATCACTGACTTTGAATTGAAGATTTTGGTAATAAGCCTCGCGAAATGTTACGTATGGATCTTGGGCTTGACGTAATAGCTCTGTGTTATCGAGATTTTTAGCACGGGTATCTACAGCTTGAACACCATATTTAACGAGGGACCATGGCCCGCCTATCCATTCCCAGAAAGGATACATATAAGCGGCATCTACTACGGCACCAGTTAATTGGCGCGGTGTAGTGGCATTATAGATAGGTAAAACAATATATGTGCCAGCATCAACGCCATAGCTTCCAAGTGTTTCACCAAATCCGCGTTGGTGATCAATACGTAATTCTTTACTTGCACTCGCAAAATCAACAAAACCACCTAAACCAAATATAGTGTTGATCCAAAAACGGTTAAAATGTACAAAGGCTTTTTTCGGTTCACCTTCAATTAATCGGTTTACAAAGCTTACAGGCTCATCAAGATTGTTCGCCATACTTGTAAGGCTTGAAGAAACGCGTTTAGGGACGTAATTATTCCAGCCCTTAGCTACAGGTTCAAGAACATAACGATCCATCACATTATAGTTAAACTTCCACATTGTTCTATTGAACCCTTCAAGGGAGTCATTACGTTCTCCATCAGGTTTATTTGCACATCCTGTTAGTAAGAATGTACCTAAAAGTGCGGCTAAAATTGCTTGTTTTTTCATTCATAATCTCAGTATAAAATTTGGCTTATTCTACCTAATTTGCCTAGTAACAACAAAATAAACCTACCGCAAGTAATTATTTCTTATTGATTGAAATTGATTTTGTAATAAGTTTTGCATATTGAACATAATGTTGCAAAATAAGCAGAAATTAAGATGTGTTTTAGAAAAAATGATTGTATTTAATAATATTTCCTTAAAGCGTGGACAAACGGAATTACTCGACAATGCGGTAGCTACGATTACCCCTAAACAAAAAGTTGGTTTAGTGGGTAAAAATGGTTGTGGTAAATCCTCTCTTTTGGCGTTGTTAAAAAAAGAACTTCAGCCAGAAGGCGGAGATGTGACTTATCCATCAAATTGGGCGGTATCTTGGGTGAATCAAGAAACGCCTGCACTGGATGTTTCTGCAATTGATTATGTAATTCAAGGTGATCGAGAATATTGCCGCTTACAGCAAGAATTAGCTTGGGCGAATGAACAAAACGATGGTAATGCGATTGCACGCATTCACGATAGACTTGATGCTATTAATGCGTGGACAATTCGCTCTCGTGCGGAAACACTTTTACATGGTTTGGGCTTTACTCAGGCAGAAACCAGTCATGCAGTGAAATCCTTCTCTGGTGGTTGGCGAATGAGATTGAATTTAGCACAGGCGTTGCTTTGCCCGTCAGATTTATTGTTACTTGATGAGCCGACGAACCACTTAGATTTGGAGGCGGTGATTTGGTTGGAACGTTGGTTAGTGAATTATCAAGGTACATTGGTGCTGATTTCTCACGACCGTGATTTTCTTGATCCGATCGTGAATAAAATTTTGCATATTGAACATCAAAAACTGAATGAGTACACCGGTGATTATTCGTCTTTTGAGGTGCAGCGCGCGACTAAACTTGCACAACAGGCTGCGATGTATCGACAGCAACAACAAAAAATTGCTCATTTACAAAGCTATATTGATCGCTTTAAGGCAAAAGCGACTAAGGCAAAACAGGCGCAAAGTCGAGTGAAAGCGTTAGAACGAATGGAACTTATTGCACCAGCTTATGCAGATAATCCCTTCACCTTTGCATTTCGTTCCCCTACTACTTTGCCAAGCCCTTTAGTGATGATTGAACAAGTTAGTGCGGGTTATGGAGAAGGGGAAAGTGCGGTTGAAATTTTGAGTAAAATTAAACTTAATCTTGTGCCAGGTTCACGCATTGGTTTATTGGGGAAAAATGGTGCAGGTAAATCAACTTTGATTAAACTTTTAGCTGGAGAGCTAACCGCACTTTCAGGCAATGTTCAACTTGCTAAAGGTGTACAGCTTGGTTATTTTGCTCAACATCAGTTGGATACGCTTCGTGTGGAAGAATCTGCGCTTTGGCATATGCAAAAAATCGCACCAGAACAAACTGAACAACAGGTACGTGATTATCTTGGTAGTTTTGCTTTTCACGGTGATAAAGTAAATCAGGCGGTGAAATCCTTTTCCGGTGGTGAAAAAGCGAGATTAGTTTTAGCATTGATTGTATGGCAACGCCCAAATTTGCTGTTATTGGATGAGCCAACTAACCACTTGGATTTAGATATGCGCCAAGCTTTAACAGAAGCCTTGGTTGATTATGAAGGTTCGCTAGTTGTTGTCTCTCACGATCGTCATTTACTACGTAATACGGTAGAAGAATTTTATTTAGTACATGATAAACAAGTGGAAGAATTTAAGGGGGACTTAGACGATTATCAGAAATGGTTAACTGAACAAAATAGTCAATTGATATCCAAATCTAATGATGAAATTGAAGCTACAGAAAATGCTACTTCTAACCAAAATCGTAAAGAACAAAAACGCCGTGAGGCGGAATTACGTCAACAAACCGCGCCATTTCGTAAAAAAATTGTTCAGTTGGAAGACAAAATGGATAAGTACTCTCAACAACTTGTAGAAATCGAAAATCAGCTGTCGGATTCAGAGCTTTATAATGCAGAAAATAAAGAAAAATTAACCGCACTTTTGAATGAACAAGTGACGGTGAAAAAGTCGTTAGAAATAGTGGAAGCAGATTGGATGATTGCGCAGGAAACGTTGGAAGGAATGTTGAACCTTTAGATTGAGTTAGGGCGGAAAACTGCCGCCCCATTTTAAAGATATCTTACAAAATTGTTAGTAACTGAGAAAAATCATCGAATACCCAATCTGGGTTGGAATCGCTAATAGGCATATTATAGTTATACCCATAGGTTAATCCGACAGCGGGGCAACCTGCTGCGTGTGCAGCAAGAATATCATTTTTAGAATCACCAACAAAAAGTATTTGGCGTGGTTCAACACCGAATTTCCCACATAAATAATAAAGTGGCCCTGGATGGGGTTTGATCGCAGGTAGTGATTGTCCACCAAGCATTTCACTAAATAAATGATCAATACTAAATGCGGCCAATACAGGTTGAACATGACGTGTTGGCTTATTTGTTACGACTGCAAGCGTATAGCCTTTTTCTTTTAAATTTTCTAAAGTTTCCTTCACATTGGGATATAAACGGCTGATATTGCATAAATTTTCACCGTAGTAAAAATTAAACCGCGCTTTTACTTTTTCAATCTCAGACGCTGTCAATTTTCGACCGCTTTGAGCATAAGCCCAATCTAATGCTCGGGCAATTAAGACAGGTGCACCGTTGCCAATCCAAGTGAGTACTAATTCTTCAGATGCTTGAGGTAAGCTAAATTCAGTTAATGCAGAGTTTACTGATAAGGCTAAATCTGGCAGGCTATTTACTAAGGTTCCGTCTAAATCAAATCCAATAAGTTTAAATTGTGTATTCATTTGTTATCTCTTCTAAAAATATTATTGGGCTTTCACATTTGATAATTGTGTACGCATTTGATCTATTACTTGTCTATAATCGGATTTTCCAAAAATGGCTGAGCCCGCAACAAACATATCAGCACCTGCAGCAGCAATTTCTGCAATATTATCGACTTTAACACCACCATCAACTTCGAGACGAATATCATAGCCACTGTTATCAATAATTTTACGTGCTTGTTGAAGTTTTTGTAAGGTTGCAGGAATAAAGGATTGACCACCAAAACCTGGGTTTACTGACATTAATAATACAATATCAATTTTGTCTAGCACATAATCTAAATAACTTAGTGGTGTTGCAGGGTTAAAAACTAAACCAGATTTACAACCGTGATCACGAATGAGTTGTAAAGTGCGGTCAATATGTTCGCTAGATTCTGGATGAAATGTAATATAGTTTGCCCCAGCTTTAGCAAAGTCAGGAATAATTCTATCCACAGGTTTTACCATTAAATGTACATCAATTGGCGCAGTAATCCCATAATCACGTAAGGACTGGCATACTGCGGGACCAAAAGTAAGATTAGGCACATAATGGTTATCCATCACATCGAAATGAATGACATCAGCGCCAGCATTAAGCACACGTTGTACATCATCTCCAAGTCGAGCAAGATCGGCAGACAGAATAGAGGGGGCAATGAGATAAGGTTTCATGATGATTCTCCATTGAGAAAATAATATCTTTAGTTTACTGATTTGAGATAAAAAAACCAATAAAAAACGACCGCACTTACGATCGTTTTGAAGTAATAATGAACATTTGAAAATAGTCAATAAAAAATTATTCCTCATCCTCTTTTGCCCATTCTAATGAGCGTTTAACTGCTTTTTTCCAGCCTTTGTAGCGACGTTCGCGTTTTTCATTGTCGCTGTCTGGACTGAATGTGCGTTCTACACGGGCTTTATCGCGAAGCTCGTCTAAATCTTTCCAGAAGCCTGTTGCTAAACCAGCAAGATAAGCAGCACCTAGAGCGGTCACTTCTTTCACGACAGGACGCTCAACATTTACATCTAAAATATCAGCTTGGAATTGCATTAAGAAGTTATTGTTTGTTGCGCCACCATCTACACGGAGATATTGTAGGCGTTCACCCGAATCTGATTGCATAGCCTCTAAGACATCACGGGTTTGGTAAGCAATAGATTCTAAGGTTGCACGAACAATATGATTACGATTTGCTCCACGAGAAAGACCAAAAATTGCACCGCGCGCATATGGATCCCAATATGGTGCACCTAAACCCGTGAAAGCTGGAACAACATATACGCCATTACTATCAGTCACTTTTTGTGCGAAGTATTCAGAGTCAAAGCTATCGTGAACAATTTTGAGTTCATCACGGAGCCATTGGATTGATGCACCCGCGATAAATACAGAACCTTCTAGGGCATATTCTGGTTCGCCTTTAGCATTACAAGCAATGGTTGTGAGAAGTCCATTTTTGGATGTAATGGCCTTGTTACCTGTGTGGAGTAACATAAAGCAGCCTGTGCCATAAGTGTTTTTGGCTTGGCCTGCATGTACGCAAAGATGTCCGTAAAGTGCAGCTTGTTGGTCACCTGCAATCCCTGCAACAGGAATACGAACACCGCCTTTACCACCGATATTGGTTTGTCCGTAAATTTCAGAAGAGTTTCGTACTTCAGGTAACATTGAACGTGGAATATTCAAGATTTCAAGCATCTTATCATCCCATTGTTTGGTGTGAATGTTGAATAACATGGTACGAGATGCATTGGTGTAATCGGTTACGTGTACTCGGCCTTGAGTCAGTTTCCATACAAGCCAAGTATCAACGGTACCAAATAATAATTCGCCTCGTTCTGCTTTTTCTCGAGCACCTTCAACGTTATCCAAAATCCATTTTACTTTTGTACCAGAGAAGTAAGGGTCAACCACTAAGCCAGTGGTATTACGTATGTATTCTTCATGGCCATCGGCTTTTAATTTATCGGTAATGTCTGCTGTACGGCGACATTGCCATACGATTGCGTTGTAAACAGGCGTACCCGTTGCTTTTTCCCATACAATGGTGGTTTCGCGTTGGTTGGTGATACCGATAGCGGCGATTTCATCAGATGTAATGCCCGCTTTGGCAACGACTTCGTTTAAGGTTGAACTTTGAGTTGCCCAAATTTCCATTGGATTATGTTCTACCCAGCCGGCTCTAGGGTAGATTTGGGTAAATTCACGTTGTGCAATTTCAACCACATTCGCATTATGATCTAATAATACTGCGCGAGAGCTTGTTGTGCCTTGGTCTAATGCAATGATATATTTTTTGTCTGTCATAGTATTACTCCTTACAAATAATTATTCGCGGCCGCAATTACAAGGTAAATTGCCGCCAATTGCTTTTTTGTATAACCATGCACCAGCTAATGCGCCTAAAACAGGTGCAACCATTGGAACGATAAAATAAGGGATTTCTCGTCCGCCAGTTAGAGCGAGTTCGCCCCAGCCAGCGAGATAAGCAAAGAATTTTGGTCCGAAGTCACGTGCTGGATTCATGGCAAAACCTGTTAATGGGCCCATAGCACCGCCGAGAACTGCGATTAATACACCAATTAATAATGGGGCAAGTGGACCACGAGGTACACCGTTTCCATCGTCAGTTAATGCCATAATTAATGCCATAAGAATTGCAGTAATCACGAATTCTACAGCAAAGGCTCCACCAATACTTAAACTTGGATGAGGATAAGTGGAGAATGTACCCGCAAGGCTTAAACTTTCTTGTGTACCACGAACAATGTTATGAGAAGCTTCATAATCGATAAAAACATTGTGGTATAAGGCATAAACTAATGCTGCAGCAAAGAATGCGCCGAGCATTTGTGAAATGATGTAAGGAATTACTTTTTTGCCATCAAAGCAAGCAAATTTCCAAAGGGCAATGGTTACTGCTGGGTTTAAATGTGCGCCAGATAAACCAGCTGTTGCATATACTGCAAGTGCAACGCCCATCCCCCACATAATGCTGATTTCCCACAAGCCAAAACTAGCGCCTGCTACTTTTAGTGCTGCAACGCAGCCCACACCAAAGAAAATCAATAAGGCTGTACCTAAAAACTCGCCAATACAGTTCGCTTTTAATGATTTATCCATAGATCACTCCTTAGAAGTGCGGTTGAAATGAAGGGTATTTTCCCTAAATAAAAAGGGGAAGAATTTGTTAAAAAAGAATACGGAGTGTTTTGAAATAGCCTCCTTATTTGAATTCTAGGTTAGAACACCTAGATTGAGTATGATGTTACTCTGTTAGAGTAGATTTTTAGCTTCTACAATATAGAAAGCTATTTAACCGTGGGTATTATTTACCCACGGTTATGAGGGATATTATTTTTTCCCTTTTAAGAATTCTACGCCAGTATCTGGGAAATCAGTAAATACGCCTGTTGCACCTGATTTATTCAATAATGCATCGTACATTTGATTTACATCTTTGAAGAATTCTGGCAATGCGTCTTTACGCACGGTATATGGATGAAGTTCAACTTTGTATTGAGCAAGCTCTTTTACTAATGGTGTGTATACAATGTTGCCTGGTTTAGACTGTTCCTTATCTACTAACATATACCAACCTGGACCAACACCATCAGCATATTTCACCACTTCTGCCATTGCACCTGGTTTAAACATCCAATCGTAATCGTAGTTTACCCATTTACCTTTCGCATCTTTTTCTTGTGTTTCTTTCCAATCTGTATAAGCCACTAATTGAACTAATTTCAAATCCATGCCCATTTTTGGAAGTAATTCAGTTTTGATACGTTTTAACTCATTAAAGTCGAAAGTTTGTAAGTAAACCATATCGGTTTTCTTATCATAGCCATATTTTTTCAATACTTTGAGCGTTTCAGCGGCAATATCTTTGCCATTTTGATGGTGGAACCAAGGTGCTTTGATTTCTGGATAAATCCCTACTTTTTTGCCAGTCGATTTTTCTAAGCCTTGGATAAATTCAATTTCATCTTCAAAGGTGTGAATTCTGAAGTGTGATTTCCAAAGTGGGAAACGACCAGGATAAACTTGTGCTTGTTTGCCATCTTTGGTTTCAAAGTTTTCTGTCATTTCTAAACTTTGAATTTCTTTTAAGGTAAAGTCGATGACATAGTAACGACCATCTTTACGGTGACGATGTGGGAATTTTTTTGCTACATCAGTCAAGCCATCTAAAAAGTGATCGTGAATAACCACTAAACGACCATCTTTAGTCATTGCTAAATCTTGCTCTAAATAATCAGCGTGTTGTGCAAACGCAAGTGCTTTAGATTCTAAAGTATGCTCTGGTAAATAACCGCTAGCACCACGGTGAGCAATAATGATTTTGTCTGATTTCATTTGGGTGTTTGCCATGCTTGATGAATGGCTGCTGCAACCCGCAAGTACGCTAGCTGCTAATAAAGAAAGCGCTAAAGTTTTAAGTTTCATAAGTATTTTCTCCTTAAGAGTGCGGTAAATTTTTATGGGTTTTTTAGATTTTAGTTACAAAAAAGGCGGCTAAGCCATTTGCTCGCCGCCTTTTTTAAACTAATTATTTAGTACCGTAAGTATCGCCTAATTTCGCTTTGTGTTTTCCTTCTTCGACCATTACGATTAAGAGTAATAACACCGCTAATACGCCACCGCCGATCATTACGTAGAAACCACCGTCCCATCCGTAATGTTGAGCAGCCCAACCGATAACTGCAGATGCAGAAACTGTACCACCTAAGTAACCGAATAAACCGGTGAAACCTGCTGCAGTACCTGCCGCTTTTTTCGGTGCTAACTCAAGAGCATGCAAACCGATTAACATTACAGGACCATAGATTAAGAAACCGATTAAAGTCATTAAAATAAAGTCAGTTAATTGGTATGGATTTTGATACCATGCGCTGTAGTTTGCTAATTCAGCTTCTGGTGTAGCTGGGTTCATCCAGTATGCAACAACCGCTGCAGTGGTTAAGATCATGAAGATGAAACCAGTTAAACCACGTTTACCTTTGAATACTTTATCTGATACCCAACCACATAATAATGTACCTGGAACCGCTGCTAATTCATAGATTGTGTATGCCCATGCGGTACCTTTGATGTTGAAGTGTTTTACTTCACTTAGGTAAACCGGAGACCATTTTAATACGCCGTAGCGGATTAAATATACGAACACGTTAGCAAGTGCGATGTACCATAACAATTTGTTTTTCAATACATAAGTAACGAAGATTTCTTTTGTGCTTAAATCGTTTTCGTAAGTTTTTTCGTTATAGTCATCAGGGTAGTCATTACGCCATTTTTCGATTGATGGTAACCCGCAAGATTGTGGAGTATCACGCATTACGAAGTAAACTGGGATTGCACAGATCATTGCTGCAATACCCGGATAGTATAGGGATTGTTGCCAAATGTCTTTTGCTTGTGCTTCGATACCATGAGTGCTGAAGAAGACGGCACTTGCTAATAGCACCATTGCACCAGGCATCATACCACCGATATTGTGCGCAGTATTCCAAATTGACACGATAGTACCGCGTTCAGATTTAGACCACCAGTGCACCATAGTACGACCACATGGAGGCCATCCCATACCTTGGAACCAACCATTTAAGAAGATCATCGCCCACATGATAGCGATGCCTGAGGTTGCCCATGGGAATAGACCCATTAAGGTCATACATAAACCAGATAGTAATAGACCAAATGGTAGGAATACACGAGGGTTAGAACGGTCAGACATACCAGCCATGACGAATTTTGATAAACCGTAAGCAAGACCAGCTGCAGAACCGATTACACCAAGCTCAGCTTTTGTATAAAGACCAGCTTGAATTAAACCTGGTTGTGCTAAGTCAAAGTTTGCACGCACGAAATAGTATGCAGCATAACCAAAGAAGATCCCTGCGAATACTTGCCAACGTAAGCGTCTATACGTGGAATCAATTTTTTCCGCTGGAAGTTCCGCAATATGCGGAGCGGGTTTAAATGGACCAAACATAATTTTTCTCCAACTTTGTAATTATGTGTTATTGAAATTTACCCTTCAGATAGTAAGGGATGTGGTGCATCATAAAAGAAAATAAAAAATAAGAAAGTAGTAAAATGCAAAAATGTGAAGTGTTTCACAAAAATTTTACTTTGTCTGAGCGAATGCGAAAATTATTGTGATCAACTTCACAAATTCATTTTCTTTTCCGCTCAAAATGTTGTTAATTTAAGCATACTTAAATACAATACTCTCTGTATTTTTTATATTACTTTTTTGTTAAATTTTGGGAATTGGGGGTAAACATGGGATTATCGCCTGGCATGTACAAAGATGTTGGAGATTTTTCGCCACTCAGTACCGATGTCATTATTATCGGTGGTGGCGCAACGGGTGCAGGTATTGCACGTGACTGTGCACTTCGTGGCATTGATTGTATTTTATTGGAACGTCGAGACATTGCGACGGGTGCGACAGGACGTAACCACGGCTTATTACACAGTGGTGCACGTTATGCCGTGAACGACCAAGAATCTGCTGAAGAATGTATTAAAGAAAACCGCATTTTGCGCAAAATTGCGCGTCATTGCGTAGATGAAACGGAAGGCTTATTTATCACGTTGCCTGAAGATTCTCTCGACTATCAAAAAACTTTCCTTGAGAGTTGTGCAAAATCTGGAATTGATGCACAAGCCATTGATCCAGATTTAGCTAAAATTATGGAGCCTTCTGTAAACCCAGATTTAGTGGGGGCTGTTGTTGTGCCAGATGGTTCGATTGACCCATTCCGTTTAACTGCTTCTAACATGATGGATGCGACAGAAAACGGCGCAAAAATGTTCACTTATTGCGAAGTAAAAAATTTGATTCGTGAAGGTGGGAAAGTGATTGGTGTGAATGTGTACGATCATAAAAATCGTAGAGAACGTCAATTTTTTGCACCGCTTGTTGTGAATGCTGGTGGTATTTGGGGACAAGGGATTGCAGAATATGCCGATCTCAAAATCAAAATGTTCCCTGCGAAAGGTGCATTGCTCGTAATGGGCCATCGCATTAATAAACTTGTAATTAACCGCTGCCGTAAACCAGCTGATGCGGATATTCTTGTTCCAGGCGATACAATTTGTGTTATTGGTACAACGTCAAGTCGTGTTCCTTATGATCAAATCGATAATATGCAAGTGACGCCAGAAGAAGTAGATATTCTTTTCCGTGAAGGTGAAAAACTCGCACCGAGCTTGCGTCATACTCGCGTATTACGTGCTTATGCAGGGGTGCGACCATTAGTTGCAAGTGATGATGATCCATCAGGTCGTAATGTGAGCCGTGGTATTGTGCTACTTGACCACGCAGAACGTGATGGCTTAGATGGCTTTATTACAATCACTGGTGGTAAGTTAATGACTTATCGTTTGATGGCTGAATGGGCGACCGACCTTGTTTGTAAAAAACTCGATAAAACGGCACGTTGTGTCACTTCGGAGCAACCTTTGCCAGGTTCTACAGAAAGCCGTCAAGAGACCAATCAAAAAGTCATTTCATTACCAAGTACTATTCGTTATTCTGCTGTGTATCGTCATGGTTCACGTGCTACTCGTTTGCTTGAAAAAGAACGTTTAGATCGTTCAATGGTGTGTGAATGTGAAGCGGTGACAGCTGGCGAAGTTCGCTATGCAATTGATGAACTCGGTGTAAATAACATTGTGGATTTACGTCGCCGTACACGTGTTGGTATGGGGACTTGTCAAGCTGAACTATGTGCATGTCGTGCTGCAGGCTTAATGAATCGTTTTGAGGTGGCAACACCAACTCAATCAACCACTCAACTTTCTGCATTTATGGAAGAGCGCTGGAGAGGTATTGAGCCGATTGCTTGGGGTGAAGCTATTCGCGAAGCCGAATTTACATCTTGGATGTATGGCAGCGTATTAGGTTTGAATGATGTGAAACCGCTTGATGAACAAGCACAACAAGGGACGGATAGCAATGAATTTTGATGTAGCCATTATTGGCGGTGGTTTGGCGGGTTTAACCTGTGGCATCGCCCTTCAACAACGCAGTAAACGTTGCGTGATTATCAACAACGGTCAAGCTGCCATTGATTTTGCATCCGGCTCTTTAGATTTATTAAGCCGTATGCCATCGACTCAAAATGGAGAAGGTCGCGCGGTAGAAAATTTAAAAGAAAATATCACCGCACTTCGTAATGAATTACCAGCCCATCCTTATAGTTTATTGGGCGCAGAGAAAGTGCTTGCTAAAGCACAAGATTTTGAACGTTTAGCCAATGAATTAAATCTTGATTTAATTGGTTCTACGGAAAAAAATCACTGGCGTGTAACAGGTTTAGGCAGTTTACGTGGTGCGTGGCTTTCACCAAATAGTGTACCAACAGTGCAAGGCAATGAACGTTTTCCGCATAAACGTATTGCGGTGCTTGGTATCGAAGGTTATCACGATTTTCAGCCGCAACTTTTAGCGGAAAATTTGGTGTTAAACCCACAATTTGAGCATTGTGAGGTGACCAGTGGTTTCTTAAACATTCCACAATTAGACGAGCTTCGCAAAAATGCTCGTGAGTTCCGTAGTGTAAATATTTCTCAACTTCTAGAGCACAAACTTGCGTTCAATGATCTTGTTAAAGAAATTATTGAATCAGCGCAAGGTGCAGAAGCAGTATTTTTACCGGCTTGTTTTGGTTTAGAAAACCAAGAATTTATGACCGCACTTCGTGATGCAACTAAGCTCGCATTATTTGAATTACCAACATTGCCACCATCATTACTCGGTATGCGTCAACGTATTCAATTACGCCGTAAATTTGAATCCCTTGGCGGTTTAATGATTAACGGTGATAGTGCATTGAATGCAACATTTGAAGGAAACCAAGTACGTTGTATAAATACTCGCTTGCTCGAAGATGAAGAAATTACCGCAGATAATTTTGTACTGGCTTCAGGAAGTTTCTTCAGTAAAGGACTCATTTCTGAATTCGATAAAATTTATGAGCCGGTTTTTGAATCCGATATTATCGGTGTTGAAGGGTTTAACGATAAAGATCGTTTCACTTGGACTGCTCATCGTTTTGCTCATCCACAACCTTATCAATCTGCTGGTGTGGTAATTAATGCTCAATGCCAAGTACAAAAGAGCAGTCAATATTTAACGAATTTATATGCCGTCGGTAATGTGATTGGTGGGTTTAATGCGCTTGAGCTTGGTTGTGGTTCGGGTGTGGCTGTTGTAACTGCCTTGGCGGTTGCTGACGAAATCTTGGCGAAATAAGGGGGAATAATATGGATAATAATATTCAACGACTCATTGATAGTGCAAAACAATCCCTTAATTCACCTGAAAGCCATAAATATATAGACGAAAGTTTTGAAAGCTGTATTAAATGTACGGCTTGTACCGCGGTTTGTCCGGTTTCACGCAACAATCCGCTTTATCCTGGTCCAAAACAATCTGGCCCAGACGGTGAGCGTTTGCGCTTAAAATCAGCAGAACTTTACGATGAAGCACTTAAATATTGTACCAACTGTAAACGTTGTGAAGTGGCTTGTCCGTCAGATGTGAAAATCGGTGATTTAATTGTGCGTGCGCGTAATAACCACTTAGCGCAGTCTAAAAAACCGTTAATGAATAAATTGCGTGATGCGATTTTAAGTAACACGGATGTAATGGGGAAAATCAATACTCCTTTAGCGCCGATTGTAAACACTATCACAAGCCTAAAAGCGACCAAATTTATGTTGGAAAAAACGCTTAAAATCAGTAAAGAACGTACTTTACCTAAATATGCATTTGGTACGTTCCGTAGCTGGTATATGAAAAATGCGTTACAAGACCAACAAAAATTTGAGCGTAAAGTCGCATATTATCATGGTTGCTATGTGAACTATAACAATCCGCAGCTTGGTAAAGAATTCCTTAAAGTGTTCAATGCGATGAACATTGGTGTGATGTTACTGGAAAAAGAAAAATGCTGTGGTTTACCATTAATGGTGAACGGTTTCCCTGAACGTGCTCGTAATATCGCACAGTTCAATACCGATTACATTGGAAAAATGGTAGATGAAAATGGACTAGACGTGATCAGTGAAGCATCAAGCTGTTCACTTAATCTGCGTGACGAATACCATCATATTTTAGGTATCGACAACACTAAAGTGCGTCCGCATATTCATATGGTGACACCATTCCTATACCAACTTTTCAAAGAAGGTAAAACATTACCGTTGAAACCGCTCAAACTCAGAGTCGCTTATCACACTGCTTGTCACGTAGATAAAGCAGGTTGGGCACCTTATACTTTAGAAGTGTTGAAAAAAATTCCTGGTTTAGAAATTATTATGTTACCTAGCCAATGCTGTGGTATTGCGGGGACTTATGGTTTTAAATCAGAAAACTATGAGATTTCTCAATCTATTGGTAAAAACCTATTTGATAATATTAACGAAGGTGGGTTTGATTACGTTATATCGGAATGCCAAACCTGTAAATGGCAAATTGATATGTCATCCAACGTGACCTGTATTCACCCATTAACTTTACTCTGTATGTCGATGGATGCTTAGTGAAGAAAATGTTACACCTTAATCATCTATATTTGGGATTAAGGTGTAATAAATCGAATGATAGAATAGTACCGCGCTATTTCGTTTAATTCTTTTGCTTTCCTACACCTCAAGTGGTAAATTACCTAGTAAATTTTGCTGTTCTGGTAAGGACGCCGCTTGGAATATAATCTTGAACGAGCCAAACAATGGGTAAAGGCTTTAGATAAACGTCGTTTTGAACGAGCGTTACTGGGTTCTGGCGATGCGTTTCAACATGTGTTATCAATAGTTCCTTTACTTTTACAGAGTAATCACCCACAGCTTCCTGGCTATGTCATTCATGCTCCATCAGGGGTTTCCGGTTTCCATATTTCTGATTATCAAAAGCGATGGCTTGTTAATGAATACGGTATTAATTATGCCGATTGTAAATATATAAATAATCAAAGTGCGGTAAATTTTCGATCTGTTTTACCTCCTATTTTAGGTGTGTATGTGATGGGGAGTTTTGGTTCTATTAGCCAAACTTCATCTTCTGATTTAGATACTTGGATTTGTGTCCGTGATGGCCTTAGTTCAGATGAATGTGCGCTTCTCACCAAAAAAGCTAAACGTATTTCTGAATGGGCGACTCAGTTTAATGTAGAAATTAATTTCTATTTAGTAGATCAACAACGCTTTCGCCATGAACATTATGCTGATTCACTCACCGCTGAAAATAGTGGATCCGCACAGTATATGTTGCTGTTGGATGAATTTTATCGGTCAGCAGTTCGTTTAGCGGGTAAACCTTTGTTATGGCTACATTTATGGGTTGAAAACGAAAAGGATTATGAAAAAGAGGTTGAACGACTGATTGAATCAGGGGAACTCGATCCAAATGATTGGGTTGATTTTGGCGGTTTAGGTCAATTCTCTGCGAGTGAATATTTTGGGGCTAGCTTATGGCAGCTTTATAAAGGAATTGATTCTCCTTATAAATCAGTACTCAAAATTTTACTACTAGAAGCTTATTCTAAAGAATATCCTAATACCTGTTTAATTGCACGCACCTTTAAACGCGATTTACTTTCAGGTTGTGCTAATCCAGATCACCATTTTGATCCTTATATTGCTATCCTTTCAAAAGTTACTCAATATTTAACCGCACTTTCTGAATTTAAGCGCCTTGATTTTGTACGTCGTTGTTTTTATGTGAAAGCAACGAAGGATCTTGCGCTTTACCAAGCAGATAATTGGCGTATCCGTTATATGGAAATTTTGGCTCGGGAATGGGAATGGTCTGATGAAACTGTACGATTCCTTAATTGTCGTCCACTCTGGAAAATCAAAGCAGTAAAAGAAAATCATGATAATGTGGTGAAGTTTTTGATGTTGAGTTACCGTAACTTAGTTGAGTTTGCTCGAAAACATCGAATTCACTCAAGTGTTGTACCACAAGATATTAATATTCTTTCACGTAAACTTTATACGGCCTTTGAAGCGATTCCGGGTAAGGTCACTTTACTCAACACGCAAATTTCCCATAATTTGTCGGAAGATCATATTACCTTCTTAGAAGTACGAGGAAATAAGCATTTTAAAGATGGCTGGTATCTTATTAATCAGTCGCCAAATCATATTATGTTTTCTAAAGAGCGAGTGATTGAATATGGTGAGAGCTTAAATAAACTCGTCGCGTGGGCATATTTTAATCGTCTTTTAACTGAGAAGACGCACTTATCTATTTTCAGTAAAAAAGTGAGTTCAGCAACATTATATCGTTTTGTAAGTAATCTTCGAGTGGCATTTCCAAGTACTGTCACGCCTCAACCAAGTAATAGTGATTTGTTAAATCAGTGTGAAATTCGTAGTTTGTTTATTGCTATTAATCTGACGTTAGATCCAACAGCGAATGTAGAAGAAGTATTAACAGATATTTCATCAAGAGATTTATTTAGTTTTGGTGCAATGGAGCAAAGCCTTGTAGGAAGTATTGATTTTACTTATCGTAATATTTGGAATGAAATTCGTACCCTTCATTTTGAAGGTCAAAATGCGATTTTGCTTGCTCTAAAAGTGCTTTCTAACAAAATTTATCGTGGAGTAAATCGACCTGATTTGATTCAAGTATATTGTTATAGCAAACGTTATAGACAAGATTTATGCCAGCTTGTTAGTGGGTTAGTTAATCGTTGTGTGAGTATTCAGGTTGGAGAGACATCATTAAGTCATTCCTCTCGTTTACGTGTTGCCGGTAAAAATTGGCAATTCTTCTTCGAAGAGCGTGGTATCAGTTTACAAGAAATCCAGAATGATTCTGCGCTTGATGATATAAAAAGTGCGGTAGATTTTGATGAAGTTTTACAAAATCCTATTAAAGATAGTGAAATGATCCAAGAGAGCCGTTGTTATCCAGCAGAAATGGACGCGTTTGCTCGAGAAGGTTTCTTACAGTTTTTCTTTGAAGATAATCCAGATCACAGTTTCAATGTTTATATTTTAGATGAAGCTAATCGTCTTGAAATTTATCGCCGATGTGATGGTGAAAAGGATGATAAAGTGCGTGAGATTAATCAACTTTACCAAAATGCTAAGCATGAGGGAGATAACAATCCTTATAATATCATTTTGCGTAATTTTAATTATCCGCAATTTTATCAATTACAAAATGGTGAAAAAGGAAGGGTGATAGTACCTTTTCAATTTAGTTTAGCTAATGTTTAGTTGATATTGCGTTATAATTTTTGTTGAATAAATTAAGATATGGCCAGGCTTGCCAATAAAATGGGCGGAGAAAGGGGATATAATATGACATTAGAGGTATGGCAGTACATCCGTCAAGAGGCCAAAATGCTCGCAGAGCATGAGCCTATGTTAGCAAGTTTCTTTCACTCTACTATTTTGAAACATCAAAATCTTGGTAGTGCATTGAGTTATTTACTTGCTAATAAATTAGCGAATCCTATTATGCCAGCGATCTCTTTACGAGAAATCATTGAAGAAGCCTATCAAGCTAATCCTTCAATTATTGATTGTGCAGCAAGTGATATTAAAGCTGTGCGTCAGCGCGATCCTGCGGTGGAATTGTGGACTACTCCATTACTTTATTTAAAAGGTTTCCATGCTATTCAGAGTTATCGGATTACACATTATTTGTGGAATCAGAATCGAAAAGCGCTTGCGCTTTATCTGCAAAATCAGATTTCAGTAGCCTTTGATGTAGATATTCATCCTGCAGCTAAAATTGGTCATGGCATCATGTTTGATCATGCCACAGGAATTGTCGTAGGGGAGACCTCTATAATTGAGAATGATGTGTCTATTTTGCAAGGCGTAACACTTGGCGGAACAGGTAAAGAATCTGGTGATCGTCATCCCAAGGTACGTGAGGGCGTGATGATTGGTGCTGGAGCTAAAATTTTAGGTAATATCGAAGTAGGAAAATATGCCAAAATTGGGGCTAATTCAGTTGTGCTTCATCCTGTACCAGAATACGCGACAGCTGCTGGGGTACCGGCGCGAATTGTTGGGCAAGATAAAGCTGCAAAACCTGCATTTGATATGAACCAATATTTTATTGGACTTGATGATGGTATGAATTTAAATATTTAGAAAAGTAAAATGATAAATAAAGATACTCAACTCTGTATGTCGTTGTCAGGACGACCAGGTAATTTTGGAACCACATTTCATAATTATTTATATGAAAAGTTAGGATTAAATTTCATTTATAAAGCCTTTACGACACAAGATATTGAACATGCAGTGAAAGGTGTACGAGCATTAGGTGTTCGTGGTTGTGCTGTTTCTATGCCGTTTAAAGAAAGTTGTATGCCTTTTTTAGATGAAATCCATTCTTCAGCAAAAGCGATAGAATCAGTAAATACTATTGTGAATGATGATGGTTTCTTGCGTGCTTATAACACAGATTATATTGCTATTGTAAAATTAATTGAGAAATATCAACTGAATAATTATGCTTCCGTGATTGTACAAGGCAGTGGCGGGATGGCGAAGGCCGTTGTTGCTGCATTTAAAAATAGGGGCTTTGAGAAGGTTAAAATTTATGCTCGCAATGCAAAAACAGGGCGATATTTAGCCGCACTTTATGGTTATGAATATATTGATTCGTTGGTAAATCAGTGTGCAGAAATTCTGGTAAATGCCACCCCGATAGGCATGAAAGGTGGAAAAGAAGAAACTGAGTTGGCTTTTCCACAATCTATGATTAATGCTGCAAATATCGCTTTTGATGTTGTTGCTATTCCGGCTGAAACCCCCTTTATCCGTTATGCGGAATCTAAAGGGAAAAAGGTTATTTCAGGTGCTGAGGTTATTGTTTTACAAGCGGTTGAACAATTTGAACTTTACACGCATCAGCGTCCAAGTAATGAATTAATAGAAGAAGCGGCAGCATTTGCAAGAACAAGAAGTTAAATAAAATCTCCATTAAATAACATTTAATGGAGATTTTTTATCAACTACTATTAATAAAGCAGACTATTTACCATCCCATGCTTGTACGGCATCTAGACGTGCTTTAATTTTGCCTTGGGTATCTTTTTTAAAGTAACCGTCAGCTAATCCACCTTCCCAGCCACCGTAATTTGCATTTGGTAATACAATAAAGGTTTTACCAAATTTAGCCTGATTTTGTTGTACAAATGAACGACGTTCATTGTTACTTTTTCCGTAAACTGTATCACCGAAATCGTCTAGGTTATCGCCAGCGTAAAGAACAATCTCATAGCCTTGTTTTTCAATCTCGGCAAAACGCGCAGCTTTAGCAGATTTATCTTTTTTAAAGTAAAAGGATGAATCATCTAAGCCTTTAAAGCCAAGACGTTTCATATCGTCAATGGTACCGGTTTTTTCTGTGCTATCTTTACGGTTAGTCACGTAAAACATTTTACCGTTATGTGAATTTACATAATTATTAAATTCTACTGAGCCAGGGATAGCTCGGGATTGGCGAGCTTCAACCCAACGTGTCCAATCTTTTCCATCAAATGGTTTATTGTTTTTTACTTGCCAACCAGCATAAAGGCTGTTATCTAACATGGTTTCATCTAAGTCAACAACAACCGCTTTTTTCTTTCCTTTAGCGACTTTTGCGTGGTCAAAGGCAACTTTTGCTGCATTGTACGCTTGATAAGCTAATGCTTGGTATTCACCCGAATCTTGCATCCAGTTTAATCCAAGAACAGCTTGTTGTTGCAATTGTGCATTAGCATGTTCCTTTGAATCCATTGAATGAGTACTACATCCAGCGAGAACAAAAGCAGAAATTGCAGCAAGTGCGGTCATTTTTAAGGTTGTTTTCATGTTAAATTATTCTCCATATTAAGGCAGTTAAATACTGTGGGGAGTATATCAAGTCTTTTGCTTTTTTACTTCATCTTCTCTGAATATCTCTTTAGTTTGTGATATGGATCACATTTTTTCTTTTCATTTTGTGACGAATATGTACAGCATTTTTTTATGCTATCGCCTTTCCTCTTTTTTCACGGTAAACTATCAGTATTTTTTCTTGTATAAGATAAAGATTATGCGACTTTTGATTCTTATTCTTTTCGCCATATTGGCACTGTTTCAATATGATTTATGGTTTGGGCGCAATGGATTTTGGGATTATCGTGAAACTGCGGTAAAAATTGTAGAAAATCATGCTGAAAATGAAAAACTTTCCCAGCGTAATCAACGTATTAATGCAGAAATTCAAGGATTAACAAAGGGGTTTGAATCGATTGAAGAACGAGCAAGGATGCAGCATGGTATGGTAAAAGAAAATGAAGTGTTTTATCACATTGTGAAAGAGAATAAATAATGGATCGTCCAATTGTTGTTGTATTACCTGCAGCTGGAGTAGGCTCGCGTATGCAAGCGGATAAACCAAAACAATATCTAGCG
The DNA here is from genome assembly GCF_006384255.1 of Haemophilus seminalis. Lineage (GTDB taxonomy): Bacteria > Pseudomonadota > Gammaproteobacteria > Enterobacterales > Pasteurellaceae > Haemophilus > Haemophilus seminalis. Next base: position 42,106 of record NZ_VCED01000009.1, read on the forward strand.
TTGTTAGGTAAAACGTTGTTGGAACATACGCTTGATATCATGCTAACTCATACAGCGATTTCGAAGATTATATTAGTCGTGAGTAAAGATGATCCTTATATAGCCAATTTATCACTTTCACCTAAAATTCAATTGGTAGAAGGTGGTGAAACGAGGGCTGAATCAGTGCTAAATGGTTTGAATGCAATTTGTGATAAAAATGCTTGGGTACTAGTACATGATGCGGCTCGTCCTTGTTTACAGCATACTGATATTGATAAATTATTAACTATTGATGATGAACAGGGGGCAATTTTAGCAATTCCCGTAACAGACACAATTAAGCGTTCAGACAATCAACAACGTATAGTTATGACTGAAGATCGTAGTCAGCTTTGGCAGGCACAAACACCACAATTTTTTCAAGTGGATCGCTTGAAAAAAGCACTCTCTACAGCCCTGCAGCAAGGGGTTCAAATTACGGATGAGGCTTCTGCAATGGAATATGCGGGTTTTCGACCGCACTTGGTAGCTGGTCGTAGTGATAATTTGAAAGTCACGCGTCCCGAGGATTTGGCATTAGCTGAATTTTATTTAACAAGGAATAAATTATGATAAGAATTGGACATGGGTTTGATGTTCATGCTTTTGGAGAGAATTGCCCATTAATTATCGGTGGTGTAGAAGTACCATACCACACTGGTTTTATAGCACATTCGGATGGTGATGTGGCTTTACATGCCTTGACTGATGCAATTTTAGGCGCGGCAGCACTAGGTGATATTGGCAAACTTTTCCCTGATACAGATATGCAATATAAAAATGCAGATAGTCGTGGTTTATTACGTGAAGCTTTTCGTCAGGTTCAAGAAAAGGGATATAAAATTGGGAATGTTGATGTAACTATTATCGCTCAGTCACCCAAAATGCGCCCATATATTGATGCAATGCGTGTAAAAATTGCTGAGGATTTACAATGTGATATTGATCAAGTCAATGTAAAGGCCACGACCACGGAAAAATTAGGTTTTACAGGGCGAAGTGAAGGCATCGCCTGTGAGGCCGTTGCATTGTTAGTATAGTGATATATCGTAAGTGCGATAGCGTGCCTAAAAGAATTTTATCGTATTTCAAATTTTGTGATCTAGATCACAGTTTCTAAAAGTGAAAAGTCATACCATACATCTGCACAGTAAGTTTGTTGTTAATGACGCAAGCTATAAATCAAGATTTAGGCACAAGAATGGACGTTTGTGCCATTTGGCATAGAGCTGTGCATCTTGCCTATTGGGTTTGGCGGACTGTTGTCTGACATTCCCGAACGATATCCTAATCAGTGAAATGATAATGAGTGAGTCGCTCACCTTTATTATGAAGTGGCCATTGATGATAGGACAACATCCATAACTGGATGTGGGGCAAATGGAGGGCTTCAGTCCGCTTCTTTGTCCACCAACCTTGTTGTTAGGTGCGATATTGTTAGTTGTTGTTGGCTAATGGAATGTTTATATGGGGTGTAACGATGTAACCATTCCATTAGTCAAACTATCTCAAATTCTAATTTTTATTAATCTATTAGTCATCCTTGTAATTCTAATTTTATCTGCTGATATTTATTGGGTTTCAGATATAAAAAAACGCACTTTTTACGAAGTGCGTTTTATTTTTAGAAGCGATTAATTAGCAAGCTTGTTTGCCATAAGCATCTTGGCGAAGAATGTGACGAACACCTTCATCAAATTCTGCTAATACGCGATCTGCATCTTTTGGATCTTTACCGCGCGCATCCAAGTAGAATTTAATTTTTGGTTCGGTACCTGAAGGACGAGCAATTAAGCGTCCGCCATTTTCCAAGTTGAATACAAGGATATCGCTTTGACGATCTGTTTTAGTATGGTCGATAAATTGTGCCACTTTCACGCCAGAGATTTCTGCTGGTGGATTGTTGCGAAGTGCGGCCATTAATTTTCCGATTTCTGAAAGATCGCTTACTCGAATAGAGATTTGTCCACTCACATAAGCGCCAAATTCTTTAGTAAATTCATCAGCATAACCTGCTAAAGTTTTGCCTTGTTTTTTCAAGTTACGTACAAGATCTAAGAACACGATTGCTGCAGAAATACCGTCTTTATCGCGTACTTTATCTGGGTCAACTAAATAGCCCAATGCTTCTTCAAAACCAAACAATAAGCCAGATACTTTACCGATATATTTGAAACCGGTTAAGGTTTCTTCTGATTGGAAACCGTATTTTTTCGCAATTTCAGCGAGCGCAGGAGAAGAAACAAGTGAGCAAGCCAATGTGCCTTGTTTACCTTGATATTGTTTTGCTAAGTACCAACCTAAGAAACAGCCTACCACATTGCCGTGTAGTGATTTCCAGTTGCCTTGTGCATCAGGCACAGCAACCGCTAAACGGTCTGCATCGGGGTCATTAGCAATGATAAATTCAGCATTCTTTTCTTTTGCCACTTTAATTGCTAAATCCAATGCACCTTTTTCTTCTGGATTTGGGAAGTTCACCGTTGGGAATGTGCCATCTGGCCAAACTTGATCTGCCACTACGTGTGGTTGTGGTAAGCCTGCTTTTGCCAGTGTTTTACTTAAAACTTCATAGCCAACACCGTGCATAGCGGTATAAACATAGTTAATGTCACAAGCAGGCTCTTTAGCTAATGATGCAGTTTTTGCAATGTACGCATCTACCACTTCATCATTTAACACCACATAATTATCGCTACGTGGTAAATCTTGGATATTGCCTGCCGCAACTTTATCAATTAATGCTGCGATGTCTTTATCTGCCGGTGAAACGATTTGACCGCCGCCATTTGCTTTACCTAAATACACTTTATAGCCGTTATCTTCTGGTGGGTTATGGCTTGCTGTTACCATTACACCCGCAGTGGTATCAAAATATTGGATAGCATAAGCTAAAACTGGGGTAGGTAATTTGCGTGGTAATAAATAAGCTTTTACGCCTGCACCCGCCATAATTTCAGCCGTGTCACGGGCAAAAACATCAGAGTTTTTACGGCCGTCGTAACCAATTACGATTGAGGGTTCTTTATCGTAATCTTTTAAATATTCCGCTAAACCGCCAGCAGCCTGAGAAACTAAAACTCGGTTCATCCCCATTGAGCCAGCTTGTAAACGGCCACGTAAACCTGCCGTACCAAATTGTAAACGACCATCAAAACGTGCGTGCAATTCTGCTTCTGCCGCTTTATCTCCGCCTTTTGCCGCATCTAAAAGTGCGGTTAATTCTGCACGAGTTTCTGCGTCAGGGTCTTGGTTTAACCAATTTTGCGCTACATGAAAAAGAGTTGTCATAGGATCATCCTTATTCTCTTGAAATAAATCGCTGCTAGACTAGCCGAAATCACCCAAAATAGGAACGGATAATTATCAAAATTTTGATCTACTTAACATTTTTTGTTCACGCAATCGGTTATCCGAGCTAGTTACATGGTAACCGCAAATGTTACTTATTTATTGCTAACTCATTGAGTCTATCAATAACCTATTAAAATACGTTTATCTGATTTAAAATCTGTGAAGTGCAACCACTTGTACCTTTTGGTGGAAGGGATTTATTAAAATTATTTCTTAGAAAAAGGCCGTCTGAAATTTCAGTCGGATTTTTTATGTAAAAGTGCGGCAGATTTTCGTTTACTAAATACAATAATCTTCTTTTAATAAGTGACGATAGGCATAAAGATAAGATGCGCTGACAAATGCTGCACCACCCGTGACATTGCCTAAAAAGACAGGAATCATATTAAAGAAGAATTGGCTCCAAGTTACATTATCACCAGCAAAAATCCCGGCAGGGATAATAAACATATTGGCGACAAAGTGTTGTAATCCGATAAGCACAAAAATCATCACGGGGAACCATATGGCTAGGATACGACCAGAGGTTTGTTTGGCACCAAAATAGAACCAAATACCCATGCAGACCATCCAGTTACAGGCAATGGCAGAAATAAAGGCGCGACCAAAATCCATTTGCACTTTAGCCTCGGCGATAGCAATAGTTTTATCAGAGGCTGCACCTTCAGATAAACCGAAATAATGCCCTAAGAAATATACTATAAAAAGCGCACCGAGTAGGTTGCCCAAACTCACGATAATCCAGTTATGAAATAATTTTTTTAAGCTTACTTTTTTGGTTAAATGACCTAACGCCATCATCGTATTTCCCGTGGCCAATTCACCACCACCGATTAATATACAAATCAAACAAATAGGAAACACCGCCGCACCAAGTAATGTCGATAGCCTGCCTCCACTCTGGAGGAATACCGCTCACTACTTTTAAATAGGCCATATAACCAAAACTCACATAGCCGCCACCTAAAAAAACTTAAAATTGTTAATGTCTTTAAGTGTCCTTCCGATTTAGCATAACTTATTATCAATAACATCTTGTAAGATTTCGTGGGGATAAAGATCGAGATGCTGCATAGTTGTACCTCTAGTGAATATAAGACGGTAAAAATGTAGAAAACCGCATAGCAAAACCAAAGAATTGTTAAATATATGTACTGATTTTTAGTTATAACGAAATTGAATAATAATCCGTACTTCAAATTAGTTTTTTGTGGAGGAGAAAAAGAGCGGTCAAATTTTAGGGTGTTTTTTGTAAATTCCCTTTAATTGTTCTTTTATATCAACCTAATTTTAATTGTTTCCTTTTAGTAAAATATTCTTCAACTAAAGTCATCTTTATCTCTTATCTTCGAACCATATAATACTCGCATTGACAGAACGATAGGTTCTACATATTAACAAAGGAGTTTTATATGAAAAAAGTTGCAAATGTTTTTACTGCCCCAGTAAAACATTGGGTAGGAAATGGCTTTCATGTCGCCTCGATGTTTAGTTATAACGATAAAGATAAAAATCTCGATCCATTTCTTTTAATGGATTACAACGAACCCAAATTTTTCCAAGGTGGTCGTCGCGATGATTCTGAATTTGCTTTACGTGGTGTCGGTGAACATCCGCACAGAGGTTTTGAAACGGTGACTATTGCTTATCAAGGTGAAGTATCACATCGGGATTCACATGGCGGTGGTGGTACGATTGGTACGGGGGATGTTCAGTGGATGACAGCAGGTTCTGGCGTGATGCATGAGGAAATGCACTCTGAAAAATTTGCTAAAGAAGGCGGTTTGTTCGAGATGGTACAACTTTGGGTTAATTTGCCGGCAAAAGATAAAATGACAGCACCTAAATATCAAGCGATTAAAGCTGAAAATATTCCAGTCGTGGCATTACCGAATAATGCAGGTTCAGTCAGAGTTATCGCTGGTGAATTGCTCAATGTGAAAGGCCCTGCGGATACATTTAGCTCAATTAATATGTGGGATACCACAATGAATGCGAATGCTGCCTATATGTTCAGCGTGCCAGCAAGTCATAATGTGATTATCCTTGTATTAGATGGTACGATCCACGTTAGCGGCAAGGCGATTGCTCGACGCGGTGAATTGGTTACCTTTGAGCGTGGTGCTGCAGATGTGTTAATTGAATCCAATAATACTGCAAAATTATTGATTCTCACAGGGGAGCCTCTCAATGAGCCTGTTGTAGGATATGGCCCATTTGTTATGAATAGTCGAGAAGAAATCCTTCAAGCTATTCACGATGTGCAATCAGGTAAATTTGGAAATTTAGCTTAAAACAAAGCCACTCGAAAGGGTGGTTTTCTCCCATAGGCGCAAGCGTTCACGCTTGTGCCTATTTTCCTAGGGATGAATTAATAAACAAGCGCCCTGAAAAAACATCTTCGTTCAAGATTTGCAATATTAAAATCAGAAAAACACGCTAAAAAATAACCGCACTTTTACGAAAATACACCGACTTCATGCCAGAAAAAAGAAAACTCCACTAACCTAACATTTACTATGATTGTGTAGCCTGAAGATATGCTAATACCAGTAAATAATTAGAACATCAAAAAACTGTCTGAAAATAAAATTTAGACGGTTTTTTTGATTATTAGATCTTAATCCAATTCGCAATTGGCAACTTATCATTGTCTTAGTTAAATTTATCCAAATCAATCCAATTTCTCCACCTTAAATCATTGTCAAATTGAGCAGGAAAATAAACACGCTTCTGAATATCTTCAAACGATAGTGATGCATCTTTTTCTAATTCTTCAGAAATACAAGCTTGTTGCATTCGGGATAAATGCAGATAAACAAATTTATCTAGCTCTACAATAGAAGCAAACCATTGCCGTTGGAAATTCAGGATTTGATTAATTTCGTTTTGAATGAAATTTTCTCTATCCTGTTTAGGAAGCATTATTTGGAAATATTTCACTAAAGCTCTATCTAGGATACTTCTAGCAATTGAGTAAGGATTCCCAAAATCCCAGTCCTTCCACTTATCAAAAGCTAATTTGCATAAATACTGAATCCTATTTTTATCAGCATGAGCAAAAAAATACATCAAACACTCTTTAATGCTCTCTTCACCTTGATTTAAATGCAAGCTGTCAATATAGATGCAGATTTTCTCATCGGTAGCCTTTGTCAAGAATGCACCAAATCCTAACTGAAGATAAGGGTATCTGACCGGATATTGGTTAAAAATATCAAACCATTCATTAGGGCAATCTTTCCAAATATTTGATAATTGGATTTGCTCGTCTTTCATCTCATTTCTAGATAAATGATCTAATCTAAACAGCAAAAGAAATTTTGCTAACTTATTGGTTGTTTGTAGTGCAAAAGGCTGGCGATATTTTTCTGGTAGCAAAGCAAGCCAATATAAAAGATTAAAAACCTTAGTTTCCTGATTAATCAGTGACAAGATCTCATGATTATGATGCTCAGATATAAATGAGTACGATTGATGAAAATTTAAAGACAGGTGATTATATAATTCATTTAAATGCCATTTATCTTCTGCGAGCTTTTTCCATCGTTCATTTTCTAAATTTTCTGTTAGAGAATCCATTCTCTCATTGTCATTAATTGATGCATTCTGGATAGTAGACAACTCAATTTTCAGATGAGATAAATATCTTATCGCTAAATTTTTAGAGGATTGAGAGAAAATAATTCCTTCTTCGTAGCTGATTGCCCAAAATTTAGGAAGAAGACAAGTCAATTCAAAAGCTATCTTTTGATCTTTCTCACTTGAATGCTCATCTTGCAAAGTGTTAATCAGCCATGAAATACTTTCTATCAGCCTATTTTTCTTATCAGGATTATCAATATAAATAACCGCATCATGGTAATCAATGCTTGATGGATAAAAATTATTATAATATTGCCAGAAAAGATGTTCATCATCCCACTTCCAACTATTGAAATTAAAATCCTTATCAAAAAAAGAGAATATTTCATCAGGTAGGCAGGAGGAATAATCAAGAGATTGAGCTAAATGTAGTATTTGAGCTGTAGTTAGCTGTTCGCAGATTTCCATATAATATTATCCTCATCATTAATTGATTGGTCCCACATTTCTTCAAAAACATCAGCAATAATCTGCCCATCTTCAACTTCTTGAATGATGTGATGGCTTTTTCCTAAGCTATTCACTGATGTTCCCAATGACCAAGCTCTTACAGGTTCATCTATTGCTTGTGGAAAAATAATAAAACGGTCATGAAAATCGCCAACCTTAGAACGATCAGCATTGACAAAGGTCAGATTTAACCAACCAGCTTGACGAATGGCTTGGTTAATTTCGTTTGCAAGGTCGGCTTTATAAGATGATGTTTTATTTTCTTGTGGAGCAATTTTTAAGCCAGTTAGTGCTTTGATTGGCGAATTAGCATATGGGCTAAAAAATACAGTCTCCAATAAATCTTTTGCATTTAAATAGGGATCCCAAAGATAAATACCATTTTTTCCATATTCTTCAATCAACTCTCTGAGAAAATCCAACGCTTCTTGACGCATATCCCGCTTAAATTGTCTCAATTTTAAAGTATCATGTAATTCTTGTTTTTCTATTTTGAGAAATCTATTTCTAACCCAATTTCGATAATCTTTAGTCTTATTGCCAATTTGACTTTTTGATTTCGGGGTAAAAATATTAATTCTTTTCTCTTTTCCATTAGGTAATTTTAATATTCTCTGACTATTTTCATGTATATTTATAGAACAATTTATATATTCCGGTACAAACCTTACTTGCCCACCACTACAAATTATCTGATTATTTTCATCCCAAATTACATAATATCCACTTCCATTAATTTGCTGAAAAGGTATGATGTTTTCTCCTATAACCAATGAAATTTTCTGAAAATCAATAATACTGCCATGTTGTTCCCGCCAAAAAATGCCTGAAAATTTTACCTCTCCTGAAAAATAGGGGCTAACTGCTAAATTAGACAATAACTGATGACTTTGTTCATCTCTTCTTTCTATTGTAAGCGCCACCGCAGCACAAGGAATTTGTACGATGATATTGCCCAATCTATCAAAATGAGTACCGATTTTAATGGGTAAGTATTCCTGTAGTTTTTCAGAAAATTCGTCTAAGGCAGAGAAATTGTCTATCAGTGGCGCAACATACTCTTTGCTTTCGTCAAACCATTCAAAAAGATGCGAACCACCAAAAAAATTATTCTTGAGTAAACCTAAAAACTCATTCTTACCGCGCTCTAATGGCGGAACATAAACAGGAGGAATAGCTTTTAAATGACCATAACAAAGTTTATTGCCATCATCTTCATTTGCCTCTGTAGTAACTAAATCAGAAATGATATTGACAAAATCTTCTATAGAAACAATTCTTTTAAAAACTCCAAATTTTAGAGAGTTATCAGCCTTTAACTTAATAAGCTTTGATGTAATTTTCTCTGTATCTGTCAAACGTAAATCTGTTTCATGAGTAACTGCTAGTGAGAAAATATTAAAAGGCGGGTTACTATCTTTTATACCAATCACTTCAAAAAGCTCAATACATTTAAAATTACCTATAGACGGCATTGCTAATATTCTTTTCATCGATTCAACAGTCATTTAATTTCTCCATACAATAATCCGCAAAGAAATTCCTTTACCCATTTACCTTTCCATCAAAATCCTAACCTTATACGAGGTAGTCCTAAATTTAATTATTACTGTCTTGATGCTATTTTACTATACTTACCCCTAACCGGTTGTACTTTTCTGCTCAGGTATCGTTCTGACCCCTCCGATGGCGCAAGAGCCTACGCTTGTGTCAATTTTCCTAAGGATTAATCAATGAATAAACGCCTTACAAAAAACTCTTACGTCGGAAATGTCGTAGTATCCAGTGATTGCGTAATTGCGTTCTAGCAAAAAACACCAAGAAAAATGACCGCACTTTACTCAGGAGAACACCATGAAAGCATTTAAAAAATTAGTGCTTAGCGTACTTTTCGCCACCCTTGCAACGAGCAGTTTTGCTGGCGAACCGTTGCGCTATTTCGGACAAAATGAAACTGTCTACCATAGCCAAGTGCCTTATGGGAACAATGAAAAAGTCGGTCATTATGCGACGGCAAGTGATGGGGCTAAAATTTATTTTGAACGCTATGGCAAAAGCTTGCCTGTGATTGGCATGGTGGATTAGTGGGTTCAACGGCTGAAATGGGCGAGTTTATTGACCGTTTAAGCCAAAATCATGAAGTCATTGCCATCAGCACTCGCGGTCATGGAAAATCTGAAGTCGGCAGTGTTGCGCCAACTTACGCACAAAAAGCAGCTGATGTGCTTGCCGTATTAAAAGCCGCACAAATTAACGGTAAAGTGGATTTGCTCGGCTTTTCAGACGGCGCTTATACCGTCCTCACCTTTGCTGCTGCTTATCCCGAACAGGCAGCGAAAATTATTGCCATCGGTGCCGGCGAATAGAAACGAGGTTTTATTCAAGGTGGTGGAAATAAACGCGCAAGCTATGAACAAATTCGCCAGTTAGATTCAAGCTATTGGCAAATGCAACAAAGCATTCGTCCCAACCCACAACAAACAGCGGTGTGGTTTGACAATGTACAGAAAAATTATGACAACACCCAAGTTGGCAAAGAGACATTTGGTAAGATTCAATCGCTGGTGTTGTTTGTGGTTGGCCAAGACGATGCCAATGCACCCTTGGATACGGTCATCAACGCCTATCGTATGACACAGAATGCCGATTTAGCCGTTATCCCTAATGCGCCACATCCGGTCTTTATCGTGAATTTCCCGGCTGTTTGGACTATAGTAGAACCGTATTTGAATAACAAATAATGAAAGGAAAACAAAATGCTTAAATTATTTACTTTACCCGGTGAAGGTAAAATTCGCAGTCCATCACCTTTTGCTTGGAAAACTGAAGCGATGCAAACTTGTGCTGCACCAAGTTATCTTGCCATTCATGGCGTGCCTGAAATGCTGTTAGACTTAGACGAACATCAAATTGTGCATTATGTTTCAGGTTCTCAGCATAAAGTTTTGCCATGGCAATTTCGAAAAAAAATCGGGGGAAACAGAACGCTTTAAATCCCCTAAAGCCATGCAAGTCAATGATTCCAATGCCTTGCTATTTGCAGCCCTTTCTGGCCTCGGCATTGTTCAAATGCCCGAGTTGATGATCCGATCTTATTTAGAAAAAGAAAAATTGGTGCCAGTTTTAACAGCGCTTCAACCCACCGCTCATCCAGTTTGGTTGATTTACCCACAGCGTCAATTTATCCCCAAACGCTTGGCCGTATTTATTGAATGGATTGTAAAGGTGTTTCAATAAAAATACGTTTATCTAATTTACAGTCTGCGGAAAGCAATCATTTTTTGTTCACGCAATCGGTTATCCGAGCTAATTAGGAAAGCCATTTGTTGCATAGGCATTTATTTGAAAAATTCGCTATAATACAGCCTCAATATTTACGGCAAAATTTAACCGCACTTTAAGGATTTTCAATGTCATCCCAGCCTCGTTTCGTCCATCTTCGCACGCACACAGATTTTTCGATGATTGACAGTATCATCAAAGTGAAACCGCTAGTAAAAGCCTGTGCTGCTAATGAAATGGTTGCAATGGCACTAACGGATTTTACAAATTTTTGCGGTGTGGTGCGCTTTTATGGCGAGATGCTTTCTTTAGGGATGAAGCCAATTATCGGGGCAGATGTAAAAGTCAAAAGTACATTATGTGGCGATGAATACTTTGATCTGACTTTGTTGGCTAAAAATAATGAAGGCTATAAAAATATTACTTTATTGTTATCAAAGGCTTACCAGCGAGGTTATAACGACTTACCTTATATTGATCAAGATTGGCTTATTGATTATCGAGAAGGGGTGATTATCTTATCTGGTGGTATACAGGGAGATGTGGGAAAGAAATTATTAAAAGATAATGCTGATGAGATTGAAAGTGCGGTCGCATTTTATCAAGAATTTTTTCCCGAGCATTTTTATCTTGCTCTTAGCCGAACAGGAAGAGCGGATGAAGAAAGTTATATCCAAGCAGCACTAAAATTAGCTGAACATTACCATTTACCGTTAGTTGCTACAAATGATGTGGTATTCCTTAAGCAAGATGATTTTGAAGCCCACGAAATTCGTGTAGCGATTCGAGATGGTTATACTTTAGATGATCCTAAACGCCCAAAACGTTATACCTCCGAACAATATTTCCGTTCAGAAGAGGAAATGTGTGAGTTATTTGCAGATATTCCCTCAGCTTTAGAAAATACGCTTTTAATTGCTCAGCGTTGTAGTGTAACGCTTCGTCTTGGTGAATATTTTTTACCAAAATTTCCAACGGGTGAATTGAGCACGGAGGATTTCTTAATAAAAAAAGCCAGAGAAGGACTAGAGGAGCGTTTAGCATTTCTATTTCCGGATGAAAAAATTAGGGCCGAAAGACGGGCAGAATATGATGAACGTTTAGAAGTGGAATTAGGTGTTATCAACCAAATGGGATTCCCTGGTTATTTCTTGATTGTGATGGAATTTATTCAGTGGTCAAAAGATAACGATATTCCAGTGGGACCAGGACGAGGTTCGGGAGCCGGTTCTTTAGTTGCCTATGCATTGAAAATTACCGATTTAGATCCGCTTGAGTTTGATTTGCTGTTTGAGCGTTTTTTAAATCCAGAACGGGTATCTATGCCTGACTTTGACGTGGATTTCTGTATGGATGGTCGAGACCGAGTGATTGAGCACGTTGCTGAAACCTATGGCCGTGGCGCGGTATCACAAATTATCACCTTTGGTACCATGGCGGCAAAAGCGGTGATTCGCGATGTAGGACGCGTATTGGGGCATCCTTATGGTTTTGTTGATCGTATTTCGAAATTGATTCCTCCAGATCCAGGAATGACGCTCGCAAAAGCGTTTGAAGTTGAGCCACAATTGCAAGTGGCGTATGACAGTGATGAAGAAGTACAAGCCTTAATAGATATGGCGCGTAAGTTGGAAGGTGTAACCCGTAATGCGGGTAAACATGCGGGAGGCGTAGTAATTTCTCCAACTTTAATTACGGATTTTGCTCCGCTTTATTGCGATAATGAAGGGCTTCACCCTGTTACCCATTTTGATAAAAGCGATGTGGAATATGCAGGGCTTGTGAAGTTTGATTTCTTAGGATTACGTACTCTGACTATCATTAAGTGGGCATTAGATATGATCAATGCTCGCATGGCTCGAGAAGGTAAGCCACTTGTTGATATTGCTGCGATCCCTCTAGATGATCATGAATCTTTTGAACTGCTTAAACGTTCTGAAACTACAGCTGTATTCCAGCTAGAATCTCGTGGTATGAAAGATTTGATCAAACGCCTTCAACCTGACTGTTTTGAAGATATTATCGCGTTGGTAGCATTGTTCCGTCCTGGTCCTTTGCAGTCAGGCATGGTGGATAATTTTATTGATCGTAAACACGGACGAGAAGAAGTATCCTACCCTGATGCAGAATATCAACATGAAAGCTTGAAGCCTATTCTTGAGCCAACTTACGGTATTATTTTGTATCAAGAGCAAGTTATGCAGATTGCGCAAGTGTTGGCTGGTTATACATTGGGTGGAGCAGACTTATTGCGTCGAGCGATGGGGAAAAAGAAACCAGAGGAAATGGCAAAGCAGCGTTCTGTGTTTAAAGAGGGGGCGGTAAAAAACGGTGTTGATGGTGAGCTTTCCATGAAGATTTTCGACTTGGTGGAAAAATTTGCTGGCTATGGTTTTAATAAATCTCACTCCGCTGCTTATGCCTTGGTGTCTTACCAAACCCTTTGGCTCAAAACCCATTTCCCTGCAGAATTTATGGCAGCGGTAATGACATCTGAAATGGATAACACGGATAAAATTGTGGGTTTATATGATGAATGTTTACGTATGGGATTAAAGGTTGCTCCACCAGATATTAATGTGGGTAAGCATCATTTTAGTGTTAATGACCAAGGTGAAATTGTATATGGTATTGGCGCAATTAAAGGTGTGGGGGAAGGCCCTATTGAGGCACTTGTGACCGCTAGAAATGAAGGGGGAATTTTCAAAGACTTATTTGATTTATGTGCTCGAGTAGATTTGAAGAAAATTAACCGCCGGACTTTTGAAAGCCTAATTATGTCAGGTGCCTTTGATAAATTAGGTCCACATCGCGCCGCACTTTCTAAGAATTTAGAAGATGCCCTAAAAGCATCTGATCAACATGCTAAAGATGAAGCAATGGGACAAACGGATATGTTTGGGGTGCTGACTGAAACCCACGAAGAAGTTGAGAATGCCTATGCGAATACCCCCCCTTACTCAGAAAAACAAATTCTTGATGGTGAGCGTGAAACACTAGGGCTTTATTTAAGTAGTCATCCTGTAAGCCGATATTTAAAAGAATTATCTCATTACACATCAATACGTTTAAAAGATTTGACTCCAAATCGTCGTGGGCAAATAAGTACTGCCGCAGGATTATTAGTTTCGTCTCGTATGGCTATGACTAAAAAAGGTAATCGACTCGGTATTGCAACATTAGATGATCGTTCTGGTCGTTTAGATTTAACTTTATTTGGTGAAAGTTTAGAGCAATTTGGTGAAAAGTTACAAAAAGATACAGTAGTGATTGCTTCTGGGCAGGTCAGTGTTGATGATTTTTCAGGTGGCTTAAAAATGACGGTTCGAGAGTTAATGACCTTAGATGAGGCTCGTTCTCGTTATGTCAAATCCTTAGCTATCAGCCTTTCTGAGCATCAAATTACACCAAGTTTCATTAAACAACTTAAAGCATTACTTGAGCCAGTGAGTGGTGGAACGTTGCCCATTAACGTGTATTACCAAAGTCCGAAAGGTCGTGCGTTGTTACGTTTGGGCGTGCAATGGTCGATCATTCCAACAGATGAAATTCTGACGGAATTGGTGAATTTACTTGGCGAAAGTGCGGTGGAATTAGAGTTTGAATAATACAAAGGCGTGAAAAATATCACGCCTTTTTTATAAGATTAACGTAAGAAATAACGATAAGATTTGCTTTCTGTTACATCTTCAAAAACATAATTGAGTTGAGCAAGTGCCTGTTCAAATTCTGATTGTTCGCCTTCTTCAATTTGGAAACCAGCAAGGATATTTCCATAGTCCGCGCCGTGGGCACGATAGTGGAATAATGAAATATTCCAACGATTTTGTAACGTTTCCAAGAATTTCAATAACGCACCTTTTTGCTCTGGGAATTCGAACGTATATAAGCGTTCATTATCATTGGCTGCACGACCACCCATTAAATAGCGAACATGCGTTTTCGCAATATCATCATCAGACATATCCTCAACATCAAAACCATTTTTAGTGAGGTCTGCAATAATGTCTGCTTTTTCTTGCTCATTTGTCGTTCTTACCCCGACAAACACGCAAGCACGTTTATCATCTGCATAACGGTAACTGAATTCTGTTACTGCTCGGTTACCTAATACATAAGCAAATTTTAAGAAACTACCGGGTTGTTCAGACATGGTCACGGCTAATAAAGCTTCTCGATTTTCACCAATTTCACAACGTTCAGATACATAACGTAACGTGTGGAAATTCAAGTTTGCACCAGACAAAATTGCCGCCATATTTTTGCCTTCAATATGGTTTTGTTTGGCATATTTTTTCAAACCAGCTAAACCTAACGCACCTGATGGTTCTGCAACCGCACGAACGTTCTCAAATAAATCTTTCATTGCTGCGCACACTTCATCACTATCGACCAATACCATATCATCAAGATATTGTTGGCATAGACGGAATGTTTCGTCACCAATGCGTTTTACGGCAACGCCATCCGCAAATAATCCAACATGCGTTAAATCTGTTGGCTCGCCTTTATCGAGAGCGGCTTTTAAGCATGCTGAATCCTTTGATTCTACACCGATGATTTTAATTTCTGGCATAAATTGCTTAAGCAAAATTGCTACACCTGCAGCTAAGCCACCCCCGCCGACTTGTACAAACACATAATCCAAATCTGCCACTTGTTGTAGCATTTCCATCGCTAACGTGCCTTGTCCTGCGATCACTAATGGATGATCGAATGGTGGAATAAATGTCATGTTTTTTTCTTTTGAAAGCTCAATCGCTTTTGCTTTGGCTTCATCGAAATTAGCACCATGCAACAACACCTCACCACCAAAACTACGCACTGCATCCACTTTAATGCTTGGGGTGTTTTGTGGCATGACGATCAATGCTTTTAAGCCTAATTGTTTCGCTGATAATGCCACGCCTTGCGCATGGTTACCCGCAGATGCCGCTATTACGCCAGCTGCTTTTTGTTCTGCTGAAAGGCTAGAAATCATTGCGTAAGCACCGCGTAGTTTAAAACTATTTACTGGCTGACGGTCTTCACGTTTAATCCAGATATTATTGTGCAGTCGTTCAGAAAGTTTTCCCATTTTTTGTAAAGGGGTCACTTGCGCAGCTTCATATACGCGCGAACCAAGTTTAACAATGGCATTGATATAATCTGATTGAGAAGGTTGAGGATTGGTGAGTAGGTTTTTCATAGTATTTCTTTTATTCGTTTATCTTCGATATGAATGATATTGAGCCCTTCGGCATCATAATTTCGGTTAGAGCGACCTTCAATACCTATTTTGAAATCTTCATCTAATCCATCTTGTTTTAAAACTAACGTAAAAATTTCGGGATGATGGCATGAAACAGCATATCCTTTGCCATTATCCAAATGGATAACACCAAAATCTGCTGACGATGTAGCTACTTGAACTTTTCCCCATTCACTTAATAATTTTTTAGCTTGTTTTGCTAAATCTTCTTCGGGTTCAAGTAAAATAACGCAAGTTCCATTTTCAAACAGCACCCAAGACTTCTCATTTCCATTAATGCTATCTTTCCAAACATCAATTAACTTTTTGTTATAAGATGATGTACCAATCCCAACTATTTCTTTTTTCTTAAAAAAATCGAGAAATCCCATTAGAATCTTCCTATATTTATTTCAAAACACGTAGAAAAATGACCGCACTTTGCCTATAACAAAAGGCACGCGTTAGAAACGCGCGCCATCTTGTTAAATTATTTTAACAATGTTTTATCGCGTACCGCACCTTTGTCTGCAGAGGTGGCAAAGTGACCGAATACTTTCAATGCAAAAGAGACTTCACGTTCACGGTTAGCAGGCTGCCAACCTTTTTGATCTTGTTCAGCTCTGCGTGCTGCGAGTTCTTCATTACTGATTTCTAAGTTAATTGCACGGTTTGGAATATCAATGTTGATAATATCGCCATCGCGTACTAAGCCTATTGCACCGCCAGAAGCAGCTTCTGGTGATGCGTGTCCAATAGACAAGCCTGATGTACCACCAGAGAAACGGCCATCCGTTAATAAAGCGCATTTTTTGCCCAAGCCCATCGATTTTAAGTAACTGGTTGGGTATAACATTTCTTGCATACCAGGTCCGCCTTTAGGGCCTTCGTAACGGATAACAACAACATGACCTTCTTTGACTTTGCCACCCAAAATACCTGCAACTGCATCTTCTTGGCTTTCAAATACGATAGCAGTGCCGGTGAATTTCCAAATAGACTCATCTACGCCCGCGGTTTTAACGATACATCCGTCTTCCGCGAGATTACCGAATAATACGGCTAAGCCACCTTCTTGTGAAATCGCATTTTCTTTATTGCGAATACAACCGTTTACACGATCATTATCGACGGTATCCCAGCGGCAATCTTGTGAGAATGCTTGAGTTGTGCGGATGCCTGCAGGGCCTGCACGGAAGAATTTATGTAATTTTTCATCTTGATTGCGAATAATATCGTATTGGTCTAGTTGTTCTCCCATGCTCGTTCCAAGCACGGTGTGTGTATTTTTATGAATTAATCCAGCGCGATCTAATTCACCTAACAATCCCATAATACCGCCTGCACGGTGTACGTCTTCCATGTGGTATTTATTGGTGTTTGGTGCAATTTTGCTTAAACAAGGTACTTTGCGCGATAAACGGTCAATATCTTCCATTTTAAAATCTACGCCTGCTTCTTGTGCTGCCGCTAATAAGTGTAAAACAGTATTGCTTGAACCACCCATTGCGATATCGAGGCTCATTGCATTTTCAAAGGCATCAAAGGTACCGATTGAACGAGGCAATACGGTTGCATCATCTTGTTCGTAATAACGTTTGCAAAGCTCAACAATTTGACGACCAGCTTTTAAGAATAATTCTTTGCGGTCTGCGTGAGTAGCTAACATAGAACCGTTGCCTGGTAAAGATAAACCTAAGGCTTCGGTTAAGCAGTTCATAGAGTTTGCGGTAAACATTCCTGAGCAAGAACCACAAGTTGGGCAAGCGCTACGTTCAATGGCATCAATGCGTTCATCTGACACATTCGGATCGGCTGCCTCAATCATCGCATCAACCAAATCTAAGCGGATTAATTGATCAGAAAGTTTAGTTTTGCCTGCTTCCATTGGACCGCCTGAGACAAAAATTGTTGGAATGTTTAAGCGCATTGCCGCCATTAACATTCCTGGGGTGATTTTGTCACAGTTGGAAATACACACCATCGCATCAGCACAGTGCGCATTAACCATATATTCTACGCTATCAGCGATTAAATCACGGCTTGGTAAGGAATAAAGCATCCCACCGTGACCCATCGCGATACCGTCATCCACCGCAATAGTATTGAATTCTTTTGCTACACCGCCCGCTTTTTCAATTTCTGCGGCAACAAGCTGACCCATATCTTTTAAATGCACATGCCCTGGTACGAATTGGGTGAAAGAGTTCACCACCGCAATAATCGGTTTACCAAAGTCATTTTCTTTCATTCCTGTCGCACGCCATAAGGCACGTGCGCCTGCCATATTACGACCTTGTGTACTAGTCGCTGAACGTAGTTTTGGCATAAATAATCTCTCCGAGTAAAATTTTAGGGTTCGTTTGTATGATTAATTTCTTCGTTAATTGAGACTGCCAAATCTCCCCTTCCCCTCTTTGCTAAAGAGGGAGAATTTCTTTAGTAAGTGGATAACCATTGTTTCATTCACATTCTAGTGTTGTTAAAGTTCAAAACTAATACTTAAATTTATCTCAATTCAATCCCCTCTTTAGCAAAGAGGGGAAGGGGAGATTTGGCAGAAGAAAAGTCGAAGAAATTATTTGATAAAATATTCTTAATTAACCATTAAAACATCTGGCAATTTCGCCAACTGATTCACTAACAGCTCTAAAGTGCGGTCAGATTTTACGGTAATTTTTAGCCGCACTTGGCTTTCAATCAGTGTCATGTCCATAGTTGTAACGGTAAAACCGCGGTGGCGTGCTACGCGTAAAATGCGTTCCAATACTTCTGGACGATGGCGAACGACGAGTTCAAGTTTATATTCATTCATTAGTTCATCTCCTCTACCATATCCGCGTTACATGCACCCGGTGGCACAAGTGGCCATACACATTCATCAGGTGGAATACATACTTGTAATAAATAGGCCGTGTTGCTGTTTAACAATCGGTTGATTGCCGCATCCACATCATCGGCTGACTCAATACGTTCTGCTGGAATACCGAACGCATTAGCAAGCATCACAAAATCTGGGTTGTCGTCTAAAATCGTTTCACTGCGACGTTTATTCCAGAATAAATCCTGCCATTGACGAACCATACCTAAGCGTTGGTTATCCAATAACAAAATTTTTACCGGTAAATTGCCACGTTTGATTGAACCCAATTCTTGGATATTCATCATGAGTGAGCCATCACCAGTAACCAAAATGACTTCATCTTGCGGTCGTGCTTTTTTTGCCCCCACTGCGGCGGGTAAGCCAAAGCCCATTGTGCCGAAACCTGCCGATGTAATGTAGTTCTCTGGAGCAAAATGCTTCATGTGTTGCGCTGACCACATTTGATGCTGCCCCACATCGGTACAAATTACCGCATTATTTGGTTTACGATTAGATAGGCTGTTGAGTAATGCCCAAGGATCAATCGGGCGATTGCCTTGATTTTCAACATAAGTGAAATCTAATTTTGCTTTTAAATCTCTGATTTGTTCACGCCAAGGTTCAATATCAAGATCTTGTTTGAGTGCATTAAGTGCTTGGATTAAATCCCCTTGTAGGGCAACATCTGCACGGCGTAATTTATGAATTTCCGCTGCATCAATATCACAATGAATCACTTTGGCATGAGGCGCAAAAGTATCGAGTTTACCTGTTACACGGTCGTCAAAACGAGCACCGCATACGAGTAATAAATCGCTTTCTTGCACGGCAAAATTAGCAGCTTTTGTACCATGCATACCAATCATTCCCATATACACATCATCGTTTGGATCAATTGCACCTAAACCTTTTAAAGTTGAGACCGATGGCATTTTTGTCTGGGCTAAAAATTCGCGTAAGGCAGTAACAGCTTTCGCCATACCAACGCCACCACCCACATAAATCACCGGTTTTTTAGCATTTTTTAATAATTCTTTTGCTTCAGCGAGTTTATCTACTGAAAGTGCGGTAGGTTTTTCTGGTGTTTTAACGTAGGCTTTTACATTCGCGGGCACTTCACCAATTTGAATATCGCGAGGCACATCAATAAGAACAGGGCCGGGACGTCCGCTTTGGGCAATTTCAAAGGCTTCAGCAAAAACATCGGCTAATTCATCCGCACTTTGTACGATAAAGCTGTGTTTAGTGCAAGCAAGGGAAAGACCAAGAACATCGGCTTCTTGGAACGCATCTGTGCCGATTAATGGAGAGGAAACTTGACCAGTAATGGCTACAACTGGAATGGAGTCCATCATGGCATCGCCTAATCCAGTGACTAAATTGGTTGCACCTGGGCCAGATGTTGCAATACAGACGCCCACTTTTCCTGTGGAACGAGCATAACCAATCGCTGCGATGGCAGCCCCTTGTTCATTACGACAAAGTAGGTGATCTAAGCCTGCGTCATAAAGGGCATCATAGGTTGGCATGATTGCGCCGCCTGGATAGCCGAAAAGAGTCGTGACATGGTGTGCTTTCAGGCACGCCATGATGAGTTGTGCACCTGTCATTGTGTTTGTTTCCGGGTCTTTTATTATTTTTGTCTAAGCTTTCATTGTAACGAAATTTTATAGCATTGGTAGGGCTAGCCTGAAAAAAAGTCGAATATTGAGACAGAAATTTTAAAAAAAGACCAATAACTTAAATTATTGGTCATGACTTTCATTAGTGGATTAGTTTGGGTTATAAAGGTGTGTAATTAATTGACCATTCAAATATTCACCAATATATACCTGGTTTACGGTTAGTTTATTGGCATCTAATTCTGAATGAACCCAATTTTCATCTCGATTAATGATATCAAGAATATCGTAATCAATTTGGCCATCAATAATTAATGGATAGCGTAAATCTTCGTCTCCGTATTGAATGATTGATAGTTGCCCATTTTGTTCAAGTACAGCCCGTTTTACAGTAGAGATTTCATATATGCCTGCTGCCCGGAGTTTAAACATTAAATCGTGGGCTGAGATACCATTTTTCATACATTCACTAGTTTGTACTTTGCCATCTAAAATTACCCAAACTGGACTTCCATCGATAATATTTTTCACAAATCGGTTATGATTTTTGATAAAACGTAGCGTAAAAATTAGTAATGTCCATAAAATGAGAACAAGGGAAAATTGTAATATTCCGATATTGTCATTATAAATGACAGCGCCGATAATACCGCCCAGTACATAATTTTGTACTTGATCCATCGCTGATGTTGGAGCAAGGTTTCCCTTCCCCATTAAATTAATCTGTAAAACAAGACCAATAATGCCCATTGTAAGTTTTATAGCAAGAAATGAATAACTTTCCATTATTTATTTTCCTTATCAATAATATTGATATTCGGGTTAACTAAATTGATTTCAGAGAGTGTATAAGCAGTAAAATCATTATTAAAATTTACCTGATAGTATTTATCCTTAATATTTAAGATCATACCATTTGTAATTTTCTGGTTATTTACTCGTAGATCCTCAAATTGTAAATTTTGTGATGTTTTTACTGAGTTCAAAAATGTAACAATGCGTGAAGTATCATTCGCATATACTTGATTTTGTTCATATTGATTATACTGAATACCAAGTAAGAGAATAATTAAGAGCAGAAAAATAATACTGAGATCTCGGTATTTGGTTTCTAAACGATGGCGAAGATATAAACTTGTTACTAACATAAGAGCAGCAAGTGAAGTAAAAATTGCGATGTATTTAAAATAATCTTGAAAATACATACGGTTTTCTAAATAGAAATAAGTAAAAAAAGACATAAAAATATCCCAAGCTTAGATAAGAAAATCCCTTGCAGAGCAAGGGATTCAGTAATGAGTTAAAGTAC
This sequence comes from Haemophilus seminalis, assembly GCF_006384255.1. Classification (GTDB taxonomy): domain Bacteria; phylum Pseudomonadota; class Gammaproteobacteria; order Enterobacterales; family Pasteurellaceae; genus Haemophilus; species Haemophilus seminalis. The sequence goes on from NZ_VCED01000009.1 coordinate 63,882, forward strand.
GGTAGAAATTACCAACCTTTCACAACACCATCTTTAAAGTGTTTTTTAGCTTCTTGGTAAACTTCTTCTGTTTGGTAAGATTTTACGAAATCTTGAACAGCTTTGCTGTCTTTGTTATCGGTACGAGAAACGATAATATTCACATATGGAGAATCTTTATCTTCTACAAATACACCGTTATCTTGTGCATTTAAGCCTACTTGACCAGCATAAGTGTTGTTTACTACAGCTAAATCAACATCGTCTAATGCGCGTGCCGCAATAGAAGTATCTACTTCAGTGATGTTTAATTTTTTTGGATTTTCAACAATATCTAATACAGTTGAAAGAAGGTTATTTGCATCTTTTAATTTGATTAAGCCTTGTTTTTCAAGAAGAATTAATGCACGGCCACGGTTTGTTGGATCGTTAGGAACAACAACTTTAGCACCTTCTTGTAATTCATTTATACTTTTGATTTTTTTAGAATAACCCGCTAATGGATAGACGAAAGTATTACCCACGATGACTAAGTTATTTAAATTTTTCGCTTTTGCATCTTCATCTAAATAAGGTTTATGTTGCATTGCGTTTGCATCTAAATCACCTTTAGATACCGCTTCATTTGGTAATGCGTAGTCATTGAATTCAACGAATTGAACGTCTAAACCATATTTTTCTTTAGCGACTTTTGCTGCAATTTCTGCAACTTGATGCTCAGGGCCAGACATCACACCGACTTTGATTTTAAGTGGTGCAGCTGCAGCTTCAGATTTTTTGTCTTCTTTACAGCCTGTTAAAACGAGAGCTGATGCGATAGCAGTGATTGCAAAAAGTTGTTTTAATTTCATAGGATTTCCTTCCTGTTTAAGTTAAGAGTTGTGTTTAATTAACGATGATCCACTTTTTTAGCCAGTGTATCGCCGAGTTTTTGGCTAATCATAACGAATAGCACAATAATAATGGTTGCCACCCAAGTGACATAAGGCATATTGCGATATACGCCGTAGTTGATGGCAAGGCTACCTAAGCCACCGCCGCCTTGTGTACCCGCCATTGCAGAATAACCAACTAAAGTGACTAGCGTAAGCGTGATGCCATTAATTAGTGTCGGTAGTGCTTCTGGCAAATAGAATTTACGTACAATTTGCCATTTAGTAGCCCCCATTGCTTGAGCGGCTTCGGTTAAACCATTTGGAATTTCCATTAGTGCATTAGCAGTTAAGCGAGCCACGAATGGCATCGCACAAATGCTTAATGGAATAATTGCTGCCGTTGTACCTAATACGGTTCCCACGATGAAACGAGTTACAGGTAATAAGATTAAGAGCAAAATAATAAATGGAATAGAACGCCCAATATTAATAATCGTGTTTAACACAAAATGAGTACGGTTATTTTGTAAAATCTCATTTTTTCCAGTTAAGAAAGTCCATACGCCAACAGGTACGCCGACTACTACGGCAAGTAAAGTAGATGCAAAGCTGATATAAATCGTTTCATAAGTTGCGGTTGCGACAACACCCCACATTTGAGGTGTTAATTGCTGGCTGAATGTTGCCAAGAAATCATTGAACATAACCAAGCACCTCCACGCGCACATTGTTTTCCATTAAATAAACTTTGGTTTGTGTAATGGCATCTTCATCGCCTTCTACTTCAGCAATGGTATAACCAAATTTCACGCCTCCAGCATAATCAATTTGTGAGGTTAAAATACTGAGCTCTACGCCAAATTTTTTTGATGCTTGAGAAAGTAACGGTGCATCGACTGAGCGACCCGTAAACTCAAATTTGATAATTGGATACGCTTTGCTGTGTTTCGGCGTATCAGTAAGATTTTCCAAATATTCATCAGGTAGACTTATGTGGAAGGTCGAACGAATAAACTCTTGTGCTAATTCTGTTTTAGGATTTGCAAAAATTTCACCGACAGTACCTTGTTCAACTAGGCGACCTTGATCAATGACAGCAACTTGATCACAAATCTGTTTAACAACTTCCATTTCATGGGTAATCAACAAAATCGTAATACCTAAAGTGCGGTTAATTTCTTTTAATAATTTCAGAATAGATTGTGTCGTTGCAGGATCTAATGCACTCGTTGCTTCATCACATAATAAGACTTTAGGATCGCTCGCTAAGGCGCGTGCAATGGCTACACGTTGTTTTTGCCCGCCAGAAAGATTACTTGGGTAAGCATCACGTTTTTCACTTAAACCAACAAGATCTAAAAGTGCGGTGATTTTTTCTTGGATTTTTGCTTTTGACTCAGCTTCTAATTCTAAGGGTAATGCCACGTTTTCAAATACAGTGCGAGAACTTAGTAAATTGAAATGCTGAAAAATCATTCCAATTTGACGACGAGCGCGTACTAATTCGCGATCAGAAAGTCCTGTTAATTCTACGCCGTCAACAATAACGGAACCGCTTGTCGGTTTTTCTAATAAATTCACACAGCGAATTAATGTACTTTTTCCTGCACCAGATGCACCAATTACGCCACAAATTTGACCTTTTTCAATGTTTAATGAGACATTATCAAGCGCAGTCAATTTCTTGCTAGGCAGTTCAAAAATCTTCGTTATATTGTTTAGCTTAATCATATAAGCCCTTTTTATTTGCTATTTTTAAATCTGTTTCGGTATTCTAGACGTCTAGATTGCTATGTCAATATGTCAGATTATCTTTTTTAGAAAGATTGGTTATGAGTTATATTTGCTAATTGCTTGGATTAAATAGATAATTTTCGTCAATTTGATACGTATGAAAGGTAAGAAAATGAATAAGGCTATTTTTTTAGATCGCGATGGCACGTTAAATATTGATTACGGTTATGTACACGAAATTGATAATTTTAAATTTATTGACGGTGCGATTGATGCATTGCGAGAATTAAAGAAAATGGGATATATGTTGGTGTTGGTTACCAATCAATCTGGAATTGCGCGTGGTTATTTTTCTGAGAATCAGTTTTTACAGTTAACAGAATGGATGGATTGGTCATTGGCTGAACAAGATGTGGATTTGGATGGTATTTACTATTGTCCACATCATCCTGAGGGAAAAGGTGAATATAAAGAAGACTGTGATTGCCGAAAACCTAAATCTGGAATGTTATTGCAAGCGATCAAAGAATTAAAGATCGATCCTACGCAATCTATTATGGTTGGAGATAAAGTTGAAGATCTAAAAGCGGGAATTGGTGCGAAGGTGAAAATGAATGTATTAGTTCGTACAGGTAAACCAGTAACAGAGGAAGGCGAGAGAGTAGCTGATTATGTGTTAGATTCTATCGTTGAGCTTCCGAGAATTTTAAAACGATTAAAAAAATAGCTCAAAATATCTATATTTTGCTCTAATCGCTTGCGCTTTAATCAAAAGATCATTTTTTTTAAATATTTTTACAAAAAAGTACTTGCAAGGGTTTTGAAAATCCCTATAATGCACCGCACACAACGACGCACTGTTGTGAAGTTTTTTTAAGTTTCCACGTGCGTCGTTGTTTTTTGCTCTTTAACAATATATCAGACAATCTGTGTGGGCACTTGTTGATTGACTTGTTTTAAAATATTTTTAATTTTGAAGTCTTAATAGGTGCTTAACTGAAAATTCATAATT